>CAVXGM010000006.1:0-35143 GCA_963761265.1 Bryobacterales bacterium
GCTTCAATCGATCGCCGGTCGAGTCCTCAATCGAAAGTCCCGCCACGCCCGTCGCCACGCACAGGCGCACACTCTCGGCGACACCCTTCGGCTCCTGCGCGTAACCCGACTCGAAATCGGCATTCACCGGCAAATCAACGGAAGAAACAATCTCGGCAATGTGGCTGAGCACCAGGTCGCGCGACACGCCCGCGTCCGGCAATCCGTGTGAGAATGCGAAACCCGCGCTGGTGGTGGCCAGAGCCTGGAATCCGAGATGCCGCAGATACCGCGCGGTCCCGACATCCCAAGGATTCGGGATCACAAAACACCCGCTCTCGTGCAGCTTGCGGAACGCTGCGCGGCGCTCCGTGAAATCGGTGGTGGCCATAAGGAACTTGAGGTTAGCATAATGGATATGGCCTAAAAGGAGAATCCCGTGCCCATATACGACTTCAAATGCCTGGACTGCGGTGAGCAGTTCGAAGCGCTCGTTTTGAAATCCGAGCCCGCCTGCCCGGCTTGCGAAGGGCACAAGCTGGAGCAGCTCATCTCGATGTTTAGCGTCGATTCGGCCAGCATCCGGCAGAACAATATCAATTCCGCTCGCAAGGCGAACTCCAAAATGGCGCGCGACAAAGCCATTGCCGATCAGGAAGCGATTATGCATCACGACGACTGAGGACACGCCGCAACGGAACCCTCATGACCTGCCATAGCTGTGCGAAAGACGTCCCGGAATCCAGCCGGTTCTGCCTTTCTTGTGGCGCGGCGCTCAATGGGAGCGTGCCCCTGCCGACGCAGACCGTGGCCGAGCCTCCCAGCACTCCTACGCCCGCGCGGACGCCCTCCCACAGTCCCCTTTCTTCTTCGTCCGGTTCGCTCAACGAAGGCCGCTTCCTGCCCGGTGCGCTGCTGGCCAATCGCTATCGGATCGTCGCGCTGCTCGGCCGCGGCGGCATGGGCGAAGTGTATCGCGCGCACGATCTGACGCTGGGCCAGGAGGTCGCGCTCAAGTTTCTGCCCGAGGTGGCGGCGCGCAATCCAGCCGCGCTGGCTCGCTTCTACAACGAAGTTCGCATCGCGCGGCAAGTCTCGCATCCCAACGTATGCCGGGTCTACGATCTCGGCGAAGTGGACGGGCAGCCTTATCTGTCGATGGAGTACGTGGATGGCGAAGATCTGGGCTCCCTGCTGCGCCGCATCGGGCGCCTGCCTTCCGACAAAGCCGTAGAGATCGCCCGGCAGATGTGCGCCGGCCTGGCCGCCGCGCACGCCAAGGGCGTTCTGCATCGCGACCTGAAGCCCGCCAACGTCATGCTCAACGGACGTGGCACCGCCGTCGTCACCGATTTCGGCCTGGCTGCGCTCGCCGACGAAATTCCTGGCGACGAAATTCGCAACGGCACTCCCGCGTACATGGCGCCGGAGCAACTGGCCGGAAAAGAAGTCACCGCGCAAAGCGACATCTATTCGCTGGGACTGGTGCTGTACGAGATCTTCACCGGTAAGCGCGCGTTTGAAGCATCCACGCTGGCGGAACTGGTGCGCCTGCACAGCGAGACCACTCCTGTCAGCCCGTCGTCGCTGGTGAAAGAACTTGATCCGGCGGTGGAAAGCACCATTCTCCGCTGCCTCGATCCGAGCCTCGCAATCGTCCGCCGTCTGCTCTGGCGGTGGCAGCGCGGCTCCCCGGCGGCGATCCGTTGGCCGCCGCCCTGGCCGCCGGGGAGACTCCTTCACCTCAAATGGTGGCCGCCGCGGGAAGCACCGAGGCACTCCCCTGGAAGATCGCGGTTCCAACGCTCGCCGCCGCATTTGCGGGCCTGGTGGCTTTTGTCATTCTGATCGCGACGTTCAGCATGATTGAAAAGGCGCAACTCACCAAGCCGCCCGAAGTGCTGGTCGACAAGGCTCGAGACTTGATTCAGAGCCTCGGATACACAGAGCCGCCCGCCGATTCCGCTTACGCCTTCGATGACAATTCGGAGTTTCTGAACGCTGCAGCGAAGTCCGACGGGCCTTTCCCGCAATGGGACGAAATTGCCCGCAGCCGTCCCTCGCCTCTGAAGTTCTGGTATCGCCAAAGCCCGGAACCGATGTTCGCCATGGGCTTGCACAATGAAGAGCTTATTCCGGGTGAGATCCAGGAGACCGATCCCCAGCCCACCACATCCGGCATGATCAACGTCCGGCTGGATCCCGAGGGCCGCCTCACTTACTTTGAAGCGATCCCGCCGGAGAAAGAAGATCCGCCCAAGCAGACGCCCGCGCCGGATTGGAATGCTCTGTTCACCGCCGCCGGCCTCGACATATCCAAATTCAAGCCTGCGACTCCGGTGTGGGCATCGCTGGCGGCTTCCGACGCGCGCCAGGCTTGGACCGGCCAGTGGCCTGGCTATAAGAATCGTCCGCTGCACGTCGAAGCCGCTGCCTGGCACGGCCGCCCCGTCTTCTTCTATTTAACCGGACCATGGAGCCGGCCAGAGCGCATGCCGTCGAGCAACCCGGGGGGCACCGGCGATTTCATCGCCCGAATATTATTGGATGGCATCCTGTTCCTGCCGGTTCCGGCAGCGGCCTTCCTGGCGCGTCGGAACGTCATTCGCGGCAAAGGCGATCGACGGAGCGCCCTGCGTCTGGCCGTACTCATCTTTGTTCTTCATCTGGCTCTGTGGGCATTCCGGGCCCATTTCGGTTCCATCGGAAATTTCGTCTTTTTATTGATCCTGGCCGTCAGTACCTCGCTCCTTTGGGGTGGCGCCGTGTGGGTGCTCTATCTGGCGCTCGAACCCTATGTTCGCCGTTACTGGCCGCAAGCCATCATTTCATGGACACGGGTGCTAGGCGGCCGCTGGCGGGACCCGTTGGTTGGCCGCGATGTGCTCTACGGCGTCGCGCTGGGCGTGTTCCTCTGTGAACTGTATGCCCTGCGGTTTCACCTGGCAGCCCTGTTTGGCGCGCCTCCGCCGAGTGCCGATGAGACCTTCCTAGGCGGCGCCCGCAGCGCCATCGGAGCGTGGCTGCTGAATCTCCCCGCCTCCATTATCAACACGCTGATCTCGTTCCTCATCCTTTTTCTCTTCCGCGCGCTGCTGCGAAAATCGTGGCTGGGCGCCATCGCTTTCGTGCTGCTGTTCACGGCCCTGAGGTCCGTGTCGTCGCCATATCCGGTTTTGGATTGGCCCATACAAGCGATCCTGTACGCCGCGCTCGCCGCCGGAGCACTGCGCTTCGGCCTGGTGACATTCGCCACCGCGCTTTACACCGCCGGCTTGGCGCTGAACATTCCGCTTACGCTGAACCCCTCGGCCTGGTACTTCACACCCTCCACCCTGGCGCTCGCAACCATCGCCGCGCTCGCCATCTGGGGTTTCTACACCGCTCTGGCCGGCCAGGCGCCCTGGAAGGCCGAATCATAATCGGTCGAAAATGTTGGTGCGAGATTTCAGCGGCCTGTTCAAACAAATTGCTGAAACAAAGACTGCCCAGCGGAGTCTTGTTATGGATACGTAATCCAACTGATGAACTGCGCCCAGGGTCCTGAAAGTACTAGTACGCCCCGAGGTAGCCGGTGACCCGACGAGAGGAAAGACTAGACTTCGCATGCAGTGGAACCTTCGGATCGTTCTATGGCTGGTGCTCGCCGCGTTCGCCCACACCGCCCGAGCGGATAATCCGCAGTCTGGTCAGCCCAGCGCGAACGGTCCGTCAGCGCTCAAGAACCTGAGCCTGGAACAGCTGTCCCAAATCGAAGTCACCACACCCTCCAAGGAGCCGACCAAGGTTTCACAGACGCCGGCGGCGATCTATGTCATCACCGGCGAAGATATTCGGCGTTCCGGGGCAACCTGCATTCCAGAAGCATTGCGCCTCGCGCCCGGCGTGGAGGTGGCGCGGATCGACAGCAACAAATGGTCGATCGGAATTCGCGGATTTGGCAGCCGCCTTACGCGCTCGGTGCTGGTCCTGATTGACGGCCGGACTGTTTACACTCCGTTGTTCGATGGCACCTATTGGGAAGTTCAGGACACCATGATGGAAGATATCGACCGGATCGAGGTGATCCGCGGCCCGGGCGGCACCATCTGGGGGCCAAACGCGGTGAACGGCGTCATCAACATCATCACGAAATCGGCGCAGGATACGCAGGGAATGCTGGCAACCGTGGGCGGCGGCGATTTCGAGCAGGGCTTCGCTGATTTCCGCTACGGCGGCGGCAAGCGGACGGCTTCAACTATCGCATCTACGGCAAGGGCTTTACGCGCGGCCCGGAGGACCACTCCGATGGCCGGAACTTCGACGATTGGCGAGCCACCCAAACCGGATTTCGCATGGATTGGACGGCGGGCGCCGCGATGCCTTCACCGTCCAGGGCGACGCCTACGACGAGATTGCCGGCGAGAGCGTGCAGGCCACCAGCTATACGCAGCCGTACTCGCAAATCGTAGACGCCAACGCTTATCTCTCCGGCTGGAATATCCTGGGGCAATGGAAACGCACGCTGAGCGAAGGCAACGATATCCAGGTGCAGGCCTACTATGACCGAACCAATCGCCACGAGCCGAATTTTGGCGAGAATCGGAATACCGTGGATGTCGATTTTCTGCAGCGCCTTCGACTGCCGGCGCGCAACGAGGTTACCTGGGGCCTGGGGGCGCGCGGCGGCCCGGTCCATGATATCGAGGTGGTTTCCGGCCTGACGTTTATTCCCTTTAACCGCACCGACGATCTTTTCACCGGGTTCTTTCAGGATGAGATCGGGCTGGTGAACAACCGCCTGTCGCTGACTCTGGGGACCAAGCTGTTGCGGACCAATTTCGCCAATTTTGGCGCCGAGCCGAGTGCCAGGCTGCTATGGACGCCCACCAAAAACCAGACGTTTGGGCCGCCTATACGCATGCCTTGCGAACACCCTCCGATGCGGAAGAGAATTTTTCCTTTTGGGGTACGTCGGCGCAACTCCCAACGGCACGCCTTACTTCGCCCGTTTCAACGCGAATTACAACTTCGCGCCGGAGCAGCTCAACGGCTACGAACTCGGGTATCGCGACCTGCTGCGCACGAATCTCTATGTCGATATCGCGGCGTTTTACAATCACTACCATAACCTGTTCAGCGAAGACATCACCGGAGCGCCTTATCTGGAAACCAGCCCGGAGCCCGCGCACTTCCTGCTGCCGGCCCAATTCGGCAACGGACTGCTCGGCTATACCAAGGGAGTGGAAATCGCTCCCGAATGGAGGCCGAAGGATTTTCTGCGGCTGCGGGGCTCCTATTCGTTTCTGCACATGAATATCGGAAGAGCGCCGCATTCCGATGACGTCGGCACCGCGCCTGGGATCGTCGGATCCAGCCCCCAACACCAGGTGTCGATTCAAATGGCGGTCGATTTCTCCAAGCGCTTTCAAGCGGATTTCGACTTCCGGTATGTCAGCGCGCTGCCCGGCCAGCTGGTCCCCGCGTATTCCACAGCCGACGCGCGGCTCGGCTGGCGCATCAGCCGTCAGTTCGATTTGTCCGTCATCGGCCAGAATCTTTTTCAACCGTCTCATGCGGAAGATGGAGGCGATCCGGGACCCCTGGTGCTCATCCGGCGAAGCGCCTACGCCCGGCTGACGTGGAGCAAATAGCGCTGGACCGGCGGCACCAATATGGCGTTTATCAACGCAGATTCGCTAATCAATCCCATCCGCGCCTTGCCGGGACGCCTCCGCGGCGGAATGGCGTTGGCCGCGGCGATTCTGTTGCTGGCATGCGTGTCCATCACCAGTGATCCGGCCCGCGCCGCCGAAGCGGAACCGCTGGAATACCAGGTGAAAGCGGCATTCCTACTCAACTTCACGAAATTCGTGCAATGGCCGGCGTCGGCCTTTGCGGATGAGAATTCGCCGGTCGCCATCTGCATCCTGGGAGAAGATCCGTTCGGAAATACTCTGGATGAAATGGTGAGGGGAGAAGCGGTGAACGGACGCAACTCGTTGTTCAGAGGATACGGCGCCAGCCGGAACCGAAAGCGTGCCAGGTTTTATTTGTCGGCGAAGTCGGAAAAAGACGTTGCCCGGACTTTGGCTGATTTAGGCCCTGGCGTTTTGACCGTCGGCGAAGGCGAGAAGTTCCTTCGCGATGGCGGCATCATCGCTTTCGTCATCCAGGATCGCCGCGTGCGGTTCGACATCGATCAAGCAGCGGCGGCGAAGGCCAGGATCACGCTGAGTTCGAGACTGATGAACGTAGCCAGGTCCGTGGAGAAATAGGCCGGCACTCGATGCATCCATTCCGCGACATGCCGATCAAGCAAAAACTGATGGTGATCATCATGTCCGTCACCGCTGCCGCGCTCCTGCTGGCCGGGCTGGGCATCGTGATCGCGGATTCGCTTCTTTTTCGCGCCACCACCCAGCGGGATATTTCGGCGTTAGCCGCGATCGTCGCCGACAACAGCACCGCCGCGCTCGCTTTTGACGATCCCCAAACGGCGACGCAAACGTTGGCGTCCTTGAAAGCGCGGCCCCACCTGCTTGCGGCGTGCATTTACCGGCGGGATGGAGACCTTTTTGCCCAATACATACGCACCGGCTCAACAGCGCAATGCCCGCTGGGGCAAACGGGAGGTGAAGCACAAGACGAGCTGCGATTCACCGGTGCCGGACTCATCATTCGGCGCCCCATCGCGCTAAACCAGCGGCGCATCGGAACGCTGCTGCTGCTGAACGATCTCGGCGCCATCTCGGAGCGCATCCGGCTGTACGGCCTTACGGTACTTCTGATCCTTATCGTCTCGAGCTTTGTCGCTTTCCTGCTTTCATCGAAACTGCGGTCTATCATCGCAGAGCCGATTTCGCAGCTTGCCAACGCCACGCGCCGTGTGTCGGAGACCAGGGACTATAGCATCCGCGCGCGAAAGTTCTCCGGGGACGAACTGGGCGCGCTCGCCGATGGCTTCAACGAGATGCTCAGTCGAATTCAAGTCCAGGACGGCAACCTCAGAAATGCGCTCCTGGCGCAAGAGGCGGCTCTCAAAGAAAGTCAGGAGGTGCGGGACTCTCTTCGTACCACGCTCGCCAGTATTGGCGACGCGGTGATTTCCACGGATGCGCGGGGCCGTGTGGTCTTTGTCAACCCCATCGCCCAATCCATGCTGGGACTGGGGGAAGCCGAGACCGTCGGCCGGCACCTGGATGAGGTTTTCCGAATCGTGAATGAATTCAGCCGCGAGAAAGTAGAGAGCCCGGTGGCTCGGGTATTGCGGGAAGGCGGGATTGTCGGTATGGCGAACCACACCATCCTGATCGCGAACAACGGAACGGAGATTCCCATCGACGATAGCGGTGCGCCAATCCGAAGCGAGAGCGGCGCTATTCAAGGAACGGTGCTGGTATTCCGGGATGTCACTGCCCGCCGGCGCGCCGAGGAGACCAGCCGTTTACTGGTTTCCATTGTCCAATCCGCGGACGACGCCATCTTCAGCAAGGATCTCAACGCCATTGTCACCAGCTGGAATAGAGGCGCGGAGCGCATATTCGGATACACCGCGGCAGGAGATGATCGGGCGATCGATTTCAACTATCTTTCCGCCCGGGCGGCGCGACGAACTGCCCGGCATCATGAAACGCATCGGACAAGGCGAACGGATCGATCACTACCAGACCGTCCGGCAGACCAAAACCGGCGAGTTGCTGAACGTATCGCTCACCATCTCACCGATGCAGGACCCATCCGGACGGATTACCGGCGCCTCGGTGATTTCGCGCGACATCACCGAGCAGGTGCGCGCGGCCGACCGTCTGGCCCAGCTCAATGCGGATCTGCAACGTTCGAACCAGGTTTTAGCGCTCACCAATCAGGACCTGGAGCGCTTTGCTTTTATTGCCAGTCACGACCTGCAGGAGCCGCTGCGAATGATCACCGCCTACTCGCAACTGCTCATTAAGTCCTATCCCGGCCAGTTCGACAGCCAGGCCGCCACGTTTGTCGAAAACATCGTCGACGGCACCACGCGGATGCGCGAATTGCTGTCTGATCTGCTGGCCTACACGGAAATCCGCGGCCGCGACGAGGAACCTCCCGAAGTGGTGGATCTCAACGCCGTCATCGACGACGTGCGGCAGAATCTCAAGGCGTCCATCGACGAGAGCGGAGCCGAAGTGACCAGCGATCATTTGCCGCTGTTGCGGGTTCATCAGGCGCATTTTCAGTCCTTATTTCAAAATCTGATCGGGAACGCCATAAAATATCGCAGCGCTCAGCCGCCGCGCATTCACGTGTCGGTGCAGGAGGTGGATGGCGAACTGCGGTTCTCCGTTTCCGACAACGGCATCGGCATCGATCCCGAATACCACCAGCAGATCTTTGAGGTGTTCCGTCGCCTGCACAGCAGAAAGATTCCCGGCACCGGGGTGGGCTTGGCGATTTGCCAGCGCGTGGTGGAACGCTATGGCGGGCGAATCTGGGTTGAGTCGCAGGCCGGCCAAGGCGCGGCCTTTCTATTCACACTGCCTAATGTCGCGGTCCAATCCGCGCAGGAGAGTTAATGGATATCGCGCCGTATGGGAAGACAACACCATCTTCTCCTCATTGAGGACAATCCAGCGGATGTCGCTCTGCTGCGGCGCGCTCTGGCCGGTGCCGGGCTCGATTATCAATTGACGGTCGTTGACGATGGCGCCGAAGCTCTGGCGCTTTTTCGTCCGGGCAGCGCCATCCTGGCGGCGGATCTCGCGATCGTCGATATGAACTTGCCCAAACACAGCGGCCTGGAGATTATCGAGCAGATGCGGGCCAATCCGGCATTCGCCGAAGTGCCCGTGGTGATTCTCAGCTCCTCATCGGCTCCGCGCGACCGCGCCAAGATGGACCGGTTCCAGATAAAACGATACATTGTGAAACCGGCCGATTTGGATGAGTTTATGAGAATCGGCTGGCAAATTAAGGAACTGCTGCCGGAAGGCCAGCCCTTCTGACTCGCCTGTTCGACAGCCGTCCCGAGCCCTTTTTCTGAACCAGGATGCTAACATCAGAACGTTGCTGGAAACTCCCGCTGCAACGTTATGCGAGAATCCCCGCTCGTTAGCGTAATCACTCCCAGCTTGAACTCGGCCCAATTCCTGGAAGCGACCATTCAAAGCGTCCTTGCGCAGGATTATCCCCGCATCGAATATCTGGTTATGGACGGAGGCTCCACGGACGGAACGCTGGATATATTGCGCTCCCACGCGGATCGTTTGACTTACGTTTCAGAGCGGGATGACGGAGCCGCGGATGCGATCAACCAAGGTTTCGCCAAGGCGCAAGGCGAGATTCTGGCATGGTTGGGAGCTGACGATACCTATCTCCCCGGCGCCGTAAGCAAAGCGGTGCAGGCGTTCGCCGCTCATCCCGACGCCGCGGTGGTTTATGGCGAAGGCTACTGGATCGGCCCGCGCGGGGAGGTACTGGGGCGCTATCCGACCGCGCCCTACGATCCCAAAATGTTCACCCGCGAGTGCTCCGTCTGCCAGCCGGCATGTTTCATCCGGAGGGAAGCCATGGAAGCCGTGGGGATGCTGAATCCCGGGCTCCGCGCCTCTTTTGATTACGATTTGTGGATCCGGCTGGCCAAGCGATACCGATTCGTGCATCTTCCCGAATATCTCGCCAACTCCCGCATGCACCCGGAAACAAGACCCTCGGACAACGGCGAACGGTCTTTCGGGAGTCCATCGCCCTGCTGTCGCAACATTACGGCTATGTGCCGGTGGAATGGATTTACGGATATCTTTCTTTCCTGCGCGACCATCGCGATCAGTTCTTCGAGCCCCTGCGCCAATCGATTTTCACCTATCTTCTGGCGTTACCAGTTGGGATGCGATACAACTACGCGAAACCTTTCCGCTATGGAGCAGAGTGGCTGTCTCCCGTCAAGTGGTCTAACCTGTCGCGGCTATGGCGGCAGGCGGGGATTGGGTCGTAGGCGATGGGGCTGGAGAGCCCGGGCCTGCGTCCAACGGGATGGTGGAAGTCGGATCTGACCGGCGTCAGATGGCCGGTTGACAGGATGGCGCCGAAGCGTCCACCGTCCACGAACTCAATATAGTTGTAGTCAGAGCCAGCCGGGAAATGTCCAGTTTCATGATCACTGCGAAACGGCGCTGATGCTTCCCGCCGCGCTGCCGCCCGCAATTCCAACCGTGTCCATCGCGCTGATTCGCCATCCGGTGGACCAGTGGCTGAGCCTCTCGAAGCATTTGCAGCCGTCCGATCTGAGTCACTCGGCACTTCTGCGACGCCTCTGCGGCCTTCTTCCGGGAACTCGGGACCACGGAGGTCTTCAAGTATCAGGAATTCATTGCCAACCCCGATGACCAGCTGCGCGCGATGTGTCAAGAGCTCCGTCTTCCGTTCGCACCCTCATTTCGGGAACAGGTCCATCGTTCGAGGGCATCACCGGGGATTTCACCCGTTTGCGTGACCCATCCATCGCTCCGCCGCCGAAGAAAATCGTGGGGCTATGGCCACGCGTCTTCGGGCCGAGGCAAGCTAAACAGCGACCCGCATATCAGCTCCCAGGAGGTAGCGCCGGCAATTTGCGCCCATCCGGCCACTGCACATACCCGGCTCGCATCCTGAAACTCAGATCCTTAGCACGGCTGCCGACCACCGAGATTCGGTCACCGGGTTTCAGCGAATCCTTCGTCCAGCCCAGACGCCCCAGGATCACGGGGCTCTCCATCTCGATGCTCCAATGCTCGGTTTCCCCTTCTCCCGCCACATCCAGAAAAAGTTGCGCGTGGGGATTCTCCCAGTCAAACCGCGTCACCACGCCGCTGATGATCGTGCCATGAATCAGATCGTAACCGGCGGTGGAATGATGCGCCCGCGCGGGAGCACTCAACAGGCTAAAGATCCCGCTTGCAAAACCAAAATACAGAAGGATCTTCACGGTCCTTTACTTCGAGTAGTAATGATCCTTCACCGTCGCGAGCCCATTGACGATGTGTTCCTGATCGCGCTCTCCGCCGAAACAGTCCGATTCGAAAGGCTCCTGAGGATGCGCCGCTTTCTTGATCTCAAATTTCATTTTGAACGGCCGCGTGAACACCTTCGGATCGTCGAACGTCGCTTCATAGTCGATGGTGTCCTTGTCGACGATCGTAAATCTTTCCACTACGTGCAGCGCGTCGCTGTGAAAATGACCCGCCATATCGAACACGGACTTGTCGTTGTTATCGGCCACATCCACCACCAGCGTGTTGCCTTCCCAGTGTCCGCGCGAATCGCCCATCCATGCCGAATACCCCGGCGGATGCGGCTTCCCATCCAGATAAACCAGCCGCCGTGCATGCATATTCTCGTGGAGAAACGCGATGAACTTCGGCGTTTGAATAATCTGGAAGCCGAAGTACATGGCATGCGGTATGCCCTCGTAGTGGCAATGGCCCGTCGGATCCAGCTCCATATGATCGGTCAAATGCTTCACCTCTTCGGCCGCCCAGGGCTGATAAGGCAACACACCTCCCTCGACAATCCCGGTCTTCGATTCCCCGCCCAGGAAGAAACCGCCCGCGTGAGGCAGTACCGAATAAGCGGCGCCGCCGGCCCGCGGCTGCCAGCTCCCTTCGATATCCGGCTGCCCGTCCGGGGTGCGCGGCGGCGTATATGGCTCTGCCGTCTTGGCCGTCGCCTCGGCGGGCGGGCCCTGGCCGAATGCGATTGCCATACCGCCGGCGAGCAAGACCAAGCAAACCAATCTCATTGAGGCGTCCCTTTTTCCTCGGCGCGTTTGCCGGATACGGCCGCACGAATTCGAAAATGTCACCCTCCGGCCGCTCCCGATAGGGAGGATGGATGGCGCGGCCATTATCACCTTCCGTGCATTCCTGATCCCTGAGCTCAAAGCCCGGCTCGGTATTGCGATGCAGCGGCATGCTGATCTTCCACGGCCGGCTGTAGGTCTTCGGATCTTCGATGGTGGCTTCGTAATTGATGAGTGTTGGGGCCGAGGCGCGTGTAGCGCTCCACCACGTGCAGTTCGTCGCTGTGCGTATGCCGCGCCGAATCCAGCCAGGTTTTATCGTTGAAATCGGTCACATCCACCACCAGCGTATCGCCTTCCCAATGGCCCACCGAATCGCCCATCGCAAAATCGATCCCATCCAGATGCGGACGGGCGTTGGTGGGCACCTTGCGGATATCGTGCAGATACTCGTACATGAAAATCACCACCCCGGGATGCTGCAGAATCTGGATCGGAAATGGCATGTAGCTGATCCGCGGAACGCCCGGCATCATGCAGTGGATGATCGGATCTACGCGCGGACCCTTTTCTTCCCGCTCGAGCGCTTCCGGCAGGTAGGGAATTTCGTGCCCTTCGGCGATCTCGCTCACGTCAAAGGAAGCCGCATTGCGCGTCTCCCAGATTCCTTGCAAGTCCGGCTTGCCGTCCGGCGTGCGTGGCGCCTTGCCGGCATCGGCGATATTCGCACCCGCCTGGGCAAACGCGGAAGGCAACAACAATCGGCAAAAGCGCCAAGGCCAATGCCGCTGGAAAGAAACGTACGTTCACCTACATCTCCTGAAACTACCCGGGATTGTTTTCCGTCCCGAGAGTGATCACGGTTCCATCCGGCATGGTCAATTGCTGCGCGTCGGCCGTATTGGAATTGTCCTTGGCGCCATAGCCGGTAATCGTGATTACCATTCCGGGTTGCAGGGTATTTTTGCGAATCCCGCGCTTGTAGAGCGGACCGGCCGCCCCGGTTTCAAACGACCAGTGCGCAACAGTTCCCTTGGCGTCGGTGACGTCCACGTAAATCCACGAATGCGGATTGGAAAGATCGAACTTGGTGATCGTGCCGGTAACTTTCACCTGCTTGCTCGCGATCGTATTCAGCCGCGAAGGAGTGGTGAGCCAGCAACGGCGTCGAAGCCAGCAGGCCCCCCAAAAGCGCCAGCAGACCTAGTTTCGACTTCACCTGGCGACTCTCTCTGGAGCGGAAAATATGCGCATGGCGACCAAAATTATATATGACTGACAAGTACCCGTGTCAACATCGATCGCGTAGCTCTGAGCACCGTGCCGCATTCGGCGGCGATTTTCGCCTGCACAATTCGGACGATAACTCGATCGCTGTGGAATGGCGCAAAGATGCCGGCGGGAGATCAGGCTCAGCAAGCGCTGGGACGCGGGTGCTGACGCGCGGACTTAAGAGTAAAGTTCGATTACTGCACGGTGAGCGCCACCGGCTGCTCCACCATGGACGCTTTATTCGCCGTGAGAAACTCGATGTGATACCGGCCAGGCTTAATCGTGGGCACCTGAAATTTGATTTTGCCGGCGCCCTGCTCCATTACGGCCACCTTGGTATCGTCCTTGCCATCCGTGAGGTACATCTCGGCGAAGCTTCCCTTGTCCGCGTTGTCACACGTCGCGGTGACGGTATCCCCAGTTTTCGCGGTATCCGGATCCACCGCTGTACATCTCGGTAGTCCTTGGAATGCCAATAGCGCCGCGGGCAACACGGCCGAGCCCAGCAGTACAACAGTCAACCACGCTTTCATAGGCGCCTCCAGTGGCCGCAATTATATACCCTGCGGCTGCGGTGCGAGCGTCGGGCGAGTAGACTGGGGCTATGCCGAACGTAGCTGCGACTTCCGATGTGGCTCCAGCTCCCCTGACTGCGTTAAGCGAGGAAGAGCGTATGTTCCAGGACGCCGTGCGCGGGTTCGCGCGCGAACGCATTGGTCCATACGTCCGTGAGATGGACGCGGCCGCGCGTGTTCCGCAAAGATCTGCTGCGCGAAATGTTCGAGCTCGGGCTGATGGGCATCGAAATTCCCGAGGAATACGGCGGACAGGGCGGCTACTTTTTTTCAGGCGGTGCTGGCGGTGGAGGCGCTGGCAGCCGTGGATCCTTCGGCCGCCGTCATCGTCGACGTGCAGAACACCATCACCAATAATGTGATCATTCGCTGGGGCAGCGACGATCAGAAGCGTCGATATCTGCCGAAGCTGGCGAGCGACATTGTGGCTTCGTTTGCGTTATCGGAAGCCGGCTCGGGCTCGGACGCGTTCGCGCTGGCCACGCGCGCCGTTAAGCGCGGCGACGAGTATTTCCTCACGGGCCGCAAACTGTGGATCACCAATGCCGCCGAAGCGGGCTTGTTCCTGTTGTTCGCCAACGCCAATCCCGAAGCCGGCTATCGCGGCATCACCTGCTTTCTGGTGGAGCGCGATTTCCCCGGATTTCAGGTGGGCAAGAAGGAAGACAAGCTCGGCATCCGCGCATCCTCGACGTGCGAGCTGATCCTGGACGATTGCCGCGTCCCCGCAGGCAACGTGCTCGGCGAAGTGGGCAAAGGCTACAAGATCGCGATCGAGACGTTGAACGAAGGGCGCATCGCCATCGGCGCGCAGATGACCGGCCTGGCGCAAGGCGCGCTCGACCACGCCATCGCGTACGCTAAACAGCGGCAGCAGTTCGGCAAGCCGATCGCCGAGTTTCAGGGCGTGCAGTTCGAACTGGCGCAAATGGCGACGGAAGTGGAGGCGGCGCGGCTGCTGGTGTATAACGCGGCGCGGCTGCGCGAGTCGGGGCATCCCTTCGTCACCGAAGCCGCCATGGCCAAATACTTTGCGTCGCAAGTGGCCGAGGACACGGCTTCGCGCGCGGTAGAGATTTTCGGCGGCGTCGGGATTCACCAAGGACTATCCGGTGGAGAAGCTGTATCGCGACGCGAAAATCGGCCGGATTTACGAAGGCACCACGAATATCCAAAAGCTGACCATTGCCAAGCAGATCCTGGGGTAGGCGTCGCCCTCGCCGGCCCTTCAAATCTCATATAATGGCTTGGGCCGGAATGCTTTGCGGCAACCTTAACTCACATGTCTGACCAAGCCAGTAGGCGATGGGTAGTCGGGGTAGCGCTCACCCTGCTCCTGTCCAGTTTGTCATATGGCGGTGAAACAACCGACTCGCGGCTGGCCGAGGCGGCCCGGAAGCAAGATCAAAAGGCCATCCGCACCCTCCTGACCCAAAAGGCTGACGTGAATGCGCCGTCCAGCGACGGCTCCACGGCGCTGCTTTGGATGGCCCATTGGAACGACCTGGACACGGCGAATCTGCTGCTCGGCGCCGGGGCGGACGCCGAACACCGCCAATGACTTCGGCATGACGCCGCTATCGCAAGCCTGCACCAACGGAAACGCCGCGTTTGTGCAGTCACTGCTGAAATCGGGCGCCAATCCGAACACGCCCATCGCCACCGGCGAGACCTCCGCTGATGACGTGCGCGAAGACCGGCAGCGCGGATGCGGTTCGGATGCTGATCGAGTACGGCGCGGCGGTCAACGCCAAGGAGCCGGAAGAAGATCAGACGGCGTTGATGTGGGCCGCCGCCGAGCGTCACCCGGACGTAGTGAAGGCGCTGATCGACGCGCATGCCGATCTCAAGGCCCATACGAAGACAGGGATTCACCGCGATCCACTTTGCGGCGCGCGAAGGCGACATGGAAAGCATCCAGGAGTTGCTGGCCGCCGGAGTGGACGTGAACCTCCTGACCCAGGCGGAGGGCAAAACGAACCGCGTCACGATCTTTCCTGGGCGATTGCCAAGACGGCTCGGACGCATTCGGCTACACTCCCTTGCTGGTGGCGGTCGTGCGGGGCCAGGTGGACAACCGCGCTGTGGCTGCTGGATCATGGCGCCGATCCCAACAACTGAGGCGGGCGGCTTCACGCCGCTGCACTGGGCGTCCAGCCAGTGGGAAAGCTTCACCGCGAATCCGGTGTACGGTTTTGACGACGCCATGTCCGGCATTCCGGATCGCCAGGCCAAACTGCGGCTGGTGAAGGCCCTGCTGGCCCACGGCGCGAATGTGAACGCGCGCATGACCATGCCGCAGCCGAACTTCGCGGGCGGATACCTGGACGCCAAGGGAGCGACGCCGTTCCTGCTCGCCGCCTCCGCCAACGACCTGGAGATGATGCACATCCTTCTCGACGCCGGCGCCGATCCTAAAATCCTCACGCGCGACGAATGCGTCGGCCATCATGGCGGCGTCGGGCCTGAACCATTCGATCGGCGAGGACACGGTCACCGAGCCGCAAGCCATGGAAACGGTAAAGTTTCTGCTGGATCTCGGCGTCGACCCCAAGGGCGAGACCACCTTCGGCGAGAACGCTTTGTTTGGCCCGGCGTATCGCGGTTGGAACAAACTGCTGGCGCAACTGATCGACCTGGGCGTGAACGTAAACGTGGTCAGCAAGGCCGGCGTGACGCCGTATCTTGCGGCCAACGGTCAAGGCGACCGGCTGGGCGGCGTGCTCTATAACAAGGAAGGCGCGGAAATGCTGCTGAAGCATGGCGCCGATCCGAAGTTGGGCCATCCCTGCGAGGCCCAGAACAAGTGCAGGGCCGAACAGTGAGACGATATCTCATGTCGGCTGCGGCTCGCGCTCGGCGATTTCGCTGCGCACGGCGGCTTTCGGTTTTCAAGCGCCGTCGTCGAATTCCGCCAATCCCGCCCGCGCGATGGTGACCAAGTACTGCGTCACTTGTCACAACGAGAAGCTGAAGACCGCGGGCCTCGATTTGAACCACACCGGATGCCGAGCACGTCTTCAACTCGGCTGAGACTTGGGAAAAGGTGATCGTGAAGCTGCGCAGCCGTGCGATGCCGCCTCCGAAGCTTCCGCGCCCGGACAACGCCACCTACGACAAGGTCGCCACTTGGCTGGAATCCGAAATCGACCGCGCGGCCGCGGCGCACGTGAATCCGGGCCGGTCGGCCAGCTTGCATCGTCTGAATCGCGCCGAATACGCCAACGCGGTGCGCGATCTGATCGCGGTTCAAGTGGACGCCCAAGCAGATGCTGCCGCCCGATGAACAGGCGTTCGGGTTCGAGAACAACGCCGAAGCGCTCTCGATGCAGCCCGCGCTGTTGGATCGATACGTGTCCGCGGCGGCGGCCATTGCGCGCCAGGCCGTGGGCGATGCCACCATCCCCCCGCGTTCGTGCGCTACGGCGCGCTGAAGGACAACGCGAACGACCAGACTTATCTGCGCCAGACGGACCGTCTGGGCGAAGATTTTCCGCTGGGGTCCAAAGGCGGCGTCGCGGCGCAGCACTATTTTCCCGTGGACGGCGAATATGTCTTCAAGCTTCGTTTGCAGCGCGCCTGGGATAGCGTCATCCGCGGACTGAACGTGCCCACTCAATTTGAAGTTCGCGTGGATGGCAAGCGGGTTGGAACAATTCACGCTGGGCGGCGAGAAAATCCAATCCAAGACCTTCCGATACGACGGCGACGAGGTGCTGCAGTGCGCGTGCCGGTGAAGGCCGGCCTGCACCGGGTGATGGCGACCATGCTCAAGACCGACGATGCCGAGCCGGAGGGCCCCGGTCCGGATCGCCTTCCGCTTTTCAGCCGCCATCCGACAACGCCCACGTCCCCGATTGCGATTGCATCGCTGCTGATCGGCGGTCCTTATGACGCGCAAAGTGCCGGCCGATTCGCCCAGCCGCCAGCTTCTTTTCGTTTGCCATCCCGCCAGCGCCGCTGACGAACTTCCCTGCGCGAACGAAGATCCTGTCGCACCTGGCGCGCCGCGCCTATCGGCGTCCGCCACCGATGACGACGTGCAGACGCTGCTCGCCTTCTATAAACGCGGACGCGCGGCCGGAACTTTCGACGACGGGATTCGCGCCGCGCTGGAGCGCGTGCTGGTGAGCCCCGATTTTCTGTTCCGCATCGAGGCCGATCCCGCCGGCGCCGCTCCCGGTTCCGTCTATCGTGTTTCCGATGTCGAGCTGGCTTCGCGATTGTCGTTCTTTTTGTGGAGCAGCATTCCGGACGACACGCTGCTGGACCTGGCGATCCGCGGGAAACTGCATGAGCCGGCGGTGCTGGAGCAACAGGTCGCGCGCATGTTCGCCGATCCGCGCGCGCGCAAGTCGCTGGTCGACAATTTCTTCTCCGACTGGCTGCGAGATTCGCAACGTCTGGCTGCTCAATCCGGACGGCACCAAGTTTCCGTGGTTCGACGACAATCTGCGTTCCGCCTTCGTCACCGAGACGGAAATGTTTCTCAACGCGCAGTTGAAGGAAGACCACAGCGTCATCGGACCTGTTGACGTCGAACGAAACCTTTCTCAACGAGCAACTGGCGCGGCATTACGGAATTCCCGGCATCTACGGCAGCCACTTCCGGCCCGTCAAACTCACCGATCCGAACCGCTTCGGACTGCTGGGCAAGGCCAGCGTGCTGGCCGTCACTTCGTACACCACGCGTACTTCGCCGACCATCCGCGGCAAATGGCTGCTGGAAAATATTCTGGCCGCGCCGCCTCCCGCGCCGCCGCCCAATGTGCCGTCGCTCGAATCGAGCAACAAGGACGGCAAGCCGTTATCCGTTCGGCAAATGCTGGAGATGCATCGCGCCAATCCGGTATGCGCGAGCTGCCACGCGCGCATGGACCCGCTGGGGTTCAGCCTGGAGAATTTCGACGCCATCGGGCAGCTGGCGCACCACCGATGCGGGCCATCCCATCGACGCATCCGGCGTGCTGCTGGACGGCACCAAGGTCGACGGGCCGCGGGAGTTGCGGCAAGCCCTGGTGGCGCAGAAGACGCAATTCGTCAGAGCGGTAACCGAGAAACTGCTGACGTACGCTCTGGGCCGCGGGCTGCAGTATTACGACGCTCCCACGGTCCGCGCGATCGACCGCTCCGCGGCGGCCGATGGATACCGCTGGTCGTCGCTGATCCTAGAGTATTGTGAAGAGCGCGCCATTTCAGATGAGAACCGCCGGGCAAGCGGCCCCGGCGACAGTAACTACAGTCCAGAAGGTGAGGAGGACAGGACCATGTTCGTGACGAAGAAAGCCATTTCGCGCCGCACGGTGCTTCGCGGAGTAGGTACGGCCGTCGCGTTGCCGTTGCTCGACGCCATGATTCCGGCCTTCGCGACGGCTGCCGCCACCAAGCCTGTGCGCCGCTTCGGCGTGGTCTATCATCCGAACGGCATTATCTATGAGCAATGGCTGCCCACGGGCGCCGGCGCCGAATTCGAGCTCTCACCGACGTTGAAGGGACTGGAGCCGTTCAAGGACAAGCTGATCGTCGTCACGGGCCTGTTCAGCGATCAGGCCGAGGCGCTCGGCGACGGCGGCGGCGACCACTCGCGCGCTTGCGGCTCCTACCTGACCGGCGTGCACGTGAAGAAGTCGGACACCGAGTCTCGAGAACGCCGTCTCCATGGACCAGATCGCCGCGAAGATGTTCGAGCGCGACACGCAGCTCTCCTCGCTGCAAATGACCGCCGACGAAAACAGCCTGCTGGGTTCCTGCGATCTGGGCTATAGCTGCGCCTACAGCAGCACGCTTTCCTGGCTGACGCCGACGCTTGCCGCTGATGGCCGAAAACAATCCGCGCGTGCTCTTCGAGCGGATGTTCGGTTCAAGCGACAGCACCGACCCGCGCGTGCGCGCAGCGCGGCTGAACCAGGACAAGAGCCTGCTCGATTCGGTCAGCGATCGCGTGAATCAACTGCAGCACGAACTGGGCACCGCCGACAATCGCAAGATGAACGACTATCTCGCGTCGCTGCGAGACGTGGAGAGGCGAATTCAGAAGGCGGAAGAACAGAGCTCCAAGGAATTGCCCGACGTGGCCCAGCCCGCCGGCATCCCGGAGAAATTCGAGGACCAGGTCCGGTTGCTGTACGATTTGCAACTGCTGGCCTACCAGTCCGACCTGACGCGCGTGACCACCTTCATGTATGGCCGCGAGCAGACCGGCCGGCCCTATCCGCAGATCGGCGTGCCCGAACCGCACCATCCGCTGACGCACCACCAGGGCAATCCGGAAAAGATGGCAAAATGCGCCAAAATTCAGCGCTATCACATCGGGCTGTTCGCCGAGTATCTCGGAAAGTTGCGCAATACTCCGGATGGCGATGGCTCGCTGCTGGATCACGTGATCCTTCTTTACGGCTCCGGCATCAGCAACAGCGACCGGCACACGCACGGCCCGCTGCCGACATTTCTCGTGGGCGGAGGCGGCGGGACGCTGAAGGGCGGCCGTCACCTGGTCTATCCCGAACACACGCCGCTGACGAATCTCCAGCTGACGCTGCTGAACAAGCTCGGCGTGCCGGCCGAGAAGCTGGGCGATAGCAACGGCGAGTTCAAGAATCTGTCTGAGCTGTCCTGAACTTGATGGCCGCGCGGCGGCGCAGCAGGCGCGGAAGCGCGATGAGCGTGGCGCCGTAGACCAAGAGCGAAACAAACAAGGTGGACGACTGCCCGTGGCCGAAATCTTCGAATACTAACTTGATCGCTCCGAAAGCCATCCAGGGAACCAGCAGCCAGACTAATTCCTTCAGGCCCCACCGCGATCCGAGCCACGCCAGCACAATCGCGATTGCCGAGATGGCTACCGTACGACGCGTGCCGCCAAGCGGCGTCGCCAGTGCCACCAGGCTCCAGCACAACAGCCCAGCCACGACGGCCGATGGCGCGCGCTCGGGCCATGCCAGCGTCTTAGCGCGCAATCGCAAAATCAGCAGGTAAGCGAGCGCGGTGGACGTTGCCATCAGGGCCGCCCCGGATATCGCAGGCGACCAATTCATCAGGCCGCAGGCCACAGCCGCCGCTGTGAGATAGAGAGCCGCATGTACGCGCAGCATATTTCTGTCGCGCCGCTCGCCGAACCAGGTCGCTATCAGCGCCAGCGCCGACCACAGCATGGCAAGCGGCAAACCCGACATCAGCAGCCGGCTTGCGGCCAAAGCCAGCAGAAGCGCGAACGTGGCGTAGACGTGGTAATTGCGATGGAGCCGGCGTGCTTGCGCTCTGCCAGATGCGGCATAGCAACCCGCGGCAGCCGCGAGACAACCGGCGCCGATGACGAGCGCAGCATCCGTTCCGTGCAACAACCTCAGTGTGCTCCCGATCGCCAGCACGACGACAATCACCAACTGCCCGATCTCGAACCACAGCACATCGAGCCCGCGCACCAATGTGCGGAAGGTGATGCTCGCCAGGTAGACCGCAGCCAGCGCCCATTGAATCGCAAACACCGCGGCCAAGGGAATCGGCGCGTAGCCTTCGGGAAGGCCTTGCGGCCGGGTGAGCAGATAGAGCAGCAGGAACGCACCGAAGTCGGCCGCCAGCGCGACGATCCAGCGCATGCCCAGCACGCGGCCGCGGCAAGCGCCGTATTCCACAACAGCCGCGACGATCGCGAGCGAGGCCGAGAAAGGCATCGGATCGAGCGTGGCCACCATGAGTGCAAGCGCGGTAGCCGAACCTGCCAGCGCAACAATCCCAGCCAGCGGCGACAAGTCGCGGCGCCAGGCCAGGATCTGCCCCAGAACAATGAACATCGCCAGAACGGCGGCCGCGGCGGATGGCGCCACCGTGTGAAACCGGATGGTGGCTTCCCACAGCAGCGGCGCGAGAATGGCGGAAGCCGTGAGACCGTGCAAAGTAGCGGCCCAGCGGTTATCCTGGCTGGTTCGCCAGGGGACCAGCCAGGCACAGGCGTACAACACGCCCGCGAGCGTGCCAATTAATCTCGGCACAAGGCTCGCCTCGGTAACCGCGCGCAGCAGGTAGGCGCCAGCAATCCCCAACAGCACACGACCGATGGCGGCCAGCAATCCGGACGAGATTTCGCTGGCATTGGACTCAACGGCGGTCGGGGTCAGCTCCCACTTGGGCGCCGCCGGCGATTTAGCGCTCGCGGAGGGGTGTTCCAGCGCCTCCACCCGCCGCCGCAAATCTTCGACCACCAGGATCAATTGTTCTACTTGATGAGTGGCTTCCTCAACCGGAGGCCCGTCCATGGCGCCCTCCTCATGCCGCTGCCTCGCGCTTCGGCCAGGGCGGCAGCAGTTTCACCAAACCGTAAAGAATCGCGAGCGGCAATAGCGTAAGCACAATGGCCGGCAACAATCCTTCTCGCGTAGCGAATCCCATTTTGTAGCTGGTGTAGCCCAGGAAGCTTTTCGAGAAGAGCTGCCCTCCGATGACGACGTTCCAGCGCATGGCGAAAATGCCCACCATGGTGAACGATCCGGCAACGGCGTAGACCGCCTTGCGCGCTCCATCGCTGAGCTTCCACAATTGCATCAACCCCAGCAGCAGCGATCGGCAGCAGCGTGCCCAGGAAGATCTGGAGAATGATCTGCGAAAAGTACAGCCGGGTGTGGACCATGAAATCCAGCGCGCGCAGCGATTCGTCTGCTTCATACACGCGGTGCACCAGGTCCAGCATTTCGAGCGAAAAATCGATGATGAACGTGTACAGCAAGTAGCGCGCGATGGTATCCACGCAGCGCATGTCGATGGGCGCCCGGCGCAGCTTCGAGGTGAGCATGTAGATCAGCAGAACCGCGGCGATGCCCGAGACCATGGCCGAAAAGATGAACACCACCGGCATCAGCGGGCTGGACCACCAGGGATTGGCCTTCACCGATCCGAAGATGAACCCCACATAGCCGTGCAACAGGAAGGCGGAAGGGATGCCGATCACGGTGATGAAATAGCCCACTTTCTCATCCACTTTGAGCGCCGCCGGGCTCACGTTGCGCGATCCCAGCGTTAGCACGCGGTAGATCCACCGTGCGACGCCCTGGCTGGATTCGGCCCGCGCCACGATTTCCTGGCGGTAATCCAGCCAAATCTCCATCAGCAGAACCACCATCAGGTACCACAGGTACACGAAGCCGAACATGGCCATCGCGGAGGAGCGATGCGGCGTGAGGTACATCTCAAACGATCGCTCAGGATGCCCCAGGTGCAGTTGCAGCGGCAGCGGCGCCACCAGCAGAAACGCCAGCGCGGTGAGCAATGCCAGCCGGTAGGTGGGCTTCACGGCCTCCACCTTGAAGACGCGTTCGAGCGACGCCAGGATGAACGCCCCGGCCACCAGCCCGGTAATGTACGGGTACAAGACGATCAAGATGCTCCACTGCAGCTCGAGCTCGTTCGGGTAGATGTACCCTTGAACGCCATGGAGAAGAGGTCCCATGCATCTGCTCCTTATCGAACCGATCCGTCCAGGTCGTTGTAGAACGCCTTCGCGCCGGTAGCCATCTGCGGCTTTAACACCTGCACGCTGTGGGTTCGCAAGAACTCGTGGATCGGATCTTTTGGATTTTTCAAATCAGCCAGCACGCGAGCCTGCGTGGGGCACACTTCGCAGCACGCGGTGGTCAGGCCCTGCGTGATGCGGTGGTAACAGAGCGTGCACTTATCGGCCGTATTTTTCTTGGGGTTCAAGAAGCGCGCGCCGTACGGACAGGCTTGGATGCAATAACGGCAGCCCAGGCAATACTTCTCGTCCACCAGCACCACGCCGTCAGGCGCGATGAACGTAGCGCCCACCGGGCATACCTGGACGCACGGCGGGTCCGCGCAATGGTTGCACATCTTCGGGATAAAGAAGGTCTTGCCGCCGTCTTTATACTTCTCCGGGAAGCCGTCGTGCCCGCCGTTGGGCGAGTCCACCAGCGGATGTTCCAGGTCGTCATCATCCACGTGATAGCGCTCGATCCAAGTGCGGAAATGGCCGGGCGGCACATCGTTCTCAGCCTCGCACGCCCGCACGCAGTTGCCGCAGCCGATGCACTTGCCGGGGTCGATGAGCATCGCCCACCAATGCTTGGTCTTGTCGTAGTTCGGCGACACTTCCGGCGTTCCGGCCAGCACATGCTCCCACGCCGAAGCGGCCGCGGAAGTCAGAAGCATGAACTTGCCGGATTTGATGAGCAGATCGCGCCGTGTCAGGCTCATGGCTTTCCTCCTGCCGCGTTGAGCGGATCGTGTTGCTGATGGCACGTGGTGCAGATCAGGCCGCCGGAATGTTCGGCCGAAACCACCTGCGGGAACGATTTGGGTTTGGAAACGTTGGCTTCGTGACAGCGCACGCACAAAACCGCCGCGTCAGGCAGCTTCGGGACCACGCTTCCGGGATCTTCGGCATGGTTTGCCAACGGACCGTGGCAGGCTTCGCAGGACACTCCCGCATGCTTGCCCTTGCTCTTCAGCTCGGCCACGTCGGAGTGGCAGGCCTCGCAAACCGCGTGCCCGGCGAACTTGACGGGACGAGCACGAATGTCGTCCATGGCAGCCGGGCGAAAATGGCCATATTCGCCGAAATTCGCCGGGATCACCGCCCGCCGGATGAGCAGGAACGCGGCCACGCCCACTGCCAAGATAACCACCACGCGGATCAGGTGCTCGATGCTCCGCAGGAAGTCCTTCATGCCGGGCCAACGTGCAATTCGTGAACCCGATGCTTTGGCGCGCGCAAGGCCAATGCAATCAGCGCCTCAGAACACACACGAAGCCTTCCGGCCGACAGCAGGGTGAGTGATATAGCGCGAAACGCGGCGTGAGATTCCTCTGCGATTCGCTTCGCCAGAGGTCAACAAGGGTCGAGGCGTGGAACGCTAGATGCCCTTCACGTCAGAGGCCCATGTCACGTCAGAGGCCCATTGCGCGCGGGCCGCGTTGATCATACCCTGAACTTCGACATTTGCATTTACTGGGATAACTTCTATCTCGGGATGGCTCTTGGCGAACACCCTGAAAATCTCATCTGCGAAAGCTTGCCCGATTGTTTCCACACCCTCGAAGTCGAAGTAAACTGTTTTAAATTGATCCACCCTCGCGACTAGCCGCTTGGCCTGGGAGCGAGAGATTAGCTTGTCCTCCCCGTACTGCGCTAGCTTCACCGGAACGACCGTCTTTGTGAAGCCGTAGTCCTCGCCAGAAGAATATTGTTCAAAAATGGACTTGCACGTTCTTGACGAGTGGTTGTTGAGCTTCATGAAAATCGCCGTTCCAGAGCGGTTCTGTGGTTGCTCGAGAATCCAGTCTTCCTCTGAACCAAACGTGTGTGTAAAAAACACCCCACCGGAGAGGATGTCAAAGGAATCGAGCAACCGCGAGGTAAAAAAAATACCTTGCCCTGTATGCTTTTCTGGGTCCGTCGTAAGCTTGCCCTTCGCGAGTTCTAGAATCGCATGGCGCTCATCTAAAAGATTCATCGCCGACTGGATTTTCCTGAAGATCCCAATCCCATCGTCCCTCAAGAGCATCTGCGTGTTCGCTGCAGTTCGGGCGAGTTCCACAAATATAGTTGATCCGCTGGAATGATCGATGGCGTTGTTGAACATCTCAGTAAAGCAAAAGTGCCAAATATCGAGTACGTTCTGTGGAAGCTGGCCGAGCGCAGGAGAAACCTGACGAGACCAGGCCTGATCTTCCTCCAAACCCGGAACGATGTGGAACAGGTGTTTCCACTCTGACAACGCCGCCAATCGATAGGACCGATAACGAGTCTTTCCATCAGGAGTCAGAGCCTTTTCAATCACCAGTTTTTTCAGGTGCTTATTGACGGCCTGCCGAGTGATCCCAAAATGCTTTGCTGTTCTACTGGAAACATCCCTGGGATGTTTCTCAACATCGGATAGTATAAATTTACGAATGTCTTCGCCTCGAGCGCGTACTTTCCATTGACAACCAATTGATTTCTCTTGGTCAATAACTTTGTCGCTCATGCAAGTCGATTGTAAACCTATCCATGGATCTTTGTCAACCTAACGGATGCTTAGGTTGTTAATAGGAGCCCAGTGTGTAGCGAGGTGACCGCAGCCGCCACACGGTCCGTAACTCAATTATCAGGCTCTGGGCTGCGAATCTCAAGGATGCCTGGCGGCGATTCGGCCCCCCTGCGCTAACATAAAGTTGGATGAGTCTGTTAATCATCGACGACGACGCTGAGTTGTGCTCCCTGCTCAAGGAATTCCTGGAGCGCGAGAGTTTCACGGTGAATTGCATTCATGAAGGCCACGCGGCGCTCGAAGCCGCGCAACAAGGCGGCTTACGACCTGATCGTGCTGGACGTGATGCTGCCCGGCCTGGACGGTTTTGAAATCCTGAAGCGGCTTCGCCTCACCAGCCGCGTCCCGGTGCTGATGCTGACCGCGCGCGGCGAGGACGTGGACCGCATTGTCGGCCTGGAGCTCGGGGCCGACGATTATCTTCCCAAGCCGTTCAACCCGCGCGAACTGGCGGCGCGCGTCAAGGCCATTCTGCGGCGCACCGAAGCGCGCGTCAATCGCGGCACGCGTGGAGATCAACGGCGTGGCGCTCGATCCGGGCACGCGCGAAGTAACGTCGCGACGGCAAGCCCGTGGAAGTCACCACCCTGGAATTCGATATCCTGGAACAATTGATGCGAAACGCCGGCCGGGTGGTCTCGCGCGACGGGTTGATGGAGAGCCTGTACAATCGCAAAGCCACGCCGTTCGACCGCTCCATCGACATGCACGTCAGCCATCTGCGGCGCAAACTGGAAAGCAGCCGGCCGGTGATCAAGACCATTCGCGGCGTGGGCTATCAGTTCTGCCAAAGCCCGGAGGACGCGGTATCGGCCTGAGAGGACCGGCATAAATATGAGATCCCTGTTTGCAAAGACGCTGCTGTGGTTCCTGGCGACGACGGCGGTTGCCATCGGCGGCATCATCATCACCACGGCGGTGACGTTCAGCTCCACCGAGGGACGCGGCCCGTTGGGCATGCTGCTGAGCGTGCAAACCGAGCAGGCCAAACGCGCGTACGAGACCGGCGGCCGGGAGGCTCTGGCCCCGGCGCTGGCGAAATTCCAGCAGATCACGCAATTTCGCGTGGTGTTCACCGACGCCAAGGGAATCGATCTGCTTACCGGCCAGGCGCATCCCGAGCTGATCAATCTTCCCAAGCAGCGCGGGCGCTGGCGTCTTCCGTTCCCTTTCACCAGCCGGCCACCGATCATCGCGCGTCAGGATTCCACGCATCGCTACCGCCTGTTCCTGATCAACAACAACAGCGCGGCTTGAACTTTTTCTTCCTTCAGCCGCAGCATCTCTGGATTATCGGGCTGGTGGTGCTGCTGTGCTACGCGCTTCGCCTACCATCTCACGTCGCCCGTGCGGCGGCTGCGCGCGGTGGTGGATTGCTTCGGGCGCGGCGATTTCTCGGCCCGCGCGCCCGCCAATCGCAAGGATGAACTGGGCGAGCTGGCGCGCAGCTTCAATCAAATGGCCGGCCGCATCCAGACGCTGCTGGCCGCCGAGCGCCGCCTGTTGCTCGACATTTCGCACGAATTGCGCAGCCCGCTGGCGCGTTTGGGCGTGGCGGTGGAGCTGGCGCGCTCCGGCGAAGATCGCGAGCACATGCTGGATCGCATCCAGAAGGAAGCCGACCGCTTGAATGAGCTGGTGGGCGAGCTGCTGCAGGTGACGCGCGTGGAAGCGGATCCGTCCATGCAAAAGAACGATACGGTTCATCTGGACGAATTGCTGGCCGATCTGGTGTACGATTCGCTGCTCGAAGCCAAGGCCAAGGATTGCACGCTGCTGCTGAAGGCCCCCGTGTCCGCCGTGGTAACCGGCGACGAAGAGCTGATCCGCCGGGCGCTCGAAAACGTAATTCGCAACGCCATCCGCTATGCGCCGCGCGGGACGGCCGTGGATATCGAGCTTGCGAAGTTCCACGAAACCGCGGTGGTCAGCGTTCGCGATTACGGCCCGGGCGTTCCAGAGGATGCGCTGACGCAGAATCTTCGATCCGTTCTATCGCGTGGATTCGGACCGCAATCGCGCCAGCGGCGGCTTGGGACTGGGCCTGGCGATCGCGCGGCGCTCGGTGCAATTGCACAAAGGCAAACTGTCCGCGCAGAACGCGCATCCGGGGTTGCTCGTGACCATCGAATTCCCCGTCGGCCCGGCGGACGGAAGCGCGCCGTCTTCCAAGCCCGCGTCCGCCGCCTACTCCGGTTTCAGCAGCTTGATGGTGGAAGGCAGCTTGAACAAATCGTCGCTGACCTTTTTGTCGTTGATCTCCACCGAACGTCGAGAAAATCTCGTAGATCTTTTCGCCGTTGCGGTCGCGCTCGATGGCGAAAGGCCACTGGACGCCGTCCGCATCCAGGTACTTGGTAAAATGCGTGACCTCTTCGTCCCGATCCTTGGTGACGGGATCGCGGCGATAGAAAACCTGCCGGACGGGAAGCTTCGTGATCTGATCGAAATAGACGGTGGTGGTGATATTATCCGCGTCGGTTAAATCGACGATCTCCACCGGCCGGTTCTCGATCACGTCGGCGCCCTTGGACTCGATCACCCAGCCCGGCTCGTGCAGCCGTTCGCGAATGATATAGAAGATGTCGCGCAGCGTGGTGTCTTTGTAGCGGGCAAAGCGGTCCGCCGGCAGCGGGCGCGCGCCGCGATAGGTGACGTCCCAAGCTTCTTTGTCGGTGAACAGAGTGCCGTAGTCTTGCTTTTTTCCGAAGTTATCGCGCTCGTGCTGCGCCAGATCGATGCGCCGTATCGGTGACGTCGGAATCGTAGCGAGTATAGATTTTCGCGATGCTCAGGCCGGTGAGGTTGTCGCGATAGAAGGAGTATGCGCGGCCCGTTTCCACGCGGGTTCTGCATGTTCAGGTAGCGGTCCCCGCCCAGCGCCTGCAGGCATTCGTCCACCACGCGTTTGCCGCGCTGTTCGGGCGTTTCGGCATGCAGCGAGAAACGCGGCGGCAAGGGCCGCGAAAACAACCCGGTTCATTTCGGTGGCGCCGCTGGCTGCGGCCGAACGAGCGGCGTGGACGGCGCCGGCCGCTTGCCCAGGGCTTCCGCCGTAAGACCGGAGTTGATCTTGTAATCCTGAACCGTGACGCCCGCGAACTTCTTGCCGCTTTGCATCACCTGCCATTGAAACGGAAGATGCAGCAGATTCACGTCGCGCCAGTCCGAGAAGATTTCTTCCACCGCGGTTCCGCCTTCGCCGGGCGACTGTTTATAGGCCAGCTTGGCGGGAAGGCCGGTCTTCTCATCCACGGTAATGCGAACGCTTTCGCCATCCTTGGAAGAAATTTCGAGCACGCCATCGGCAACTTCGTTCACCGTTCGATCCGGATCGCGGTCGCTGAGCGCCAGGCTGGTAAGCTCCGGAACGCTTCACCCTGGATTTGTTTGAGAACCGGCGGCGGCAAATTCTGCACGCCTTGCATCCCGGAGAGCCAGCCTGATGTTCCGTCCGAGTAGACGGATTGCTTCAGGAAAGGAAGTTCGTTGTCTTGCCGGACGATGGAGGGCACGATGAACGAGTTGGTTTGCTTCACCTTCATGGACGCTCCCGGAGTAAACACTTCGAGATTGGCGTGGAATTGCAGATCCCGGACCGCGGCCAGTTTGTCGGCGCCGCCCAAAGCTTGCTGCACTCGCGCCAGGAGCGCTTTGCCCTTGGCGAGCGACTCCGGGCCGGCTTGCGCGGCCGCCTGCTTGGGCTCGGGAATGGTCAGGTCGATCGGTTGCACCTTCATGCCCAAGCTCGCCAGCGGCGTGCCGAAATCCTTCGGATTCCCGACCGCCACATAACTCAAATTCGCCGGCTGAAAATATTTCTGTGCCACGCGCAGGACGTCGGCCTTGGTCACGCCCGCGATGGCCTTCTGATACTGGAAGATGAAATCCTTGGGATAACCGTAATATTGGTAAATCATCAGCCGGTTGATGGTCTTGCTGGGCCGGTCGAAATTGAAGACGAAGCCATTGAGCACCGTGTCCTTGGCGGTTTGCAGTTCCTCGTCGGTAACCTCGGTGGTGCGGATCTTCTCCAGCTCCTCGCCGATCGCCTTCAGCGTATCCACGGTGTGCGCCGATTGCGTGCTGCCGGAGATGACGAACGTCCCGGGATGGTCGTAATTGGCGGCCCAACTGGACGAGATGTTGTACGCCCAGCCATGCTTGGTGCGCACGTTGCGAAACAGGCGGCTGGAAAAACCGCCGCCCAGAATCTCGGACGGCGACTTCGAGCGCCGGATAATCCTTGTCCCGCAATTCGCCGCCCAGTTCTCCGACGTGAAAGAAGGTCTGCGTGGTGTCGTCTTTCGACGCCAGAAACACGCCCGGCTCGGCCTTCTCTTCCACCTTCGGAAACGCGGGAACCGGCGGCTGCGTGTAGTTCCAGCTGCCCAAAAGCTGCTCCAGTTTGCCCTTCATCTCGGCGGTTGAAAAATCGCCGATAGATTTCCAGCGTGATGTTGGCCGGGAAATAATAGCGATGGTAGAAATCCATCAGATCCTGGCGATGGATGTTGTCGATATCGGCGTACTCGATCATCCAGCCATAGGGCGTGTTGCGGCCATAAACGATGTCGCTGAATTCGCGGTCCGCAATCCCGTCGGGATCGTCGTTGCGGCGCGAGATTTCGCTGCGCGTCTGCGTTTTCGCCAAATCCACTTTGTCCTGGCGGAACTCGGGCGAAGTGAGCAGATCCCGAAAGAGCGCCAGCACCTGATCGGCGTTTTCCTTCAGGCAAGAGAACGACAGCGTCCCATTGGTCTCGCCGATCTGGCTTTCGACGGATGCCGCCACATTTTCCAGATCCTGATCGAGCTGATCGCCGGTGCGTGGTTTTCGTTCCGCCCGAACGCAGCACCTCGCCGGTGAGCCCGGCCAGCCCGCGCTTGTCGGGCGGATCGAACAAATTGCCCGTGCGGATCAACGCCGCGCCGCTGATCAAGCGGAAGCTCGTGATCCTCCAGCAGCAGCACTTTCAGGCCGTTGGAGAGCGTGATCTCGGTGGGGGTGGGAACCTTGAGCGGCGGCAGCGGCGGGTACTTCAGATCCTTGTAGGAAGGCAGCGCGATGGCGCGTCGAACTTCGGTTTGCGCGCCGGCCGCCATCGCAGAGCACGCAGCGAAAGAATCAGGGTTCTCATTGCGCGCCTCCTTCCGGTTTCGCCGCTCCGCGGCGGCGGGACAGTGTAGACCACGGTGCGCGTCTCCGGCACCAGATACTCCTTGGCCACGCGCATCACGTCGTCGGCCGTCACTTTGTCGGTGTCGTCAATGCTGGTAAATAATCTTGCGCCAATCGCCATAATTGGCGTAGTAGGACGTGAGCGCGTCCGCCATGCCGGAGTTGCTATCCAGCCGCCGGATCAGCGCGGCCCGAACTTTGGTTTTGATGCGCTGCAGCGTTTCCTCGCTGACCTTTTGCGTTTTCAAGCGCTCGATAATCTGGTAGCACGCCTTCTCGTTTTCCTGCACGGTGTGGCCTTGATTCGGCACCAGGAAGAATAGGAACAGATTCGGGATATTTTCCGCCGGGGAACGATGCCTCCGCCGCGGCGCCCAGGGCGATCTTCTTGTCGCGAACCAGATCCGTATAGAGCAGGCCGGTGCGCTCTCCCGCCAGGATCTCGCCCAGAACATCGAACACCGGATCGTCTTTATCGAGCTGATTCGGGCCGCTTGTAGGCGATCGCCATGAAAGGCTGCGAGGGCGATTCCACCTCTACGCGCTTTTCACCTTTCTGCGCCGGCTCCACGGTGCGCGGACCGCTCGGCAGCGGCCCCGCCGGCAGGATCGAGAAATATTTGTCGGCCAGACGGCGGCATTCCTTCGGATCCACATCGCCCGCGATGCCGATGGTGATATTGGCCGGCACGTAATATTTTTTGTAGAACGCGATGGCTTCCGTCAGCCGGAAATTTTCGATATCGCTGGCCCAGCCGCCCGGCATGTTCCGATAGGGATGCGCCGCGAAGGCGGTGGCCAGCAGCGCCTCCGCCAACTGCCCTTGCGGGACTCGATTCCACGCGCATGCGCCGCTCTTCGCGCACCACATCGCGTTCCTTATAGAACTCGCGAAACACCGGATCGTAGAAGCGCTGCGATTCCAGCAGAAACCACAGCTCCAGGCGATTGCGCGGGAAGTTGTAATAGTAATTCGGTGGAATCTTCGCCGGTTCCCGCGTTCAATCCCACGCCGCCGTTGGCTTCGATCAGCTCGGGATACGCGTTCGGGATCACATAGCTGTCGGCCTTTTCCATGGCGGCCTTGAGCTGCTGCTGCAGATCTTCGAGCGTCTTCTTGTCGGCCTTCAGGCCCTTATTCCGCTCGGCATCGTATTGGTCGTAGATATGTTCCACTTCGTCCATGGCCTTGCGCTCGAGCGGATAATTCTTGGTGCCGATGGTTTCCGTCCCTTTGAACGCCATGTGCTCGAACATATGCGCGATCCCGGTCTCGCCGCCCGGGTCGTCCACCGACCCGGCGTTCACATAGGAATGGAAGGAGACCACCGGCGCCTCATGGCGCTCGAAAATGATGAAATGCAGTCCGTTGCCGAGCGTAAACTCGGTGATCCGCTTCTCAAAATCTTTCAGCGATTGCGCCGCCAGCAACAGCGGGCAGAGCAATAGTAGGGTGAACCGAAGTGTGGGTGATTTCATGCGGAATATAGGCTCTCCTGAAGATAGCCTGTCACTATTGTAACGGGCGCGGGCGGCTTTCAGTTTCAACTGGAAACTGGGGCGGGCTCCGGCATCCAGATGGCCGCCAGCGCGCGCTGGAAATTTCCGCCCAGAATCAGCTCGATGTTGTCGGCTGAATATTTGCGGCGAATCAATCCGTCGGTAAGATCGAAGATCTTCTGGGAATAATCGACGCCATCCAGATCGAACCGTTTGCGCGGGCGAATCCGGGCATCGCGCCCGTCCAGATCGACGTCGCTCCCGATACCCACGTGTTCCACGCCCACCAGGTTGGCAACGTGATCGATATGATCCAGAACGTCCTCGATGGTGGCGGGGCCGGACGGCTCCACGAAGGCGCGAACCATGGTGATGCCCATCACGCCGCCTTGGGCCGCCAGCAGCCGGATCGCTTCATCGGTCTTGCAGCGCGCACAGCCCGGCACCAGGGCGCGGCAGTTGGAATGCGTCACCAGCACCGGCTTCCGCGACGCGTGCAGAGCGTCCAAGCGTGGTGCGGTCGCTGCAATGCGAGATATCCACCGCCATTCCCAGCGCGTTCATCCGATCGACGATCTGCGCGCCGTAAGCCGTTAAACCCACGTCGCGCGGATCGGTGGAACCGCCCCCGATCGCGTTGTCGTCATAGGTGAGCTGCGAAACCCGCTGGCCGAGGTTGTAGAAGAAGCCGACGTCGTCCACCGTGCGGAAATGCAGGGAATTTTGCTGGCCAATGACGATGCCCGAACCGCCCGCTCGATTTGGCGCGCTCCAGATCGGCGGCGCAATCGATTCGCAGGAATTCGCTCGCCGTGCGAAGCGATGAATTCATTCCAGCCGGTGATGTCGCGCAGCGAACTCGCATACACATCGCCATCGGTAAAGCCGACCGCGGGATGGAAGATCGTGGTGCCCGAACCGCGCAGTTGCTCCAAATCGTGCGGAGCAAAGCAAGACGGCTGCGCTTCCCACGACGCGAGCTTGGCGTAGTTCAGCGTCAGCAAGCCCAGCATGTCGATCACCGTGCTGCGGCGAACCAAATCCACCGCCAGCGTGGAATACGCGGTTTCGCTTTGCACAACTGGACTTTGGGCAGAAAGGCAGAAACGCCCTCGCTGAATCATCGGCGCCGCGACAGCTAGCGCCGCGCCTTTAAGCAGAACACGCCGGGAAACCACAGGTTTACAGACTGACGGAAAACTGAGTGTAGCACGGCGTGCTCGCCCTCGCGCAAAACGCGAGGATAGCACGTCCGGTCCGGTCCGCCGCAATAAGCTACAATCGTGGCAATTGTGAAACGGCAACAAACCACGGATAATGCGGAATCGCAGCGTGGCCGTGCCTTGGTGAGTTTACGGGAAATGGTTTTGCGGGGTGAGTTCAAGCCGGGCGAGCGGATGTTTGAAGTCCCCATTGCCGCGCGCTTGCGAGTTTCCCGAACACCGATTCGGCTCGCGCTGGAGCGCCTGGCCCAGGAGGGCCTTCTCGAAACGTTCGAATCGGGCGTCGGCTTTACGGTGCGGAAGTTCACCGTGCGCGACATTTGGGACGCCATTGAAGCGCGCGGCGTGCTGGAAGGAGCGGCGGCCAGGCTGGCGGCCGAACGGCTGACCGATCCTCGCGAGCTGGACGAAATCCGGCGGATTAACGCGGAACTGGACCGGATTTCCGAGCCGTACATTCTGGCCTCCAGCACCGCCGCAACCAGCGACGTAATGATCGCATACGCGGATGTGAACTTCGCATTTCATTCCGCGCTGATTGATCTTGCCAAGAGTCCGATGTTGCGCTGGGCTGTGGAGCGGATTCAATTAATTCCCTTTGCCACCCCGCGCGCGGTCATCTTACAGCGCGCGGCCGACGCATTAACAATCGCTCGGGAGCAGCATCGAACGATTCTGGAAGCTCTGGGCAACAAAGAGGGCGCGCGGGCTGAAATGCTGGTACGCGAGCATGCCCGGCTGGCTCGCCGAAATCTGGAGTTGGCCCTGCAGGAATCTTCGCAGTGGATGGGCGAAATGCCGGGCAGCCAGCTCATCAAAAGCGATTCCTCGGAATTGCGTCACACCACTCGTTCTTCACGGGTGCCGGCTTAACGAGTCGACCTCTTTGCTTTGCCTCTGCCTTGCCTGCGGCGCATGGTGCATGCATGTGAAGGGCGCGCCGCATACCCAAGGATTGGTGCGAGAAGCAAGCCCGGCAGACAAGTCCCAAGAATTGCAGCAAACTGGCCCTTGACACTCATGTCGTCAGGGAATATACTCACTCGCACAACGCTATCAGGCATGCATAAGAGCTGCTTAGGCATGCAGCTAGCCGCGGGAAGGGGTTCCAAGTTGAGAATCTTTGCTGCTGTCTTGCTCGGTTTTTTCCTCGCTAGCGCCGGCGTTTGGGCGCAGGCTATTTCCTCGTCGCAATTGAAGGGCACGGTTCAGGATCCCACTGGATCGGCCGTGGCAGGCGCTCAGGTCACCGTAACCCAGACAGCTACGGGCGCTTCCAGAACCGTAACAACCGGCGCCGATGGCGGCTATCTGTTCACCGAGTTGCCCATCGGACCGTATCAACTCCAGGTCAGCAAGGAAGGTTTCAGCAAGGCGGTGCAGTCCGGCATCGTGCTTCAGGTTGCGAGCAACCCCACCATTGACGTCACGCTGAAAGTTGGCGCGGTGAATGAACAGGTGGTGGTGGAGGCGGCGGCGACGATGGTGGAGACGCAAAACACCGGCGTGGGCCAAGTGATCGACCAGCAGCGCGTGGTGGATCTGCCGCTGAACGGACGCCAGGTGACGGATTTGATCCTGCTCACCGGGGGCGCCAACGCGAGCACGCTAGCCGGCCGCGCGTCCTATCCGTCCTCGAC
>CAVXGM010000007.1:0-131515 GCA_963761265.1 Bryobacterales bacterium
AACAGGATCCGGCCTTGGCCCGAGACCTGGGAGCCAGGGCTCAGAGCCTGTATAAGGAATCGTTCCAGCCCGCCGTGATTGTCACGCGGATTCGAAACGTCGCGTCTCATCCGGCGGAAAGCGCACTGTTGAAGCGGGAGCCGGTTCTAAACCGGCAATGACCTCGCCTCAGCCGAGATCGAATTTCTCGTGATGCAGCAGCGGATCGGCCTTCACCAGCACGGGCCGGCGCAGGATTTCCTCCAGCTCCTCCAGATGTTTGTTCTGATTCGATTTGAGAAACTTCGCTACGTCGGGATGCACGCGCAGCAGGACATCCTTGCCTTCGATGGCCGCGGCCAGTTTGCCGGCCTCCTGCAGGATCTCGCTTACGATGGTCTGCACGCTCTTTACATAGCCCGCGCCTTCGCAGTGCGGGCACGGCATGCAAAGCGCCCGCTCCAGGCTCTGCTTGACGCGCTTGCGCGTGATGGCCACCAGGCCGAAATCGTTGAACTGCAGAATCTTGTACGGCGCGCGGTCGCTCGCATGGCGTCTTCGAGCAGCCTGCATCACCTTCTGGCGATTCTTGCGCTCGTCCATGTCGATGAAATCGACCACGATGATGCCGCCCAGGTCCCGCAGCCGGATCTGGCGCACGATCTCCTTCACGGCTTCCGTGTTGGTTTTGACGATGGTGTCTTCCAGGCGATTCGACCGGCCGACGTATTTGCCGGTGTTGACGTCGATGGCCACCAGCGCTTCGGTCTGATTGATCACGATGTGGCCGCCGGACTTCAGCCAGACCTTCGGCCGCAGCGCCTTTTCGAGCTCCGCGGTGATGTTGAAGGCGTCGAAGATCGGCTCGGGCCGCGTGTACAGCTTCACGCGCGTCACCAGGCGGGCTGGAAGCGCTGCACGAAGCGCAGCACGCTTTCGTACAGCTCTTCGTTGTCCACCCAGATGGCTTTGAAATCTTCGGTGAACTGATCGCGCAGGGTGCGCTGGACGATGTCCAGATCGTGATGCAGCAGCAGCGGCGCGGGCTTCTTTTCGGCCTTCTGGCGGATGTCCAGCCAGAGGTTGAAGAGAAAATTCATGTCGGCGGCGAGATCTTCTTCGCTCTTGCCCTCGCCGGCCGTGCGGACGATGAAGCCGCCGGGAATTCCGGCGTGATGGATCTGCAGGATGCGCTTCAGGCGCTGGCGCTCTTCGTCGCTCGCGATCTTGCGCGAGACGCCGGTGTGTTCGAGCGTCGGCATGTAGACCACGTAACGGCCCGGCAGCGCGATGTGCGAGGTGATGCGCGCGCCCTTTTGGCCCAGCGGCTCCTTGGCGATCTGAACGATGATCTCCTGGCCTTCCTTCAGCAGCTCGGTGATGGAAGGCAGCGGCGCTCGTTCCGGGCGGCTGCAAGTTCGCGGCTCGGACGCGGCTCGCTGGATCTGGGAACGCTGCTTCGGCGACGCACGGCGGCCAGCTTCCGCGGTCGTCAACCTGCGGTCGCGCTGTCGATTCTCACCTGCCTGCTCTGGCTCTCCGTGACTGTCTGCCCCGCTCCGCGCATCTTGCGCCGCATACGGCGCGGCATGCGCTGCATGTAGCGGCCGTCCGCCTTGCTCGCGGACCTGCGCGGACAGCGGCGCGGAATTGGACGGCGGTTGTCGCGGAGACTAGTCCTCGCCGGCGGCCGCAGCTTCGCTTTCGGCCGGCTCAGCTTCCGATTCGTCCGCGGCTTCGATGCCAGCTCTCGCGCTTCTATCTCCGTGTCAACTTCGATTTCTTCGGATACGGCTCCAGGCTGAGACTCTCCGACGCAATCGACCATTTCGACTTCCGGCTCCTCCGGTGCCGCTCGGCGACGCGGCCGCAGTCTCACTGCTCCTCGGCGATCGGCGCGTCTTCCGGCTCTTCGATTGCTTCCTCGGCAATCTCGGCGCGAGTTCGGCTCGATTGCGCTGGAGCCGACGCTCGGTCTCCTGCAGGTCGCGAATCTCATCTTCTTCGGCTTCATCCAGCGGCTGGATGTTGGAGCGGCTGTACTTGGCGAGCGATTCGCCGGGCAGAACGGAGAAATCGGTTGCGCCGGCGCTGCGATGCGGAGCGGTTCCACGGCTGGGACCGGGCTCGACGGAGAGACAGGTCGGCTCGGCCGCAGCGGGCGCGGGTTCGGGCGTAGCGCGCCGGGCGCGAAACGTCGGGAGGCGTATTTGGAATCCGGGAATCCACGGCCGCGATTCCGCGGCGGCGGCGCGAACGCCGGCCCACCGATCGCCTCGCTCGCGATCCGCGGCGCTCTCGCCGCGATCGGTCCGCTCGGTCGTTGCGGCAGCGGCGGCAGGTCTCGGCTTCAGCCGATCCGGACTTGCCGCCCGCGGCGCCGCTTCGGCATTCGGAGAGCTCGGACGAATGCTCCTGGACCGCGGGCGCTCCGCCGGCTGCGGCTGCCCGCGCTCCGAACGGCCGGCTTCGCGGTTTACCGACACGCGGTCGAAATCTTCGCCGTCTCTTCGGAAAAGTCCGACACATACAGAAACGTGTCGCGCTCCAGGCCCAAGTCGACGAAGGCCGACTGCATGCCGGGCAAAACGCGCGTGACACGTCCTTTATGAATGCTGCCGGCGAGCGAATACTCGTTGGCCCGCTGGAAATAACACCTCCACCAGTTGATCGTCTTCGAGAATCGCCAACTTTGATCTCGTGGCGATTCGCCGAGATCACCAATTCTTTGCTCATGGATGCTCCTACAGTTCATGGCGGGAACCGGAGCTTCGAGAAAGCATGAGGGCTGAACCTGCCATCCAACGCCCGGGTGATCCAATGGACCGTTTTCCCGGCGCGCAGGACTGGCAAAATCTTTCAGCCTCGCAAGGCGGAGAACCGAATCTCTAACACCCTACCCGCGCGAGACCGCTCCTGCGGCACTCCGGCGAACCAGACAAGCCCGCCAACGGCGAACCGTTAGCGCTAGCCGCCTGGAGAGGCGCTCAATCCAACTGCCGGTCATGGACACGGAATCCGGACGCGGACCAGATGCAGGAATCGAACTCGCTTGCACCCTCAATCTTCTTAAAAGCCGGCCGTCTCCCGGCCGCTTCAATTTACAAATCGCCGGAGCCGGACGTTGTTCACAAGCCCCAGCATCAAAAACATCGCTACAATATTCGATCCGCCGGAACTCATCAGCGGCAGGGGAATGCCCGTGACCGGCATCCGTCCCACCACCATTCCGACATTCACCAACACATGAAACAACAACAATGCCGCTACGCCCATGCAGATATACATCCCGGCCTTGTCCGACGCGGTCTGCGCGTTCTGAACAATCTGCATCAGCAACAAAAAATACAAGCCCGAGCGCCACAATGACGCCCACGAACCCGTGCTCTTCGGCGAAAGCCGAAAAGATAAAATCCTTCTGCGGACACCGGCAGGAAGCGCCCTTGGGTCTGGGTACCCTTGGTAACGCCGCGCCCCCAGAGCGCGCCGGCGCCAACCGCGATTTTCGACTGGATCACCTGATAGCCCGATCCCTTCGGATCCTGGCTCGGATCGAGGAAACTTACCACCCGCTGCCCGCTGATAATCCTTCAACACCAACCAATACGCAACCGGCGCGACCACCGCAACAATCACCAGGACCGCCACCGCATACTGCCAACGAAAACCCGCCAAAAACACTCCGATGGCGAGGATCGGAAGAAACGTCAACGCCGTACCGAGATCCGGCTGAATCATCACCAGGATCATCGGCAACGCCAACCAGGCCGCCCAGCTTGAGCAGATCCCGCAGCTCCAACTGGTCGCTCTTCAGCTCCGACAGATACCGAGCCACTAAGAGAACTATCACCAGTTTAACGAATTCGGAGACCTGAATATGATAGGTGGCGGTGCCGATCCAGCGGCGGGAGCCGAAAATGGTGGTTCCCACGGCAAAGGTGGCGATCAGAGTGGCCACCGAAAGAACATAGAAGACCGCGCACTTGCCCAAGCAGGGTGTGATAGTCGATGAGCGTTCCAATCCACAGCGCCAGGAATCCGGCGAGATATCCAGATGGCTTGCTTCCACCACGCCTCGGTAAAGTGGGTGTCGCGCGTGGCGCTGAAAATTTGCAGCACGCCCAGCGCGCAGATGGCGCACACCAGAATCAGCATCAGCCAGTCGAAATCGCGGAGGGAGCGGTGCGCCGGCATACTAGGGAATGCATCCGACGCAGGGTAGCGGCTGCGCAGCGGGCGGCGGCGCTTGCAAAAAGCCAGTAGGAATGCTGCGCGATCTGCGGCTGGGGCTGCGCCAGCCGCGGCTTTCTTGTCGAAATAAGCCTTGATCACGTCCCGCACGATGGGCGCGGCCAGCTGGCCGTGTTCGCCGTTTTCGAACAGCGCGGCCACCACGATTTCGGGATTCTCGCGGGGTGCGAATCCGACAAACCAGGCGTTGTCCTTGTGGGTCTCGCCGTACGAAGTTCCCTTCAGCAAAGTGTTGGAGGCCAGCTGCGCCGTTCCGGTTTTGCCGCATACCTCGATGCCGGGCAGCCGCGCGCGAACACCGGTCCCTCCCGGTTCGTTCACCACGCCGTACATGCCATCAGATCACTTTTCGGATATTTTCGAGATTTACCTCGGCGCGGCGCGCGGGCATCAGATGCACTGCATCCTTCACCATATGCGGCTGAAACCACATGCCCCCAATGGCCATTCCGCCGATCGCGTACGGCCATTTGCAGCGGCGTCACCGTGGTTGCGCCCTGGCCGATAGCCACCGAAATAGTTTCGCTGGGATACCACCGCTCGCGGAAATTGCGGATCTTCCAGGCGCTGGACGGCACCAGGCCTTCGGCTTCATGCGGCAGATCGATGCCGGTCTTGTGGCCGTAACCCACCATGTCGGCGTATTGCGCGATGCGATCGATCCCCAGGCGATTGCCGACGTTGTAGAAAAACGTGTCGCAGGAATGCACCAGGCCCTGCGTGCAGGTCCACCGATCCGTGTTTGCCCCAGCACTTGAAGTAGCGGCCGTAGAACGTCGCGCCGCCGCCGCAGTTGACGCGGAAATTGTCGTCGATGACCCCGCTCTCCAGACCCGCCAGCGCCATGATCGGCTTGAACGTCGAACCCGGCGCCTGCTGCGCCTGAATGGCGCGATTCAACAGCGGATGATCCGGATTATCCACCAGCTCCTTCCAATCTTTCGACCGGATGCGGCCCGGCAAACAGATTTGGATCGAAGGCCGGGCGGCTCACCATGGCCAGCACTTCGCCGTTGCGCGGATCGAGCGCGACCACCGCGCCGCGGCGGTTCTCCATGCGTCAGCTCGGCAACCGCTTGCAGATCCAGATCGATGGTCAGCTGCAGGTCCTTTCCGGGAATGGCTTCTTTGTCACGCCAGAACGCGGCGCTCGTTTCCGAAACTGTCCACTTCCACGCGTCGCTGCGCCGTCGACGCCCATCAGTTGATCGTTATACTCGCGCTCGATGCCGTCCTTGCCGATGATGTCGCCCTGATGGAAGCGCGCGAATTCCGGCGTATCCAATTCTGCTTCGCTGATTTCGCCGACGTACCCGATGACGTGCGCAGCCATGCCGTCGCGCGGATAAAGCCGATGCTGCACGCGGACTACTTCGAGCTCGGGAAACGTGGCGGCGTCCTTATGTGAATCGACGAAGGCCAGTTCGCCCGGCGTCAGCTCTTCCTTGATCGGGATCGGCTCGTATTGCGGGGCGCCGCGCGATTGGAAGCGGCGCACGCGGGCCACCAGGCTGTCGTAGTCCAGATTCAAGCCCTTCGGCGATCGGCCGCAGGTGCTCCATCTTGAGGTTCTCGCGCGAGAGATACAGGCTGAAGGACGAGTGATTGTCGACGATCACGCGGCCGTCGCGATCGAGAATCTTGCCGCGCGGCGCCAGCACCGGAATCGACTTGACGCTGTTCTCCAGCGCCCGCTCCTGATAAACCTCCGGATTGCGGATCTGCAGGTCCCAGAAGCCGGTGATCAGGAACAGAAATACGGCGATGGTGGGGTATTGAAAAAACGCGATCTTCTGCGAGGCGAATTTCGGATCGTCGCGCAAAAGCGTATTCGCGGAGCCTTGATCGTCTTCGCGGGCGACGTGAAGTTTCACAATATTCAGCTTTAGCTCGACTACTCTTCAGTTTATCCAAAAGACGAAACAACGGCAGGGCTACGGCCGCGTTCAATAGCCCAAAAATTAGCGTTTGCTGCGCATCGAAGCCGAGCGCTTCGCCCAGCAGCGCGCGCGCCAGCACCCAATAGAAGAACTGATGAAAGAAGTAAAAGAAGAAGCTCGAGAATGAAGGTAACCACCGGGTTCTGGACGTCGAATCGCATGCTGACCGAGGCGGCGAAATAGCCCACCAGCGTCTTGACGATCCCATACATGCCGATGGGCTGATGCGACAGCGAGTCCTGCACCAGGCCGATGGACATCCCGTAAAATAGAGACCGCAATCGGGCCGCCGCTCGGCTCAGCGCGAAATGCACGGTGATCAGCAGGGGCAACTCCAGATAGGCGAGAAACGGCACGAAGCGCGGCACATAGACCTGCGACAGCACCGCGATCAGCGGAATCACGATCAGCCAAACGATGCGAAAACGTCCGGCCGCGTCCTTGCGCGGGGTTTCGGTCAGCAGATCGCTCGGTGTATTCGGTCATTGATTGTCGGGATTAACTGGCGGCGCGGATTGACCGGGGCCGGCGCGTGGAGCAGGCGATGGGTTGTCGCCGATTGCGCCGGCAGAGGCCGTTCTGATTTGGGTTCGGAACCGCGGCTGGCGCTGGCTTGGGCGCGGCGGTCTTTTGCTGGATGTTTGGACCGGGGTGCTCTGGGATTGGGTCCCGGGACTGGAGCAGCGTGAGGTTGACCGGATTGGGCCTGACCGGCTTGGGGTTGACCCGATTGCACCGCGCGGCTGGCGGCTGTCCGGTGACCGTCCGGGCGGCGGCGCTGGGTGCTGGCCGCCGCAGCTGGCGCTCCCGCTGGAGGCCCGCCGTGCAGGGAAGGAATCTTGGTGAAGTCAGGCGGCTTGGAACCCGGGCGGGCCTTCCCCGTAAGATGCTTCTCCTCTGCTCCGACCTCCTTATAGATGGCGCGCAGGCGGTCGGCATCGGTTGACAGATCGCCTGGCTGCGGCGCGCCCTCCGGAGTTTGGGCTGGTCTCTGTGGGTGCGGGAAGAATGGTGTACGCCGGGCGATGCAATTTCTCCGCCCGGAATCTCCTGATGCACGCCTTGGAGCACGATCAGGACCTCTTCCACGCCGCCCTGCATCCCGCTGGGCGAAACATAGATCTCTTTGAACGTCTTACCGTTTTGAACCGCCGCCACCTGGCCGACGGGAAAGCCCTTGGGGAAAATGCGGTCGTCGCCCGAAGTGTAAAACCACTCGCCGACATCGACGTGTTCCTCGTTCTGGACGTAGTCCACCAGACATTCGGCGTGGCCTTGTCCCTTGAGTGTGCCGCGCACCCGATTTTTCTGCGAAACCACGCCGGCGGCGAAGGTGGGATCGGTAATGAGCATGACGAGCGATGCAGTGGGATAAGCGTCCACTACTTTGCCGACGATCCCGTCCGGCGTCACCACCGCCATGCCGCTTTCCACTCCGCTGGTCGACCCGCGGTCGACAAACACCACCTTCGAGTTGGCGCCGGTGCCGTTGCCGATGACGCGCGCCGCCACGGTCTTGGATGGAGAGCGAGCTCGAAACACGCTCGAGGCGCGCGCCCGGTCGGCGGTGGACAGCTCGGCTTTCAGGTAATTGTTCTCGATTTTCAGCTGGCCGTTCTCGCTGCCTCAGCTTTTCGTTCTGGCTGCGCACGCCGAGCAAGACAAAGTAATCTTCAACAAAGCCCCAAGTGTAGCGGCGAACGAACTCCAGCCCCTGCTCGACCGGAGTTACGGCGGTAACGGCCCACACCCGGATCAGTGGGATATCGTTATTGGTTTTGACTTGATAGGCGATCAGCACCAACTGCGCCGCGATCACGATCAGCAAGCACCGTGAGATGGCGGTAGCGGCTGAGAAAGAAATCCATACGTTACATCACGTTAGCTCACGTAACCGGCAAAACCCGTCGCATTCGGAGGCAACCCGGCCTATTCGATCGCAACTCTTCGAAGCAATTTGAAGTCCGTAAGCATTTTGCCGGTTCCCAGGACCACGCTCGCCAGCGGGTCCTCGGCGATCGAAACCGGCAGTCCGGTCTCTTCACGAATGCGCTTATCTAGATTCTTCAACATGGCCCCGCCTCCGGTCAAAACAATTCCGCGGTCGCTGATGTCGGCGCTCAGTTCGGGAGGGGTCCGCTCCAAAGCCACGCGGATGGCGTTCATGATGGTGGCCACGCATTCCGACAGCGCCTCGCGGATTTCGCTGTCGTCGATGGTGAGCGTCTTCGGCACGCCTTCAATCAAGTTTCGTCCCTTTATTTCCATCGTCAGAGGCTTGTCCAAAGGATAGGCCGAACCGACCTGAATCTTGATCGCTTCCCCGGTCCGTTCGCCCACCAGCAGGTTGTACTTGCGCTTGAGATACTGCATGATGGCTTCGTCCATGGCGTTGCCGGCCACGCGCACCGAGCGCGAGTAGACGATACCGGAGAGCGAGATCACGGCTACGTCGGTGGTTCCTCCGCCGATATCGACCACCATGTTGCCGGAAGGCTCGGTCACCGGCAATCCGGCGCCGATGGCCGCCACCATGGCCTGCTCCACCAGATGCACTTCGCTGGCCTTGGCGCGATAAGCCGAATCGATCACCGCGCGCTTTTCCACCTGCGTGATTTCGCTCGGCACGCCGATCACGATCCGCGGATGCACCAGCACTTTGCGTCCATGCGCCTTCAGGATGAAGTAGCTGAGCATGCGCTCGGTCACTTTGAAGTCGGCGATGACGCCGTCTTTCATCGGACGGATGGCCACGATATTTCCGGGCGTGCGGCCGAGCATGTCCTTGGCTTCCTTGCCGACCGCCTCCACTTCGCCGTTGGTTTTGTTAATGGCGACAATGGAGGGCTCGTTGACCACGATCCCCTTCCCTTTGGCGTAAACCAGGGTGTTGGCGGTTCCAAGATCGATGGCAAGATCCGATGAGAATAGGCTAAACAGCGAGCGGACGTTCATGTAGAGACTTTTCGCGGCTCCTTCACCCTGAGAGGTCCTAGCACACGCATATTCCGGTTTTAAGAGATATAAAGGGAAGAGCGACGATCCTCCAAAAGCGTATCATAATTCCTTCGCTATAGCTTGTGATTTGCGGGCCGATGAGCAGATTAGCAGCGCTGGCATCGCCGGCTCCACTTCCATGCACATCAACCTGATACGCGAACTACCGATCTCCAAACGCCCCTCCGGCAAGCGAACGACCATCAGTTTGTTTCAGGATGCTGTAAACGTGTTCGCGCGCGACCGCGGACCTGCCATTCAATTGGTTGGTAGGCTCCAATCTATCGATCCTGCGGGACTGGCGCACGCGGCAGTGCAGGTGCTCAGTTCGGCGGAAGAGAAATCGCCAGGCTTGAAAAATGCGGTTGGGCTTCTCACCGCCGGCAAATTGCTGGCAGGCCTGCTTTTGAACGATCATGTTCTGCCGCATGGGCTTGCCACATCCCTGGCGCGCAAAATCGTTTCCATTGAGCCACTCTTGGACGTGCACCTGGTCCGGCGCCTGGTGGAGAACGCCGCGGGTAAAGTGAGCGCGATTAAGAATGCGGACGCCTTGCACGCTTTGGAACTGGTGGAAGCGATTTCAGACTGCTCCCGCCTGGGATCCTATCTGATCCAGTTTCTGAACCACCCGCACGACAAGGTGCGCTCCAAAGCCGCCCTCATGCTGGGACGGTCTAATTGGAATCTGACGCGTCTGGAGAGTCTGCTGGCCTCCGGCGATAGCAGGCTGCGCGCTAACGCGGTGGAGTCTCTTTGGGGACATCGCCATGAGGACGTTCGGAAGATACTGTGGAATGCCACCGAAGACCCGAGCGGCCGCGTGGTAATCAATGCATTGCTGGGGCTTTGCCTGGTGAGGGATCGTGAAGCGCATTCGCTCTTGGCCAAGTTGGCGAAAGCATCCGATCCGACGCTGCGCAGCGGCGCGGCCTGGGCCATGGGGGAAAGTGGCGACCAGGACTTCGGAGAAGCGCTTGAAAAGCTTGCGGCAGACGGCGACTCCAAGGTGAGAGCCATGGCCGAGAAGAGCCAGAAGAAACTCCATAAACCGGAACCCATTGCGACTCCGTCGGGGTTAAAAGGGGGCGACTGCGGCGGCAGCACCTTGGATGGAAGTGAGGGATGGTTGTCAGGCATAGAAGCTGGACATAGACCCTATGGGAGAATCAAGTGAGATGGTGACCCGTCGCACATTCGTCTCGAGCAGCTTAGGCGCGGGATTCGCAGCTGGTATCACCGGGCTGGCTAGCTGCGGCGGCCACGAGAGAGCCACGGGATTTTCCGGGTACGCCTTCATCGCGAACCAGGAAGGTGGCGCCATCGCCGCCGTGGATCTGGAGGTGTTCGCGGTGGCGCGGCACATCCGGGTGGAAGGGTCGCCCACGGCCGTGCTGGCCAACCCCCGGACAGCGCGAGTCTATGCGCTCACTCCCGACAACGGATCGGTGCATGAGATCCGTACCGACAATCTTACGTTTGCGCACCGCCTGCAGGTGGCTGGGACGGCGCTCGAAATGCGGCTTTCGTCTGCCGGGGATTCGCTGTACATCTTGTGTCAAAGACCGCGGCAATTGGTACGCCTGACCTTGGAGCCGATGCGGGTGGCCTGGACCCTCCCGTTGCCGGACGACCCTACCGATTTCGACATCTCGCCGGACGGCCGCGGCGCCGCCATCAGTTCCATAGCGGGTTGCTCCATCACTTTCGTCGATCTCGCGGGCCGCCGCAGCTTCGCCCCCCTCCGCACCACCGGGGAAATCGGGCTGGTTAGGTTCCAGCCCTTTCACCGTGCCGACCGCGCACATTCAGATTCCCAGCAGCTGATTGCCGCCAACGTGAGCCAGCGCATGCTGTCCATCTTCGATGTGCCGCGCCGCCGGCTGATTGTAAATCTGCCGCTCGCAGTGCGCCCGGATCACTTGTGCTTTAATGCCGACGGCGGGCAGGTGTTCGTCACAGGGGAGGGGATGGATGCGGTGGTGGTGGTTTATCCCTACTACACGCCGCAAATCGGGCAAACTGTACTGGCTGGACATAGCCCGGGCGCGATGGCCGCTTCCGCGTCGCCAGGATACCTGTTTGTGGCGAATCCCAAATCCGCCGACGTCAGTATCCTCGACATCGAGACCAGCAAGGTACTGGCCGTGACGCCGGTCGGCGCCGAGCCTGCTTCGATCGCGATCACACCCGACGATCAGTACGCCTTGGTGCTGAACCAGGCATCCGGCGATATGGCCGTGATTCGAATCAAAAACGTGAGCCGCGCCTCGCATTGGAAAAAGGGCCCGCTTTTCATGCTGATTCCGGTCGGATCGAAACCGGTAAGCGCTGCTGTAATTCGGGTCTGAAGGGTAACTTCGGTCCCGGGCGGTTGTCGCCAAGAATACTTTCCGCCGAAAAACAGAATAAATATGGCTTGACAAGGGAAACCGATCCAGGTATATTTCTCGAATCGTGCCCCGTTTTAGTTTGATATCGACAGTTCATTCCGGACGGGATTCACATATAAACAACGCGTTCATCCGCAGGCTGGCGCTGGAAGCGGAGCGGCTTGGGCCGGATGCGCCGCTGCCCTTGGTGGCCGGCGAAGAAGGATGTTCGGTGCGCGAGCGCTACCTGCCCATGCATCGCCTGCTGGCGCAAGATGACGAATTGTTCGTGGCGGCGCAGGGATTTCGAACGGCGGCACAACAGTTGCGGCGGGAGCATCGGCGCTGTTACTTCGGGTATGTAACATGTCTCCGGCGCGAAATTCGGTCGGCTCGAAAACTCGGCGCCCTGGCCATGGCATCCCGGGAGAATTGGAGCTTTTGGACGCTGCTGGCGCGGACGGTTATCTCCGAATCCTCACTGCTTTATTTGCTCTGGCTTGGTTGCAGGCACGCGGCCGGCGTTAACGTGTCCGCGCGCGACGTTCGAGGAGTGTCTCGATTTTCTGCTTCCCGCGCCGAAATTTCGCCTGGCAACGACGTAACAGTTGCCAGCAGCTCACGGTTGTACTCCTCTACAGCCTGAACCTGATGGAGCGAAAGCCGCCGAAATGCGGGCATTTCCTCGCCGGCGCGCCGCATCAAACGAAACCATGCGACGAAACAGGCCGATTGCGCCGCTAGCATCGCGCAACTAATGGGATAGACCAGCTTTCCGCCGGCCGTGAGGAGAACGGCCAAATTCGCCGCGCCGCTCGCCGCGAAATAGAAGGTTGTAATAGTCCAGTGGGTCAGGACATTCGGGCGGAAAGGCTGCCGAATACTCAGAACGAAACGCAAAAAGATCCAGGTGAGCAGGAGCGCACCGGCCATAATCTCGCTCTGGTAACGCTGGGCCACCACCATCGCGGCCAAGGGGAACGCCCATAAACCAGCCAAGTTCGGGCGGAAGGTGGAGACCGCGGCCAGGGCAGCCAGCAAGATCAACGCCACCGCCATCCCGATCCGGAAAGCGCCGATTCCGGGGAAATGCTCACAAATGCGCTCATAGAGCTCCGCCGCCATCCCCAGCCGAAAAACAAACAAGATCAACGTGCCGGCGCGAAAGGCTTCCGCATAGCCTGGAGTCTTGATATCAAAGTGCATCGCCACCAGGCTGCAGATCAAATCCACCGTCAAGAATGCCGCGAATAGCGGATACTTTCCGAGCAGTCCCTCACGCAGTGAGCCGAAACAGCACTAGCGCTTCAGCCAGCAGTGAAGCGGCCCAAAGCACCGGTTCGATGTGAAGAAATAGTTCCACGCCGTGCCGCCAAGTATAGCAACACGGCGTGCGCGCTGAGATCCAATGCTGAAAAACTAATTGGGAATTTGGCCCGGCGTGGGGAGGGCGCAGTTCGGAAGGCAAGGGGGGAAGGGGAGATCAGCCTGAATCGTCGCGGGATTCGTGTGCGTCGCCGAGGAATTCGTGTAATGAGTCACTGGGCCAGCGGTTATTACACCGGCAGCCAAGACAGCGATCGCAATAGACAGTCTTTTCATGTAGTTTTTCTTCTTTCTGCCGATGAGTCCGGCGGCCACATACTAACCAGAGGGGCTGTCGCGGATCGCCCGATATTCGGAGATTTTCTGGTTTCAGAACAAGACTGCGCGGGCCTTTCGTGCGGTTGTTGTGGGCCGGCTCCGCCGATTCTTCCGCCCGGGCGGAAGATGATCGGTCTGAGAACCGCGTTAACTGTGGAGAATGGCGCGAATGCTAGAAGGAGAATTCCTGGATGAGCGGCGGCCGCTGGTCATAATCGCTATAGCGGATCCATTGGGGACGGACCACAAAATAGCCGATCCCCGGCCAGTTCAGGTGGTCCCGACACTCAGGCCACGCGGCGAAATAGATTTGCTGATATCGCGCCAGCTCCGCGTCGGTGGGCTGGAACGCGCGCCCTTCCAATTGAACCGTCACTTCCCCGGCCCAGCCGATCACAAACGACGCGGCCGGATTGGCGAGAAGATCGCCATATTTCCGCGAGCTGCTCACCGTATCGAAGACGATTTCCAACTCCGGCGTGACGCCGACGCCGACCAGGGCCGAGCGCGGCGTGCCCTGTGCAGAAAGATAGCCCAGCACACCCAGCTTGTGCGCAGCCATAAAATCGAATAGCTCCGCTTTGGTCATTTTGTTGGTTCACCCCAAGCTGCGTTGACGATCGCTAAGGCCGCAATGGCAGCGGTCTCCGCGCGCAGGATCTGGGGCCCGAGTGAAACCGGTCGCCATCCCGCGCGGGCGATCTGCTCGCGCTCACGATCCATCCAGCCGCCCTCCGGTCCGGCCAGCAGCGCTACCAGATCGCCCGGTTGGCGATCCGCGGGCAGCGCCTGCAATATGGGCGGTGCTTGGGCTTCTTCCAACACGTAACGATAAGCAGCCTCGATCTGAAGCGCGTCGGACAATGTAACAGGCGCGCTGATTTCAGGCAACCGTGCCCGCCGGGATTGTTCGCTCGCCTCCCGGACAATCCGGTTCCATCGCGGCATGCGCTTTCCCGCTGCTTGTTCTAAGCCTTTTTCGCTGCGCCCGGCCTGGACCGGCACAACGCGCTCGACGCCCAGTTCGGTGGCCTTTTCGAGCATCCACTCCAACGGCTCAAAACGGATCAACGAGGCCAGAATAGTAGTGCGCACCAGGGGCTCCGCCGACACCACTTTTTCCCGCACTGCAAAAGACACCAGATCCTTGCGCGCGCTCTCCACTTCGGCCAGATAGACCGCATGATTATCGGAAATCTCAAACTGCTGCCCGGGCTCCACGCGCAGCACACGCGTCAGATGATGGGCGTCCGGCCCTGTGATGCGCGCGCGGCCAGATTGTACGGCGTCAACAAAGAAGCGGCGGCGGGCCATGAGATTACTGTACGCCGGTCCGGACCGCGATTTCTGCTACGCTGCTGGTTAGGACCTGACTGTTTACCTGGGGCTTCCGAATAGCTCCTCGGAGCGAAGTTTGCGAAAAGTTCGAAGACCCGACAGGTGGTATCTTGCCGGCGCTTTACTGATCCTTCTAGGCGTTAGTTTTCTCTCCTATCAGGATTGGTCGGCCTTTCAGCGCAGTGCGCCTGAGGTGGAGCACAGCCGGGAACTTCTGCAACAGGTGGAACAGACATTGTCCTCCGTCCGCGACGCCGAAAGCGGGCAGCGCGGGTTCCTGCTGACCGGGAATCCTCAGTATCTCGACGCATACAACACAGCGGTCGCCGCCCTCCCCGGCGAATTGAACATGCTGCGCGCTTCAGTGGCCGGCGAACCCCTTCTGCGCACCCGGGTGGAGACGCTGAGCGGCCTGATCTCAGAGAAGCTCGCCGAGTTGAAGGAAACCGTCGGCCTGCGCCAGAACGAAGGGTTCCAAGCCGCCCTCAGCGTGGTGGAAACCAACCGCGGCAAGCACACCATGGATGATATTCGCAAGATCGGAGTGGCGCTGGAGGACGAAGTCTACGCTGTCTTGACGCGAGGGATTCGCGAACGGCAACAGGAGGGAAGCAGGACACGCCTTACTACGGCGCTCGGCGCGGGACTGCTGTTCGCGTTTCTCCTGCTGGCGACCATCGATATCGGACGGGCCACCGCGGAGCGCGACCGGCTGATTGTCGATCTGGAAGCGGCCAATGGCCGCACCACCGCCAGCCGGGATCTGTTGCACACCACGCTCAGCAGCATTGGCGACGCTGTAATCGCGACGGACGCAGCCGGCCACGTAACCTTCATGAACGGGGTAGCCGAGAATCTGACCGGATGGACGGAGGCTCAGGCTGCGGGAGAACCTCTCGGGAAGGTATTGGCCATCGTCACCGAGGAGACCCGCCAGCCGGTGGAGAGCCCGGTTGACAAGGCGTTAAGGGAAGGGGCGGTGGTCGGCATGGCGAATCATACCTTGCTGATCTCCCGCGATGGCGCCGAGCGGCCCATCGACGACAGCGCAGCTCCCATCCGCGATCCACAAGACAACATCGTCGGGGTTGTTTTGGTCTTCCGCGACGTTACAGTACGAAGAGAGTCGGAAGAACAGTTGCGCCGCCTGAACCAGGACTTGAGGCGAATCAATCAAGATCTGCAGCAGTTCTCCTACGCCGCATCTCACGATCTAAAGGAACCGCTGCGGACCGTCACCAACTATCTGCAACTCATCCGCGCCCGTTACTCGGGGAAATTGCTGGATGAGGAGGCCGGGCAACTCTTCGACGTAGCTGTCTCAGGGGCGCAACGCATGCATGCGCTGGTGGAAGCGCTGCTGGAATATTCGCGCACGGGCGAGGTGGGCGACGCCACGCTGGAATCCGTAGCAGCGGGCAAAGTGGTCGGCGATGTGATCACCAGTCTGCAGAGCGCCATTTCCGAGACCCATGCCGAGGTCGTAGTGGGGCCGCTTCCCGTGGTGACCGCCAATCCCTTGTATCTGACGCAGGTTTTTGAAAACCTCATCGGCAATGCGCTGAAATATCGCTCCGAACAGCCGCCTCGCATCACGGTGAGCGCGGCCGGACGGCGGAGCGCGAGTGGGTGTTTTCGGTGGAAGACAACGGCATCGGGATTCCGCCCGAATATCAGGCGCAGATTTTCGGCATCTTCAAACGCCTGCATGGCGACGAATATCCGGGCACCGGCATCGGCCTGGCGACGTGCAAGAAAATCGTCGACCGGCATGGCGGGACCATCTGGGTGGAGTCGGAGGGCGGCCAAGGGGCGCGCTTCTCGTTTACGCTGCCGAAAACGGCGGCCCGCGCTTCCCAGGTGAAGTCGGCCAGCGATGCCGCATAATAACCCTGAGAGATGATCGCCTTCCTGCGCGGCAAGCTGCTTGAGAAACATCCGAATCAGGTCATCGTCGATACGGGCGGCGTCGGCTACGATGTGGTGATTCCGGTTTCGACTTTTTCCGCGCTTCCCGACGCCGGCTCCGACGTCGCGCTGCGAATTTATACGCATGTCCGGGAAGATGCGCTGGCGCTGTTCGGATTCCTCACGCCGCAGGAGAAGGCGCTATTCGAAAAGCTGATCTCGGTGAGCGGCATCGGGCCTTCGCTCGCTATTAAGGTGCTGTCCGGTCTGGCGACGCCCGCCATCATCGACGCCATTCGCGGCGGCCAGGTGGAGCAATTGGTTCGCATCCCCGGTGTCGGCAAGAAAACCGCCGAGCGAATGGTGCTGGAGTTGAAAGATAAGCTGGAGGGATTGGGAGGCGGGAGCGCGCCGGCCGGCGTTGCGGTGAAGTCGGAGCCCGCCCTCAGCGCGATCGAACAGGATGTGCTGTCGGCGCTGCTGAATTTGGGATGCAACCGGGCGTCCGCGGAGGCTGCGGTGCGCAAAGCCCAGTCCGCGGAGCCGGCGGCCGCTTTCGAACCGATGTTCCGCAAGGCGCTGGAGCTGGTGCAGATAGCATGCGGGAAACCGGAATCGCTTCGCTTTCACCGCTGGAAGGCGAACGTCAATTCGAAGCCGCTCTGCGCCCGACCCGATTGGCGGATTTCACCGGCCAGCCCAAACTCAAAGAGAACCTCGCCATCGCCATCGAGGCCGCCAAGAAACGCGGCGAGGCGATGGATCACGTTCTGCTGTACGGGCCGCCAGGCTTGGGCAAAACGACGCTCGCCACCATCATCGCCGGCGAACTGGGCGTGGATTTTGAACAGACATCGGGCCCGATTCTCCAGAAGAAGCTGGATTTGACAGGCGTGCTGACGAACATTCGGCCGCGCCAGGTTTTCTTCATCGACGAAATTCATCGCTTGCTTCCGGACGTGGAAGAGATCCTCTATGCCGCGCTGGAAGATTTCCGCATGGACATTTTGATCGGCACCGGACCCGGCGCGCGCACGCATTCCATCGCCATTCCGCACTTCACGGCTATCGGCGCCACCACGCGGCAGGGCTTGGTGAGCGCGCCCTTGCGCGGGCGCTTCGGCCTGGTGCTGCGCCTGAATCATTACGCTGTGGCGGAGCTGACCGCGATCGTGGAGCGCTCGGCGAAGCTGCTGGGCGTGACGCTCGATCTGGACGGCGCCCAGGAGATCGCCCGCCGCAGCCGCGGCACGCCGCGCATCGCCAATCGCCTGCTGCGCCGCGTTCGCGATTACGCCCAGGTTCGCGCCGAAGGCCACATCGATCTGCGCGCCGCCACCAGCGCGCTGGATTTGCTGGAAGTGGATCGCTTCGGGCTGGACGAAATCGACCAGAAGATCATGCTCACGCTGCTGGAGAAATATCGCGGCGGCCCGGTGGGCGTGAACACCATCGCCGCTTCTATCGATGAAGAGGCCGATACGATCGAAGAGGTCTATGAGCCGTATCTGATGCAACTCGGCTTTATCGACCGCACTCCGCGCGGCCGCGTGGGCACCGCTCGCGCGTTCGAATATTTCAAGATTCCGCCGCCACGGTCGCGCGGGATGCAGAGTGATCTTGTTTTAGAGTGCTCTTTTGAAGACTGCGTATCTGGCGCTCGGCTCGAACATCGGCGATCGCGAAGCCAATTTCGCGAACGGCCGTGAGTCTCCTCGAGGCGGACGGAATCCGCGTCGTCCGCCGATCCTCGCTTTATGAGACCGCGCCGCAGGACCTGCTCGATCAGCCGTGGTTCCTGAACGCCGCGGTGGAGATCGAGACCAGCTTGTTTCCGCTGCAATTGCTGGCGCGCGTGCGCAGGATCGAGCGCGAAATGGGACGCCGGCGTGTCACTCCCAAGGGCCCGCGCAACATCGATATCGATATTTTGTTTTACGGGCGCACCGTGATGCGCTACCGCCGAGCTGGAGGTGCCGCATCCGCGCATCGCGCAGCGCGCGTTCGTTCTGGAGCCGCTGGCTGAGATCGCGCCGGATTTCCGCCATCCGCGTGAACGGGAAAACCGCGCGCGAAATGCTCGGACGCTTGAGCCGCAAGGGATTCGCCGGCTGGACGCTATCCTTTAAGCAGCCATCTCCGATCCCGCTCAGTCATCTTCTCGGCGGCCAGGCGCAGCACCAGCCTGGGAGCGCGCGCTCTCCAGCCATCCAAAAAATCCAGAACCTCACGCGGCTTCTTCGGATAGGTTTCCTTCAGCAGCCAGCCGACGCCCTTTTGCACCATATCGTCGGCATCGCCGAGCAATAAACCGCAAATGTGAAAGATTGTTTCGGTGTTGCGGCCTTGCTTCGCTTCCTGGATCAGCGAAACCGCCGCCGAGCGCCGCTTCCAGCGATTCTTCGATTTCGTCCAGCCGGCCAGCCGATCCGCCAAGCCCGGCCGATTCGCAATCGAAGCTGCGATCAGCCACGCGGACACGCCGTCGCAGTGCGACCAGTTCCGGACATAGCGGTCGATCCATTGCTCGAACATCCGAAATTCGCGCTCGTCGCAGGATTTCGCGAATCGCCGGTAAAGGTGCTCCACCAGCGCGCCTTCTTCCAGCATGCCGCTCTTCCACAGCTCGGTAACGAACCGGTCGCGCTCGGCGACCGGCCAGTGCTTCACTTCGCGATACGCCAGCCGTGCAAGTTCCCGAACTTCCGGCGTTCTTACTCCATACGGCTTGACCGGCTCTTTGAAAAACCGCCGCGCCCCCGCTTCAAATTCCGGATCCGCCGCGGCTTTCAACTTCGCTCGAACCGTCTTCAACAGAGCAGCAACATCCGCCATGATCACTCGCGGCAAATCCCTCGTTCGCTCGCCTCGATGAATTTCACCAGGTGCCGCGTGTGCTCCGTATTCAGCTCCCACGCGATCCGCGCCAGCGCGTCGTTCAACTTCAGGCCGGACCGATACAGGATTTTGTACGCCGCCTTCAGCGCCGCGATATCTTCTTGCGAGAACCCGGCCCGCTTGAGCCCCACCAGGTTCAGCCCGTTCGGGCGCGCGTTGAAATCGGTGTAGAGAAAGAACGGCGGCACATCCAGATTCACGCGCGAGTTGCCGCCGATCATCGCCAGCCGCCCGATCTTCGAAAATTGATGAATCACCACGCCGCCCGAAATGAACGCCTGATCCTCCACGTCCACGTGCCCCGCCACCAGCGCGCAGCTTGCGATCACGGTGTTGTTGCCGATCCTGCAATTGTGCGCGATGTGCCCGGACGTCATGATGTAATTGCCATCGCCGATTTCCGTGGCGCTCTCCGGCTGCGTGCCGCGCGAGATGGTGTAATGTTCGCGAATGATGTTGTCGTTGCCGATGCGCAGATAACTGCGCTCGCCGGTGAAATGCTTGTCCAGCGGATCGGTCCCCAGCACCGTGCCGGCTGAAATTTCGTTGCGCTCGCCGAGCGTGGTCCAGCGTTTCAGGTAGACATATGGCTCGATGCGGCAGTGCGCTCCGATCTCGACATCGTCTTCCACAATCACAAACTCACCAATCGTCACCTGCGGCCCGATGCGCGCATCGGGATGAACGCGCGCGGTTGGGGCCACGGATGCGGAGGGATCAACTGGCATAAGTTTGTATGATACAGGTGATCGGAGGCGGGCTTGCGAGTAGAGGAAATCGCGCGGCAGTTGAATGCGGCATGGGAGGGCGATGGCGACATCGATATCACGGGTGCCGCGACGCTGGAACTGGCCGGACCAAGCGAAATCGCTTTCGTCGGCCAATCGCAAAGCCGCGGCGCAGGCCGCTCAATCCCGCGCCGGCTGTCTGCTCGTCACGAGCGAATTCCCCGCCGGCCGAACTGTCATCCGCGTAGCCGATCCACGCGGCAGCTTCGCGACGGTCATCGGCTTGCTTTATCCGCCTTCGACCGTAATTCCCGGCATTCATCCCACCGCGGTGATCGCGCCGGATGCAACCATCGCTTCAACGGCGGCCATCGGCCCCCATGCGATCGGTTGGCTCCAAAGCCAGCATTGGCGATCGAACCTCCATCGGCGCGGGCTGCGCCATCGGAGCCGGGACACGCATCGGCGCGGATTGCCTGCTGCACGCTCACGTCACCATCTATGCACAACGTGACCATCGGCGACCGCGCCGTCCTGCACTCAGGCTGCGTGCTCGGAGCCGACGGCTTCGGATTCGTGCGCGGCCCGAACGGCTATCAAAAATTCCCGCAGATCGGACGCGTTGAGATCGGCGACGACGTCGAGATCGGCGCCAACTCCTGCGTCGATCGCGCCGCGCTTGGAGTCACTCGCATCGGCGACGGCGTCAAGCTCGATAACCTGGTCCACATCGGACACAACTGCAGCATCGGCAAGCATGTCGTGATCGCCGCGCAAACCGGGCTCTCGGGCGGAGTGGTGGTGGAAGATTATGCCGTGATCGGCGGCCAGGTGGGCATCGGAGACAAGGCGCGCATCGAGACCGGCGCGGTGCTGGGCTCCGGCTGCGGCATTCTCACGTCCAAGATCGTTCGCAAAGGACAAGTGGTGTGGGGAACGCCCGCGCGTCCTCTGAAAGAGCACCTGGAGCAGCTGGCCAATCTGGCGCGATTGCCGAAGCTGCGCCAGCAAGTGGCCGAAATGGAAAAGCGATTGGAGCAAAACCCCGAACCGGAAAACGGCTGACTACCCGGCGCTGGCCGCTCTGCGCGCATCCCTTGCGTGGGATGCCCACCGAACGCTCCAGTATCGTGTTGGTGTCCGCCACCAGGCGCTGCAGCTGCGACATGTACTGCCGCGCTTCCATTTGCCCGGCGGGCAGCGTCATCTCCAGATAGTAAGCGATCGCTTCGATGGAGCTCAACGGCTGGCGCAGGTCATGAATCAATTCGTGTAAGCGCTCCTCCGGAGAAGCAATCGCAACGGAAGCCTCTATATAGGAAGGAGCCTCGGTATACGAAGGAGCCTCGGTAAAGCGAGTCTCGGCAAGAACAACGGCGGCTACGGACATCGTGTTCGACAATTCCCTTTCGAACGCTCACAGACCACCCCATGACTCAGCGAGCGAACCATTCAACAAATGGGGGAAACCGTTTTATACCGCTAAAGCGCGGCACGCGTCAAGGGAATCTTGAGAAAAATCTCACATGAATTTTTGATGGTGAGTTGGCCAACTATCGAGAGCGTTAGGAACGCGCATTTTTCTCTTTTGCGATTGCCACCACGGTGGCGTGAGTGACGCGCAGGTAGTCCGCTGGAGCGATCAGAATCTGCGTGCCTCGAACTCCGGCCGAGATGGAGACCACATCGAACAGCTCAATCGTCTCGTCGGCATAAACCGGATAGTCTCGCTTGCCGCCCAGCGCCGTCACTCCGCCGCGGATGTAGCCGGTGAGTTGCTGCACCTCACGCAGCGGAACCAGGTCCACTCGCCGGTCGCCCGTCGCGCGCGCCAGCGCCTTGCCATCCAGTTCCATGTTGCCGGGAACGATGGCCAGATAAACTCCACCGCGATCGCCGCGCGCCACCAGCGTCTTGAACACCTGCTCGGCCGGCAGCCCGATCTTGTGCGCCACCGTCTCGGCGCTCAGATCGTCCGGGTCCACTTCATACTCGCGCAGCGTGTAGGCGATGCCCAGGTCGTCCAAAATGCGCGTGGCGTTGGTCTTCATGTCGATCGGGGCCCGCAGGCCTTCGCATGATATTCTAATGTGTTAGGCTCCCCAGGTACTCGAAAGCAGCGCGCGAGCTTGAGGTTTTCACCATGTCAGGACATTCCAAATGGGCGACCATCAAACACAAAAAGGCCGCCACCGACGCCAAGCGCGGGAAAGCGTTTACCCGCATTATCAAAGAGATCATGATTGCCGCCCGCGCCGGCGGCGGCGACCCGGACGCGAACCCGCGTCTGCGCAAGGCCGTCACCGACGCCAAGGCGGCCAGCATGCCCGCCGACAACATCAAGCGCGCCATCATGCGCGGCACCGGTGAACTGGAAGGCGGCCAGATCGACGAAGTGACGTTTGAGGGCTACGGGCCGGGCGGCGCCGCGGTGCTGGTGCTGGTGGCCACCGACAATCGCAATCGAACCGTCAGCGAAATCCGGCACGTGTTCTCCAAGAACGGCGGCAACCTGGGAGAAGTGGGCAGCGTCGCCTGGATGTTCGAGCGCAAGGGCCAGATCATCATCGAGAAGGACAAGGCCGGTGAGGACCAGCTCATGACATCTGGTGCTCGAAGCGGGCGCCGAAGATATGCGCGACGACGGCGAGGAATGGGAAGTGATCTCCGCGCCCGAAGCGCACGAAGCGGTGCTCGAAGCCATCCAGAAGGCCGGAATCGCAACTGTCTCCGCCGAGATCGCCATGGTCCCCAAGAATCTGACGAAGCTGGAAGGCAAGAACGCCGCGGCCATGCTGCGGCTGAGCGAAGCGCTGGAAGAACACGACGACGTGCAGAACGTTTATTCGAATTTCGACGTCGACGAAAAAGAGCTGGAAGCCTTGGCCTAGGCAGCCAATGCGCATTCTGGGCATCGACTGCGGCACCGAACACACCGGCTACGGCCTGATCGAAAGCGATGGCCGCTCGCATCGCATGGTCGCCGCCGGATCCATTCATACCAGCCCGCGGCAGCCGCTGGAACTTCGGCTGCTCGTCATCGCGCAAGGCCTGCGCGAGCGTGATTCAGGCGCACACGCCCGAATCGGCCGCCGTGGAAGAAGTCTTCTACGCGCAAAACGTCAAGACCGCGTTGAAACTGTCGCACGCCCGCGGCGTCGTGCTGCTGACCATGGCCGAAGCCGGGCTTCCGCTGGGCGAATATTCGCCGCTCGAAATCAAGACCAGCGTGGTCGGCTATGGCCGCGCTGAAAAGCAGCAAGTGAAGCTGATGGTGCATTCGCTGCTGGCGCTGCGAAACCGAGATCGAATCCGAAGATGCTTGCGACGCGATCGCCGTGGCCATCTGCCACGCCACGCGCACTTCCACCGGAGCTTCGCATGAGGGCGGCGCGATGAAAGCTGGTCGTTCGCCGCTGCTGCTCGCTGCGCCGGCACGCTGTGCGCCGCCCCCCAGCTGTTTTACTCGAAATATTTCAAAGGCAGCATGCCGGAATACGTCGCCGATCACCGTGGAGCGCGACGGCCAGGTCGACTTATCAGGAAGCCAAGGAAGACGACAACCCCATCAAGATCCAGTTGGACGGCGCTTCGACGTCGCAGCAGATGTTCGATCTGGCCGACAAGCTCGGCCACTTCCAGCATCCCATCGAATCCGGGCCTGAAGATCGCCAATCTGGGCGTGAAGACATTTCGCTTTGAGGATGGCGCCGAGCAGCACGAAGTCCAGTTCAATTATTCCGCAAGACGCCAACGCGCAGGCGCTGCTGGACCGCTTCGAGCGAATCACCGAAACCGAGCAGCACTTCATCGATCTGGACCGCACCGTGCATTTCGACAAGCTGGGCGTGAACGAAGTGCTGCTCCAAATGCAGGTCAGCTGGGACCGCAACCGGCTGGTGGCCCCGAGCAGTTCCTGCCGCTGCTGGACCGCATCGCCAAGAACGAAAGCTATCTGCACATTTCGCGCGAGCGCGCGGCCGGCCTGGCCGAAGCCATCCGCAAACCGCCGCGGCCTGCCCCAGGAGAAGGCGCAGTGAAGCATTCGGCTGCTGTGCTGGCCGTCGATCCTGTTGCGCCGCGCTCTCGTGACGCGCTCAAACCATGTCGCAAGACGAGCAACTGAGCCTCCAGAAAGCCCTCAGCGAAGCCGGGCAACAGCCCGCGCGAGTTCGTGCTGGCGATCGAAAATCACCTGAAGCAGTATCCCAATTCGCCCCGGCGAGCCGAAGTTGGAACAGCGCGCTGGTGAAGACAGCGATCGACCTGAATGATGACCCGCGGCTGATCCGTATACGGCGAACGCGTGCTGTCGCGCGAGCCCGACAATGTGGACATTCTGGAGCACGTGACCACCGCGCTGCTGCATCAGGGCGACAAGCCCAACGCTGCAACGCGCCCTCGAACACGCGCGCCATTTGAAGGATCTGATCGAGACCACTTACGAGAACGACAAGTTCGAACCCGGAGGCGGCCCCGAAGAGGTGAAGCGCAAGGAAGACTACGACCGCGGCCGCGCGCGGGCGCTGCTGCTCCAGGCGCGCGCCAAGGGCCTGCTCGGGACAGAACGGCGATGCCATCCAGGCGGCGCAGTCGAGCTACAAGATTTTCCCCAGCGTGGAAGCCGCGCGAGAAGCGGCGCGCTGGCTTTCGGCCGCCGGCAAGGATCAGGATGCGCTCCAGTATCTGGCCGATGCGTTCACCATCGCCGGCTTGCATTCCGCCGACGCGGAAGGCGCGAACGATCGCGCGCGCATGGGCGAGCTCTATCGCAAGCTGCATGGCTCGGACACCGGCCTCGGCGATCTGATCCTGAAAGCCTACGACACTACTTCCTCCGAGCTTGCGGCGCGCCGCGCCGAATTGCGCGAATTCGATCCGAACTCGCAGCTCAAGGATCCGATCGCAATTCACGCTCTCCGGCCTGGATGGCGACAAACTGCCGCTCTCTTCGCTGCTCGGCAAAGTGGTGGTGCTGGATTTCTGGGCCACCTGGTGCGGCCCTTGCCGCGTGCAGCATCCGCTTTATGAACAGGTGAAGGCCAAATTCAAAGACAGCGGCGACGTGGTATTTCTGGCCGTGGATACCGACGAAGACCACAGCGTGGTGAAGCCATTTCTCGACGCAGATCAAGTGGAGTCAGAAAGTCTATTTCGAAGATGGCTTGCAGAGCTTGCTGCAGGTCTCTTCGATTCCGACGACGATCATCCTCGGCAAGAAGGGTGAAATTTTCACTCGCATGATCGGCTTTCTTCCGGACCGCTTCGTCGACATGCTGACCGAGCGAGTAAACGAGGCTCTGGGGAATACCGCGCTCGGCCAAGCCCGCACCGGCGCTGCATCCCGATCAAACCACTGCACCAATGACGCCTCCGTTTCCCCGCGTCACCTGGATCGTGCTGGACAGCGTCGGAGCCGGCGAAATGCCCGACGCCGCCGCTTATGGCGACGCAGGCAGCGACACGCTGGGCAACATCGCTTCGCAGCGCGCGAGTTGCATTTGCCGAATCTGGCGCAGCTGGGCTTGGGCAATCTGAAGCCGCTGGCGCATGTCGGTCCCGTGGATCGGCCCACCGCGGCATTCGGACGATGCGCGCTGGCGTCGCCGGGCAAAGACACCACCACCGGCCATTGGGAGATGGTCGGCATTCATCTGGCGAAACCTTTCCCGCTCTTTCCGCACGGATTTCCGCCCGAGATCATGCAGGAATTCGAGCGCCGCATCGGACGCGGAACGCTCGGCAATTGCGCGGCCTCCGGCACCGAGATCATCCAAGCGAACTCGGCGAGGAACACATGCGCACCGGCAAGCCGATCGTCTACACGTCGGCCGACAGCGTTTTTCAAGTGGCCGCGCATGAAGAAGTGATCCCGCTGTGGGAGCTGTACAAGATCTGCGAGACCGCGCGTGAGATGCTGCGCGGGCCGCTGCGAAGTGGGACGCGTGATCGCTCGGCCGTTCACCGGCCAGCCGGGCGCATTCACGCGCACGCCGAATCGCAAGGACTACGCGGTCCCGCCGCCGCGCGGCATGCTGCTCGATCAGCTGCAGGACCACAAGGTCGACGGTCTTCAGCGTCGGCAAAATCTTCGACGTGTTCCTCGGGCGCGGCATCGGCGAATACGAGAAGACCAAGAACAACACCGACGGCATGGCGAAAACGCTGGCGGCGCTCGATGAATTCGACGCCGGGCTGCTGTTCGTCAACCTGGTGGATTTCGATCAGCTCTACGGCCACCGCAACGACGTGGAAGGATACGCCAAGCGCGCTCGAAGAGTTCGATGCCTGGCTGCCTTCGCTTTACCCGAAGCTGATCCGAGCGCGATCTGCTGATCATCACCGCCGACCATGGCTGCGATCCGACCACGCCGTCCACCGATCACAGCCGCGAGTATGTTCCGCTGCTGGCGTACCGGCCGCGCAAGCCGCGAAGGCGCTGCGACCTGGGCTTGCGCTCCACGCTTTCCGACATCGGCCAAACCGTCGCCGAAAATTTCGGCGCAAAAATCAGTCGAAGGAACCAGCTTTCTGCGACTCGCTATCCTGAATCAACACGCTATGCGGCGCCCCATCATGGCGGGCAACTGGAAGATGTACAAGACTCCCGCGGAGACCGCCGCGTTCTTCGAGAAATTTCGCCCGCTGGTGGCGGATTCCAACGCACGCCGAGATCGTGATCTGCCCGCCGTTCGTCGATCTTCCTGCCGCCGCCGAAGCGGCGCAGCGGCACGCGCATCGAGATCGGCGGGCAAAATCTGTATTGGGCCAAGGAAGGCGCCTTCACCGGCGAAGTTTCCGCCGGCATGCTGCGCGGCCGCCGGATGCCAATGGGTGATCGTGGCGCACAGCGAGCGCCGCCAGTATTTCGGCGAGACCGAAGAGACCGCGCTCAAGAAAATCTACGCGGCGCTCGAAGCCGGGCTTGACGCCGATCTATTGCGTCGGCGAGCGGCTGCATGAGCGCGAAAGCGGCGAAACGCACGAAGTGCTCGGACCGCCAGCTCCGCGGCTGCGCGTGCCATCTGACGCCGGAGCAGTTCCGCGGGATCGTGATCGCGTACGAGCCGGTTTGGGCCATCGGCACCGGCAAAGTGGCCACGCCCGAGATGGCCGCCGCCGCGCACGCCTTCATTCGCGGACAAGTCGCCGAAACATTTGGAACCGCTGCTGCCGATGCCTGCCGCATTCTCTACGGCGGCAGCGTGAAGCCCGACAACGTCGCGCGGCCTGATGGCGCAGGACCGGAGATCGACGGAGCGCTGGTGGGCGGCGCCAGCCTGGACCCGGCATCGTTCGCGGCCATCGTGAATTATTGACATATGCGCGCTCGCCGCTCTTGCTTCTCGTCCCGATCGCTCTTCAGCGCGCCGAGACCGCCAAACTTCCCGAACCCTTTCGCTCGCTTTCCGATCTGGCGCGGCGCGGCGCCGCCCGAATTCGCCGCTGACGCCCTGCTGCGCATCGTCGAATCGGGCAAGCTGGCCGGACAAGAGCGCCCGCCGCGAACTGATCGAGCAGGCGTTCCAGCTCGCCGCGTCCGCCAAATTTCCAGTGCGCATGGAGGGCCTGCGCGGCACCACCACCGATACCGCGTCGGGATCGCTGAGCCAAGCCTACGCGCTAAAGCTGGACGTGCTGTCGCTCCAAAGCCGCGCTGTACGGGACATGCTGCCGCTCGATCCGTCCAAGGCGCGCGAGCTTTTCGGCGAAATCGTGCAACCCACGCTCGCGCCGCTCACTTGCGACGATGCGCTGGTCTACGAGCCTGCGGATTACTACCAGGCCTTGAGCGCCGTGGTCAATGGAACCTTCACTCCGAAAGAGAAAGCCAAAGAGGAGCACGTCAATTTGCTGCTGGACGCGCTGGGCTCAAGTGACATCGCCATCGCAGCTCGCCCCGCTCGCGGGAGCCATCCAAAGCGCCGGCGTCACGGCCGAGCAGCGCCAGATCCTGTGGGCCCGATTCGGCGGCCTGCTGGAAAACATGCAGCCGGATGAGCGTTCCTTCGCCGTCTCGCTGCCCGCGCTGATGAGCCTCGGCGTGCCGCAGATCCAAGCGCAAATCAACAAGTTCCAGCAGAAAAACCACGGCTGCGAGACCGATATCGCGGGTGCGTCTAATCCTTCCGCGCCGGCCGCGAAAACAAACCAGCCGAAGCTCGATCTTTACTGGCAATCCGGAACCGCCAAGCAACTGCTCCAGGCCGGCCAGAAGCTGCGCTTCAGATCGAGCAACGAACTGCTGACAGATGCCGACCGCGCCACGCCCGAGTGGCAGCAGCAGCTTTCCGACTATCTCAATCTGATCGCGGATTGGACGCAAGACGAGCAGGAATCAGACGCCGTCTATTATCACGAGAAGTGCATCGTCTTTACGGCGCTGCTCGACCTGGTGCCTTCCGGCCCGCAGAGCGACACCATCCTAGCCGACTATGTCGATTTCATCGGCAATTCCGGCCTCTATCAGCAAAGCCCGGCCGAGTGGTTCGTGGAACCGCACACCGTGCTCGATCGCTCCCTGCCCAATTCCGCGCTGCACTCGAGAATCCTGAAGGCTTACCAGGACTCGGGTAATCCCGTTCTCGCGCTGGAGGTAGCTCTGGAGAAAGCCTTCGGCGCCGCCACGCCGGCCTGGGCCGCGAGCGCCCGGTAACGGCTGGTCGGGCGTTTCCCCTATCTCGCACAGCAGTGAAAACGCCGATGGAGCAGTTGTACCCCAAGAATTTCCATGGATTCTCAGCGCCGCAAGACCAGCACGGCCTTCGAGTATTTCCTCTACGCGGCCATCATCGCCGAAACCGGACTAGCGGCGCTCATTTACAAAGTAGATCTTCCGCAGCCACGAATTGATGCACTTGCGCGTCTACTTCGCGATCTTCTACTTTGCGTTCCTGGGCTGGGCCATCGCGCAGCTCAATATACTGCATCACGATCGCAATCCAGCCGCTGGCCGGCACCGCGCCGGAACCGGCGCAGCCGAAGCCCGAGATTGTGATGGAAAACAGGCAGCCACTGCTCGGCCTTACTGGCGCGCAGTTAGTAATTGTAGTGGTAGTCTTCGCGACAGCTGTAATGACGTTTAGTTGGGCGCTGCGCCTGCTGCGTTAAACAGTTTCAGACGGCGGCCGGTTCGGGAGCGGGCGCGGGGTTCTTCTTCAATAACCGGCTGACCGTGTCGGACGGCTGCGCGCCATTCTTCATCCAATACGCGATCCGTTCGTGGTTCAACTTCACCACCTGCGGCTGGCTGACGGGATTGTACAGGCCCACCACTTCCACCGAGCGGCTGTCTGCGGGCGCGCTCCTTATCGATCACCACAACGCGGTACGACGGCTTTTTCTTGGCGCCAAAACGCGCCATTCGAATCATAAGCATGCTTTTTACTACTGTAGCATCGGCAGCTTGAGTTTGCCCAGCCGCTTGCCCAGAAACCCTCCGCCAGTGATGCTTTTCATCATCTTACGCGCCTGCGCGTACTGCTTCAGCAGCGCATTCACTTCCTGGACGCTGGTGCCGCTGCCCTTGGCGATCCGCCGCCGGCGCGCCCCGTTGATGATCATGTGATTGGCGCGTTCCTTGGCCGTCATCGAATCGATGATCGCCACCACGCGCGTAATCTCGTTCTCATCCACCTTCATGTTCTTCAAATCTTTCATCGGCCCGATCTGCGGCATCATGCCCAGCAGCGATTCCAGCGGCCCCAGCTTGCGGATCTGCCGCAGCTGATCGCGAAAATCGGCCAGCGTAAACTCGTTGTCGATGAGCTTGCGCTGCATCTCCTCGGCGTCTTTCTGATCGATGTTCTCCTGTACTTTGTCGATCAGCGACAGCACGTCGCCCATGCCGAGGATGCGCTGCGCCACGCGATCGGGATGGAACGGCTCCAGCGCGTCGGATTTTTCGCCCACGCCCACGAACTTCAGCGGCTGATTGGTGATGGCGCGAATGGAAAGGGCCGCGCCGCCGCGCGCATCGCCGTCCATTTTGGTGAGCATGACGCCCGTGATGCCCAGGCGCTTGTGGAACTCGTCGGCCGATTTCACGGCGTCCTGGCCGGTCATGGCGTCGGCGACGAACAGGATTTCGGTCGGCGATCAAGTTCGTCCTTCAACTGCTGCAGCTCCAGCATCAGTTGATCGTCGATGTGCAGCCGTCCCGCGGTGTCCACCAGCAGCACGTCGCGTCCGGTTTGCCGGGCTTCGCGCAGCGCCGACCGCGCCAGTTCCAGCGGCTTGGTTTCTTCCGGCGTGCCATCGTAAATCGGCAGCTTGATATCGCGCGCGATCACGCTCAACTGCTGCCGCGCGGCGGGACGATAAACGTCGACCGAAACCATGAGCGGATTGTGCCCGTTCTTCGATAGCCAGCGCGCCAGCTTGCCGGTGGTGGTGGTTTTGCCCGAGCCCTGCAGCCCGACGATCATGATTACCGTCGGCGGCTCATTCGCCATCCGCAGCTTGGATTGATGGCTGCCCAGCGTCTTGATCAGCTCGTCGCGGACGATCTTGATCACCTGCTGGGTGGGAGAAAGCGCGGAGAGCACCTCCTCGCCCATGCGCCTTTTCCTTGATGGCTTCGATGAACTGCTTCACCACGCGGAAATGGACGTCGGCTTCGAGCAGCGCCACGCGAATCTCGCGCAGCGCGGCGTCCATATTCTCGGCCGTCAATTTCCCTTCGCCGCGCAGGTTTTTGAAAACGCGCTGCAGCTTGTCGGATAAGTTATCAAACATGATTTACTTCGGAGGCGGAAGGCCCAAAATGGGCAGCTCGATTCATTATACGGCAACCCGCGGAACCCCAGGCTTGACGCTTCGTCAGCGCCGGTTCAAGATTGAGAGCAACAAGTAACCGCGCCCGTTGGCGCCCCCGTGATCCCTACTTCAAGAGATCCCGGTGGTTACAACCGCGCTCGCGGCGGCAATCTGCGTCGCACCTGCTTTTGCCCAATGGATCAATATCACTAACCCGGCGCTTCGAATAGATTTCGGTGAACTCGAGTGTGGGAAGTCGCGTGCCGTGCCTTACCTTTCATTGCGTCTTTCGCACCTGCGAGCGATAGGGTCCAGCAGTTCCTGGAGCGATCGGCGTTCGTGCACGCGCGTGCTTGCGGCGGGTCGGCTTGGCATCCGGCCCTGCTTCGGCAATGCCGGACAGGACTACGGGTGCGCGGTCCGGAAACTCAGCCACCAGCGAGAGGTTCCCGCCCATCACCTGGACGGTCTTGCGCAAGGTGGAAAGCAGGATATCGCTGCGCTTCTCAAGGCGTGAAACGCTATCCTGAGTGATGCCAAGGGCCTTTGCCACGCTCACCTGCGTGAGTTTCCGCGCGCGCCGGAGTTCCTGCAGGGTCATTTCCTCCCCGATCAACTCTGCCGCGCGGGCCTCGACCTTCTTGCGCTGCGCGGCACTCAGCGTACGGACGATGTCGTTTACGTTCCTGGACATGGCTACTTCCTTTCCTTCTTCTTCAATCGGGCTTCTTTCAATCGGCAAAGATGGGCGTCAAACCTGTCATCCGCTTTAGCGATGAGTTGTTTATAGAACCGCTTCTGGCTTCCGCCAGATTTGTCGCCTGCGACAAGGAGGATGGCCTTGCGCTTCGTGTCGAAAGCGAAAGCGACGCGCCACTCGCCATCCGCTGCACTGAAGCGCAGCTCTTTCATATTCGCGTAACGTGAATTGTTCAAAGTATCAACCCGCGGACGCCTCAGTTGCGGCCCGAATTTCTGCAGGAGCCGGGCATGGGCAAGAATTTCGATTCGCACGCCCTCGGGCAGTTCCTTAAACTCCGGTTCGAACTCGTCACCGATTTCGACGTCCCATCCCACTAATCAATTATGTCATGCAATACATATGGAATCAAGATCATATGATATCCGGCATTCGCTGTGTCATCTGCAGCCGATCTGCCTGCGACCACACCGGTCGCAGGACGCCTCTAGAACGCGGCAGCGGACGCCAAAGTCGATGAGGTCCGTAGGCTGCTGGCGTCCGGTGCCGATTCTAACGCTCACGGTAAGGCGTGGATGTGGCCACTGGAGGCCGCTGCCGCACGGCCCTCACACGAACCCGAATACACGAGGGATTGAGGACGGTGAAGGTGACGGGGCTCCGTTATACCGCGCGGTTGTCATCTACGATGCGGACAACGCACGAGCGCTTCTGGAGGCTCGGGCTTCGGCTATTCCAAGGGTCGCTGGGAAGGCGCTACCCTGGTCGTCGATACGCGCGGCTTTGACGATCGTTCCTTGCACGTGATCGAACGCTATCGCCGCCTGGATTTCGGGCACATGGAAATTGCATTTACTATTGATGATCCGAAAACCTACCCACAGGCCTGGACCAACCGGATGCCCGTTGAATTGACTCCGCCCGATACGCAGCTCTATGAGGATGTTTGCCACGAAAACGAAAAGGATATTCCTCATCTCGTGGGAAAGTAGACCAGCGCCGCCCGCGACGCGGCACAGAAGTAAATGAAAAATTACACTTTGCAATAGTTTTTTATTATCCTGTAACAAGCTCCCCCGTTTGGAGTCTACATTCAAACCCTACGTCTCCGGGTCTCGAATTTTCGACCAAAAGGAGAGTCCGATGCTTGCCCAATCTCGCGCTTTTTGGGGCCGCTTCGCTATAGTCTGGTGCGTAGCCATCCCCATTTTGTTCGCAGCGTCCGCTTTCGCCCAATCCACCGCCGCCGTGCAGGGAACAGTGACCGATGCTACGGGCGCGGTACTCCCGAATGCGGGCATCACTGTTCGCAATCAAAGCACCGGTGAGGAGCGCTCCACGGTCACCGATAGCGCCGGGCAATATCTAGTGCCGTCTTTGCCCGTCGGAACCTATCGCATCGAGGTGAAGGCTCCGGGCATGCAAACCACGGTTGTGAACCAGTTGGCGCTTCCGGTTGGCACCACCGTGCGCCAGGATTTCAGCCTGATGGTGGCCGCCGCCAATCAATCGGTCGAGATCACGGCCGCCGCACCCGTGGTTGAAAGCTCAACCGTGGATGTCGGCGGCGTGGTGAATCAACGGACGGTCCAGGAAATTCCCCTCAACGGCCGTCACTTCGTGGATCTGGCCGAGCTTCTGCCGGGGAGCGTTACTCCCCCCGCCAGCGGCTTCCTCACGGCGCCTCTGCGAGGCCAAGGCTCGTTCGCGTTCAATACCGGCGGTGCGCGGGAAGATCAAGTCAATTACATGATTAACGGGATCAACCTGAGCGACCCAATCAACAACCAGATCACGTTCCAGCCCACTATCAACACGATTGAAGAGACCAAAATCGATAATTCTACCTTCAGTGCCGAGTACGGCCGGAATTCGGGCGCGATCGTGAACATCGCCACACGCGCCGGCGCCAACATCTGGCACGGGGAAGCTTACGAATTCGTGCGTAACAACTGGTTCGATGCGCGCAACTTCACCAATCCGGTCGGCGGTTCCGTTTGCGCCCTTCAAGCGCAACCAATTCGGCGGCGACGGCGGCGGAAAAATCATAAAAGACAAGACGTTTCTGTACTTGAGCTACGAGGGGCTGCGGCAACGGCAAGCGGTGCCTCTGTCCACCACCGTTCTGACAGCGGCGCAGCGCACCCAGGCTGGAACCAGCAGCGATCCGATCGTTCAGAAACTGCTCCCGCTCATTCCGCAGGCGAATTCTTCGGGAGGCGTTTTCGTCTCTTCCGCCGTCGCTCCGGTGGACATCGACCAGGGCACCGCGAACTTCAGCCACAGTTTCAGCCAATCCAATCGCCTGAATGTGTACTACGCCTATCAGCGCGACAATCGCGACGAGCCTCCCAGTACGGACGGAAACAATTTACCCAACTTCGGCGACGCGCGCACCGGACGCCGCCAGTTGCTCACCATCAACGACACCGATGTCATCAGTCCATCCCTGGTGAATGAGTTGCGCCTGGGCTACAACCGCATTCACATCGTATTCGACGCCGCCAATACACTGAATGCAGCCGATTACGGCATCAACAGCGGTGTGGACGCGCCCATCGGATTGCCGCAGATCATCGTCAGCGGAGCCTTCGCCTTCGGAGGCGTGAACGGGTTCCCGCAGGGGCGCGGAGACTATTCGACGGCGTTATCCGACACCCTGAGCTGGGTACATGGCAAACACAGCATCAAATGGGGCGCTGACTACCGGCGCCTGGACAGCGACAGCTTCAGCGCAACACCCGGTTCCTTCACATTTCCCAGCATCACCGCATTTCTGAGCGATCAGGCCAGCGCGTTCACAGGCAACTCCGCCAATCGCGCGGCCCGCATTTACGCCAACTCGATCGGCGCATTTGTTCAGGACTCCTGGAAGATCATGCCGCGTTTGCTGCTGGATCTGGGGCTTCGCTATGACTGGTACGGCACGCCCAGCGAGGCTTCCGATCGTTTCGTGGAATTCGATCCGAGCACCGTTTCGTTAGTTCCGGTGGGCAAAGCCGGCGGCCCCAGCCTGGTCTATAACCAGAGCGCCAGGAATTTTCAGCCGCGCGTCGGATTTGCCTGGGATGTTTTCGGCAGCGGCAAAACCGTTGTTCGCAGTGCGTACGCCATCATGGCGGATCAGACGGAACTGGCTCTGACGGATAACTTGCTTTCCAATCCGCCGAACTCTGTCCCGGTGTCTTTCTCGCCGACGGCCGGCATTCCGTTCGTCACGCTGGCCAATGCGTTTAGCATCGCCAGCGGGTCTCTGGCCCCCGTCACCCTGCCGCACGACTTCCGTGATCCTTACGCTCAGGAGTGGAACTTCAATATTCAACAAGAGCTGCCAAGCAATCTCGGACTGATGGTTGGTTATTTCGGAACCAAAGGCACCAACCTGGATCTGCCGGTCAACCTGAATCAATTCAACAATGGCGTGCGGCCCTACGCGGCGCTTTCCGCGGACAGCCCCATCGATCCGGGACGGCGCCTGGCCAATATCATTGCGTACGAAAGTGCCGCCAATTCGGATTACAACGCGCTTTGGATCACTGTCACGAAGCGCTTCTCCAAGGGACTGCAGCTGAATTCGTCCTACACCTTCTCGAAATCCATCGACGATGCTTCCCGCACCAACCTGGCCTCCACCGGGGCTCCGCAAAACAGCTACAACATCCGGGGCGACCGCGGGCTCTCGGATTTCGATGCGCGCCATCGCTGGGTGCTCAGCGGGATCTACGATCTGCCGTATAACGGCAACAATCGCCTGATGCAAGGTTGGGAGCTGGCCACCATCGTGCAATTGCAGAGCGGCAACCCGATCAATTTCCATACCACCAATACGTCGTTCACTGGGCTGGGAACACTGCGCCCCAGCGTCTCCGGCCCCGTGAATGTGGGATTCAGCCCTTCCACCGATGGGAACGCAACGCGCGTCACCTATATCCAGAATCCCGGCGTGTTTTATTGCGGCGTGCCAGGCAACCAGAGTTGCACCGGCGCGAATGGGATGCAATTCGGCAATCTGGGCCGCAACGTCATCATCGGCCCGGGGTTCGCCAACGTCGACCTGGCCTTGGTGAAGAACACGAAAATTACCGAACGAATCACCTGGCAGATTCGTGCCGACGCGTTCGATCTGCTGAACCACGCCAATTTTTCACAAACCGGAGCAAGCGCGGCCGCCGATACGCTGGGAGGCGCGACTTTCGCGCTCATTACGGCCACCCGGTTCCCCCCCGGCGACTCCGGCTCTTCGCGCCAGCTTCAATTGGCTATGAAGCTTATCTTTTAAACACCGTCCGAACGCGGTATAACAGCATCATGTCCTCGACGACGCACCTGCTGCTCCTATCCGCTCTCGCCATCAGCCCGCTGCTCGCGCAGCCCAGAAATTTTCCGCAGCCTCCGCCGGCCAAGGAGGTCACCATCACCGCGATTCCGGGCATCATTGACGCCGGCGCGCAATGGAAGCTGGTCTGGCAGGGCGATTCGAACGCCGACGGCATCGTGGGCTTCAAAGAAGGTCTCCTCTTCGCGCAAGAGCAAACCAACCACGTCAACTTCCTCGACAAGCACGACAGGTTTTCCGTCTACCTCACCAACGGCCACGGTCCTGGCGCGGTGACCATCGGCCCCAAAGGCACCATCATCGTCAACGAGCGAACCTGTACCGATCCCGGCGGCCACATGGGCGGCAAGCCGGCCGATTGCAAAGAGCCCACCGGCGTTGCGGCCCTCACGCCAGAGCGCAAAGTTCTCGCGAACAGCTACATGGGCATGGGACTCGGCCGCGTGAACGATCTGATCGCCGACAAAAAGGGCGGCGTCTATTTCACCACCAACACCGGCAGCGGCGTGTTCTACATCCAACCCAGCGGCGAAGTGATCGGCATCGGCGAAAAGATTCGCAGCAACGGCATCAACCTCAGCCCGGATGAGAAGACGCTCTACGTCACCAATGGCCCGGTGCTCATGGCCTACGATGTGCAACCCGATGGTTCCGTCAAGAACCAGCGGGAATTCGCCAAACTGGAAGGCGGCGGAAACGGCGACGGCATGGCGATCGACGCCATGGGCCGCATCTTCGATACCGCCAACGGCATCCAGGTGTTCAGCCCCGATGGGAAATATCTGGGCCAGATTCCCACGCCCCGCACAGTGATCAGCGTGGCGTTTTCCGGCCCCGGCAAGAAGACGCTGTACGCCGCCTGCATTGGCGCCTTGGACGCGAACGGCCAGGAGATCCGAACGCCCGAAGGCGTGCGCAACACCGCCATGAGCGTCTACAAAATCCAAACGCTCACCCAGGGATTCAAGGGCCGCGCGAAGTAGCTCAATCGCAGTACTTCAATCAGAGATAGACTGTCACTCAGGAGAAAGCCAATGGCAAACGATCCCAAAGATCCAAAAGAGAACGATGAATTGTCGAGCGGGCTTCCCCGCCGCGGCTTCATCACGTCGGTAGCGGCGGGTTTCGCCGTCGCAAGTTCGGCCGCGGGCGCGGCGTCGGTCAAAGAAACTGATGTCGAAATCAAAACCCCCGACGGTATGTGCGACGCCGCTTTCATTCACCCCGCGAAAGGTTCCCACCCCGGCGTTTTGCTGTGGTGCGATGCCTTCGGGTTGCGCCCCTCCATGCGCGAAATGGGCAAGCGTCTGGCGGCCCAAGGATATTCGGTCCTGGTGCCCAATCCGTTTTATCGCATGGGCAAAGCTCCGTTTTTCACGGATGCTTCCACCGTCGATTTCGCCAAGGACCGGGGCAAGATCACGCCGCTCATGGACTCGGTGAATGCGCCCGGCCATGCCGAAAGCGATGCCGTCGCGTATCTGGCCTTCCTGGACGCCCAAAAGCAGGTGGACAAGTCGAAGAAGATCGGCACGCAAGGTTATTGCATGGGCGGCCCGCTGGTGATGAAAACCTGCGCCGCAATGCCCGATCGCGTGGGCGCCGGCGGATCGTTCCACGGCGGCGGCCTGGTGACCGACAAACCGGACAGCCCGCACCTGCTGGCGCCGAAGATCAAAGCCAAGATGTATTTCGGCATCGCGCATAGTGACGACGCGCGCCAGCCCGACGCGAAAGACAAGCTGAAGGAGGCGTTCATCGCCGCGAACAATCCGGCCGAGATTGAAGTTTACGAAACCTGTTTCCACGGTTGGTGCGTGCCGGATATGCCCAAGCAGGCGACGGGACGCCGACCTACAACAAACCCGAGGCCGAGCGCGCCTGGGCCAAGCTGCTGGTGTTGTACAAAGGCGCGCTGGCGTAATTCGGCGGCGCGAACTATTGCCCTTCCACGGACGGGAGCGAGAAATAGAACGTCGCTCCCGCGCCCGGGTTTCCCTCCGCCCAAATCCGCCCGCCGTACCGTTCCACGATCCGCTTGCAGATAGCCAAGCCCAGCCCCGTGCCTGGGTATTCCTCTTTGTGCAGCCGCTTGAATAGCCCGAAAATACGCTCGGCGTACTGTGATTCAAATCCGATGCCGTTGTCCCGCACCGATATGATCCAACGGCCCCCGTCTTTCCTGGAGGCAATGCGGACTTGAAGCGGCCTGTCCTTCTCGCGGTACTTCAGCGCGTTGGAAAGCAGATTCTGAAACACGTGCGCCATTTGCGATCCGTCTCCGCGTACCGTGGGCAGCCACTCGGCCGTGATGACGGAATTGCTCTCTTCGATGCGATTCTTCAGAACGGATAATGCTTCCCCGAGCGAGCCCGTCAGGTCCGCGGTCCCAACCGAAATTTCTTCGGCGTGCACGGCCCGCGAGTACGTCAGCAGATCCTGAATGAGCACTTCCATGCGCTTCACTCCTTGCTGAACGAAGCCCGCATACTGGGCCATCTCCGGTTTTTCCTCACCGAGCTCCTTGAGAATGATCTGCGTATAGATGTTGACGATGCGCAATGGTTCCTGCAGATCGTGACTCGCCACGTAGGCAAATTCCTCCAGTTCCCGATTCACGCGGATGAGTTGCTCATTGGAGCGCTTTACTTCTTCCTCCGCCCGCTTTCGTTCCGTGATATTGCGCCCTTCCGGCACAATCAGCACCACCTGCCCCTGTTCATTGCGGATCGGGTGGAAGGAAATATCGAACGTGGGGCGCTCGCCCGAAGGCCGTTGCACGGTGGCTTCGAAACGAATAAACTCGCCGTTCGCCGCGCGTGTGATACTTTCCCGAATCACCTCCGGCGCTCCCGGCGTACCCGTAAACCAGGGCGTATCCCAAAACGGCCGTCCCACTACATCGGCGCGCGTGTTATTGGCGAACTCCAGCGAGGCGCGATTGGCCTCCAGCAGCGTTCCGTCCGGCGCCAGCAGCCCGATATATTCGTACGTGCCATCGTAGATGGCGCGCAGCCGGTCCTGGCTTTCCCGCAGCGCCTCGGCGGCTTGCTTCTGCGCGGTCACGTCACGAATGTAGATCGACAGTCCGCCTTCCCGCGTGGGATAGCCTTTGATCGCGAACCAGCAATCGCGCACCACACTGAACCATTCCAGTTCCACCGACACCTGTTCGCGGACCGCGCGCCGGAACTCGCGCTCCACGATCGTTCCGAGAGTGCCGGGGTACGCCTCCCAATAGTTCCTGCCCAGCAATTCTTCGCGGGACTTACCCGTCAACCGCTCGGTTTCCTCGTTGACGTAAACAAAGCGCCATCCCGAATCGAAGGCAGCGAAACCATCCGTGATGGTTTCCAGCACTCCGGCCATCTCATCCCGGGCCGCCTCGGCTTCCGCCCGCAACGCCGCCTCGCGCTCCTCGCCTTCTTTCCGGATGCGCGCCATCTCCAGATGCGCGCCCACCCGCGCCAGAAGCTCGCGCGCGGTGAACGGCTTTACCAGATAATCGCTAGCGCCCGCGTCCAATCCCTCCACGCGCGCCTCTTCGCCCGCTCGTGCCGAAAGCAGGATCACAGGCAGGGCGCGAGTCTCCGGATTTTCGCGCAGCGCCTGCAGCAGCCCGAATCCGTCCAGCACCGGCATCATGACGTCGCTGAGCACCAGATCGGGCGGATGGTCCAGCACGCAAGCCAGAGCCTGCTGGCCATTGGCGACGGCTTCCACTTCGTAGCGGCCGGCCAGCAGCCTGGCGACGTATTCGCGCATATCGGCGTTGTCGTCGGCCACCAGCACTCGAGCGCTGGGCATCTCGGCGGACACCGGCGCCTGCTGCTCGCGCTGCGCCCAGCGCGCGGCCTCCTGCACATAGGAATCCGCATGGATCGCCGTGGAAACTCTGTCTCGCGCCGCGTTGAGCCCCTCTCCCCGAAGGTGTCCAGTTCCAAAAGGAAGAGTTACCGTGAATGTGCTTCCCTGCCCCACCGCGCTGCTCGCCTCCACCGTTCCGCCGTGCAGCTTCACCAGTTCGGCCACCAATGCAAGCCCAATGCCCGTGCCCTCCTGCGTTCGTCCGCGCGCGCCTTCCACGCGATGAAAGCGCTCGAACAAGTGAGGCACATCGTGTTCCGGAATGCCCGTACCGGTATCTTCGATGGAAAGTCTGGCGCTGCCGCCGTGTGCCGACAGCCGCACCGTTATCTTGCCTTGGAAAGTATATTTGAAGGCGTTCGACAGGAGATTGAACACCACCTTCTCCCACATTTCGCGGTCCACATAGACCGGCTCTCGAAGCGGCGGGCAGTCCACAATGAGCTGCAGCCCAGCCTTCTCCACAGCCGCTCGAAATGTGGAGGCCAGCTCCGCGGTAAAGGCCGCCAATTCCGTAGGTTCATAGGAAGCCTGTACACGTCCCGCCTCGATCCGCGAAAAATCGAGCAGTGTGTTCACCAGCTTCTGGAGCCGCAGGCCGTTGCGGTGCGTTACGGACAGCAACTCACTGACCTCCGGCGTAAGAGGGCCATCCGCGGCGAGGAGCTCTTCCAATGGCCCTAACATGAGTGTGAGCGGCGTCCTGAATTCATGACTCACGTTCGAGAAGAAGGCCGTCTTGGCACGATCCAACTCCGCCAGCGCCTGGGCGCGCTTGCGCTCGTCTTCTAAAGCCCGGGCTTCGGCAATCGCGGTGGTAACGTGTCCCCCTACCAAAGAAAGAAAGCCGCGATATTCCTCATCCAGCTGTTTGCGCGGGCTGATCGCCAGCAGAGCAAAACCAACGCGCTGGCCTGCCGGCGAGATCGGGATGGCAAGCACCGCGCGCGGCGGCACTGGCCACGCTCCGCAAGGCACAGCCTCCAGGTCCGCGGGAAGCGGGACGACTTCCGCTTCCGCGCCTTGCAAAATGCCGGCCAAAGGCCACGGACCCGCCGATTCGTCTAGCTGGACAAAATCCGGCAGCAGCGGGGTCTCCGCTGCAACGCCGCAAGCCCCCGCCAGCCGGGCCTCTCTGCCGCTTTCAGAAAAAAGATAAAAAGCGGCAAAAGGAATGTCGTAGAGATTCTTCGATAACGTTTGGCATGCCAGCCGGCAGACTTCGTCGCTGCTCTGCGCGTTCGCGGCTCGGGCTCCTTCCGCCAGGTCGCGCAGGGTGCGCAGCCGGCGCTCTCCAATTACCTGGCTGGTGGTCTCCTGCACTGGCGTGAACACGCCGCCCACGCCGCCGGATTCATCGCGAATCGGGCTGTAGGAGAAGGTGAAGTAGCACTCCTCCGGATAGCCGTTGCGTTCCAGTTCCAGCAGCAGATTCTCGGACCACGTAGCCTCGCCCCGCTCGATCACGCCCTCCAGCATCGGTCCGATAATGTGCCAGATCTCGGGCCATAGCTCTTTCGCGCGCAAACCCAGAGCCTGCGGATGCTTGTTACCGATAATTTTCCGGTACCCGTCGTTGTAGAAGGTGACGAGTTCCTTGCCCCACCAAACGACGATAGCGAACCGTGAGTCGAGACACGTGGAGACCGTGGTCTTGAGCGACTGCGGCCACTTTTCCACCGGACCCAACGCAGTGCGCGACCAATCAAAGGAGCGCATCTGCTCGGCCATCTCGCTGCCGCCGACAAAGATGCCGCCCGCGGTGCCGTCCGCAGTGAATGACTCCGCCATTATGTTTTGACTTGGCTGCATGATGCTAACGGTTCCCGTCAGGACTCTATCACGTGAGACTCACGTGCCACGAAACGGTTTCCGTCGAGGTTACAATTTGTGACAAGACACTACGGCGTGGGTGCGCCGTTGGGAAGCGCCTTTTGATAAAAGTCCGCCATCGCGCCGTGCAGCGCGTCCAGGCAGTTCTTCTGCGTGTACAGCATGTGGCCTGCGTCGCAGTACGTTAAGCTGATGTGATTGCTCAAGCTCGGCTCCAGGCCGATATGGTTCACCGTGTATTCGGTGGCGAAAAACGGCGTGGCGAGATCATAATATCCGTTGGCGATCATCACCCGCAGGCTGGGGTTCTGCGTCATGGCCTGCCGCAGCATTTCAGCGACATTCACGTACCGGTTTTGAAAGCGGTCATAACTCCAGGGCCGTACTTTATCGGTCAGCACCTGATAGGGCTCGTCGCTGTCGTACTTCAATTCAGAGCGCACGTAGTTGTTGAACATCGCCGTGAAGACCCCTTGCACGGACGCATAGCTGGGATCATATTCGGGCGACTCGCCGGCCGAGTCGATGTCCTCCCCTTCCAGCCGGCTATCGTACCGGCCGATGGTTTTCCGCTGATCCCGCAGCAGTTCCTTGGTGAATCGGTCTTCGGACACGCGCAGGTTGGACTGGCTGATGTACTGTTCCGACAACCCGGTCAGCCGCGACATCTCGTGCACGACATTGGCCCGCTCGGCCGTCGTCAGCTTGTCGCCTTTCATCAGCGCCACGCTGTATTCGTTGCCTGCAAACCGTCGCGACTCGCCAAGAGCTTTCTCCAAATCTCCTTGCAGATCTTTCGGAAGTTTCTTGTGATACCAGGCGGCCGCGGTATAGCTCGGCAGGAACAGCGCGTACGGCAGATCGTTGCCGCGTGCGAACGAAATGGTCTCAAAGTTGAGCACTGTGGAGATCAACGTGATGCCATTCAGGTAGATGCCGTCATTCTCCAGCAAACGGTCCGAAAGCGCCGCCGCCCGCGTGGTGCCGTAGCTTTCACCCGCCAGAAACTTCGGAGATGACCAACGCTCGGAGCGCGTCAGGTAAAGCCGGATGAATTCGGCCACCGAGTCCAGATCGCCTTCGAAACTGTGGAACTGCGATTCTTTTTCACCTGGCGCGGCGCGGCTGAAACCGGTGGTGACCGGATCGATGAACACCAGGTCGGTAAATTCGAGCGGCGTGTCCTCGTTGTCCACCAGATGATACGGTGGCGCGGGCTGCCCGCCGTTCGGTCCCATCGCCACGCGTTTCGGTCCCAACGCACCCATGTGCAGCCACACCGACGACGATCCCGGCCCGCCGTTAAATGCGAATGTAATTGGCCGCTTCGCCCCCTCCGGAACGCCATCCAGCGTATAGGCGACGTAAAACATGCTGGCCCACGGTTTGTCGTCTTTCTTCAAAACCAATGTTCCGGCCGTCGCCGTATAGTTGAGCGTCTTACCGTTGATTTGAATGGAATGCTGGGTCTTGGATGTTTTCTCAACGGGAGGTGGGGTGGGAGCGGCCGCCGGCGGAGCACCAGCTTCATGCGCCGCGGCTGGGGGCCGGGGGCGTTCTTGCGCATATATTGCCGAGATCGTGAATGCGATTGCAAATGCGGCCAGCCTCATGAAATCCGTCCTTGTGCTCATGGTAACGTGAAACCAAAGCCCTCCATGCTTTTGCCTTATCTGAATAAGATCGCCGCCGGCGACGATCTGTCGTCCGCCGAAGCTCACGACGCCATGCTCGCCATTTTGAGCGGCGCGGCCAGTACGCCGCAAATATCGGCGTTCCTGATGGGCTTGCGAATGAAGGGCGAGACTCCGGGCGAACTGCTGGGCTTCGCGCGTGCCATGCGCGAGAAGACCATTCGAATCGACGCGTGCGTAGATCCGGAGCCGCTGCTCGATACCTGCGGAACGGGCGGCGGCACGGGCTCCACGTTTAACATCTCCACCATAGCCGCCTTCGTGGTGGCGGGCGCGGGCGCGCGCGTGGCTAAGCACGGCAACCGGTCATTCTCCACGCAATGCGGCAGCGCCGATATTCTGGAACAATTGGGCGTCGCAGTGTCGCAGACGCCCGAGCGAGTGGCGCAAGCCATCCGCGAAATCGGAATCGGATTCCTCTTCGCTCCCTCGCTTCACCCCGCCATGAAACACGCCCAGCCCGCGCGCGTGGAGCTGAAGATGCGCACGGTGTTCAACCTGCTGGGCCCGCTCACCAATCCCGCGCGGCGCCGCACGCCAACTGATCGGCGCGCCTTCCGCCCACACCGCCGAGCTGATGGCCAATGCGCTGGCCGGGCTCGAACCCCAGCGCGCGTTCGTGGTCCATGGCGATGGCCTGGACGAAGTCACCACCACCGGATCAACACTCGTGTTCGAGATCGCCGGCAGCGACGTGCGGTCCTTCCAATGGACGCCCGCCGACTTCGGCGTCCCGCAGGCCGGGATCGAAGACCTGCGCGGCGGCGATCGCGCGCGCAATGCCGAAATTGCCAAGGCCGTCTTGAACGGTCAAGCCGGCCCGCAGCGCGACATCGTGCTGGTGAACAGCGCGGCGGCATTGCTGGCCGCGGGGCTGGCCGATAGCCCGCTGGCCGCGATGGCGCGCGCCGCTGCATCCATCGATTCGGGCGCCGCCTGGACCAAGCTTCAACAACTCGCCGTCTTCACTCGCGCTTGAGCACGAAATCGGCCAGCTCCAGCATGTTGTCCACTAACAGGTCCGGCGGTTCCTCCGCAAAAGTCTCCGGCTGAAACCCATACGACACGCCGCAAGCCGACACTCCCGCATTGCGCGCCGTTCGAATATCCACCTGGCTGTCGCCCACCATCATGGTGCGCTCGCGCGCCGCGCCGCTCTCGCCCAGCAGCGTTTCAATTCCGATGGGATCCGGCTTCTTCTGCTCGAAGCTGTTGCCGCCGTAAACTTGAAAGAAATGCTGCGCCAAGCCAAGCGCCTTCCACCATCGCGCGGCTGAACCTCACCGGCTTGTTGGTCAGCACCGCCATCTTCGCTCCGCCCGCGAGCAACTGATCCAGAGCTTCCCGCACGCCCGGATACAAATGCGTGTTATCGAGCATGTGCGCGCGATAATACTTCAGGAAATATTCGAGCGCGCGATGCGACGTCCGCTTCGCTCGCCTCCGGCCCCAGCGCGCGGCGCATCAGTACCGGCGCGCCGTTGCCCACATAGGATGAAACCAGTTCCTCGGAGAGCGGCGCCAGATTCATCAGCGCGCGGGCGGCGTTGACGGAGTGCACCAGATCCAGCTTGGAGTCAATCAGCGTTCCATCGAGATCGAAAATCAGCAGGTTCATTCGTGCCGGAGCCCTTCCGGCTTATGCGTGTTGTGCGCGGACCAAACGGCCTTCACTTTGTCCTTGGTGGCGTAGAACTGATCCTTGATCTCGCGCGGCGTAGCGGCCGCCAGTACATCGGAAACATCGATCACGTAAGGCAGCAGCTTGGAATCCACCACCGAAGGCGGCGGCGGCGATGGAGCGAAGGCCAGCAGGACGGTCACCATCGCGGCGGCGATCACGAAGCCCCGCACCACCCCAAAGGCTCCGCCCAGCAGCCGGTCCAGCCACGACAGCCCAACCCATTTGAAAAATTTCGCCAGGATGCGGCCCACAACAGCGCCCACTATCAGAACGCCCACCAGGATCACGAAGAATCCGATCAGATTGGCAATCGCGCGCGAGCTGACGTAATCGATGAAGTAGTCCGCCACGATGCCATAAAACCAGAAGCCGCAAAACATCCCGACAATCAGCGCCGCAAACCCAACGCCCACGCGCGCAAATCCAGCCGCGAAGCCGGCCAGCACCGAGCATGCGATCACCAGGATCAACACCAGATCGATCCAGCTCAAAACAACCTCCGCGCCTTCACAGCGATTTTCCCGTCAGGACGCGATACGCTTCGCGATATTTTTCGCTGGTCCGCTCCATCACTTCAGGCGGCAGCGCCGGCGCGGGCGGCGCTTGTCCCAGTGAATGGATTCCAGATAATCCCGCACGTATTGCTTATCGAAGGACGGTTGCGGACCGCCCGGCTGATAGCTGGCGCGCGGCCAGAAGCGCGACGAATCGGGCGTCAGAACTTCGTCGGCGAGAACCAGTTGATCGCCGACAAATCCGAATTCGAACTTGGTGTCGGCGATGATGATGCCCCGCGTTTCGGCATACTGCGGCGGCGCGTTTGATAGATCCCGAGCGTCAGATCGCGCAGCCGCGCGGCCAGCGGTTCGCCAATCTGCCGCGCGACAGTTTCAAACGAAATGTTCTCATCGTGGCCGGATTGCGCCTTCGATGCGGGCGTGAAGATGGGCTCCGGAAGCTGATCGCTCTCGCGCAATCCGGCGGGCAACTCGATGCCGCAAATGCGCCCTTCTCGCCGGTAATCCTTCCAGCCCGATCCGGAAACATATCCCCGCGCCACGCATTCCACTTCCATCATCTTGGCGCGGCGAACCAGCATCGACCGGCCTTCCAGTTGATCCCGATAGGGATGGAACTCGGGCGGATAGTCGGAGATGTTCGGCCGAAACGAAGTGGTTGGGAACGATGTCGCGCAACTGTTCCAGCCAGAACAGCGTCAGAGCGGTCAGCACCCGGCCCTTGTCGGCAATCGGCGTCGGGAGCACGTAGTCGAATGCGGACAGCCGGTCGGTAGCGACAATCACCAGGTACTCGCCGGCGGCATAAACGTCGCGCACTTTGCCGCGCGCGTAGCGCTCTATGCCGGGCAGATCCGTTTCCAAAATTGGAGCCAGTCGTTTAGGTGTCAAACTCTACTGGTATCACGACCCCGGCAATTTTTCTATGAGGGGACCTAACAGTGACAAACTCTCTTCGTAAGATTTTCCCGGTTAGGTGTTAGTGATGCACCGCAGAATCAGCATCTTACATCACTCAGGAGTGGCTTTGAGCGTGCTCTTCTATGCGTGAAGGAGAATAGATCCCTATGAATTGGGACAGAATTGAAGGCAACTGGAAACAGATGAAGGGCAAAGCCCGTGAACAATGGGGCAAGCTTACCGACAGCGACTGGGAGCAGGTGGCCGGAAAGAAAGACCAGTTGGTCGGCCGCATCCAGGAACGCTACGGCATCTCCAAGGATGAAGCCCAGAAACAAGCCGACGCATGGGCCAACGCACAAGTTGATGTAGCGCAGTCCAACGCAACGCACGAGCAGCAACGGCAGCACGAGCAGCACCGGGAAACCGTAAAGCGCTAGTAGCGTGAAGGCCTGATTCCAGGTCCGTGAAAAGCCGCCTTTCCGCGCGTCTCGACGTGCGGTGGCGGCTTTTTCACATTTGGGGCGCGCATATACCAGGCGCATATACTAGGGAAGTTGCGCCTCTCCATCCTCATCCCCGTCTATAACGAACGCAGCATGGTGGAGCGCAGCTTTGCTCAGGTTTTGAACGCGCCCCTTCCCGAAAACCTCGAGCGCGAGCTGATCATCGTCGACGATTGTTCCACCGATGGCACGTCGGAGATCCTGGACCGGCTGGCCGCCCAGGAACCCTGCATCCGGCTGTTCCGCAAGAAAATCAACGAAGGCAAAGGCGCCGCCGTGCGCACCGCGATTCGAGAGGCGCAAGGCGATTTCTGCCTGGTGCAGGACGCCGATCTCGAATACGATCCGTCGGAATACCCTACGCTGCTTCGGCCCCTGCTTAGACGGCCATGCCGACGCCGTGTTTGGTTCGCGCTACCTGGTCCGCGAGCAGACCCGCATCCTGCCGTTCTGGCATTCGATGATCAACAAGACTTTGACGCTGCTGTCGAACATGTTCTGCAATCTGAACCTGACCGACATGGAGACCTGCTACAAGGTTTTCCGCACCGATCTGCTGAAGAGCATTCCCATCCGGTCGGACCGCTTCGGCTTCGAGCCCGAAATCACCATGAAGTGCGCCAAGCGCAAGCTGCGCATCTACGAGGTCCCCATCAGCTATCACGGCCGCACCTACGAAGAGGGCAAGAAGATCGGCTGGAAGGACGGCGTGAAGGCGCTGGGCGTGATCCTGCGCTTCTGGCTGATTGACGATCTGTACGTCGAGCCCTACGGGCGCGCGTTCTTAAACAATCTCACCGGGACGCCCCAATACTTAAATTGGCTCTCCCGCGTCTTGCGGCCCAGCTTGGGCGATACGGTGCTCGAACTGGGAGCCGGCATCGGAAATATCGCCGGCCATCTGATGGGCCGCCGCCTGCGTTATGTGGCCGCCGAAAAAGATCCGCTATATTTGCACGCGCTCCGCAATCGATTCCTGCGCACGCCCAACGTCGAGGTGCTCCAGTTGAATCCGGAGTGCCCCAACGATTACCAGCGCGCCGGCGGCCCCTTCGACACCGTCCTCTGCGTGAACGTTCTGGAATATGTCGAAGATCCCGCGGTTGTCATCCAAGCCGCGGCCGGCGTCTTGCGGCCGGGAGGCTCGCTCATTGTTCTCACGCCCCAGAGTCCGTTCCTCTTCGGCAGTCTCGACCGGGCGCTGGGACATCGCCGCCGCTTTTCGCGGACGCAACTCCGCGCGCTATTCCAGCAGCATGGCTTAGCCGTTCAGGACATGCGTCAGCTTAACAAAATTGGCACACTGGGATGGTGGTTGTACGGCAAAATTCTGCATAGAAAACACATCAACAAAGTGACCCTCAAGATCTTCGACAAAACCGTGTGGATCTGGCGGCATCTGGATGGCTTGCTGCCGTGGACCAGCTTGTCGCTGGTGGCCGTCGGCACTAAGCCGGGTAATTGATGACTGGAACGAATATGACGCGCTATGTCGTCACCGGCGGCGCCGGCTTCATCGGCTCGGCGCTGGTCCGCGCGTTGCTCGCCCGTCAAGACGGCCAGGTGCGCGTCGTCGACAACCTGCTGACCGGCCACGAATCCAATCTCGCGGAAGTATGTTCACAGATTGAGTGGGACCGGTCGGACATTCGCGACGCCACCGCCATGCTGTCCGCCATGCGCGGCGCCGATATCGTGTTTCATTTGGCCGCTATTCCTTCCGTGCCGCGTTCCATCCAGGACCCGGTGCCTTCGCATGAAGTGAATATCGACGGCACCTTCAACGTCCTGCGCGCCTCGGTGGACGCCAAGGTCCGGCGCGTGGTCTACGCCGCGTCCTCATCGGCCTACGGCGACACCGAGGTGCTGCCCAAAGTGGAGACGATGCTGCCGCGCCCCAAGTCCCCCTACGCGGTGCAAAAACTCGTGGGCGAGCACTATGCCAGCGTGTTCCACTCCTGCTTCGGACTGGAAACCGTCGCGCTGCGCTTCTTCAACGTCTACGGCGAGCGGCAGGATCCAACTAGTCCTTACTCTGGCGTCCTCTCGCTTTTCTTGAAGGCCCTGATGGAACGCTCGCCGCCCACCATCCTCGGCGACGGCGAACAGACCCGCGATTTCACCTACGTCGAGGATGTCGCCGCGCTGTGCTGTAAGGCGCCGACGGCCCCCGGCGTCGCGGGCAAAATGTACAACGCCGGCAACGGCAACCGCTATTCGCTCAACTACGTCTGGGATCTGCTGCAAAACATCGAGGGCATCCGTCTGGCGCCCACTTACGGCCCGCCGCGCCAGGGCGATGTCCGCGATTCGCAGGCCGACACCACCGCCGCCCGCCGCGATCTGGGCCACGATCCCCAGTATTCGCTCGAAGAAGGCCTGCGCCGCACGCTTGGCCTGGTATCGCGCAACCGAGCATCGTGCTTGAAATCATCCGCGACACCATTCGCAGAATTCCGAAAGGCAAGGTGTCCACTTACGGCGATGTGGCGCGCGCGGCTGGTTTTCCCGGATGCGCCCGTCAGGTAGTTTGGGCACTCCGAGGCGCGTCGCGCGGGCTGCCCTGGCATCGCGTGGTCGGCGCCGGCGGCAAAATCTCGCTTCCCGGCGAAAACGGCCTCGAACAAAGGTTCCGGCTGGAGGCCGAAGGCGTCGTCTTCCACGGAGCTCGTGTCTGGATGGAAAAGCATCAACACGAATGGCCGGCGCCTCCCAAGCGGCCCAATCCCTCCCGCAAGAAGAGCAAAACTGTATCCTGAAAACATGCCGCTGCCCGTAATGCTGCCCGTGCGCCAGCACTTTCCCGATCGCTCTCTCCCCGACGTTCGCGGCGAGGTTTTGCGCCAGTTGAGCGAGCGCCAATTCGCCTCCCGTGTGCCCCCCGGCGCTCGAGTGGCGCTAGGAGTCGGCAGCCGCGGCATTGCCAATATCGCCACCATCACGCGCGCGGCCGTGGACTACTGGAAATCCCAAGGCTGCCGGCCATTCATCTTCCCAGCCATGGGAAGCCACGGCGGCGCAACCGCGGAAGGCCAGGCGGATGTGCTCGCGCACTTCGGCATTCATGAAGCCACCATGGACTGTCCGGTGGTCAGTTCCCTGGACGTGCTTTCCACCGGCAGCACGCCCGACGGCATCGAAACATTCATGGACCGCAGCGCCTTTGAGAGCGACGGCGTCATGCTGATCGGCCGCGTCAAATGGCACACCGATTTCTCGGGCAAGCTCGAAAGCGGCCTGTTGAAGATGACCGCCATAGGCCTGGGCAAGTTCGCCGGCGCGCAGCGCTATCACACGTACGCCTACAAGCTGGGCCTGGAGCACGTCATCCGCACGGTGGGCCGCCAGGTGCTCGCGTCCGGCAAGATAATCGGTGGCCTCGCGATTCTCGAAGACGCCAATCACAACACCGGCCGCATCGCCGCGGTCCCCGCCGCCGGGATGGAGCGAGCCGATGAGGACCTGCTGGCTGAAGTCCGTGGCTGGATGGGTCGCCTTCCCTTCCCGCTCGACGTGCTGATTGTGGACGAAATCGGCAAGAACATCAGCGGCTCCGGCATGGACACCAAGGTAGTGAACCGCAGCGTCCATGGCGAGTCCAACCCCTGGCCCGACCAGCCCCGCATCGAGCGCATCTTCATCCGCGATCTGAGCCCGCATACATACGGAAACGGCGTCGGCATCGGAATGGCGGACGTGGTGCATGACCGCATGCTCGCCAAAATCGATTGGGATGCCACGCTGGTCAACTCGTTAACCGCCACTACGCCCACCGCCATCCGCACGCCGATTCATTTCTCAACCGACCGGGAATGCCTGGAGCGCATTTCCACAGTGGTGGGCCGCCTGGATCCTTCGGAAGTGACCTACGGCTGGATCAAGAATACGATGGAACTGGGATTTTTAAGGTTAAGCGAGAATCTCAGGGACAAAATCGTCGAGAATTCGACACTGGAAATCGTGGGACCGGCGGAGCAAATAGAATCGGATGATGTGGGTAATTTCACCGGATTCGCAGTCGAGGAGAATCCGGCAGGCGCACTAACGCATTAAGCTGAGGCGCATTTAACCTGAGGTGCATGAAACCTGAGGTGCATTTAACCTGAGGAGGATAGGCGAGGCAGAAGGGTTATCCCCTCGCCTACCCGCCAAAAGTCTGGTTTAGCTGGCGGCGTTCGCCATAACACTGGTAACCTTGCTGAAGATGGTGCTGATGCTGGAAGAAACGCCCGGCATGATAGCTCCCGCGGCAACCGCAACGAAACCGGCCATCAATGCATACTCGATCAGGTCCTGGCCTCGAGTATCCTTCCACACCTTCAGTTTCAAAACTAGATTGGTAATTCGTGTCATTGTCTCTCCTCTCCCTTGCGATGGATTCGTCCTTCGCTATTGGTAAGTTATCACCCAAACCCGGTACGTCAAATCAGGGTAAGCCCCTAGAACAGACCTTAAATCACCTCGTCGCCTGTGAATATCGTTGGCCTGTCATAGTACCTTTTTCCTGCCTGGGTTTAAAACAACTCACACTAGTTGTTTCTGCGAGTTGCAAGGCATAGATTCCAAATCCAAACAGCCCCACCGTCAGCAACTGAAGGTGCAAAAACTCGGCGAATGATTGGGTTACCCAGGGAACCAGATACAGCGCCAGCAGCCATCCGGGGGTCGCTTGCCCACTCGCCGCCACCAGCGCCACCGCAATTACCATCAGAATGGCATCGTAAATCGGTACATATGGATTCGCCACCAGCATGAAACAGAGCGTCGCCGCCCAGAGCGGCCGATCCGCGTTGCGATCCCACCTCCACCATGCTAAACCTAGCCAGCTCAGCGCGATAAGAGCGACGAAGAGCGCCGCCACGTCCCCCCGAGTCGGCTGGTTGCCCAGCAACAAGTGAAAGAAAGCTAGCAAATCCACATACTTGGCCTCGTGCCACGCTTCGGCCGCTTTGGCCACGTTGTGTCCGTTCATCGCCAATGCAAGGATCCATGCGCGGCACCCGTCCAGGCCAACCGCCGCAATCGAAAGCGCCCCCATCGCAAGCCCGCCCCCGGCGAACCCTCCCACCACGCGCCAGCGCCGCCCCAGCACCAGCATCAGCACCGGAAGCGCCACCAGCGTCGGCTTAAACAAGCACAGCGCCAGAACAAAACCAGCCAAAAATCGCCAGTCGCGTTCCAGACACCAGAAAAACAGCACCCAGATAAAGAAGGCCACCACCGACATTTGCCCGCCGATCCAGGTCTCGAACAGAAACGGCGTGGACGAAAGCGCCAGCAGAAAGCCGGTCTTGCGGTCTTCCGCGTTCAGGCGCAAGGTCCGGAACAAGAGTGTGAGTCCGGCGATATACAGCGAGGCCGAAAAGGCCAGCCAAACGACATACGCCCAGGCGTACGGCAGCAACGCGAATGGCCGGAACAGCGATGCGATGAAAGGGGCCTGCCCGAACACCAGCATCTGCGTAGCGGGCATGCTCGGAAGCGTCGCGTGCTGCAGACCGGTGGCTAGCTGTAGATCGTAGATCCGGGCCGGCGCGTCCGTATTGAGGATCTTGCCGATGGTGTAAAACTCGACGAAATCTCCGCCCAGCGGCCTTCCCAGGAACGTACGGCCCGCAAAGCCGAGCGCCACCGAAATGCCACAGAGAAGTACGCCGATCGCGAGCGCCATCCACGCCAGGGCATGCGCCTCGCGCCGGCCCGGCATCGGCCCGAACCAGCGCCGCCAACGGCTGGCGTGCTCCAAGCCCACGCCGTTCATTGCGCCGCCCCCGGTGGCAGGCATCGCAAGCTAACGCCCGCATTCTCCTCCAGCATCCAAACCTCGCGATGGGGGTAATGCTGGATCAATTCCGCGTCCTTCTCCACGCCGAGCGACCGGGCCCAAATGACCTTCGATCCATCGATGTCGGCATGGTTATAGACCAGCTCTTCGTAAATCTCGTGGCGCGGACCGTACCGCACCAAAACCAGTTGCTCGCCCGGCCGTTTGTCGAGCTGCTGCTCGATGGTGGCGTGCTTCGCGTTCCGAAGATATTCCTCGGAGCCGGGCAAATAGCGATTCGCCGGCGTGAGCAGCGCCACCGACGTAGGCAGCGCGAACACCAGCAGCGCGCCCCACATCAGATAGGCGCCATCCACGCCCGCCCACGCATTTCTCAACGCCCGCAGCGCGCAGGCCGCCAGGATGTACGCCAGTGCCGTTTCGGCGGCGGCGTAATGCGGCCATACCCGTGTGTCGAACGCAGGCCCTAAGTAGCCCAACAGCCCCAGAACGATCGCACGCCGGGCAATCGGATCGCGCCACAACGAACGCGCCACCAGCAGCATGCAGGCGGCCAGCGGCAACCCCAGGAGAAACTGCGCGAACATCAACAAGTCCCAAACGTGCCCTTCCAGGATTTCACCGTGCGCCTTCTGCTTTTCCCGCAGATCCGCCCGCCAAAAATCGCGCAGGAACGTATTGCTATAAGCCGGCGCGGGACGCACATGGGTCGCCCACAGCACCGGCTCCAGCAGCGCGTACTGGCGATCATGCGCAACGTAAGGCAGTTCCAGCGCGTGCCCCGTCACGCGATAGTTGTAATAGGCCATCCACGCGGCCACCGGGATCAGCAGCAGCGCCATCGGCAAAACCGCGCTGTTCAGAATCTTGCCGATCGCAGCCCGGTCGCGCGACCATTCAAAAACCAAACATCCGATGCAAACCGCCGCAAACACAAAGCCCTCGAAAGGCCGTGTATTCGCCAGCACCGCCAGCCCCGCCGCGAACACCAGCGCTGAAGACACGCGCGGGCGATCGATCAAACGCGCAACGGCGCCAATCAACAGCGCGCCTCCGATCGCCGCGCATGTTCCGCCCCAGTAGCTGTCGGTCCAATAGCTCACGATTCCGATATGCAGCACCGCGATCAAACTCCCGGTGAACGCCCACACCGCCGGAAGCCAACCCTGGAGCGCCCAGCACAGCACCGCGCACAGCACGCCCATGCTCAGCCATACACCCACCCACGGTTCGCCCGTCAGCTTCTGTCCGGCTGCCATCACCAGGCCCGCCAGCGGCGGATACTTCGACGCGTATGTTGGCCGAATCAGCTCCTGCAACGTCTCGAAGTGCTCCGCGAACGCGGGCGTGGGATTGGCCAGCCGCCCGGAGGCGAACGTGTCGCTCGCCAGCAGATAACTGAATTCGTCCTGGATCGCGGGCTTGGGCACCGGCAGGATGGGAAGCAGCAGCGCCCGCGCCACCAATGGAAGCAATCCCGCTAGCGCGATGGCTAGCGTCTTCTTTTCGGCCAGCCGAACGAAAGAGGATTCCATCGCCGCCAGCGCGCTTGTCAACCGGTCAGGCTTTCGGGCAACCGCAAGCATTACGCCAGCCGAAGATCTTTAAAATCGTCGATCAGCGCGAAGTTGCTCCGAACCGACGCGATGGTCTCGCCGCGTTGTTCGATGCGCTCCGTGCGCACGTGCCCCAGATCGGCCGCCATGCGCAGGTAGCTCACCTTCTCCGGATCGATGCCCATCACGCGGCAGCAGGTGGAATCCACGGCTACCAGGTCGCTCCCCATCACCAGCACGCCGGCCGGTTTGGGTGTTCCTTGGATGGGCCCATTTCCTTCCATCCCCACTACGCCGTCCACAATGGCAAAAGCTTTCTGGCCGAATTGCCGATTCAGCGCCACAATCGATTCCGGAATCCCGTAGTAGTGCAGCTTGTTCTTCGGCCACCCGTACACCGAGCCCGGCACCACGCCGAAGAAATTCTTCATGGACAGCGTCGCGCCCGCCCAGTGATGCGTCTTCATCTTGGCGAGCGAAACAATCAGGTCCGCGCCCAATACGGTGTTCGGGAAGTAAAACTCCCGTTCGCCGCCGAAGCCTTTCACCGGCGACACATCGTCGCGATTCAGATCGGTAAAGATACTCTCGAATTTTGGTACAGCCAGCGCGATACTTGGCGTCGTCCGCCATGTCCAGCGTGTCGCGCCGATGCCCCGGTCCTTCCCCGATCTTCACTTCCGCCGCGCCTAACTGATGAAACACCTCCACCGCCGCGGCGATCACTGCCGCATTGGTATTGATCACCGTGGCCGGATCAAACTCCACCAGGTTGGGCTTGAGCAATATTCGTTTGCCGCGCACGTCCAGGCCGCATTGCCGAATGCCTTCCAGCATGCGGCAAGCCAGGTCATCGGAATAGGAATGCGCCCGAACGATCGCGACCGCCGATTTTCCCGCCGGGCCATCCGGCAGCCTGGGCGCCTTGGGCGGCCTTTGCAGCTTGATCCCGCCGTAAGCCCCCACCGCGGCCGCGCCGGAGAGCAAGGCGAACTTGCGCCGGGTCATGACCGCTCTCCCGCACAGAACAATTTGTAGTTCCCTTCCGGATGTCCCAACGCTTCGAGTGACGCGAGCATCACGTCGCGCGCCGCCCAGGCGTTTTCCGCCGGCGCCGCGACGCTCCTGCCATGACAACGCAGCGCGATCTGCAACCAGGCTCTTCCCAGCGAGGATTGAGTCGCGGCATGGAATCGCTCGGCTACATCCAGGGCTCCCGTATATTCGTGTTCACTGCGCCCCAGCAGCCCTAACAACGCCAGCGCGGTGGTCTCCGGATAGGAAGGCAGATCGACATACAGCATGTTCGGCGTCCCATAGTTCCAGCCGCCATCGTTGCAGCGGCGGCTCACCACCAGCGCCTCGCCATCGCGAACGCGCCGGTCCACATCGGAGGTGCGATACGCGCGGGCGACCTTTTTCAGCGCCACTAAAGTATGCGCCGTCGGCTCAATCCAGGTCGCATTCCCTTCGCGCCACGGCCAACCCTCGTGCGAAACATCCAGGCGGGCCTTGATCAAATGCAGGGCCGCTCCCACGCGCGTATAGATATTGTGCTCGGCGCCCACCACCTGCAGCAGCCAATCCACCGATGCGCGAACACTCGAGTCATCTACGCCGCGAACGCTCGCGAGCGTTACCGCGTGCGCCGTCACCCACGTTCCGTCTTCTACTTCACCGCTGGGGCGAAAGCTTCCGTCCGCGCGCTGCCACGAGCGCACCAGCTTCCAAGCCCGATCTAACGCTGGGTCCGATCCGGTTCCGTGCAGGGCCAGCATCGCGTAGGTGGTCGGCTCCAACCACGACCCCTTGCCTGGGAAGTAGCTCCAACCTCCGTCCGGGTTTTGGCTCGCGCGCAGAAACTCCAGACGAGTTTCGAGATACAGTCCGGCCACAGCAGGTAAATCGGCAGATCAGGTTAAAGCTTTAGAGCGCGTCTCCGGCCCGGCGGTCGAGTCCCTGAACCAGTTCTTTTTTCAGATAGATGGCACCGGGAGTGGGAGCGCTCGCGTACGCTTCCACGCGCTCGAATCCCGCGCGCTGGTACAAACTCAAGGCCTCCGACATAATCGGCAGCGTGTCCGCGTAAAGGCGCTCGTACCCCATCGCCGGCGCTCGCTCCACCACAGCTTCCAAAAGACGCCGCCCCAATCCTTGCCCGCGATACTTGGGCCGCAAGTACAGCCGCTTCACCTCGCCAGCCGATGCCGGTCCAGACGCCGCAGACGCAATCGTCCCGGCCGGTTCGTTCTCATCGAAAGCCAGCAGCAGCAACCCGCCCGCCGACCCGTACACACCCGGCAACCCCCGCAGTTCCTCGCCAAAGCCCTGAAAACTCATGGGCAGACCAAACGATTCCCAATATTCCCGCCAGAGCTCTCGCACAGCGGCGACGTCTTCTGGCGATTCAGCCCGTCGAATATCCACAATCTATCTTTAACGCAGAACGGCGAACCGGCTCACCGAATACCCCAGCGCCGCGCCCAAGAATACGTCCGAAGGAAAATGGGCCAGCGTCGACATTCGCGAGAACCCAATGGTAGCGGCCAATCCATACGCCACGTACGGAACCCAGCGATGCGTTTTCCCATAGCGCCGCGCAATCACCGTCGCCACAGAAAACGCGGCGATGGTATGGCCGGAGGGAAAGCCTCCATGCCCCACCCCCACGCCTCCCGGAGCTTCGAACCAGGTGTCGGCGAGATTGCCGGTGCCTGGTATATTTTCGGGTCGCGATCTGCGAGTGGCCGTCTTGAGCGCAGTGACCACGATCTCGCTGTCCGCTAGCGCCTCGCCGGCCAGCAAAGCAGTATGCGCCGCATAAGAATCCTTCCGCAGAAGACCGAAAGCGTACAAACCCACTGGCATGGCGGCGATCTCAGCCGACGCGGCGGTACCGTTAAATGCCGAGTTGAACCCGTGGAACGCCGTGGTTGTCGTAAAAGGTTTCTCGGTAAAGCGATCGGAGGCCACCAACCCAGCGGTCACGGCCACCACCGCCAGCGCCGGAATCCAATAATGATCGTGCGTCAGGTTGGCCGGGAAGGTCCAGATCCGTTTCTGGTCGTCCACGACGTTCGGTATCATCTCCGGCCAGCTTACGCTGCGGTCATTCGCCAGCGGCGCCGGCTGGCTGGTGGGCGGATTCGGCGGATTGTTCGTATCCTGGGCCTGAGCGCTCCAGGCCAAACTGAGTGAAAGGAACGCCACACCTAGTACCCGAGTCATTTCTTTGAAAGGACGCGATTTCAAGCCGTTCCGTTGCTCCGGAAACGAGGTTTTCTTACCCATCTTACTTCGTAGAATACTAGCCCAATTTGTGCCTTAGTACGTCCCGCCGCCTAGGTCCCCCGATTCAACAAAATCGGTACATTCGGGCCTTGGAACCGGCCTGGCCTGCTGGCAAACTTATGACGTGCCGAGGAGGAGAATTTGATGAAAAAGATTATCGACGCCAGCTTGAAATTGAAAATCTGGAGGGATACCCATGGGCAGGATTTGGTGGAGTACGCGCTCCTGGCCGGATTCCTGGGCGCCGCCTCGGGCACTATTCTGCCCGCTGTGGCAGCCGACATTGCCACCGTATTTTCCAAAGTTGTATTCGTTCTCTCCGGGACCACCTCCGATACCGCTCCCAGCGCCTAGCCGGCCGATTCCGCGCGCACTCGCCCGCGAACCTCTCCCTTTCCGGGCGAGCCGCTAGAATCAAAACGTGCGGCTAAAGATCGTTCAAGTGGGGGAGCCCGTGCTGCGGCAGCGTGCCCGCCCTTTATTGCAGGAAGAAATCGCCCTGCCTGAAACCCAGCAGCTCATCGTGTGGATGCACGAAACCATGCGCGACGCTCCCGGCGTCGGCCTGGCTGCGCCTCAAGTGGGATTGCCTCTTCAGCTCGCAGTGATCGAGGATCGCCCGGAATATTCCAAAGACATCGCGGCCGAGCGTTTGGCCGAACGCGAGCGCCAGGCGGTTCCGTTTCAGGTCCTCATCAATCCTCGCATCGTCGAGCAATCCGAAGAGCAAGCCGAGTTCTTTGAAGGCTGCCTCAGCCTGTCCGGCTTCAGCGCCTTGGTGAAACGTTCGCGGCAAGTGGCCGTCGAATATTGGGACGAGCGTGGCCAGCCGCGCCGCTTGGAAGCCCAGGGCTGGTATGCGCGCATTCTGCAGCATGAGATCGATCATCTGCACGGCTGCTTATATATCGACCGGATGGAGTCGCGATCCTTCATGAGCATCGACAATTTGAGCCGCTACTGGAAAGACGTGCCGCTCCAATCGCTGCGCCAGGCCCTCGATGTCCATGCGGCCGAATAAATGCGCCTATCGCTCCTACTTCTGGCCGCCGGCGCTACCTGTTACTCCCAGGTCTCAGCCCGGGTGGCTCTCAGCAATGGCATTCAATTGACTATCACAACCCGTTCCGATAATGGGCCGCCCAAATTGAAGATCAGTCTGGAACCCGCGTCGGGCGACAGCTTTTATCGCATCTTTCGCGACGACAATAACCTGGCAGTTTTCGCCTACGAACTCCAAGTAGCGCGCACGGCCGATGGAGAAAATTTTCGCGTAACCGCTAAGCCAGCCACCCAGGCTTTCGCGGCGCGCTTCGCCGATGCGGACGGCGGCAAGCCCACCCCAACTCTCTCCGCATCGCTGGAATCGCCTTTGCTCAGTTCGGGCCAGGCATTCGAGATCCCAATCCCCACCACTCCCGAACTCGGGCAGACCCTGACCGACACGGTCCAGATCCTGATGGCCCAACGCGGAGTAGAGAACGAAGCTACTTCAGCATCGCCGCGGATTCAATTTCTCGGGCTGAAGGTTTCCATTCATGGACAGCCCGTGACGCCTTCCGGCGCGGGCGCCGACGTGGCCGGACGATACACAATGTTCTTCCTGCCTGGGCACGGCGGCTATTTTTTCTCCACCGAATCCGTGGCCCAACCGCCCTTCCTTGGCGTTGGCGTGGTGGATGGCGACCATCTCACATTTACCATCGACAACGAAATGTACGATTGCACAACGCGCGCCCCGATTCTGGTTCATTCCACTCGCGGGCAGTTATGGGTGTATCACGATCCGAACTACCAGCCGGACGGCAACTGGACTAAGGCCGACCTCACCACCTCGCGCCAGGAATTTTTCACCGCCGCATCCGATTCGCTGCGCTGGTGGGTGCGGTAACTACACAAAAACCGCGCGGCTCTGTTCGCGGCAAATTTCCAGAATCTCGCCCGCCAGCTTGATCCATTCTTCCACCAGCGTCGGCTTGGCCCGGTATAACCGCACGCCCAGATCGCGGACCTCCTGCTCGTCCCTGGGGCTCGCCAGAGTGGTGAGCGCCACCACACGCACCGAGGCCAGCGCCGGCTCCTGCCGGATCACCTTCAATACCGCGGTTCCGTCGTACTTGGGAAGATGCAGGTCCAGGACAATCACGCAAGGCTCGGCGTTGTGGCGGCCGCCCGAACGCAGCCGATTCACGAACTGGATGGCTTCCTCGCCGTCCCGGAGCACATCCAGAACATATTCCTCCACGTGTTGGTCCAGCGCATGACGCAGCAGAAACACGTCGGCGGAATTGTCTTCCACAACCACAATCTTCGCGGGATTTGGATGCTTCTCGTTCAACTCATTTCCTCCCTGCGAACGAACACTCTTGAACGCCCTCACTTCTGACGTTAGATGCGAAAATCGAGCCGACTGTTACAGGGTTGTGAGGGGCCTGGGAAAATTCTCAATCCACAAAGAAAGGCGTTTCCGCCTCGCCTCTGGTAACAATGTCGTAGCGATAGACAGGAAGATCCTCGTTCCGGCCGTTTTCCCGCCGTGCGAACATGCGGGCGCGCGCGGCCGGCTCGGCCACGCACTCCAGCACCGGATCGCGAACCGAATCAGGCGCTTTTCCGAAGAAAACGGTCGTCACCAGGCGTCGAGTGACGCCGATCGCCAGTATCATCAGGTTCAGATGCGGGCAGCGGGACTCCGCGTAACCGTTACTTACGCCCGGCATCACCGTCCGGAACGAATAGCGCCCCTCGGCGTCGGTTTTCGCGCGGCCCCAGCCGAAAAATCCCGGATCGGCATCCTCAACGCGCGGATCCAGCGGATGGCGAAACACGCCGTTCGAATCCGGCTGCCAGATCTCGACAATCGCGTTCAAGATCGGACGATTCCCTTCCTCCACAATGCGCCCCGTCAGCACAATGTGCTGCCCTCGCGCCCGCTTCCCTTGAAAGCTGGTCAGATCCTCGCAGCCGGTGACAAAAGCTCCCGGAAAGAACGGACCAATGGTGCAATAAGGTGCGGTCGGCAAGCTAACGCGGCTCATATTTAATCCAGCTCTGATTCAATCCAATGCGGGCGTGCGATGTTTCCCGCGCAGCACGAAGTCGCGGCGGAACACCAGAAAATTCACCTTGCCAACCACCGTGGGCGAGGTCTCAAAAATCAGCCGGTCGCGCGCCTCCGGATCCTGCACCGCGTTGAGCAGCAGATCGGTCTCGTTCAACGGCTCGCCCGGGAAAGAAAATCTGCGTGACAAACCGGTTCATCCAGCTCGGGCCGAAAATCGAAAAGTGAATGTGCGGCGGACGCCACCACCAAGTGGATTCCGTCACCGGATAACCGCCCGGCTTGATGGAGCGAAACTTGTAGCGTCCCTCGGCATCGGTTACGAAACGCCCTTCCCCGATGAAGTTGGGATCCACCGGCGCCTCGTGCCGGTCCAGCTCGTGAACATATTTGCCCGCCGAATTGGCCTGCCAGATCTCAACCATCGATCCGGCCAGCGGCGCGCCATCTTCATCCACCACGCGGCCGGTCACTTCAATGTATTGCCCGATAGCCCGCGGACGGTCCGCGTGAAGATGAGCGAGATCTTCGGGGCTGATGCCCAGACGCTGGCCGAGTTCCACCGGCCCGGTCAGTTCCGACAACGTGAGCGGCCGCTCGATCAAAGGCTGCGAGGGGTTGCGTGTGAAGCTGCGCGGGTACTGCTTGATATAGCGCGCCAGCTGCGTTTTCTCCTGATAAGGAGCGTACTCCAATTCGGAAGTTTCGAGCGTATCCGGCTTTGTAGCGTCCATGCGGAAGAAACCCGATTCTATCACGCCTATCCGGAATGCTTCGCCGCTCACGCCGCTAAGCCCGTAGCCGCCGCTACACGACGGCTGACCGCCAGCGTTTACTCCCCGATCTCGAACAGTATGCCGGATGGGGAAGTCTTGCCGGAACGTCGAGACCTGAATAGAATACTCGCCGGCGGTTAGTTGCGGCACGGTGAAATTCACCTGGTACTGCCCCGGGGCCACCAGCGCCGCATACATCACCGGGGCATCGGTGGATCCAATCGTCACGCTGACGCCTGTAATCGGTACAGGCGAGGTGATCGCCGATCCAGATTGAGCAGGCCCCAATCCCGCGGCGTACAACTGGATGACGTCGCCAACTTTCGCTTTGCGCGTTCCCGGCACCACGGCAGGATCGCCCATGATGGCGTAATCGGTGAACAGCGCCGCTGCGTAGTCCTTCCCTCCGACCTGGTAAAAATACACGCTCGGTTGGATCACTGCAACGGGCAACGTCAGAATGTTGCTGGCGAGCCCGAGACGGACTACCTGGACCGTTATCGTGCCACTGATATTCGAAGGCGCCTGCGCATTCACCTGGCCGGGACTAATGAAATATACCGGCACCGGAGCGCCATTGACCCACACCTCCACCCCGTTCAGATCGGTGGGTAGGATATTCGGGTCGGCAAAATCGCTGCCGCCCCAGATCCGCGAGGTTTCCGCCAGATCCCGGCCTACCACATAGAACCAGCCGCCCGGCGTCACCGCGCCGCCGCCGATGAGGTTGTCGCTGACGCCGGTAATCACTGGGCCCTTCGACGGCTGGGCATCGCCCAACAACAACACCAAGGCATCCTGGGGAGCGCTGCCGCCACCGCTCGTGCCCTGAAATGCGCCCTTCACCGGAAAATCCGTGGACGTGCCTTCTCCCGCGATGTGTATGTTCCCCAAGCGGTCCACGGCGATCCCGCGGCCCGACTCGCTCCCGGAGCCGCCGATGAACGTTGAAAATAGCCGCGCCGACCCTGCTGCATTGATTTCGGTGACGAACATGTCGAAGGCGGTCCGCGTGGTCTGAATCGGATTCGTCAACGGAAAGTCGCTTGAGTTCGTGCGGCCGGTAATGTAGACGTTGTCGCCCGGGTCGAGCGTCAGCGCATACGGGTCGTCTCCCGAGCCGCCCCCCAGATATGTGGAATACACCAAAGCAGAACCGGAAGGATTGAACTTCGTGACGAATACGTCGTCCACCGCGTGGCTTCCGAGCTTGTTGTCAATGGCGTTTGCAAGCGGGAAATCGTCGGAGGTCACGATGCCGGTGACATACGCGCTGCCGGACGAATCCACGGCAATCGCCGTCCCGTAATCGGTAGCGCTGCCGCCCAAATAGGTGGAGTACACCAGCGCGGAGCCGGCAGGATTGATCTTGGTGACGAAGGCGTCCACGCTGGCATCGTTGGAACCGCGGAAAGGAGACTGCAGCGGAAAGTTCGTCGATGCCGTATAGCCGGTCACGTATGCATTTCCAGTCGCGTCTACTGCGATCGCATTGCCTTGGTCGACGTTGTTACCGCCCAGATACGTCGAGTACACCCACGTCCGTGCCAGTTGGATTGATCTTCGTGACGAATGCATCCTCCTGCGCACCCCTGGCGCCTTGAAACGCGGTCCTTCGTCGGAAAATCCGTCGAAAACGTGGACCCCACCACGTATGCGTTTCCGGCTGCGTCAATGGCGATCGCCGATGCGGTGTCGATGCCGCTGCCGCCCAGATAAGTGGCGTACAAGAGCGACGAACCGGCAGGATTCAGTTCCGCCACGAACACGTCCCCCGATCCGGCCATCTTCGTCTGGATCGCGCCCTTCGTGGGAAAGTCGAGCGATCCGGTGTTTCCGGTGACATAAACGTGCCCTTGGACATCTACCGAGACGCCCCTGGCCTCATCCGCGGCGCCTCCGCCCAGGAAAGCAGAGAACAACTTAGAGCCGCTGGGTGACAACTTGAGAACGAAGGCGTCTTCTGTCCCCTTGATGTTGAACCCGGCCGAGCCCGTCCCACCCGCAACATACGTGTTGCCGATGGAATCGACGGCCACGGCGTAGGCGTAGTCGGACGCCGGTGCCGCCGAATAACTGGAATAGATGAGCGCTGGATCGATTACCAGCTCCTTTCGACGATCGTACGCGCCAAGGTGGAAGCTGCCCACATTACCGTGCAGGGTCCAGCCTCCGGCTACCAGCGCGCGTTTTCCTTCGACGTCCTGATAGATCAACGGCTTCTTGTGGCGGTATTCAACTCCGCCCGCACGGATGACAAGGTCGCCCCGTTTATCGATTCGCAATTGATCGGCACTCTCGAAGACCATTCGGATTTTTCGCGGATCCGCTCCGGGCGAGAGGATCCAGTCGTATTCCAGATTGCCGTCTTTTGCGTAATAGACGAGGTCAATTCCAGGGTAGACGCCAGCGTAGCGGACTCTGGCGAAGTTGGGAACGGCAGTGTGCCACTGAGCCGGATCATTCCCGATGAAATAGTTACTGCTGGAGTCTTGCGGGACCTCGCCCGCAATGGCAGCCGCAGGGTTGGCGCCGGATAACTTGGTCCGCAAAGGCGATTGGTTCGGCCCGGCGAGCACTGTCTCGCCCGAGGCCAGATACAAGGTGCAGGAGCTGCTCCTTGCCAGATAACGCACTTGAGCCGATGCCTGGCCGGTATTCGGTTCGAAACTCAGCGGGATATTGCTCCACTGCACTGCCGGCGCTGCCAGGGCTGTGCCGGAAAATAGAAGAAACCATAAACGCATGCGTCCTCCTCGCGAGCGTGAATGACCGAGTTGACTGGCGCCGACCCACTTTCCCCGTTAACCCATCAGGATCGCGCCGAGCCCTACGCTATCACAAATGATCCGGTGTGTTGTAACATTTTTGCAGGTTCGCACGAATCGCCAGGGATTCGGTGAGGGCATATATCGGCGATCATGAAGTGACGCGCGATGACCGCTTGGCCCCTCGCTTTCGCCTTCTTGCTTGCCGTTTGGCCCGCATTTGCCCAGCTACCGCCATCGGCCACCCTGTCCGATGCCGATTGGCAATCCTTCCGGGCGGAGGTCGCGAGGATCGAAAAATCACTAATTTCAGCCCCGGACAAAGCCACTGTCACTTACCAGATGGCCCGTATCCAGGCCTCGGCGAAACAATGGCCCGAGACGATGGAGTGGCTCCGAAAAGTGGCTGCTCTGAACGCCGGCTTCGACCCGTCGCGAGATTCCATTTTCGCGGACTTGCGCGGAACGCGCGAGTTCCAAGAAATTCTTGCCGCCGCCCTGCGCGCCACCCCGCCGGTCTCGCACAGCACTTCCGTCTTTCAAGTCAGCGAAGGCGATCTCATCCCCGAGAGCGTCGCTTATGATCCAACGCGGCGGCGCTTCTATTTCGGAAGCATGAGAAAAGGAAAGATAGTGCGCTGCTCCGCCTCAGGGAACTGCGCGCCATTCATCCATGGACTTGGTACGGTGCTGGGCCTCAAGGCCCGGGGCGACGGACTGTGGCTCCTGAGTAATTCGAACACAGAATCCGCGCTCCTCCATTACGATCTTCCGTCGGGCCGCTTGATTCAGAAGTATGCGATCGGCGGACTTAGTCACGACTTCAACGATTTAACTTTTGCACCGGCCGGCGATATATACCTCACCGACACGCGCGGCAGCGCAGTTTGGCATCTGGCGAAGGGGGCGGCCCGACTGGAGCAACTTCCCGGACGATTCGAATTCGCGAATGGAATCACGGTCTCGCAGGACGGCGGCTTGCTTTACGTCTCCACCTTCCCCGATGGCATTACTATGGTCGACCTGAAAACCCGCGCCGCAACGCCAATCGTGCATCCTGCGGACCTGTGCCTGTCGACCATCGATGGTCTCTATTTCTATCGCGACGCGCTAATCGCAATACAAAACGGCTTTATGTCGCCACGGGTAGTTCGCTTCACTCTGACGGAAACTCTTCGCAAGATCGAACGCTTCGACATTCTGGAACGGCGTAATCCTTTATTCGACGGAGTGACCACCGGAGTGATCGCCGGCGGCGAGTTCTTCTACATGGCTAACATTCAGGACAGCAAGACGGCGGGATTCAGCCCGATTACGACCTTACAAATACGCCTATAACTTCTCACCACTTACCAACTGCGCTGGCCGGAATCACTTCTCCGGCCAGCGCTAATTGCTTTCATTCCTACTGCGCGAGGGCGTAACCTGAGCCGGATTCGTCGGGGGTTGAGAAACTCAGGGTAAGTCCAGGAGTTTGAGGCCCCCCGATCGAGCTGTTCGGTTGAGTGATTACGAAGTTAATGCTGGTCGATTGGTTCGCGCTCGATTTGCCGGTGGTGCCGGTGGAACCGGTTGTTCCAGTACCAGTGGAGCCGGTCGTGCCGGTGCCAGTGGTAGTCCCGGTTGTCGACGTCGACGAATTGCTAATGGTCATGGTTCCCGAGCAATCCGAATTGACAGTGTAGGTTCCGGTAAAGTCCAGCGCGCTGTAAGTGGAGTGCCCGGCCGTTGTGGAACCCGACGAGACAGAGGTGCTGGTAGCTGTACTAGGCGAGGTGGAGACAATTTTTCCCGCGCCATTGAAATCGAGATATCCAATTTCAGCGGCCGGTTGGTTTGTCGCGGTGTTGCTGGTCGTCGTCGTGGTCGTCCCGGTCCCGGTTGTACCCGTTGTCCCGGTCCCGGTTGTTCCCGTTGTCCCGGTTCCGGTTGTACCAGTCCCGGTTCCTGTCGTTCCCGAGGTGTTGGTCTGCTGCTGCACCGCGGATGGGGTCAGAACAAATCCGTACAAGCCGCTGAGATTCGAATCCGAACAGCCCCCCTGGTAGAGCACGCGGACTAACTTGATTACCAATCCTGAAGCAGACTGCGTGCTATTGCTGGTCGGCGTTCCGGTGCCGGTTGTGCTGGTCGATGTTCCGGTGCCGGTTGTGCTGGTCGATGTTCCGGTGCCGGTTGTGCTGGTCGACGTGCTCCCGGTTCCAGTTTGCGATTGGAGCATCGTTGGCGAAGTCAGATCGATTTCCGCCCCACGCCCCAGAACAACGCCAACTAGTTGAGTCGCGGTTCTGCTTGTCCCAAAGGCGTCCATGAGCGACACGCTGATAGAGCAGTCGGAATTCACGTTGTAGGTTCCAATCTGCGCCACCTCTGTCCCGGTGGGCGCCGAAATCGCGGTAATGTGGCCCGCTCCATCGAAGGTTAGAACACCCGAGTATGCGAACTGGTTTCCCGCCGCGATGCCCCCCAGCAGATTTCCAACGTTCGTATCGCTATAGGTAGCCGTGGAGGTGCCTGTCGTTCCTGTTGTTCCCGTTCCCGGCGTCCCGGTTGTGGTCGTATTCGTCGTCGTAACTGCCCCACCCTCGCTTGCCACGAACCCATAGGCGCCACTTATGCTGGCATTCGTAAGTACACAGAACTGGGCTTGGGCCAATTGACCAAACAATAGGCCGAAGGAAGAAAGGCAGAGCGTCATCATCAACTTGGATTTCATTCATGTCTCCTGAAATTTGCAGTAGCACTGCATTCACGCTATGGACCGTCTAATTTCGCGCTCTGTTACAAACCGGCTCGCCTGTAACCGCTAAACGCGATTGCGCGGAACTCAGGAAAACTCCAGTTACATATTTGTATCTTCACGTGCCACTTACTCGGCCGCCTTTCCAAATCCGAACCACCCCGCCTTCCTCCCAGCCGCCAGATCATATATGATTGGCCCCGCAAGGAGGCACTACTAATGCCCAAATTTCTCATCGAGGGTTCTTACACAGCCGAAGGCCTGCGAGGACTCATGAAGGACAAAGCCACCGGACGCCAGGCGGTCGTCAAGGAGGCGCTCGCCTCCATTGGCGGCAAACTCGAGAGCGCCTACTTCGCGCTGGGCGATAACGACGTCTACATTCTTTGCGAGTGTCCCGACCACGTCAGCGCTGCGGCGTTGGCGTTGGCCGTATCGGCCAGCGGCTTGGTCCACACCAAAACCATCCCGCTGTTGACGGTGGAAGAAACCGATCGCGCCCTGAGTATGAAGACCGGCTATCGGGCTCCCGGCGCCGGCAAAGTAGCCAAGACAGCCAAAGCGTAGGAAGCTTCTCCTCTCGTTGACCAGCCTATCGGAAGTCCATCTCTAACGGGTCCAACAACCTGAAGTCTGCCTGGGCCGGTATCGCTCTGCTGATCTGTTAAGGTCAGGCTGAATTCGATGCCCCTGACGCATACCGGCTCCGCTGTCTGTTCCCTTTCTCCTGCTCCGCCGCCAAAAATGCGTCACCAAACACAAAAATACCCCTGATGCGTCCAAACGGGACGCCCGGGAACGTCAGTTCGTTTTCGCCGGCAAGCGCGCCACGGCGAACGCGTGCAACAGCTCGATTTCTTCGATCAGGTTCCGCGAGCCCAGCAGCAGCGAATAGAACCGCAGAATCTCATCCAGCGAGTAATTCATGCTTGCGCCCGCCTCCCGCGCCTGCGCCGCCCGCTTGTCGAGCGCGGCGATCATCCCAGGCAGATCCGGCCATTCCGGATACAGCTTGCCCGCGGCAATGCTTTTCGAAAGTGCATCCAAAGCCGCCGAGACGCTCTCTTCCAATTGCTCCAATTCGTTTTCAAAGTTTCGAAAGTAGGTATCCGGCGAGCTGTCCCGAACGGCGAATTCCATAGTCTCAACGGCGCGAAATAGGCGCTCCACTTGATGGGCCAGCAATGCCAGCGATTCGCGCTCCTTCATCGGCCCGAAGGATTCCTGAAGCGCGTACTGCAGCAGATCGCTATTTTTTCGAATCGCGCTCGATACCTCCGCTTTCAGGGCGCTCGATCGGCGCGCCCGGTTGCCGCCGGTAGCTGCGCATCACCGCCTGATCAAGTACCCCGAGCTTCAGCAGTATATCCGCCAGCCCTTGCCGGACGCTGCGGCGCGCATGATTCGGCCACAATGTTAGCGACACCAGCAGCGCCACCAAAATCCCGAGCGCCACTTCCGTGAAGCGGTGCAGCGCAACAATCCACGCCGCACTCGTCCGCCCGATCAGCATGATGATCGCGACGGTGACGGTGGCCAGCCGCTGGCTTTCCGCCAGGCGCAGCAAATCGCACACCATAAACGCCATCGTTACCGCCAGCGCGAAGGCCAGGATGTTCATGCCGAACATCGCGAAAAACAAGCCGCCCATCACCGCGCCCACGGCAGTTCCCGCCAGTCGGGTGCGCGAAGCGCTCAACGTCGCCCCCAGGTTGGATTGCATCACGATGAGCGCGCTGATCGCGGCCCAGTAGCCTTCCGGCAAACGGAAAAGCTTGGTGACGAAGAGCGAGATTACGCCCGCGATCGCGGTCTTGACGGCCTGTTTGGCGCTTTCCAAGAAAGCCGCGCGGGAGAGCATGTTCCATTCTCGCGTGTTAGAGGAGCGTGATAAACTGAATGCGTATGGCAATTCCCAACGTAAAGCGATTCCGCCCGTTCTGCCCCTCCTGCAATGAGAGCTTCACCGTGATGGCCGTCCTGCCCAAGGACGCCAATGTCGACGCCTATCTGAATGATGTCGTGGCGCGCCACGATCACAAGGCGTTCCAGGAAGCCAAGCTGCAGCACTTCAAGATCCGCGTCGGCCAACAGAAACAGAAGAAGGCGAAGTAATTCTCGGCCGGCCCGTTTTCAGCTTAAAATGGGCCAATGGCCCAGCCTAACCTCACCGTCTGGATTGGCACTCGTAAGGGTGCCTTTGCTTTTTCCACCAAAAATCGCAAAACCTGGAGCGTCGACGGCCCGCACTTTCGCGGGCTGGAAGTGAACCACGTTTCCCAGGATCCTCGCCAGCCCAAGCGCCTGTACGCCGCGGTGAACAGCGCCTGGTTTGGACCGCATATCCATGCCAGCACGAACGGCGGCAAAACCTGGAAGCTGTCGGAAAAAGGTTTGGAATTGAAGTGCGTTCCCGATCAATCCTTGAAGCGCATCTGGCACCTTCGGGCCGGGCACGCCGACGAGCCGGGTGTGGTCTATGCCGGCGCCGATCCGGGCGCGCTATTCCGCAGCGGCGATTGGGGCGAAACCTGGGAAGAAGTTCCGTCGCTCACCAATCATCCTACGCGCGCGCAGTGGAATCCTGGCGCCGGCGGCATGTGCCTGCATTCCATTCAGTGCCTCGGAAAAGGCCGGATGGCGATCGCGATTTCGGCGGCCGGCGTGTTTCGCACGTCCGATGGTGGCGCCACGTGGTCGCCCCACAACGGCGGGGTGCGCGCGGATTTTCTCCCCAACAAGCTGCCGGAGGTCGGCCAATGCGTGCACAAGTTGCTTGCGCATCCCAACGATCCCGAGGCGCTTTATCAGCAGAATCATTGCGGCATTTATCGCGGCAAGTTGAACGGCGATCGCTGGACTGATATCTCGCGCGGTCTGCCTTCGCGCTTTGGTTTCGGATTGGCGGTTCCAGCCGCGGAACCAAAAACCATGTTTACAGTGCCCATCGATTCAGCCGAGTATCGCTGCAATCCCGAGGGCAAGTTTCGCGTGGCGCGCAGCCGCGACGCCGGGAAAACCTGGAAGCTGTTGTCGCGCGGCCTGCCGCAACGGAATGCCCATCTTTTGGTTTTGCGCGAAGCCATGACGTCGGATGACATGGACCCGGCGGGCGTTTATGTCGGAACCAGTTCCGGGCATGTTTTCTATACCCGCGACGCCGGCGATACTTGGGAGACCATGGCCGACAGCTTGCCGCCGGTGTATTCGATTTCGGTGGCCGCCGCATAAGCTCCTGGTAAAATCAAGAAGTAACGACAATTATGCCAACTGCCTATATTTGTGAAGGCGTCCGTACCCCCATCGGACGCTACGCCGGATCGCTGTCCCCAGTGCGCGCGGACGATCTGGCCGCCCATACGCTCGCCACACTGCGCGCCAAGTTTCCGAAAAGTGACTGGGCCGCGATCGACGAAGTGGTGCTGGGTTGCGCCAATCAATCCGGGCGAAGACAATCGCAATGTCGCGCGCATGGCGCTGCTGCTTTCCGGCATCCCGCACACGGTGCCCGGCGTGACGGTGAATCGCTTATGCGCTTCTGGAATGGAAGCGGTGGCTGTAGCGTCGCGAGGAATTGCTACGGGCGAAATGTCGATCGCTATCGCGGGCGGCGTCGAAAGCATGAGCCGCGCGCCTTTCGTGATGGGCAAGGCCACTGCGCCTTTTGCGCGCAATGCCGAGCTTTTCGACACCACGCTGGGATGGCGCTTCATCAATCCCGTGATGCAGAAGATCTACGGCACCGATTCGATGGCCGAAACGGGCGAGAACGTCGCCGAGGATTACAAGATCGATCGCGAGTCGCAGGATAAATTCGCATTGCGGTCGCAACAGAAGGCGGCGGCGGCGCAGAAGTCGGGATTCTTCGCCGAAGAGATCGCGCCGGTCATCATTCCGGGACCGAAGGGCACTTCCAAGACAGTTTGCGAGGACGAACATATCCGGCCGGACAGCGACACTGGAAGGCTTGGCGAAGCTTCCCACGCCGTTTCGCAAGGGCGGCACCGTTACCGCCGGCAACGCGTCGGGAATCAATGACGGCGCCTGCGCGATGTTTGTCGCGAGCGAAGAAGCCGCCGCGAAATTCGGGCTTACTCCGCTGGCGCGTGTGGTGGGAGCGGCGGCGGCCGGCGTGGAGCCGCGCGTGATGGGCGTCGGACCGATTCCGGCGATTCAAAAGCTGCTGGCGCGCCTGAAAGTCTCCATGGATGAGATCGATATCGTGGAACTCAACGAAGCTTTCGCCGCGCAATCTTTGGCGGTGACGCGCTCGTTCGGATTGCCCGACGATTCGGAAAAAGTGAATCCCGAACGGCGGCGCCATCGCGCTCGGCCATCCGCTGGGAATGAGCGGCGCGCGCCTGATCCTGACCGCGACGCACCAGTTGCAGAAGACCGGCAGCCGCTATGCGCTGGCGTCCATGTGCATCGGCGTCGGCCAGGGCATGGCCACGCTGCTGGAACGAGTGTAGAGCGCGTCCTACTTTTTCAAACCGAAGATGGAAAGATCGATCGCGTCGGCCATCGCCTGATAGCCCGAGTCATTCGGATGCAGGTGATCGCCCTTGTTGAAGCCTGGGCGAAATTGTTTGGGATGCTCGGGATCGCGCACCACCGCGTCGAAATCTACCACGGCATCGAAAGCGCCCGAGGCCCGGATCCATTGATTCACGGCCATGCGGGTCTGTTCTCCACCCTCGCTGTAATACGCCGCGCCTTCGTACGGCGTCAGCGTGCAGCCGATTACCTTGAGGCCGTGCTCATGCGCGCGCTCGATGAGTTGCGTTAGCCCCGCGATCAAATCCTCGGAACTCACGGCGTCGCTCACCGGTGTGTCGGACCGCGAACCGAGGCCGATGTCGTTGATCCCTTCCAGGATCATGAGCCACTTCGCGCCGGGCTGCGAGAGCACATCGCGATCGAAACGAGCCAGCGCGTTGATGCCCGCGCCGTCGCGCAGCAGCCGGTTGCCGGAGATGCCCTGATTCAGCACCGCGATATTTGCGCCGCCGTTGGCCGCCAGGCGCCGGGCTAGAAGGCTCGGCCAGCTATGATCCGTGTTGGGCGTTGAAACCGCGCCATCGGTGATGGAATCTCCAAAAGTCACAATGGCCGCCGCATCGGCGGGCGCGGCCACATCGATGTTCGTCAGCCAGTAATAAGACTGCGTGGTGGCGGCGTCCGCCATGGCCGGCTGCGCGGTGTCGTTGCCTTCTTTGGAAATGTAAGTGGTGTGCAACCCGACCGCGTGCATGGTATCCGTCGGCACCGGTTTCGGGAATGTAGATACTTATCGCGAGATCGCTCTCGGCCGGCAGATCCAGAGTCACCGGATCACTGACCTCAGTGGCGCCCGGCGGAATCCAGGACGTTGGACGGCCGGCGAACTTTAGCGCGCGATCGGTGGCCGGAACAATGGCCGAGTCCTTGTCGCGCAGCGCGATATGCGCCGCGCCGATCACCAGCGGAGTACTGCCGAAGACATTGGAAAGCTCGATCCGCACGCGCTGGCCCGCGATGCTGCTATGCGCGATCATGCGCAGCGTCTGGTTGTGGAAACTTGTAATCGGCGCCGGACGCGGCGGCCCGCTGCGTAGCTGGCCCCGCTCCCGCGGGCGGACGGCGGATGGGAAACGGCCGCGGCTGTTGCGGCGATGTGGCCCAGGTACTCACCCAGTGTTCGGGCGGTGCGGATCCGGTTTGCGCGAAAGCGCACTGCGCTAGGGATAGAACAGCGACGATCAGCAGCTTCATGTCCCATTACTTTATCAAGGCCGTCAGGAAGCTGCGCGCCTCGGCGATCTCTTCCTCGCTGACGATATGCGGCCGGCCTTGATAGATGCGTAATTGCACGTCGGCGCCGAGTTCGCGGAACAATCGCGCGGCTTCCAGCGTGGATGCTTCTGGAATCCAATCGTCAACGTCGCTGCCGGTGAGCAACATGCGCAGTCCTGCCAGGGAATGCGGCGCGATCGACTTCCAATCGGACCCAGGCACTCCCATCAATCCGCCGGTGAGCACGATCATCGAGCCTACCGAGCCTGGATGACGCAGCGCGTATTCGAGCGCCAACGAGGCGCCCTGTGAAAAGCCGACGATGACCAAACGGTCCGGCGCCAAGCGCCCATTCTCGCCAGCTTCGAGTACGGCAGCATGACACCGCTCCACCGCTTCACTCAGGTAGGGTTCGTTCGGTTCGCGAGGATCCCAAAAGCGGCCGGGGTACCAACTGCCGGGAGTTTCGGCTTCGGGAACCACCCAGCGGAAACCTTCCAGGTTTCCGAACCGGGCGGCCAGATCGATTTTCTCTTCCGGTGTTTTGCCGCGCCCGTGCAACAACACACCCGCTGCTTGCGCCGAGCCCCGCGCCGAACCAACTGTCCGAACGACGGGGCCGCGTTAAATCAATACTCACACTTCCAATTTACTGCGTTGTTACTTCTTGGTGGCGTCTCCGCTAATGAATACGGCCTGGCGGCGGGAGGGCCCGATACCCACGGCATCGGCGGCCGATGGCGTTCCACCAGGGGTAGCAGTGCTGACGGCGATCGCTTCCAAGTGCGTGGGGAAGTTATTCTCCGGAATCGTGATCGGTTCCAGCATGGCCATGATCTCGTCGCGGCGCTCTTCAAACCACGGGGGCAGCAGCATTTGATGTCCCAGAGCGTCATAGGGCTCGTCGCGGGCGAATCCGCCTTCGGCCGTAGCGGCGCATTCCACCAAAATTCCGCCCGGGCAGCGGCAATAGATGGAGTGGAAGTAATTGCGGTCCTTGATTTCGGAGCAATCGGTGTAGCCGAGCTCTTCGTAAATGCCCTTCTGTTCGGCCAGCCCTTCATCGGTGCCCGGCATCGAGCGCGACGTGATGGCCGCAGCCGGCGCCGAATCCCCAGCTTCCCGAAGGACGGTCCGGTTCATGCAGCAAAACGATGGTCCTGTTGGCGCCGCCGCCGTTCAGCTCCAGGCGATGATAGTTGCCTTCCACGCCGGTCTTCTTGAATCCCAGCGCTTCGATGAAAAACCGCTCGGTCTCGGGAATCTCGCGAACCGAGAGCACCGGCCCATGGAACCCGTGCGTTGCAACGTCGGCGCTAACTTCGCCCACCGTCCACGGCTTGCGTTCGTCGGTGGAATCCTCGATCACTTCGAGCTGCAGACCGGAGGGGTGGTTGAAGCGGATAAATTTCTGTCCGAACCGTTCCTGAATGCCGGTGTGCTTCACTTTGTGGTGCGTCAGGTGTTCATCCCAGAACTTGGTGGCGCCCTTCTTCACCGTATAAGCGGTGGACTGGATCTGGCCCGATCCCGGGCGGCCCGGAACCCGCTTATAGGGGAAGGTGGTGTAAACCGAGCCCGGCTCCGCGCCGGCGTTCGAGTAATACAAGTGGTAATGGGCATACCGTCCGTCAAAAAGAACGGTCTGTTTAATCAGCCGCTGCCCAAAGACCTGAGTCAAGAAATCTACGTCTTCTTGGGCTCCAGATGCACAAACGGTGACGTGGTGGAAGCCCGATACCAGGGACATGTTGCTATTACCTCCGGCGCGATTATATCAAGTGTGATGAGCCATCACGGAAACCCGCGCGCGGTTGTCGCGCCAAAGTGAGAAGTTCCTAATTGGCCAAAGTAGAAAGTTCCTATTGACAGCCGCAAGGCTGGAAGGATGGAACGAATCGCGATGAGCCAAGAGGAACGGGACTGGTTGGACTGGTTGAAGAGAGCCCGCGACGGCAAGATGACACAGCGGGAAGCGGCGGAACGGATGGGAGTGAGTGAGCGCTGGGTGCGCAAATTGCTGCGGGGGATGAAGAGGCAGGGAGACGCCGTGGTGGTGCATGGGCTGCGTGGACGGGCCTCCAATCGCAAGCTGCGGCCCGAGACTCAGCGACAGGCTCTGAAGCTTCTGAAGCAGCCAGACTGGCATGACTTCGGGCCAACCTTCGCCAGCCAACAGTTGGCCAAACGGCATGGGATCGAAGTCAGCGACGAGACCGTACGGAAGTGGATGATCGAAGGCGGACTGTGGAAGAGCAAGTCACAGCGAATCCAGGAGGTGCATGTTTGGCGGCCCCGGCGGAGTGGTTTTGGTGAGTTGGTGCAGTGGGACAGTTCGGAGCACGACTGGCTGGAAGGCAGGGGGCCGGTGCGGTATCTGGTGCGGATGATCGACGATGCGACCAGTTGGAGTTGGGGACGTTTCGTGGAGCAGGATGCGACACCACACAACATGGGTGTGCTGTGGGAGTACCTGGAGAAAAACGGACGCATGGTGGATGTCTACACGGATCGCGATTCGATGTTCACAGTGCCACCACGACCCGGAGAGAGTCGGGAAGCACAGCGCGCAGCAGACCGGCTGACCCAGCTCGGGCGGGCGCTACGGGAACTGGGAATCGGTTCGATTTTGGCTTATTCGCCGCAAGCGAAAGGGCGGATCGAGCGCAGCTTTCTCACCGCTCAGGATCGTTTGGTGAAGCATCTGCGGCTGGCCAAAGTTTCGACCCTGGAGGGCGCTAATGTGTTTCTGGAGAAAGAGTATTGGCCGGAGTGGAATGCGCATTTCGCCCGGCCGGTGGCAGACTTCCCCAACCAGCATCGGGCGCTAACGCCACAGCTGGACCTAGCCGCCATTCTCTGTCACGTGGAAGAACGGGTAGTTGGCAACGACTACACTTTCTCCTTCGCCGGCCGTCGCTATCAGATCACGCGCTCCCAGGTGCGAGCTGGCATGCGACGCCAGCGACTCCGCGTGGAACTCCGCCTCGACGGCGAATTGAAAGCGCGCTACCAGGGGCGCTACCTCGAGATTGCCGAGTGCGGCGCGCGGGTTGTCGGGGCTGAACCGAAGGCGATCAAGCCGGTTCGCAAGGATCACAATGCGGGAGGCCGGAGCGGTTGGATGCAAGGCTTCTTTGATCGCCCCAGTCCGCCACTGTGGAAGTTGCTCGGAGATTGAGTTGAAAAACCGATATGGAAGACGCGCTTTTCTTAGGCCCAAAGCCTCCGCTCCGAGATTTCACCAAAGCAATGGATCCCGGCTCGACAACGCCCTCCTGGCGCTCCGGAAACAATCACGGGTTCTGCGACACAGGAGGGCATTCGCCGATTGCTTCGGAGCCAACCCCGTCGCATCGGCTTTGGGCAACCGCCCCGGGTGCGACCCCGGTGCGGCTGTGCGAACATACCATGAAGGTCCCAAACGGGTCCTCACAACCGGAACTTTCTACTTTGGTGGAAACCGGAACTTTCTACTTTGGTCCGACAAAACCCGCGCGCGGTCTCAATATATCAATCCGGCCGCTTGCATGCAATAGCGGGAATTAGCTTTCGGCGGGTTCGGTGCAGCCGGAATCGGGTAGCGCGGCGGGCGACGGCACGGGCCACAACGCGCGGGACCAGCGGGCGTGAAAACTCAACTCGCAGAAGTAGTTTGCCAGCGTTACCAGCGGTACGGCGAGCATCAAGGGGGTGAGCACGAAGGTCCAGGGGCGCTCTTGCACCAGGCTGGATCCGATGGCGAGGACGGCTTGAGTGAGCTTGGCGTAATTGCCCGATGCGCCGGCCACTTGCCCGCGGCCGTGGCGGATGGCTTCGAGAAAGGAAGAAATGCCGTTCGTGCCGGGGACCTCGGTGTAGGTGAGGGCGAGAGTGCCGAGCGTGTGGGCATCGCTTCCGCCCAGCGGGGCTTTCTGCCAGTCCTGCGCCAGCCGCGTGGCTGCGCGGTTGTTGCCGGCCGGAATGTGGCCGTTCAAGGTTTCCATGGCGGGGAACAGGTCTTGGAACATCTCGAAGTCGAGCTGGGTGCGGCGTCCGGTCAGGCTGGAGAAAACGTGGTTGATGCTGAATAGAATCTTCTGTTCCTGCAAATATGCCGCCAGAGCGGGCACGTCGCTGCGCCGGCGCTGCAGTTCGATGTGATGGCGTTCTTCGATACCGTACACGCCGACGTGGATCTCGGTTCCCGACGGCGTGGTACAGGTGACCTCTTCGCTCAGGAAGAAGTCGGGGTAGCGGCGAAGATGCTCGGCCGAATCGATGGAGTCATGGTCGGTGACGGTCACCAGGTCCATGCCGCGCCGCTTCAAAGTCCGATACACCGCCTCAGGGTCGTTGTAGCTCTCGCGGCAGAAACGATGAAATCCGGGAATGTTGCACATGCCCGAATGCCGCGTATGGACGTGCAGATCGCACCGCATGCCTCTTTGTATACTGCTATACGTTACAATCAGTTGAATTGTGGAAAAAACATTCGTGACAAAGAATGTTATTTTCGGCCGGGAAACAACCCGGGGCCGGTTTGGATCACAATAGGGAGTGCGCTGGTTCGCTTTTTTCTCGCTGATTCTGGTTTCGCTGCCGGCTCCGGCCCGGGCGTATTCGGTTCTCACCCACGAAGCCATCATCGATTCCAGCTGGCCGAAGGAGTTGCGGCCGCTGCTGCTGAAGCGCTTCCCCAACGCCACCGATGACCAATTGCGGGAGGCTCACGCCTATGCCTATGGCGGCGCCATCATCCAGGACATGGGCTACTATCCTTTCGGCAGCAAGTTTTTCAGCGACCTGGTGCATTACACGCGGAGCGGCGATTTTGTCGTAGCGCTGCTGAAGGATGCGCAGGAATCGCAAGATCTCGACGACTATGCGTTTGCGCTCGGAGCCCTGGCCCACTACGCCGCCGATAACCTGGGCCATCCCGTCGCGGTGAATCGCACGGTTCCCATGGTGTATCCCAAGCTGCGCGCCAAGTTCGGCCCCACGATCACGTATGAAGATGATCCCGCGGCGCATCTGAAAACCGAGTTCGGCTTCGACGTCATCGAAGTGGCTCGCGGCCAATATGCCAACGAAGCCTATCACGACTTTATCGGCTTCAAAGTGGCCAAGCCGCTTCTGGAGCGCGCGTTTGAGGAAACCTATTGCGTTCCGCTCAAGGACCTGTTCACCAGCCTGGATCTCGCGCTCGGCACCTATCGCTTCTCGGTCAGCCAGGCGATACCGGAAATGACCAAGGCGGCGTGGGCGGCGAAGAAGAAAGACATTCGAAAGCTGCGTGCCGGGATGACGCGGCGCCGTTATGTCTATCACATTTCGGTGGCCGCGTATCAGAAGGATTGGGACAATCAATACAAGCGGCCCGGTTTCGGCGCGCGGCTCCTGGCGTTTCTGTTTCGCCTGGTTCCCAAAGTAGGCCCCTTCAAGGTTTTCGCCTTCAAAATCCCGCCACCCGCGGCCGAAAAAATGTTCCTGGCCAGCCTGGACGATACTGTCCGGCGCTATCGGGACCTTCTTGCGGACGTGAGCGAAAATCGACTCCAGCTTCCCAATGAGAACTTCGATACTGGACGTCCTACCCGCATCGGCGACTATCAACTCGCGGACGAGACGTATGCCAAGCTGCTGGAGCGCTTCGACGGCCACCTCAACGAGGTCTCCGACGCGATGCGCGCGAACATATTGATGTTCTATGGCGCCTCGGCAAGTCCCGCGTCGGACAAGGCGCGTGCCGTTATGATGTCATTGCGGGCCAACTCGGCGACGGCGCGCTAGCTGGCGGCTTTCCCGGTGACAGCCACTTCACGATCTTGCGCCGCATTATCGCGGTTCAGCGGCAGCACCACCGAGATACGCGTCCCTTTGCCCGGTTCGGATTGAATGGACAACTGGCCGTGCAACTCGCGCACGCGTTCGGTGATGCCGAGCAAGCCCAGACCGTAGGCCACGCCGCCATGCTGATCGAAACCGACGCCGTCGTCTTCCACCAGCGGCCGCGAGCTTGCCGCCCGAATCCTCCAACTTCACATGAATGTTCTTGGCTTGGGCATAGCGCGCGCAGTTGGTGAGGCCTTCCTGCACGATGCGATAGAGATAGGTCCGGTGCGGATCCGGCACGTCGCGCAAATCCCCGTCCACTTCCAGCCGAATGGGCGTGTTGTAGCGCCTGGAGTATTCCCGCGCCTGCCATTCCAGCGCCGGCCCCAGACCCAGCACATCCAGCATGGCCGGCCGCAATCCCATGGCGATGTCGCGCGTGCGTCCGCAGCGTGCTTTCGGCCAGTTTCTTGGCCTGATCCAGGTGTGGATCGGCCTCGGCACCTTGCGGTCCCGCGCCCGCGCTCCAGATTCCCCAGCTCCATGCGCAGAGCCGTCAGCAATTGCCCGATTTCGTCGTGCAACTCCCGCGAGAGCGCTTTGCGTTCCTGCTCCTGGGATGAAACCAATTGTTGCGAGAGATGCCGCAGACGTTCTTCGGCCAGCTCGCTCGCCTTCTGATGGGCGGCCGATTCCTTCTCGAGCGATGAGATGCGGAACACGCTGGCTCCGGCGATGATCGCCCCCAGCACCAGCGCCGTCAGCAGCGTCTCCCAAATATCGTTCTGCAGATTCACTACCGACTGGCTCAAGGCCCGGCGGCGCGATTCGAAATTCTCTTCGTTCAGCTTTCCCAGCTCTTCGGCGATGGCGAAAATCGGCATCGTCTCCGACCCGAACCCATCGTCCATGAACTGCGCTCTGGTTTGCTCCGGGAGCTTTGCTGGAATTCGTCACCCACGGTCTTCAGATAAGCTTCCAGCGCGATCTCCAAGCGCTCCACGGCGCGTGCTGCTGTGCTGCGGCCGCAGCGACTTCAATTCCGCCAGGTTCAGCTCGGTTTTGGAATGCAAGGCTGCCAACTGGACCGCGTAAGCGCTGGCTGAAGCTCGGTGCTCCAGCAAACGGTCACGCCGCAGCACGGCCACGCGAGAGGTGTCCGAACGGATGCTCTCCACCACGTTCTCGATATGGCGGTAGGTATCCTCCACGGCCAAAATCTGCTGGTGAATCCGCCGGGTTTCCTGGATGCTCGCCACGCCTGACAAGCCCATGATGATCAACAGGAATCCCAGCCCGAATACGGATACCGGCCAAATGCTTTGTGGAACGTTTTTCACTTAGCTCTTGACCTCAGATCAGTACTATACAATCAGGGCTCCGTACTAAGTCCTCCATAAACTATCGGCGGGATTTCCAAATTTCGTTAAATCGCCCAAAATCATAAGCAGGTTAAAGACTGCGGCGAGGACCGCAAAACAACTTCGAGGAGGAAGTTTAACGATGATCGCTACTCAAGCTTTGAATTTTCTGATGCGGGTCTGGCGGGATCGCCGGGGCCAGGATTTGATCGAATATGCCCTCATGGCCGGGTTCGTCGCCGTCGCGGCCGGCGCCATCATGCCGGGCGTCTCCAGCAGCATCAGCACCATTTTTAGCCAAGTTTCGTCCGTCATGGCCAACGCGGCGAGCTAACCACCCCAGTTCCATCGAACTTTGAGCAAGGTTGCTCGTACCATAACAGTATGAGCAGCCTTGTTTCCGACCTGCGCCACTCCCTCCGCGTTCTAGCCTCCAATCCCGGCTTCACAACTGTCGCCGTAGCTGCTCTTGCGCTCGGCATGGGCGCAAATACCGCCATTTTCTCGGTAGTCAACGCGGTGCTGCTCGCCCCACTGCCCTACCCGCAATCCGATCGCATCATGCGCATCGAGCGGAGCTTCCAGGGCCAGACCGGCGGCGGAGGCTCCGTCTCCATTCCCAAATTCATGGCATGGAAGAAGGCCAACCAGACCTTCCAGGCCATGGCCCTTTACGACTTCTCGGGGCCGGGACTAAACCTGGGCTCGGGCGACCATCCGCAGCAGGTGAAGGGCATTCACGTTTCGGCCGAGTATTTTCAGGTCTTTGGCGTCTCCCCCGCCCGGGGCCGCACCTTTCTTCCGCAGGAAGACCAGCCGAACGGCCCCAAAGCCGCGGTGCTGAGCGACGATCTGTGGCGAACCCGATTCGGCGGCGACCCGTCGCTGATCGGCAAGCCGATCCTGCTGGGCGGCGATCCCTACATCGTGGTGGGAATTCTTCCCGCTTCCTTCCATTCCGATCCTCCGGCCGACGTTTTCATCCCCATGCAGGCCGACCCCGAACAGCACCAATCAAGGCCACTACCTGCTGGCCGCGGGGCGCCTGAAGCCGGGCGCGACGCTGGAGTCCGCGAGGGCCAATATGATCGGCGGCGGGCGAGCCGTTCCGCCGCGCCTATCCGAAGTGGATGGACAAGAGCGAGAGCGTCGCCGTGATTCCTCTGCGAGACGCGCTGGTGGGCGATGTTCGCCTGGCTCTGCTGATCCTGGTGGGAGCGGTGGGATTCGTGCTTCTGATCGCGTGCGCCAACGTCGCCAATCTGCTGCTGGCGCGCGCCGCCGGACGCCAGCGCGAAATCGCGATCCGCACCGCCATCGGCGCCAGCCGCGGCCATCTGATCCGGCAGTTGCTCACCGAAAGCGTGCTGCTCTCCGTCATTGGCGGAGTGCTGGGACTGGTGATCGGCGCCTGGAGCGTGCCGCTGCTGCTGGCGGTCAGCCCGGGCAATCTGCCGCGCATCAACGACCAGACCCACGTGGCGTCGGCGATCTCCACGCTCGACTGGCGCGTGCTCGCGTTCACTTTCGCGATCGCGCTTGCTCACTGGCGTGCTTTTCGGCCTGCTGCCGGCGCTGCGAATTTCCAAGCTGGACGTGAATTCGGTTCTGAAGGAAGCGAGCGGCCGCTCTGGAACGGGCTTGCGCCACAACCGCGTGCGCAGCGTACTGGTGGCGGCCGAGATGGCTTTGGCCGTGATCTTGGTGGCCGGCGCCGCGCTCATGATCCGGACTTTCGCTGGATTGCGGTCCGTGCAGCCGGGTTTCGATCCGCACAACGTCATCACCATGCAAACATCGCTGAGCGGCGGCCGGTACGACAACACCGCCAAGGCCGCAAACATGACGCGCCAGGTGCTGGATCACATCGAAGCGCTGCCGGGCGTGCGCGCCGCGGCGGCCGCCATCCATGCTCCCGTTGCAAGGCGGCATCGACCTGCCGTTTACCATCGCAGGCGTCCCGCCTCCCAAGGGCGACCTGTACAACGGCGATGAACAGTGGCGATTCATCAGCCCGCACTATTTCAGCGCGCTTCAGCGTTCCCTTGCTGCGCGGGCGCGCCTTTGACGTGCGCGACACGGGCAAGTCCGAACCGCGTGGTGATCATCAACCAGGCCTTTGCCAAGAAATATTGGCCGAAGGGCGATCCCATCGGCACAGCGCATCACCATCGGCAAGGGGCTGGGGCCGGAATTTGAAGAGCCCGCGCGCCAGATCGTCGGCATCGTCAGCGACGTCCGCGAAACGGGATTGCAAGGCGCCGACGAAGGCGTGATGTACGTTCCGGAGAGCCAGATTACCGACGGGCTGACGAAACTCGCGAATAACGTGATCCCGATGAGTTGGATCATTCACACCGCGGGCGACCCGTCTACACTCAGCGCCGCCATCCAGCACGAAATTCAATCCGTGGACAGCCAACTGGCTGCTTCGAAAATCCGCACCATGGATCAGGTGATTTCCGATGCCACCGCGCGCCAGAACTTCAACATGCTGCTGCTGACCATTTTCGCGGGCCTGGCGCTGTTGCTGGCCGCCATCGGGATCTACGGCTTGATGTCGTATACGGTGGAGCAGCGGACGCAGGAGATCGGCATCCGCATGGCGCTCGGCGCCGATCGCGGCGACATGCTGAAGCTGGTGGTGCGGCAGGGCATGCTGCTGACCGGCATTGGAATCGTGATTGGATTGGCCGCTTCGTTCGGGCTGAATCGGCTGCTGGCCAATTTGCTTTTCGGGGTGAAAACTACCGACCCGATCACATACGTCGCGGTGGCGGCGATTTTGGTTTCGGTGGCGCTGATCGCCTGCTATGTTCCGGCTCGGCGCGCGACCAAGATCGATCCGCTGGTGGCACTAAGATATGAATAGCCACAGATGAACACGGATGAACGCGGATGAAGTGCTTTTTTCCATCTGCGTTTATCTGTGTTTATCCGTGGCCTCTCCTGGTCTGCGCGGCTGAGCCGCCTACGTTTGCTCACGATATCGCTCCGATCGTCTACGGAAAGTGCGCGACTTGCCATCATCCGGGCGACGCGGCGCCGTTTTCGCTGCTCACTTATCAAGACGTGAAGAAGCGCGCGGCCCAGATCGCTGCTGCGATGCGCTCGCGCTATATGCCGCCATGGCTGCCCGAGCACGGCTATGGCGATTTCGCGGGCGACCGCAGCCTTACGCCCGATCAGATCGCGACCATCGCGGCCTGGGTACGCGCGGGCGCTCCGGAAGGAAACATCGCCGAGATCCCGCCGCCTCCTTCTTTTCCCAATGGTTGGCAGCTTGGCACACCCGACCTGGTGCTGGAAGCGCGAGGGTCGGTTGCTTTGCCGGCTTCAGGGCCCGATATTTATTGGAACGTCATTTTCACTCCGAACCTGACGGCGCGGCGCTGGGTACGCGCCATCGAGATCCGCCCCGGCCAGCCGCGCGTGGTGCATCACGCGAACTTGCTGGTGGATCGCGCGGGATCGGCAAAGCTTCAGGAGATTTCGCCGGGCAAGGGTTTTCCGGGCATGGACCTTGTGATCGGCCGCAGCCCTTTCGATCCAGACGGCAATTTCCTGTTTTGGAAGCCTGGCGGCGCGCCGCATGTCGAGCCGGATGGATTCGCGTGGCGCCTGGATCCAGGGAACGATCTGGTGCTCAATATGCACCTTCAGCCTTCGGGCAAGCCTGAGGAAGTTCGGCCCGTCCATCGGGCTCTATTTCACCGACAAACCCCAGACCCGGTTTCCGCTGCTGGTGCAACTCGAGAACGATGAGGCGCTGGATATTCCAGCCGGCGCGCGCGACTTCGTCATTTCGGACTCTTTCCAGCTCCCTCTGGATGCCGACGTTCTTGCGGTTTATCCGCACGCTCATTACCTGGGGAAGCTGCTGGAGGCCTGGGCCACGCTGCCCGATGGATCGAGGAAGTGGCTGATCCGGATTCCGTCGTGGGACACCAACTGGCAGGCGGTCTACTATTACCGCGAGCCGGTGTTCCTGCCTAAGGATTCCGTGATCCACATGCGCTATCACTACGACAATTCGGCGGATAACCCGCGCAATCCGAACAATCCTCCGAAGCGGGTGCGTTTCAGGCAACCGGGCGACTGACGAAATGGGCCACTTATGGCTCCAGATATTGCCGCGCGGGCCAGGCGACCGCCGCCGCGAGCTGCAGGAAGCCGATGATGCGCCACCGGCTGGACAAGAATCCGAACGACGCCGAGGCGCACATGAATCTGGGTGCGATTTTGCTGTCGCGGCTGGATCCGCAGGGGGCCGTGACGGAGCTGCGGGCGGCCGCGCGGCTGATCGCCGAAGCAGCCCGAAGTTCACAATATGCTGGGCCTCGCGCTGGCCACGCTGAACCGTAACGCGGACGCCATCCCTCAGTTCGAAATGGCGCTGCGGGCGCGCCCGGATTACTGGAGCGCGCGGTTCAACCTGGCGACGGCGCTGGCCAGATCGGGCAGGATCGATGAAGCGATAGACGATTTACGAAAGATCCTGGCGGCCAATCCCGGCGATCCCTATGCGAAGCGGCGTTTGGCCGAACTGGAGGCCGCACGTCGCGCGGCAGTCCATCCGTAAGGTAAGTGCCTTAATTGCCAATCCCCAACCCCCAATCCCCGCCAGAAACGGGAACAAAGTGCCCGATTCTGCCGTATACTTTGGTACAAGCCTATGAGTTTCCTATCCAAGCAGTTCATCGATGTGATCCAGTGGACCGAACCGGGAGATGGAATCCTAGCCTATCGCTACCCGATGGAAGACATGGAGATCCAGAACGGCGGCAAGCTGACGGTTCGCGATTCCCAATTGGCCGTATTCGTCAACGAGGGCCGCGTGGCCGACGTCTTCGCGCCGGGCCTGTACACGCTGAACACGAATACCCTGCCGATTCTCACGTACCTGATGAATTGGGACAAAGCGTTCAAGTCCCCGTTCAAATCGGACGTCTATTATTTGTCCACGCGCCTGCAGACCGACCAGCGCTGGGGCACGGCCACGCCGATCACCATTCGCGATAAGGAATTCGGCGCCATCCGCGTGCGCGGGTACGGGATCTATGCGTATAAAATGGCCGATGCCAAGCTGTTTTATCAAAAGGTGAGCGGCACGCGCGATCTTTATCAGGTGCCCGATCTGGAAGGCCAGCTGCGCAATACCATCGTCGCGCGCATGACCGATAGCTTCGCGCAGAGTTCGGTGCCGTTCCTGGATATGGCGGCCAATCAGGCGGCGCTGGGGCTGAAGATCATGGAGGCGGTGAAGCCGTCGTTCGCCGAGCTTGGCCTGTCGCTTGAAAACTTCGTGGTGGAAAACATTTCGCTCCCCGACGAACTGCAGAAGATGCTGGATCAGCGCATCAGCATGAACATGCTGGGCGACATGAACAAGTACACGCAGTTCCAGGTGGCGCAGTCCATGCCGATCGCGGCAGCGAACGAAGGCGGAGGCGCGGCTGGTATCGGCGTCGGATTGGGCGCCGGCCTCGCCATGGCGAATAGCATGATGGGCGCGATGCGGCCGGGACAAACGGGTGGTGAACAACCGCCGCCGGCAGGTGGTCCAGTGCCGAGTGCGGGTCCGGTGGCGCCGGCTGCTCCGGCTACGCCTGCCGCAGACACTAAGTTCTGCACCAACTGCGGCAACAAGATGCCGCGCGCGTCGAAGTTCTGCCCGGAGTGCGGCACCGCCCAACAATAGGACGACATGAACGGTCTGGAGTGGATTGTGGAGGCGCACGGGTGCGACCCCGCCGCGTTATCCCAGCAAGGCCGCTTGGAAGAACTGTTCGAACTGATCGTGGGCGCGATGGGGCTTCATCCGCTCGGCAAAACGAGCTGGCATCAATTTCCCAATACCGGCGGCATCACGGGGGTGAGCTTGCTCACCGAGTCCCATCTGGCCTGCCATACGTTTCCCGAATACGGATCGCTGTGTCTGAACGTATTCTGCTGCCGGCCTCGGCCGTCCGCTGATTTTGAGGCGCTGCTGAACGTCGGCTTTGCTCCCGCGCGAGTTTCGGTGCGCCAGATGGAGCGGCCTTATCAAATATGAGCTCACCGGCTGCGAACTGCCCTAGCTGCGGCGCGCCGGTGAAGTTTCTGTGGTCCAGCGCCGTTCAAACCACTTGCGAATTCTGTCATTCCATCCTGGTGCGCACCGATGTCGATTTGAAGAAGGTGGGTGAAGTGGCGGACTTGCCGCCTGATGCGTCGCCGCTGCAGATCGGATCCGAAGGCGCGTATCAGAATAAGAGCTTCGTGGTGGTGGGGCGCATCATTTACGAGTATGAGCAGGGCGGCTGGAACGAATGGCATATCGTCTATAACGATGGATCGAGCGGCTGGCTGGCCGATGCGCAACTGGAATATGATTTGTCGTGGGCTGCTACACCTCCGACGCCGTTGCCCGGTGCCGACGAAATCCGGCAGGGCGAGGATTTTCAGTGGAACGGCAAAAGCTATCACGTCACTTCGCGCACTCACGCCCACTACAAAGGCGTACAGGGCGAGTTGCCATTCCAATATTTTGACAAGTCCGATATGCTGTTTGCCGATCTGCGGACTACGAGCGGCGATTTCGCAACCATCGATTACAGCGAGAACCCGCCGATGCTGTTTCTCGGCCGGGCGGTGGAATTCGACGATCTGCATCTGAAGAACTTGCGTGAGTTCGAGGGTTGGACGCTGATGGCGGCGGTGCAAGCCAAATCGATTTCGTGCCCCAACTGCGGAGGGCCAGTGCAGTTGCGCGGCTTCGCTCACACGCTTAGCGTCGTTTGTCCGCAGTGCTTGACAGTGCTGGACGCGTCCACGCCCGAAGTCCAGATTCTGCAGACGTTCCAATCGAAGGAACGAATCGAGCCAACCATTCCGCTTGGAACGCGTGGAAAAATCGGCGATACGCAGTATGAAGTGATCGGCTTTCAAGTGCGCGGGGTTTCCGAGCGGAGAAGATTCGTACTCGTGGAACGAATACCTGCTGTTTAATCCGTATAAGGGCTTCCGCTATTTGACGGAGTACAACGGACATTGGAACTTCGTCCATGTGGAAAGCGCGCTGCCGGAGCCAAGCCGTTCGGCGGGGAAACTCGCAATGGGATACGGCGGGAAAACGTACCTGAGTTTCGACTCCATGACAGCCAGCACCGTTTATGTTTTGGGCGAATTCCCCTGGCGCGTAACAAGTAGGCGATTCGGTAGCTTGCCAGGATTTCATCGCGCCGCCTTCCATGCTGTCTTCGGAATCCACCGGCGGCGAGGTCACTTGGTCGCGAGCGGAGTATATGACGGGAACGCAAGTCTGGCAGGCATTCCAGCTCCCCGGATCCCCGCCACTGGCTTACGGAGTGTTTGCGAATCAGCCGGCGCCCTACGGAGGAGGCATCGGATCCTCCTGGCGAACATGGCTGTGGCTGAATGTCGCGCTGGCGGCGCTCGCTTTCCTGTTCATGATTATTTCTCCGGGGCGCGTCGCGTTCAGCGATCACTACGCCTACTCACAGGGCGTCAAGAGCGATGGCGCATTCGTCACGCCGACATTCAAACTGGATGGCCGTGATTCCAACGTCGAGCTGTCGATTCACACCGACCTCGACAATAATTGGGCTTATTTCAATTTCGCTTTGATCAACGATCAAAGCGGCCAGACCTTCGACTTCGCCCGCGAAGTGAGTTACTATCGTGACTCCGATGGCAGCGAAGGGAGCCGCAATAACAGCGTGATTGTTCCGTCCGTTCCGTCGGGCCAATATTATCTGCGCGTGGAGCCGGAGATGGCGGCGGGCTCGCCCTACATGCGGTACGATCTCGAAGTACGGCGCAACGTTCCGAATTACGGCTTTTTCGGAATTGCGGCGCTGTTGCTGCTGATTCCACCGGTTCTCACGACCTTTCGAAAGGGCAGTTTTGAAGCAGCGAGATGGCGGGAGAGCGATTACGCGCCGTCCAGTTCCAGTAGCGGAGGTGGCGATTGAATACTTCACTTGTTCGTGATCTACGGCGTCCTGCTGCTCGGCCTGACCAGCGTGGCCGAATACCGCGGCTGGAGCTGGAACCGCATCAATCAGCAGCGCGTGCTGCCTAAGTCGATCCGCGATAACCCGGGCGCGTATCGTTCGTCCTATGGCGGCTATTCCCGATACATCGGAGGTAAGTGAACGTGGACACTCATGCACTGGCGAACGCGGTAATTTATGCGGTGCTCGGCATTCTGATCTTTGTGCTCTTCTTCGTAATTATCGACAAGATGACGCCGTATCATCTGTGGAAGGAAATCGTCGAAGACAAGAACGTCGCGCTGGCGGTTCTGGTGGGCGCCATGTCGATCGGCATGTGCATTATTATCGCGGCGGCGGTGCACTAGAAGTACAAAGTGTCCATCGCATTATTCCTCTCTGTTTTTCTGATTGCCGCCTGCGGGCTGATCTATGAGCTGATCGCCGGAACGCTGGCCAGTTACTTACTCGGCGATACGGTCTTTCAGTTTTCCACGATCATCGGCTGTTACTTATTCGCGATGGGGATCGGGAGTTACTTGTCGCGTTTCCTTTACCGCGGCTTGGTGGCTCGATTCGTTTCGATTGAACTGATGGTCGGGGTGGTCGGCGGATTTTCGTCTTCCATGCTGTTTCTCGCTTTCGCCTACACCGAAGCGTTTCGGCTGGTGCTGTATGCGGTCGTGATCCTGGTGGGCACATTGGTCGGCCTGGAAATTCCCGCTTCTGATGCGGATCCTGAAGGAGCGCTTCCAGTTTCGCGAGCTGGTTTCGCATGTCCTGACGTTCGACTATCTGGGCGCGCTGGGCGCATCGCTGCTGTTTCCGATCTTGCTGGTTCCGAAACTCGGATTAGTTCGGTCGGCATTGGTTTTCGGAATTTTCAACGTCGGCGTAGCGTTGTGGTCCACTTACTTGTTTCGCGAGCAGATTAGCCGCACGCGGGCTTTGCGGGCCGGATGCGGTGGTGGTGCTGGCGCTGCTCGGGACGGGAATGGTTTTCGCCGATCGGATCTCCATCCGCCGCGGACAACAGCCTTTATGCCGACGAGGTGATCTTCAGCCGCAATACGCCGTACCAGCGCATCGTACTTACAAAGTGGAAGGACGACTTGCGGCTGTTCCTGAATTCGCACTTACAATTCAGCTCGCGCGATGAATATCGCTATCACGAAGCGCTCGTCCATCCCGGACTCGCCGCGCTCCCCGGCGCGCATCGCGTCTTAGTGCTTGGGCGGCGGCGACGGATTGGCGGTGCGCGAGATCCTGAAATATCCGTCGGTGCAGAGCGTCACGCTGGTGGATCTCGATCCCGAGATGACGCATCTGTTCTCCACGCATCCGGTGATGTCGGCGTTGAACCAGCATTCGCTGACCAATCCGCGCGTGCACGTGATCAATGCCGACGCATTTCGCTGGCTGGACACCAACACCGAGCAATACGATTTCATCGTGGCCGATTTTCCGGATCCCACCAGTTACGCGCTCGGCAAGCTGTTCACGACAGCCTTCTATCGGCTGGCGGCGAAGCATCTCGCGTCGGGCGGACTGATCGTGGTGCAAAGCACATCGCCGCTGTTCGCGCGGAAATCGTATTGGTGCATCGTCGAATCGGTGAAGCAGGCCGGGTTGCGCGTCTATCCATATCACGTGTACGTGCCGTCGTTCGGCGAGTGGGGATATCGTGATCGGAAGCTTCGCGCCCTATGAGCCGCCGCATCGAATTGCCCGCCGGGCTGCGATTCCTTTCCACCAGCAATGTCGCCGAGCTGTTCATTTTTCCCGTGGACATGCAGCCCGTGCCGGCCGAGCCCAACCGGCTGAACGACCAGGTTCTGGTTCGATACTACGAACAGGAATGGAAGGACGTCGCGCATTGATGTCCGGCTTTCGCGGCGCGCAGTTTTTCGGCGCGCCGGCGTTGGTCGGACTGTGGCGGCAAGACGGATCGCAAGATCACCGGCGGATTCGTCAACGATTCGTTTCCCGCTGGGGCATCGCCTGCGCGACCATGCGGCGTTTCGCGCTCCGGCGCAACAGACTGCGCATCCCGATCGTGATCGTCGGCGGCGGCATGGCCGGGCTCAATGCCGCCTGGCATCTGGACAAGCGCGGCTTTCACGATTTCGTGCTGCTCGAAATGGAGCGGCAGGCCGGCGGCAATTCGCGCTGGGGTGAGAACGAAATCTCGAAATTTCCCTGGGCCGCGCATTATGTGCCTGTGCCGCCGAAAGGCGAATCGCTGGCGCGCGAATTGTTCGAAGAACTCGGCGTGCTGCGCGATGGCAAATGGGACGAGCGCGCGCTGTGCTTCGATCCGCAGGAGCGGCTGTTCATCAACGGCCATTGGCAGGAAGGCATCGAGCCCGAAGATGGCGCGACGGCGCGCGATCGCGAACAATTCCGGCGGTTCCAGGAAATGATCAACGCAGTTTCGCGCCACCGGCCAGTTCACGGTTCCGATGGAACGCGGCGCGAAGCCATCGCCGCTGGATCAGCATGTCCATGGCCGATTGGCTGGCGCAGCAGGGATTCGATTCCACGCCGTTTGCGTTGGTACATCAACTACGCTTGCCGCGACGATTACGGCGCGCTGGCCAAGAACACGTCGGCATGGGCGGGCATCCAGTATTTCGCGTCGCGCGAGCCGGAGGAAAAAGGTCCGCTCACCTGGCCCGAGGGCAACGGATGGATCGCCGGCGCGGCTGATCGAAAAAGCTGAAGCGCGTATTTGCGGACCGGCGACGTCGGTGTATCGTGTCGCGCGCGACGGCGCAACAATCCGCGTTCTCACCGAGCAGGCCGAGTACATCGCGGACGCCGTGATCTGGGCCGCGCCGACGTTCCTCGCGTCCTACATCATCGAAGGCGCGCCGCGCGCGGACGGATTTCGAATATTCGCCCTGGCTCACTGCGAACCTGACGCTCGATCGCATTCCCGCGCAGAACAATCCCGAGCCGCCTGGGACAACGTGATTTACGATTCGCCGACGCTCGGCTACGTGAACGCGACGCACATGAGCCTGGCGACGTTTATCGATCGAACCGTGTGGACGTTTTATTGGTCGCTGGCCGAACATACGCCCGAGGACGCGCGCCGGCTGCTGCTCGCGAAGGATTGGAACTACTGGAAAGAGGCGATCCTGAACGATCTGGCGCGCGCGCATCCCGACATCCGGCAATGCGTCTCGCACATCGACATCATGCGCATCGGCCATGCCATGGCGCGCCCATCGCCGGGGTTCATTTTCTCAGAAGAGCGAACGCGCTGGCTGAAGCCTCTGGGCAATATTTTCTTCGCCAACTCGGATCTCAGCGGGTTTTCGATTTTTGAAGAAGCGCAATACCGCGGCGTGGAAGCAGCCAGAGGCGCGCTGCGGGTGGTGGGCCGGGCTTGAGCGCGCGGGCTTAGCCGCGCGGCATCTCATCGCCGGCGCGAGGCGGCTTGCCGCTGCGCCGCTTCATAATGCGGTCGAACGCCTTGAAATCAGCCCGAGCTTTGCGATCTTGGAAGAAGCGCGCCGTTTCGAGCGCGGAAACCTTTTCGGCCACGGCGGTGGCGACGAACTGGTTGATGCTGGTTCCTTCTTCCTTGCTGATCCGCTCAACCGCATCCTTCAGTGACCGCGGCAGGCGTAACGGGTAAGTCTTGGTTTCGCTCATCGTCTCATCCTCCCGATCGCTTCGCGCGGGAGCAGCAACTCCACGCCGAAGTGGCCAGGCACCGCTCCAAAATCCCTGGCGTTGAACGTTACAAGCGCGTCAGCCTCGCCGTTGATAGCAACCTCCAGCACCATTTCGTCGCAGGGATCGCGGAGCTGCGGACGCCACAGAAAGTGCATCGCAACCGGTTCGGCCAAAGCTACGATCGCATCTACAAACACATTCACTTCGTCTTCACTCAGGCCCGCCGCCAGCCGATGTTCCGGACGGCTGCAAACCGATTCATATTCCAGTGCCAGAGCTACGCTGACCAATATTGTTACGCCACCCCGCCGGGCAAGCCGGACAATTGCAGCGGAAGCTCCAGCCGGGCTTCGCATGGCCGCGACAACGACATCCGTATCCAAAACTAATCTCACATCGCCAGTAATATGATATCACAGGCGATGTTATGTCGTCGCATTACGATTCCGCAACCGGCGGGCGGCGCTTGTGCCAATCCGTGCGATCCTGAAACGCCTTCCCGATGGCCAGCAGCGTGTTTTCCGAGAACCGCGAGCCCACCAGTTGCAGCCCCATCGGCATGCCATCGGCAAACCCGCATGGAATTGTCAGCGCCGGCAGCCCGGCTAGGTTGCCGGCGGGGATCAGAGCAGTGAGGCCGGGGGTGGCGGGAGTGGGGCGATCACTTACGGGACGGTCTAGTGGCTGGGTGATTTTCGGAGCCGGATCGAAACGCGTGGGCGCGATCAGCACGTCGATGGTCGGAGAGCAGGTCGCGGAAAGCCTCCTGCATCAGCGCGCGAATACGCATGGCTTTTAAATAATCATTGGCGGGAACCTGGAGGCCGGCTTTGAGCCCGGCGATCTGGTGCTGGTCGGCGAGCTGATCCACCATCCCGCTCTTGATCAGCGGCTCGAATATTGCGGACCCTTCCGCGGAGATGATGGTGCTGATCATCGGGCCATAAGGAAACACGGGCATCTTGGCTTCGGTGATTTGAACACCCAGCGACCGGATGGTATCCAGTGCCTTGGCATAGTCGGGACGCGCGGCGGGATCAACCCCTTCATTGAAATCGACAGGCGCGAAGCCTACGCGGACATCCTTGAGGTCGCGCACGAACTGCGGCGTATAGTAGAAGCTTTTGTGCGCGGACGATGGATCGTCGTCGTCGCCGCCTGCGATCTTCTCCAGCACCAGGCCGCAATCTTCCGCAGAACGGCAGATGGGGCCGATCTTGTCGAGCGTCCAGGACAGAGCCATCGCGCCGTTGCCGCGAGACCAGTCCGTAGGTGGGTCGCAATCCAGTGACGCCGCAGAATGCGCTGGGTGTGAGGATGGAGCCCGACGTTTCCGATCCGAGCGCGTAAGTGACCAGGCCCGCCGCCACCGCGATGGCCGAACCACTGGACGAGCCGCCGGACCAGCGCGTTGGATCCCATGGATTCAAGCCCGGGCCAGTGAGCGAAGCGCTGGCGTAGCGATAGCTGGGGCCGCCGGCCAGTTCCACCATGGCGAGCTTGCCGGTCAGCAAACCGCCGTGTTTCAGAATATGCTTGAGCGCGGTGGCGGTGTAATCGAAAACCTGATCGGCATACGGTTTCGCGCCCCAGGTGGTGGGATGTTTGGCATACGACAGCAGATCCTTGGCGCCGAACGGAATGCCCTGCAGCGGGCCGCGGAAACGCTCGCGCTTGATATCGCCTTCCACATCCTTGGCATCGCGAATGGCGTCCTTGCGCAGCGAGAGCGCGAGAGCGTTGTAGCGCGGGCCGATGGTCTCCAGACGATCGCAGAAGGCGCGCGCCAGCTCCACCGCCGAGAATTCTTTCCTGGTCAGCTTCTGATTGATTTCCGAAATGCTGGCGAAGAAAATGTCGTCGGGAATGGAGCTCATGGAGTGGCTCAGGGCTTGAAGATGGTGGCGGGCTCGGCGGCCATGGGCAGCGGAAACGAATCGAGCTGCGCGGCATTATCGCGGAGCTGGGCTAGCGATGCTTTGAGCTCTTCGTCGGTCGGCTGGATTCGCGGGGAGTGCCTGAGGCTGACCTTGCGGCCGAGCGAGCAAAACCGCCGAAGCAGACAGCGCGGCGGCGAGTTCACGGCGCGTGAACCTGTTCATGAATCCAGTGTAGTTCAGCCAGCAGGCGGGCGCGAGCGCTTCGATGGCGGCCTTCTCCATCACGGAGCGCGGAGCGGCGGCGCCGGTCCATATCTCGAACTGGCGCGCTGGCCTGTTCCAGAAACATCTGAAGGCCGGAGATCACGGTGGCCCCTTGCGCAGTAGCGTGGCGCAGCAGCGTGGTTTCGAGCGGATTGTACACCATGTCGAAGACCAGTTCAGCGGGAATGGCGCCAGGAAAGAAACAGGCTTCCGGATGAGGCGCCATGCCGAGCGGCGTGGCGTGGACCAGCGCGTCGAACTTGCGGCCATTGAGCTGCTCGCGCAGCAGGGACTCGGCGCCGCAAGCGCGGGCCAGCGACCGTACGCGATCGGGATTCCGTCCCACGATGGAAACTTTCGCGCCGCTGCCGATCAGCGCATACGCCGCGCTGCGAGCCGCTCCGCCGTTGCCGACCACCAGCACCGACGATTTCGACAGGCGCAGCTTGCGGGCCAGCGGAATGGTGACGGCATCGGCATCGGTGTTCGCTCCGCGCCACTTGCCCGCTTTTTTCCAGACCGTGTTCACGGCGCCGATGCGGCGCGCCAGCGGATCGATCACATCCAGGTAGCGAATGATCTTTTGCTTGTGCGGAATGGTGACGCTGAAGCCGGCCACCGGCAGGGACTTCGGCCAGCATAAAAAAATCCTTCAACTGCGCCGGCTGGACCAGAAACGGCAAGATACACCGCGTCGATGCGGTGAGCCTGGAACGCGCGATTGTGGACGGCCGGGGAGATGGAGTGGCGCACCGGATCGGCAATCACGCCATAAATTTTGGCGGCGCGAGTGAACTTCTCGACGCGATACAGATGGCGCAGCACGCGAGCGCTCACCTGGCCCGAAGCCGTGCCTTCGGAAGCATTGGGCGCCGCGTAGGTGAACATGCCGCCCCAGGCGGTAGAGAGCACGCGCGTCGGGAAAGCCGGTTTCGCCCATGGCCAGCACGATGAGCGGCGTGCGGGGGTGCGATTTGGTGAGCGAGAGAATGCGCGAGTTATCGGACGGCTTGCGCGCCGTGGTGACGATCTTGTAGCCGTCGGCCGGAATGCGCAGCATGCGGCGCAACATCGCTTCGGGCGACGGCGTGCCGTCGTAGTTGTGATAGGAAAGCATCAGCTGGCCTTTGCCGCGCAGCGCTTCCAGGCGCGTGCCGGCATTTTCGGCGCTTTCGATTTCGACGTCCACCGCGCGGGCGCCCGCGTCCAGCGCGGCGTTCAGAATGCGGATCTGATCTTCCACGCTGCCGTTGAATTTTCCGTGATTTTGGTGGCGGCGGCAGGTGGCCAGGATGCAGCAATCAGGATGCGCGGCGAGGAACTTGCGGATGACGGCGATGCCTTGTTCGGGAGAGGCCAGATAGTCCAGGCGGAATTCGAAAAAAGATTCTCCCGCGTTGACTTCACGGCGCGCGTTTTCCAGCAACTTCTGCGCGTCGGGAAAGCCCATGGCAATGCAGATCCGGGGTAGCGATGATGGCTGCGACATGAGCGCGGGAGGAAACAGCATAACACAGGGACGCAGGGGCCGGAATTGGGGATCGGGATCAGGAGTTTGGGCTTAGTGATCGGAAGGCTGGAATCGTTGACGGTTTGGCGCGATTGGAATTCCACCACGAGCAAACCGGATAGGGCCAGGAGTTTTTGCGAGGCCCCAAAGTCGAGAGATGAGCGCTGCGCCCGGATCAATTTGCCGCTTTACGCCGCCGGGCCGGAGTCACCCTGAGGCCCATTTCCTGCAATTGCGCTTTGGCTTTGGCGGCGACGTCGGGATGGTCGCTGACATAACGCGTATAAACATCGCGAAACTCGTGCGCGGCCGAATCGTTCCTGCCGAGCTTGGCCAGGCACATGGCTTTCATGTAGCGCGCGTCGGGGGTCTTGGGGTTGTCGGAGAATTTCTCGAGCACCGCGTCGAAAGCGGTGAGCGCGTCGCTGTAATCCGCCTTCCGATAGTAGATGTCGGCGATGGAATACTGGGCGTTCGGCGCCAGGTCGGTGTTGCGGAAATATTTCAGATACTCGCTGAATTCCTGAAAAGCGATATCGTACTTGCCGGCCAGCTGATCGCTGATAGGCATTGCGTGTAGAGCGGCCCGGCCTGCACCCCATCCGGCGGACCGCCGGTCGTAGCACCAGGGGCAACATTGGTCCCAAAAGGTCCGGCTCCGGGCGGCGCGGAATTAGAATCGCCGGGCGACGTGTTCCATTGGACGGCGGAGGCGCGGCAGGCGTGCGAATGGTGTTGATCAGATTTTCAAGGTCCGCGATCTTGGCGTCCAGCTTGCCCATGCGGGTGTTCATGTCGAGCACCGACTCGCGGACGGCGCGGAAATCCTCCGACATCTGATCCAGCTTCTGTCCGACGTTGGCCACCGGGCCGTTCAGGCTCTGCTGCTGCTGCTTCATGGCGTCGTTGAAGCGGTTTTGCATGACGGCGACGGCGGTGTTGGTGCGGTTGACGCTATCCAGAGTCTGTTGCGTGAGTGTCTGGATGGCGGCCACTTTTTGATCCAGCGAGCTTTGCAGATTACGAACCTGATCCTGCAGCATGAGCGACATCGCGCTGCAGTTCCATGAATTTCTTTGCTCGCGCCGAAGGCGAAAGGCGACAGCGCGAAGAATACGACGACGACACGAGACAAACTCATAGACAACTCCTGTGTGCCGCGGGGCGCATTTCGAGCGCCCCGCGGGTTCTTGATCCGCTTACTGGCCGGGCGACAAATGCGCGCGGCGGTTCTTTTGCCAGCATTCCTCGGTCGCCTCGGTACATTGCGGCCGCTCCTTGCCGTAGCTGATGGTCTTCAGCGATCGGCCGGGACGCCCAACTGCACCAGGAAATCCTTGGCGGCGGTGGCGCGCCGATCGCCCAGCGCCAGGTTGTACTCGGCCGAGCCGCGCTCGTCGCAATGGCCTTCCACCACCACCAGAAATTGGGGTCCTGCTGGAAGATCTGCTTCAGCAGACGCGGCGTCGTGCGTCAGGGCGTCGCGCGCATCGCCGCGGATGTCGCTCTTGTCGTAATCGAAGTAAGGCATCCTGCGCCTGCTGCTGCAACAGGTCGCGCGCTGGAGAGCCGCGGCGTGCTGGTGGGCGGAGGAGGCGGAGGCGGCGGCGCTGGTCACTTCCACGGTGACCGACCGCGAGTCCATGCCACCCGGGCCCTTCGCCGTCAGCGTATAGCGTGGTGCTGTGCGCTGGGGAAAACCTGGCGCTGGCCCTGGCTCTGCACCGCGCCCACGCCCTGGTCGATGGTCATGTCGGTGGCGTCGCTGATGGACCAGCGCAAGGTGGAAGATTGCCCGGCCTCGATGGTGGACGGCTCGGCGGTGAAGCTGTTGATCACGGGCGCCGCCGGCGGTGGCGGGGCAGTGGCCGTGGGTGCGCGGAGGCGGCGGTGGCGGAGGCGGCGGAACTTTCTTCTTGCAACCTGACCGCGAACAACACCAGCGCCGCCAGCAGCAGTCAGCGCGACCGCGCCTTGGAGAACTGCATGACGCGTGCAATCTCGAACTATCGCTCATCCTGACAATCTCCTCTTCTTTGATCTCTTCGATCTTTTTATTGTGTTGCTTTACTCCAAACAGGTTTTTCGTTGTTCCCTGCGTTGTGAGCTGCTGCACGTCGTCGCCGTCCGCCAGCATGGTGTAAATCTCCGTTCTTCCGCCGCGCGTGGAAGAGAACACCAGGTGGACGCCGTCGGGCGCCCAGCTCGGATTTTCGTTTCGTCCCGCGCCATGGGTCAATTGCACAACGCTGCGGCTGGCAACATCCATGACGAAGATATTGAAGTTTCCCGGTTCATATCCACGAGTCCATGCAAACGCGATGTGCTGGCCATCGGGGCTCCACGCGGGATTCACGGCGTCGCCCTCGCCGGTGGTCAAGCGCGCTCACATCCGTTCCATCAATATTCATTCTATATATTTGCGGTGTGCCGCCGCGCCCGGAGACGAAGACGAGTCCATGCCGGTCTTCGGATTTACCTTCGGCTCCACTTCCAACGAGCCGGAGTGAGTGATGCGGTGCAGGTCGCCGCCGTCCAGGTCGGTCTCGTAGATCTGCGAGAATCCGCCGTTCGCCGTGGAGTAAATCAGTAAGTGGCGGCTATCGGGCATGAAGTCGGAGGCCGCGTTCATGGAAGCGTGTTGGTTATAGTAGACCAGTTTGCGCCCGGTTTCCAGCGAGTGCACGTAAATCTGCGGCTGCCCGAGATTCTCTTTCTGTACGCCGAATTGCGACGCTTCGGCGTTGCGCGAAGAGGGCAAGCACGGGTAAGTGGTGAAAGCGATCTTGGTGCCGTCGGGAGAAACGGCGGGAAAAGTGGTGATGGAGCGGTAATTGGTGAACTGTTTCTGATCGGAGCCGTCGTAGTTCATCGACCAGATCTCTTTGTGGCCGGTGCGGTCGGAAACGAAATAGATCCGGGTGCCGATCAGACTGGTGGCGCCGAACTGCTTCAGGATGTCGGCCGCGAATTGCTGCGCCACGCTGCGCGCGCCGGCTTCATCGAGCGAGCCGAGATAGACTTTGCCGATCAGATTGCGCGGAGCTGGGCGTGGCTTGGCGGACATCGTAGAGCCAGCCGTAGAGCACGATCTGGTTGTTCTGCACGGCGGTGTAGCCGAACGCGAGGTAATTGGCGTTGGGCGGCGGTCCGGACCAGTCCGTGAGCCAGGGCCCCTGGCTCTGGCCGTTCAGCCGGCGGCCGGAAATCGGCGGGCTGTTGCGGGACCTGCAGCGGGATAGAGCGTCTTGGCGACCATCTTCAACTGGCCGGAGGTTTCGAGATCGCTGATAGAGCGTGGTGTTGAAGGTGCCCATGAACTGCTGGGCGTCGCCCGAGCCGCGGAAATCGGGCACGGCGATGGAGGGCTTTTCGCCCGTCTTGTACAACCGTGCTGGTTAATCTGCTGTGCGCCGCGTGAAAACGGCGACTGCCGAGCAATGGACTGAGCTAAGAGAATAATTCGTTTCATCGCTGTAGTTGAAATCGGAGTTCCACGTCTGCTTCAGCTCCCGCTGTAGTTGGGCGGGAGCGGAGGAAAGGGCGCCTGCATCCGTAACCGCGCGCAGGGCCGAAAAATCCAGGGTGCTATTGCCGCTGCGCTGCGCGATCTGCGGATTCTTCACGGAGCCGTCGCGCAGAATATCAAAAGTGATCACGGCCATGGGGAGATGCAGGCCGGCTAAACCGCTGGTATCCCATTTCTCGGTGACGCGCTGCACCACCAGGTCGGCATAGGCGCCGAACTGGTTTCCGAACGCGCTATTGGGTCCCACTCCCACGCCGCCCGAGCCGGGCTTTTCGAACATCGGCGAAACCGCGGCCGGCGCAATCGTGGCTGAGACAGTTGATTCTCCGGGATCAGCTTGGGGCGATAGAGCTGCGGAAACCTCCGGCTTGCGGCTGCCTCTTGGCAATACCTGCTGGGCAGCGGGATGGCTTTCTCGGGAACTTTCACCTGCTTCTTCGGCTCGGGCTTCGGGCGCTCTTGCGGCACCTGCGATTCGGTGTCGTTCGCCACCGGATTGATTTGGCCGGCGCGCGACGGGCAGCGGAATCGTCTTCACCGAGTTAATGGCAACGGCGGTGCCGGCGCTGGTGTTGCGCCGATCCCCACACCTGGTGCGAATGCTCGAAGTTGATGCTGGACACGATCAACGCGCCGGCGATGGCGGCGTGCAGCAGCACGGATTGAACGAACGGACCCCGCGAGCGATTCCTGCTGATCGAGGATGTCGGCGTGCTGGTGCATAGTTTGCTTATCGGCGTTTGTCGGTCGGTTGTCCAGCGGTTGCGTGACGATATTCACCGCCAGCTTGGCGTCGCCCAGTGTCGGCGATCACCTGCGCGATGGGATCGAAGGGCGTGCGGCGGTCGGCGCTGCACATAGACCGAGGTCGCGTTATGAAAGCGCTTGTGGATCTCGTCGGCCAGCAGGTTGATGTTCACCGGCTTGTCGTTCAAATACGAGGTCCCTTCGCGGGTGATGGAGACCACCGGCAGATCCTGGACGTTTTCCTTCACCGGCTTGACCTTGGGAACTTCCACTTGCAGGCCGAACTCCATGACGTGCGCGGTGAGCATGAAGATGATCAGCAGCACCAGCACGACGTCCACCAGCGGCACGATGTTGATCTCGGCCAGCGCGGTAGTGCCGCGGAAGCGCCCGCGTCCGAGTCCGCCGGAATTGTTCAGGGAGAATGCCATCGTATCGCTCCAGACTTACCTCTCCAAGCTGCGCTCGGTCAGGTTCAGGAATTCGAGCTGGAAGTCCTCCATGCGCGCGCCGAATTCCTTGATGGCGCTGCCGAAGATGTTGTAGAAGATGTGCGGCCGGGATGGCGGCAAACGAGTCCCATGGCGGTGGTGATCAGGGCTTCGGAGATGCCGGGCGCAACGGCGCGCAGGCTGGCCGCGCCGGCCGTGCTCAATTGCTGGAACGCGTCGATGATGCCCCAGACCGTGCCGAACAGTCCGATGAACGGCGTGACGCCGGCGGTGGTGGCCAGCACGCTCATGTTGCGCTCCAGGCGCGTGATCTCTTCGCTCATGCCCGAGTTGCAGCGTGCGCTCCAGCGCCAGCGGATTGGTGACGCTGCCGCGCGATTTCATCTGGCGCGCCACTTCGCTGTAGCCGAAATCGAAAACCGTCACCAGCGGCGAGCGGCGGAATTGTTCGCTCGCGGCCGCGATGGTGTCGAGCGCGGGGCCTTGCGGAAGGCGCGCAGAAAGGAGCGGTTGGCGGATCGCGCCTGCCGGAACGCGGCCCACTTGGAAAGAATCACGGCCCAGGAGAGCCAGCGAGAAGCAAAGCCAGAATCACCAAAACCGCCTTTGGCAACGGACCCGATGCTTTGCACCAGGTCCCAAATGTTCCAGTTGCAGGAACAGACCGCCCACGCACGAAAGTATCAACCGGCTCCTTCCGGCTCAACTCATGTCACCACAGCTGCCTGACATCAGGTCACTCAAGATTAGGGCAATCGAATCACTCACCGTACCTAGAACATGATATCGCGCCGCCACGATTTCTCCATGCTGGTAAAACACAAATTAACAGCTTTCTGTTTTATAGCATCGCTCTGTTTTACAGTATGACGCAAAACGCGTCGCGGGTGGACAGTTCTACCGCTCAGTTAGACGGATGCAAAACCTCGTATAATTTCATCGAGTGTTGCTGGAACTGGTGGTGGAGAATTACGCCGTGGTGGAGCGCGTCCGGGTGCGGTTTCACGCCGGATTGAACCTGCTGACGGGCGAGACGGGAAGCGGCAAATCCATTGTGGTGGATGCACTTGGCACTGGTTTTGGGCGGCCGCGCCTCGGCCGATATGGTGCGTGTCGGATACAGAGCGGGCGCGCGTTGCGGCCATTTTTGAGGTTCCCGAGGACGCCGAATTTGACCGGTTTGCTGGAACGAGCGGGCGTCGACCGGTGGAAGATGGCGAGATGATTGATCGAGCGCGAGGTTCTGGCCGGCGGCAAGTCGCGCGCATTTCTCGGAAACCGTCCTGTAACAGTGGCTCTGTTGCGCGAGATCGCGCCGTTTCTGGGCGACATTCACGGGCAGCATGAACAGCAGCAGCTTTTTTCCAGCGAAGCGCAATTGCTGTCGCTGGATGAATTCGCCGGGCTTGGAGACGCAGCGCGAAGCGCGGGCGGATTGTTCCGGCGCTGGAAGAGCCTGGAGAACGAACTCGAAGAGCTGAATCGCTCCGAGCAGGAAAAGCTGCGCATGGCGGATTTGTGGAGTTTCCAGCGCAAGGAGATCGAGGCGGCGGCGCTGAAGCCCGGCGAAGACGCGCAATTGGAGCAGGAGCGCGTGGTGCTGCGCAACGTCGCCAAGCTGCAGGAGAACGCCGAATGCGGCTTATGCGGCGTTGTACGAAGCACAGGAGAGCGTCTCCACGCAGATCCGCACGGCGCTGAAGAAAGTGGAAGAACTGGCGAGGATCGACGGCAGTTTGCGAGCGCGTAGCGGAGACGCTGCGGAAGCGCGGCCATCGGCGTGGACGATGCGTCGGATGCGATCCGCGACTACATGGACCGGCTGGAAGCCGATCCGAAGCGGCTGGACGAAATCGAGTCCCGCTTGGCTTTGATCGAGCGTCTGAAAGCGTAAGTACGGGTTCCGAGCGCTGGACGACGTGCTGGCGTTTTTAGAGGACGTTCGGGCGAAGATGGAAGCCATCGAAACGGCCGGCGAGCGCAGGGCGAAGCTGGAGCAGGATTTGGCGCAAGTCGAGCGCGGAGTATCGCGAACGCGCGGCGGCGCTGACCAGCGGCGCGAAAGTCGGCGCGCGGAAAAGCTGGCGAAGAAAGTGGAGACGGAGCTCGATTCGCTGGCGCTCGAAAGCGCGGTGTTTCGGATCGAAGTGCGGGAAGCGAACTGGTCGGAAAACGGCGCGGATCGCGTGGAGTTTTTGATTTCCGCAAACGCGGGCGAAGAGCCCAGGCCGCTGGATAAAGTGGCGTCGGGCGGCGAGCTTTCGCGCATCGCGCTGGCGCTGAAAACGTCGCTGGGCCAGCGCGGGCGCGGACGCGAATGGCGTGCAGCGTACGCTGGTGTTCGATGAAATCGATACCGGCATCGGCGGCGGCGTGGCCGAAGCGGTGGGGCGGCGGCTGAAGAAGCTTTCCGGGTCGAACCAGGTGTTGTGCGTGACGCATCTGGCGCAGGTGGCCGGATTCGCCGATCATCATTATTCCGTGGAAAAGCGCGAAGTGAAGGGCCGCACAGTGGCGGAGGTCGAAGAGCTGACGGGCGAGGCGCGAACGCGGGAGATCGGCCGGATGCTCTCGGGGCAGAGGGTGACGCCCGAGGCGCTGAAGCACGCCGAGCAGTTGATCCGTTTGGGCGCGGCGCAGCGATGAGCGCCTCCACCGATGCCAGGGCTGCGTTACGGTCGGCCGAGTGGCTGCTGGTGATCTATTTCGGCTACGTCGCAGTCATCGCACCGCGATTTCCGCTGGACGCAGCAAGCTGTCTGGCGGCCGTTCCTGGCGGAATTGCTGGTGTGCGCTTTTGTTTCTCGCGCTGGCGTACGGCGAATCGCGCGCGCACGCGAGCTTGTTCAGCATGATGCGGGACTGGGTTCCGGTGGCGCTGCTGCTGCTGGCGTATCGCGAGATGGATTGGTTCTCGGCGCTGCCGCGCAATTTCGATCTGGAACTGCGGTGGGTGGAGTGGGACCGGACGATTCTATATCAATGGCGGATTGCAGCGCTTGGTGGAATCGTTCGGCGCCGCTGGGGCCGATGTATCTGGAGCTTTGCTACACTGCTGGTATATGCGGTTGGCCGCTTTCCTGGTGGCGATTCTGTACTTCCAGCACCGGCGAAAACGCGTGAATGGCGCGTTGTTTTTGTATTTGCTCGGGACGCTGCTGGCCTATGCGCTGTTTCCGTACTTTCCCACCGATCCGCCGCGGGTGGCATTCGGCGGCAGCGATATGCCGCATATTATCAACCGCGCTGCGGCAGCTGAATTTATGGCTCGTGAACGGTTACGGGATTCACTCCAGCGTGTTTCCGAGCGCGCACGTTTCGTCGGCTTTTTCGGCCGCCTGGGCGCTGTTCGCTTTTCTGCCGGAACGCAGGCGCTATCGGCTGGGGAATGTTGATTTACGCGGTGAGCGTCGCGGTAGCGACAGTTTATGGCCGCTACCACTACGCCGCGGATGCTGTGGCGGGAATCGGCGGTCAGCCTGGTCCCCGCCGCTATGATTCTTCTGGCTCTTCGCCCTCTTCGTCTTCGCGGCCTTCTTGAACTGCCTTGAGGCGTTCTTCGCGGCGCTTGGCGCGTTCGGCGGCGCGCTTGACCAGTTCGGTGCCCACCAGCTCCAGCTTGGCAGCTCGGCGCCGTCGCCCTTGCGCCAGCCCAGGCGCACGATGCGGGTATAGCCGCCGTTGCGCTGGCCGAACTGGGTGCCCAGCTTATCGAACAGCTTCTGCACCGACGCCGGGCGTGCGGAGAAACGCCGCGGCCTGGCGGCGCGAGTGCAGCGTGTCGTCGCTTGGCCAGCGTGATCATCTTTTCCACCAGCGGCCGGGCGGCCTTGGCCTTGGGAACCGTGGTGATGACGCGATCGTTTTCGATGACGCTGGTGACCAGGCCGCGCAGCAGCGAATTGCGCGCGGCGACGTTGCGCTTGAGTTTGTATCCGGCGATCTCTGTGTCGCATGGCTTACTCCGGCGACCTCGTCCAGATTCGTCGTCGTCTCATCGTCCGCGGCTCCGTAGATCGGCGTGCATGGCCGACGGCGGCGGGCGCAACCAGGCGGCCCTGCGCGTCGAACTTCATGCCGAAGGTCAGGCCCAGGTTGCGACAGGATTTCCTTGATCTCGTTGAGCGACTTGCGGCCGAAATTCTTGGTGCGCAGCATTTCGGCTTCGGTCTTCTGCACCAGGTCGCCGATGGTTTGGATGTTGGCGTTCTTCAGGCAGTTGTAGGAACGAACGCTCAGTTCCAGCTCTTCGACCGAGCGGTTGAGCACTTCGTTCATCTGGCTGACGCCGCGCTCGGCCGGCTCTTCGGCGGTCTCCGGGCAGTTCTTCGAAGTTGATGAAGATCGCCATGTGATCCTTCAGCAGCTTGGCGGCCTGGCCGATGGCGTCCTGCGGCGAAATGGCGCCGTTGGTCCAGACTTCGATGCGTCAGCTTGTCGTAATCGGTCATCTGGCCCAGGCGGGCCGCTTCGACCGCGAAGTTCACTTTGCGCACGGGCGAGTGGACCGAGTCGATCGGGATGTAGCCGAGCGGCAGATCTTCGTCGTAGTTGCGGTCGGCGGCGACGTAGCCGCGGCCGGTCTTCAGGCGCATTTCGATGTTGAGCTTGCCGCCTTCGCCGATGGTGGCGATGTGCATGTTGCGGTCCAGCACTTCGATATCGGCGATCGGTTTCGATCTGGCCGCTCAGCACCTCGCCGGGACGATCGACGCTGCAGCCGCGCGGTGCGCATGCCTTCGCCCATCATCTTGAACGGGACCTGCTTCAGGTTGAGGATGATGTCGGTGGCGTCTTCGACCACGCCGGGGATGGGGCTGAATTCGTGCGCCACGCCTTCGATGCGCACGGCGGTGATGGCGGCGCCTTCAATGGAGCTGAGCAGCACGCGGCGCAGGCCGGTGCCGATGGTGGAGCCGAATCCGCGCTCGAACGGCTGCGCGGTGAACATGCCGTAGCGCTCGGTGAGCGTTTCGGTGTTGGCGACCAATCGCTTGGGTTTTTGAAATCCTTTAAACATAATTCAGTTTCCTCGATCTCCGGTTTCTCGATCGGTTCTTTACTTCGAATACAATTCGACGATCAGCTGCTCGTTGAACTGGATCTGGACGAGATCTTCGCGTTTGGGCTGCGCGAGCACGCGGCCCTTCAGATTCTCGCGGTCCACTTCCAGCCAGTTGGGCGAGGGCGCGTGGGCGGTGGCATCGCGGGCAGCCAGAATGGTGGGGTTATTCTTGCTGCTTCTCGCGCACTTCGATCGACGTCGTTCGGCCTTCACTTCGAAGGACGGGATATTGACCTTGCGGCCGTTCACCTTGATGTGCCCGTGGCGGACCAACTGGCGCGCCTGGCGCGGCTGGTGCCGAAGCCCATGCGGTAGATGACGTTGTCCAGACGGCGCTCCAGCATGTTGAGCATGTTGTCGCCGGTGATGCCCTTGATGCGGAAGGCCTTCTCGAACAGATTGCGGAACTGGCCTTCGAGCAGACTGATAGTAGCGGCGGGCCTTCTGCTTTTCGCGCAGCTGGAGACCGTAGCCGACGATCTTCGGCTTGCGATCCTTGCCGTGCTGGCCGGGAGCGAAGTTGCGCTTTTCGATGGCGCACTTTTCGGTGTGGCAGCGCTCGCCCTTTCAGAAACAACTTCATGCCCTCGCGCCGGCAAGCCGGCAAACGGGGCCATTGTATCTTGCCATATCAATACCTTCCTACTTCATAAGGTGCAGTTTACGGCGCCCAGCGGCCTTCTTCCTGCTTGCGACTGCCTTCGTCCTGCTTAGTACACCGCGTCAAACTCCATCAAACTCGGCGCTTCTTCGGCGGCCGGCAGCCGTTATGCGGGATCGGCGTGCGATCCTTGATCGATTCTCACTTCAATACCCGCCGTGGACAGCGCGCGCACGGCCGATTCGCGGCCGGCGCCCGGTCCGCTGACACGCACTTCCACCGATGCGCAGCCCGATTCCTTGGCTTTGTTGGCGGCCGTCAGCGAAGCCTGCTGCGCGGCGAAGGGCGTGCCCTTGCGCGATCCGCGGAAACCCGAGCGAACCGGAACTCGACCAGGCCAGCACGTTCCCGACCGGATCGGTAAAAGTGACGATGGTGTTGTTGAACGAAGCCTGCACGTGCACCAGGCCGTTGGAGACGACTCTTCTTTTCCTTCTTCTTGAAGGTTTTCTTCTTGGTATTTTTTGCGGGAGCTTTTGCCATGATCGATGCCGGTCCTTAGGTCTTCGCCGGTCGCTTTCTTCTTGTTCGCCACCGTGCCGCGGCGCGGTCCTTTGCGCGTGCGGGCGTTGGTATGGGTGCGCTGGCCGCGCACCGGCAGGCCGCGGCGATGCCGCAATCCGCGATAGGAACCCATTTCGATCAGGCGCTTGATGTTCATCGAGAGCTCCTTGCGGAGATCGCCTTCGACGGACCCTTCGTTCTCGATCAGGGTTCGGATGCGGTTGACTTCGTCTTCGGTCAGGTCGGCGACCTTCTTCGTCGCGTCCACGCCGGCGCGGTGGAGCAGCGAAAGCGCACGGGTCCGCCCGATGCCGTAGATATAGGTCAGACCGATCTCGGCCCGTTTCTTGGCTGGTAAATCGACACCTGCAATACGCGCCATATGATTCCTCTTATCCCTGCCGCTGCTTATGCTTCGGATTGCGTGCAGATCACGCGCACCACGCCTTCGCGGTGGATCACCTTGCATTTGTCGCACATCTTTTTGACCGACGCTCGCACTTTCATGTTTTCTCACTCTCTTGCTACGTCAATAACTCGAATAATTCTTCCGCGGTCCGGGATCGTGCGGCGAAAACTCCACCTGCACCCGATCGCCTGGCCGAACTCTCACAAAATTCGTCTTCGCCGCGCCGGCCGCATGCGCCAGAACCACGGCTTCGTTCTCCAGCTTCACTTTCACGATCGCGCTCGGCAGCAACTCCACCACGACCGCCTCCACGGCTTTCTCATTCAATCACGGCCGCGTCAAAACCCACGGACCGTCGGCGGTCACCGCCACGCAATGCTCGAAATGCGCCGAATACGAATCCGTCCTTGGTCACCGCCGTCCACTTGTCCGACAGAACCCGGATATCCGGCGGCGCCGGCGTTCACCATCGGCTCGATCGCCAGCACCATGCCTTCTTTCAGCCGCGGATTCTCATTCCGCCGATCCACGTAATTGGGAACCTGCGGCTCCTCGTGCAGCTTGGTGCCGATGCCGTGCCCCACCATCTCGCGCACCACCGAAAATCCGTTTTCGACCACGTGCTGCTCCACCGTTCCGCAAATATCGAACAGCCGGTTGCCCGGCCGCGCCTTATCGATGGCCAGTTCCAGCGATTCCTTGGTCACTTCCAGCAGCTTCTTCGCCGATTCGTTGATCTCGCCCACCGGAACGGTGATGGCCGAATCGCCAAAATAGCCGTTCAACTGGACGCCGGTGTCGATCGAAACGATATCGCCCTTCTTCAATTTCGTCTTCGCCGACGGCATGCCATGCACAATCTGGTCGTTCACCGACGTGCACAGCACGAACGGATACTTGCTGCCCGCCGCCGGCGTGTAATAACCCTTGAAGGCCGGCTTGGCGCCCGCGTCCTTCATCATCTTCTCCGCCGCAACTTCCAGATCGTGAGTGGTGACGCCCTCTTCCACCATTTTCGAAAGATCCTGCAGGATCTGCCAGACCAGCATGCCGCTCTTGCGCATCTGGTCCAACTCATTGCGGTTCTTACGGATAATCATCTCCAGCGACAAGAATTTCCGCGGGCAGGCACACACTGGCCCTCTCCACGGAAAGGACTGATAAATCCATTATAGTGCAAAATCATGCGTTTAGGACACGCTGCTGCGGCGGCCCCGAATCCGGCCGGAACGCGGCGTGAAGCCTTCGTAGTGCCGCATGATCAATTGCGCTTCCACCTGGTTGACGGTATCCATCGCGACGCCCACCACGATCAGCAGCGACGTGCCGCCGAAGAAGAAGTTCACGTTCAAGCCGTCCAGCAGCCAGCGCGGGAAATACGTGTCGATAAAGTTGCCGACCAGCGGCAGCCGCTGCAGCTTGATGCCCGGCAATCATGATCTGCGGAATCAGCGACAGCACCGAAAGATACAGGCCGCCCACCACCGTGATCTTGGTCAGAATCTTGTTCATGTAGTCGGCGGTGTTCTTGCCGGGCCGAATGCCGGGGATGAATCCGCCGTACTTGCGCATGTTGTCCGCCGCTTCATTGGGATTGAAGATGATGGACACGTAGAAGAAGCAGAAGAAAATGATCAGCACGCAGAACAGCAGGTAGTACAGCGGCTGGTTGCCGCCGATGGAATCCAGCATGCTGCTCAGGAACGGGCTGTTTTTCACGAACGTGCCAATTGCGTGAGCGTCTGCGGGAAGGCCAGCAGCGAGGACGCGAAGATCACCGGGATCACGCCGCCCGCGTTCACTTTCAGCGGCAGGTGGGTGGACTGGCCGCCCATCATTCGGCGGCCCTGGATGCGCTTGGCGTATTGCACCGGAATGCGGCGCTCGCCGCGCTCCACCAGCACGATGAAGGCGACCACCGCGATCATCATGGCCAGGATGATGATCAGGTGGATCGGCGTCCAATCGCGCGACTTTGAACACGTGATCGTAGATTTCTCGATGGCGCGCGGCAGGCCGACCACGATGCCGGCGAAGATCAGCAGCGACATGCCGTTGCCGATGCCGCGCTCGGTGATCTGCTCGCCCAGCCACATGATGAACGCGGTGCCGGCGGTCAAGCGTCAGGATGGTCATCAGCATGAAGCCGAAGCCGGGATTCGATGACGAAGCCGCCGCCGCGATTTCTGCAGCGTCAGCGCGATACCGAAGGATTGCACCACGCGCCAGGATGACGGTGAGATAGCGGGTCCACTGGGTGATCTTGCGGCGGCCGAGTTCGCCTTCTTTCTGCAGTTTTTCGAGCGTCGGAACCACCACCGTCAGCAACTGCAGAATGATGGACGCCGTGATGTAGGGCATGATGCCCAGGGCGAAGATGGTCAGCCGGCGGAACATGCCGCCGCTGAACAGGTCGATGAAGCCGAACAGCGTGCCCTGGTTCTGCTGGAAGAACTCCGCCAAGCGGTTGGCGTCGATCCCGGGCGTCGGGATGTGGCCGCCGAGCCGGTACACGGCCAACAACGCCAGCGTGAACAGAACGCGCTTCCGCAGGTCCGGAATCCGGAACATATTGGCGATGGCTTCGAAGAACTTCATCTTTGCCTACCTCTGGGCTTACCTCGATGACTCGCTGCTAGTGATCGCTTACTCGCTCCCGATCACTTCTCCGCTGCCGCCGGCCTTCTGGATCTTCTCCAGAGCCGACTTCGAAAACACGTGCGCCTTCACGTCGATCTTGCGCGTCAGGTCGCCCGAGCCCAGGATCTTCAGCCCGGCGTCCAGTTTCTTGATGACGCCGAGTTCCAGCAGCCGTCCGGGATCGAAGGCGTCGCCTTCCAGCTGCTCCAGGCGCCCGACATTCACGATGGCATATTCTTTCGGAAAATGTTGGTGAACCCGCGCTTGGGCAGACGGCGGTGCAGCGGCATCTGGCCGCCTTCGAAGCCGCGCATGATGCTGTAGCCGGAGATGGACTGGGCGCCCTTGGCGCCGCGGCCGGAATACTTGCCGCGCCCGGTGCCCATGCCCTGGCCGATGCGCTGCTTCTTTTGCTTCTGCCCGTGCGGCGGGCGAAGATCGCTGAGATTCATGTTCGTTATCTCCTTGACGCCATTCCTCAACAATCGCCAGCAGATGCGGGATCTTCGCCACCATGCCGCGGAAGGCCGGCGTATCCGGCCGCTCCACCACGCGGTTCATCTTCTTCAAGCCCCAGCGACCGCACGATCACTTTATGCTTTTCCGGGCAGCAGATCGGGCTGCCGATCAGTTTGATCTTGATCGTTGCTTCGGCCATCGGATTATCACCTTACCTACCTTCTCCTGCGCAGGCCGCGCAGGTCCGACGTCTGCGCTCTTGTCGCGCAACTGCTCGAGCGCGTTGATGGTCGCTTTCACCACGTTGTGCGGATTGTGCGAGCCGATGGACTTGGTGAGCACGTTCGGAATTCCCACCGCCTGAATCACGGCGCGCACCGGGCCGCCGGCGATCACGCCGGTTCCTTCCGGCGCCGGCTTCAGCAGCACCAGTCCGCTGCCGAACCGGCCCAGCACCATGTGCAGAATGGTGGTGTCGAGCACGTTGATCTTGCGCAGATTCTTCTTCGCCGCTTCGATGCCCTTCTTGATCGCCGCCGGAACTTCCTTGGCCTTGCCGGTGCCGAAGCCGACGATCTTCGCGCCGGGATCGCCGACCACCACCAGCGCCGAAAAGCTCAGGTTCTTGCCGCCCTTGACCACCTTGGTGACGCGGTTGATCGAGACCACCTGTTCCTTGAGGTTCAGGCTGTTGGCGTCGATGCGTTTTGCCGTAGGTGTTGTCGCCATTTGATTAAAACTCCAATCCTGCTTCGCGCGCCGCATCGGCCAGCGCTTTCACGCGGCCGTGATACAGATAGCCGCCGCGGTCGAACACCACTTTGCTGATGCCCTTGGTCTTGGCGCGCTCGGCGATCAGCTTGCCGACTTCCTTGGCGCCGGCCACATTGCCGCCGCTCGTCACGCTCGAGTTCTTTTCGCCCGAGGAGGCCGCGGCCAGTGTTTTGCCCTCGCCGGTCGTCGATCACCTGCGCGTAAATATGCTTCACGCTGCGGAACACCGCCAGGCGCGGGCGCTCCTGGCTGCCCGCGAGCTTCGGCGCGTGCGCGTATGAATGCGAACGCGAACGTCGTTCTTGGAAGATTTCGCCATTTACTTCGCTCCTGCTCCCGCCGGTCTTGCCGGCCTTCTTGCGCAGCACTTCGCCGGTGTAGCGGACGCCCTTGTTCTTGTACGGATCGGGCGGACGCAGCGCGCGCATGTTGGCCGCCACCTGTCCCACCAGTTGCTTGTCGTAGCCGCGTGAGCACCAGAGTGGCGTCTGCTTGTCGATCTTCAGATCGACGCCGTCCGGCAGACAGAACTCGATGGGATGCGAATAGCCCAGCGTGAACGTCGCGATCTTGCCCTTGACGTCGGCGCGGTAGCCGATGCCGACGATGTCGAGCTCGCGCGTGAACCCGGTGGAGACGCCCTGCGACGGCGTTGGCGGCCAGCGCGCGCGTCAGCCCGTGCAGCGCGGCGTGCTTATCGGCATCGCGCAGGAATTCCAGAGTCCCGTCGCTCTGGCGGACGCTGAATGCCTTCCGGAATCGGAACCGTCAGCTTGCCCTTGGGCCCTTCCACCAGCAGCTCGCTCGCCGACGGTGATCTTCACGCCCTTGGGCAGCGGAATCGGTTTTTTTCCTACTCGCGACATAAAACTCCTTACCTCGTCTACCACAACTGGCACAGAACTTCGCCGCCGACGCGTTCCTTGCGCGCCGTGCTGCCGGTCATCACGCCGCGCGGCGTGGTCAGAATGTTGATGCCCAGGCCGCCCAGCACCTTGGGCACTTCCTTGACTGCCGACATACACCCGGCAGCCCGGGCCGCGAGACGCGCTCGATCCGCGAGATCACCGGCACGTTGCCGGGCGTGTACTTCAGATAAATGCGGATGCTGCTTCTTGGCGCCTTCCTCGGCCAGCTTGAAGTTGACGATGAAGCCTTCTTCCTTCAGGATCCGCGCGATCTCCATTTTCAGCTTGGAGGCCGGCACGTCCACCTTCGGGATGGCGCGCCGACTGCGCGTTGCGAATGCGCGTCAGCATGTCGGCGATGGGATCGGTTGATGGTCATGTTTCTACTCCGAGGCTCCTTTCCTTACCAGCTCGCCTTGATCACGCCGGGAATCTCGCCCGGCCAGCGCCAGCTGGCGGAAACAGATCCGGCACAGGTTGAACTTGCGAAGGTAGCCGCGCGGCCGGCCGCAGCGGAAACAGCGGTTGCGGTGCCGGATCTTCACCCGCGGCGCGATGTTCTTGTCGGCTGCCATCTGGCCCGAGTCTTTTCTTCTTTCGCGATCTTCGCTGTGGTTGCCATGCGATTATCTGTATTCCTTGTCCTGTCTTCCGGCTATTGCCGGAACGGCATTCCCATGTGCTTCAGCAGCGCCAGACCTTCGGCGTCGGTCTTGGCCGTGGTGGTGATCGAAATATTCATGCCCTTGACCTTCTCCACCTTGTTGTAGTCGATCTCGGGAAAAATCAACTGATCGCGCACGCCCAGCGTGTAATTGCCGCGGCCGTCGAAGGACTTCGTCGACACGCCGCGGAAATCGCGCACGCGCGGCAGCGCTACGTTCACCAGCCGGTCCAGAAACTCGTACATGCGGTCGCCGCGCAGCGTCACCATGGAGCCGATCGGCATGCCTTCGCGCAGCTTGAACGCGGCGATGGATTTCTTGCGCCTTGGTGACCACCGGCTTCTGTCCGGCGATCTGGCCCAGCTCGTTCACCGCGCCGTCCATCAGCTTGGCGTTCTGCGTGGCTTCGCCCAGGCCGATGTTGAGCGAGATCTTCTGGATCTTCGGCACGGCCATGACGTTCTTGTAGCCGAACTCCTTGGTCAGCGCCGGAATCACGCTCTTCAGATAATGCTGCTTCAGTCTTGCTTCTGCCATCGTTCGAATCCTTATCCTGCTATACCCTTTGTTGTCCAGCATCTCGCCGCTCTTCTTGGCGATGCGGACGCGCCGCGCGGTGGCTCCGCTGCCTTCCACCTTATAGCCGACGCGCGTGGGAATGCCGCCCGAGGTCAGCACCATCACGTTCGAAATCGCGATCGCGCTTTCCTTCTCCGCGATGCCGCCCTTGATCTGCTGCTGCGGGTTCGGGCGCGTGTGGCGCTTGACCATCGACACGCCTTCCACCAGCACCTTGCCGCGCCAGCGATCCACCGAAATCACGCGGCCGGTCTTGCCCTTGTCGCGGCCGGCGATCACCTTCACCTGGTCGTCCTTCTTGATCCTGATTTTGACGAAACACTTTCGGCTTCCGGCCGTCTTCGGCCATCAGATCACCTCCGGCGCCAGCGAAACGATCTTCATGAAGCGCTTGTCGCGCAGCTCGCGCGCCACCGGCCCGAACACGCGCGTGCCCACCGGCTCGCCCACTTCGTTGATCAGCACCGCGGCGTTGGAATCGAAGCGGATGTAGGTGCCATCCTTGCGGCGCGTTTCCTTGCGCATCCGGACGATCACGCAGCGCACCACTTTGCCCTTTTTGATGGGCGAATCCGGCGCGGCTTCCTTCACGCTGGCCGTGATGATGTCGCCCAAGCCCGGCGCGCAATCCCAGATCGCCGCCGCGCGGCAAAATGCACTGCAGCTTGCGGGCGCCGCTGTTGTCGGCCACCTCGAGGATGGTCCGCATCCCAATCATGATTTCCTCCCGGGCCTTGTTCGAAACGATCTTCGCCTTGGGCGACTTCGAGCCGGCGGTCGGCTGCGTGGTGTCCAGATCCACCGCGCTCGGCTCCACGGCCACCTGCACCGCTTTGCGCATCACTTCGCCCAGCCGCCAGCGCTTCAGCTTGCTCATCGGGCGGCATTCGATGATGCGCACCACGTCGCCCACTTGCGCCGGTCTGCTGCTCGTCGTGCGCGTAGAATTCTTGCGCTTGTTGACGATGCGCTTGTACACCGGATGCGGAACGCGGCGCGTCACTTCCACCACGATGGTCTTGGCCATCTTGGCCGAGACCACCTCGCCCACTTTTTCGTTCTTGTTGCCGATCTTTTTGCTCTGCTGTATCCGCGGTCGGCCATGGCTTACTTGCCCCTTCTTCTTTTTCTTGGGCGCAGGCTCCGGCGCGGTTTCCGGATGCAGCTCGCGCTCGCGCAGAATGGTCAGCATGCGCGCGCGATCCTTGCTGATCGCCCGCAGCTTTCTTCAGCCCGTCGGTCTGCCCCATGGTCAATCTGGAAGCGGAGCCGGAACTCTGCTCGCGCGATCTCCGTCGATCTGCCTGCGCAACTCGTCGCTATCGAGTTCCCGTACTTTGTCTGCTCTCATTGTTGTTCTCTCGCCGCTTCAGATCGTCCGGTTATTCCCCGGTGTTGTCCTCGCGGCATCACCAGTTTGGTCGGCAGCGGCAGCTTCCCCGCCGCCAGCCGCAACGCTTCTTGCGCGGTGGCCTTCGGCACGCCTTCCATCTCGAACAGGATCTTGCCGGGCCGGATCACCGCCACCCACTGCTCCGGCGCGCCCTTGCCTTTTCCCATACGGGTTTCAGCCGGCTTCTTGGTGATCGGCTTGTCCGGGAAACAGGCGGATCCAAACCTTGCCGCCGCGCTTGATGAAGCGCGTCATGGCGACGCGGGCCGCTTCAATCTGCCGGTCCGTGATCCAGCCGCAGCGCATGGCTTTCAGTCCGAAATCGCCGAACGCGAGCGAGGAGCCGCGCCAGGCTTTGCCGGTCATGCGGCCGCGCTGCTGTTTCCTGTACTTGACCTTCTTTGGCATCAACATGGCGATATGTCTCCGCTATCCCTGTTTCGGCGGCTCGCGTACTCGGCTCGCCGTTCGATTCCGCCGGCGTTTCCTTGGTTTCCTGCTTCCAGCTCGGCTGCGGCGGCGCGAGCGGCGGCAGAATCGGCGCGACGCGCGGCGCGGATCCCTCGGGATCGGCGGCGCCTGCACCGCCGGCCCGCTGCGGCTCCGGCGCGGCGAGGCGCGAACGCGCTCGCCGGTCACGGTCGCGTTCGCGGCGGTCGCGCAGCGGCTGGCGCCGCGGCTCGGGCTCGTTGCGCAACGAATCGCGCCGGCCGCCGTCCAGAATCTCGCCCTTATACATCCAGCACTTGATCCCGATCACGCCGTAGGTGGTGTAGGCCTGCGCGAATCCGTAATCGATATCGGCGCGCAGCGTGTGCAGCGGAAGCTGGCCTTGCAGATACCATTCGCTGCGCGCGATTTCGGCGCCGTTCAAGCGGCCCGACACGCGAACCTTGATTCCCTTGCAGCCGAAGCGCAGCGCCGAATCGACCGCTTTGCGCATCGCCCGGCGGAATGCCACGCGCTTTTCGAGCTGCAGCGCGATCGATTCGGCCACCAGCTGCGCGTCGAGCTCCGGCTTGTGCACTTCCTGAATATCGATGAAAACTTCGCGCTTGGTCTTCTTGGCCAGATCGCTCTTCAGCTTCTCGATTTCGGCGCCCTTGCGTCCGATGATGATGCCGGGCCGCGAGGTGCGGATGGTGACGCGCAGCTTGTTGCCGGGCCGGTCCACTTCAATCGAGCTGACGCCGGCCGACTTTCAGCCGTTCGCGCAGCGAGTCCTTCAGCTCCAGGTCTTCGCGCAGCAGCTTGGCGTAATCCTGCTTGGCGAACCAGCGCGACCGCCAGGTCTTGGTGACGCCCAGCCGGAAGCCGTACGGATGTACTTTCTGTCCCACTATGCGTTCTCCTCGCCGGCCGCGGCTGGCTCTGCTTTCTTGTCGCTGACCTTCACCACGATGTGCGCCATGCGCCGCTGATAGCGGTACGCGCGGCCCATCGGCGCCGGCCGGATGCGCTTCATGCGCGGTCCTTCGTTCACGTAAGCTTCGGTCACCACCAGCTCGTCCACATCCACGTCGTTGTTGCGATTCTCGGCGTTGGCGATGGCCGAATGCAGCACCTTCACCACGGTGGGCGCCATGCGCTTGTTGGTCTGCCGCAGAATGATGCGCGCTTCGTTGGCCGTACGGCCGCGGATCAGATCCACCACCAGCCGCGCCTTCTGCGGCGACGTTCGAATGTATCGGGCTTCTGCTTTGGCTTGCATCGTTTGTTTCCTCAGGCCGGCTTGGCCGTCTTCTCCGTGGATGAGGCCGCCTTCACCGCGTGCCCCTTGAACACGCGCGTGGGCGAAAACTCGCCCAGCTTGTGGCCCACCATGTTTTCGGTGATGTAGACCGGAATGAACTTCTTGCCGTTGTGGACGCCGAGCGTGTGGCCGATGAACTCGGGAAGGATGGTGGAGCGCCGCGACCAGGTCCGCACCACTTTCTTCTCGTTCTTCGCGTTCATGTCGGCCACCTTCTTCACCAGGTGGTCATCCGTGAACGGCCCTTTTTTAAGCGATCTGCTCATAGCTCCAATCCCAATCCCTAACCCTCTTCTTCGCCTTCCGGCTCACGATCCACTTATCGGTGCGCTTGTTGTTGCGCGTCTTGAAGCCGCGCGTCGGCTGGCCCCACGGCGTCACCGGATGCCGTCCGCCCGAGGTCTTGCCTTCGCCGCCGCCATGCGGATGATCCACCGGATTCATCGACACGCCGCGATTGTGCGGCCGCTTGCCCAGCCAGCGCGTCTTGCCGGCCTTGCCGTGCGATTCGTTTTCGTGCTCGACGTTGCCCACCTGCCCGATGGTCGCCATGCATTCCACCAGCACGCGGCGAACTTCGCCCGAAGGCAGCTTCAGCAGCGCGATGCCGCCTTCGCGCGAAACCAGCTGCGCCTGCGCGCCCGCCGAACGCGCCATCTGCGCGCCCTTGCCCGGCCGCAGCTCGATGTTGTGCACCACCGTGCCGGCCGGAATATTCTTGAGCGGCAGCGCATTGCCGACCAGAATGTCGGCCTCCGGCCCCGAAGTCACCGTGCGGCCCACTTCCAGGCCCACCGGAGAAATGATGTAGCGCTTCTCGCCGTCGGCGTAATTGCAGCAGCGCGATGCGCGCCGTGCGGTTCGGATCGTACTCGATGGCCGCAACTTTCGCCGGAATGCCGAACTTGTCGCGCTTGAAATCGATGGCGCGATAGGCCTTCTTGTCCCCGCCGCCGCGGAAGCGCGACGACACCAGGCCCTCGCTGTTGCGCCCGCCGCTGCGCTTCTTGCCCGCCACCAGCGACTTCTCGGGAGTCTGCTTGGTGATCTCCTCGCGCGAGACCACGCTCATGAAGCGCCGCGACGGCGTGGTCGGGTTGTAGCTCTTCATCGGCATGACGTTATCTCTCCATCCTTAAATCTCCGCGTACTCGGGCATCTTCTGCCCGGCTTCAACCGCACGTAGGCCTTTTTCCAATCCGACCGGTAGCCGGAAAACTTGCCGCGCCGCCGCAGCTTGCCGGTGTGATTGACGGTGCGGACATCCGCCACTTTCACCTTGAACAGCTGCTCCACCGCCGCCTTCACCTGGGTCTTGTTGGCGTCCGCGCGCCACTTCAAAGCACAGCGTGCGCTCGTCGTCCTTCTTCGTGACGCCTTTTCGGTCACGATCGGGCCGCTTGATTACTTCGTAGATGGTCATTTTGCGAGCGCCTCCGAAAGTTTCTGCGCCGCGGCTTGCGAGAGCAGCACGCCGGCGTGGCCCAGCAGATCGTACACGTCGACTTCTCTGGTCGAAACCAGCTTCACGCCTTCCAGATTGCGCGCGCTCAGCTCCAGATTGCGATTCTCGCCGTTGTCCACCAGCAGCACCGTCTTGGGCGCGCCCAGCACGTCCAGCACCGCGCGCATCGCCTTGGTCTTGTGATCGGCCAGCGTAAAATCCTGCACCACCTGCAGTTCGCCGTCGCGCAGCTTGGCCGAAAGCGCCGACCGCAGCGCGCCCAGCATGCATCTTGCGCGGCAGCTTGTAGCTGTAATCGCGCGGTTGCGGACCGTGCGTCGTGCCGCCATGCCGCCACAGCGGCGACCGGATCGAGCCCATGCGCGCGCGGCCCGTGCCTTTCTGCTTCCACAGCTTCTTGCCCGATCCGGCCACTTCGTGCCGCGTCTTGGTCTTGGCGTTCCCGCCGCGCCGCGCGGCCTGCGAATGCCGCACCGCTTCGTAGAGCAGTGCCTCGTTCACCGGCGCGCCGAACACCTCGTCGGACAGTTCGAGCGAGCCGACCACCTCATTATTTAAATCGACAACGTCTACGCTCGGCATGCGCCCGTTACCTCTTCGCCCTTCTCACCAGCACGTAGCCGCCGTTGGGACCCGGAACCGCGCCCTTCACCACCAGCACGTTGTCTTCGGCATCCACTTCGACCATTTCCAGATTCCGCATGGTCACCTGCTGGTCGCCCATGTGGCCGGCCATGCGCATGCCCGGAAAAACGCGCGACGGAAAGCTCGACGCGCCGATCGAACCCGGCGCGCGATGGAACATCGAACCGTGCGACTGTCCGGACCGCCGCGGAAATGATGGCGCTTGACGACGCTGGCGAAGCCGCGGCCCTTGCTGACGCCGATCACGTCCACTTTGTCGTTGGGCTTGAACTGGTCCACCAGCACCCGGTCGCCCTGCTTCAGGTCGTCGTCGCCCGGCCGCATGCGGAATTCGCGCAGAAACTTCACGCCTTCGGCGCTGGCCTTCTTCAAATGCCCGGCCATCGGCTTGTTGACGCGCGACGCCTTCGCGAATTCCACCAGCCCGAGCTGCACGGCGTCGTAGCCGTCGGTGGCCGGCGTCTTGCGCTGCACCACCACGCACGGACCGGCCTTCAGCAGCGTCACCGGAACCACCTGCCCGTCGGCGCGGAACACCTGCGTCATCCCGATCTTTTTGCCTAAAATTCCTGGGCTCATAATTACCTCTTCGGAATTCTGAATTCCGACTTCCTGAATTCATCGACTTACTTTCCCCGTCCAAACGCCTTGATCTCCACATCCACGCCCGCCGGCAGATCCAGCTTCATCAGCGCGTCCACCGTGTCCTGCGTCGGCTCCAGAATATCGAGCAGCCGCTTGTGCGTCCGGATTTCGAACTGCTCGCGCGATCTTCTTATCCACGTGCGGCGAACGCAGCACCGTGTAGCGATTCTTGATCGTCGGCAGCGGAATCGGGCCGGCCACCTGCGCCCCGGTCCGCTTGGCCGTATCGACGATCTCCGTCGTCGATTGATCCAGGATCCGGTGATCGTACGCCTTGAGGCGAATGCGAATGCGTTCTCGTAAGCTGCTCATTTGCTCGAGTTACTTCCAAGATCTCCGTCACGGTTCCCGCGCCCACCGTGCGGCCGCCTTCGCGAATCGCAAACCGCAGCCCCTTGTCCATGGCCACCGGCGTGATCAGCTCCACCACCAGCTTCACGTTGTCGCCCGGCATCACCATCTCCATGCCTTCCGGCAACTGCGCCACTCCCGTCACGTCCGTGGTCCGGAAGTAGAACTGCGGCCGGTATCCCTTGAAGAACGGCGTGTGCCGCCCGCCTTCTTCCTTGCTCAGCACGTAAACTTCGCCCTTGAACTTCTTGTGCGGCTTGATCGATCCCGGCTTCGCGATCACCTGCCCGCGCTCCACGTCGTCCTTTTCAATGCCGCGCAGCAGCAACCCCACGTTATCGCCCGCCCGCCCTTCGTCCAGCAGCTTCTTGAACATTTCCACGCCCGTCACCACCGTCTTGCGCGTGTCCCGGAAGCCCACGATCTCCATTTCCTCGCCGACCTTGCAGATCCCCTTCTCGATGCGCCCCGTCACCACCGTGCCGCGGCCCTGGATCGAGAAGATGTCTTCAATCGGCATCAGGAACGGCTTGTCGATGTCGCGCTCCGGCATGCGGGACGTACTTGTCCACCTGCGTCCATCAGCTCGTCCACCGTCTTTTCCCACTTCTCTTCGCCGTTCAACGCCCCCAGCGCGCTCACCCGCACCACCGGCAGATCGTCGCCCGGGAATCTGATAGCTTGGTCAGCAGCTCGCGGACTTCCAGCTCCACCAGTTCCAGCAGCTCCGGATCGTCCACCATGTCGACCTTGTTCAGCGCGACCACGATGTACGGCACGCCCACCTGGCGGGCCAGCAGAATGTGCTCGCGCGTCTGCGGCATGGGACCGTCGGTGGCCGCCACCACCAGAATCGCGCCATCCATCTGCGCCGCGCCGGTGATCATGTTCTTGATGTAGTCGGCGTGGCCCGGGCAATCCACGTGCGCGTAGTGCCGGTTGGCCGTCTCATACTCGACGTGCGCCACCGCGATCGTGATCCCGCGCGCTTTTTCTTCCGGCGCGTTGTCGATCGAATCGAAGCACCGGAACTTCACCTTCGGATTGTGCTTGGCCAGCATCTTGGTGATCGCCGCCGTCAGCGTGGTCTTGCCGTGATCGATGTGCCCGATCGTCCCGACGTTCACGTGCGGCTTGCTGCGATCAAATTTTTCCTTCGCCATGGATGTTGAGCTCTCCTACTCTCGGATTCTGAATTCCGAATTCTCTACTTCGTTACCTTTCCCTGAACCTTCGCCACGATCTCTTCCGCCAGGTTCTTGGGCACTTCCTCGTACTGCCCGAAATGCATGGTGAAGCTGCCGCGGCCCTGCGTGCGCGAGCGCAGCTCGGTGGCATAGCCGAACATTTCCGACAGCGGAACCATCGCCTTGATGATCTGCGTGGTGCCCCGAATCTCGGTGCCTTCCAGGCGGCCGCGCCGCGAAATCAGATCGCCGTTCACCGAGCCCATGTACTCTTCCGGCACCACCACTTCGACGCGCATCACCGGCTCCAGCAGCACCGGCTTGGCCTTCGTGCAGGCTTCCTTGAAGCAGATGGAGCTGCAGATCTTGAACGCCATTTCCGACGAATCGACATCGTGATAGGCGCCGTCGAACACGCGTCGACTTTGATGTCCGACCATCGGATACCCGGCCAGAATGCCGCCTTCGAGCGCCTCGACGCACGCCCTTCTCGACCGCCGGGATGAATTCCTTCGGAATCGATGCCGCCCGTGATGTCGTTGTCGAACTCGAAGCCTTCGCCTGGATCGGCTCGACGCGCAGCTTGGTGCGCGCGTACTGGCCGCTGCCGCCGGTCTGCTTCTTGTGCGTGTAGTCGTATTCGGCCGTGGCTGCGGATGGTTTCGCGATACGCCACCTGCGGCTTGCCGACATTGGCGCCCACGTTGAACTCGCGCTGCATGCGGTCGACGATGATCTCCAGATGCAGCTCGCCCATGCCGGCCAGAATGGTCTGCCCGGTATCGGGATCGGTGGTAACGCGCAGCGTCGGATCTTCCTGCACCAGCTTCTGCAATCGCCATGCCCAGCTTTTCCTGATCGGCCTTGGTCTTGGGCTCGATGGCGAGCTGAATCACCGGCTCCGGGAAATCGATCGATTCTCGAGCAGGATCGGATTCTTCTCGTCGCAGATCGTGTCGCCGGTCGAGACGTTCTTCAGACCACCGCCGCGCAGATATCGCCCGCCAGAATTTCCTGAATGTCCTCGCGCTTGTTGGCGTGCATCTTGACCAGACGCCCGATGCGCTCCCTGCGATTCTTGGCGACGTTGTAACACCGATTCGCCCGCGCCCAAGCGGCCCGAATACACCCGGATGAACGCCAGCTGGCCGACAAACGGGTCGGTCATGATCTTGAACACCAGCGCCGAAAACGGCGCGTCATCGGTTGGCGGGACAGCTCTTCGGTCATCGTCGGGATTATCGGGCAGTACGCCCTGCACCGGCGGAATGTCCAGCGGCGAAGGCAGATAATCCACCACCGCATCCAGCAGGTTCTGCACGCCCTTGTTCTTGAACGCCGAACCGCAGATCACCGGGAAAATCTTCTGCGCGATGGTGGCCTTGCGGATGCCCTCCACAATCTCCTCTTCGGTGATCGGCGTGCCTTCCACGAACTTCGCGAACAGGTGATCGTCGGATTCCGCGACGGCCTCGATCATCTGCTCGCGATACGCCTTGGCTTTTTCCAGCAGATCGGCCGGGATCTCGACTTCGTCGAACTTGGCGCCCAGCGTCTCATCGCGCCAGATGCGCGCCTTCATGGTCACCAGGTCGACGATGCCCTTGAACTGATCTTCGGCGCCCACCGGAAGCTGAATCGCCACCGGCCGGCACTTCAGGCGGTCGACGATGGTATCGACGGCGTGATAGAAATCCGCGCCCACGCGGTCCATCTTGTTGATGAAGCAAATGCGCGGAACGCCGTACTTGTCGGCCTGCCGCCACACCGTTTCCGATTGCGGCTGCACGCCCGCGACCGCGTCGAACACCGCCACCGCGCCATCCAGCACGCGCAGGCTGCGCTCCACTTCGGCCGTGAAATCCACGTGGCCCGGCGTGTCGATGATGTTGATCGTGATGTCGCGCCACTGGCAGGTGGTCGCGGCCGACGTAATCGTGATGCCGCGCTCCTGCTCCTGCTCCATCCAGTCCATGATGGCGGTGCCTTCATGCACTTCGCCGATCTTGTGCGTGCGGCCGGTGTAATAGAGAAGCGCTCGGTGGTGGTGGTTTTACCGGCATCAATGTGGGCCATGATGCCGATGTTCCTCATTTTTTCGAGTGGTACAGTACGTGCCATAAAAATAAAACCTACAACTCGGCTACCAGCGATAATGCGCGAAAGCCTTGTTGGCTTCCGCCATGCGGTGAACGTCGTCCTTCTTCTTGATCGCTCCGCCGCGCATGTTGGCGGCGTCGTTCAATTCGTTCGCCAGCTTGTCCGGCATGCCCTTTTCCGGCCGGCTGCGCGCGTTCTGCAGAATCCAGCGGATCGCCAGACTCGTCCGGCGGTTGTTGCGGAACCTCCACCGGAACCTGATAGTTCGCGCCGCCCACGCGCCGCGTCTTCACTTCGAGCAGCGGCTTGCAGTTCTCGACGGCCTTCTTGAACAGCTTCAACGGATCGTCGCGCGGTGCGCTCCTTGATCTTGTCCATGGCTTCGTAGAAAATCCGCTGCGAGGTGGTCTTCTTGCCGTCCCACATCATGGAGTTGACGAACTTCTCCGCCAGCGTCGAGTTGTACATCGGATCCGGCAGGATCTCGCGGGGTTCAGGTCTGCGTCTGCGTGGCATATGCTATTTCCTTGGCTCTCACTTCGCGGCCCTTTGGGCCGCTTGGCTCCGTATTTCGATCGGCTCTGCTTGCGGTCCGCGACTCCGGCCGTATCCAGCGTCCCGCGCACCACGTGATAGCGCACGCCGGGCAGATCCTTCACGCGGCCGCCGCGGATCAGCACGATCGAGTGCTCCTGCAGATTGTGGCCGACGCCTGGGATATAGGTGGTCACTTCGATTCCGTTGGTCAGGCGCACGCGCGCCACTTTGCGCAGCGCCGAGTTCGGCTTCTTGGGCGTGGTGGTGTACACGCGCGTGCACACGCCGCGCTTCTGCGGGCAGGCCTGCAGCGCCGGACTCGCGGTCTTATAGCGCGGCGGTCTGCCGCCCTTTTCGCACGAGTTGATTAAACGTCGGCACGAATCTCCCCTTCAGACGTTAAATTGTTCGATGACAACTGATTAACTAAAATGACAAGCGACGGCAGGCTAAAAGCCCAACCGCGAAAACTACAAGCTGCGAGGGTACTTGCTCTGGACAAGCCCATATCCCGGTGGCTGAAAAACCGCTAGGACATCGGGGCCGGCCCCCGGCCGGGCTCTTTCACTAAAGAGCGGTAGCACGGGAGCAGAAGACACAACTCGCCAAACCTTTATAAGAATACTCAAGGAACTGAGGCTTGTCAAATCGACCGTCAAGAACCGACTGATCCCCCTAGTTGACATACCGCTCCAATCATGATATGTCTAGACATATGAGAACCACCGTGAGAATTCCCGAGGGTTTAATGAACCAAGTGAAACGAGAAGCAGAAAAGAAAGGACAAACGGTGACCTCTCTCATCGAACAAGGTCTGAGGCTGCTGCTGGTGCAATCCCCTGTGCAGCAGCCCCGCGAACGAGTAAAACTCCCGGTAAGCAGCGCCGGCGGAGGGGTACTTCCGGGCGTTGATCTCAATGACAGCGCCGCCCTGGAAGACATCATGGAAGGCCGTGGGTGATTCTGCCGGATGTGAACGTCCTGCTCTATGCGTTCCGCTCCGACAGTGAGAATCATGCCGCGCATCGAACCTGGCTGGAAGGCGTGGTGAACGGAGACATGGCGTATGGGATGTCGCCGCAAGTTCTGGCTAGCGTGATCCGCCTGGCAACGCATCCACGCATCTTCGTGCGCCCCAGCCGCGCTGGCGGAAGCGTTAGCCTTCGCATCGACGCTCCTGGATCAGCCCCATTGCCAGATCATTCAGCCCGGGCCGCGCCACTGGGGTATCTTCACCAGACTATGCCAGAGCGCGAACGCTTACGGAAATTTGATCCAAGACGCCTGGCTGGCAGCCCTGGCCATAGAATCGGGCTGCGAATGGATTACCAACGATCGCGATTATGCGCGCTTCGATGGATTGCAGTGGCGTCCGGCAATCTAACTCAGGCCAGGGATCAATCGCATCGCATTGTTCCGCTCGATGCCGGCGAGTTCCTTGTCTGAGAACGCATGTGCGTTCAGCCCGGCGATTACCTCCGCTCCATCGCGGTAGGGAAAATCGGTGCCGAACAACAATTGTTCGGGCGTAACCACCTTGAGCAGCGCGGCCAATGCCCCGGGATGATTAGCCTGTGCCGTATCGTAGTAAAACTTCTGCAGCTCATGCATCAGGCCGTTGGGAAGGCGCGCGGCTCGGTCTTTCATGGTCTTTTCCTGATACTGGAAGCGGCTCAACAAAAACGGCATGGTTCCACCGCCGTGGGAAAAGATCCAGCGGATATCGGGGTAACGCGCCGCCATGCCGCTGAACACCAGGCTCGCGATGGTGCGCGTGGTGTCGGTGGCCCATTCGATGGCAACTGCCGGGATGTCATCGTTCAGATTCCCGCAGCACGCCGGCGTAATGGGATGCGTATAAACCACAGCCTTGCGCCGGTTCAATTCCTCCCACACCGGCTCAAACATGGCGTCGCCCAACCACCGATTGCCATAGCTTGTCATGAGACCGATTCCGGATGCGTGCAGCGTATCCAGGGCATACCCGATTTCGCGCAGGCTGCCCTCGGTATCAGGCAAAGGCAGCGCCGCGAACAATCGAAAGCGGCCCGGATGATCGGCAGCCATGTTGGCCCCATACTCATTGGCGTTGCGAGCGATCATCCGGCTCTTGGCGACGTCTCCAGTCCAAACGCTGGGAGGGCTCAGCGAGAGGATAGAGGTGGCGATGCCGCTGCGGTCCATCTCTTCGAAGGATCGCGCCGGAGTCCACGCCGGGGACGCAGCAGCGCCCAAGGCCGTGATCGCCGCTACATAATCCGGCGGAAAAAAATGATGATGTACGTCGATGCGGCCGGGCTTCGTCTTCGAATCGGCGGCCGCAAGCAACCGGCCGGCGCTCAGGACCGCAAGCCCAGCCAGGAAATCGCGGCGTAACACTAGCGTGTCGAAGTGTGGTTTTCCGCCAGCAGGCTATCCACCTGGGCGTAAAACTCTTTCACTGTCTTGTGATACAGGGCGCCGCTGGCTGGCCCCGGGAATCCGGAGTGCACATAGCGCACGCGCCCGTCGCGGCCCAGGAAAAACGTGGTCGGCCAGGAGTTGAGATTTACTGGCTGCGTGAGCTTGGCGTCGCGATCGTCGGGCGTGCCGCCTAGCAGCACGGTATACCCGATCCCATATTCCTTGATGAACGCGCGCAGCCGGGTCGGATTCTTGAGCTGATCATCCTCCTCAAACGAAAGCGCGACAACTTCCAGCCCCTGGTTGTGGTACTTGCGGTACAGTTCGGCCAGGAACGGCGCTTCGTCGTGACAGTTGGGGCACCAACTGCCCGTGACATTGACCAGCACTACCTTCCCCTGGAAGCGCGCGTCGGTGTTCGAAACAATTTTGCCGTTCAGATCGGGGAAGCTGAACCGGAACGGTTGGGACGGATCCTTGACGGAAGTATTTTTGTCGGGATCGGTGGGCGGAGGCAATCCCTTGGCGCGAGCGACGTCGGGCCGCCTGGCGGTGAGTTGGCTCTTGCCATGCAGATCGGTCATATCGATCGCGAGCGTTCCATCGGCCGCGGGGGTCATGATCACCAGCGACGGACGTCCGCCCGGAGAAATGGCTGAGCACGAACTTGCCATCCTTATATTCACCTGTCAGCGCGCCGGTGTCTCCATCCACGCGCAGAATCGCTGCAGAAACATTCGACGCGCTCTTCTCCTGCACGATCATCCGCCACGCCTTCTCGCCCTTGGAGCTTTTCACCGCCACTTCCCACAGACCATCGATCGAAGGAGCGCTGGCGCTTGTGCCGGACTCAGCCACGTGGCGATGCGCGGTCACCGGATAGACCTTCTTCAGCATCGGCCCGTACTGGCCCACCAGCGCGCCATCTTGGAGTTTGGCTTCCAGCTTCGCGGCGTAAGAATCGAAGTTCAGCACCAGAGTTCCGTCATGAAAGCTTCCGCCGCTGGAGACTTCTTTCTCATTTCCATTGAAGAACCAACCCTGAATGTTCGATCCGTCTCCGGCGATCTGCAACCGGAACGGAATGTCCTGGCCATTGAAGGTGATGGTGGCGTCCCACAGGCCCGCCAGAGATTGAGCCATGGCGGCGGGCGCGATGGCGAACAGGAGAGCAGCTAAGAACCTGGTTTTCACGTTCGCTCCTTTCAGGTAGCTAATAGTGTACATCGCCGCCGCGCACGGCAGAACGACCGTCAGGCGTTCCAGGGATTGAGAAGACGAATGCCGCAATCTTCGAAATCGGCTGTGTTACGGGTCGCCAGCGTAGCCCGATTCGCGCGCGTGATCGCGGCAATCATGGCGTCAAACTGAGAAATGGGGCGCCCGGAGATTTTGCGTGAAGCGGCAATCTTGGCAAATTCCCGCGCCGCTTCGTGATCGAAAGGAAGAATGCGTCCCTCAAAATCCTTAGCAAAAATGTCTTCCACAGCGTCAGACAGACGTTGCCGGCGTTTCCCCGCGGGCATGGCTTCAATTCCAAATAGGATCTCTGCCCGTGTGATGGCCGTGGTAAAGACGCTGGACGGTTCCTGCGAGGATAACCAGCGCAGAACGATTTCCGAAGGCCCCGATTTCAAGGTTTCCGACAGAGCATTGGTGTCGAGAATGATCACTTGAAATCCGGTGGACGGCGAATAGGCTCGCGAACCGGCAGCTCCAGATCCACGCCACCGAGCGGAGCAATGCGGCGCCGGATCGCTTCAGCGAGATTCAAGGTGCGTTTCGGTTCCTCTTTTTTGAGCGCGGCGCTGAGCAGGTGCCGCGCCTCCTCTTCCATCGAACGGCCGTGGCGCGCCGCACGGATGCGAAGCCGCGCCTTGACGGCATCGTCCAAACGCCGGATCGTGAGGCTTGCCATGCTCAATGATAGCACTGCAATCACTGATAGCATTGCAGTCCTGCGCTTCAATTTGACTCCGCAGTGAATTTCCGAACCGCTTTGGTTGGAATTCTTTTGCTCAGCGATGGGTAATTCCGGCGCCTTCGGCAAGGCTGCGGAGGCTTGCGATTATGCCTGTCTGGAAGGGTTCGTCAATCATTATCTGGACGTGCTCGCCGCGCACGATCCGTCCAGGCTGCCGCTGGCCAAAAACGCGCGCTACACCGATAATGGGCAACGGCTCAAGCTGGGCGACGGCATGTGGGGCCGACGGTCACGCTGGCACCGACAAGAACACGCCCTTCGATAAAGACTGCCAGCGCATCGAGAATGGCATGATCACCTCAAACGATCCCGCCAGCAAGGGTCCACACGCATGAGTTGCGCGCGCGAGTTCGCCACCGGATTTACCAAGGTGATCACACACGTACAGGAACGGCGTTTCCCGGTCGTGGATGAGGAAGGGCAACGGTGCTGGTGATCGTGCGCTTCGATCATTCCGGCAAGAACAAAACCATCACCTGGAACGACGGCACCGAACACAAAGCGAATCCGCCGTTCGACCAGCCTTATTCGTTTTTCATCACGGAACTCTTCAAAATTGTGGACGGAAACATCAATCATTGAAGCGCTGTTCACACCCGTGCCGTATGGCATGTGGACTGGCTGGCAGGCGAGGAAATAAGCCCCCAGCGATTAGTCCTTGCGCCATTCCACCGGGAAGAGCTGTCCCGCTTTCAACGGATCCGGAGCTGTGATCGCCCAGGACAGTGCCTCGGTGCTCGATCTGGACGACGCGCGCAAAAAGCTCGGCCGCCGATGCCGACCGGCTGTCCACCAGCACGATTAACTTGCCAGGGAAAGCGCTCTCGCCGCGGGATTTTGCAATCTCCGGCTTGAGATCGGACTTGCGGCCGGCGCGTTTGGCAATAGTCACGTCATGGTCCATCACTCCGCCCACCACGCGCTCCAGCGTTTTTACGTAGCCGCCCGGATTCCCGCGTAAATCCATGATGACGGTCGTGTATTTGCGCGTATCTTTGATGAGGCGGTCCACTTCCTCGTCCGTCATAGCGAATTCCGGCATCTACCAAATCAGCAATGTGCTGCCGAAATTTGCCAGCCTTTGCCGGTTATCGCGTTCACCATCCTCCTGGTCCCGCACCAGCTTCCAGAAGTCGTTATCGTTGTTCAGATCTAGTATTTGCTTCTCGCGGGTCACTTTCGGTGTCCCACAGTTCGAGGGGCTCCATCCGGGCCACGCACCCCAAGATTCATGACGGGCAGCGACAGCAGCGTATTGAAAATGTAATTCATTGTCCAGAGCGTCTCGCGCTGCGGCTGGAATCCCTGCCAGGTAAGTACTTCATCGCCCGGCAGCCAGTTTCTCGGACGCATCCCGATCTGGACGAACCGCGGTGATGAAGCAGCGGTCGCCGATCATTTCCTGGATATAGCCATAGTCCCGCCGGGTATTGCGGGAGGGCGGCAGGAAAAAGGTATGCGAATCCTTGAGCCCATCCAGAGTCTCGCCGATAGTTGTCAGCGCGGCGCCCAGACTGTTGGCGGACTGCAATCGAATATCCGCCGCTTTAAAACGCGCGTCCATGTCAACGCCGTGATAAGTGGGGTCGTAATTGGCCAGCCGAGAATCTTGGTCCAATCGTCTTGTCTCAACCCGCCAGTCTACCGAAACCCTGCCCGCCACGAAACGCACACCTGTCAGGCTCCCGTCAGATTCCTGCGCAGAGCCATAAACACATTGCCTGTGGGCACACAGTTCTTCAGGGTCCGTTTTCATTCCCGCTCTGAAGCCTGCGATTCGTGGCGTACTCTCGGTTCGCCGCCGCCCGACGCGTCCGTGAGCAATCGCATGAGCGCAGCTGGCATCAGCGTGTTTTACGCTGGGATGGACATCGGGACTGCCAAAGAAGAGACCACGGCGAACCTTGATCTGTCGGACGACAAAATCCTAACCGGAGCTGTGTGGACGAATACGCGTCCGCTGAACGTCCTCGATCTCACGAAACTGCCGCCTGTGCCCAGTTTCTATGCACAGGTTCGCTATGATCGCGATCATCTGCTGTTCTTGCGCGATTTCGTAAAAAGCATCACCCCGCCGGTATCCCACGACGGGCGAGAGCACACAGAATATGTACCGACCGTACCGACCCAGATCCTCACTGAATACTTTCGGCACCGGTACCGATTACACGATGGTGGCCAACTGGACGGCATCATCTATCCAAGCGCTCGTCGCAAGCACGGGAGATCCGTCGTGATATTCGCATCTCAGGAAGACCTCAACCCCCGCCCTTCTGAATGGTGGAATGAAAGGACTCCACCATTAGTACTCGACACAGCATCAATTCGTCGGCTGCGCAGGACGCCCCCAAGAACAACTAGGACTTGAGTACCGGAATGCTTGGACATCGCTATTGCAGAAGCGTGGTCGCACGCTCCCGATCAGCCAAGTTCGCGGGAACATCGGGAGCGGAGGGCGATGGCGGCGCGGTGTCACTTACCTTGTCCTGCAATTTTCTGGTGGCCTCTCCAAGCTTCTCTTGAATGCGGCGCGTCAACTCGTTTTGCCGCTCCGGTGCCACGAACGTGTACTCGCCGGTCATTTCCAAATTACTATGGCCTGCGATCTTGGAAGCTTCGATTGCGCTACCACCGACCTGCTGCCGCCAGGTTATGTTGGCTCTACGGAGGGGGTGTGGCCCGAGGCCTGGAAAATCGCATCCTTCACTTTCGGCAGCTTGGTGTAGTGCGTCGCGGATGCCTGAATCCCAAAGCGGTTTCTCGGGCGCACGCTTCTGGTAGAACACCCACGCCTCGGGTTTAGCGCCGTCCTTGGCTGCTTTCTCCCGGAAGCGTTGGGCCAGATTTCCGATTCCGAGAGTGCGGCGGCTGTCTTCACTCTTGGGGCGGCCAACGTCTTGGTGCCATACACGCTGCTCGATCTTGATCGTGGCGGCGTCGAGGTTGACATGCCTCCATTTCAGCCCAAGCACTTCTGAGATCCGTGCGCCGGTGGCGATGCAGGTCTCGATGACCAAGAGGTTCGGCTCTTCCAGCCGAGCCAGCACTCGCGCCGTCTCGTCAAAGGACAGTATTCGCCGCTCGTATTTGTGATGCTTCTTGCCGAGCTTCGCCTTGCTTGCCGGGCTGCGTTTCCCCTCTTCCCACAGGCCGTGTCCCTCGGCGTAGTAAAAGATGCGGCTCATGATCGCGCGAACGCCGTGCATGGTCCACCATGCATCGAAGGTGGTTTGCAGCCAGTCCTCAACTGCCTTTGGCTGAATCTGGTTCAGGCGAAGGGCGCTCCACCGCGGGACGATGTAGCGCGTCAGAAAAAACTTCTCTTTCTCGCGCGTCGGCTTCGCGATTTGGTTTTCCCGGCCGAGATAACCTTCTTCATACATTTTGGCGACCTCGCCGAACAGCGCGACGCCAGTGGTCGCGACCTTCTCGATCGCCGCCTCGATGGTCCGAGCGTTCAATTTCGCGAGGAACTTGTCGCGCTCGATTTCGGCCTGTTTTTTGGTGATGGCGCCGTCCCCCTTGCTGGGGGCGATCTCGTAATACCTGCGCAGCAACTTCATCGAGCCGTCCGCCTGGATCTCATCGACGTAGTAACGGAAGATCCACGGCCAGCCGTTGCGGTCTTTCCGCTGTATCACGCTCGGATGTTGAACTCGTGCCTTCACTTGCAGGCCCCCGGCCAGCGTCAGCACATTACCTTCATGCACGAGTATCATTCAAGTCCGTCCAGGGGGCGAAGTGATTCAATTTCTCTAGGTGTCTCTTCCGTTGTAGAAACCCGACATTTCCGACAAACGGGCTTAACTGTAAACATCCTATGAACACCACTAGCCCGCAGGGAGTTGACGGGCGCATAGTGGTGGCATGAGCAACCAAGAGCGGGTGGCGGAGCGAAGGAAGCACTGGGGCGACCTGATTGCCCGTCAGCAGCAAAGTGGGAAGACGGTAAAGGCGTTCTGTGAGGAGAACGGAGTATGCGGCCCGTCGTTTTATGCATGGCGGAAGCGGCTGAAGGGGAAGATCCAGCCAGTGGGCTTTGCCTTGGTGGAGAGCGCCTTCAGATCGGCTCGCGGGCACCACGACGGGCACAGTGATAGAACGGGTTTTCTCATCCAACGACGGCCTTGGGAGTGGGCTAAAATAGTGCAGGTACGGGACTTTGAGCAAAACACGAACACTCCTACTGGCTGTTCCGAACGGCAGCCTGCAGCAACCTACCATCGATATGTTCTGCCGCGCAGTTCCCACCACCGTCCCTTGAAGCGCCTATCCGTTTCACGCTATCCTGTACGGCTAGATCGTGGTCATTTTTCAAGTATCGGAGGTTCATGTCATGAGGAAGAAGAATCGCTCGTTCCGTCTGATGTCGTTGATTTCAGCATCGTTGCTCGTCAGCGTGTTCACTATCGTGCAGACCCAGAGTCCTGCAGCGCCGGCAGCCAAGGCGACGAACTGGTCTGATCCGGCGACCTGGCCCAACCGCAAGGTGCCCGTCGCCGGCGACAAGGTCATCATCGAGAAAGACAAGCAAGTAGTTCTCG
>CAVXGM010000008.1:0-40387 GCA_963761265.1 Bryobacterales bacterium
GATGCATTGCTCCGGCCATGCGAGCGACACCATGCTTGATCGTTATGACCGCGAGGCCGATCCTGCCGCAGACAACAGCTCATCCGCTCTCGGCCTCTAGCCCACTCGCCGTGGGGGGCACACTGACGGGCGAGGCCGTCGCCAGACCCCGGCTGCGGGGAATGCTGTCTGGGTTACCGAGGGGCCTGAATTTATCTGGAACCGGCTTGAGGTCTCGGGGCCGCACGAGCGGCTCTATGATTTTATCGGTGCTGCCTCTGGACCTGGCTTCGTCGATTGGCGGCCGGAGTGGTACGGCGTTTATAAGCAGATTTACTTCGGCGTGGTGAGGGGAGGGGCGCCGACGCAAGAAGCAGCCGAAAACCTCGCCCGCAAGCTGCGGGATATCCTCTGGCGGAGGCATGAAGAGGAGCGCGCCCGCGCGGAGATGGATTCGCACCGCGTGCCGCTGGATTTGAATGCGCTCTTTCCGATTCCGCGGCGCGTCTTCGAAAAGGCTTTGGAGAAGCCGCGCAGGAATGGATGTGGGCGAATTGGGGCGTCCGCTGGCCGATCCGGCGCGTCACTTTCGCGATCGAGCGCGAGCGCGGTGACGGCGTCAAGCTGCTCGCGGTGTTCCGCCTCCTTTTCCTTCCGCGACAGCACTGTGTAATTGATCTCGCGGCCGAGTTGCCTTTCAAGGGCGCGGATGGCCTCGGCGAGGAGGTCACCTTTCGGGTTGCCAATCACGATGACATCTATATCGCTTGCGACATCCTGCTGGTTGCGGGCAAAAGAGCCGTATAGATAAGCCTCCTGGATTCCATCGATGCGCCCGAGGGCTTCCGCTAGTAGGGGAGTGGTTCCGATTGTTTTTTCGACGATGCGATGGACCTCGGCCAGGAGGGGGTATTTCCGGTTAAGACGAAAATACTTCTGGCGCCCGCTAATTTCCGAACTGAAGAGCCCCTCGTTTTCGAGATGCCGAAGCTCCTTTGAAAGATTGGACGGATCAACGTCGAGCCGTTGCGCCAAATCCCGGACATGGAGGTGCGCTGCCGGGTTTGTGAAATAATACCGGAGCAGTCGCTGGCGCACTTTGGACTGGAGGTTCAGCATGTGGTGAGTATATACCACATATGTGGTAATAGGAAGCCACATTCAAACGGGCGGTTGCTATTATCAGGAGGTCGCAAACTGGCAAAACCCCTTGCCGGACAAAGACTTGCTCAAAATCCTATGGGACTTTGGTGTCGTTTGTTTAAACTCACCCACTACTGGTGCAGTCGACGTCTGGGTTCGTGCTTTTCGAGATTTGGCATTTGCCGTTTCATGAATTCGTTGAAGAGGGGTACGGTGAAGGCCGTCTCGCCGTGGCGCTGACTCCAGACCATGCCTTTGTTTATCAACTGCTGGCGCACGGTCGCGACGGCTGGGGCCTCGACGCCGAGCATGGCCGCAATGTCGCCTGTGCGGACCTGGTCCGAGTTCCGCCATCGCGCGAAGATATTTCTGCTGGAGCGGGGTCAAACGGTCAAAGCGAACGCGGAAGAAGTTGGCGTCCAAATGGGCGATGATGCCGGGGGTGGCTTCCTGAACATGGGCGAGCTGGACCGGGCTCTCGGGTGCCGAGTTCCAGACGTGGAAGCCCCACACTCCGTCACGCGCAGAATTTCTTCGACCGCATCGTCTTGGAAATCAACGCCTTCGTTCTTCGCTGGGTGGACGGCGCCGCGCGGGCGCGGTGACCGACTTGGGGATAGGTGAAATGGCGTTCGGCATAGGACTTTGCATTGCCGGAAAGGGGCGGCAATCTGCGCAGCCCAGCTCCCACAAAAAACAGCGGAAGATTGCGCTGCGCGACCTCGTGGCAGGCAACAATGAGCGAGGCCAGTTCCTCGGGCGAGAGATACTGCACTTCATCGAGAAAAAATTTCCAACGCCACACTGCGCTCGTTCGCAGCTTCACATACAGCTACCAATATCGGGCAAGTCCTGTTCGAGATTTCCGGTAGCGGCTTCTCCACGGGCTTAGTCGATGCCAACCTCGATATCGCCTACCTTGACCTTGAACGCTGCAACGAAATATCGGAGGACTGGGGCCGCTTGGCGAACTTTCTGTCCCGGCTTGCAGGTCGAGGCTGTATAGAACCTGGCGGAGTTCAATGGTAAGGAGCTGAGGCAGCATACCGCCCTCCGGAGCCTCGACTTTGGCCGTTCGGAGGCCCTTTTGTTCGGCCATGGAATGAAGCCTATTCAATAAGACGGTTTTGCAGACGCCTCGAAAGCCCAGCAAAATCATTCCCTTGGTGGGGTGCCTATCGAGCACGCGGTCCATATCAATCGCTGCGTCTTTAGGAGCTTATCTCGTCCAGCAAGTTCTGGCGGTTGCAGCGCCAGCTCCTGGCGCATATGTTTTTCCGGCGATCCATGGAGTGACTACGACAACATTAGCGACGTTAACAAGATTGTCGTTAATGGCATTAATACAAATAACATCTGCCAGGTCAGTAGGTTGATCACTGAGGGGGACCCCGTCTCGGCGGCCGGGGAGGCGCTTGGGTACGGTGCGCCTGCGCCTTCTCGACGGTGCGCTCGGCGTAATCGGCCGGATTGTGCTTGTCGGGCCGGAAAGAGGCGATCCTTTGCTTTATGGCGGCGGGATCTTCGCCGCGGTCAAGCGCGCGGCTGGCAAAGGCCCAATCCCGTTTTCGCTCTGCGAGTGGTGGGAGCCGGTGTGGCGATGGTTCTGGCCGTCGCCCGGCTCGGGGCGGCTTGCAGCGCGGATTCCGGGAACGCGGGGAAGTCCAGCGGACGCAACCTGTAGGGTGGCGGGCTGTTCGGGATCTCGGTGACGTAATGAGGAGTCTCGTATTAGTATGCGGAAACCGGGCAGGCGCAGGACGCGGGCGGTATCCCAGACGGCCGCATCGGCTCCGAACTGCCGCGCGAGTCCGCGTATGACGGCCTCGGCATGTTCCGCCGAAAAATTCTCGACCTGCCATAGCACCTGGTATTTGCCGGGCTGCTTTCGAGAACGCTGTGCGGTTTTGGCATGTCGCGGTCGAGCAGGAGTTTTGTTGAGGGCGGCGGGACCGCCCTCGTCGATGTCGATGTAGAAAGATGCCGGATGGCCGCGACATCCGTTTTGGTCCTGCGCTTCGCATCGGGCTTGAGCGTGTTGACGGTCAGATATACGTCGGCGCCGTGGGCGTTCGCGGCGCGAAGATGCGCCTGATAACGTGGGCTGGCGAGAAATTCCGCCGAGCCGAATTCGTGCTTGATGGCACCAGTCTTGCGGTTGATTAAGAGGATGCCAGACGATCGCTGGGTTCGTAATGGGCCTCTATGTAGCGGCTTGGAATTTCGGCGTCGAACATGACAGCCTCGCCTCTTGGTGCGCTGAGGGTGATTATGGCAAAAGAACTTTAAAGACGGGTTATCCCAGGCGCTGCTTGTCTGGCGCGAGTACCAGGGTATGCAGAAGCAGTCGGAAAAAGGAGTATACTGCCCACGGACTGCGATGATCGGGTGCTCCCACCTGCGGCGCCACTCTCAACGACGGGACGGCTTTCTGCCCATTTTGCGGCTCGCCGCAAAAGGGGGCGATCCTCGGGCGGACCGACCCCGCCAGTGCAGGCGCCGGGACCACAGTCTGGTGGCGGCATCAGTCCGAACGTCGCCGGAGCTTTGGCTTACCCGCTGGGGTTCATCACAGGCATCTTTTTTCTCTGGAGGGACCCCTACAAATACGACCCGTTCGTTCGCTTTCACGCCTTTCAGTCGATCTTCCTGAGCGTTTCTTATGGTCTCTTTTTTCGGGGATGAATATGTTTGTCGGACTGCTATTCGATATGAAGCTGGGCTCTGTCTTCAGCGTGCTGGCTCCTCTGATGGCTCTGGTGAGGGTCTGGCATTTCCTGGGGCTTTTTACGATGTACAAGGCCTTTAAGTTCGAGCGTTTCTCGATACCGATTATTGGGCGCATGGCTGCCGGACTGGCGGGGAAGGGTGAGGGCTCCCCCGAAGCTGTCCACCCCGGTTTTCCGTTGGGGGAAATGGCGCAAAAGCGGTTTGGAGAGCTTGCTGCCGCAAGCTGAACCTAAGGACAGGATCATAAGCGTAAATCCGCTATTCTGGCGGAATAACCAATATGAAACGGCAAAACTGTTTGACTCGTATTAGTTTATCCGCTATTATAGCGGATAATGGGATATGTATCGGAAGCCTCGCGGCCGAGTCTTGCGTCCTATATTGTGGGCCGCCTTGCAGCCGGTCGTCTGGTATTTTCTCGAGAGGAGGCGCAGGTAGCGCTTGGCATAGGTAGAGGAGCCTTCCTGGACGCAGCCGAAAAACTGCAAAAGCGCGATCGGCTTCTAAACCTGCGCCAGGGTTTCTACGTCATCGTTCCTCCCCAGTACCTGAATTTTGGGAGTCCGCCGCCCGCCTCTTTCATTGACGATCTGATGCGCCATGAAAGCCGGCCATACTATGTGGGCTTACTAAAGGCCGCGGAGCTGCAAGGGGCGTCCCATCAGGCAGTCATGGAATTCCAGGTCGTCACAAACCGCCAAATGCGGGACGTGCAGGTCGGCCGCTCGAAAATCGCCTTCTATTTTAGAAAAGACATGTCGGCTATAGCCTCGGGAATTGAAGAGCGCAAGACGGATACGGGTAAGATGAAGATCTCTTCGGTCGAGCTGACGCTCCTTGATCTCCTGCGTTATCCCCAAGCGAGCGCCGGTCTCGACAACATTTTGACCGTTTTCTCGGACCTCGGTTCCAAACTCAACCCCGAGGGCATGGGAGTCCTGTCTCGTGCCTTCGAGCCGATCCGTCGTTCAACGGGCCGGGTATCTCCTGGACATGTCGGGGTTCGCAAAACATGCGGAAAAACTGCACGCGTTGATACAAGGTCGCTCGCAGTCTCCCCTGGGTCGAGCTTGACCCGTCGCTATCGTCCGATCCAGATCTTACCCCCGAGGTTCAAGCTCGTGACGAGCGCTGGCATGTATTGATCCGCCGCATTCCGGAGCGCGACGAATGATCCCCATGATGAACATCATCGCCTGGAGCGCCTCGGCGCCTTGGGCGGATATCCGAGAGGGATTTCCCACGCCAAAGATCGGGGGAAAATACAAGGCTGAGCAGGAGTTTGAGGATGGCCTGCTGGTCGTGAAAGACGCCAGTGAGAAACAATACTCCGTCGCCGGAGCGCGGATCGACTCCGTGGCGAATGAGGAGTTTGAGGGATTTCTGCTTGACCGTTTTCGATAGCCCATATAGCGGGGAAGTCGTCCACGTTGGTGCCATGGACTTTTGCTCCCTGTGCGATGAGGCGCTCGACCAATCTGATATTGCCAGAGCTGATGGCTACCTCAAAGCGCCTCTCAAGGGTCTTCTCGGGTGGCCGGTCTCTTTGTCGCCATGCCCTCCAGTATCGCGCGGTAGGGTGGGAAAAAATCCTTGCCCAAATCCTTGCCCAAAACGCCGCCGACTACGCCCGAATGATGCCGTTTTGCCCAACCAGTGCCGACGTAAACGACTGAAAACGCTGGGCCCGAATCCTGCCAAGCACATTACGAATCAGCCGCTCTACCAGCTGAGCTAGGGTGGCCTGTCTTTCGTTACCGCAACTTACGAGCAAGGGCAGAAGGCCGATCGCGGTTTTGAGCTAGAAATCCGCTGGACATTCATTAATGTAAACCGCGATTGTGCTAGCGAGCTCATTCTGACGTGCCGCATGCTTCCCATTGCCCTTCCATCTTAACATCCGGTTGCGCTAATCTCACCATTGAAACGGCACTTTGAAACAGCGCGCCCTCGTGAGCACCTCGCTGCGGTGGTATCTCGGCTAATGTTCTCTGCTCTGGCGATGCGGCGCATTGATTGCCGGGCTGTGCGAAGATCTGGAACGCACGCCCAAATTCCATAGTCCTGGCTATGTCCGGTGACGATGTAGCTCTTGAGGCTGCCGGGCTTCTCGGCTCCGCCCAGGGCTTGGATATACTGGTCGAGAATCTGGCTCGCGGGCGGTACTCCCTCGGCGGCCTCGATGACGTCTCCCTTTCCTTGTTCGGCGCTCCATAAATTATCTAGCGCGATGGAAGTGGCCCGGCGCCTCGTGCCCCTGATGGCAGGTCCCAGCAGGTCACCCGTGGTGCGCCGCGGAAATGTTGGCGGTTCATGCGGCGACCATCTCCACCATTCTGCGAGCGGTCCTCTTTCTTGGGTTGCTATCGGTCATCCAATTCATTGGATCGGTGCCGGCGCCGGGATCGCATTCGGAGCAGTCATAACCCGAGGCAGCGCTCATGACGCCCATTGCTCCCAAGAAATCGCTGGGCGTCAGTTGCTTGGGCCGTCCTTCATCTTTTCTCCCTCCTAGCGCGTATTTTGCGCCGCTTGGTAAGCAATACTCACAGCGTTCCGGGGAAGCGAGTGCTCGTTTAGATACATGCAGTCTCGGCCGGCTGTGTGCCTTGGCGCGGGCAGTTGCGTCAGGCGGCTCATATCGCGCGGTTCTCCTCAGGTACAGAGCTTACTTCCGACCGTTCACGCTGGCATCCCAAGTGCCTCCCAAGAAACCGATTTAAGGAGGATTTATGGCCACCCAACTACCCGCACGCCTTCATCACAACGCTTACGTTACCCGCGACATGGAGGCCACGCGCCACTTTTACGAAGACCTGATCGGGATGCCGCTGGTGGCAACCTGGTGCGAATCGGACGAGCTTTTCGGGAAGGAGCGGGTCTATTGTCATTGCTTCTTCGGTTTAGCAGACGGCAGCGCGCTCGCCTTCTTTCAGTTCGCCCATCCTGAAGATCAAGAGTTGTTCGGACCTCGCATGCCAGGCTCGCCCTTCCATCACATCGCCGTGAACGTGGACGCCAAGACACAAGCGCTGGTAGAAAATCGTCTGAACAGGGCCGGCATGAAAGAGCCGAATTTCTATGTGCTCGAACACGGATACTGCCGTTCGATCTACGCCACCGATCCGAACGGCATGATCCTGGAGCTGACGGTCGACAACCCCGAGGCCGCCGCGGGCAACGAAAGGCGCCGCGCCACCGCTCACGCCGACCTGAAGCGCTGGCTGGCGGGCGACCATCACTCGAATAATACGTTCAGGGCCGCGACGCACCAGCACGCGTAGAGGCCAGCGCCTTACCAAGGGATTCCGGACGCGCTCACGGAGTTCGCGTTGCTTGCGGCGGGCCGATCGACATAACTCCGTCGCGGAACAGACCCAGCGTCATCACTACCGGAACAATCTCCTCCTCAAAACGCGGTTCCTGTTCCTCTCTCTTGGCTAGTGCTACCGTCGTCCGCCGGACCGCGACCCAAGCGACCACGAGCAGCGCCAGCATCACCGCCATGCCGCTGGTCTCCCGCAACGCGTGCCGTTCCAGGATGGCGGCCTCGGAACCTAGCCACAGCATGCCAAATGCGACTAGAAAAACCATGTGAAAGCGGGACCTGCCGGGCAGGTATGAACAAGTAAAGGGAATTTTCTGGAAACGCCACAGGCAGAGTTCGATTACGATGGCGCCAAGGAGCGCGAGCACTACCAGGTGCGCCGCGTTCTGCCGCGAAGGCCATAATCCCAGGCACGCCACCGCCGTCCCGAGCCACACCGGCGCCACCGCGAGCAGCAGCAGCGCACGCCGGCTGGCAGCCAGAGTCTGGACCCCAGCCCGTGTTCCAATCACGCGGAAGATCCAGTTGGCCCGCAGATCCAGGGGCAGGGCGAACGCAGCCCGCGTGCCCATCGCGGCCAGCACCACCAGCAAGTTGCTGGCGGCCCACAGCAGCATGCTCTCTTCACGCCACGGATTGCTCAGCGCTCCAGGAGATCCTTTCAGCATCAGGCTGGTGATGGCGAGACCAATTCCCAGATAGAACCCCAGAATCAGGCGATGCTGCTTGCTGCGCGCCATGGTGCGGACGCTGAATTGCCCGATCGCGGTCTGAGGCTGGTTCCCGAAGCGCGGCAGCCAACTCAAGCGGTGCGAGCCAGGCGAGATATCGGGTTCCTCCACGATCTTGCGCAGCGTTCGCCAATAGGAGAGCGTGTAGACTAGAGCCGTTCCGCAGACAACTACCGCCAATCCGATCCAGGCACGCCGCGCCAGTGGCGCCAGCGCGGGATGCAACGATCCGTTCAATTGTTCGTACAGGCCCAGAAACCAATACGACGGCAGCCATTGAATCATGCGCCATATGGAGTTGAAGGCGAGATCGTCCAGTCCACCGAAGCCCGGCTGCAGAAAGTAGACGCCCATGATCACGGCAATCGCCGCCAGTTGCAGATATCCCGACACGCGCAGAAACAGGCGCCGCGGCAGAACTTGCGCGGCCAGCCCTTGCAATCCCAAAACCGCGCAATAGATAAACATGCCCGCCGCGAGCATGGTGAACCAATACGCGCCGTACGATCGCAACACGCCCCGAAATCCGCGGCTGGCCGGGACCAGCACCGTAACCAGCGAGACCGCCGGCTGGCCTGAGAGCCGCTCCTCAATGTGCTCGGCGATCGCGTCGGGAGAGAGCAGTGTGTTCGGTCCGCTGTTCATCAGAACCACCGCCGCGTAGTCAGCGCGGGGATCAAAGAAGGCATGGCTGGTGAAGCCGGCCGTTGCGCCGTTATGCCAATAGGTTCCGCTATCGGCGGCATAAGCCCAGGCGAGCGCGATCTGCTGGCCTGCGTTCGCACGGTCGCGAAGCTGATGAGACAAGGCGAGCGCCCCGGAGAGCGGGCCATATTTCTCCAGATGCAGGTTCGCTTCCACATACTTCAGCATGTCGTTGGCGGTGGAGAGAATGGCTCCGCCACCTGCCAGGACGCCATCCAGATTGTGCACTTCCATGGGATGATGCGCCGCGTCGTAACCTTGCAGGAATCGCCGTTGCTGCTCTCCGGAAAGCTCGAGCACGGTGTCGGCCATGCCCAGAGGTCCCGTGATCTCTTCCCGCAGGAGATCGGCATAGCTTTTCCCGGCCCAGTCCGCCAGAGCCTGTCCCAGGAGCCCGACCCCCAGACCGCTGTATACGAAAGTGGCGTCCTCCGGTTTTGCGACACCGTGGTATTTCAAATAGGCATAAAGCTGTGGCGGCCCGTAATCGGACCAGTCGGCTCCCGGCTGGAAGTTGTCGGGCATGGGCGGCAATCCCGAGTGATGCGTCGCCAGGTCGAGCAGCGTAATCTCTTCGCCCGACGGTTTCTTCACGGTACCGGGCGGGAGCAACTCTCGAACCGGCTCGTCCAGCCGCACCTTCCCCTCTTCCACCATCCGCGCCAGTATCAGCCCGGTGAACGTCTTCGAAATCGATGCGATTTGAAACATCGAGTCCGGTTTCGCGGTTCCATACGTGAAGACGCGCCGCTCGCCGTGCTTCCAGACTCCGATGGCCAATCCCGCTCCCGTTCCCGGCGCGAGCTGGCCGGTGGTCAACTGCTGCTTCAAGTCGCGGTCCATCACGCTCTGCAAATCGCCTGCGGCTACCGGAGCCATTGCCGCATCGAAAGTCATGGCCGGAAGCGCGGCCGGAGCGGCGTATCCGGCGAATACGAGCGGCAGGATCAAGCCCATCGCGCAGTGCAGCAGAAGGATGGTCAAGCCCAGCGCCGACGCTACCGCGGCCACCTTGGCCAGAAACATGGTGCGCGCCCGCACCGGCAACGGAGCCAGCACCAGCACGTCGCGCTTGTCCGGAAACGTGGCATCCCAGCTCAGTACCGCGAACAAACCGACCACCAGCATGGTGGTCGCGATCACGAAATGCTGCGCGATCATGAGGTACACCAGCACGCCGTCACTGGAGTTTCGTCCGGGTGCGTTGGGGTTTGTGATCAGAAGCGCGCCGAGCGATACGGAGACACTGACAAAGACCAGCAGCGCCGCGAACTGTCCCAATAACCTGTTCGCGTCACCCTGCGCGTGCGCCGAGAGCACTTCCAGATCGAACACGCGAAACAGAAACTGGCGAACCAGAACCCGGAATTGCAGTTTCTCATTCATGGCGGTCACGCTCGAATCAGATCGGCTATTTCGCGCGAGATGGCGCCGGTGTCCTGCTCCACGGCGAGCTGCTCGAAGATTCCCTCCAGCGTGGGCACCGACATCAGTATCCGCAGCCGTTCAATGGAATCGTCGGCGACAATTTTGCCCCGATGCAGAATTACCACGTGGCTCGAGACCCGCTCCACGGTTTCGAGCTCGTGCGAACTGAACAGCACCACTTTCCCGCGCGCGGCCAGTTCCTGAATCAGGCTGCGCAGCACCAGCCCCGTGCCGACGTCGAGCCCGGAAAATGGTTCGTCCAGCAAGAGCAGATCCGGATTGTGCAGCAGCGCAGCGGAGAGCAGCACCTTCTGCCGCATGCCTTTGGAATATGACGATATTGCCGCGTGCCGGTCGCCATGCAAGGAGAGCAGGCGCAGCAGCCCATCGATGCGGTCGGCCGTTGGCTTGGCGGGCAGGTTACGCAACTGGCCCACCATGGTGAGGTACTCGAAACCGCTCAAGTGCGAATAGAGATACGGCTCCTCAGGCACGTAACCCATGCGCTGCTTGAACGCGAGCAGATCGTGGCGAGTGGGCACGCCATCGAAGAGAATCTCACCGTCCGTGCTTTCGATGAGCCCGGTGATCATTTTCATGGTGGTGGATTTGCCGGAGCCGTTCGGGCCCAGGTAGCCGGTGATCTCGCCGGCGCGCGCCTGAAAGCTTACGTTATCCACGGCGGGGATGCCGCTGAATCGTTTGGTGACGTTGCGCAATTCCAACATGTTCGTTACTCCTCTCGTAGAGTGACTATGGGATCGATGCTTGCGGACCGGCGCGCGGGTACGTAACAGGCGATCACAGCCAGCGCGATCAGGAACCACGGAACGCACAGTGCGACAGCGGCGTTCGAGGCCACCGGGATGATCTCATCGGCCACCGGCGCCGCCACCGCGGCCAGAACGCGAACCAGCGTCGAGGCCGCGCCATATCCGACCGCTGCTCCGATGACAACCATGGCCGCGCCTTCTCCCATCACCAGGCGCAACACCTGCGATCGCCTTGCGCCCAGCGCCATCCGGATGCCGATTTCCTTGCTTCTGCGTTGCACGGTCTGTGCCGTAACGCCCGCCAGGCCGAGGCATGCCAGAATCAGGCCGAAGAGCCCGATCGGCGTGTAGTAAGTCATGACCCTGGAACCGATGCGGTCCCATTGGGCGAGCGATTCCCGCATTGTTTTCGGATTGAAGAGAGTCAATCGCGGGTCGATGGCCGCCAATTGCCGCCGCAGCTCTCCGATGCCGATGGGCGTGCGGGCATGGATTACGACGATAGTCGCTCCGGCGGCGTCACGCTCCAGGTCTTTGGCCGTCAGCGGCACAAAGACGATCGGAATGGGCCGCCCCATGAGCATCGCGCGTGGCGCGTAGCGCACCACCGCGGCCACCTGAAATTTCCGTTCGTCCTGCTGTATATGACCGCCGAGGGGGTCTCGATCTCGATAGATCCGGCGGTTTGATTGATCGCGACGGGCAGAACCTTCTTGAAACTGTCGTCGGACAGCTGCGTGGGATCTCGAAAGTCAGCGCCGCGAAGCACCGGTGCGCCGAGCGTGCTGAAGAATCCCGGCCCGACGCGTTGGATGACTACGTTTTGCAAAGTCAGGGCGTGCGCGTTCCCAATTGGTATGGAAACCGGTGTATCCGGATAGGTGTTATCCAGCGGCGGCCGGTCCGCCAGGCTCACGCTATCCACGCCGCTCACTTGCGCCAGCCGCTGTGACAAGCTGCGCAGCACGTCCAAGGCTTGCGTGCCAGACAATCCATCACGCAGTGGATCGATGGAGAAGTACGAGACCGGTCCAGGGTCGAACCCCGGCTCCGTTTGCGAGCCGTACCGCGCCCCGACCACGAAGAAACCCATGATGAGCACCAGCATCATGGCCGCGGCCACCTGTGAGACCACGAACAAGTTGCGCAATCCCAGGCGCCGGTAACGTTCGAGATCGGTGCTCAAGTTGGCTTTCATGGCGTGCATCAGATCGACACGCGTGATCACGAGCGCGGGCAAGAGTCCGAAACCGGCCGCGGCGATGGCGGAGATGGCGAAGGTGAACAGTGCGGCCTTGAGATCCGGACCCGCAGTCATGCTGTCCGACAAGGGATCGGAAACCGAGCGAATTCTCCGCAGCAGCCCGATGATCGCGCTGGCGGCAGCAAATCCGGCGATACCGCCGCCGGCCGCCAGGACCGCGCTTTCGGTGAGCAGTTGGCGGACGAGACGAACGCGGTCTGCTCCGATGGAGAGCCGAATCGCGAACTCGCGCTGTCGCGCGGCGCCACGAGCCAGCAGCAGGCCGCCCAGGTTGGCGCATATTAGCCCGATAATCACGGAAATCAGCACGCCGTAGAACACCAGGAACAGCATGATTGCTTCCTTGGGAAGGGGTAGCAGCGTTCCAGCGGACATCAGGCGCACCTGCTGGCCTTCCTTCTCACGCTGATCGCCGAATGCCCGTGTTTCGGTATCGAGACGCGCTTCGGCTTGGGCCATGCTAACGCCCGGATGCAACCTGAATAAGACCGCGAAAACCGGCTGTGTGGTGCGATGCAGAACGTCGCCCTGCAGCTCCGGTGCTATCTTCGGATCCGCTGTGACGGCGATGAAGACGTCCGGGAACGTAAAGGCGGCCGTGGCTCCGACGAAATCACGAGCGCCTACACCGATGATCGGAACCGCGCGGCCGTTCACCCGCAGCGTCCGGCCAATCACATGCGGATCGGAGTTCAAGTGTGTTCGCCAGAACCGCTCCGTTACAACTGCCGTGGGTAATGCTCCAGCCTGTTCGCGTTGCGGATCGAAGAACCTGCCGAGCATCGGCTGCACGCGCAACGTGGAGAAGTAATCCGGCGACACCAGCACTCCGTCGATGCGCTCCGGCGCGGCTACGCTCGATGAATTGACAGCGATGGCGAATGGCACGGGGGCCATAAAGGCAGACGCGGACCACGCGTCTTTTCCCCGCTCGCGGCCCTGTTCGCGATAGCGCTCGAACCATGGGTACGGGACGGGGTTTTCGAGCATAACGAGCTGATCCGGATCCTTCACGCCCGGAAGCGGACGCATCCCTCCGTACAGCACGGAAAACATGACGCTGCATAAGCCGATTCCCAACCCGAGCGTGGCGATGGTGGTGAGAGTGAAACCAGGGCTTTGGCGCATGCCGCGCGCGGCATAGCGAACATCCTGCACCAGAGCGCCTATTCCAGGGGCGTGGCGCTGTTCCCAGACATTCTCCTTGGCGGCGGCGACGCTTCCGAATTTCATCCCGGCCAGCCGCGCGGCTTCTGCCTCGGACATTCCCTGGCGCAGATAATCGGCCTTAGCGAGTTCCAGGTGGCTGGCGATTTCGTCGTCTAAATCCGGATCGGGATTCTGGCGGCGCGGGAGTCCGGTGAGCCGGCACCACAACTCGCGCAGAGTCATCGCTTGCCTCCTTCCGAAGGCGCCAGGACGCGGCCAATTACCGTGGTCAGCCGGTGCCAGTAAGATGTTTCGGCGGCCAGGTGTTTCCGTCCCGAGCGCGTGATGGAATAATACTTTGCTCGGCGGTTATTATCGGAGACTCCCCATTCGGCCGCGATCCATCCGCGCTGTTGCAGGCGCAGCAGGGACGCGTAGATGGTGCCCTGGTTCAACAGCACTTCGTCGCCGCTGGTTTGTTCGATGCGCCGGGCGATTCCATAGCCGTGCAGCGGGCCCATCGCGGCGAGTGTCTGCAGGACGAGAAGGTCCAGCGTGCCCTGCAAGAGATCCAGTTTCTTGTTCTGTGGCATTCGCACATGAGCGTATCACAACTCATTTGCGATTACCACAGGAGAGGCGGGAGCCGCTAATGCCGCCGCGCAGGTTTATGGGTCGATGCCGGAGGTAGTTCGGAGAAGAACCTCCAAGTGATTTTTCGCGTCATTCCTGGCTGGAGGGCTGGGTCCGTTCCGAGTTCAGGTCAAGAAAGGTAATGAGAAGTCGCGTTCCGAAACTTGCGATGGGCAGAAGCAGACTGAGAATCAAAACCCAGTCACGGGAAGTGTCCTGGCTGCTCATCTCGGCAGCGAGAATCAGTACTGCCAGCAGGAGCAGGACCAAGGAAATACCGCGATGAAATCGACGAATTTCCGATTGCAGCCAGGAATCGAGCCGCTGCTCGATTCGGCGGCCATCTTCGGAATCGGTGCAAATTTCCCGGGAACGGCACGCACAGCAGACGTGCGCGGGCGCGTGATACGTCACTATTCTGAAGGCGGAGCCGGCGTGGTCGCGATGTAAGTAGTGCCCTTCAGGGCACTCCCAGCGATCCTGGGAAGTGTGGTATCTGAACCCAGCTACCTCAATCTGCTTCGAGAACCGGTGCGATTGCAACGCCACGCGCTCCAGGATCGCGGCGACGGCAACGAGAAAGATCGCGTAAATTGAACCAAACAGGACGTTCTGTATGAAGCCCATATACCATTATTGATTCGATCCCGCCTCCACAACCTCGGTGAAGAGAATTTCCGCTGGTTCTTCACCAGCGACCCGGGGAGTCATGTAGCGCACCGCGGCCCACGTCAAATAGAGAATGGGCAGGATCCCGCCGACAATGAACAGTACATCGCCGGGAAATCGCAGCCATTCAATGATTGTGTTAGTCCTCCCGGTTAAATAGTTGAGAGAGCGCGCATCAAAATACCCCTGACTCACTGAATGATAGAGCTGCAGAATTCCTAGCGGGAAAAGTGACGCAAACACCATCCACGCCAAACCAACGTTCAATGACCAGAAACTGGTCTTTGCCGCGCGATTCGACCAGCGGTCCTCTGGAATGAGGTAACGCAGGCAGAAGAGTGCCAGTCCGACCGCGAGCATTCCGTAGACACCCATCATGGCGGCGTGGCCGTGATTCGGAGTCAGCGCGGTGCCAATTTCGTAGTAGGAAACGATTGGCAGGTTGATCAGGAATCCAAAGACTCCGGCGCCCAAGAAATTCCAGAAGCCAACCGAGGCGAGGAACAGGACGGCCCAGAAATGCGGGAATGGTGTGACGGACGACGATTTCTGAACGGCCCCGAGTTGAAGAAAACTCCACGCTTCCAGAGTAAGGAACGTCAAAGGAATCACCTCCGCGGCCGAGAAAAATGCGCCAAGACTCATGTGAAGTGCCGGCTCGCCCGAAAAATAGACATGGTGCATCGTACCGACCATGCCGCCCGCAGAGTAGAGCAGGACATCGAGATAGATCATGGTCAAGGCCACCCGTTCGTGTACGACGCCGAGCAGCACGAACAGATACGCAACCAGGACGGTTGTGAAGAGCTCCAGAAAGTCTTCGACCCACAAGTGCACAACCCAGAATCGCCAAAAGTCGGTGGTCGTGAAAACCGACGAGGGCTGGGCCAGCAAGCCGATCGCATAAAACGCCGGAAGGGACAATGCGGAAAAGAAGAACACCGACGGCATGTTGCCGACGTGATCCGATGCAAGCCGCTTCCGAAGCCCGCGAAAGAGAATAATGGTCCAGAAAAGCAAACCAATGGTCAGCAACAGTTGCCAAAATCGGCCCAGGTCCAGATACTCGAATCCCTGGTCTCCGAACCACGACCAGCCCCGTTGAATCCAGCCTTCGATGCCAGCGTATTCACCTGCCAGGCTGCCGAAGACGACAATCGCGAGAGCACCCAGGAGGCCGTAAGAAAGCCAGTGCTGCCGGCGTGGTTCGTAGCCGGCGATCATCGGAGCTAGAAAGATTCCGGCGGCCAGAAACGAGGTAGCGACCCAGAAAATCGCCAATTGCACATGCCATGTCCGGGCCACGTTGTAGGGCAGAATACGCCCCAAATCGATTCCGAAGAAATTTCCAAGCTCAGCCCGGTAGTGCTGGGTTGCCCCACCCAGCAAGGCTTGAAACAGAAACAAGAGAGCCATGACCAGGAAAAACCATGCGCAAGAACGTTGCGCGGGCGTCAACGCGACCTGGCCTGGAGCCTTGAAGGATATTTTCGTCCGCTCCCGCCCGTGCCAGCCCAGAAAGTTCCACCGGCCAAACGCGGCCAGCAGCAGCCCTATGCCGCCCAATAAAGCGATCAGCGAAAGAACGCTCCACAACACGGTATCGGCGGTAGCGTAGTTCTGGACCAAGGGCTCAGGAGGCCAATTGTTGGTGTAGGAGTACGAAAGACCGGGCCGTGCGGATGACGCCGCCCAAGCCGACCAACTGAAGAACGCCGTGAGCTGGCGAATCTGTTTAGGGTCGACAATAGCGTTTGGGCGGAGGCCGAATTTGGTTGACGGTTCGGAGAAGAATTCCTGATAGTGAGTTCGCAATTGCTGGAACGCTTCGGCCTGGGCGGTAGTGAACGTGAGAATGTCTGTACCGCCGTCGTAGTGGTTAGTCTTGAAATCGGCGATTGTCTGAGCTTTCGCCTTATCCGACTGCGCTCCCCCGTAGATGTCCAGGACTGCGGCGGCCGCGCGGTGAAGGTAGTCCGCAGTGAAGTCCGGACCAAGATAGGCGCCGTGGCCAAAAACCGATCCATATTCCATCAAACCATTGCGCAGGAACACTTGCTGTCCTGCGATCACATCTGCGCGGTCGAAGATAACAGTTCCGCCGGGGCTGACAACCTTTCTCGGAACTGGTGGTTCGTCGGTATAGGTACGGTAGGCAAGCACGCCCAAAATCCCGAATCCAGCCAAAAAGACAATCACGACCGCTTGGATCCAACTCTTGCTGATCAAGAGTTTTCGCTTCTCAGCCATGAAGTTCCCTCCTTTGAGCCCGTTTCCCCGATAATTATACGCCTGAACGCCTTTAATGCGCGAAAGTGGCTCGGTTGGAATAGAAATTCCTCTCCGACGTGGAGGCGGTTACGAAAGTTCCGAGCGGGTTAGTGTATTCGCGATCGGCTGAAACCATCTTCAACCGGCAATGTATGCAGGCAGTTTTAACAATTCACGGCAATGTTATGGGGCCAATCTGCACGCACCGCGATCTGACGGTTCAGTTGCCAAAATGCGGGCGCCAGCTGAAGCGATCAAATCGGCGCACTGCAAACAACGGCATTGGCCAGGATTTGAGTTCAGAGCGACAGTATTATAGTTTCCCGCACACAAGAGGGGGCGCGCCGTGAGGGGAGCTTATTCCTGGACGTACCAGTCCGCGTGCGGCGAAGATTCCCCGCACACCAGGCACGCCGTGATTTCCCACTGGTACTGACACCTGGGACAGAGCCCGCGCGTTTGGAAGGTATTCCAGCGATGCCCGCATTTGCAGAGCCAGCGATCGCTGGGAGACGGAGGCTGGTTGCACCTGGGGCAACGAATGAGCGTGCCTGAGGCGAGCCGATACGGTGGGCGAGGCAAATGCCTCGCCAGGTGATTGGCGTGGGGACGATATTCCCGCTGCACTCCCTGGAGTTCGGGCAGGCCGGCCAGCGCGGCGGCCAGCTCAATCTGCGCAAAATGCCGGAGGCCGGCATCGGGAATCCGGTCGAGGTAAACGGCCGCATCGGCGCCCAAGCGCTTTCCGGCCCGGTGGAGAATGCTTCGAAAACGGCAGGTGGACGGCCAAAATTCTTTAGGCGCCTGGTTGCGATTCTCTGAGCCTATATCCTCCAGGTATTGCTGCAAGGCATGCTCGAACGGGGGCGCGAAGTCACCGTCCTTCGATGCCTGCATGAGGGCCCTCAGATACGGGAAATCCCCTGAATTTCCAGCCATCGCATATCCGCCTCCGCCACTCTCTCCTTGGGATTTCTTCCTCGCCTCGGCTTCTTCGATGATCGACTCCATGCCATAGGGAAAGCGGTGGGCGGCCGCGCGGAGTTGCTCGTGAGCGGCGGCGAGCGACTGCGCCAATGGTTCATCCAGATGACGAATGATATGCAGGAGTTGAAAAAGTGTGTGCTCGCGGCCGGATGTGATCTGAACCGATTTCTCATAGGTGGCTCTCACTGGACGGTCTGGTTGCTCCAGCGTGACGCGGACCACTTCGCGTAACACGCTTCAACGCGATTGTGGCTGAAAGCGCGTTCTCGAGTTTCGAAAGAATCGCGCAGGACCGGATTGCCGAGCGGCTTCCGTTTTCTCCTCGCGCCGGCCGGATGCTCGCGGCGCCGCCGGTTTGGGCTGGGTTTCTTTACGCCCGACTGCGGTACGGGCTGGATTTTTATCGGGCATCGCCCAAGGCTGCGCTTGCACAATCCACAACACCCGTGCTTCTGATCCAAGATTTAAACGATCGGCTGACGCCGCCCGTGCATTCGCAGATTCTCGCCGCGAGTAACCGCCGCGATACGACGCTGTGGCTGGTTCCAGGGGCGGGACATACAGGCGCGTTTGGTACTGCGCCGCGTGAGTTCGAGAAACGCGTGTTCGGTTTCTACCAGAACTTGCCGCCGGGCATCCAGGTGCGCGAGAAGTAGTCGCCCAAGGTGAGCGCCAGCAGGATCGCCATCCAGAAAAAGCCGGCGAAGACGAACAGCTTGGTGAGCGGGTTGTCGGTCCGGACGTGCATGAAGAACCAGATCACCAGCGACATCTTGAAGAAGGCGATCGCGAGCGCGATCACGATGTTGAACGGGCCCAGATCGATCTGCGCCACCGCGTAGGTGGTGAAGGTCATGATCGTCAGGATGAGCCCAGATGATGACGTAGGTGCGAACGGGAGTAACGGGCTGTGTGCTCATATCAGAGAATTTTCCGCGTGTGTCCGATCAGATAGAGCAGCGGGAACAGGAAGATCCACACGATGTCGACGAAGTGCCAGTAGAGGCCGGATACTTCCACCGGCGTGTAGTAGCTGGGGCCGAAACGGCCGCGCCGCGCCATGGTGAAAATGGTGGTCATGATGCCAAGGCCCACGATCATGTGGACAGCGTGGAATCCCGTCATGAAGAAGTAGAAGATGAACAGAATCTGGGCCTGGTGGGCGAATTGCGGCGCCTCACTGTAATTCCAATGGCCGCCGAACAGGGGAACCTTCATGTCCACCCAGTGTTCGTGATATTCGAAACCTTTGATCACCAGGAAGCAGGCGCCGAAAAACATGGTAAGACCAGCAGCATGAGTTGCAGGACTTTCTGCTGGCCCAAGTGCGCGGCCCGCACCGCCAGAGCCATGGTCAAGCTGCTGACGATCAGCACCGCGGTGTTCAGCGCGCCGATACAGCGGGTTCATGTAGTTGCTGGTGGAGGCGAAGGCTTCCGGGTACATGCTGCGATAGATGGTGTAAGCGCCGAACATGCCGCCGAAGAACATGATTTCGGTCAGCAGGAAAACCCACATCCCAAACGTGGCCGAATCGAACTGCTGGGCCATGTCATCGAAATGATGACGCAGATTCGGGAATGGCGTGTTCGGTCGCTACAGCGTGCGTGTCAGCCAACGTGCGCCTCCTCGTGTTTTGCGTATGCGTAGGCTTCTTCGGTCACGATGGGAGTCACGTCGAAATTGAATGTCGTGGGCGGCGACTGCGTGGTCCCACTCCAGCCCCTTGGCGCCCCAGGGATTGTTGCCGGCCGCCTTGCCGTACTTGAGCGACCAGAGTAAGTAGATCAGCGGGATCAGGAAGCCGACGCCCAGCACGGAAGCGCCCGCGGTGGACATCACGTTGAGCACCTGGAACTCAGGCGCGTAAGCATGATAGCGGCGCGGCTGGCCAAGATAGCCCAGAATGAACTGCGGGAAGAAGGTCAGGTTGAATCCGACGAAAACCAGCAGGGCGGAGAACTTGCCCCAGCCTTCCGGATACATTTTGCCGGTGATCTTGGGCCACCAGAAGTGCAGCGCCGCCCAGGTAGGCCACCACCATGCCGCCCACCATCACGTAGTGGAAATGCGCCACCACGAAATAGGTATCGGTGAGATGGACGTCCATGCCGAGCGTGCCGAGGAACAGCCCGGTCAGGCCGCCGATGGTAAACAGGCCGATGAAGCCGAAGGCGTAGAGCATCGGGCGTGTCGAAACTGATGGAGCCGCGGAACATGGTCGCGGTCCAGTTGAAAACCTTGATGGCGGAGGGAACCGCGACCAGCATGGTCAACAGCGAGAAATACAGGCCGGCGTACATCGACATGCCGGTGACGAACATATGATGTCCCCACACCAGGAAGCCGACGATGGCGATGCCCAGGCTGGAACCGGCGATGAACGAATATCCGAAAATGCCTTTGCGCGAGAAGCAGGTGATCAGTTCGCTGATCACGCCCATGCCGGGCAGAATCATGATGTACACGGCCGGGTGGGAGTAGAACCAGAACATGTGCTGGAACAGAATGGGATCGCCGCCGATGGCGGGATCGAAGATGCCGATGTGGAAGGCGCGCTCCAAGCCGACCAGCGCGAGCGTGATGGCGACCACCGGCGTGCCGAGCACCTGAATCAGCGCAGTGGCGTAGTTGGCCCAAACGAACAGCGGCAGACGGCCCCAGGTCATGCCGGGCGCGCGCATCTTGTGCATCGTGACGATGAAGTTCAGCCCGGTGAGAATGGACGAGAATCCGGCGATGAACACGCCGACGGCCGCGGTGATGACGAACGTGTTGGAGTAAGTGGTGCTGAACGGCGTGTAGAAGGTCCAGCCGGTGTCCACGCCGCCCATGACGATGGCGGCCAGCGCGAACAGCGCGCCGGCGATGTAGATGTACCAGCTCAGCAGGTTGATGCGCGGGAACGCCAGATCCTTGGCGCCGATCATCATCGGCACCAGGAAATTGCCGAAGGTCGCCGGGATGGACGGGATCAGGAAGAAGAAGACCATCACGATGCCGTGCATGGTGAAGAACTTGTTGTAGGTGTCGGAACTGAACAGATCGCCCTGCGGGCGTCAGCAGCTCCAGGCGGATCAGCATCGGCGAAGACGCCGCCCAAGGCAAACATCACGCTGATCGAGATCAGGTAGAGGACGGCGATGCGTTTGTGGTCCGTGGTGAACAGCCACGACTTCCAGCCGTACTCCGCGTTGAGGTAATTCGGAGTTTCGGTAATTTGGGGTTCTTGTAAAGCTGTGCTCATTGTGTACCGCCATTTTGCTGGCTGACACGCCGGGCTACGTTTGACCGGCCGCTCGGACAGCGCCGGTTGCACGCCCACTCCCGGTTGCAAACTCGCGGTGGGCGCGCCCGGCGCGTTCGGTGATCGCCAGCGATTTAATGTAGACGATCAACTGCAAAATTCCTTCTTCGCTGATCTGGCCCTGGAAGCTCGGCATGACGTTCGGGCTTGTAGCCGGCCACGATTTTGGCATTGGGATTCAAGATCGATTCGCGGAGGTAGGCGTCGTCGGCCGCCACGGTTTGCCCGTCGGCCAGCTGGACGCGCGAGCCGTACACGCCGCGCAGAATCGGGCAGCGGCCCTGGCGATCCAGCAGGTGGCACGTGGAGCAGCCCAACTGCTCGAACAGGCGCTCGCCCTGCTGCGCCATGGTACCGCCCATGCCGCCGCCGGCCAGCCAGTTCTGATAATCCGCCGGCTGCATGACGGTCCACCCAGCCGACCATGCCGGAGTGCTCGGTTCCGCAATATTCGGCGCAGAACAGATGATAGCGGCCCGGCTTATTGGCGGTGAACCACATGGTGTCGTAATGGCCCGGCACCACATCGTGCTTGATGCGGAGCGCGGGGATAAAGAAGCTGTGGATCACGTCTTCGGACGCCAGCGTGAGTTTCACGGGCTGGCCGATGGGAACGTGCAGTTCATTGATCTCGCGCTGGCCACCCGGATACTGGAGCTTCCACATCCATTGCTTGCCGACGACGTAGACATCCATCGCGTTGGGCGGCGGAACGGCGTTCAGGAAGTAGATCTTGGCGCCCCACCAGAAGAAGGTGAGCATGACCAGGAACGGGAATGATGGACCAAGTGATTTCCAGCCGCAAAGAACCATGGATGGGCTGCGGCACTTCGTCGGCCGAGCGGCGGCGATACTTGATCGCGAAAACGAAAATGGTGCCGAAGATGAGCACCGACATCACGACGCTCACCACGGTCAGGTAGATATACAGGTGATCTACGTCGGTGGCGACGGCAGACGCGGCCTCAGGCCAAAGTGGAAGCTGCATAGACTAGGCGGTCCTCCCGGCGTTGGCGTGCCCGCGCCGCTCCCGCCGGAGCATGATGAACACAAAGCCGAAGAGCATAAGAGCGGTGGCCGTGCCGAGTACCCGGATCACGCGCGTGATGGCCAGTCCGTATTTTCCCGTCGTCGGATCGTATTGGCAGCAGAACAACAGCACCTCGTCGGCCAAGTTGCCGATCTTGTTGGAAGAAGCGTCCACCAAACCGAGGCGGAAATCGCGCGGGTTATAGGCGATCCCGTAGAAGTAGTGCGAGATCTTGCCTTCGGGCGTCAGATCACATGATGCGCGCTGGCGTGCACGTACTGCTTGGTCTCCTGGTCGTACTTGTAGTGGAATCCGACAGTGTCGGCCAAGGCTTTGATATTGGGCTCATCGCCGGTCAGGAAATGCCAGCCTTCCTTGACGCCCGGGCGATTGTATTTTTCGACGTAGTTGGCTTTCTTCGCTGTGGCGAGCTGCCAGGTCTCCTGGGGATTGAAGCTGACGGTGACCACCTCGTAGTCCGTACCCACGTTTAAAGAGATCTGCTGCATGGCATGGCTGAGCCCGTTCAGGATCAGATCGCACAGGCCGGGGCACTCGTAGTAAACCAGCGCCAGCACCACCGGTTTGTCCCGCGGAAATACTGGCCCAGCCGAACGGTCTGTCCGGTCTCGTCTCGGAACGTCAGTTCCAGCGGAAGCTGCGCGTTCAGGTTTTGGTCGATCCGACGCCTTGCTTAAGAGCCGGCAGGTTGCCCGATGCGTTGCCCACGGGTTGTGTCAGGCCCAACTGTCCGGCCGCCGCCACGCTCGAAAACGCCGCGGCGATCAAGCCGGCGATCCAAAGTTTGTTACTTCGCATTGCTCTTTCCTTCTTTGGCAGGCCCGGGCTCCGGCGGCCGGAGCGGGAGGCTTGCGCCCGGCGAGAATATCGTCGAGGTAATTGTGCGAGGGCAGGCCCTTGGCGGCCAGCATGTCGATGGCACGATCGATCGGGATACGGACTACGCCATTCTGCTTGTCCACCCAACCGTATGTGTTCAGAACGTGATCTTCGTGCGCCCGCAGTTGCTGCAATTGCTCGTACGGCGCTACTTCGATGCGCGGCTCGGGAGGAATCACGGGGCTGCGACAATCGCGTAGCTTCCGCGGTGCTATAGGTATCGTAAAAGTAGCGGAAAATCCCTACGACGAGCAGGAAGACCAAAAACGTTGCCACTGCCAGGAATGCCAGCGACACCACGATGAGCTTAACGCTGACTTCGGCGTGCTCGTGGCCGGCGCCGTTCGGGCTGGGATGTACCGTGTGTTCCATTGTCAGTGTCCGTGTCCGTGCGTCGTGACCAGCAAGGAATATGTGTCCCGAGGATCGCGTGACGCCAGCAGCGGCCGCGACTTCAGATTCCAGACGAAATAAGCCAGCCAGATACCACCCAGGCCGATCAGCGCGACTAAATCGGTCCAATAAACTTCCAGTCCTCTCTGACGAAACGCGGGTTCTACAATCCAGAATACATCCAGCATTCGCATGATGACGATCCAGATGGCCAGCGTGCGCAGCAGGCTCGGCGTTCTTCTTGACGAATCGCATGCAGCAACAGGAAGAAGGGGACGCAGAAATGGAAGATGGCGATGGTCCATCCTACATATCCCCAGCCTCCGCTGAAGCGCCGAACATACCAGGGAATTTCGTCCGGCAGGTTCTCGGCCCAGATAATCAGGAACTGCGAGAACGACATGTACGCCCACAGCATGGTGAAGGCCAGCATCAGGTTGCCGAGATCGTGATAATGCTGGCGCGTCAGGAAACTGGCGAATGGCTCGCGCTTGGACAGCAGCACCAGCACTGCCACCAGGAACGCGAAGGTGAGCAGCACTTCGCCGACCGTGAACATCCAGCCGTAAATGGTGGAGTACCAATCGGGCTCGAGCGACATGATCCAATCGATGAATGCCAGAGAGGTGGTGACCACGAAGACCAGCAAGGCGGGAGCGCTGCGTCTCTTGATTCGTTGGAAGAGAGACTGGATCGCCGGTGCGTTCGTGCTCGTTGGCCATCTTCAGAATGCGGAAACCGGAGAAGATCCAGATGGCAAAGTACAGCACGGTTCGAATGATGAACCAGGTGGGAGTTCAGATAAGCGGCCTTGTGGCCGGTGGCGAAGTCGTGCGGCGCGATAGGTCTGCGTCCGTCCACTTGTAGAGCGAGCCGAGCGCGAAGAAGATCGGGATAATCAGCAGCGAAAACCAGCGGCAGAGTCTTGACGCCGGATTCCACCAAACGGCGAATGGCCACGCCCCAGTTTCCGCCGACGACGTTATGCAGGAAAAAAATGCCCAGGCAGCCGAGCGCCAGGCCGGACCAGAAGATATAGGCGAACAGATACGATTGCCAGAAATGCGTGGGATTGGTGAACGCGCCGATCGCGCTGATCACCAGCGCCGACAATGCCGACGAACAGGGCGCTGCGCTGCACGCGCTCCATTTGGGGGCGAAGAGTGTCGCTGGGGGTCATTGGGGATTTACTCCAGAGGGCGGATTTGCTCCTTGAGAATTGGCCGGTGCTGTTCCGGGGCCCACCCCGCGCGGTCCGGGCTCGACGGTCAGGGTCTGGCCTGGTCCGGTGGCACGTCAGCCACGTGGTCGCAGACTCGCTCAACTGCAAGGCGCGAATGTAGGCGATGATGCGCCAGCGATCGTCCGGCTCCACGCGCGAGGCATAACTCGGCATGGCTCCGAACCCGTTGGTGATTACATCGAAGAAATGTCCGACCGGCGCGTGCACCAGCCGGTCCTCATAATACGATGGGGGCTGTCGAAAGCCGCGCAGCACCACCATGCCGTTGCCGTCGCCCAGGTGGCCATGGCAGGGCGTGCAATAAATGTTGAAGCGCTGCTGGCCGCGCTCGATATCGGCCTTGGCGATGGGGATCGGAAACTGGTCGATATCTTCGCCGTCGATCTTGCCGGTGTAGCGCGCTTCGTCGATGCGCAGGTGCCCGCGCGCCACGGTTCCTTCCACCATGGGCCGGGCGGAGCGTTGATCGGCGAAGAAATCGCTTGCGGCCAGCGGCTTGTAGCGCGGCTCGTCCTGCATGTCCTGGCGGCAAGCCGTCAGCGCAAGGAAGGCCAGCGCGCCCGCGCCGATGAGGAACTTGTGGCTCGACCTATTTCTCAACTTCGGCCACCTCTTCCGGGTTCAGTTCTTCCAGGAACGCCTTGGTCTTCGCCATGTCGAACTTCGGGTCGGTTGCTTCGATGCACAGAAAGAAGCGGTCGATCGAGCGCGCTGGAAAAATTCGGGACGTTGAACACCGGATGATACGGCTCGGCAGTTTGTTCAGCGCCAGCATGCCGATCACGGCGCTGAGCGCGGCCAGCAGAACCGTGCATTCAAAGGTGATGGGGATGTAGGCCGGCCAGCTATTGAACGGCCGGCCCGCGACGTTGTGCGGATAGGCGATCACCGTGATCCACCACAGCAGCCCGAAGCCGCCCGCACGCGCCGCACATGCCGCAAGAACAGAACAATGGGCGACACCCAGTTGCGGCGGAAAGCCGACCGCTTCGGCCAAGCCCTCGATCGGCATGGGCGTATAAGCATCCATGTTGCGATAGCCTGCCGCATAGGCGCGATTGCGCGGCTTCGAGCAACTGCTCGGGGTCTTCAAACTGCGCCATCACCCCGTACAGTTCCGTGCCGATCCGCAGAAAGTTTCGCTCATGATTTAGTCTCCGTGCGCCGGCGCGGGCGCTGGACCGTCGTCAGTGATGTTGGGCGCCAGATGATGCAGCACTTCGCGCACTTCGAAAATCGAGATCGACGGGAAGCACGCGAACAAACAGAGCCATCAGCACCAGGAAGAAACCGAGGGTTCCGATGAACACCGCCCAGTCCCACTGCGTCGGATAGTACATGCCCCAGGAAGAGGCACGAAAGTCGCGCGCCAGGCTGGTGATGACGATGACGAAGCGCTCCAGCCACATGCCGATGTTCACCACGATGGACACGAAGAACAGCCGCGGGATGTTCTGCCGCACTTTCGCGACCACAGCGATTGCGGGATCAGGATATTGCACAGGATCAGCATCCAGAAGAAGTACGCGATACGGGCCGGCGGCGCGGTTCATGTACATGAACATTTCATGCGGGTTGCCGCTGTACCAGGACATGAACGCTTCCATCGCGTAGCCGTAGGCGACGATCAGTCCGGTGCCCAGCATCAGCTTGCGCCATGCAATCCAGGTGGCGCATGGTGATGAGATCTTCCAGGTGGAACCATTTTCGGGCCGGGATCGCCAGCGTCACCACCATGGCGAAACCGGAATAAATGGCGCCGGCGACGAAGTAGGGCGGGAAGATCGTGGTGTGCCAGCCGGGCAGCAAGCTGATCGCGAAGTCGAAGCTGACCACGGTGTGCACCGAAACCACCAGCGGCGTTGCCAGGCCGCCCAACAGCAGGTAGGCCATCTGATAGCGCGCCCAGTGTTTGGCCGATCCGCGCCAGCCCATGCCGAACATTCCGAAAACGACCTTCTGCCATTGCTTCTTGGCGCGATCGCGCATGGTGGCCAGATCCGGAACCAGGCCGATGTACCAGAAAATCAGCGAAACCGTCAGGTAAGTGGAAACCGCGAACACGTCCCAGATCAGCGGGCTGCGCGGCTGCGGCCACAGCCACATGGAGTTGGGATAGGGAAGCAGCCAGTAGGCCAGCCACGGACGGCCCAGGTGCAGAATCGGGAACATGCCGGCCTGCGCTACGGCGAACAGCGTCATGGCTTCCGAAAAGCGGTTGATCGACGTGCGCCAGTCCTGTTTGAGCAGCAGCAGAATCGCCGAGATCAGCGTTCCGGCGTGGCCGATACCGATCCACCAGACGAAATTGACGATGGCAAAGCCCCAGGCGACCGGGATGACGATGCCCCACACCCCGACGCCCTTGTAGAACAGCCAGAAGGCGCCCGGCCAGCAGGCCCTGCATCGCGACAAACGCGAAAAACAGGCTGATCCACCATTGTTTCGGCGTCGTCTGGAACGGCTTCAGAACGACGCCGGCGATCTTGTCGGTGACGGTAGTGTTGTTAAATCCCGGACCGATGATCTTGTCCGGTCCGGGGTCGATGACCTTCGGCTCTAGTTCTTCGGTGTTCAGGCGCTAGGCATTGCCGATCTCCGGATTGGGGTTGCGCAGGCGTCCCAGATAGGTGGTTCGGGGCCGCACGTTCAGATCTTCCAGCAAGCTGTAGTTGCGCGCTTGCGCTTTGAGCTGCGCCACGCGGCTCTTGGGATCGTTGATGTCGCCAAACACGATGGCCTTGGTGGGGCAGGCCTGCGCGCAGGCCGGCGTGATTTCGCCGTCGGCGATGCGCCGGTTTTCCTTCTCGGAGTGGATCTTCGCCGCGCTGATGCGCTGGATGCAGTAGGTGCACTTCTCCATGACGCCGCGGCTGCGAACCGTGACGTTGGGATTGCGCACGCCGTACAGGCTCTGCGTGTCCCAATCGGAGTACAGCAGGAAGTTGAAGCGCCGCACCTTATAAGGGCAGTTGTTGGAGCAATAGCGCGTGCCCACGCAGCGGTTGTAAACCATCTGATTCAGGCCTTCGCCGCTGTGCACCGTCGCCGCCACCGGACAAACCAGTTCGCACGGCGCGTTCTCGCACATGCATGCACGGCACGGGCTGGAAGTACAGCTTCGGGATTGTCCCAATTGCCCTTGAAGTAGCGATCCACGCGGATCCAGTTCATGTGCCGCCCGCGCGATCACTTCGATCTTGCCGACCACCGCGATGTTGTTTTCCGACTGGCAGGCCATCATGCAGGACGCCGCAGCCGACGCAGGCGTTCAGGTCGATGGTCATGCCCCACTTGTAGCCTTGATAGCGGTAATCCGGATACAGGGTGAGCTTGTCGGAAATCGGCTTCTGGTCTTCCTTTTGATCGACGAACTGCGGAGTCTTCTTGTATTCGTCGAGCGTGGCGATGCGGATCGGCTCGCCCTCTTCCATGGTCTGGGTGTGCTGCGTGGTGGCGAACTCGTGGCCGCCGCCGACTTTTCTCATCTCCAGGCCAGAATCGTTCCAGGGCGCCGGATGAAGTGCGCAGCAGATAGGCGTTGAAGCCGACTTCGTTGCCCACGTGACCGGCGTAGGTCCGGCCAAAACCGAGATGAACCGTGGCGCTGTTGTCGGCGTGCCCGGGCATGATCCAGATCGGCCCGGTGACGGTGCGGCCCTGATACTTCAACTCCACCATGTCGCCGATGTTGAGATTTTTCTGCTGGGAGGTGTTGGGACTGATCCAAACCGCGTTGTCCCAGGTCATTTTGTTCTGCGGCTTGGGCAGCTCCTGCAGCCAGCCGTTGTTGGCGAACGATCCGTCCCAGATCGTCGGGTCGGGCCGGAACATGATCTCCATGCCCTGCGCCGGCTTCGGTTGCGGCGCCGGCGGCATTTTCGCCGTGACGTTGACGGCGGGCAGCGCGGTATTGGGCACCACGCCGTCGTTCAACGCTTTCTGCCAGAAGACATCGAAGTTGGGAGCTTTGACTTGGCTCTGCCAGTAGGCCTGCACCACGTCGTGATCGGACTTGCTCGGGCTGACCGCCCAGCGTCGCGATCACTTCCAGCGCCGTCTTGCCGCCGTACAGCGGAGCGATCAGCGGCTGGACGAAACTCACGGTTCCGTCGAACGCGCGAACGTCGCCCCAGGATTCCAGATAATGCGCTTCGGGAACGTGCCAGACGCATTGCGCGGCGGTCTCATCGGCGATACAGGCCGAGATAGGCCTTCCAACTGCACCTTCTTCAGCGCGCCGGCGAAATCCAGATCGGCGGGCGCGCTGTAAACCGGGTTGCCGCCGAGGATGAACAGCGTGTCCACCTGGCCGGCGTTCATGTCGGCGACCAGTTGTCGGAGCGACTCCTGCTGATCGGCCGGATTGCCTTCGATCGGATCGGTGTAGGTCACCGTTTTGCCGACGTTGCCCAGCGCCTGGTTCATGGCGTGCGCGAGCGCGTGAACCGCGGGCGGCTGATAATCGCCGGCGATGACCAGGCAAGCGCCCTTGTGCGCCTGCAAGTCGCGCGCGATGGCCGCGATCTCTTTGTACTTGCCGCTGGACTGTCCCGCCCAAGCCAAGCGCAGCGGCCAGATCCCAGGCCCAGGCTTCGATCTCGCTCGGCGGCAGCACGAAAAGATGATCGGCCATGCTGGCGGTGGGCGAGGGGACGGCTCCACCACGTACAGCCGGTTCTGCGTCGTCTCGCTCGGAGGCGTTGCCTTCCGCCTGCACCTGCGGCGGCAGAACCACCGGGCCGCGATTGTCGGTCGCATACTGTGCCGATTGATTCGTGCGCGGCGCGGATGGGCCCGGCCTGGTAGCCTTCCTGCCAATCTTCCTTGGGTTGCGGCGTGTGCGTCACGTTGGTCTGCACGCGGCGCTTGTCGGCGAATTGGCGCGCGAGACGCAGATTGCCGGGGCCGCAAGCCAGGAAATCCGCGTCGATGCGAAACGATCACGTCGGCTTGGCTCGAGATCGTAAATCGTGTTGACCGGACGGCCGAAGGCCAGCATCGCGCCTTGGTAGGCATTGTGGCGGCCGCGCGACTTCATACTGATGCCATTTGGCTCCGGGCAATTCCTTCAGAATCGCGTTGATTCCGCGCCGTCAGCGTCGGCGAAGTCACCGTCTCGGTGAGAATGCGCAGGCCGGCGCCTTTCTTGAGAACCGCCTCTTCGCGCCGCGCGGCGACGTCGGCCTGAAAGCCAACCCAGGTGTCGATGAAGCCCGTTCTTGGTCACGGCCTGCGCGCGATCCGGATCGTACATCGTCAGGATGGAGGCCTGCTGGAAATAATCCGACGCGCCCAGGCTGCCGGGGTGGTCGGGATTTCCTTCGATTTTGGTCGGCCGGCCCAGATGACTGGTAACCACCAGACCCGGTGCCCACGCCGCCCATCTGCATCGCCGTGGCGAAATACAGCGGGATGCCCGGAACGAACTCTTCCGGCTGGCGCACGTAGGGGACGATGGTTTCTTTGGGCTGCTTGGTGCAGGCGGTGATGCCGGCAAACGCCAGCGAAGCCGCGGCCAGCTTCAGAAAATTGCGGCGGCTGGCCGGGTCCAGCCAATTGGGCGTGCGGTCGGCGAATTCGTCGTCGAGGAAAGCTTGAAACTCCTTGGTCTCCGCCAGTTCTTCGAGGCTCTTCCAGTACTGTGGTCCCTGGGCTGATTCCAGCCGAGCCCGAATCTTGTCTAGGTCAAGAGCGGGTTTGCTCGTTCATCGGTGGCAAGTGTAGCAGTCCGTCAAACTTTGAATGTGATACTCCTTCACCAGCTTGCGGCCAAGCTCTTCCTGATTGGCCGGCGGCTCATAAGCCATGTTGAAAACCTGATCGCGCGGGCGAACATACTTCTCGGGATTGCGGTGACAGTTGATGCACCAGTTCATGTACAGCGTGTTCTCTTTGTACATCAGGGGCATCTGGTCCACGCGGCCGTGGCAGGTGGCGCATCCGACGCCCTTGTTGATATGGATGCTGTGGTTGAAGTAGACGAAATCCGGCAGGTCGTGTACGCGGGTCCATTGCAGCGATTCGCCCGTGCGGAAGCTGGCGCGCACCGGTTCCAGAATCTCGGCGTTGGTCCAGATCTGCGAATGACAGCTCATGCAGATCTCGGTGGCCGGAATGCCCGGCGAACGACGACGTCTCTACCGACGTGTGGCAATAGCGGCAATCGATGCCGTCGTCGGTGACGTGGTGCTTGTGGCTGAAGGGAACGGGCTGTTCTTTGACTACATGGACGTCCGTGATATACCGGCCACGGTCCATCGTGTAGGCGAAGGTAATCGAGCGCGCCGAGTGCCGAGAACTGCGGCGGCGAGGCTAATTTTTGAGATGCTGTTTGCGCTGCGGTGGAAGAGCTGGGCCATCCAGATTAGTCCTGTATGACCCACTATGGTAAATCAAATTGCGCTAGAATTGCAAAAAATATTATGTGGCAAGTTTAATGTAATGTAGATTACTATGAAAGCTGGATTTCTGATCCCGAGAGAGTTCGCTCTAGGCGGCGAAACGCTTGTTGACTGCGCGGCGCGCGCGGAGCAGGCGGATGCGAACCGCGGTTTCGGTCCAGCCGTGCGCGCGGGCGATCTCCTGGACCTTGTAGCCTTCCAGGTAGTGCCGCGTGCAGCACCATGCGATCGTTCTTTTTGCAGGTTTTCAGAATCCGGCGGACGTCGATGGCGGCCAGGTTGACCTTGGGAGGCGTGGGCAGTTCGGGAAGCGTTTGCAGGAACGGCTCGCGGCGCATGCAACTGCGATGAATGTTCAGCGCGATGCTGTTCATCCAAGTGAGCACCATGTTGGGATCGCGCAGTTGGCCGAGCCGTTCCCAGCCCTTGACCCAGGCGGCTTGCGCCGTCTCTTGCGCGAATCATACGAAAGGCCGCGCGAGACCAAGAAAGCGCACCGTCAGGTTGTAGCCCTTTTTGTAAGCGGTACCGTATTCTTCTCGTGTCATGTTGACCTAAACTCCCTTGTAGAACGAATTTGCCGTCGTCGGCTTTCGTTTCACAAGAAAAGCAGTTTCAGTACCACCGGGGCTGATGATGGGAGCGGCAGTTAAGTTGTCTGATAACTCAGTGAGTTACGGGAGAAATCTGGCAGTCAATCGGACGCTTGTGCAACCACGCAAGAATTTCTGAACGGGCAAAATTTTCCGGAAACCTAGTTCCGAAATCTTAGAGCGGTCGAGTTATGGGAAGCAGGAAAACCATGTGGTCTTCGTCGACATATTCATTGCCTGAGTCATCGCCCAGCTTGAGCGCGCCACGCTCATGTCCGAAGACTGTGAAGCCGAGCGACGCGTACAGACGCTTGGCCGCGGTCTGATGATCCCCGACCGTGAGGATAATTTGTTCCAGCCCTGGGCAGTGCTGCGGCGCGCTCCAACACTTCGGTCATCAAGCGCCGCGCGATCCCTTGGCCGCGGTGCTCCTGGTCGACAAACACACCCCAGATTCTGGCCTTGTGGCGTTGTTTGCGCCGTGTGTTGCGTCCGAGACCCACGGTCCCGACCAAGCTGTCCGCCGTGCAAAAGCGCCCAGCGACATAATTGTCGCTGCTGGCGGCGGACAGGCGCCTGCGGAAAACATCGAGCGGCGTCGCGCGATGCTCTTCGGCGGATTCGCCGAAAGCGCGCGGCTCCCGTTCCAGAGCCTGAAGACGCAAGCGCCAGAACGTCCTCGGCATCTTGCGCCCCGAGGGTGCGAATCTCTATATTCATTATTTGGGCCAGTTTTGTATGCCCGGTACGCGCCGCGCCACTGCCGCCGCCCTGTCTATGGCTTTCGCCGTCGTCCTGGTGAACGCCTTGACGCGCTGCTTGTTTGCCCAAACAGCCGCTCCGCTAGCTGCCGCAACATCCCCGGACCCGCCCGCGCCCGATGCCGCCGAGCAAAAGAAGATTCTGGCCGATGCCACCGATTATGCGTTCAACCACGAACGCAACCTGCCGAACTTCCTCTGCACTCCAAACCACGCGCCGTTTCCAGGACTATCAAGCATCGCGGACGAGATGGCGGCCGCTAGACATCATCGTCGAGCGGCTCTCCTACTTCGAACACCACGAAGATTACAGAGTGATCGAGATCAACGGCGTTCCTTCCAGCATCCAGCACGACAAGCTGGGCGGCGCGTCGTCATCGGGCGAATTCGGCTCCGTGATGAAGGGCATTTTCGCGCCCGAGACTGGCGGCGGAGTTTCATTGGCAAACCTGGTTCACGCTGCGCGGGCAGCAAGATGCATGTCTATGCGTACCAGGTGGCGGCCGCCAAGTCGGACTACCACATCGTGGTGCCGGGAGAACTGGCCAAGGATCTGGTGACCGCCTATCACGGCCTGATCTTCATCGACGACCGCAAGCATTTCATCCACCGCATCACACTGCACGCCGATGGCATTCCGCCCGGCGTTTCCGGTCCAAGACGTCAGCCTGATGCTGGATTACGACTATACGCGCATCGGCGATGCTGATTACCTTCTGCCGCTGAATTTTGAGCTGCGGTCGCGGGAGGGCAGATGTGGCCATCAAGAACGACGTGGATTACAACGAATATCGCAAGTTTACGGCGGATTCGAGCGTCAGCTTCGGGGCTGCCGATGCAGCCGGGCGAGTCCCCGAAGAAGTAGCGTGCGCCGCTCAAATAAAGGCCATGGTCTTGATGCCGGAAATATCAAAGTGCTTGCGGCAGCGCATGTTCTTGCACATCACCTTGTCGTCCAGCAGCACCATGTAGCTGGCGGCCTTCTTGAATTTGGCGCGGTCGCGCTCGTCGGCATGGCCCGGGCAGCCGGTCTACTTTGCGTTCGCAGCAGCCAGCGCAGATCGTATGTTTCCGAGCCGCGGCAGAACGGGCAATGCAGCGTAGCGGGCTTCGTGGTCTGCGGATTCTTTGTAAAACGCTCGTTCGTCCATAATTCGTTCCGATCTTATCTAAGCGGCCGCCAGCGCGGACGCTTTGACCAAACTGGCGTCCAGTAGCCGCGCGAACTCGTCCACGTCCGATTTGCCGATGTTCAGCGGCGGCGAGAAGCGCAACACGTTGCCGTGCAAGTCCGCCCTTGCCGAGCATAATCCCGTTTTCGCGCGCCGCTTCCATGACGGCCAGGGTTTGCGCCGACCGCCGGCGTCTTGCTCACCGGATCTTCCACCAGCTCGATGGCCTGCAGCAGGCCCATGCCGCGCACGTCGCCGATGATGGGATGCTTGGCTTGCAGGTCGAGTAATTTGTCGCGAAAATACGCGCCTACTTCGGCGGCGTTGATGGACAGTTTGTGATCCTCGATGAAATCGATCACGGCTTTGGCGGCGGTGGTTGCGATCGGGATTGCCGCCGAAGGTCGAAATGCGTGGCGCCGCGCACGCGAGTCGGCGATCTCCGGACGCGCGATGGTCAGGCCGATGGGCGAAGCCGTTGGCCAAGCCCTTTCGCGCTGGTGATGATGTCCGGCTGCACGCCCCACTGCTCGATGCCGAACCATTTGCCGCCCGTGCGGCCCCATCCGGTTTGCACTTCGTCGCTGATGAACACGCCGCCGTGCTTCTTCACCGTCTCGGCGACGATCGGGAAATATTCTTTGGGCGGGGTGATGAATCCGGCCACGCCTTGAATGGGCTCGGCGATGAATCCGGCGATGCGTCCGGAGGTGGTGGTGCGGATCACTTCGCCCACATCCTGCGCGCAGCGCACTTCGCAGGAAGGATACGAAAGGCCATAGGGGCAGCGATAGCAATAGGCGTTCACCGCGTGAACGATGCCGGCTTGCGTCACCGGCCCCAGCCGCCAGTTCGATTGCGCCGTCAGGCCCATCGCCAGCGACGACCGGCCGTGATAGGCGTAGCGCAGCGCGACGATTTCCGTGGATCCCGTGTAGCAGCGCGCCGCCAGGATCGCGGTTTCGTTCGCTTCGGTGCCGCTGTTGGTGAAGAACGACTTCGTCAGCTTCCCGGCGGGCGTGATCTGCGCCAGCTTCTTGGCCAGCGCGGCCTGCGGCTCATTCGCGAAAACCGTGGAGACGTGCTGCAGCCGGTCGATCTGCGCGTGGAGCTTCGCGGTTCACGTCGTCGTTGCAGTGGCCCACGCTGACCGTGACGATGCCGCCGAAGAAATCCAGGTATTGATTGCCATCGGCGTCCCAGACATATTGGTTCTTGGCGTGCGAGATGACCAGCGGTTCCTGGTAGTAGTGGAAGACGCAGGGAAACAGGTGCTCGCTCTGGGCGAGGAGGATCTCTTCTTTGGTCATCGGTGGGGTCATGTTTGATTTTAGTATCTCTGGCCAGCCGGTGGTCGCGGCTCGGCTTGCGGTAGTGGGGTTTTAGCGGGGAGATGAACCAAAATAGCGCGTCGAGATAAACCACCCGAGAACGCGAAAGACAAGCAGCGAGACGAAGCACACCAAGACAAGATCGACATAGCCGACACCAAATAGGAATGCTTGGATGAGAATACTGTGGTAGTCCGTGGGTTGCCGGTTCAAGATGATGAAAGCTGGCGCATGAAGTAGAACCAACTCCACATTTGCCGTGATTTTAAGATAGTTGATTGTCCGTGAAAATCGATAACACCCCAGCTTTGCGCCCGGTTAAGCAACCACAAATTGATACCTTCCAGTGGGATCGCAACCAATAGAGCGATTTTTAGTAAGCGCCAATAAGCTTGTTTAGCGACCATGATCCGCTATGCGGCAGCCATCGCCGGTGTGATCCTCAGCGATCCGTGAATCCTGCACAGATGGTAATACGCGAAATGAAGCGCCAGTGCCGCTTTCAACTTGTCCCACGATTTCGAATAGGCATACGTTAGCCGCGTGAGCCGCTTGCACCACTGGTGTAGCGATCCTTTCTTGCGCTCAACATGGGATGTTCCAGCGCGGTCCAGCTTTAGTGAGCGGTGCAACCTCCGGACGTTCGGCCCAGTCGTGTGAAATCGGGCACGCGAGATTCCGAATATTGAGAAAGGCAACTTCGCCGCGGATGGACACCGATCAACACCGAGTAAACAAATCCAGGTTCTTTGTTCTTAATCCGCGTTGATCCGCGTTCATCGGTGGCCAATATTCTTAATGCTTCCTTTGTCCGGCCTATGAGTCGGCTTCAGTCGCGGATGGGAAGCACGCGCTACACTCGATCGATGAAGATCGCGCTGGACGCGACTCCTTTGACCGTTCCGAGCGGCGGGGTGCGCCGCTACACCGAGGAGCTGACTCGCGCGCTGTGCGACGCCTTTCCCGACGATCAGTTCTGGTTGCTTTCCGACCAGCGCTTTGAGCTTCCCCTGACTCGCGCGAACCTGAAAACCGGCCAGGGCCCGCGCAACATGCTGGAACGGCGCTGGTGGTCCTGGGGTTTGCAGGGTGAAATCTCCCGCCTGGGCATCAACGTCTTTCATGGAACCGATTTTGCGGTCCCCTATCTCCCGCTACGGCCCAGCGTGATGATGCTGCACGATCTTTCACCCTGGCTGGATCCGGCCTGGCACTCCGAGTCCGATCGCATTCGCAATCGCACTCCGATGCTGCTGCGCTTGGGTTTGGCAACCATGGTGATCACGCCGTCGGAAGCCATCCGCCGCGCGGCCATCGAACGTTTTCATTTGCAGCGCGATCGCGTGGTAGCCGTGCCCCACGCCGCCAGCGCATGTTTTCGTCCGGCGCCGGCGACCGGCCACAATCCGCCGCCCTATCTGTTGTATGTGGGTACGCTCGGGCCGAGAAAAATATCGGCTTGATTCTCGATCTGTGGCGCGAGCTTCGCCGCACGCACTCCGTCGATCTGGTTTTAGCGGGCCGGCGCCGCGTGGATTTTCCCGAAATTCCGGCCGAGGCCGGGTTGCGCGTGGTTGGCCTGACTCCGGAACCGGATCTGCCCGCCTTGTACTCCGGCGCTCTTGCTTGCTTGTATCCGTCTTACTATGAGGGATTCGGGTTGCCGGTGCTCGAAGCCATGCAGTGCGGCGCGATCGTGATTGCTTCGCGCGATCCTGCGATCATCGAAGTGGCGGCCGACGGCGCGATCTTGCTGGACATCGGCGACCGTGCAGCATGGATGGACGCAGTACGCTCGGCCATGGAGCAGCCGGAACAGATGCGCGGAATGCGCGAAAAGGCTCTGCGGAGAGCCGGGGATTTTTCTTGGACCAAAACTGCCAGACTCACCAGAGCCGTCTATGAGCACGCCATCCGACGTTTTCGGAAATAGACCGAAAGTCTTGTTCCTGGCCGGCGAAGCGCCGTACCCGACCGTCGGCGGCGGTCCCATTCGGGCAGCTTCGGTGCTCGAATATCTGGCACGGCGGTTTTCGGTTCATGGGATTTTTTTTCGCGAGCCCGGCGCGCCCATCCCGGAACCGCGATTCCTCCGGGCCGCTTGGATCGCGTGGACGTGATCGATCTGCCGTTTCACTCCAAGCATCCCGTGGCACGCGTCCTGCGCAATGCCGCGCGGCTGGCGGGGAATCGCCCGCCATTGCTGGATCGCTTCGCTGGTTTCGAAGGTCCCATCGCGCGCTTGGTGTCCGGCCAGCGCTACGAAACCGCTTTCATCGAACAGTTCTGGTGCGCCCCATACGTTGCACAGGTGCGTCCCAGTGCCAAGCGAGTGATTCTGGATGTTTACAACGTCGAATCGGAATGGCACCGCAGCATGGGTGCCTCGGGAAGCGGATTGCTGGCCTGGAGCCACGCACGATTCGCTCAAGCGGCGCTGGATTTGGAGCGCTGCTGGCTGCCCCGTTTCGATCGCATTCTGGCCACTTCGTGTCACGACGCAAAATTGATGCAGGCCATCGCCCCGGATGCCAAAGTGACGGTCTATCCCAACGCGCTTCCGCTGGTGGTTCCCCCGCCCCGCTCGGACCGGCCCGAGATCGTCTTCAGCGGCAATCTGGAGTATGCGCCCAACATCGCGGCGGTGCGATTTTTTCATCGCGAGGTCTGGCCCGCGCTGCAGTCGCGCTGGCCCGGCGTGAAGTGGAAGATCTTGAGCAAGAATGCAGGATCGTTCCGCGATTTGCCGGAGCGCGATCCGAGCATCGAGATCACCGGCTTCGTGGCGGACGCGGTCGCCGTAATCGCGCAATCCCAAGTGGCGGTGGTTCCGCTGTTTGCCGGGAGCGGAACGCGCATCAAAATTCTGGAGGCGTGGGCCGCCGGTACTCCCGTGGTGTCCACCACGCTCGGCGCTCAGGGGCTGGAATTCGCGACCGCGAACATCTGGTCCTGGCCGATGATGCCGAAAGTTTCACCGCGGCCGTGTCGAGCTGTTCGCGCTGCCCGTGAATCGCGACGAATCGGAGCGGCTGGCCGCAGGCTCTACGAGGAGCAATATACCTGGCCGACAGTTTGGAAAGCGCTGGCCGCGGTGGTCGACGAATGACTGCAGCCTGATTTTCTCATGCGGTCACCGGTAACGCCAGACGATGGCAGGTGATCTAACTACATGGAAATCCGCCGTCCATGACTCCAAATGAAAATTCGGCGGGGACTTGGGTTAGAAATGCATGTAACATCAACCTATGTCAATCCTGCCGTGATGTAAACGTTTGGTGAACGGCCCGTTCCAAACGGGAAACCCTCTATACTGGAGAAGGTCATGCGTTTTTCGGTAGACGCTCACGCAATCGGACAGCACTTAACGGGGAACGAAACTACATCAGAAACCTTTTGAATTGTTTCGAGGTGCTGGATCGTGAGGCGGAATTTGTAACTTACATTTCGCGTGACGAAGCGGTCGCCGACGTGCCCGCGCGCTTTCAGAAGAGACGCGTCTCGGTGAATCCATATGTGCGGCTGGGTTATGATCTGCCGGACAGTGGTCGAAGATCGGCCCAGTCTGTTGCACGTGCAGTACACCGGGCCGCTCACCTGTTCGGCGCCGATTGTGGTCAGCGTCACGATGTCAGCTTCCTGGAACATCCCGAGTACTTTACGTCGTTCCGCGCGCTGCAATTGCGTTTGACCGTCCGGCGTACCGTCCAATCCGCAGCCTGCGTCCTGACCCCAGCGAATTTTCGAAACAGCGAATTTTGGATGCCTACCAGCTTCCGGACGATAAGGTGGTTGTGTTGCCGAACGGCGTTAGCTCGGTGTTCCATCCCGTGGCGCGCGAAGCCGCGCAGCGAAGCCTGAGCACATCCGCGCCGCAAGCGCCTTTCATCTTGACCGTCGGCGACCTTCAGCCGCGTAAAAACCACCTGGGCTTAATCCGCGCCTTCGAGGACCTCATCCGCGCCCATCCGCAGTGCCGCACCATTTGTTGATCGTGGGCAAGGAGACCTGGCACGCGGAGCTGTGCGCGCCGCCGCCAAGAAATCGCGCGTGGCGGATCGCATTCACTTCACCGGTTTCGTGGAGGATGAAGAAATGCGGCGGCTGTACGGCGCCTGCGATCTGTTGGTTTATCCTTCGTTTTATGAGGGCTTTCGGATTGCCGATTCTGGAGGCCATGGCCTGCGGACACGCAGTGGCGTGTTCCAACACCTCCGCCATGCCCGAAGTGGCGGAATCGGCGGCGCTGCTGTTCGATCCCTGCTCCCAACGCGAGCTCGTCTTTGCCATGCGCGATCTGTTGTTAAATCCGGAACTGCGCCAGCGGATGGAACGTCTGGGAGTGCAGCGGGCGGCGATGTTCAGCTGGACCAGCAGCGCGGCCAAGACTTTGGACCTGTATTACGCCGTGGCCGGTTCGGCTTCGAAAGCCCCGGCGGCCCGAAGACATAATTCGGTTGTTCGCCGATGATGTACATGGAAGTTCGTACATATCGCCCCCCCTTGCTGCTTTCGGCGCTGGCGCTTTTCGCGGCGCCCGTGGCTGAATCCAGCCTTCCAAATGAGACCCTGCACTATAACGTCAACTGGCCGAGCGGCTTGAATTTGGGCGAAGCGACGCTCAGCGCTTCCAGTTCCCGGCGCGGCCGCGGGGGACCGCATGCATTTTCAATTCGACGTTGATGCCGAGGTTCCCGGATTTGCGGTGAACGATCGATTTCGCTCGGCTGCTTCGGCAAGCTTTTGCTCGGCTAAGTTTCAGAAGAACACCTCCCAGGGTTCTAAGAAGGTGGACGACACCGAAACGTTCGATCCGAACACCGGCGCCGTCACTCGCGGATCGGGCTCCGGGCAGTCCGAGATAAACGCCAATACCTGCGGCAAGGATGCTCTGGCATTCCTCTCTTCGTCGCCAGGAGTTGAGCCAGGGCCGGCTTCCGCCACGCGAAACGGTGTTTTTCGGCGCGCCTTACGAATTCAATTGGATTGGCCGGCACGGAGAGCATGAAGATTGCGCAACAAGCCAGTGGACACCGAGCACGTCAAAGCATCCGTGACCGGCCCTTCCTCCAATATCCATTTCGATCTCTTCTTTTTGAAGGACCCAGCCCGCACGCTGGCGCTGGTACGCGTTCCCTTCCCAATGGGCACGTTTTGATGGACCTGGCAAGTAGGCCCGCGACGGAATCGTGGCAATTAAGGTAGCTTCTTCTCCCCCTTCCTCCGCGCGCAGTGGCATTGCCCGTTATCGGCCCGTTGCTGGACGAATTGAAGAAACTGGTGGACGTGCAGTATTCGCGTCGAAACCGCTGTCTTTCAATCCCAAGAATTTCGATGTCACGTTGTACCAGGTGGGCAAAAACGTTATCACGACTTTGTTATGAAACGGCGATGGATCATCCCGGCGTGGTGGTGGTGCATGAAGCCAACCTGCATCATTCGATCGCCGACATCACCATCAAG
>CAVXGM010000009.1:0-158233 GCA_963761265.1 Bryobacterales bacterium
TGCCGATAGCGCGGATGATGCCGGCCCGGAGATCGGACAGGCCGCCGACGTAATCCACGACGGAGGAACACAAGGAAGACGAGGAATACGGGGAATTGAGGATGGGTCCAGCAGCAGCGCGTTAATGGTGAAGTCCCGCCGCAATACATCCTGCTTCGGATCCGTTTCAAACACCATGCCGGGGATGGCGGCCGTCCGCGTAGGAATGATCGCTCCGAAACGTCGCGATTTCGATGCCATCCACCAGCACTACCCCGAACTGCGCTCCCACCAGCCGGGCCCTGGGAAACAGCCGGAGCAGTTCCTCCGGCCGCGCATCCGTTGCGATATCATAGTCCTTCGGTTCGCGCCCCAAAACCAGGTCGCGCACGCAGCCGCCGACCAGCCAAGCCTGGAAGCCGCGTGAGCGCTAGCTCTGCCGCGATCTCGATTGCCTTGGTCCGGCTCATAGGATTCGGCCCATACGATCATCGTAGGATAGAACATTCGGCTCAAGTAAAATAACGATGGGAACATACCCGGTAATGTCCAGAGAAGTAGGTAAACCGTCATCCACCACCGCTAAGGTCGTGGTCGCCACCACGGTCGCGCTTTCCTTCATCAGCTTCTGGCGCGGCGCGGCCATCGTGCTTAGCGATCTGGCGTCGTCGGCTTTTTATGCCGGCGGCATCGCCGAGACGGCCATCGGTACAGCGGCGCCGTGGTTCGTGCTGGGCGTGATGCTGTTCAGCTTCGCGGTGCGCACGGTGTACATGGAAAGCTGCAGCATGTTCGTGCGCGGCGGCGTGTACGTCGTGGTGCGCGACAGCATGGGGCCGGTCATGGCGCGGCTGTCGGTCTCCGCGCTGGTGTTCGATTACATCCTCACCGGGACCCATCAGCGTGGTCAGCGCGGGCCAATATCTGGGCCCGCTGCTGAACGAGATCGCCAAGATGCTCGACCAGACGTTCCCGTTCAACGTGAACTACTTCGCGGCGTTCTTCGGCGTTGCTGGTCACGATTTATTTCTGGTGGAAGAACATCAAGGGCGTGCACGAATCCAGCGGCAAGGCGCTGCGCATCATGCAGATCACCACCGTCATGGTGGTGGCATTGCTGATCTGGTGTCCGCTCACGATGCTGCTGCGGGGCCACGTCGATCATGCCGCCGGCGCCGATGCCGCCCAATCTGCATTTCACCAACGAATCGCTGGGCTGGTTCAAGGCACCTTCTGGCCGACCATCCCGATCGTCGCGATGATCATCGCCTTCGGCCACTCGCTGCTGTCGATGAGCGGATTTGAAACGCTGGCGCAGGTCTATCGCGAAATCGCCTATCCGAAGCTGAAGAACCTGCGGATCACCGGCAACATCGTGTGCTGGTACGCGGTGATCTGCACCGGCGTGGTCACGGTGTTCGCCGGGCATGATCATTCCCGACGACGTGCGCAATCTATGTCGACAATCTGATCGGCGGCCTGGCGATGAACCTGGCGGGGCCTTAACTGCTGCGGCTGGGCTTCCACATCTTCGTGGTGATCGTGGGCGTGTTGATTCTTTCGGGCGCGGTGAACACATCGATCATCGGCGCCAACGGCGTGCTGAACCGCGTGGCCGAAGACGGCGTGCTGCTGGCCTGGTTCCGCAAGCCGCACAAGCGCTTCGGCACCACGTACCGCATCATCAACATGATCACGCTGCTGCAGATCGCCACCATCGTACTCAGCCGCGGCGATGACTATGCTGGGCGAAGCGTACGCGTTCGGCGTGGTGTGGAGCTTCTTCCTGAAGTCGCTGGGCGTGCTGGTGCTGCGCTACCAGCGGCACGATCAGGAATACAAGGTCCCGTTCAACTTCCGCCTGGCCGGCGTGGAGATTCCGGTCGGGCTTGGGCGTGACGACCATGGTGCTGGGCGTCGTGGCCGTCGCCAATCTGTTCTCCAAGCAGATCGCGACCAAGTACGGCGTGGCCTTCACGTTGGTGTTGTTCGTGATGTTCACGATCTCCGAGCACATCAACGCGAAGAAGCGCAAGCTGACGCGGAACAAAGGCACTGGAGCAGTTCAACCTGGATCATCAGCCGCAGATGAACGCCGCCACTCTGCACGCGCGGCCCGGCTGCGTCCTGGTGGCGGTGCGCGATTATCACCACATGGAGCACCTGAAAAGGTGCTCGAAAAGACCAATCTGCGCCGCCACGACATTGTGGTGATGACCGTGCGCACCATTTCCACCGGCGCCGGCGAATACGATCTGTCCGACGATCAGATCTTCAGCGATTACGAGAAGGAGCTGTTCAGCCACGTGGTGGAAATGGCCGAGAAGGAAGGCAAGCCGGTGGAGCTGCTGGTGGTGCCCGCCGTGAATCCGTTCGACGCCATGGTGCAGACGGCCAGCCAGGCTGAAGGCCTCGCGCCTGGTGACCGGCGTCTCCGCGCGCATGGCTTCCGAAGAGCTGGCGCGCCGCATCGGCCTGGCCTGGGAGAGCCTGCCGGAGCCGCGCCATGCGTTTTCGCTCGAGATCATCAGTCCGGACCGGCCGTCGATGTACGTGAATCTGGGCCCGCATCCGCCGCGCCTGTGGCCGGAGGATGTGGACCGGCTGCACGAGCTGTGGCTGCGACTGAGCGACAACGAAGCGGTGGGCTCGCGCCTGCATCATCGCGACATCGTCGGCCTGGCGCTGCGCCGGCTGGAAAAAGATCTCGCGGACGGCAAGCGCGAAGACGTGATGAGCGATCTGGATCAAGAACTTCGCAAGGACTGAGCCGTTAGGACAGAAACTCGCCGGCGCGCGAGGGTCCTGTATACTCGGAATTTCGTCATGCGCGCATTGACATCGCAACCTTCGTCCTGGCGGCCGGCTCCTGTGGGCCGCGCAAATTCCCCGCCCGTCGCCCGATTTCGCATCCAACTGCCCAACGGCAAGCAGATCAAAGTAAGCGACTATCGCGGCAAAGTTCTGTGCCTCGGCTTCATTCTCACCACTTGCCCGCATTGCCAGCACACCACCCAAGTGCGGGACAGCATCTACCCGGCACTGGCCCAAAGGTTGGCGGTGGTGGAGGCGGCGCTCAACGAAAACCCGAACATCGCCGGGTTCGTCTCGCAATACAAGGTGCCGTTTCCGGTGGGCACCGCGGGCGTGCTGCCGGCGCTCGACTAATCCAGTGGCCCAAGGACAAGCGCCCGCTGGTTCCTTTTCTGGTGTTCATCGATCGCAAGGGCGTGATTCGCGCGCAGTACACCGGCGTGGATGAAGCGTTCTTCGATGCCCAGCAGGAGCAGCACATGCGCGACGAAGTCGAGAAACTGCTGAACGAAGGCGGCGGCGTCAAGCACAAGCCCGCCCACAAGACGCACGCCAGTTGACGGCGCCAGACCGGTGCAAATCGTGGCCCATCGCGGCGCGTCGTCCGAAGCGCCCGAAAATACGCTGGAGGCGTTTGCGAGAGCCATCGAAATCGGCGCCGACATGATCGAGTTCGATGTACGGCGCGCATCCGACGGCAGTCTGGTGATTTCGCACGATCCCATTCGCAGACGGGGGCCTCGGCCTCCGACGCTGGAGGAAACGCTGCGTCTCACCCAGGGCCGCATTCAGCTCGACGTCGAGCTGAAGGAGCCGGGCTGCGAGCGCGACGCCATGGAGTTGCTGCTGCGGTATTTTCCTATGGCCGATTTCTGCATCACGTCCTTCCTTGCGCCCGCACTGCGGGAAACTCGCGCCATCAATCCCGGCATTCGAACGGGGCTGATCTTCGCAGCTTGGACCGCAAGCGTCGCGCCGCGAGCCTAAGCCCGGATAGCGATTTCCTGGTCGCTCAATCCCGCTGGCTGGCTGGGCCGAAGAGATCGGAAAGCCGCTGTTCGTGTGGACCGTGGATAATCCCTCACGCACCCGCGAGCTGTTCGAGCGCCCGATGGTCGAAGCCATCGTCACCAACAATCCCCGCCAGGCTCTCTTACTGCGCCGGAAATCCTGGCATTGATCGTTCCTTGGGCTGCCTGCTATCCTTCTCGACAGAATGACTTCGATAGAAATTGCGCCCCGGGTTCTGGATGGGAAATGGGTCCGCGATCAGATTTTCGCGGAGCTGAAGCCGCGCATCGCCAAGCTCGCCGGTCACGCCGGCCGCCGGGCTGGCGGTCATCCTGGTGGGGCACGATCCGGGTTCCGAGATCTACGTTCGCAACAAAGTCAAAACCTGCGGCGAACTGGGAATTTACAGCGAAAAGATCACGCCGCCGGATACATCACCACCGGCGAGCTGCTCGGAATCATCGAAGGCTTCAACCAGCGGCCCGAGATCGACGGCATTCTGGTCCAGACGCCGTTGCCGCCCCAGGTGGACAAGAGCCAGGTGCTGCGCGCCATGAACCAGACAAAGACGTGGACGGATTTCATCCGTTGAACGTCGGCGCGCTGGTGGAGAACATCCCGGGGCCGCGCGCGTGCACGCCGGTGGGCATCATGGAAATGCTGCGCCGCTACGAGATTCCGGTTGCCGGCCGCCGCGCCGTGGTGGTGGGGCGCAGCGACATCGTCGGAAAGCCGATGGCGCTGCTGCTGCTGCACGCCGACGCCACGGTGACCATTTGCCATTCGCACACTCGAATCTGGCGGAGGAATGCCGCCGCGCCGATATTCTGGTTGCCGCCATCGGCCGGCGCGCGCCTGATCACGCGCGATTTTATCCAGCCCGGCGCCATCGTCATCGACGTGGGCATGAACCGCAAGCCGGACGGCAAAGCTGGTGGGCGACGTGATCCCGACGACGCCAAGGCGCTTGCCGAGCGCCTACACGCCGGTGCCGGGCGGCGTGGGTCCGTTGACCATCGCCATGCTGATGTCCAACACCGTGGAGATCGCCGAACAGCATCTATGCCGCCGGTAGGCCGTGCTGAGTAGGATTGACCGGAGGATCTGGCGTCCGGCAAAAGTTTCGTTGGCCGAGCGCTCGCCGAACTCGGCTGTTACCTCATCGAGGCCGACAAGCTGGGCCATGAAGTGATGATGCCGGGCGCGGAAGCGTACGACGCCATCGTGGGCGAGTTCGGCCGCGAAATCCTCGATGACGAGGGCCGCATCGACCGCCGGAAGCTGAGCGGCATCGTTTGGAACGACCCCGAACGTCTGGCAAAGCTCAACAGTTTCGTGCATCCGCCGGTTCGGCGCGCGAGGAGGATCAGCATAGCGGAAATCGCCCGGACCGACCCCGCGCCATCGTAGTTGTGGAGGCGGCCATTCTGGTGGAAACTGGTAGTTATAAGAGTTTCGACCGTTTGATCGTCGTCACTTGCGACTGCGGAACAACAAATGGAACGAGCACTCGAGCGGGGTTCGTATAGCAGAGCGGAGGTTCTAGCGCGTTTGAGCCGGCAGTTGCCTCTGGAAGAAAAGCTCCGGGTGGCCGATTACGTCATCGATACGTCGGGTTCAAAGGAAGCACACTCGAACAAGTGCGAACGGTGTACGGTAAGCTGCGGAGTTTAACAGTATGAAATTGCGCGCATTTTTGTGATTACGGCCTTTCTGGTGTGCAGCATTCCTTCTCATCACCACGCAAGACGGATTGGGGACAGCGCCAGATTCTGAACCCGGTTGCGAGCACCGTGCCGATCTGGTCCGGCCCGTCGGCGGCGCATGCCACAGGTCTCAGCTCCGATGAGATCAACAACATCGACATCTACAAGATCGTCGCACCTGGCCACCGTGAACATCACCAGCACCGTCTATCGGCGCACTGTTTTCATGGAGATCTATCCCGCCAGCGCGACCAGGTTCGGGCTTCTTGATCAGTTCGGACGGCAAGATCCTCACCAACAACCATGTCATTGCCGACGAGCAACAGTTCGAAGTAACGCTGTCGACCAGATCCCGTACAAGGCGCGGTTGTTGAGCCGTGATCCCGTGAACGATCTGGCGCTGATCCAGATTACTCCGCGCGGAAGCTTCCGTCGCTCCGCCTGGGTGATTCCGACACGATCCAGGTCGGCCAGAAGGTGCTCGCCATCGGCAATCCGTTCGGCCTCGATGGCACGCTGACCGCCGGCATGGTCAGTTCGCTCGGCCGCAGATTCGCGGCGAAAACGGTCGGACGCTGGAGGGCCTGATCCAGACCGACGCCGCCATCAATCCGGGGAACAGCGGCGGTCCGCTGCTCGATTCTCCGGCAACGTGATCGGAATCAACACCGCGATTCTCGGGCCGAACGGCGGAAACATCGGCATCGGGTTCGCCATGCCCATCAATCGCGCCAAAGTGATGCTGGACGATTTTCAGGCTGGGCGAAAGCGGCCCAAGTTGGGCGTGTCGGTGGTGCCGATCGCGGGCGATTATGCGGATGCGCTGCAACTTGCCGACGCAGGGCGGACTGCTGATCCAGCAAGTGGACGCCGGTTCCGCGGCTGCTCGTGCCGGACTGCGGGGAGGCCGGCAGGAGGTACAGATCGGCAACGCGGAGCTGCTGGTGGGCGGCGATCTCATCATGTCCATCGACGGCAAGCCCGTGGATCATGACGACGCCATCAGCCGCACGCTTGCCACCAAACGCACCGGCGATACTTTGGAACTGACCATCTTCCGCAACGGCAAGACCATGAACATCCGCGTCCGCCTGGGTGACGAAGGCGCCATTTAGAGACCTGTGGCGCACGCTCAGGCGGAGTGCCAGGTAGGTCTTGCGCGCGCCGCGCAAGATGAGTGGCGAGGCTGCAAACACGAGCCGGAGTTCCATCCTTCAGACGGTCTCTGGCCTGCCTTTCTCACAGACCCTATAGCAAGAAGCCGTCCTTCTCCTGCGTGCCTTGTCGAGACCCGTCTCGACACATTTGACCATAGGAATAACTCGCGTTCCCAGGTGTGTGAACGCGGCACGCTTGGGCGCAATGGGAAGGGTTATTTCCTGACAAGCCCTCAGTAGCGATTCAGGAATGCCGTCAATTCCGGCGCCAGGCTCTTCCGCGCGGCGATGCACAAATCGATGCTTTCCAGCGTCTGCGCCAAAGTTCTCGGGCCGCCGTTGTAATCCTTCACGCGATCGGCGAAGAACGAATCCAGTTCGTCGCGATGTTTGGCGTCGCAGAAACTGCCGCCCACCGAGGGCAGCACGGCGGCATAATCTTCGCCGACTTCGCGCGGCAGCCGCTTCAACAGGGCGTCCAGGTTCTGTTTCACAAATTCAAACGGAACGTCGCGCGTATCCACGTAGGACAAGGGCCCGAACAGCAGCGGATAAAACGATTCGCGCGGATCGAAGTCCTTCGAGAGCAGCAGATCGAGCGACGCGCGCGCCAGCTCCGGATTGCGGAACGAGCCGAGCGCTTCCAGCAGCACCTCGCGAACGTGATGATGGCGCTCCCGAATGGCCGCCGCGCGCAGCGAATCGAAAAGCTCGCGATTCCCGAACTCGGCCGCGATGCGCAGCACCGGCTCCAGCATCTCCGGATCGATACCGTGTCCGGTCTGGAGCCACTGGCGCGCCAGCATTCCCGCTTGGTCGATCAGCTCTTTTTCTTCGCCGGCGCTGGCCACAAACGGAACCAGCTTCTGGCGCAGCAAACGCGTGTCCTCGCTGTCGTCCGGCTTCGCGGTCCATCCCAGCGCCATCGCCTTCTCACCAAATTCCTTGCGAATAAAGCTGGCGCCCTTCTCGCGCAGATTGGCGGGAACGCTCTCGCCCCGCAGCAGCGCGGCGATGTTGGCGGCCGATTGCACCACTTGCCAGTCCGGATCCTGGCTGAACTCGGGCACCAACGCCAGCGCCGTTTGCGCCGAAACTTCCCCCTCGCCGGCGAGCGAATCCACATCGCCCAAAACGCCGACGCGCTCGGCCACGCTCAGATGGCTGCCGCGATCGGTCAAGGTTTTCTTCAAAAGATCGTCCTTATAAGCGACCTGGTAGTAGCCGGTCTCCCCGTCATTGGGCAGAATCCACGCAGGACACGTTTGCGCGCCCTCCAGGGCGATCTCCTCTTTGGGATCCGATAGCAAGCTGCATTGGTGATGCACCGTTCCATCCGCTTCAAACGCGACGCAAAGGGGAATCTGCCAGGTCTGCGCCTTGGCTTGCGATCCTACCGGCAACGAGCGCTTCTGCGTCACCGCCAGCGCCGGCTGCGCCCCGCATTTCAATTCCGCCGAAACCTCCGGCACGCCCGGCTGATCCAGGAAGCTGTCGAACGCCGGAGCCACGTTCTTGCCCGCCACCGTGCTCATGGCCGCTTCAAAATCGCTGGCCGTGGCATTGCCCCAGGCGTGCTGCTTTAAGATAGAGCTGTACGCCTTCGCGAAACTTCGCCTCGCCGATCCAATGCTCGAACATCTCGATCACCGCGCCGCCCTTTTCATACGTGATGTCGTCGAACGCGTTCGCGATATCGTCGTTGTTCTCGATGGGCTGGCGGATCTCGCGCGCCGACGCCAGTTCATCGTCGCGCATCGCCCCCAAGCGCGCCTTCACGATCGCCACGTCCAGATGCCACCCGGGCTGCCATTCGCCGGGGATTTTGCGCTCCATCCAGGTGGCGAACGCCTCGTTCAGCCAGGTGTCGTTCCACCACGCGGTAGTCACCAGATCGCCGAACCATTGATGCGACATTTCGTGCGCGCACAATCCCGCCAGTTCGCGCTTGTGATCGATGGTTTCGCTCGCCGGATCGGCCAGCAGCGAACTCTCGGCGTAGGTGATCAGCCCGGCGTTCTCCATGGCGAAGTCGCTCACCGGCATCACTACCGAATCCAGCTTCTCGTAGGGAAACGGCATGCCGACGTAATCTTCCAGCAGCTTGAGCAATTGAGGAATCGCCATGGCGGCATAGGCGGCATCGGCGCTTCTTGCCCTTCGGAACGATCACGCGCACCGGCGTGGGACCCACGTGGCCGGCATCCACAACGTCGAACGGCCCCACTGCCAGCGCGACCAGATAGCTCGGCAACGGCGGCGATGGTTTGAATCGCACCATCTTCATGCCGTTCGGTTCCTTCGATTCCGATTGAACCGGCGTGTTCGATAGCGCCAGATCGTCCTTGGGAACGTGCAGTGTCATCTGCCACGGCACTTTGAAACTCGGCTCATCGAAGCAGGGGAACGCGCGGCGGGCATCCGTCGGTTCGAATTGGCTGTAGACGTACCACTCGCGGTCTTCTTTCAATTGAAAGATGCCGGCGCTGCTGTTGCGGCTGATCTTGCCCTGATAGGCGACGTGCAGCACACCGCTGCCGGAAATCGCCCGGTCGAAAGTAAACCCGATGAACTGATCGCCTCCCGGCACCATCTTGGCGGGCAGCGCGCCGCCGGATTCCGGGTGAAACGCGGCGTCCTGAATCTTCAGGCCGATCGCGTTCAACCAGAGCACGTCGGCGGGCGTGCGGATATCGACGCTGATGTCGACGCTCCCGTGAAAAGTATCGCGATCAGGAACGATGGTCAGATCCACGGCATAGCGCGAAGGTTGGGCTGAGCGGTCCAGGCGCAGCTTGGGAGGATCGAGAGTTGGCGCGGAAAAGGCCGGGAACGACGAGGCACAGAAAATCGCAATGGCAAGCGAATGTTTCATAACAACAACGTGAATTACTAACGAACCGCGGCTTCGGCCGGCGCGGAAACCGCTACTGCCGCTTTTCGCAACAGCACTACCGAAAGCGCGCGCCAGGTACAACAGCGCGCCGATCAGTACCGTGGCGCGCAAACCAATGTAGATCGCGAGACAGATGGCGGAGACGGATCCCAAGACACTCGCCGCCGCGTTCAGCGCCCAGGCCCAGCGGACCGCTTGCGGGTAGCTTGCTGCTGCAGGCGCGTGAGGCCAGTGGGAAATGGAATGCCCATCAGAAAACCGGCCGGCGCGATCAGGCAAACCGTTACCAGCACCTTGACGGGCAAGCGGCCATCCCGCGCCATACTCGCTCACGGGCGCACGCCAGAAAGGCCAAGGCCGAAACGGTAGCCGCCACGCCGATCAGCACCGCGCTCAGGCGGCCGGTCTGACGGACCGTTCGTCGATTCGCCGGTCAAACGGCGGCTCCAGATAACTGCCCAGGCCGCTTGAAATCAGCATCGAGAAAATGATCACCGTCAATGCATACGTCGGATGGCCCAGGAAGAGTACGAATTTCTGGATCAGCGCCACCTGGATCAGGATGTAACCTGCGCCGATACACACGAAATACAGCAGAAATCGCGCGTACGCCCTTCTCGGCCGGCAGGCGCTCGCCTAACAGGAGCGGCGGGAAGCGCCAGCACGACGACAATCGCGAGCACGCTGATTCCCAACACTTCAAACAGCAGCGGCAGCGCGCGATTGATCTTGTAGTCGGCCGAGCGACCGCGCCTGTTTCAGGAAATTCAAGATGTCGCGCGGCTGGACGGTGTAAAAGAAAAACGGCCGGTCGTCATCCACGGGCGTGACGTTGTAAGCGATAGTTGCGCCAGAACGTGCTGCGGATCCGCGCTCCGCAGCAGCGCGCCGAACTCGTTGGAGGGCGCGTCGCCGGGGATGTAGAGCGCTTGCAGATTGGTCTGGCTCAAGCGCCGTCTTCACCGCGCGCGACATCCGCGTCCGCCGAGCGGCTTGCGGAAGATCAGCACCGTATCCAGCGCGCCGAACGCATTCGATGTTCTGCGGCGTGGTCGCGCAACACGACAACGTGCCGCCAGGCATCGTGCTCACCCAGTTCGCCCAGCGCCGCAATGGCGAGCGAAAGCAGCCGCAAGCTCTCGCGCGGCGGCTCAAAACCCCAGCGCGTAAAGACCATCAGTCCGTCGTCCGTCAAGTGATTCAGATAATCGCGGAATGCGTCGGTGGTGTAGAGATTGTTTTCCGAAAGCGCGAACGCGCCGGCTGCGGTGGATGCCCAGGTATCCACCAGCGTTGCCTGCAGCACCTGATATTTTTCCGGGCTGCGCCGCACAAAGCTGCGCCCGTCTTCGACGAACAGGTGCACTTCCGGCCGGAAATACAGCCGATGGCTCAAGTCCGCGAAGCGCTGCTGCATGATGGTGTGCGCGATGATCGGGTTGATCTCGACCGCGGTGATGTCCTTGCTGCCGCCGGTGAGCGACCGCGCCACGTCCCAACCGCCGCCCGGACCGATCACCAGCGTCTTGGCGCCGGGCCGCAGCATGTAGGGAAAGCCCGGGCCCTCGTGCAATAAGTTTGCGCGCTGCTCCACCGTCAGATGCTGCAGATCGAACGTCGGGAATTCCCGTGGACGCGTCGGCGTCGATCACGATTTCCGGATCGCTGCTTTTGGGATTGAGCAGCGCGATGCGCGAGATGGGGTTCCATCGCACGAATGATTCCTGGGCGATGCGATGACCCTTGGCGTAGCGAATGTCAATCAAGTGGCTCTTGCCGTTGAAGGCCATCAGCGCCACGAACACCAGCGCCAGCGTCACGGCGCCAGCGCGGCCGCGCAATGTGCCTGCCAGGTTATACCAGATGGCCGCGGATACAGCGAGCAGCACCGACGCCGCGATGACCGTGTTCGGGCCGCCGAAAGTAATCGAGAAACGGAACCAGCACCAGGCAACCGCCGGCGGCGCCGAGCAGATCGAAGAAATACACGCGATCCACGCGCTGGATGCGCTTCCGCCACCGCGATGGAAACCACGGCGCCCGAAAAGAAGAACGGCAGCGCGCTGGCGAAATAGACGCCGGCCAGCGTCAGATTGCCGAGTTCTCCGCGCACGCGTCAGAATGTAGACCAGCGACAGCCACCACGGCCACGCTGTTGGCCACCGCCAGGATGCCCAGCTTGTGGAAGATGTTTCCGCCGCGGCTGGCGACCACGTAGGAAAACAGGCCGCCCGCGCCCAGCCCAAACAGTGCGATCGAGATCGCTAGAAACGCGAAATGGTAATAGAAGACTACCGAAAAAATGCGCGTGAGCGACAACTCCAGAATCAACGTCGCAAGCGTGGTGAACGCGACGCCCAGATAGAGCTGCGGCCACTTGGTCTTGCCGGATTCAGTGGACGAACTGATGCGAGGCAATATCCAATGGTAAAGGATCGGGTACTCAGATCGCAGAATCAGCCGAATTAAACCAGCCGACAGGCGCGCGATAACGGCGGCGGCGCCTGGCGGCCGATCCTTCTTCCCTGTAATCTCAGACGGAGCGAGCCGTGGGAGCTGGTTGCGGCTGATCCTACATCATCGCCGCGGGCGGCGCCGGCTCATCCGGGCTGCCCGCCTTCGAAAGCGGCAGCCGCACCAACAAGGTTCCCAGCAAAAGAATAACGAGGCAGCCGGCCATATAGGAAGGTTCCGGGAAAATCTTGCGGCAGCGGCCATTCGAAGAAGCGGAAGGTCGCGATCACCAGCCCCATCAACGCCTCGCCGGCAATCAAGCCCGGAGGCCACCAGGATTCCCACGTTTTCCACGCGGGCGCGACTGCGCTTCGTTGAACCCGGCGCGTTTGCGCATGGAGTCGGTAATCCAGCGAAAAATGCCGCCGAGGAAAATCGCGAAGGTGGTGTTAATCGGCAGATACATCCCCACCGCCACCAGCATGGGGCTCTTCACTCGTCCCATGATCATCACGATGCCGAACATCACGCCCACCACCACCAGCGGCCACGGCATGTCGCCGCCCACGATGCCCTGCGCGAGCGTGGCCATCAGGCCGGCTTGCGGCGCCGAAAGCTTCGGATCGCCAAATCCGATGCCGCCGCTCCTTGATGTTCGCCGCCTGCAGAATATACAGCGGCCAGTACATGGCCGCGCTCGCCACCACCACCGCGATCAGCTCGGCCATCTGAATGCGCCGCGGAGTGCCGCCCAGGATATAGCCGACCTTGAAGTCTTGCAGCAGTTCGCCGGCCACCGCCGACGAAACGCAGGCCACCGCCGCCACGCCCAGCACCACCGCCACGCCGCCCGGTCCCGAGACGCCGAGCGAAACCATCAGCAGCGCCGCGATAATCAGCGTCGTGAGCGTCAAGCCCGGAGATCGGATTGTTGGTGGATCCGATGGTGCCCACCAGGTAGCCCGAAACCGCGGCGAAGAAAAACGCAATGATCAGCATCACCACCGCCGCCACGAATCCGCCCAGCACCTGATGCGACAAGATAGATGTAGAGCGCGATCATGCACGCGAACATCACCGCGATCAGGGCGAACACGATTTTCGAGCTCATGTACTGTTCGGTGCGGAGGCTTTCCTGCGGCTGTGGCGGTGACCCGCAGATCGGAGACCGCCCGCTTCAGGCCGTCGAAGAGTCCCTTGCGCATGCGGAACAGCGTGTAGGCCGCGCCGGTCATCATGCCGCCCACGGCGATGGGCCGCACGATGTAGCGCCACACGGCGTTGATCAGATCGACCCAGGAGGCATCCGTGGCGCCGGCGGGCAAAAACGTCTGCAGTTGCGGCCCCAGGAAAAAGATCAGCAGCGGTACCAGAAATCCCCAGGCCAGCACGCCGCCGGCGAAGTTCAACGCCGCCAGCTCCGGGCCGATGATATAGCCGACGCCGATGTAGGCGGGACTTACGGTGGGGCCCGAAGCCAGCGTCACGCCGCCCGCGTTCAAGGCCTGCCGCGCCGATCCCAGCTTGACGGAGCTCTTGCCTAGCTGTGCCTACATGCAAAAGGAAATCTTTATCGTTGGCAAAAAGCTGAATCTCCGCCAGGAACTGAATCAGCGCTCCCAGCCCCAGGTTGTAGAACAGATATTTCGCCGCATCCGCGCCGCGCCGGCCGGCCTTGTGGATCTCCGACGCGGCCAGGGATTCGGGAAACGGCAGGTCCGGATCTTCCACCATCACGCGCCGCATCAGCGAAACGAACAGCACGCCCAGAATGCTGCCCACCACCATCAGCGCCGTGGATTTCCAATAGGCGTCCTTCGGCGAGAAGGAAGGCCACGCGCCGGAGATGAGAAACGCGGGCAGCGTAAAAATCGCGCCGGCCGCCACGGCTTCGCCGATGGATCCCGCCGTTCGCGCGATGTTCTCTTCCAGCACCGATCCGTTCACGGTCCGCAGCACCGCCATGCCGATCACCGCGGCCGGATACGTGGCCGCGATGGTGATGCCGGCGTGCAAGCCCGAGATACGCGTTGGCCGCGCCCAGGATCACGGTCATGATTAGCCCCAGCAACAGCGCTCGCAAGGTGAACTCCCGCATTTTCACGCTCTGCGGGACGAAACGGGCTGTGGCGTGGTTGTTCGATCATCGGATCACAATGATAGCAGGTGGTTGGACGATGACGCGGAGGGGCTGGAACCGGGAGCCAAAGCCTACTGAACCGACAACGTGACGGCCGTTGGGCTGGTATAGCCACCCACCGTGACCGCCACCTCATTGTAAGGTTGGTGCAACACGCCCGCGGGCACTATCACATCGATTTGCATTACTCCCGCCACCAAACCCGGAGCGGCTCCCGCGTATACAACTTGGCGCCGGCACGCCCTCGATGGTCACTGAAACGGGAAGGTTAGCAGTGGGTAGGGCGGAGACGAAGGGGAGAGGAGACCATCCTGACTGGCGGGCGTGGTGCACGCCACCGCCGGTGGTGTAGAGAGCCACAACCGAGCCTTCGAGCGGCCGGATTGCTGGCGGAGTTGACGCTTCACGTCCTGGTTGAGGATCGCTCCCTGGCCGCCGCCCTTCGCCGTTCATCGAGAAATAGCGCCGGTGACGCCGGTTGCACCGGCACCGTGGTGGACGGCGGTGGGCTGCCCCTGATAAATCACCTGAACTTGGGTGCTGGCGCCCGCAACACCGAACGGAACGACGGTGTTGATCTGGGTGGACGAGGCGAACAGGATGGGCGCGCGCACGCCGCCGATATCAGGATCTGCGTATCCTCAACCGTGTGCTGGCCACCAAGCTCGCCATCCAGGTCGCCTGGCGCCTCGGAAGCAGGCCCCAGATTAGCCCCAAAAATGGTTATTAACTCACCCGGCGACACGGCGCCTTCCAAAAACTCGCGCTATTGACCACACGAGGAAATAGCGGGGCTGGCGGCAATCTGCGCGCGCTCAACGTTCCATAGATCGCCACCGTATTAGAAAGCGTGGGGACATATACACGTCCGTTCGCGACGGTGGGCGGAACGAATTTCGTGAACGAACCTGGCTGATCGCGGCTGCTGTTCAGATCGCTGTTCCAGAATTCATTGGTAAGGTTGGTTGCATCCAGAGCGTGCAGAGTGGCGGGATCGCCGGCCTCGTCCTAGTCGCCGGTAATCAGCCAGACTATACCGTTCTGCCCGCCATTCGCCGAAAGGGCGAGACCCGCAATATACGGAAGGATCGGCGGGAGAATATTGCGAAAGAATCGTGGAATTAATTTGATTATTCACGATTTGAAACGCTTTCAGCGCTCCGGCGGGGTCGTATTCATATACGATGGGGCCGCTGGAGCGCTGCCCAGAGAACCATATTAAACAGTGCCCCACGTCATTCACCTGCACTGCCTTGCACCGTGCTGGTGTTATCAGCGCCCACGATGCCCCAAGGACTTATAATTCGCCAGATACAACAAATCCCGACTTACCGCCGGTCAAGCGATAATTGGTGCCCGGGATCAAGATGGCGCCGGTAGATCCGAGGTCCCAGTCCTGATTATTCAGATTGCTCCATTCCTGCGGCGTGTACCAATCCAGCAGCGAGAGATTGCGCCCGACAAATGCAGCAAGGTTTCGCCGAAGTTGGACACGCCATCCCAATCGCCATTCCCGGTGACGGCGATAGACATCGTCCGCTGCCGTCGATGGCGGGCGCGCGCCCGGACTGCCAGAAAGCCGCCTGCCGTCCGTTGGGCGACGCTGTTGAACACGGCGGTTTCAGCTGAAGCGTGGACGCGTCATAGGCCATGAGCCAGCCGTGATAGTTGCCCGCGTCGGCATGCGATCCAAAGGCGATATACAAGCTTCCGTTCGCAAGCATCAAGCCTGGCCTTTGCAGTTGCCAAAAGGCATCGAAAGCGATGGTCCCGCTGTCGCTGCCGGCGCCGTTCCCTGGTACCGATAGCCGCAATCTGCGGCAGGTCCGCCGAACATTTCGTGCCCATCCGACCAGCGAAAGCGCGTGCAATTGAAACACCGGGTTACTGAGAGGCTCAGCCGGCAGAGTGTCTGTGACGACGTAGATCACCTGTTTGGCCGGATCGATGGCAGGCGTGCCCAGAATCCCAATTTCCGGAAGAATATCGTTGAAATTGAACAGACCGGAGGGGACCACCGGACCGAGATTTATCTGCCAGAGCGGAGTGGCGACTGCGGAGCATCGGCATTGAAGGCGAATACACTGTTGTGCATCGTCGCGATATAAACACGTTGTAGCTGCTTCCCGCCGATGGCGACGCCCGATACATAGAGCGGCTGTGCGTATACTTGCCCGTCCACCGGATAAGTGCCGATCTTCCCAAAGTTTTCCAGTTAGTCTGAGGCGCGAGAGTGGTCTCCTGCAGATTAGCGCCGGTTTGGTGCGTGTCGTAGTTCACATTCAGCACATTTACTTGTGCGAACGTGCTGGCAGAGATGCTGAGCACGAACAGAACAAGAGCTGGCCCGCGGTTTTATTCGGCGAGATAGATACTCAACGGTCCTTCCGCTTCACGATCGGCGTCGCGAACTTTTCCCTTCTTACTTGTTTACCCAATCAGCAATAAAGAAGTTGCGGCACTGATTACAAATTTCTTGCGGCGTGGATGGAATCTGACGTAACCTAACCCGCCTGGGTTAGTTCGCTAGGCGGTGAATCGCCTGGAGCTTCTCCCATAGCGCCCCCAGCCGATCCAGGCGCAGCGCGTTGGGTCCGTCGGATAAGGCGCGCGTTCGGGCTCTTCGTGAACCTCCACGAAGACGCCATCCACTCCGGCGGCCACGGCCGCGCGGGCGAGCGTCGGAATGAACTGGGGCTGCCCTCCGGAGGCGTTGCCGAGGCCGCCCGGAATCTGGACGCTGTGCGTGGCGTCGAAGATCACCGGCCATCCGAAGTCACGCATGATCTGCAGTCCACGCATGTCCACTACCAGATTATTATAGCCGAACGACGAGCCGCGTTCGGTAAGCAGGATATTGTTATTGCCCGTGGAGGCCACTTTATCCGCGGCATGGCGAATGTCGTAGCGGCGCGACAAATTGGCCTTTTTTGATATTCACCGTACGGCCCGTACGCCCGGCCGCCACCAGAAGATCCGTCTGGCGGCACAAAAACGCGGGAATTTGCAGAATATCCGCCGCCTCGGCCGCCGCTTCGGCCTGCGAGGTTTCGTGAATGTCCGTGAGCACCGCGTAACCGTCGCGACGCAGATCCGCGAGAATCCGCAGGCCCTCCTTGGGTCCCGGTCCGCGATAGGAAGCCACACTGCTGCGATTGGCCTTATCAAACGAAGCTTTGAAAATGAACGGACCGGCGATCTTGCGGATCTCGGCCGCGAGAAAGCGGACGTGCTCCTCGCTTTCGATCACGCAAGGGCCGGCGATCAACACCAGCGGCTGGCCGCAGCCGATCGCAGTGACTGCGCGCCGATGGAAATGAGCGTGCTCAATCGGCGTGTGTGAACTGCTCGGAGCGCGCGCGCTGCGCGGACTTCGGGCGGCTCTTACGATACTTGTGCGCCGCCCCGATGAACGCGGAGAACAAAGGATGCGGCTCCATCGGCTTGGACTTGAATTCCGGATGGAATTGGCAGCCGAGGAACCAGGGATGATCGGGAATCTCGCAGATCTCCACGTACACCGAATCCGGCGTCTGGCCCGCGATGCGCAAGCCCACCGGACGGTCAAAACTTGCTCATATTCGCGATTGAATTCGTAGCGGTGCCGATGGCGCTCGCTGATCTCGGGCTGCCCATACGCCTGGCGCGCGAAGCTGCCTTCCGCCAGCAGGCACGGATAAGCGCCCAGACCGCATGGTGCCGCCCAATTCATCCACGCCTTTCAATTCGCGCAGCTTATAAATCACGCGATCGGGCGCCGCGGGATCGAATTCGGTGGAATTGGCGTGCTCCAGTCCGCAGACATTGCGCGCGAACTCGATCACCATGGTCTGCATTCCCAGGCAAATCCCGAAATACGGAACTTTGCTTTCGCGCGCGTACCGAATCGCGGCAATCATGCCTTCCACGCCGCGCTTGCCGAATCCGCCCGGCACCAAAATTCCGTCGTATTGCTCCAACTCGCGCGCGCATTCCGGCCAGCGCATGTTATCGGATTCGATCCAGTGGATGTTCACCTTCAGCCGGTGCGCCAGCGCGCCGTGCAGCAGCGCTTCCTTCAGGCTCTTGTAGGAATCCTCGTACTCGACGTACTTGCCGATGAGCGCGATGTCCACCTGGTCTTCCGGATTCTGCATGCGCTCCAGCATTCCGGTCCAGCGGCTCAGATCGCGCTGCTTGGCGTCCATGCGCAGGATGCGCAGAATGATTTCGTCCACGCCCTGCTCGGCGAATACCAGCGGCACTTCATACACCGAGTGCACGTCGCTCGCGGTGATCACGGCTTCCACGTCCACGTCGCAGAACAGCGCGATCTTTTCCTTCATGTCGTGCGGCAGCGCGCGTTCGGAGCGGCACAGCAGCATGTCCGGCTGAATACCGAGCGCCCGCAGTTCCTTCACGCTGTGCTGCGTGGGCTTGGTCTTCAGCTCCTGCGCCGCCGCGATCCAGGGAACCAGCGTCACGTGCACGAAGGCCGTATTATCGCGGCCCATTTCATGCCGCAGCTGGCGGATCGCTTCCAGAAACGGCAGCGATTCGATATCGCCCACCGTGCCGCCGATTTCGACGATGACCACGTCCACATCCGCAGCCACTTTGCGCGCCGCCGCCTTGATTTCGTTGGTGACGTGCGGAATCACCTGCACGGTCTTGCCCAGATAATCGCCGCGCCGCTCGCGATGGATGATCTGCTCGTAGATCCGGCCGGAAGTCAGATTGTTGCTCTGCGTCAGCTTGGCGTGCGTGAAGCGCTCGTAATGGCCCAGGTCCAGATCGGTCTCGGCGCCGTCGTCGGTGACGAAGACCTCGCCGTGCTGGAACGGGCTCATGGTGCCTGGATCGACGTTCAGGTACGGATCGAACTTCTGCAGCGACACGCGCAGCCCGCGGCTTTCCAGCAGACATCCGATGGACGCCGCCGCGATGCCTTTTCCGAGCGATGAAACCACGCCGCCGGTGACGAAGATGTATTTGGCCATGGACATTCCCCTCAGTGCATTGCTCATTTCAGTTCAAAGACGGTTCAAAGAGCGCCGACACGCGTTCCAGATCCTCCGGCGTGTCGACTCCCAGCGATTCGTACTCGGTTTCCACCACGCGGACGCGATGACCGTTCTCGATCGCCCGCAATTGTTCCAGCCGCTCCATCCGCTCGAGGGGACCCACCGGAAGCCCGGAATAGGCGAGCAGGAAATCGCGCCGGTACACATACAGCCCCAAATGTTTGTAATGAAGCGCCGCCGCCTGTCGCGCGCAAAAGGAATGGGACAGCGGGAAAAATAGATGGCGTCGCCGGCAAGATTGGTCACCACTTTGACGACGTTCGGATCGTGCGATCTCGCGCGGATCTTCGATGGCTTTCTTCAGCGTGGCCATGGGAACTTCGGGATCGTCCAGCAGGCCCAGCGCCGCGGCGTCGATGGCCGCAGGATCGATCAGCGGCTCGTCGCCTTGAATGTTTACGATCACGGATGCATCGTCGGCCGAGGCCGCTTCGGCCACGCGGTCGGTTCCCGAAAGATGATCGGCGCGCGTCATCATCACGCTGCGCGCCGAACGCGCGCGCGGCTTTGTGGATGCGCTCGTCGTCGGTGGCGATGATCAGCTTGGTAAGATAGCGCGCCTGGCTGGCCCGCTCGTACACGTGCTGGAGCATGGATTTACCGGCGATAGTGGCGAGGGATTTTCCAGGGAAACGGGAGGAGGCAAACCGGGCGGGTATTACGCCCAGAATTCTCGTCGGCACAATCGATCATAGCATAGCCCCGAATCGTGGCGCACGCATTCAGCGCCTTCAGAATGGATGCCGCAGTTCCAGCGTTTGCCCTGGGGCGACTGCATCCCACTGGGCGAACAACTCCGAGCGCCGCGACCGCACATTGGCAAGTTCTTCATCGGTCAGCGGCCGCGCTTCCGCCGTGAATTCGCCAGATGCTGATTGAAATCCTCCGCCGTCCAGATCGCTCCGCACGCCCGCTCGCCATCCAGTTTTCCGACGATAAGCTCCACTTCCCGGGCCTCGCTCGGCAGGGGACCGCGCGCATGCTTGCCGGTGGTCTCTTCGATTTCCCACCCTTCGGCGATCAGTCCAAAGAATCCGCGCCGAAATCCGAGCGTCGACTCGACGGCGAAGTGCGTTAGATCATGCAGCGCGAAAAAGGCGGCGTGACGGCTCTTCTGCTTCTGCCAAGTCGCAGAACCGTCGGCGCGGACGCAGCGCAGCACACCGCCGCCATCCTTACGTTTGGTGATTTGAATCAGGAGCACGGATCTGCGCGCAAATCGAAATCTATTGCGCGGAGGGCTGTGCGGCCTTCGCTTCGGGAACCGCCCATCAACTTGCGCAGCAGTTCAGCGGTGCTCTCATGCACGTCGCGGCGCGCTACCATCGAAGCCGCCATTGCCCATCAGGCCCATCGCGGCATCGAGCGGCGTATGGCCGCGCTTGTCCTTGATGTCCAGCTTGGCGCCATGATCGGCCAGGAACTGGACCACCTGGTCATAACCCTTTTGCGCGGCGCCATGCAGCGCCGTGTCGCCCTGCAGATCCGCTGCGTTCACATCCACACCGGCGGCCAGGCACAACTTGATGGACGCGATGGCTTCATCCTCGGTCTTCTTGCGGCCCGTGGTGTCTTCTTCTTTCGTGCCCAGTCCGGCAGCCGCCATCAGCGGCGTGATGCCGAACCTGGTGGCGAGCTTCGGATCGGCGCCTTTGGCCAGCAGCGCCTGCATGGCCTCGGCATCGCCGGCCTTCGCGGCGCGCAGCAACGGCGTGGTTCCGGTGGTGAGCATGGTATCGTCGCCGCGATCGAGCTTGGTCCGATACGGCTGCTGCTTCTTCAATTGCGCGTTCACGTTCGCGCCATGCGCCAGCAGAGCGTTAATCAGGTCCAGGCTGGTGAGCTTATTGTTCCACCTCATCGGGCGACGGCCGGTTCGACGCCGGCATGGTGTGCATATCCACCGCCGCGTACAGCGCCGTGCGTCCAGTGGCATCCGCGATGTTCGGGTCCGCGCCCTGATCCAGCAAAAACGCCGCGACGTCGTAGTGCCCGTTGATGACCGCCATCAGCACCGGGCTGATGTCGTTGGGATCGGCGGCGTTAATCTCCGCGCCCGCCTTCACCAGGATCCGCGCGCATTCCACGCAGCCCTGGCGGGCCGCGAACAGCAGCGGCGTCAGGCCGCCCAGCGGCATCCATTTCTCGCGCGGCTCCTTGGTGACCTGCCGCTCCCAGTTCCACGTTACCTGCCGAGCGTTCACATCCGCGCCATGCGCGATCAATTCCTGCGCCATCTCGGGATGCGATTCGGCCACGGCCCACATCGAGCGGCGTCTGCTGGCGCCACTGCTCTTTCGAATTGACATCCGCGCCATGCGCGAGCAGAACCTTCGCCGCTTCCACAGCTGCCGGTGCGCGCCACGGTCATCAGCGCCGTCTCGCCTTCGGTGGTGGCGGAGTTCGCGTCCGCGCCCGCTTTCAGCAGCTTTTCGATCATCGGCGCGCTGCCGTTCACGCACGCCAGATACAGCGGAGTGACGCCATAGCGATTCGCCGCCTTCACATCGGCGCCCGCTTTGATCAGGCGATCCGCCATGTCGCGATCGTCCTGACGCACCGCCCAATCGAGCGCGGTGGTGCCATCCGGCTGCGGCGCATTCACGTCCACGTGCTGCTTCAAGAGCGTCAGTGCGGTTGCACGATCGCCATTCTTCAGAGCATCCGCGAGCTTGGAACCTGCGCCGTCCGTGCCGGCCCACGCCAACAAGCCAAGCCCCAAGAGCGGCAGACCGAACAGTATCGCGCGCATAAGAGAATGAGTGGTCTGAGCCAGCCTAGATGTTGATCAGCTCGCCCGTGCTGTCGCCGATTTTATCCATCGGAATGCCGCCCTTGTCGAGCAGCGTCAGCAGCAGATTCGCGATCGGCGTGTGATCTTCGGTAGCGCAGGTGCCGTCCGCCCTGCAGCTTTCCGCAAGCTCCGCCGGCCACCAGATTCGGCAGCGGGAAATGATTGTGGACGTTGCTGTTGCTCATGTTGCTGCCGTACAGAAGCAGCGAATGATCCAGCAAATTGCCGTCGCCATCGGGCGTGCTCTTCAGCTTCCCGAGGAAACGCGCGAACAGCCCGGCGTGATAAGTCTGGATCTTCACCAGCTTTTCGATCTTCTCCGGCCGGTTCTGGTGGTGCGATGTGGCGTGATGTCCGTCGTGCACGCCCACCTGCGGATAGGTCTTGTTGCTTTCTTCGCGCGCCACCATGTAGGTGAACACGCGCGTGATGTTGGCCTGGTACGCCAGCGCCAGCATGTCGTACATGATGTTGATGTGCTCTTCGAAGTTGTACGGGATGCCCACCGGCTCGGTCGGGCAGCTCCAGGCCGGCGTCGCTGGTGCTGAAATTCGTCCGCTGGATGCGGCGCTCGATCTCGCGCACGCTGTCCAGATAATCGCTCAGGGTGGACTGGTCGCGCGGACCCAGTTTCACCTTCAACGCGCCCGCTTCCGACGTGATCTCGTCCAGAATGCTGCGGTCCTGCTGGTTGCGCAGTGCGCGGTCAGCCGCCGATCCGCCTTGTCCGAACATGCGCTCGAAGGCTTTGCGCGGATTGATCTCCATCGGCATCGGCGTGGTGTGGGTGCGCCACGACAGCGTGTTCATGTAGATGCAGCCGTAGTCGCGATCGCAGGCGCCGAGCAGCGCCGAATGATCTTCGGTGGCCAGCTCGATGGACGGCAGCAGCGTGTCCTGCCCGATGTGCTGCGCCGCAATCTGGTCCGCGGTGACGCCAGCATAAGCATCCACGCCCTGCGTGGGCTTGGGACGTACGCCGCTCAGCCAGGTGGTGGGGCTTAGGGAGTGAACCGCGGTGGTGTCCGCGGCGCGGTTGCCCAGTCCGCTGACGATGTTGATGCTGTTCCGATACGGTTCCAGCGGCTTCAGAACCCGCGAGAACTCGAAGCCGGCGCCTTCCGTCGTCGGCGTCCATTGGTCCATGATCGCGCCGTGCGGAACATAGACGAAGCCCATGCGCGGTGATGCCGGCTGCCGCAGTCTTCTTCAGTAAGGTTTGCGCCGGAAGCATCGCGTCCAGCAAAGGTAACGCCAGCGTCACGCCCACACCCCGCAAGAACGTCCGCCGCGGAAGATGTGTCTTCGTGATGAACATCTTAATTACTCCTTATGAAAACCATCGGCTTAATGTACAACGTTCCCACTAAGATCAGACCGCCGAACCGCCGCCGTGGTTACCCCCGGCCCCTGGCTTTCGAGCGCCCGCTTCATTTCAAACGGCTCGCTCTTGACGATCCCGGTAATTAACGACGAAAAACGATAATCGTTGCGCGCCGAGCTGCGTACGATTCCGCGCACCACTGGCATATCATAATACTCCAGCGGACGCCCCAGCGCGTAGGTCAGCAGCTTCTCGGTCAGCGTCCCGACAAAGTATTCGGGATGCTTCAGCAGCGCCTCGCGCAGCCCCACTACGCCGTGGATCTTGGTCCCGTCCGCCAGTTGCCCCGAGGAATCGATCGGCCCGGACGCGTCCTTGGTCCGATATTCGCCAATCCCGTTGAAATTCTCCAGCGCGAAACCCAGCGGGTCCATCACCTTGTGGCAGGTGGAGCAGGGCGGATTCTTGCGATGCTCCTCCATCAACTGCCGGATCGACAGCACCTTCCCGCCTTGCGCCTGGTCCTTCAGCGCGCGGCACGTTCGGCGGCGGCGCCGGCGGCGGCGTGCCCATGATATTTTCCATGATCCACTTGCCGCGCAGCACCGGCGACGTGCGCGTGGGATACGATGTCACGCTCAAGATGCTGCCCTGCCCGAGCAATCCGCGCCGCGCGCCGTTGTCGTTCAGGCCGTCCAGCGACACGCGCCGGAACTGGCTGCCGTAGACGTTCGGGATGCCGTAGTGCTTGGCCAGCCGCTCATTGACGAACGTGTAGTTCGCGGTCAGCAGATCCATCACGTCGCGATCTTCCTTCACGATGCTGTCGAAGAACAGCTCGGTCTCGCGCTTGTAGCCCTGCCGCAGGTTGTCGTCGAAATTGGGGAACGTGGCTTCGTCCGGCGACACGCTCTGCACGTTGCGCAGGAACAGCCACTGCTCGGCGAAATTGTTTACCAGCGCTTCGGCCTTCGGATCGGCCAGCATGCGCCGCACTTCGCGATCCAGCACCGCCGGATTGTGCAGCTTGCCCTGCGCCGCCACATTCAACAGCTCATCGTCGGGAATGCTGCTCCACAGAAAGAACGACAAGTCGCGAAGCCAGCTCCAGATCGCTCACGCGGTAAATGCTGCCCGGAGCCACGCGCGCCGGATCGGGCTCGGAGCGGAACAGAAACTTCGGACTCGCCAGGATCAGCCGCAGCGCGTTCTCGATTCCGGAGTCGAAATTGCCCTGATTGCGTCCCGGCCTGATAGAAGCTCAGCAGCGTCTCCATGTCGCTGTCGTTGACCGGCCGCCGATAAGCCCGCCGCGCCAGCGTGCCCAGGATCTTCTTCGCGCAGGGCACATCATCTTTGCGGGCTGGCCGGAGTGCAAACGAAAATTCGGCGGCGGCTGGGCGTGTCGCCCGGTCCACTGGCATTAAACGGCCCGGTGATCTGCACGTGATCGATCAGCGGGATGCCGTTCATGTTCTGCAAATCCAGATCGCGCGTGAACGGCTGCAGCGGCTCGTCGGATTCGGCCGAATCCCGGCGCAGGAACGCCACCGCAACGTCGTGCGGCCCGGCCTTCACATGCACCTTGGTCTTCAGCCGCGCATCCAGCGTGTCGCCCGCCAGCGCCAGGTTGGTGTCCACCAGTTCCAGGTCGGCTTGCCCGCCCACCGGCGCGATAAACACGCGCTGGCCATCGATGCTGATTTCCAGCTGATGCGGAAACTCCATGCCGGTCAGGTAGCCGACGATGTTCCGCAACAGAACCACGCTGAACTCGTAGTCGGCATCCAGCGGAAAATTGTGGTGGATCAGAATTCCGCCGCGCGTGCCGAGCGGCAGCCCTTCGATGTGCTCCTCCTGCGCCAGATCCGGCGGCACCTGGATGCTGTCGCTGACGGGCCCGATCTTCGGATCGCCCACCGCCAGGCTGCTGATCTCGCGCGACGCCGATGAGGTAGGACTCAAGCAAAGACGGCGACACGCGCAGCACTTCGGCGATATTGTCGAACCCGTTGCTCTCGTCGTCGGCGGGGAGCAGCGCCGTCACGTCCACTTTCAAGATCCAGCAAATCGCGGATCGCGTTGGCGTACTCGGTCCGGTTCAGCCGATGCAGCGGCGCGATCGCCCGGGTTCGGGATGCGCCGCATTGGCCTGGTCGAGCGACGCTTCCAGCCATGTGATCAACCCGTCGATCTTCGGCTTGCGGCGGCCGCGGCATGCCCTGCGGCGGCATCATGCCGCCGCGCAGCTTGCGCACCACTTTTTCCCACGTTTCGGCGTGGTCCGCCACGTGGTCGATGTCCATTTTGTCGAGCATCAACCCGGCGGTCTTGGCCTTGTCGTTGTGGCAAACCACGCAATACTGATTGATCAGTGCGTGTTGTGGGGAGATCGCGGAGGATTGTGCATGCAAAAGACCCGCGCCAGAAAACACCAAACCACTGACGGTCAACCACGAAGCAAAACCACTGGGTTTATGCACCTACTCCCCCTCTGTCAGGTATACCGCATTCAGTTCCCGGCGTCAAACGGAAGCCTAATGTTTCGTATCAGTTCCCAGCGCAATTCCGATCATGCATCCGCGCGCGCCGAGGCTGAATGCAAGCCACACGAGTAAGGGGCGGTAAAGCGAGCCGATGCGTTACTCCAAGGAAGCAATTCACGGCAACTTCACTGACGAACGGCCATTCCGGCTCCCCACGCTTGGAATCTTCGTCTATATCGGCCACGCAAATTGACGAATCACCCATATTGATATAGACTCGATGCAAATTCAGGTTTTGGAGGTTAGGGATGCTACGTTTCGCATCGATTTTTGTGCTCGGTTGCGCCGCGATGTTCGCGCAAGCCACTTCGCAGATACAGGGAGTGGTGAGGGATACCTCCGGCTTGCCGGTTCCCGGCGCCGAGGTGAAAGCCACGCAGACCGATACAGGCGCTGAGCGCACCGCGGTCTCAGGGACGGATGGCAATTACGTCCTCTCCAACCTCGCTATCGGACCGTATCGCCTGGAAGTTTCCAAGTCGGGCTTCGCTAACTATATCCAGACCGGCATCGTACTTCAGGTGGCCAGCAATCCAACCATCGACGTGGCCCTGAACGTCAGCGCGGTTTCGCAAACAGTCCAGGTGGAAGCTAATGCGGCGCAAGTGGAAACCGAGAACACCAGCCTGGGCTCGGTGATCGAGAATCAGCGCATTATCGATCTGCCGCTCAATGGCCGCCAAGCCACGGATTTGATCCAGCTCACGCCGGCCACCATTCCCGCCGGAGTCAACGGTACGGCGGGTTTTCCCGGCGGCCAGAACATCGCGATCGCGGGCGGCCAGTTGTCCGGGCATCGGCTACTTTCTGGATGGAACCCTCTATAACAACCCATTCGACGCCACCAATCTTGCCGTTCCCATTTCCGGATGCCCTGGAAGAATTCAAAGTAGAAACCAGCACACTGACGGCGCAGAACGGGATACATTCGGCGGCTGCCATCAACGCGGTGGTCAAATCCGGAACGAATGCCTTTCACGGCGACGCTTTCGAGTTCCTGCGCAATGGCGATTTGAACGCGCGCAACTTCTTCGCGGCCAAGCGCGACACTTTGAAGCGCAACCAGTTTGGGGGCACCATCGGCGGACCCATCAAGAAGAACAAGCTATTCTTCTTCGCCGGCTATCAGGGCACCATCACGCGCCAGGACCCCACCGATCAGACCGCTTTTGTTCCCACCGCTCAAATGCTCCAGGGCAACTTCGGCCCCTGGGAATCGGCCTGCAATGGAAACAAAACGTTGGCCGCACCCTACGTGAACAACGTGCTGCCGTCGTCCTTGATCAGCCCGCAGGCGCTGGCTATCGCAAAGATGCTGCCTGCCCCGAACAGCTCCAGCGACCCTTGCGGCAAAGTAACTTATGGCGCGGTGACACAAATTAACCAACATCAGGTGCTGGGCCGCGTGGACTATCAGATCAATCAAAAGCAGTCGCTGTTCGGGCGTTACATGGCAACCACTTACGTCCAGCCGCCCGCCTTCAGCCTCACCAAGAACATTCTCGCGTCAACCCAGGGCGGCCTCAACGACCTGGCGCAATCGGCCACCATCGGCCACACCTACCTGATCAACAACAGCACAGTGAACGCATTCCGGCTGGCATTCAACCGCGTCGGCGTGCACCGCGACAACAACGATTACTTCTCCGGCTGCGACGTCGGCGTGACCATGTATTGCTACATCCCGCACCAGACGGTTGTGAACGTCACCGGCGGGCCCGCCATTGGCATCGCTACCGCCATCTCGGCGTCCTTTATCCCCACCACCTATACCATCGCCGACGATGTGAGTTGGGTGCATGGAGCCCATCAGTTCGCTTTCGGGGGGACCGCGTTTCGCTATCGATCGAGCTCAAATGCCAACGTCTACTCCGCCGGCTCTTTCGGATTTAACGGAACCGCCACCGGCGCCGGACTGGCCGATTTCGTGGCCGGACAATTGGACACCTTCACGCAAGGCGTCCCCAATACGTTGTTCGTCACCAAGTGGTATGTGGGCCTCTACGGGCAGGATACCTGGAAGCTGTCGCCGCATCTGACCGCCACCATGGGCCTGCGCTGGGAGCCGTTTCTGCCGCAAGACGTGAACAACGGCGCTATTTACAGTTTCAGCCTGAGCCGTCTGGAACAAGGCATCACGAGCAGTGTGTTTAAGCAGGCGCCGCCCGGTTTGCTGTACGCGGGCGATCCGGGATTTCCGGGCAAAGCCGGCATCAACAACCGGTACGACCAGTTTGGACCGCGCCTGGGACTGGCATGGGATCCGGAAGGCAACGGCAAGATGTCCATCCGGGCCTCCTTCGGAATGTCGTACGACTTCCCCAACGTGATGATTTATTCGACCGAAGCAACCGCGCCTCCCTTCGGCGATCAGATCACCGTCAACGGTCCCGAGCCTTTCTCCAACCCATATACCAACCAGCCGGGCGGCAATTTCTTTCCCGTGGCCTTCAGTGCGAACGCGCCCTTCACGCCTGGCGGAACTTATGTCGCAGTACAGCCGAACATGAAGGCAACCACGGTTTATAGCTGGAACCTGGCCGTCCAGCGACAGCTCACCAACACCTGGTTTGTCTCCGCCACCTACGCGGGAACTGAGACCGCGCATCTGTGGGTGAGTTACCAGTTGAATCCGGCCACGATTGTTCCGAATATCGACGGAACGCCGCTGGGAACATGCCCCAAAGGCGTAACAGCAGGTTGCGACTCCACAACGAACACCAGCCAGCGGCGCGTGATCAGCCTGTTGAATCCGGCGCTGGGCAAATATTTTGGACCCGTCGATCAATTCGATTCGTCGGGTACGGCGAGTTACAACGCGCTGATCCTGCTGGCGCATCATACCCTGGCGAAGAACGTCAGCGTGGACGCCAACTACACCTGGTCCCACTGTATTGGCGATGCCACGCAGGCTTCTAGCGTCGGCGGCGCACAGGCGGGCTTGCTCGAGCCAGATAACCGCCGTTTCGATCGCGGCAATTGCCAGACGGGCACACTGGGCGGAACCTTCGGCCTGGATCGCAGGCAGATCGTCAATCTCACCGTGGTGGCCCAGTCCCCGACATTTTCCAACAATATCCTGCGCGCGGCCGGAACCGGCTGGACGCTCGCGGGAAGCTGGCGCGCCAGCTCCGGCGGTTTTCTCACGCCGACCTACACCACGGACTTCCAGTTAAGCGGAACTGGCGGCCAGCGTCCGAACCAGATTCTCGCCAACCCGTTATGCCCCAATCCCGGACCCTCCTGCTGGATCAATCCTCAGGCTTTCGCACAGCCGGCTTATGGCACACTCGGAGATCTCGGCCGGTCCAACGTTCCCGGTCCCGGATTCTGGGAAATCGACATGTCCCTGTCGCGCGACTTCAGAATCCGCGAGCATATGAGCTTCCAGCTTCGCGCCGACGCGTTCAATCTCACCAACAGCTACCGCGCGGGTGTTCCTTCGGGCCTCCTGACGTTTGGCGGCAGCGGCGTTACAACTACGGTGAACAGCGCGCAATTCGGCCAGATCCTGACCGCGGCAGACCCGCGCATTATGCAGGTGGCCGGGAAATTCGTCTTCTGATTCTTCCCAAGTGCTGCGGAGCACGCGCCGCTTCAGAAGCTTGCGAACACCGTTTTGATACGATCTTCGAAGATGTCCATCTCCAGATCGCGCGAAATCCTGCTCTTCGGAAGCTGGCTGTTGAGCTTGTCTTCGCTCCCGGCCGCGCAACGAACCACGGATGGTAAACCAACCGAGTACGCACTGCCCCACCCCGGAAGCGGCCCCACCACCGTCGCCATCGCGCCCGGCGGATCCGTCTGGTTCACCGAAGGCGGCGGCAATCGCATCGGCCGCATGGAACCGGACGGCACCGGCCTGAAAGAATTCGATCTGCCGCATCCCCGCAGCCAGCCCCGCATCATCGCGCTGGGCGCGGACAAGAACATGTGGTTTAGCGAGCACTTCGGCAATCGCATAGGCCGCATCACACCCGCCGGCGTCATCGCCGAGTTTGACATCCCCACTCCCGGCTCCGAGCCCCGCGCTATCGCGCTATCCGCCGACGGCAACATCTGGTTCGGCGAGTTCAAAGGCGGCAAAATCGGACGCATCACGCCCGACGGCAAGATCACCGAATTCCCCATCCCCACTCCCGACAGCGGACCCCGCGCGCTTTCAGCCGGCCCTGACGGCAACGTCTGGTTTTCGGAATTCAACACGGCCAAAATTGGACGGATTACGCCGGAAGGCAAAATCACCGAATTCAGCCTGCCTCGCCCCGACATTGGACCTGGCGACATCACCGCCGGCGCGGATGGCAACCTCTGGTTTCTCGAACTCGACGGCCGCATGGATGCTCGCGTGGTGGATGGCAATCGCGTGGACCGCATCACGCCCACGGGCGTCATCACCCAATTCGCCATTCCGACACCGCACAGCGGACCCATCAACATCGCCGTGGGTCCCGACCGGAACATCTGGTTCACCGGCCGAGATATGCTCGGCCGCGTCACCAGGGATGGCGTCATCACGGAATTTCACCTGCCTGCTAACACGCGCCCGGTGGGCCTGTCCGCGGGCAGCGACCGGCAACCCGTTGGATTACTCACCGACAAGCTCTGGTTCGCCGCGGCCGGCTCCAACAAAATCGGGTTCCTGAGCTTCCACTAATGCGCGATCCTTTCCCCGCCGATTTCTCGCGTATGATATGTATGCCAACCAGGACATTTTCGGTCAACGTTGTTTTGGCCCTTGGAATCATCATCTTCGGACTTTTCTCCGCCGTCCCCGCCCGCGCCCAGGCGCCCTCCGGACTCACGGCAAGCGCGGCCACCAGCAAGAGCGTTAGCCTGGCCTGGACCGGCTCGGCCTCCAGCTACGTCGTCCAACGCGCGCCTTTGGGCGGAAGCTTTGCCGACCTCGCAACAGTTTCCAGCGCCACCGCCTCCGATTCGTCGATCGACCCGTACCTCACCTATCAGTATCAAGTGCTGGCAGTCACATCCTCGGGACGCTCCGCGCCATCCAATGCAATCACCGTCGGCCCTCCCCCGGCCGGGTTCACGAACGCAGCCCCAGCCCCGAATTCCGATGCCGCGGGCGATTACGGCTATGACCTTTCACTCGTTCTGGATCGCAATGGAGATCCCGCCTTCGCATTCGTGTTCAACGATCCCAATCAGAATTCCGATTCATCGGCGACGGAGCTGTTGTTCCGCTCCTGGAATCGCGCCCAATACAAGTGGAATCCCGTGGTCAACGTCGCCACCGTCGGCGACATCGCCACCAGCTTCCGCCCTTCCATTTCGCTGGCCTTCGACTCGAGCACCGGCATCTTTGCGATTGCCGCCGAAAACGGCAACGACAATATGTTGCGTGTCTACACTTCCTCCAACGGAACCAGTTGGACCAATAAAGCCACAATTCCATCGCCGGATGCCGCGTACGGTCCTTCGCTGGCGCTCGCGGGCGGCAATTTGTACCTCGCTTATTCAGTAAGTGCCGTCGGCCTCCAGTACACTACCGGCAAACTTAGCGCCGACGCGGCGACGTGGCAAACGATTGTTGCTCCGGTTCCCGCCAACACCGGTCTTGCGGACGCCGGCGCGGCTCCGTCACTCGCTCTCGACAACTCCGGCACTCCAGCCATCGCCTATTATGCCCCCGACACGGCGCAAGACTACACCGATATCCTGTTCTTCTGGCGTCCCACTGCAAGCGCCCCAATCAAGGTCCTAGATAGCCAGGGCCAGGAGAGCGGAAACCTGGCCGTGAAGATGGAATTTTTCCAGAAGAACCCACGTATCACCACCTACCTGCAGCGGCAGGATGCGGATTACGGGGTGGGCATCCATTTTGTCCGGTCTGATGACGGCGGCAACACCTGGCCCGCGCAAAACATTATCGTGATCCCGCCGGACGGAACCTCCAGCACAGACTATCCCTTCGACATGGCCATCGGCTCCCAAGATCAGGGAGCCATCTTCTTTGGACAGAATGGCGGCACGGGCGATGCGGTCTGCGGCAATCCCAAGCTTTCGCTCTCTACCGACCTGACCCACTGGAGCACTTGCGACATCGCCGACCCCAGCATCACGAATCAATATCAGGTTTATCCGGGCGCAATCGCCGCGGCTTATGGCGGAAATGACAAGCTCTACCTTCTTTGGTGGGACAATGGCGGCAGCACCACTGGCGACGGAATCCTGATGTATCGCCAGCCGCCGGCGAACGCATCCACCACGCCGGCCATCGCGAGCCAGAACGGCGTCGTCAATGGAGCCAGCTTTGAGCCTGGGATCGTGGGCGGATCGTGGGTCACCATTTACGGGGTGAACTTCGCCGCGGTCACCGATACCTGGGACAACTCCGATTTCTCGAACGGCCTGCCCACCACGCTCGATGGCGTGAGTGTGAATATCAACGGCCAGCCGGCCGCGGTCTATTTCGTCAGCCCCACCCAGCTCAATGTGCAGGCGCCCTCTCCTCTCAGCGGCAACGTGTCGGTTCAGGTGTTCCAAAACGGAGCCGCCAGCAACACCGTGACGGCCCAGGCGGCGGCGAACGCGCCCGCCTTGTTCACTTATGCGGTGGGTTCAACCACATTCCCCGCGGCCGTGTTCCCCGATGGCACCATTGTCGGCGATCCCGCGCTCAACGGACAAACCGAAAAAGCTCATCCGGGAGCCCGGCTTTTGCTTTATGCCACCGGCCTTACCAGCTCACCTTCCGGCCAGTTGGTCAACGCCGCGATCCCAGTCAGCGATCCAGTGACGGTGAAGGTGGGAAGCGCCAACGCTACCGTGGAATTCTCGGGGCTGGTTGCGGTGGGCGAGTTCCAGATCAACATTGTGGTTCCCACGCTTCCGGACGGCAATTACCCAGTAACCGTCACCATCGACGGCCAAACGTCGCAAGCCAACGTTATGATTCCCATCCAAAATTAAGGGCAATAATATACTTGACCGACGAAACTTAACATGTTAAAGTTCTTGTATGAGCAAAGAGCCAAAGACACTTCAAGAGGCCGTGATTCATTTTGCTGATGCCGAGAACTGCCGAGAATTCATGGCTAACCTGCGATGGCCCGATGGCAAGCCCAAGTGTCCAGCCTGTGGCTCGGAGAATGTCTCGTATCTTCCAAACGCGAAAGTCTATAAGTGCTTTGCCAAGCCTGCTCATGACAAAGTGAAGTTCTCGCTGAAGGTCGGCACGATCTTTGAGGAAAGCCCAATCGGTCTTGAGAAGTGGCTACCCGTGATGTGGATGCTTGTGAATTGCAAGAATGGAATTTCGTCTTGGGAGATTCACCGCGCGGTTGGCGTGACTCAAAAAACCGCTTGGTTCATGCTGCAACGCGGACGCCTCGCGATGCAGAACGATTTGACTGGCGGAAAGCTCGGCGGCGAAGTCGAGGTTGATGAAACTTTCATCGGCGGCAAAGCTCGGAACATGCACAAGAGCGACAAACGACGCAAGAACCTCAAGGGCGGCGGTCCCGCTGGAAAGGCAATCGTGTTAGGCATCCTCGAACGCGAGACAGAGAACAAGCCAAAGCGAGTCCGTACCACGGTGATTCCTGATCGCACCAAGGCCGTCATGCAAGAGAATGTGAAGCCTCATGTTGAGACGGGGTCGCAAATCTATTCCGACGAAGCGGGCGGCTATTGGCGCATGGACGATGAGTACGCTCACGGCATCGTGAACCACGCTGAAGCCTACGTGAATGGCAACATCCATACGAATGGTCTGGAGAACTTCTGGAGCCTTCTGAAGCGTGGACTCGGTGGTACATACATCAGTGTGGAACCGTTCCACCTATTCCGTTACATCGATGAGCAGGCTTTCCGGTACAACAACCGGAAGGACATGAACGACGGGGATCGTTTCATCGAAGTCATGAAACAGGCTGTTGGAAAACGCCTCACCTATGCCGAGTTAACCGGCAAGACCGAAGAAGAACCGATCTCCACGCAAGAAGACTCCTTCTAGGCAGGGCCGGGGGAAACGGAAGATTTCTTAGGCTTTGGTCCGCGCTTGTTCGGGTTCTTCGCAGCCTGCTCACGATGTCGATCAATTCGACGCTGGATCTCGGCGTGTGGCACAGCTATGACTTTCTTCATCGCGCTTTGAAAACAAGTCCATGCTTCGTGGCCTTCAATCATCTCAACTTTCACTGCTGTTGCCTCTCCCTCGATTTGACCATTTGGTGTGCCCATTCTGGATGATAGAAATGTGCCATTGGGACACCGAAAGTTCGTTGGAAATATTGAAGCAAGTCTCTCTCGCACCAATCCGGAAAGACCCGTGAATCAATCTTGCTGCCCTTCGCAAGAACAGTCTGGTCCGGATAATCTGGATCAGACCCTATCGAGACCTTGTGGCACTCCAGCACTTCAAGAACGGTGGCGCTATCCACGCATCCGTTATCGTCTATGGCCATTTATCTAGGCCGCTTGCGGAAGCGCTACATACTTGATGTTAAGATACCGCTGGTTATGCACCGACACCTGGGAGTAGGCCGCGCTAATCGAAGTTGGATCGGTGAGTAGGTGTTTCAAGACCCGAAGAAGAACACTATCTGGAGCAAACTTAAGAAGACGATCAATGTCTCCGTTAATCTTCAAGTGTTGATTGATGGTCGCCTCTAAACCGTTCTCGAAGGATTGCTTGACCTCCTCAAGGCTGTCTCCTTGAGCGATGTAATCGATTTCAACACCTTGGGCGATCCAGTGAGTTCCTTTTCGGTATATCGCTACACTGATATCCTTGATGTCCACAACGTGGCTACCGTCTCCATGGACGAACTGCCGTGCGGACGCACCAGTTTTCGTAACTTTGCTGATTTTCTTTGCCACAGCGCTCACCATCATACACGTTGATCTGACCCTTGGCCAAATCAGCGAAAGCGGCTTGTCAAGGCACACTTCAATGTCACTGTACCATACAAGCTCTTAGATTGGCAATTTACGCGAATTTTCATTCCGGCCTGTCACGTCGTCACAAGCCTAGCAGGTTTGTCAGCGAAGTATATTATTGCCAAATTAAGCTGACTTTTGCCGAACTTGGGGCGGGCGCCATTCGTTCACTGATATATGGCGCCCGCATTACCCAAAGCTCATAAAGACCGCGGCATGGAAGGCATGGTCGCGAAGTGGTATACGGCCAACACGGGCAAATCCCATGACGAGTTCGCGAAACTAGCGCGACGAATCGCCGGCCAACTCCCGCGTGGCAGCACAGTGCTCGAAGTTGCACCGGGTCCCGGCTACTTTTGCATCGAGCTGGCGAAGCTGGGCGATTACTCCATCACCGGGCTCGACATCAGCCACACCTTCGTCGAAATCGCGAGCAAGAAAGCGGCCGAAGCGGGCGTCCGTGTCGACTTCCGCCAAGGCAATGCCTCTAATATGCCGTTCGGCGGCAACACTTTCGACTTCCTGCTCTGCCGCGCGGCGTTCAAGAACTTCGGGCAGCCGGTTCGCGCGTTGCAGGAGATGTGCCGCGTGCTGAAACCCGACGGCCGCGGGTTGATTGTAGATCTTCGCAAAGACGCGTCCATGGAGTCCATTAATCACCATGTGGATGGCATGGGCCTGAACGCGGTGAACAAACTGCTCACCAGGTTGGCCTTTCGGACCATGCTGCTCAAAAGCGCCTATACCAGGCCGCAGTTTCAACAAATGCTGGCGCAGACAAGTTTTCGAAGCGTCAATATCAATGAAGCGGACATCGGCTTCGAAATCACCATGACAAAGTGATGGTCCTGGTACCGTAAAACCCCGCAAACCTTGACCGTACAAGGCTTACATGGTCAGATCGAAGCATGAAATTTGGATCGCGTACGTCCAGTGTCTGTCTCGGATTCGCAGCGGGTCTTTTGTTTGCATTAAGCTATCCCGCTGCTGCTTCGACGTTGACGTACGACTTTTCCTTTAGCGGCTCAGGAATCTCGTCCAGCGGTGTGCTGACCGTATCAGATATCGCCGGAATCTACACGGTCACAGACATGACCGGCACATTCGACAGTGAGACAATCACGGGTCCTTTGACCGCGGGAACATATCAAAGCAACGATAACCTTATCTTCCCCGCTGGGCCTTATCTGGACTTCGCCGGAGTCAGCTTTTCGGCGGCGAGTGCCGACTATAACGTCTTTTATGATAACGGCTTCAATAACTGCGAGTTGCAAGGTTACTACGTCTATGTCGGCCAAGCTGGTCTGTCAACTTGCGGGAGTAGCGTCGACAAGAAAGTAAGCTTCAGTCTCACTCCAGTTGTTACGGCCACTCCAGAGCCATCGAGTGTATTGCTCACCGCTTTGCCGATGGCGTTTCTTTTTGGGCTCGCGATTATACGCCGCCGCGGCGTTGCCCTTCCGTAACCATTGGTATTCAAAATTTCAATGACGAAGTAGACGCATCACCAGCCGGCGGCCTTCGGGAGCGACGGCCGCGCCAATGATGAGATAGACTGCGCCAAAAGGTCCCAGCGTCGCAATTGCGCCATAGATGGGATGTGCGGCAAACGGAGTGAGCCGCCCCGCGCTGCCCACTGCCACCGCCAGCGCGGCCGCCATCCAAAGCTTGGCAACGAACCTGGAAATGGAAACGCCAGACCCCAATTTGCGATGCATCCCGCGCCGCAACAGGGCAAACTCCACCCAGCCGGCGATGCCGGCCGACGCCGTTAGTCCTGCTACGCCCCAGCGCGGATCGATCCCGATCCAGACGGGCAGCGGCTTCGCGCAGATATATCCGAGAACCGTGGTCAGCCCGACGCGCAAAACGGCGAACTTCAAAGGTGTGCGGGTATCGCGCAGAGCGTAATAGGCCGACGAATATAGCCGCCCCATGGTGGAAGCGAGCAAGCCGACCGAAGATCCGGCCAGGATGCCCCAAACGTATTGCGCATCGGTATGCGTAAAGCGGCCGGTCTGCAACAACGCGCCCGCGATCAGATCGCCGAACGCGAGAAACGCCGCAGCCGATGGAACAATGAAAAAAGCAATATGACGCAGCCCGGAATCAATGCGCCCGCGCAGCGCCTCCTGAATTTCCTCCGTGCTTCCGGTGGCGCTCGACATCACCGGCAACTCGGCCGCCGATACGGACATACCGAACAAGCTTACGGGCAGCACATAGATGATCTGCGCGTTGATGAGCCCGGTTACCGCGCCGGTGGGCAGCAGGCTGGCGAGCAGCGCGTCGACATAGGCGCTGATCTGCACCACGCCGCGGCTAATGAACACAGGCACGAAGTTTCGAATCACCTCGCGCACGTGCCCGGAATCCAGATCCAACCGCAGGTGCAAATGCCGCGCCAGCTTCAGCACCACCGGCAATTGAATGCCGAACTGAAGCGCGCTGCCCGCCACCGATCCCCACGCCAGCGTGATCGCCAATTGCGACAGCGAGCCTCGTCCGCCAAAAATCAGCAGCGTCGCGATCATCGCCGCGCTCCACATCACGGGCGCGGCGTAAGACAGAAACAGTTTGCGATGACTGTTCAGTATCCCCAGGCACCAGGCTGAAAAAACCAGCAACCCGGCGCCGGGGAAAAGAATCCGCACCAGCGAGATGGTTAAGACGCGCTTCGATCCAGAGAAGCCCGGCGCGATGAGATCGATTAGCCACGGCGTTGCCAAGACGCCAGCCAGACACAAGATCGCGACTGCCAGCGCCAGCGTAGCGGCCACCGCGCCCGCCACCTTGCCGGCTTCTTCCTCCTCGCCCTCGGCCAGCAAGCGAGCATAGACGGGAATGAAAGAAGCCGAGAGCACCCCTTCACCGAACAGGTTTTGCAAAAAATTCGGGATGCGGAACGCGGCGTTGAACGCGTCCGCGGCATCCGAGCGCAGTCCGAAATAGTGCGAGAACACGCGCAGCCGGACCAGACCCACCAGCCGGCTGAGCAGAATGCCCGCGGCCACGAGAAACGCTAGCCGTCCCGTGCTCTCGCGCTTGCGGACCGGCCTGTCTCCCAGCTGTTTATTCAAGATAGTCGCTTGTTCAAAGCCGGCCAATCATTCGGCCATGCACAGGCCGTCCGCAGCCGGGCCCGCAAGCTGCTATTATCACCCGTCCACGATCCGCGGGCGTTGAGACAACCTACCAGTCCAGCTCCACCTGATAATAATCGGCGCCGGGCTCCGGATCGTCAATCTCGAATATCAAACGGTAATTGTTCTTCTCCGACGGCGGCTCGACAATGGATACGCGGCCGCGTCCGTGCAGCTTTTGAATGGTCGGAGTAAGATCGGCGCGCGCGGGGAGCGGCCGAAGGATTTCGGCGTATTCGCCAGTGATCGGCGCGCCTTGGAGCACCGCGGAAAAGCTGGCGCCGCCTTCGACTGTCACACGCACGCGGCCGTCCACGGTCCCGGTCCAAACCAAGCCTCGGCCGGTGGGATCGGGGATTGGCGCGCCCTCCTGCTTCGTGCGAGAACGATTCCACACCAGCGTGAATGTATACTCGCCCGCGCCGGCTTGCGGATCGCGAATGGAAACGCGCGCGGTGTAGTTGTTGCGCTGGCGGGGCTGCTCGATCAGGCGAAGCTCGCCGCGCCCCTGCGGGTCTTGCAGCCGGACTTCGGTGTCGCGATCGGGGAGTGCGTGCGAGAACTTGAAGCGCTCATCGGCCACTGGCGCGCCGCGCGCCACGCTCGAAACACAACTTTGCTTGTGGCAACTGATGACGGCGCCTTCGTCCACGCGGCCCGTCCAGGAAACATGATCGGTCTTATCCCCGCGCTCGAACACATTGCTCGACGCATCCCAATACAGCGCCAGCGAGTAGAACGCACTGCCCGGCTGCCGGTCTTCAATAGCCACCGCCAGGATGTAATGATTTTCGATGTTGGGCTGATCGATCACGTGCACGTAGCCGCGCCCCTCCCGTTCTTCGACGCGGACACTTTGCTGGGTTTGAGGCAGCGCGTCGGAGAAATGAAACTTCTGGCGTTCCACCGGTGCACCGTCCTGAATCTGCACGGCCAGGCGCTTTCCCGCCAAATGCAGGATTACGGTGCCGTCCACTTGCCCCTGCCACACGAATTGCGGCCGGTCCTGAGCGCAAAGGCAACCCGGCAAGCTGAGAATCGCGAATCCGCATATGTAATCTAGGTTACGCATTTGTTACAATGAGCAGTATAGAGCTAAATCATTTAAGACGTTTACGGTACAATCTTTAGGTACTGTGTTAACGCCCGCAGGTCCCCGGCGTCCAACCTTGTTCGTTGCAGGACCCGTATGGTTATAGCGATCACTCCAGCCCTGTTTCTGGCAACATCCGTCACCGATCAAATGGTGCGCTCGCTGTTTGACGATACCTTCAGCGGCGTGCATCGCCTGGAGTTCTTCGATTGGTCGCTGCTGATTCCCTATTTCACCATATTGGTCATCCTGTCCTTCTACGGCTGCCACCGCTTCGAGATGATCCGCAAGTATTTGAAGCATCGCCGCGATTTGGCGCCGGAGCCGGCGCAGCGCTGGACCACGCTTCCGCGCGTCACCATCCAGCTTCCGCTCTATAACGAGCGCTACGTGGTAGAGCGGCTGATCGAAGAGACCAGCCAGATGGATTACCCGCGCGAACTGTTGCAGATCCAGGTGCTGGACGATTCCACCGACGACACGCATGCTTTCACCGAAGCGCTGGTGCGCGAGTATCAGGCGGCCGGAGTGCCCATCGAGTATCTGCACCGGGACAATCGCGCCGGGTTCAAAGCAGGCGCCCTGCAGGCCGGTATGAAAACGGCCACCGGCGAGCTGATCGCCATCTTCGACGCCGACTTCATTCCGCCCCGCGATTTTCTGGCGCGCACGGTGCACCATTTCACCGATCCTACCGTCGGCGTGGTACAGACCCGCTGGAGCTACCTGAACCGGCATTTCAACCTGCTCACCGAAGTGGAGGCGATGCTGCTGGACGGCCATTTCGTCATCGAGCATGGAGCGCGTTTCGGCGGCGGCCTGTTTTTCAATTTCAACGGAACCGCCGGAGTTTTGCGGGCGAAGATGATCGAAGACGCGGGCGGCTGGCAGCACGATACCCTGACTGAAGACTCGGACCTGAGCTATCGCGCGCAACTGAACGGCTGGCGATTTGTATATGTTCCTTCGGTGGATTGCCCGTCGGAGCTGCCGGTGGACACGTACGGGTTCCAGGTGCAGCAATCGCGCTGGGCCAAAGGTCTCACGCAGGTTGCCATCAAGCTGCTGCCGCGGATTCTGCGCTCGAAAGAACCGTGGCGCGTAAAGCTGGAAGCGTTCTGCCATCTGACTCCGAACATATCTTACCCCCTGATGCTGATCATGTCGGCTCTGATGCTGCCGGTAATGATTGTGCGGTTTTACATGGGCGTGTTCCAGATGCTGACGGTGGATCTGCCGCTGATTATCGCTTCGTTCTGCTCCATCTGGGCGTTTTACCTGATGGCGCAGCGCGAGCTGGACCGGAAGAATTGGAAACGGGCCATCGTGTTGATGCCGGCCCTGATGGCCGCGGGCATCGCGCTGACACTGATCAATACCAAAGCGGTGATCGAAGCGCTGCTCGGGATAAAGTCGGCTTTTGCGCGCACGCCCAAGTATGCGGTGGGCGACAACAAGGTGAAGATTCAGAACGCCAGTTACCGGCGGCGCAGCGGTTGGCTGCCCTACGCGGAATTAGCCGTGGGCGGATACTTCGCTTACATGATCTCGTACGCGATTGAGACCTGGAATTTCCTGGCTGTTCCGTTCCTGCTGCTGTTTGTCGTGGGTTATTGGTGGGCTGGATTCACGACACTATATCAGGAGTATCAGGGCAAGCTGCAATGGCAACGCCAGCGGGCGCTCGAACTTAGTTCCGGGCTTCGTTTGGAACCAGCTCAGCCGGAGTCACCAGAGTAAAGTTTGCCGCGCGGGCGTCATTCACGAACATTTTCACTGTATCGAGCGAGTACTCGGTAAGATCGCGCCCGAGCAGCGGAAGCTTCTTCAGCAGATCGTGCGTTACCGTGATGATGTGGCAGCCGATGGCATCGGCCTGTACGACGTTGAACAGTTCGCGCGGGCTGGCCCAGATCAGCTCGATTTCCGGATAAGCGCGCATGCGCGCCAGCGCTCCGCACAGAATGGGGAGCGGATCGCAACCGGCGTCGGCGATGCGGCCGGCGAAAATCGAAATGCAAGAAGGCGGCCCATCGCGGAGGCAAGGGACAACCGCATCCACCTGATCGAGCGTCATGAGCGCGGTGACGTTTACTTTGACCCCCTGGCGCGCCAGCCGCTTCACCAGCGCAGCCGAGCTGCGGCCGCGGGTATCGGTGATGGGGATTTTCACGTACACGTTGTCGCCCCAAGCAGCGATTTGCAGCGCCTGCTGTTCCATCTCGCTGAAATCGTCTGACAGGACTTCGAAGGAGAAGGGCCGGTCCGGGATAGTTTGAACGAGCGACCGCCCGAACGATTCATAGTCGGTGATGCCCGCCTTGCGCATCAGCGTGGGATTGGTGGTGAATCCCCGAATCCATGGATTGTCCGCGAGTTCCAGGATAGACGCGCGATCGGCGCCGTCGGCGAAGATTTTGACGCGGAAAGAGGCGATGTCAGGCATATTTCAGCGATTCCAGATGAAAGCCTGGGCGAGTGGTTCGCAGAATCCATTGCGCGGCTTCACGCAACGAGCGCACTCCTACGAAGGGACCATCCGGACGCTGTTCGGCGTAGCCGTAATCGACGAAAATCGCGCGGCACCCGGCGCGATGGCCTGCTGCAATATCGCGCCAGCGGTCGCCGACGATAAAGCTCGATTCCAGATCGATGTTCCAGACGCGAGCCGCTTCAAACAGCAGCCCCGGCTCCGGCTTCCGGCAGGAGCAGCGGGCAGAGTCATCGTGCGGGCAGACGCCGACCGCGTCCAGCCGCAGAAAGCTCTGCAAGCGCCGGTTCATTTGGGAAACCTGCTCGGAGGACACCAGGCCGCGCGCGATGTCGGGTTGATTGGTGATCAGGATCAGGGCGAAGCCGGCTTCGCGCAATCTGTTGCAGGCTTCGCGAACTCCGGGCAGCAGTCGCAGGTCCGAGAGAGTGGCGGGCGGATAGGGTTTTCCCTGGCGGAGCACGGCGCGGTTAACGACGCCATCGCGATCCAGGAAAACGGCGCGTCGCATCACTAAAGCCTCCCCAGCCGCGAGTCCGCCAGCATGGAATTCAGGGCCACGCACAGCGCCTGGCGCGTATTGCGTTTGCAGGTCCAGCCCAGGCTGCGGATGCGATCGGTGTTGAGGCGAACGATGGGAACGTCGCCTTTCCACCCGCGATCGCCGCCGGTGTATTCGAGGCGGACTTGATCTTCGGAGAGACCGGCCACTTCGATGGCTAGCTTGGCGATTTCGGTGACCGTGATGTAGTCGCCGGTAGCCACGTTGTAAACTTCGAAATTTTTCGGAGCGGCCCGATGCGCCAGGAGAACGGCATCCACGACGTCATCCACATGAATATACGACTTGCTCTGCAGGCCGTCGCCCAGGACTCGCAAGCGATCGGGCTGAACGCGCAGCCGGCGAATGAAATCGAAACCGACGCCGTGGGTTTGCCGCGCGCCGACCACGTTGCCGAAGCGGAACGCGCAGGCGCGCAGATCGAACATCGCGCAATAAGACGCGATCAGAGCCTCCCCCGCGAGTTTGCTGGCGCCGTACGTTGAGACGGGAACCAACGGTCCGAAATCCTCTTGGGCCTCGAAATCTTTGAGATCGCCATAGACGCCGCTGCCGGAGGCATAGAGCAGATTCGGCGTGCGCGTGCGGCGCATGGCTTCCACAACTTGTTGCGTGAGGAACGTGCCTTCGCGAAAATCGATATCCGGCTCCACGGCGGCGCGCGCGATGTCGGGATTGGAAGCCAGGTGAATGACGGTATCGTGGCCTTCCATGCAGCGTTCGAGCGCGGGGAGATCCTTGACGTCGCCATGGATCACGCGCAGGCGGCGATCGTTTTCGTGGTGCGCATAATGCCACTCGCGGCCGCTCGAAAAATTGTCGTAGAGCGTGACCGCTTCCACCGTTTTGTCGCACAGCAGGCGGTCGGTAAAATGGCTGCCGATGAATCCGGCGCCGCCCGCGATGAAGACGCGCTTGCTCACAGTACGGACTCCCATTTGGTCGCCACGCGCTGCAACAGCGGATGGCTGACCAGAAGATGCCAAAGCACGGCGCACAGCCCCTCGGTATGCGGCGTAATGCGATCGGGCGCGAGCGCGGGAATAACAATGCACTCTTCGGCCATCTGGCGCGTGAAACCGCCATTGCGCCCCACGATGCCAAAAATGTGCGCGCCGGCCTCGGACGCTGTTTCGAGCGCCCGGACGATGTTGACCGATACGTTCTTCTCGCGGCTGCCGCCGCCCACGGAAAAAACCAGCACGCCATCGCGCGGACCGATGCGCGAACCCTGCAGCCAGGCGGCGAAGCACGTGTCCCAGCCCTCGTCGTTGGCGCGGGCGGTGAGCTCGGAGACGTTGTCGGTGGGGGCGTAAGCTTCAAAACCGCACAGCTTGCGAAAATCGTTGACCGCGTGACCGGCGTGTCCGGCCGAGCCGCCAACTCCCAGGATGAACAGCCGGCCGCCGAGTTCGCGAACGTGCGCGAGACCCAAGGCCATGCGTTCGATGGTAGCGACGTCGACTTGTTCCAAAATTGCGATGGACTCGCCAAGGAATGTGGCGGCAAAACCGGTGGATAGAGCCGAAGCCGGCGCGGCCTGACCCAAAGCAGCGTTACCTAAAGCGTCTTGAAGCGCGGCCAAGGTAGTCAAATGCGCACGAACCCCTGGTGGTTAATCGGCCAAAGTGGTGGTTTTCGTTAGGTTTCGTTTGGGAGCTGGAAAAAAACGGGAGAATGCCAGGCGGAAGATGCGCCGGAAGGTCCAGATGGTGGAGGACCAGCGTTGCAGCGTGGTCTCGCCGATGCGCTCGCCATAAGGAATAAAGACTTCGCGCACCTGGAAGCCTTCGAGCGCGGGCTTGAGCAGCAAGTCCACCGGCAGCGCGGGCCCATTAGGGTCGAACTCGACTTCCTGAATCAGACGGCGGCTGTAGGCGCGCATTCCCGAGTGGAGATCCGTGGACTTGACTCCGACCAGCAGCCAGCCGGCGATGGCGAAGAGCCGGTTGGCAAAGTAATTAGCAAGCGGCATGCTCTCCGGGCGGCGCTCGAGACGGGACGCATTCACCAGATCGCATTGACCGGAAAGGACCATATCGGCCACGCGGGGGATTTCCTGCGCCGGATAAGTGCCGTCGCAATCGAGCGTTACGACCACGTCGCCATGGCACTCGTGGAGCACTCGGCCCATGGCGCGGCCGTAGCCCTGAGGGGGAAATTGCCGTATGACGCGTGCGCCTTGACCGGCGGCAATGGTGGGGGTGGCGTCGCGGCTGCTATCCACCACGACAATTTCGAAATCGCGGCCATGGAGAGCGTCGCGGATGTCCTCGATAACGCGGGCGACCGCTTTTTCCTCGTTCATGGTGATCATCGCGACGGAGATTAAATGGCTCATGGGGGACCTGATTGACTATTCGGATTTATACAGGTTTTCAGTAGGGGCCGCGGCGCTCACCCCAGCCGGACGCCGGCGTGTTCATAAAGTTGACTTGAGCCATACCGATCTTTAAGGTGTGGAAGGGACTCGGCTTTCAGCAATGGAGGCGGCCGTCTGGAAGCTGGCATCCAGGAAGTGGGCTTGCATTATCGCGTTCGCCCTGATCCCTCTGGGCTTGCGTCTGGCCTTGCTTCGGTGGATTCCAGCGCCACAGCCGGGCGTTGAGGACGAGTTCAGTTACCTGCTGGCCAGCGACACTTTTGCGTCCGGCCGATTGACGAATCCAGCGCATCCACTTTGGGTTTTCTTTGAAAGCATTCACATTCTGCAACAGCCCCACTACATGTCCAAATATCCGCCTTTGACCGGCCTTATTCTGGCTCTCGGACAAAAGGTGTTTGGCCATCCCTGGAGCGGGATTCTACTGAGCATGGCGCTGTTGTGCGGCGCCGTAGCGTGGGCTCTGTGGAATTGGATGCCACCGTTTTGGGCATTTCTGGGCACGGCGCTGGCGGTGCTGAAGATCGGAATCTTGAGTTATTGGTCGGAGAGCTATTGGGGCGGCACCGGCGCGGCCATCGGAGGGGCGCTGTTGATTGGAAGCCTTCCGGCCTTGATTCGGCGTCCAACGTGCTTGCGTGGCTTGCCTGCCGCTATCGGAATCGCGCTGCTGGCGAATAGCCGCCCGTTCGAGGGGTTCCTGTTGACTCTTTTGTGCATGGGTTACGCTGCTTGGCAGATCATCCAACGGGCGACGGCGCCGTCGGTTTGGTTGCGAAACCTGAGCCGCGGTATCGCTGCACCGCTGATCATCGTTATGATCCCGGTGGGAAGCTGGATGGCATACTACAACTTTCGTGCAACCGGTAGCCCTGTTCGCATGCCTTGGGCGGTTTACGAGCAACAATACGCGGTTTCACCGACACTTTTGTGGTGGACTTCGCCAAGGACCTCGGTTGTTTATCGACACGAAGCGTTTCGCAAGCTCTTTCTGGACTGGGAGCTCAAACGAAAAATCGTTCAGCGCGAGCACTTCTTGCTAACCCGGTTGCTGTTCTTCGGAAACATCGAGAAGTTTTACTTGGGAATTCTGCTGCTGATCGTAATCTTCGCGCTCACGCCGGCCAGTTGTGAAGAGCCGCCGCGCGCGTCCTGCCTTTTGGCTCGCTGTTGCATTTCTGGCTCTCTTGGGCACGGAACTGGAACCCGTTCCGCACTATGCAGCACCGGCGACTGTGTTGTTTTACATTGTTGCCGCGGCCGCCCTGCGTTCGCTGCGGCATTGGCGAACAGGCCGGCCATGGGTGGCGCCGGCCGTTTACGGAGTCGTCTTGATTGGCATTACCGCCCAGCTATCGCTAGCCCTGTTTCAGCCAGAGCATCGTTTTTTGTACGACAAGCGCGATTTTCAGGCGGAACGCGCCCGAATTCTGGCGTTCCTGAGCGGCATGCCCGGCAAGCAGTTGGTATTCGTGCGTTACGGGCCGAATCACGATGTCAACCACGAGTGGGTCTACAATCGCGCCGATATTGACGGTTCCAGCGTGGTTTGGGCATGGAGCATGGGGCGGGACAAAGATCGGACGTTGATTTCCTACTTCAAAAACCGCAGGGTTTGGGTCCTGGACGAGAATGGACCAGCGCGGATCGCCCCGTATGACGCGGCGGATCACTTGGAGGATAAAGTTTCGAGCGCGGCCAGGTCGCCGGGAAGATGATCGACTGCAATCGATCCCGGCAGCGATGCGGGCTGAGCCAGAATCACGAACTGGAAGGCCAGCAGCCCCGGCCATAAGCCGCAGATCCAACGTTCCAGCGGATAGAGCAGCCGAAGGTACGCGCGATAGGGCGCTGAGTCCATGATGGACGAGGAATCACCTTGCTGGCCTGTTTCCGGTCCCTTGCCATACACACGCTTGATGAGCGGAACGAACGGCCGGAGTATTCCGGGCGTGACGCGCTTGCGGCTGACGACGAGCCCGGCAGCGGCCAAGAACCGGCGAAAGCTGCGGCGAGTGAAAAAACGCAAGTGCGTCCGATCCAGCGTGCCGGTGTCTCCGTACTCGAATCTGCCGAACAGCAAGGCCAGGCGCACATTCCAAATGGCGACATTGGGCAAGGAGATCAGGATGAAACCGCCGGGCGCCAGCAGCCGGTAGTGCCGTAGCAAAACATCCAGCGGATCGGCCAGATGTTCGAGCATGTCGGAGAACAAAATGACATCGAATTGGCGGCGGCCGCTGAATGGGTACTCTTCGGGCCGGGTGACGTCGGCGACATAGGCGTCCGCCAGACGTGTCTTCGCCTTTCCGATGGAGCCGGCCGAGAGATCCACGCCAACCACCTGATGGCCGTGCACGCGCTGCAATTCGGCTCCATGCACACCCGATCCGCATCCGACATCCAGCACGCGCAGGCCGCCCGGAAGACCCTCCATGATCCGAGGAATTTCGGGATTGGCTATCTCGAAGTAGGGGCGGCGGGAGGGCATCATATGGAGACTTCCATGGGTACCTGGGCGGGGGCTTCGCGGTTCAAGCGGCCGGCCACCTGGCGGGCTCGCTCGATGCAAACGTCCATGTTGATGTATTCGAATTCGGCGACGCGGCCGCACAGCGCAATGCCGATCTGCTCGAAGTAAGCCTTGGCCTGCTTCAGGTAGCGGCGGCAATCGTCGTTCTGGACCACGTAGCCGTACTTGGTTCGGAGCACGCGCGCATAGCAGACCTCGGAGCGGCGCGCCAGGTCCATGTTCTGCAAGTCGCCGATTACATCCGCGAGCAGTTCATCATCCGACAGTTCATGCGTGCCGTCGCCAGGATTGGTGGTGATTTCCGCCTGGATGATGGATTGGCCGGGCGGCGCATTGTGCGGGCTAAAGGCGGCCGGGAACGACAGGCGATGGAAACGGATTTCCGGGTCTGGAACGTAGATGGCGGTGTAGTCCGGGACGCGCGCGGCGTCCAGACCCACCGAGACGGTCACGAGCGAGTTATAGCGCAGCGCATTCACGGCGGTGAGAATCTCGGGCGGCGTGCCGTCGAGCGCCGCGGCCAGCTCCTGAATCGGAATGGTGCAGACCAATGCATCGTAGCGGCGGACCGCACGGCCATCGCTCACGAACCAGTGCGCATCTTGTTTCCAGATGCGCTCGACATTGAAATCGGAGACGACGTTGGGAACTTTGGCGGCCATGGCTCGCGGCAACGACTCGATGCCGCCATGCGCCGGGTAATGGAAATAGAGCTGGTGCGTATAGCCTTCGGTTTCGACGCCGACCGCGGCTTTGATCACATCTTCAAGGGGCGGCTTGGGGACGCGTCCCTCCACCCATTCCAGGCCGAGTTCCTCGGCGGGAACATTCCAGATTTTCTCGTTGTAGGGGATCAGATATTTTTCGGCGAGGCCTTTGCCGAAATGGTGGTAGATCCATTCCTTAAAATTGGTCTGCGGCGGCGGATAGTCGTTCTGGATGTAATGATAGAGGCACTCGAAGCGATCCTGCGGCTCCAGATCGAAGAGGCCGTTTTCGAAAGGGTACTTGACGTAGCGGCCTTTGTAGAAGATCTTGTTGTTGCGGCGCGCGCGATGGACGTTGTCGCCGAGCAGCGACACCATGTAGTCCACCATTTCCTGGTTGCGCGAGAAGATGATGTGCGGACCGCCGGCGTCGTAGGTGAAGCCTTGCTCCTGGACGGTCTGGCAGTGGCCGCCGCCCCGGCTTTCCTTTTCGAGCACTTCGCAGTCGCGCTCGAGATGCGCGGCGATGGTGAGACCCGCCAGCCCGCCGCCTAGAATACCAATCGCCAACCCCGGAGTCCCCTTTCCTCAGGCCGTGCCCAGGCAGTAAATCGGACGTTTGCCTGGGGTCCTGTAGGGCGTCCAGAGGGGCCGTCCTCTCCCATCACATTCAATGGACATGGGATAAAAGCGCAGCGGATTCGGCCGCCTTCTGGGAATAAGGCGTGAGTTTGGGCGGCGATTGATCGGGCTCCAAAAGCCAGACGGTGCGCCCGCGAAAATATTGGATCAGCGGCGCGTCTTCGGACGGGCTCATCTCGCGCGCCCAGACGATCTGGGCAGCGTCGATATCGGCGCGGTTGTACACCCACTCCTGAAAAACGTCGTGATCGGGAGCGTAGCGCACCAACACCAGCTGGCGGCCGGGAAGCGCTTCCAAGCGGCGCAGCATATTGTGATAAGGCACGGCCATGGGCGGCGCAAACTCGCCGACGGCGAAAAGCTTCCAGACGTCCCGGCCGAATTGAATCGGGATCAGAGCGATGAGCAGGACCGCCAGCGCCAGACCCCAGGGCTTCGAATTGGGTCGCCAGTTGCGCACATGATCGATCGAATGCAGGACGCGCAGATAGACCAGCGGCATGATGGCGGCGGCGTAGTGGTATTGGAAACCATTGATGGGAAGGAGAGCGAGCAGACCGCCCACTAGCAAAAGAACGCCGAAACGCTCCTCGGGAGTTTGGAGCGGATAGGGCCAGATCAGCGCCGGAAGGAAGAGGGGATAAAAGCAGAAGAAAAAACCGTACATGCTGGAGAGCTTCACCAGGAATTCAGACCACATATGCTGGCGCATGTAGGTCACCTGATCCGCATTGGTCTTGGTCCAGAAGGTTTGCATCACGGCGTGATCGTAGACTGGAGGCTGCTTGGCGGACGACCATGCGAACGCGGGCGCCGCGCCATATTGCCCGTCGTGGAGCTGGTAGGGCAATTGGAAGGGGCTGCCTGTAACGCGGGCGTTGAAATAAAGCATGAACACAGCGACGGGAATGAGAACCGCGGCTGCGGGCAACGCGACGCGAGTGGCGAGAACCGAGAAGGGCACGAACTTCCATGCAATGACCGCGGCCGAAAGTACGGCGAGCACTGCGCCATCGTAAGGACGTGAGTTGAGCAGGATCGCCAGGCCGGCGGCCCACGTGGCGGCGTGCGCGTACTGCCGGCGAAAGGCGATGCGCGGAACGGCTCCGAGCAGGAGCGCTCCGCCAATAGCCGGGACGGCTCCGCCCCAGTAAGAATTCATCCAATAGCTCAGAATGCCGACGCGCAGGGCCACCAGCAGCGCGCCGATCAGGGCGAGCGAGGGCGTAGTCCAGCCCTGGAACATCCAGCAGGCGGCGGCGCACATCAGGCCGGCGCTCAGCCAGACGCCGATCCATGGTTGATCGAAAGGCTCGTTGAAAAATCGGTATCCCAAGGCCAGCACCAGGCCTTGCAGCGGCGGATATTTCGAGGCATAAGTAGGCTGCTGGATCACGTGGAACGATTCAAAGTGCTTCCAAAACGGATGTACCGGGTTGGTAAGGCGGCCGGACGCATAGGTGTCGCCTGCCAGGAGATAACTGAATTCGTCGTGAACGGCCGGCATGGGAACGCGCAAAACGGGAAGCAGAGCGGCGCGGATGCCGATGGTGAACAGGAATACGGCCAGGCATGCCAGCAGAGGGTACTGGACAAGGCGCGCCTGGAACGAGCTTTCGGGAATGGACGGACCGCCCATGATCTTGAATCGGCGGGTAGGTGGTTTACTTTAGCGGGGTCCGGGTGCCGGGAGGGTTCAAAAGAGACTCTTGTTTGGCCAGCCGGGCGCGGCAGTTTTCACAGCGCAGGAGATGCTCGCGGATATCGATGACTTCCGGAATCGAAAGTCCCTTGCCGACGGCGTAAAACGAAAGCGGGTCGTCGGCGATATGCTCGATTTGCCGGCTGGAGGGGCGCACCAGATCCTGGATGCGGATGCCCGCATGGAAGGCTCCCGACACTGCGCGGCAGTAGCGCACGTCCCCGAAGATCAGGTTGTCGCGCAACTTCACTTTTACCTGGGCACCGCGATCGACGCGCCTGGGGAGGGAGACGCGCAGTCCGGAGCGGGAGACATCGAGAACGGTTCCGTAGATCGGCTCCGCGGGACCCGGCAACAGTTCCAGCTCGGCCGGATACTGAGTGGGGTAACGGGTTTCGCTGCGGCGCTCGGCGTCCTGTTCCGAGGTCAGAAGGGACTGTGCGAGAGCAGCCATGGCGTGATTGAATTGATTTGGCAAAGAGGACCGCTTTCCAGGCTAAAGTCTAATATTACCCAAGAAAGCTGCGAAGGTATTCCTCCTAAGTACGTTTCTGAACCGTGTACTAAGGGAGAAACCTGAGAAACTACGGATTGGATTCTCCGGTGAGCCAGTCTTCCGCGCGTTTTTCGAGCGCAATGCGGACCAGCTGGCTGCGTGTGCGAACGCCGGTCTTGTCGAATAATTGCTGCATCACCGCCTTGATGGAGCCTTCGGAGACCTGCAATTGGGCGGCGATTTCCTTGTTGGTGAGCCCTTCGAACACGCCCTGCAGAACGAACCGCTCGCGCTGCGTCAGGCCCTGCGAACTGCGCTGCTCTTCGGATTTGCCGGTAGCGCCGGCAATCAGCGACCGCATGGCACGCGGATCGAGCCAAGGCTCGCCGGCCACCATCCGGCGGATAGCTTCCACCAGTTGGGCGGGGGAGCTGTGTTTGAGGAAGATGCCCTCGGACCCGCTTTCGAGCACGCGCACAGTGGCCGCGTCGCTCATTCCGGCGGTAACCATCAGGACGCGACCCTTGAATCCATGCTTGCGGATTTCATCGAGCGCGGCGGTTCCCTGCTCTTCACCCAAATCGTAATCGAGAAGAATGATGTCGGGTTGTTCGGCGGCGATGACCGGGAGCGCTTCGGCGGCCGTGGCGCAGGAGCCCACCATGCGGAAACCGGGCTCAGTCTGCAACAACCGGCTGAGGCTGTCCCGGAACAGGCTGTGATCGTCCACCAGCAGAATCCGGATTTCCTGGGCCATAGGTCTCTTTTAGGTTACCTGCTCCGGGCAAATTACCCGCCAGCACCGGCGAGAGTTCCACCACAAAAGTTAGCTCCGTGGGGCTCCGGTTCATAGCGCAGGTCGCCATGGAAGGATCGCATCAAGGCGCGCGAAAGATAGACGCCCAGCCCGGTAGATTGCGCTCCGGGTTGAAAAGGACGGAAGAGCCGTTCGGGATGCTCGACGCCGCCGCCGGTGTCCTGAACGCGCACCGCGATGCGCTGGCCTTCGGCACGGGCGATGATCTTGAGCTGGCGGGACGGCTGGTCCAGCAGGGCGCGCTGGCTGTTTTTGGTGAGATTGAGGAAGACCTGCATCAGACTTTGCCGGTCGGCCCAAACCGCCGGGAGGCCGGATGCGATGTCCCAGGAGACGTCGATTCCCTCTTCGCGCAGGGCCGGCTCGATGACGATGCGGAGCTCTTCGAGCAGGGCCGGCAGATCCACCCGGGCGGCGGGATAAGGAGTTTGGCGGAGCTCCAGCGCGGCGATTTTTTCGAGCGTCTGAATCAGCGTGCCGAGCGCTTCGAAATCCTTGTTGTGCGCGAGCGAGCTGTTGCGCGCCAGATTCTCATGAACCACCGCAATGGCGCCGCAGACGTTGCGAACCTCGTGGGACACCGCGCCCACCAGGATGCGCGAGGCAGCCAGAAGCTGGTGGAGGCTGTACTCTTCGCGATTGCGCAGCTCTTCGGAGGTGTCCACCACCATGGCGGCCAGGCGGGACCCGACGCTGGTGCGATAGGTGGAAAACCAGATGTCGGCGAGGAAAGCTTCGCCGTCCTGACGGCGGCCGCGGCATTGCATGACCGTGCGGAACGAGGGTCCGTTCGATTCGGGAGCCGGGACGTTCACTAGAGAGGGCAGATACTGGCGAATGGAGGTGCCCGGAAGGGAGCCGGGACCGAGAGCGAACAAACGGTGCGCGGCGTCGTTGGCCTGCAACACGGTTCCGTAGGCATCGGCCGTAAAGATGGCGACCGGGCTGCTATCCACCAAAACCTTCAACTGTTCCTCGGCTGCGCGGCGTGCTTCGCTCTCGGATTCGATTTGATTCAAATGCCGAAGGGCCGCCTGGCGGCTGCGGACCACTTCGTAGACGAAGAGGCCCATGCCCAGGAAGGCCGCGAAGATCAAAATATCGCGCGGGATGCCGGCGCTGGCACGCCAGTCGAACGAGTCAAAAATCTCGGCCAGAAGAGTGCAAAGAGCGGCGGCGATGGCGATTTGCCAGCGTTTCAGAACGCTGCCCACCATCAGCATCGGAAACAGGTAGAGGAAGCCGAGAGTGACGTCCTTGTCGGCGAACCAATCGGCGAACGCAATGGCGACGATGAGTATTCCCGCTTTCAGCAGGACGGACTTGGTGCCGCCACGAAGAAAGAACGAAAGCATGGGGATGCGCGCCGGTGTAGTCATATTCTAGACACGCAAGGAACACCCTTCGCAAGACTTAAGCGAGCAGATGGCAGAAAGACTGCCGCCCCTGGCCAAAAGATAGGCGCGCGGCATAACCGAACGATACTGGACTCGTGTTTAAACAGGACGCTACCTTTAGTTTAGATCTAGATTCGCCTGGAATGCCCCCGTCCGGCTCCGCTTACCTAGTTTGCGCGGCTCGGAAAGGGGGCGGTTTGGAATCGGGATCGTTGGAATGAGCCGACTACAGAAATGGTGCCTGCTGATGGCTACGCTGGGATGGAATGCATTTGCGCAGCCGCAGAGCTTTAACTGGGAGCAGATTCGCGACCGTTTTCAAATCAGTAATCCAACGCTGCGGGCGGCGCAGATTAGCATCGACGAATCGCGCGCGCAGGAGATCACGGCGTATTTGCGGCCGAATCCGGATTTCACGCTGCTGACCGACGGAACTCAAATCGCTCCGCACGAAGGAGTATGGCAGCCGCTCTCGGGCACTATGATCGAGAGCAGCTTCAGCTATCTGCACGAACGGCGGCACAAGCGCGAGTTGCGGCGGGAAAGCGCGCAAAAGGAGACCGAGATCACAGTCGCGCAATACGCCGATCAGGAGCGAAATCTGTTGTTCAATTTGCGCACCGCGTTCGTGCAGACCCTGCAACAGAAGGCGATCCTGGATCTGACGCGCGAGAACCTGGCGTATTACAACCGCCTGCTGGCGCTGAGCAGCGACCGGTTGAAGGCCGGCGACATCGCGAAAGTGGATTACCAGCGGCTGGAGTTGCAGCGCGTGCAATACGAGACCGACGTGCAGACCGCCACGGTGAACCTGCGCACGGCGAAGATCCAGTTGTTGACGCTGCTGAACGACCGAACGCCGGTGGAACAGTTCGACGTCACGGGGCCGTTTGATTTTTCGCAACGAGATTCGTCCCCTCCCGGACTTGAGGCGCGCCGCGCTGGACAACCGTCCGGATCTGAAAGCCGCGATGGAGGCGGTGGATAAGGCGCAGACCGACCATCGGCTGGCCATCGCGAACGGATCCACCGATCCTACGTTTAGCGGCTGGTGGACGCACAATCCTTCGTTCAGCAACCCGTTTGCTTATGAGACGCTCGGCGCCAGCGTGACCATTCCGCTGCGCATTTTCGATCGCAATCAAGGCGAGAAGCTGAGGACGCAGGAGGATATTACGCGCAACGAACGGCTGCGGGATGCCGCGACGGCGCAGGTATTCAGCGACGTGGATTCGGCCTACGCCACCATCGAGAGCAACCTGACGCTGCTGCGCCCGTACAAGGAAACATATTTGAAAGAAGCCGTGGAGGTGCGCGATACCGTTTCGTTCGCGTATAACCGCGGCGGGTCGTCGCTGCTGGATTTCCTGCAAGCGCAGCAGGATTATCGCAGCACGGAATTGAATTACTTGAACCTGGTGGGTTCATACCTGACTGCCGCGGCGCAATTGAATCTGGCGGTGGGGCAGGAGGTTATTCCATGAAGAATATGAGCATCGTTGCCGTGGCCGCCGCGGCGTGTTTGGCCGTGAGCCTGATTCTCGCGGGTTGCAGCCAGAAGGTGGAAGCCGATCCTAAGCTGGGAGCGCCGCCCGCCGGCCGATGTGATCCATGAATCGGATGGCAGCGTGTTTCGCGTGGATCATCCCGAGCAGTTCCCGATTGCCACCGCCGGCGAGTACGATGCCGCGCCGGAACTGAAAACCACCGGCACCGTCAGCGCCGATATATCGCGCAGCATTCCGGTGATTTCGCTGGCTTCGGGCCGGATTGTGGAGATCGATGCGCGGCTGGGCGACACCGTCACGAAGGGCCAGTTGTTGCTGAAGGTGCAAAGCCAGGACATCGCGCAGGCGTTTTCCGATTACCGGCAGGCCGTGGCGGACGAAACCTTGGCCAAGGCGCAACTGGAGCGATCGAAAGAGCTGCTCGAAAAAGGCGCGATCGCGAAGAAAGACGAGGAAGTGGCCGAGGACGCGGACGTCAAGGCCAAAGTCACCGTCGACACGGCAGTGGAACATCTGAAGGTGCTGGGCGCCGACATGAATCATCCGAGTTCGATTGTCGAGATCCATGCGCCGGTTTCGGGGGTGATCACCGATCAGCAGGTGACGGCTTCGGCCGGCGTGAAGACGCTGGACAACTCTCCGAATCTGTTCACCATTTCGGATCTGTCGAAAGTCTGGATCATCTGCGACGTGTACGAGAACGACATGTCGTTCGTGCGCCTGGGCGAATACGCCGACATTCATCTGGCGGCCTATCCCAACGTGGTTCTCAAAGCTCGCATCGCCAATATCGCGCCGACGCTCGACCCGAACCATCCGCACCGAGAAGGTGCGTCTGGAAGTGGACAATTCCGGCCTGCTGCGTTTCGGGATGTTCGTGAATGCGACCTTCCATGGGCTGCAAAAGCAATTGCACGCCACGGTGCCCGCAACGGCGATTCTGCATCTGCACGATCGGGACTGGGTGTATGCGCCGGACGGGAACAGCCAATTCCGGCGCATGGAAGTGGTGGGTGGAAACATGCTGCCGGGCGGCCTGCAGGAGATTCTTTCGGGAATTGGGCCGGGTCAGCAGGTGGTATCGAACGCGCTGGTTCTGCAATCCACGGTCGAGCAGTAAGGCCGAACAGGAATGATCCGCCGCCTCATCGATTTTGCCTTAGACAATCGAGTCCTGATTCTGGCAGTCGCGATCCTGCTTCTGATCTGGGGCGGAATTTCCTTTCACAATCTGCCGGTGGAAGCTTATCCCGACGTAGCGAATAACTACGTTCAGATCATCACGCAATGGCCAGGCCGCGCGGCCGAGGAAGTGGAACAGCAGGTCACCACTCCCATCGAAATCGTGATGAACGGAATTCCGCACCTGGAGAATTTGCGGTCGTTTTCTGTGTTCGGGCTCTCCAGCGTCATGCTGATCTTCGACGACCAATCCACCAACGACTGGAACCGCCAGAAGGTGCTGGAACGTCTGGCGCAAATCAGCCTGCCGGAAAATCTGCAGCCGCAGATCGGCACCGATTACAGCCCGGTGGGCCAGATCTATTGGTACACGCTGCGCAGCACGCAATCCGAAATACGACCTGATGGAGCTCAAAACCCTGCAGGACTGGGTGCTGGAGAAGCAGTTCAAGTCCGTCCCGAACGTGGTGGATGTGGTCAGCTTCGGCGGCATCACGCGCGAATATCAGGTGCGCGTGGATCCCGAGAAGCTGGTGGACTACGGCCTGAGCATCGGCCAAGTGGAACAGCAACTGGCGGCGAACAACGTCAATGCGGGCGGCAGCTTCGTGGAGGCGGGGCTGCAGCAGATCAACGTGCGCGCGCTGGGATTGGTAAGGAACGTCGCCGATATTGAAAAAACGCTGCTGAAGACGCAGAACGGAGCGTCCATTCGCGTCGGGGACATCGCCACGGTGACGCAAGGGGCGAGGATCCGGCTGGGGCAGATCGGCAAAGCGTATCGGCGCGCAGACGGAAAAATCGATGACGACGATGACGTCGTCGAAGGGATCGTCCTGCTGCGCAAAGGCGCGGATTCGGACTCGACGCTGGTCGGAATCCACGACAAAGTAGATGAGCTGAACGATCACATCCTGCCGCCGGGCGTGAAGATCGTTCCGTTTCTCGATCGCAGCAACTTAGTCCACTACACCACGCATACGGTGCTGCACAATCTGACCGAAGGCATCATTCTGGTGGCCGTGATCCTGTTTCTGTTTCTCGGGAACATTCGCGGCGCGTTCATCGTGGCGCTCACCATTCCGTTCTCGCTGTTGTTCGCATCCATTTGCCTGAACTTGAACGCCATTCCAGCCAATCTGCTGTCGCTGGGCGCGCTGGACTTCGGGATGGTGGTGGAGGGCGCGGTGGTGATGGTGGAAAACATTATCCGCTATCTGGCGCATCGGGAGCAGTCGGGATCGACGCTCGACCGCATTCGCGGCGCGGCGCACGAGGTGCAGCGGCCGGTATTCTTTTCGATCGCAATCATCATTACCGCGTACGTGCCGATTTTCACGCTGCAGCGCGTGGAGGGGCGACTGTTCAAGCCGATGGCGTGGACGGTGGCGTTCGCGCTGCTGGGATCGCTGATCTTTTCGATGCTGATCGCGCCGGTGATTTCCAGTTTCAGCTTCGGCAAGAACGTGCGAGGAATGGCGCAATCCGCTGATGACCGCGATGACCAACGGGTATCGCGCCAGCCTGAAGAAAGCGATCCAGTTTCGATGGATCACCTTAGGAGTGGCGGCGGCGGCACTGGCGGCCTCGGCGTTTTTGCTCTTCAGCGGAGTGATCGGCTCGGAGTTTCTGCCGCATCTGGACGAAGGCGCCATTTGGGTGCGCGGAACGCTGGCGCCGAGCACCGGGCCAACCGAGGGCGCGCGGGTGATGAATCAAGCGCGCGTGCTGCTGGCGTCGTTTCCGGAAGTGACGCAAGTGGTCTCGCAAGTGGGGCGGCCCGACGACGGCACCGACATCGCGGGATTCTTCAACACCGAGTATTTCGTGGATTTGAAGCCGAAAGAACAGTGGCGGCCGGTATTTCACCAAAACAAAGAAGCGCTGATCGCTTCCATGGATGCGGTGTTGGAGAAGATTCCGGGGGCGTTGTGGAACTTCTCGCAGCCCATTGCGGACAACATGGAAGAGGCCGTGAGCGGAGTGAAGGGGCAGCTGGCCATCAAGATTTATGGCGACGATCTGAAAACGCTGGAGGCTACGGGCGACAAGATCGTCAACGTGATGAAGACCGTTCCGGGGATTGCGGACCTGGGCCTGTTTCGCGTGATCGGCCAGCCCAACCTGGAATTCACGGTGGACCGGGATGAAGCGGCGCGCTACGGGTTGAACGTATCGGACGTTCAGGACGCCATCGAGACCGCGGTGGGCGGGAAGGCCGTCAGCCAGGTACTGCAGGGCGAGCAGCGCTACGATCTGGTGGTGCGCTATCAGACTCCGTATCGAAATACGAAGGAAGCCATCGAGAATATTCGGTTACTCGCGCCATCCGGCGAGCGGGTATCGCTGGCGCAATTGTGCACGGTGAAGGTGCTGGACGGCGCGTCGGAGATTTATCGCGAGGGCAATTCGCGCTATGTGGCCATCAAATACAGCGTTCCGGTACGCGATTTGGGAAGCACGGTGGAAGAAGCGATCGACAGAGTGGGCAAGCAGGTGAAGCTGCCCGAAGGCTATCACATCGATTGGGCGGGCGAATACGAAAGCCAGAAGCGATCGCAAAAGCGGCTGCTGCTGGTGCTGCCGCTGACCATTCTGGTGATCTGCATGATCCTTTACACGATGTTCAAATCGTTCAAGTGGGTGGTGCTGATTCTGGGCAACGTCGCCATGGCGCCCATTGGCGGGTTGCTGGCGTTATGGCTCACCGGGACTCACTTCAGCGTTTCGTCGGGCGTAGGGTTTCTGGCGCTGTTCGGCGTAGCGGTGCAGACCGGCGTGATCATGCTGGAGTACATCAATCAATTGCGTGCGCGCGGGCATACCGTTCGGGACGCCGCGGTGGAAGGATCGGTGCTGCGGTTGCGTCCCATCATGATGACCATGCTGGTGGCGAGCTTCGGTTTGCTGCCGGCGGCGCTGTCGCGCGGGATTGGGTCGGATTCGCAGCGGCCGTTCGCGATCGTGATCGTGGGCGGGTTGATTGCCGCTCTCATCCTGGGAATTTACTTATTGCCGACGTTATACGTCTGGGCCGCCGGTGACAACGATGTGCTTGCTCCTCCGGACGCTCATCCCGCCGAGCCGTCTTAACGGTCGCATAAGCTGTTCGGCATAGGGGTGTGGCGAAACCTGACGCACAGTTTTTCGCACTTGGGGCACGTATATGCGCGGCGAGGTGTGCGACAAGCTGTTGATTCGCCTTAATTCGCAGCTTAAGCGCACGATGGCTCGCAAATTGCAAGATTTATTTATTAAGTGCGGATGAAAACTGTTCAAGTGGCCATCCAGGATCCCTTGTACGCGGATTCCATTCGAAATCTGCTAGTGCAGGATGGCGTCCATCGGGTTCTGTTGGTGGAAAAACCGGACCTGAGTTTAGACGGCGCGATTGTGGTGGACGCCGCCCATCTGGAGAGCCTTCCCCTTCGGGCAAATGAGCAGGAACGCCTGATTGTGATTGTGCGCAAAGAGCGCGACGACCTTTCCAGGATCTGGGACGCCGGGGTGCGGCATGTTGTATTTTACGGCGATCCTCCGCAAACCGCCCGCGTCGTGGTGCTGGGAGTAGAGCTTGGTTTGGGGTCGAGAGTGGTAGCGTGAACTGGGTCATTTCACCCAACTGGCGCTCAGTCCAGTACCTTCGCCGGAAGCCGCCGGTAGACGAAGACCGAATAGACCGCCGCTAAAATCATCCCGGGAATCCACCAAGCCAGGCCGACGTAGAGCCCATACGGCGCTGCCGAGGCATTAGAGACGGTCAATCCTGCCTCCGCCGACACGTTGGATGGCAGGACGTACGGGAAAACCCCAAACGCCGCGCTGGTGAGCATACCGACTAAATAGAGGCAAGAGCATAGGAATGCGCTGGTGTCGCGGCGGGAGCCGTATAACTGCATACCGGCCAGCCCCGATAGCGCAAGCACCGGAAACACATAGCCCCAGGGATGCGCGGAGAACTGCTCCCCGAGGTGCGGCTGCAGGCGAAAGCTTACCAGCGTGATCAAAGCTGTGAATATCAGGACGGCCCACCATACCTTCGCGCCGAGCGCACGGGCGCGCCGGTGCAAATCGCCCTCGGTGCGGGACGCCACCCAATAGCAGCCATGGACCGTGAGAGCGACAAAGGACGCCGCGCCAATCAGAAGCGTGTACCAATCCACGATCCCGGCGTTCTTGCCGGGCTGGAAGTTGGTCCAGAGCGGAAGGAAAAAGAATCCATCGGAATCGAGCGGTACGCCGCGCACCACGTTGCCAAGCGCGGCCCCGAGCAAGAGAGCGAGCAGCGCGCTGGATCCGCCGAAGACCAAATCCCAAAAGGGCCGCCAGAGCGGGCTCTCGATGTGGCTGCGGAACTCGATGGAAATGCCGCGCAGGATCAGCAGCCAGAGCACCATCATCAATGCCAGATAGAAGCCGCTGAAGGCCGCTGAATAGAGCGCGGGGAAAGCGAAGTACAGCGTGCCGCCGCCCGCCAGCAGCCAGACTTCGTTGCCGTCCCAAACCGGACCGATGGAGCGCAGAACCTGCCGGCGTTCGCGGTCCGTGTGCGCCACGAAGAGGTGAACGATGCCGGCGCCGAGATCGAATCCGTCCAGCACCACGTATCCGGCGATCATGATCGCCACCAGGCAAAACCAGACCGTGGCGATCATCGAACGGCCTCCGGCAGCGGCGCGGCTTCCGGGACCGGAGGCGACTGGGGCCCGTGGTCAATTTCGCGGTGCACCAGGAAGCAGAAACAGGACTCCCAAGCAGGAAGTACATGCCCATGAATCCGATGCAGCGTAAACAGCCCGTTGGCCGCCGAGACGCGCGGCGAAACTCCGTCGGCGGTGCGCATCACGCCGTAGATCAGCCAAGGCTGGCGGCCGAGTTCGGCGGTCATCCAGCCGGCGGTGGTGGCGATGTAGGGGAAGGGCAGCGCGAGCATCAAAGCCCACAGCAGCGCCTTGCTTTGATAAAGGCGCCCGCGCCAGAGCGACCAGAGGCACAAAAGCATCAGCAGGATCAGCATGGTTCCGAGCCCGACCATGATGTGATAGCTGTAATAGAGCAGCGGGATGTTGTCGGGCCAGAGATCGCGCGGAAAATCCTTCAGCCCTTTCACTTCCGCGCTCCCAGCGGCGGTAGGTGAGGAAGCTGAGCGCTTTCGGCACCAGAAGCGGATTGTCGAGTTCCAGTTTTGTCGGTGTCGGGCTGGCCCAAAATGGCAATCGGGCGCGCCGGCGCTGGTCTCGAATAAGCCTTCCATGGCGGCCAGCGTCACCGGCTGATGTTCGGCCACCATGCGGCCCTGCCCGTCGCCGGTGGGGAACAGCAAGGCCGCCACCGCGATCGCGCCGGCGATCACGCCGGTTCGCAGGAAGATGCGCGCGTGCTCCTGAAACTTGCCCATCAGCAGGTAGTACGCGCCGATGGACGCCATCACGAAACTGCCGGTCACCACCGCCGCGATCATGTTGTGCAGATACTGCCAGAGAATCCAGGGATTCAACAGCAGCCCCCAGAAGCTGTTCAGCAGGATCTTGTCGTTCGGGCCCGAGCTGGTAGCCGGTGGGATGCTGCATCCAGGCGTCGGTGGCGATGATGAAGAATCCGGAAAGCCAGGAGCCGAGGAAGACCAGAAACGCCGTTAACCAATGCATCTTCGGGCTGAGCCGTTTTTCGCCATAAACAAACAGGCCGAGGAAGCGTGGATTCCAGGAAGAACGAGAACACGCCTTCCATCGCCAGCGTCTGCCCGATGACGCCGCCGGCGTCTTTGGAGAATCGCGCCCAGTTGGTGCCAAATTGAAACTCCATGGGAATGCCGGTGACCACGCCCATGGCGAAGTTGATGGCGAAGATCTTCACCCAGAACCGCGCGGCTTCGTTGTAATGCTGATTACCAGTTCGAAGCGCGGCCGTCTTCAAAATGAGAATCAGCAGCGCCAGCCCCATGGTGAGCTGGGGAAACAAATAGTGGAAAGTGACCGTGAACGCGAAATGCAGCCGGTGGACTGCCAGGGCGGAATCCATGAGCATTCCAAGAGCAGGTAGCGGGCCACTTTCGCGAGCGGCCCGCACGTGGTTTCACCGATTTTATGCCACTGCGCGATGTTCGGCTTCGTAATGCGCGAACAGCGCATCTTGAATCGGGCGTTCGGCGCGGAAATCGGCGAGCTCCTCGGGAAATTGCTCGATGAGCTGCGCCGGCGCCATGCGGCGATCATCGCCCAGAATTTGCGCCAGCTGGAGCGCGTTCACTACGGACTTTCCGCCCGCGTCATTGTTGGCGAAGACGAACGTAGTGGCGGCGTGCTGCTGGATGTTCTCGATGCGCTGCTTCCACTCCCGCAGCTCTGGCGGTGAATAAAGATAGTCGTGCGCGGCGATGGCGCGGCGCGGGACGGCCGAACTCGCGCTCCCAATGCTGCGGGTTGCGTCCGTGCAGGCGGACATAGCCGATGCGGGAAGTGAGGACGGAGGCGGGCGGCATGCCCTTGGTGTAGGGCGCCTGATCGATGTTCGCGAATCCAATGCGATAGTCGATCAATGTGCCCAGCGCTTCCTCGTGCAGCCAGCTCGCGTGCCGCATTTCGGCCACCAGCGGAAACTCGTGGAACGCGCGCCGCAGAGCGATCACGAATGCGCGGTTCTCTTCGGTGTAGCGAAAACTCCAGGGAAACTGCATCAGCACGCAGCCGAGTTTACGCGGGCGATGCAGCGGCCACAAACCTTCTTTGAAGCGCGCGATCTCCGCGGGAGCGAGTGAACGTTCATGCGTGAACCGGCGTCCCAACTTCACGGTGAAGAGGAATTTCGGATTGTGCGCCACCTTCTTCACCCACAGGCTGGCCAGCTCCGGCTGAAGGGATTGATAGAAGCTGGTGTTGATTTCAACCGCGTCGAAATACGTGGACAGATCTTCCAGCGCATGAAAGCCTCGCGGCTTCAGCTTGGGATAGACGATGCCATTCCAGTGTGGATAGGACCAACCGGAGGGGCCGCAATAGAGTGTACGGGGGAGGGACATGGCACTCTTTATTTCTCCTTTTCTTCGCTATCCAGTATAGGCGAATACAAGGCGAAAATCAAGGCCAGAAAAATGAGCGGCTGTTTACGTTCGCTTACAGAGCTGCGAGCCAGCTTGAACAGCCCTTGAAAAAGCTCAAGGAATTTTGGCGCTTACAGTAACTTGACCGCTGCCGCGAGCGTTATGTATTCAAATCCCCGTTACGACGGCGGACGCTTCACCCTATCACCCCAAGAGCGTCCGCCATTTCTAGTTCGCGGGGTTTCGTTGATCTGCTTTTTACTCTCCGGAAATTCCTTCAAATAGTGGAGTACTGAGATAGCGCTCGCCGGAATCCGGCAAAACCACCACTAGCATCTTGCCCTTCATATCGGGATCCTTCGCCACGCGCACCGCGGCGGCGACGGCGGCTCCACTGGATATACCGGAGAGAATGCCTTCTTCACGAGCCAAGCGGCGCGCCATTTCCATGGATTCTTCGTTGGTTACCTGTTCCACGCGATCTACCACGGATAGATCCAAGTTGCCGGGGATGAAGCCCGCCCCGATTCCCTGGATCTTATGCGGGCCGGGATGCAGCGGTTGTCCCTTGCGGGCCTGTGTGATCACCGGACTGCCGGTTGGCTCGACCGCGATGCAGATCACCTTCTTGTTCTTTTGAACTGACGTTATAAAACGTGACACGCCCGTAATCGTTCCACCGGTCCCGACGCCGCAGACCAAAGCGTCCATGGCTCCTTCGGTGTCGTTCCAGATCTCCGGGCCAGTCGTCTTGAAATGGATCTCCGGATTGGCGGGGTTCTGAAACTGCTGCAGCAGCACATAGCGCTTGGGATCGGAAGCGACAACCTCTTCCGCCTTTCCGATGGATCCCTGCATCCCCGCCGCGCCTTCGGTCAGGATCAAGTTGGCTCCGAATGCGCGCAGCACTTTCTGGCGTTCCACCGACATGGTCTCTGGCATCACCAGCGTGATGGGGTATCCGCGCGCGGCCGCGACGAACGCCAGCGCGATACCGGTGTTGCCGCTAGTGGGCTCAATCAGTTCTTTCCCCGGCCCCAGCAGCCCGCGTTTCTCGGCATCCCAAATCATGGAAGCGCCGATCCGATCCTTTACCGAATACGCGGGGTTGCGGCCTTCGATCTTGGCCAATATGGTTGCGTCATTCCCTTGCCCGATACGGTTCAACTTCACCAGCGGGGTACGGCCGATGCTCAGCGAATTGTCCTGATAGAACATCAAATCTCCCAGTTTGGAACGTACTTGGACTGCTGGTCGCGCCAGTTCCGGACCAGTTCGGCGAACGTGGTCTGATCGATCACATCGGAAACGGCTTGATCCACTCTGCGCCAGGTTTCGGCAAAGGGATCGGCGGCGCTCTGCTTGCGCGCGGGTTTGCTGTTCTTGGCGCCTTCGACGTAACGCATGACTTGTCCCACTGTAATCGCTTCGGGCGTGCGAGCCAGCAGATACCCGCCCTCGGCGCCGCGGCGCGATTCGACGAAGCCGCCCTGCTTCAGCCCGGCCAGAATCAACTCCAGGAATTTCTGGGGGATTCTTTGCCGCTTGGCGATGTCGGCGATTTTGATCGGGTCGCCGAACTTCTGCAGTGCCAGATCGAAGATCGCGTGCAAGGCATAGTCGCCCTTGACGGAGATATTCATGAGCGGATTTCAATCTCCTCTGGCCAAGTAGAGATTGTAGCTGGCGATCGCAGCGCGGCGCTAGCGATTCTCTTTGCGGGCTTTTGGGGAGTGTGTAGATTGTTGGGGAGGCGAGTGGCTGGCGGGCCTATTTGGAGGCGCGCAAACCCTGGACCGACACGGTCATCTGGTCGAACGCCTGGCTGTTCCGGCGTGCCAGCAATTCCATGGCGCGCTTGCGCAGCTTACGAGCGAGGGAGTTGTTGCCGGCGCGCCGGGTGGCCGAAGCATAATCCAGCAGCAGGCCGGCGGTGGCAAGGTGCTCGGCGCCGAGCGTTTTCTCCTGAATGGCGAGCGACTGCTCGAAGTAAGGCAAGGCATCGGCGGGCTGGCCGGCCTTAGCCAGGATGTTTCCGAGATTCCGCAGGACCTGTGCGCGTAACGCTCCATCCTGGTCGGGGCGTAACAGCTCCAAGGCTCGCTCCTCGGCTTGCCGGGCCTCTTCGATCCGGGCCACGCGTTGATACAATTCGCCGGTATTGGCCAACGCGGCCGCCATGTCAGTAGTGGCCGCGGCGCCCACCCGCTCGAAGATGCCGATGGCTCGTCTGTACAAAGAGGCAGCGGCGTCTAAATTGTTCTTGCTCTCCAACACCTGAACCAGGTTGTTGATCGTGACGCCGTATTCCCGGGTGTAGGTTTGACTCCGAGTTTCATACGACAGCAATGCCGAGCGCAATAATTGTTCGGCATCGTCAAACGCCTGAAAGCGGCAGAGCACGACTGCCAGATTACTGAGCACGATAGGATAGCCAGGCGCATCTTGATTGGATTGATGGATGTCACGCCGGGCTGTCTCCATCAAATTCCTCGCCTCCCAGTCCCGGCCCTCCACGCGATAGATCTCGGCTAAGTTATTCAGCGAATAAGCCACCTCGATACTGGTGGCGGGGAGGTTTTTCAGCCGCACTCGCAGGGCATCGCGAAACATGCGTTCCGCGTCGAGGAAGCGATCCTGCCGCTGATAGAGCCGCCCAAGATTGTTGGCGACCTTCGCGCGAGCGAGATCGTCATCATACCCGGCGCCCAGCGCGGCAAGGTATAGCTTCTCGGCTTCCGCGTCCCGGCCTTCGCCGGCCAGTTGTGTGGCTTCGTTGTTCCTGGCAATGGCTTCACGCAGCGAGATCTGCGAGGTACTCTGCGCCGCGCAAGTTCCCATGCAAAGAATCGCGATCAGTGCCGCGCGCCGCTTCAGCGTGTTCCACCCATTTTCCTCTCATGGCGCTTCTTATCGGCAGCCGGCATGGAACTGAGAGATTAGGAACTGTTGAAAATCTCGGCGTCAGGCGCGTGAAAAACATCAAGAACTGCCGCCTGTGGAAGTTTGTGAAATGATAATGGAGAGAAAAGGATGACAAGCAAACTGATTGGCCTGTTGCTGGTGTTGGCGTTGCTGGCGTTTCCGATGCTGGGCGCCGGGCCGGCTGGATACAAATATTGGAGCGCGGCGGAATTGAAGAGCCTCTCCAAGCCGCTCACCACCAAGGCGGACGCCATCACGTCGTCCGACAACCTGGGAAAGTTCGGCCGGGACCACGCGCTCATGGTGCATCGGGAAGGCTCGGGCAAGGCCGAGTTGCACGAGACCGATGCGGACGTGATGGTGGTGGTATCGGGAACGGGCACCATCGTTGTGGGCGGGACCATGCCTGGCTCCAAGGCCACCGCGCCGGGCGAGGTGCGCGCAGCATCGATTGACGGCGGCCTGCGGCAGAAGATCGGGCCGGGCGACATCCTGCATATTCCGCCCAAAACGCCCCATCAAGTGCTGCTCGCGCCAGGAACGCAGATCACTTATTTCACTCTCAAAGTGAAAGAATAGGTCCCCATTCAATCGATCGGGCTCATATCCGATACCCACGGACTCTTGCGCGATCGGGCGCTCGACGCGCTGCGTGGCTCAGAGCTGATCATTCACGCCGGTGACGTCGGGAAGCCGGAAATCCTCGCGGCGCTGCGGCGGTTGGCGTCCGTCATCGCGGTGCGGGGGAACATCGACAAAGGGCGTGGGCCGCGGAATTGCCGATGACGGCAAGGGTGGAAGCTGGGCCGGCAACAATCTATGTGCTCCACGATGTTCACGAGATGGATCTGGATCCGGCCGCGGCGGGAATTCAAATTGTAGTGAGCGGCCATTCGCGCTGGCCCGCGCCGCTTCCAATTCCGTTCGAAGTGAAATTCATTGATTTAGCCACGGATAAACACAGATGAACACAGATGAACTTCTTCGAACAGATTTCATAAAAACGCTTTTTTATCCGTGTTCATCCGTGTTTATCCGTGGCGAAATTGGGTCTTTCCAAAACAGCTCGGCATCGGAGCGGCGCACATAGTTGGCGTCGATCTCGGCGGGGTCGCTCGATCGGCCGGCGGTGAAATCGTCCCAGGCAATGTGGCCGATGGCGGCGGCCAGCGCCCGAGGGGCGGCGACGGTGGAGATCAATTCGCAGTTATGTTGGGGCACCGTTAGAAGAAAGTCTTCGAGCTTCAGTACCGCTTCCGGCATCACCAGTTCGAGCCGGCTATTGTAAACGGCGGCGTAAACTTCTCCGCGGCGTGCATCGATCACCGTGGCGCGCAAGGGCGCCGATCCGAAGAACGCCAGCGCCCGGAGGTTGGAAACCGCGACCACGCGCTTGCCGGTGGCTTCGGCGAGACCTTTGGCGGCCGCCAGCCCCACGCGAACGCCCGTAAACGATCCCGGTCCCGAGGCCGCCGCGAAGCATTCCATTTGATGCACCGTGGTCCCGTTTTTTTCGAGCAGATGCTGAATGTGTCCGAACAGCACGTGACCGAAGCCTTCCGGGGCTGCGAGCGCGATTTCTTCCACCACGACGTTCGCTTCGGTAAGCGCGATACTGCCGAACTCGGACGTGGTGTCGATGGAAAGAATCACAAAAGCCGTCTATTTATTTAGCTGATACACGCGATCCATCGCATATGCTTTGCCGAAGGCATTCAAAGCCGTCAAGTGAATGCTGAGAACCGCGGGAAAATTCACGGCGACAGATGCGGGAATCGCAAAAGTGCCGGGCGACCCGGTTCCCAATACGCGAAACCCGAGACCGTCCGCGACCGCTTCCGCCGTCCAAAGATACATCATGGCGCGCGTGGCGCGAGATTCGCGCGTCAGCTTCACGGCGAACTGCGCGGGCTGGCCGGCCTGCAGCGTATTGCCGGGCGGCGCGACGATTCCGAACGGAATCTTTTTCACGTCCGTCTCAATCTGCTGCACGGGCACCGGCTGCGATTCGAATTTGTACGACTTCAGCATGGATTCCTTGTGGCCCTCCCGCGCGATATCCAGCACCCAGGGATGGCTGGCGTCGGGCGCTTCGCCGGTGAAGTGCTCGCCGCTATACTTCTTTTCTTCGAGCGATTCGCCAGTGGACGGATTAAACCACTTTACGTCATAACCATGCTTCTGCACCGAAACTTCGACGGGCGCTCCGGGATGCTCAATGTAGTTCACATACTCAACGTCGTCGAGCGCGACAGCGCGCGCCCCGTCCACGTCGAAGTAAGGCTCCAGCTCCCAATGCCGCGTGTCCGCCATGAAATCGAACCAGTATTTCGCGACGCCGGGATTGCCGCCGCGGAACTCCGGATACTCGCCGTCCATGGTCGAGTTCCACAGGTGTTGAGCGTCGGTGACCCCGACGAACGGAACTGGATAGAACTGGTGCTCCACCGAGCCCACGGCATCGTCCTGGGAGCCTTCGATGACAAAGTCCATCCAGCCATCGGCGAGCAGGGGCGACGAAGTGGTTTTCGCGCTGGTCGACCGGGGATGCTGGTAGGGATCCAGCTTCTTCAGGTCCAGGCCCAGTTCCTTCAGCAGCGCGCGGCCGTTGGTGAAATCCTCGAATTCCTCCAGACCCTGCCAGGTAATGTTGAACGCCGCGTAGCGCGCGACCAGATAGCGAATGAAGCGCTCGCGCGCCCGGGCATCGGGAAACAGCGCGGTGATGTCATCGGGATCGGACGCCAACATCAGGTCGGTGGTGATGCCGCGTCTGTGAATTTCCGCGACCCGGCGGTCGAGTTCATCGAAATACTGCCGGATTGGGCCGATCCGGACCGAGACAGACCAGCGCCCGATCCTTCGCGTTGCCCAGAACGGAGCCGCGAAAATGGTTGAACTTGTTTTGCGCGGCCTGGTTGAGCTGTTGATCGAATTCGGCGGCGCTTTCAAACGCGAAACGGTCCGCGATATATCCCATCCAAAGATGCGGCTGCTTGTTATCGGTGGCCCAGTGGTGCACGTTAGCGGCGTTGACAAAACCAGGCGCATCGGACGCGGCGGCATGAAACGTGCCTTCTTTGCCTTCGAACGCGAGAATGTTGCTGGTCACCTTGTAGGTCCATGGGCCATCTTCGGTGGGAGTGAAGCGGACGATTAACTTACCGCGGCTGGCATCCCAGAACGCCGGCATCAAGTAAGTTTTGAAGTGCGGGGAGCGGAACTCGATATCGAGCGTGACAGTGGCGTAGGGATTGGGGTGCGCCGCGGCGTCCGCGGGCGACAATTCGAACGGCATCTCGCAAGGAGTGTAAGCGGGCGTTCCCTCACAGGGCGTTTGGGCCAGCGCGGAAACAGTTAAGAAACAGATCAGGAGCGGCAGACGCGCCAACATCAGCCTTCAGCGTATCGCAACTGTGCACCATTTGAACTGCGATCGGCATCTAATAGCGTTGAGGAGGGCGCCGTGGAAACTGGGCATCGCGTTTTGATCTTAGGCGGCGGCTTCGGCGGTCTCTATGCCGCAAAGGCCTTGAAGAAAGCGCCGGTTCAAGTTACGGTTTTGGACCGCCGAAACTTCCATCTCTTCCAACCGCTGCTCTATCAGGTTGCTACCGGATCTCTGTCACCTGGTGAGATCGCATCCCCGTTGCGCTCCGTCTTGCGGCGGCAAAAGAATACGCGGGTGCTGCTCGGCAACGCCGTGGATCTGGACCTCGACTTCAATCGCGTCATTCTCGACGACGGCCAGACTGTGGAGTTTGACTCGCTGATCGTCGCCACCGGCTCAACCGATTCGTATTTCGGCCACGAAGAATGGCGGCGTAACGCACCCAGCCTGAAGACCATGGAGGAGGCTATTGAGATCCGGCACAAGATCCTCTTCGCCTTCGAGGCCGCCGAACGCGAGCCGGATCCGCAGAAGCAGCGCGAATGGCTGACGTTTGCGATTGTCGGCGGGGGCCCCACCGGCGTGGAGCTGGCTGGCGCGCTGGCCGAAATCGCACACGACACGCTGCGGCACGACTTTCGGTCGATTCGTCCCGAGAGCGCGCGGATCTTTCTGATCGAGGGCGCTCCGCGGGTGCTGCCGACGTATCCCGAGGATTTGTCGGCCAAGGCCGAAGCGTCACTCAGACGGCTGGATGTCACGCCGCGCACCGGCGCGATGGTTACCAACGTGGACAGCAGGGGCGTTACGACCAAGTCCCAAGATGGCAGCGAAAAAACGTTCGCCGCCCGCACGGTGATTTGGGCCGCGGGAGTGGCGCCATCATCCTTCGCCCAGGTGCTGGAGCGGCGCGCGCGAGCGACGCGCGACCGCCAGGGGCGGATCATCGTGAATCCGGATTGCAGCGTGCCCGGTCATCCGGAGATTTTTGTCATCGGCGATCTGGCGCGCTTCGAGCAAGACGGCAAACCGCTTCCTGGCGTGGCGCAGGTGGCCATGCAGGAGGGCGCCTATGTAGCCAAGCTGATTCGCGAACGGCACTTCAACGACAATACGTACCCGCCGTTTCATTATTTCGACAAAGGCAGCCTGGCGGTGATCGGCCGCGCTTCCGCGGTGGCCGAGATCGGTCCGCTGCATATGTCCGGGCTGCTGGCGTGGCTTACGTGGCTGTTTGTGCACTTGATGTATCTGGTGGAATTTTCCAATCGCGTGCTGGTGTTCGTGCAGTGGGGTTTTCTCTACCTCACGTTCAATCGTGGCGCGCGCTTGATCACCGGATCGGACTCGCCGCGGTCGTCACTAGAATCGTTGCATGAGCTGGATCGCTCCGTCGTGAAGCGCTGACGCCGACCGAAAGGGTGTGTCGAACCGACACGACTCAGAAGCATTCCCGGCACCAGACTTTGCTCAAACCGGGCAAGTTTGGCAGATTATCTCGAATTCTGCGGATGGCAGCAGACTCGCTATACTGGATGGCTTGTTGGCTAACCCTCCAACACAGCAGTCGGCCGTTCGGGAACAGACGCCGGTTCCGGCAGAGTCCACTCACCGCGTCTGGCCTCGAATTTTAGCAATCGTTGCTTTCTTCGCCGCCTTCGAAGGCATCCTGTTTCACACCGGGCTGTATTCCTCCATCGTCGAACCGGACTCCACCACCGGCTACATGGAGTTGCAGATTGCGCAACGAAATTCGCCGGCCCAAGCCAAATCGCAACCAGGTGCTGGCGGTGGGACATTCGCGGATGGCACTGCTGCCGCGCGTGGTGAATGAGGAAGCACCGGGCACGGGTTATACTTTCGCGACTATCGGTCTGGGCGGGACCACTCCACGAATCTGGTATTACGCGCTGCGCGCCGTGGATCCCACATGCGAACAATTACGCCGCGATAGTAATTCCAGAGAGACGACTACAACGAGCCCGACGGCTATGATTACCAATCGGAGCGCGAAGCCGACCTGCATTATCTGCTCGGCGCGCCTGGAACTGCGCGACTTACTCGAATTTCCCGTGGACCTTTCACAGCCACGAAACTGCAATGGCAAATTGTCGCGGAATGATCCTGAAAGGGACTTCGTTTACAAGCGCGATTTTCTCGAATTTCTGGCTCATCCCGCGGCGCGCGTCGAGAAGGCGCGCTATTTTGCGCGCGATTCCGCCGGCTGGTATTACGGCTATGGCGGCGTGAACGAAAATCTGACCGGGCTGCAAATCGATTGGCAGCATAGGACGATTCACTATCCCGGCCGTGTTTCCGCGGACCGGCGCAAAGACATCGAAAATGAATTGTTTCCCAATCTTCCGCCGGATGCAGGGCCGCGAGACTGCCTATCTGCGTTATTGGTATGGACAAGATCATCGATTACTATCGCGGCTCGGGCACCAAGCTCATTTTTATGCGCGTGCCTCGCGCGCCGCTGTCTCCGCCTGACGCGCCGCCCAAACTGAATAGCGCCATACGGCAGATTGCTTCCCAGCCGGATGTGATTGTGCTGGATGAGAGCATTTTCAACCAGCTCGAACACCCGGATCTGTTCTGGGATGGATGGCATTTGAATCGCGACGGAATGGAGCAGTTTTCGCGACTTCTCGGCAGCCGAAGTCCGCCGCGTGCTGGGTCCGCCGAAATATTAGCCCATGCTGTTCAACACCCCGCAATTTTTCGCTTTTCTGGCCGTCGTACTGATCCTGTTCTATACCGCGCCGCGATCCTGGCGGAAATACATTCTGCTGGCCGCCAGCTATTTCTTCTACATGAGCTTCATCCCGAAGTTCATTCTGCTGCTGCTGTCGCTCACCGCGATCGATTACACGGCGGCGCGCTGGATCGCCCGTGACCGCGTCGCCGCGCTCCCGCAAGACTCGCGCTGATCGTCAGCCTGACGGCCAATCTCGGACTGCTCGGCTTCTTCAAGTACTACAATTTCTTCGCCGTCCAATCTCGCGCATGCTGCTGCACCGGCAACCGCGAACGCGTTCGCGCTCAGCATCATTCTTCCGCTGGGGATCAGCTTTCACACCTTCCAGAGCATGTCCTACGTGGTCGACGTGTACCGCGGCGAGCAGGAGCCGATCACCAATCCGATCGACTACGCGCTGTTCATCTCGTTTTTCCCGCAGCTGGTGGCCGGGCCGATTGTGCGCGCGCGCGAATTTTTCGGCGATCTATACCACTGGCAGCGCCCGTCTTCGGACGACGTTCTGCGCGGGGTGCTGCTGGTTGCTGCTCGGCCTCGCCAAGAAAATGGCGATGGCCGATCAGTTCGCGCAGATCGCCAACGCCTACTTTCAGGAATCTCGGGCGCATCCGGGCATGGTCGCCGCCTGGTCCGGCGCGATCGCGTTCGGCATCCAGATCTATTTCGATTTTTCGGGCTACACCGATATGGCCATCGGCATGGCGAAGCTGCTCGGCTTCCATTTCCCGGTGAATTTCCGGCGGCCGTATCTGGCGTCCAGCATCACCGACTTCTGGCATCGCTGGCACATTTCGCTGTCGCGCTGGCTGCGCGATTATCTCTACATTCCGCTCGGCGGCAATCGGCACGGCCGCTGGCAGACGTACCGCAATCTGATGCTCACCATGCTGCTGGGCGGCTTATGGCACGGCGCGAGCTGGAATTTCGTCGTCTGGGGCGGCTATCACGGCGCGCTGCTGAGCTTCGAGCGCATGTTCCGGGGCAAACGAAGCGGCCGAAGCCCGCGCGCTGGACCATCTTGTATCCGCTTCAGGCCGTACTCACTTTCGGGCTGGTAATGGTCGGCTGGGTCTTCTTCCGCGCGGCCAACTTCACGACAGCCTCTACGTGCTTGCACCAGATGTTTCTTCGCCCCGCACGGACAGCAGCTCATTCCGCGCTGGGAAAAGATTCTGGCGCTCATCACTCTGGTGCTGGCGTGCTCGAGGAAAAGAAGGAATGGTTTGAGGAAATCTCACTCGGGCCCGCCTGGGCGTACGGCGCGGTGTGCGCGCTGCTGCTGCTTTCGGTGGAACTGATCGGGTACACACAGTCCGCCGTCCCGTTCGTGTACTTTCAGTTCTAAGACTCGTTTACGGCTGGACGGCTTCCTCAATCTGAAACCCGCGCTTGTTTCCGGCAGTCCACGATGTGCCCGGTAAACTTGTGTTCCCCATTGATCGTAAGATCCAATAACCGTGCTACTCCGAAGTCCAGGGCCAGCACGTCGTCTTCCTTCAAATCCATCAGGTCTGCCACGCTCATGGTGGGCCCGCGCAGCCGGCCATCCAGCCACAGGCGCGACGTCCGGATCAAGTGCAGAATGCGCGCCTGTTCCTGCTCGGTGGATTGGCTCTTGCGCACCGACCATTGCTGGTCGAACTTGTGGCGCAGCATCTTGACGACGATGGACGGGATGCCGATGTTCATCATCCCGGCGTTTTCGCCGATCCGGACTTCCATGCTGACCGCGACCACGGCTTCGTTCGGCGCCAGGATTCGCAGCAGCTGCGGCTCGGTCTCGTGCGATTCGATCTCGAATTCGAGCGGCGTTACCGCGTGCCAGGCGGTTTTCAGATCGTTCAGCGTGATGCGAAACAGCCCATCCAGCACGCTTTGCTCGATTTCGGTAATTTCGCGATTGATCTTCAGTCAGCGGTCTTGGCAGCTGCCGCCGAGCAGCATCTCGAAGATGGGAAACACCAGCGCCGGGTTCATCTCCAGCACCGCGTTGCCTTCGTAGGGCTTCATTCCCAGCGAGACCAGGCAGGTGGGCGAGGGCAGCGCCTGCGAGAATTCCACGAAGGAAAGCTGCTCCACCGAAACCAGATTGACCGCTACATACGCCCGCAAATAGGCCGAGAGGCTGGACGCCAGGCTGCGCGCGAAGTTTTCGTGCAGCATGTGGATGGCGCGGAGCTGGTCTTTCGCGATCCGGTCCGGACGGCGGAAATCGTACGGCTCGGCGCGCAGCGCGGGATCTTCATCGGCAGGCGTCTCGCGAAGATTGCGAAATACATCGTCGATCTCTTCCTGCGAGAGAACGCGGTCTACCATATCTCACTTCCCATCCTGTATTTGGCCGCTGAACTTCCATCGGCGCGATGAGGCTTTTCTTTATAAAACCGCTTGAAAAATCGCATCGCGGCGGCCGGCTGGTAAAATCAGATCGTGCCGAGCTTTCACGTGCAAAATTTCGGATGCCGGGCATCGCAGGCCGACGGCGCGGCCATCGAATCGGCCCTGCTCAGGCGAGGGCCTGAACCCGGCCGCGAATTCGTCCGAAGCCGAGCTGGTGGTGCTAAACAGTTGCACGGTCACCTCTTTCGCCGATGAAGATGTTCGCAAGACCGTCCATCGCGTCCATCGCGAGAATCCCGAGGCGCGCATCCTGGTTACCGGCTGCTATGCGCAACGCGCTCCCGAAGAGCTGGCCGTATTGCCAGGGGTGTACTGGGTGGTAGGGAATTCGCATAAGATTCGAATTCCCGAGATTGTCACCGAATCCGAAGCGCTATACCACGGCCAAATTCACATCGGCGATATTTTCGCGCAGCACGATTTTCTCTCCGCGCCGGTGGAAGACGCGGCGGGCGACCGCACGCGCCCCAATCTCAAGATCCAGGACGGCTGCAATAATCGCTGCTCGTTCTGCATCATTCCATTCGTGCGCGGGCGCAGCCGCAGCGCTCCCGCCGATCAAGTGGTCGAGCAGGTGCGCGATCTGGCGGCGCGCTATCGCGAAGTGGTGCTGAGCGGGATCAATCTCGGCCGTTGGGGGCGCGAGGCCGGCGGCGACATGCGCCTGGCCGGTCTGATCCGGCGGCTGCTCGATGAAACTCCCATCGAACGCCTGCGGCTGAGCTCGGTGGAGCCGATGGACTGGAGCGACGATCTGCTCGGCCTGGTGGCGTCGTCGCCGCGCATCGCCAAGCACGTGCACGCGCCGCTGCAGTCCGGATCGGACGGGGTGCTGCGCCGCATGCATCGCAAGTACCGGCCGCGCCATTATGAAGATCGGATCCGGAAAGCGCGCGCCTGGATGCCGGACGCGGCCATCGGCGCCGACGTGATGACCGGCTTCCCGGGCGAAACCGACGCCGAGTTTGAAGAGAGCCGCGCGTTCATCGCAGGCCTGCCGTTCACCTATCTGCACGTCTTCACTTATTCCGAGCGGCCGGGAACGCCGGCGGCGGCAGCCGAGCAAGTTCCCATGGAAGTGCGCCGCGAGCGGAATCGCGTGCTGCGCGAGCTGGCCGCCGACAAGAATCTGGAGTTTCGCCGGCGGAATGCTGGGCCGAACGCTTTCGGTGGTAACGCTGAACGAGGCCGCGCTGTCCGATAATTTCCTGAAGGTGGAACTGGCCACACCGCGCGCAGCAAATCAGTTGCTCGATGTGAAGATCGGCTCACTTACCCCGAACGGGCTGCGCGAGCACAATGCACTGACCGTGCTGTGAGGCTTTTGCCACGCCGCCAACGGAACCGAAGTACCCATGGTGAGCGCTACGATTATGCTGGAGCGGAAGCGATCGACACGAGTTCTGAGGGCGTCCGAAGCGGTCGATCTCATAGAACGATTCTTGAATGGAGTAGAGCTCTATCCACAGGAATGGAATGATTTTGTAGAGGCGAATAGGGTTGAGTCACCGGTCGAGCCCTATCGGAAAAGATGTTATGAGCTGGACCCACTGGTCAATCGGCCAGGCGGCCCCGATTTGGAGGCGGTGGAAGAACTAAAGGGAATTGCATCAACGTTGCGCAGAATCTGAGCGAATCCGTGTTTATCGGTGTTCATCCGCGGCTAAAATCTTTGTTGGCCACGGATGAACACGGATCAACGCGGATAGCTACATTTCCCGCCGGTTCTCCAGCGACTTCCACATCGTCACTTCGTCGGCGAATTCCAGGTCGCTGCCCACTGGAATCCCCATCGCGATGCGCGTCACCTTCACGCCCAGCGGCTTCAGCAAGCGCGAAAGATAGACCGCGGTGGCTTCGCCTTCGACCGTCGGGTTGGTCGCCAGGATCATTTCCTTCACTTCGCCCGACTGCATGCGCTCCAGCAGACTCTTGATCCGCAACTGCTCCGGCCCGATGCCGCGCAGCGGCGAAATCGACGCCGTGCAGCACGTGATACAGGCCGTTGAACTGGCGCGTGGTCTCGATCGGCAGGATGTTGTGCGGCTCCTCCACCACGCAGATCACGGAATGATCGCGATGCGGATCGCGGCAATAAGTGCACAGCTCGCGCGTCGCTGATGTTGTTGCAGACGGCGCAAATGCCGAGCTTGTCTTTGACGTCGAGCAGCGCCTGCGCCAGCCGCTCGGCGTCTTCGCGCGAGCGTGCGCAGGACGTGAAACGCGAGCCGCTGCGCCGACTTCTGCCCGATGCCGGGCAGGCGCTTGAACTCCTGGATCAGACGCGCGAGCGGTTCGGCGAAATCGGGCATGGAGTCTGCGCGCTTAGAACATGCCCGGCGGCAGGCCCAGCCCGCCGAGCATGCCGCCCATCTTCTCCTGCGTCTCTTCGTCCACTTTCTTGGCCGCTTCGTTGAACGCCGCCATCACCAGGTCCTGCAGCATCTCGACGTCGCCCGCCACTTCCGGATCGATCTTGACGCCGGTCACGTTCTTCTGGCCGTCCATCTTCACCGTCACCATGCCGCCGCCGGCCGAGGCTTCCACGCGGATCAGCGCGATCTCCTCCTGCATCTTCTGCTGCATCTGCTGGGCCTGCTGCATCATGGCCTGCATGTTTCCGGGCATTTTCATATGCCCTGCCTTATTCCTTCAAATTCCGCACCACGCGAACCTGGCGTCCGGGAACAGTTCCTGAAACCGCTTGCACTTCCGGATGAGCCAGCGCGCGCTCGGCCGACTTCGTCTCTGGCCTTTGGCAGCCGGCGCCGCTGGCGCTGCGTCCGGCTTTCCCAGCGTCGATCTTGATTCGCATCGGCCGGCCGGCGATCTTCTGCACGACCTTCAGAATATCCTTTTCGTTCATGGCGAGCGACAACTCCTCCGGCGTGACGAACTGGAGCTCGCCGTTCGACTCGGTCACCTCGCGAATGCTCCACCGCGTCGGCGGTGAACTGCATGCCCGCTTCGATCAGCGCGGCGTGCAGGCGGTCGCGCCAGGGGCCCTTGGGCGCACTTGCCGGAAGCGACGCGCTGGCCGGGGTTGGACGGTTGGCGGACTGGGCGTGGGCGGCGCGGCCGATCTGGGAGGCGGCGGAGGCGGTAGTGGCGCCTTGCGCACGGGCGGCGGAGGCGCACCGCCTCCACCCAGATCGGCCAGCGCTTCCTCGATCGGCACCAGTTTGCCGGCCTGAATCAGCCGCAGCAGCCCGATCTCCAGATGCAGCCGCGGCTGCAGCGAAAACTGCAAGTCCTTGAACAGATCGAGCGTGAGCTGCAGATAGCGCGTCAGATCTTCTTCGGAAAACCGCGCGGCGACTTCGGCCAGCCGCTCCTGCTCGTCCGCGGACGCCGCGATCAGTCTGGTATTCGCGCCCGCGATCTTCACCACCAGCAGATTGCGGAAGTAGCGCGCCAGCTCGCGGCAGAAATGCTGCAGGCTGCGGCCGTTGCGCTCCAGCTCCACCACCACGTCGAGCATCTTGCGCGAGTCGCCGCTCTGCCAGCGCCTGCGTCACCTCGCCCAGCGAATCGAGCGAGAACATGCCCGAGCAGCGCGCGCACCTCGGCCGCATCCAGCTTGTTGCCGCAGCAGGCAATGGCCTGATCGAGCGCCGACAGCGAATCGCGCACGCTGCCTTCGCCCGCCTGCGCCAGCACGCTCAGCACCTCGGGATCGGCCTCGATGCCTTCCTTGCCGCAAGATCTCATTCCATGCGCTCGACCAGTTCGGCGAAATCCACCGACCGGAAACTGAACTGCTGGCAGCGCGAGGCGATGGTGGTCGGAATCTTGTGCGACTTCGGTGGTGCACAGCATGAACACCACCCACTCGGGCGGCTCTTCCAGCGTCTTCAGCAGCGCGTTGAAGGCTTCGCTGGTGATCTGGTGCGCTTCGTCGACGATGAAGACCTTGTAGCGGTCGCGCGCCGGCCGGTAGCGGACGTTCTCGCGCAGCTCGCGCATTTCGTTGATGCCGCGATTGGACGCCGCGTCGATCTCGATCACGTCCGGCGAGTTGCCGCCCGCGATTTCCAGGCAACTCGCGCACACGCCGCAGGGCGTGGCCGTCGGGCCTTGATCGCAGTTCAGGCAGCGCGCCAGAATGCGCGCCACGGTGGTTTTGCCGGTCCCGCGCTGGCCCGAAAAGATGTAGCCGTGCGCGATGCGCTGCTGCGCGATGGCGTTTTCGAGCGTGGTGTGGACGTGCTCCTGGCCGATCAGCTCCGCAAACGCTTGCGGCCGGTATTTCCTGGCGATGACCTGGTACATGGAGAATTGAGCGGAGTATGCCAGACCCCGGGTGATCCGCGGCACACGGGTTAAACCGCTACCGTTGCTTCCTTCCGGACCTGGCGGGGTTCGCAGCCGCCCGTTGCACGAAGCCCGGAGCCTGACAACTTCCCATGCTAGCATGTGGAGTCGGGAATCGGCTCAGAAAGGCCTATACTCAAAGCAGGGAGAGGGTTTGTGCTAACCGAGGAGTTGCGAGCCGAAATCCAGCGCGAAGTAGAGTCTCGCTTCTTGGAACTACTGCGGGACGGCGTCACGCTTAGCCAGTTCATAGAAGACTCGCGGGTACAGGTGAAGGAGGACGTGCTCGACACTAGTCAAATCGCCGCCGCGAGCTCGAAAGCCTATTTTGGCGCAATCGCTCGGAAGCACCTCAAGCCCGATACCGATGAGCTCACCAAATTTGGCCGACTGCGCTCCGTCGACCACCCGGAAGCTAACCCTGACGCCGCTGCGGCCTTCGGAACGGAGCTCGGCACTACCGGGAAACAACCCCTCAAGCCGTTGGTTCGAGTTGTTGCGCGGGCCGTCGAAGTCCTTGGAAACAGCGACAAAGCGCTGCGCTGGCTTAATACTCCGGTCCGATCGCTTGGCGATCAGATGCCAGTGTCCCTCCTCAACAGTCCCGAGGGAATCGTGCGCGTGGAGGACGCCCTCGGGCGCATCGAACATGGCGTTTGGTGAGTGACCGTCTTTCGACTGACAAGCAGCCGTTATGCTGTGAACGATGGAGTTGGAGCCAGCCTCTATGGCGGCCGCTGGAATCAGAAGGGTACGCCGGCCATCTATACCGCTGAAAGTCGGGCCCTTTGTGCACTTGAGGTGCTTGCAAACTCGGGTGAACTGGCCGATGATTATGTCGCCACGCCGATTGAAATACCCGACGAAATCGCTGTTACGGTGATCCCGGTCTCCAGCCTCCCTGTCGGGTGGAATGTAAATGTGCCAATGGATGCCACCCGCGACATGGGAACCAATTGGGCAAAGAGCCTTACCACCGCGGTGCTCTCGGTCCCTTCATCGGTAGTTCCGCGAGAGCGCAACTACATTCTCAATCCGGCACACCCGGAGTTCGGCCGAATTCGGTTCGCCAACCCCGAGCCTTTTTACTTCGATAATCGGCTGGGGCATGCAAAATGAGTGTCGATGTTTATTCCCACTCAATCCGATCGCCCGGCAGCAGCGGCAAACGCAACGCATCCGGATCGCTGGCATCCACTTCCACCGGCGTCATTCTGCCATCGTCGAGCCGCAGCAACCGCAGCGTCCGAGGATTTTTCACGACGCTGTTCAATAGACTCCCCCACGCCACGCTCCGCCTGGCGCCATTGACGACAATCTCGATTTCGAGCGCCACCGTGCAGGCCTCCGGGAACACGGCGCAGTGCGGCGACTGCCCGCCGCAAACCGCATCCGGGTCCGTCCTCAACCGCGCGGCAAGAGAGGTCCAACTCGCCGCTGGAACTTGCCCCCAGCAACACGGCTCCCCGCACCCCGGCCTTCTGGCGAAACACGATCTGGAAGAAGTACCGATAGTAGCGGTAATGCGACTGCGCCGGACCAATCAGCTCTTGAACCGGCGGCTGATCCGTCGGGCGCTGCTCCAGGTCCGATTGCACCGAGATCCGCCGCAGGCCTCTGGCGCGGACTTCATAAACCGCCTTTTCGGTGCCAATGTAATTGGCGATGCCGTGCTTGGGCGCGCCCTCCCGATAGTAGGCGTTTTCGATATGCAACTCGGTGTTCGGATGCAGCAGCCAGCCTTGACTATCGCCGGCGTCGCTATATCGGCTGAGCACCTCTGGAAAAGGAGTTTCCTTGGCATCCGGTGACCGTAGCAGGTAACTGGGTTGGCCCGGCAATACCCGGAAGGAACCTGGCGCGCGCGGAGTGAGGCAACCAAGCAGCGGCAGCGCCGCGGATGCGGCCAGAACGGCCTTCCAAACCTTCTGGTTACCACACATATGGGTGATTAGACACCGCGTAACAAATGCCGGTTCCAGCGCCTCACCTGTGCTATGATCCCGTTTAGTACTCCCCATCTGGCTAGCCGTGCAACGCGACGCTCGAAAGACCTGGATAGCGTTGGATTCTAAGGATTGGCGATAGCATGACTACACTGCGGCTCCCGGTGCTGCTGCTCGGGGTGGCATTGTGCCAGGCTTCCGCTCAAATCAAGCCAACGCCGCTAGGAAATCCCGTTGGGCAAGCCAAGGCGTCACCTCAGGCAGAGGCGCCGCTCCCGATAAAGACGCCACCTAAAACAAAGGCTCCAGTTCAAACCAGGATCACTCTGGAACAGGCCGCATCACGCACTGGCCGCGACCGCGTTCCCGCTTACGAAGGCAAGGACGTCGTGGTCACCGGGTTAGTCTCTGCCAAGCCGATTTGGATCACCGATTCTTATTACGTGGCTATTCAGGACGAAGCCCTTTTTGGGCTGCTTCTGCGCCCCCAGATCCCACAATTGCCGGACCTCCTGCCAGGCGATTGGGTGGAAGCGCAGGGAACCATTTCCAAAAGAGCCGGCCTGCCGATTCTCGTTCCCAGCGCGGTCCGCCGTTTGCGACAGGCGGCGCCCCCCGCACCCAAGCTAATCACTCCGCTCGACCTGGCATCCTTTCGCTACATGGGCGTACTGGTGACGCTGGAAAGCGTTATCACCGGCGAGAACCAGAATGGCGGCGGCGATCTGCTTCTGATCGGCCAGGGAAACAACGAGCTGAACGTGTTCCTGCCCCGGACGCGGCGCGACGAGGGCCCCAAACTGAGCGGATTCCGCGCGGGCGATCGCATCCGCGTCACCGGTATTGCCAGCCAATACTGCACGCTGCCCCCCTACGATCGTTACTTCCAGATTCTGATTCCAGGTCCGGCGTCAGTGGCGGTGATCGAACGGGGCTGGGCCATTCAGCCTCCGGTGCTTCTGGCTTCGCTCATTCTGGCCTGCGCGCTGGCGTCCATCTGGTGGTTCCGCGAACGCCGCATGGCGGCGTTGCGAAAGCAGATGCGGTTGCTCAATTCGCTGGGCGAGCAGGTGATTGGCGCCACCTCTTCCACCGAGATCCTGCGGCGGCTGATGTTGAATCTTCCGGCGCTGTCGGATGCCACCGGTGTTGGCCTCTATATCCACAATCGCTGCGACGAAAATGCTGGAAGGGGTCCACTCCAATAACACCTCGGTGGAGTCCATCGATCCGGAAGGGCCTTCCGCTTCCCTGCCGTCCGCGATTGCGGCCTGCTTTCGCAGCCACTCGCTGATTGCCATTCCGGACGTCCGGCGCAGCTCGCACTTCAAGAAGGAAGATACGATCATCGCTCCGCGATCCGTGCTGCTGGTTCCAATGTTCGCGCAGACCGACGTGATGGGCGTGCTGGAGATTCACCACAGCGGCCGCTTCCATTACTTCAGCGACGGAGAGCAGGCGGCCATGCAGCATCTGGCCAACCAGATGGCCACCGCGCTGAAGCTGCAGGAACAGCATTCCATGCGCGAGCAGCTATTCCGCAGCGAGAAACTGGCGGCCGCCGGCCAGTTGATTTCCGACGTTGCGAACGAGCTTCGCTCACCTTTGCACTCTATCTCTACGCTCGCCACCGGGCTGCTTTCGCGGAACGGCGATTCCTATCACTCCGAACTCGAATCCATCACCAAAGAGGCCGGCCGGGCGTCGGAGATCGTTTCGCGGCTGGTCTCGTTCGCCAGCATGGAGCAGGCACAGGCCGAACCGCTGGATCTCAATGCGATTCTTTCCGGGCTGTTGAAGTTTCGAGCTCCGGAATGGAAGGCCAAGGGCGTGGAAATCAAATCGCAGCTGGCCGTGAAGCGCGCCATCGTGCTCGGTTCAGCAGGCCAGCTGGAACAGGTGCTGCTGAATCTGCTCGTAGACGCCGAAAAGTCCGCCGCCGAGTCGCGCGACAAGGTGATCACTGTTTCGAGCAGCCTGCTGGCCAAGCGCGTGCTCGTGGAGATTTCCTATCCGCTGCGTTCGCCCGACATCCGGGGCGATTCCACAGACGGCGACCACACTGGATCGGGCGCACTCGGCCTGGGCGTTTGCCGCGGCATCATCGAAAGCCACGGCGGCGAGTTCCGGGTAGTCCGCACGTCGCCCGCGCAGGCTCGCTTTGATATCGAGCTGCCGGTGATCGAAGCCCGCCAGGCAGGCTCGGACGCCTCCGAGTTGTCCGAAGCCATCCGCCAGCTCACCGTTCTGGTGGTGGAGCCGGACGCCAAGGTGCAGCGGCAATTAGTGCACATGCTCGGCAATCGCGGCGATCGCGTGGTTCCGGTCTCCAGCGCCGAAGAGGGCCTCGACATCGTCGAACGGCTGCGGTTCGACATGGTGATCTGCGCCGTCCGGCTGCCTAGCCTCAATTGGGTGTCGTTTTGCGAGCGCGTCCGCCTGCGCGTGGGTGGCTTCGTTTTGCTCACCGACGCTTTCAACAGCGATGTCGGCCGCGCTTTCCTCAACAGCGAAGGATTCGTGCTGAGCAAACCGGTGGACGAAACGGATTTGCACCGCATTTGCCGCGCTGTGGAAGATCGCACCAGCCTTCTGATTCGTGAATAATTCGCGGGCACGATGACGTTCCGCGCTTCCTACGATCGCACCGCCAAAATCATTTCTATCCTGGCGTGTTTGGCGCTCCTGGGCGCCATGCTTGCCATCCACCACATTGTGTTTACGTGCGTGTCGCTATTCGTCGTGCTCCTGGTCTATGCCTACTCTCCGCGCGGTTACCTGCTAGCCGGCCGGTCACTATTCGTACAGCGCCTGGCCGGAAGCGCCCGCATAGCGCTGGACGAAGTTCGCGGCGTTCGAAGAACAACGCCCGAGGACTTCCGCGGATGCAGGCGGCTGGGAGGCAGCGGCGGGATGTTCGGATATTATGGCCTGTTCAGCACTGCAAAGCTCGGAAGGTCCACTTGGTACGTCACCAATCGAAGCAACGCCGTCGTGATGATCACAGCCTCCAGGACCGTGCTGATCAGTCCGGACGATCCGGACGGATTCCTGGCCGCAGTCCGGGCCATTGCGCCGCAGATCGACCATGCAATTCCCGCGCTGATCGCTGGACCGGTCCGGCGATCCCCGCCGCTCGGAACCATCATCGCCATCGGCGTGGCACTTGCCGCGCTGGGATTGGCCGCGGCCGCAATAATCTATTCGCCAGGGCCGCCCGGTTATACCTTAACGCCTGAAACGCTCACCATCCATGACCGTTTCTACCCCGTGACGCTGCAGACCTCCGAGGTCAACGTCCAGGGGATTCGAATCGTCGATCTTCGCCAGAACACCGCATGGCGACCCATCCGGAGAACCGATGGATTCGCGAACTCGCATTACCAGGCTGGGTGGTTCCAAGTCGCCAGCGGCCAAAAGGTGCGCCTCTATCGAGCCGATAGCCAGATCGTCGTGCTGCTTCCGCCCAAAGGCACCGGCTCGCCCGTCCTTTATCAAGCGGGGGACCCGGGGAAATTCGTGCGCGATATCCGCACCGAATGGAGTTCGGCCGCCCGAAGGCCAGCACAACGCGGCGCAAACGCGGGAAAATAGATTTACTATGCGCTCTAAGATCGCTACCGCGTTTGTGGTCATTAGCCTGGCAGCAGCCGTCTGCGGGTTCGCCGCCGCTGAAAAATACAGCGGCCCCGTTCCTCCCAAACCCGATATTCCGTACCTGCTGCATGCCTCATCTCTGGTGGAAACCGAAGTGGCCGATGCGCGGCAGGGAAAGAAGAACGACACTTACATTATCTCGGGCGCATCTTCTACGGCGCGCACTCCTCTGGCCGAACCGATCTTCATCATCGATGCGCGGCAGATGCAGCCTCAGAGCCTGGAATTGTACCGGCTGGAAGTGAAAGGCGGCAATCGGGAGGTTTCGCTCGGCGACAACCGGCGGCACGGCGGATCGCACGCGCTGCATCTCGCCGTCCGGCCTCTCGGCGGCCACCTCTACCGGGTGGAAGCGGACGAAGCACTCGACAACGGCGAATATGCGCTTTCGCCCAGCGGCGACAATCACGCCTACTGCTTCGAGATCTACTGAGCTTTCTTGAGATCGACTACCGATCGGGTTCCCTATCTCGTAACGCAAGCTGCAACGCCCTACCAGGGCCTGCGCCCGATCCCGGTTTCCATCCTGCTGCACGACGTGCGCAGTTTATACAATGTCGGCGCGTTCTTCCGCTCCGCCGACGCAGCCGGCTGCGCCAAGCTGTATTTATCCGGAATCACCGGCCGTCCGCCTCACGCGGGCATCTCCAAAACCGCGCTCGGCGCCGAAGAGACCGTCCCTTGGGAGCATCCCGCCGACCCGGCGTCGCTGATCGCGCAACTTCGGCAGCAGGGCCACGAAATCGCCGCGGTGGAAACCAGCGTTCACGCCACGGACCTGTACGATTGGCAGCCGCGCTTCCCGGTCTGCGTGCTATTCGGGCACGAAGTGGATGGCTTGGCCGCGCCACTTCTCGCCTCCTGCGATACGCACGTGCGCATTCCCATGCTGGGCCGCAAACATTCACTCAACGTAGCCACCGCCGGCGGCGTGGTGATCTATGAACTGCTGCGAAAATACCGGGTCATGCTCGAAAACGCAAGAAGGCCGTGAACCTCAACGGCGGCGCCGGGCCGCTGGTCGTTTGGCCTGCGGCTGACCGCCGGACCGGGCCGCACCGTTGGCCCCCGGAGACACCCCAGCCACCACCGGGATAGTCACGATGTTGCTGGTGAATACATTTTGCGCGATATACATCTGTGTCAGCGGATTGGTTGGCAGCGCGCTGCTGATCTGTAACTGCACCTCATAGATTCCCGGCAACATTCCCACCGCGAGTCCCGCACTGAGCACGTTCGCGGTGGTCCCGCCAACTTGCGCATTGTCGACGTTCGTTACCGGCACGTTCAGAGCGGGCCCCGGATAGATTTGGCCGGTGACGCCGGCGGGCGTCAAGCCGTCAGCCAGAGTGGTCGGGCCCGATGCCGGTGGCATAGATGGTGATCACCTCGCCGGGAACAACGGGGTTGTCGGCCGTGACGAGCGATCCGGCGATATTCGCGCAACAGGTTGAGCCGCTGTCCAGCGGAGATACGGTTACCGTCGCATTGGTACTGACGCCGCCGGTAATCGGGATGCCATTGCCGGCCGGCCCTCCCACTTTCGCCGTCAGGATGATGCGATCGAACTCGCCCGCCGGCGCAGCCGTCACCTTCTCTTCCGAATTCGCGTTGATCAAAACAATCAGACCGTCGCGAATGGATTGCAGAGTATCGGTGGCCTGAACCGTATAGTTGTAGCTGTTGCTGCCGATTGTGAGGGTCGCGACGTTGCCCGCCGTCGCCGATCCATCAATATCCACCAGCGCTATGGCGTTGCCGCTGGTGTGATACGCCAATGCGGGCCGGGGATCGATTCCACTTCCCGCGAAAATACCCGGGTTCTCCTGGACCACCGGAACGCCGATGGCGTTGGTGGCGGTGACCGAACCGTCGTTGTGGACAGTTCGCACAAACGCGCTGACGCCATTCGAACCGGACACATCAAATGGAAGTTGAGTATTAATTTGGTTCGGCGACACGTATAAAATCGGCGAGCGGATGCCGTCGAAGTATACCTGCACTCCGTCGAAGTTGGTGGGATAGTTGCCGCTCGCGCTGGGAGAGGCAAAGGCCGTAGTGTCGGCCAGGTTGGTTCCAAAGATGCTCACCAGGGTCCCCGGCGCCAGTTCCGCGGCAGATGCGCCACCCGCCAGGGCGGATCCGGCCGCGGAAGCTCCTTCGGTTGGCGTTCCCGTGCTGGATGAAGCCGCTGTGGTGGCCGAATAGCCTATGTTGTTGCCGTTCAAGCCGGGCTGGCGCGCAATCAAATTCACGACAAAAAGACTTCCCGCCACAATATTCGCGCTGGCGATCACGTTCGGATCCGGCGTGCTGCCGCTGGCTGTGCCGTTGATCAGGGTGGCCAAGGCCTGCACGATACTAGCCAGGGTGTCCGTGCTTTTTACCGTGTACGTGTAGCATGCCAAACCTGTCGACGGACAGGTGGTCGCGGAAACGCCCGGGGAAGAGATGTCGATGGTGACCGTGTCACTGGCAGTAATGGTCCCAGTAATGCTCACCGTGCCGACGGCATAGGTGTTCAGACTGGCCCCGTTGGTAACGCCGGCAATCGGAATGTTGGGCGTACCCGGCGTGAAAACCAATATGCGGACATCGTAAGGATCGGAGACGTAGAGGTTCGTACCGTCCCATGCCAGGCCATAAGGCGTGCGCGTGGTGTCGGCGGAGGATTCCAGAATATTGGCGTCCGGGCGAAATGTGTCCGTGCTGGTGGTCACCTGATCGCTGTATTCATCCGGCTGGCCCAGGTTCTGATCGTATTTCGCACCGTTCGTGGTCGGAATGCTGTTATAGACCAGCACGCGATCGTTTCCTGCCGTCGGCAATGAACAGGCGCTTTCCGTCCGACAAGGCGTAGCGAGGATAACTCAAAGTGTACCCGCAGCGTATGGGATAGATGGGGTTGTTGTCGGCGTCGGTGCTGACCGAAGGGCAAAACGTTTGGCAGCCGGTCGGATAGGTTGGGTAACCATCGCTATCCGTCCCGTTGGTAACGCAAGTCCCGGAATAATTGTTATCGCCTTCGGTGGTCATGGTTGGCTGTCCCACCACCACGTCGGCGGCTTGCCCATTCTGCGTGGGAATGGAGTTCCAAATCAACACCCGGTGATGGCCAAGGTCGGTGACATAAACCCGCTGCCCGTCGGAGGTGACCGAAACTGGCGAAAACAAGTTGGTGGCGGTGGCCGGAAGGTCGCTCACCGTGGCGGGCGGGGCGCTGTTAAAGTTCGGCTCGCCCAGCACCACATCGGCCGGCTGATTGTTCGAAGTGGGGATACTGTTCCATATCAACACCCGATGATTCTGCGTATCAGCCACGAACAACTGCGTTCCCTGCACCCACACGCCTTCCGGACCACGCATCGCCGAACTGCTGAGCCCCGGCGTCCCGGTGGTGAAATTGGGTTGTCCGAGCTCGAGGTCGGCCGGCTGATCGGGAACCGTAGGAATTGTCTTCCAGATGAGAACCCGGTTATTGTCGGTGTCGGATACCACCAAAATCTTCCCGTCGGAGGCAACCATAGTGGGGTTGCGGAAGCCGCTCTGGGTGAGATAAGGATTCGTGGTGGTGGTGAAATCGGGCTGGCCCAGCACCAGACTCGCTTGGCCTACGCTCGGCGTTCCAACACAGACGGGGCAACGGCCGCCCTGCGGAATTTCGTCGGTTGGGCCGTAGATGAATTGCGAAACGTTGTTATAGATCAGGACGCGATTGTTTACCGGCGGTATCAGTCCGTGAAGATTGGAATCCACGACGAACAAACATATTGTTGGCGTACGCCAGCCCCTGCACCGCGCCGATCTGATACGCCGAAGGCTGGCCGACACCCTCCAAGGTAAACGTGGGTTGGCCGATGATCTGCCGGGCCGCCTGTCCAGTCAGAAATTCCGTCGCCGGCTGCTGCGCGAATAGAGTGGACAGGGACAGAAATAGAGTGCCGAGAAGCTTCATGATATTGAAATTAAGAAAGTACCGCCCCAGTATAACAATCACGGACGAATCGGGGCCCTGCCTGGTTTCAGTGAATGCAGGCCACAGTGTGATCGTGCGAATACAGCTTCTTACGTGGTCTCAGCCTGCACTTTCTCCCTCACGTTGAACTCCAGCTTCCAACGCCGGCCATCGCGCGCCACGGACCAAAGCTGCAACATCCCGGTTTCGGTAACTACCGTTTCCAACGTGACCGGAACGAACTCACCGGATTGTCCCGCCGAGTCCAGAGTCACCTCCACCGGCGAGAGTTCTTCGAGTTCTTCACCGACATCATCCAGCATGGTGCCGGCTGGATCGTTCTTGCGAACCGCAGATTGGAAGAAGCGGAACTCGGCCGGCTCGCCGACAATCAATCCGAACTCGCGGCCGCTAAGGTCCATGGAAGTGCCCTCCTCCATCCCAAACGGAGCAACGGTGAGCGCCTTCACGGGCGTGCGCATCCCGGGAACCGCGGGCAGCGAGCTTTCAATGCCGACATAGTAGGTGCGCGGCACACCGCCGCGAATGCGCACGCCGCGACCCTGCCGGGCTAAACCATAGTAAGCCGCACCGCGCGCCACGGCGTGCATTAAGTCTTCGCCCAGCAATGGCGCCGCGGGAGCCAGGCCTTCCTCGGAAAGCCACCCGTTGAGCACCTCGAGGATTCTCTGGCGCACGATATCGGCGCGCAACACTCCGCCGTTGAACAGCACGTGCGTGGGCGCCGCCAGTCCACTGGCGCCACGGCGCACCGACCCTTGCTCGGACTGCGCCGCCTGTTGCCGCAGGAAACGCGCCAGATGACGGGTGATCGCCGCGTCGGCGGCATAAGGCAGCCCGATTTCGGCCAAGCCCATCCGGCGGCGCTGCGGCATGTCATGGCTGGACACCGCCGGCAGAAAGCCCTGATCCAAGAGGCGCTCCACGTCTTCGGCCGCAAGCTTGGTCTTGATGGTTCCACCCACTAATCCGGTTCCGCGCCCCAGGATGGTGACCGGCTCCTCGCGCTTTTTGTTGTCCTTGGCGAGCAGACGTTCCTTGGCCAGCCGGCATTGCTGCCAGAGCGCATGCAACTGCATGGCATCCAGCTTGGTGCCTTTGGCGGCAAGCTGCTGCTCCAGATGCCGGGCCAGAGCAAGATCGATGTTGTCGCCGCCGAGCAAGATGTGTTCGCCTACCGCCACACGCTCGAGGGCTAGTTCGCCGCCCTGCTCGGTGACCGCGATCAGCGTGAAATCCGTGGTGCCGCCGCCGATGTCCACCACCAGAATCAGGTCGCCGACCGCCACTCGCTCACGCCAGTCCGGATGCCGCTCGATCCACGCGTAAAAAGCCGCTTGCGGCTCTTCCAGCAACAGCAGATTCTGGTACCCGGCTTGTTCGGCGGCCTTCAACGTCAGCTCGCGCGCCACGGCATCAAACGACGCAGGCACGGTCACCAGCACCTGCTGCTCGGTGAACGGGGCGTTTTCCATTTTCGAATCCCACGCCTCGCGCAAATGTTCCAGATACCGGCGCGACGCCTCCACGGGCGAAACCTTCGCGACGCCTTCCGGCGCATTCAGCGGCAGGATGGGCGCGGTGCGATCGACGCCGGCGTGCGACAGCCACGATTTCGCCGAAGCCACCAGCCGGCTGGCCACCTCGGCGCCGCGCTTTTGCGCCAGCGCCCCGGCAACGCAATTCGGCGATTCGTCCCAGGGCAGTCCAATGGAGCCCGCGGGAAAATCCGAGGATCCCGGCAGGTACAGGAAGGACGGCAGCAGTGGCTGGTCCCGCACTTCGCCCGGATTTACTAATTGCGGGATTTCGAACAGCGACACCGGAGGGCGCTCGCGCGGATCTCCGCCCTCGGGCGCATAAGCAAGCGCGCAATTCGTGGTTCCCAGATCGATTCCGATAACGTATTGACTTGGCAAAGCTTGTTAATGAGAAGACAGGTAAAAGCCTCAGTTTCGAAGCTAATTACTCTCACTTAGTGTAACCCGCCGATACAGACCGGGCCCGGATGCTATAATTCGTCTTTGCTACCGACCGACTCGTTCATTCAAGCCGCCGGCCGCTGGTTTCTAAAATCAGGGATCCAGGAAGCAGGCGGGGGTGTAGCCCGATATTACCGCTCGGATCAGCGCCAAAACGCGCCAGTATCCACGGAGATCACGGGCTATACGCTCAGTGCGCTGCTGTTTCTTCACGAGCGCACCGGAGAGGAGGCTTACCTGGAGGCGGGCCTCCGCGCAGCTCGATTCCTGACTCGCAGCGCGTGGGACACGCGGCTTGGCACATTTCCGTTCGAACACCCCGTGAACGGGGGGCCGGCCCTCGCGTATTTCTTTGATTGCGGCATTATCGTGCGTGGTCTCTTGTCCGCCTGGCGGGTGAGCGAAGATTCCGAATTCCTCGACTCGGCGATTGCGACCGGACATGGGATGCTGGCCGACTTTCCGGCGGACAGCGCCATCCATCCTATTCTGGCGTTGCCCGATAAGCGCCCTCTGGCTTGGAAACCCAACTGGTCCCAGAGTCCGGGATGCTATCAGCTCAAGTCCGCTATGGCATGGCTCGAGCTTTTCGAAGTGACCGGAAAGGCCGAGTTTCTGCGCGGGTACGAATCGGCCCTGGAGGCCGCGCTCGAGAACGAACGGGAGTTTCTGCCGGGCGACCCGGATCAGCACCGCGTTATGGACCGGCTTCACCCCTACACGTATTTTCTGGAAGGCCTGCTGCCGGTCTTGGATCGGCCCGCGTGCGCCGCGGTCTTTCGAAATGGCGTGGATCGCGCGGGTAAATATTTGCGTGACATCGCGCCGGATTTTGTGCGCTCCGATGTCTACGCGCAGTTGCTGCGGGTCCGGCTGCTGGGCGAGGCTCTCGGAGCGTTGCCTCTCGATCCATGCGGGGATGCCGCGCATGAGGCCGAACAAGCCGCCAGCTTTCAAATCGAGTCCAGCGATCCTGTGATCGGCGGCGGATTCCTTTTCGGCCGAAAAAAGGGCGAGCCGATGCCCTTCGTCAATCCAGTCTCGACGGCATTTTGCGTGCAAGCACTGGCGCTGTGGGAAGACCGCAAAGTGGGCCGGCCGCAACCCAAACCGCATGCTCTGATTTGACTTGCCGCCGCATTAACCCAGTTTGATTCCGAAAGCGGCGTAGTCGAGGCATCCAAAGAACTGTTTGCGGAAGTTCTCCGGCAATTCCCCCAAGGAAGGCATACTTTCGATGGCGGGGGACAACCGCTCGATCTCGATCAGCCCGAAACCGGCTTCTTCCAGATAAAAGCTGGCCAGCGCCGGCCGGAATCGGATGCCGATGCGTGGGATCGATATAAAAGTGCGTAGCGAAAATCGCCAGGCACTCGCGGATTCGGCGTCTCGATTGCCAGCAAGCCGCCCGCCCGCAGTTTGGCATGCACCAGCCGGATCATCTCCGGCAGCCGCTCCGGCGGCAGATGCTCCACCACCTGGCAGCAGATCGACGCCGCCCAGCGATGCATCGGGCAGCGCGTTCAAGTATTCGAACAGATCCGCCCGCTCGGCGTCCAGCCCGTGCGGTCTGGCAGAGGGCGATGGAATCCTCGGTTGGAATCGATGCCACGCGCCGCGATGCCAGCCTCGCGGAAGATTTGGAGCATCTCGCCGCGGCCGCAGCCCAGATCGAGCACCGGCGCGTGCTCGCGGAAGCGCGCGGCATACATCCGCTGGCGGCTCGCGAATATCGTCCTCCGACCCGCGAAATTTCTCCGCGAATTTGAGCCAATCGACGTGCGCAAAATCCGGCGGCGCATTCCGCGATCACCTGCTCCACCTCGCGCGCCAGCGATGCCCTCTGCCGCACCAGCCGCAGTTCGGAATGAATGAGGCGCTCGTATTCCTCTCGCACGCGAGTCAGGTCGTTCCAGAATCTTTGATGGATCTCCTCGGCCTGGCGCTCCATGCGCCCGTTCGAAATCGGCGTGCTGAGCTTTGATCTGTTCTCGGTGAGCTTGCATCCATCAAAGTGACGCGGTGCTGGAACGCCGCCTGCAATTCGGAAACGCTGCGCAAGAACTGGATTTCCGTCTGCGCTGAGTTTATGTTCCCAGCCGGTGTGCCACTCTTCCCAGCGATCGCGAATATCCTTCAATCTCGCGCTGCTCTCGCATCGCCTGCGACCGCGCCAGCCATCGCAAGCGCCTGTTTGCATTCGTTCAACGCTTCGATGGTGGCCTGCACGCACTCCATCACGCCCGCGGTTGAACTCCACCTGCTCGCGCACGTGCCAGTCCAGCGCCCGCGCCACCATCCGCTTGGCGCGCTGGATGATGGAATTCTTCAGACCCGCCGCGCCGCGGATTCACCGTTCCGATGCTGGCCACCTTGGCTTCGGCGGCGTCACGCGCATGCAGCAGCGGCGTCAGGTCCGGCGAGCGGGATGTTGCCGGGCGCCATCCCGTTGGGATTGCGCGCGCGGACGCGCTCGCCGGATTTCGCGCGATCACCGCCGCGAGTTCTTCGCCCTTGTCATCCATGCGGTCTATTTCGCTTCCGCGTTTTCCTGCTCCAACTGGCCGTGATTTTGGTGTACACGCCACCGCGCGGCGTGAACTCGCCAATCAGCGTCGCCTCCATGGGCTGGCACGCCTTCACCACGTCGCGCAGAAACCGGTTGACCACGTTCTCCTGAAAAATCCCCAGATTGCGATACGCCAGCATGTACATCTTCAGCGATTTCAATTCCAGGCAGGAATGGTCCGGCACGTAGCGCAGCGTCAGTTCGCCGTGATCCGGCAGCCCGGTCTTCGGGCAAACCGAAGTAAACTCCGGCAAGACGATTTCGATCTCGTAGCCGGGATATTGGTTCGGCCAGGTCTCGATTTCCGGCAGCGGCGCGCGCACGCCGGCGCGCGGCGTGTTCGTCGGTGTATTGGCGTTTCATTGTACGGAAGTCATTTCACCGGAATCAGGATGCGCGATAACAGATCCAGGAACAGGCCGACGTCGGTGACCACGCCCACGGCCTGCCCCGTGCCGCGATCGCTGACCTTGGTCGCCACGGCCGGATTGATATCGACGCAGACGATCTTCACCCAGCTCGGCAGCATGTTTCCGACCGCGATCGAATGCAGCATGGAGCCCAGGCACAGCACCAGTCCCGCGCCCTTCAACTGCTCGGCGTACGCGTCCTGCGCGCGATTCATGTCGGTGATCGTTTCCGGCAGCGGCCCATCGTCGCGCAGGCTGCCCGCCAGCACGAACGGCACGCTGTGCCTGGACGCATTCGTACATGATGCCGCTGCGCAGCCGCCCGCTCTCCACCGCGCCGCGAATGCCGCCGCAATTGTAGATGGCATTGATGGCGCGCATATGATTGCGATGCCCGTGCTCTTCCTGGCGCCCGTCGCTCTGCCGGATGCCGAGCGACGTGCCGAGCAGCGCCGACTCGATATCATGCACGCCCAGCGCGTTGCCGCTGAGCAGCGCGTGATCTAGCCTTCGCGGATCAAGCGCGAGAGCGGCGCGCGCGCCGCCGGTGTGGACCACCACAGGTCCGGCCACCACGACGATCTCTCTGCCCTGCCGCGCGCGCCTGTTCCATCAGCGCCGCGGTCTGCTGCACGGCCGTCTCCACCTGCCGCTCCGACGAAATGCCGTTGCTCATGAAGGCGAACGCCAGCCGGTCGCGCTCCTTCGATTCGGGAACCACGCGAATGCCGCGCATCCCGGTGACCACCCGGTCGCCCGCTTTGATATCGCGCAGGCGCCGGCAGCCAGCGCTGCCCGCCCTGCACCACGACCATCGCGTCCATGCGCTGATTCTGCACTTCCACCCAGTGGCCGGCATGACGGACGTAGGTTTTGTGGTTGGTGGTGGAATAGAAATCCTCGGGCGCGCAGCGATCGCGCTCCACGGTGAACAGCTCGGCATCGCCCGAATCCACCATGGCGCAGCCCAAGCCAAGCAACTGCGAGAGAATCTTCTCCATGGACTCGGCGTCGTCGGTCTCAACCTTCAGCCGGACGTAGGAGCCGTCGCTATTGGTGCGGCCAATGCGAAATTCTTCGACTTCGAATCGCCCGCCGAACTCGACCACCGTATCGAGGATCTGCTCCATGATGTGCGAGTCGATCAGGTGGCCCTGGGCTTCCACGCGCTCCTGGAGCGGAAGCGGCTGGCTGCGCGCAGGCATAGTTTCGGACTTGGTTTCCAAATTACTCATTTTCCAACCTATAGGATACCTGCTCTGGGAGTGAAAACTCGACTTTGCGGCAGAAACCGCCTTTGCGCCCACCCACGGAGAAACAACTTTGTCTTGCTTTCTTTGGCCAGCGATGATGTAATTTCTTACCAGCAGCAACGTGGTTCCGTCTCATGATAAAACCGGTTGTAGAAAAACCAGCAGCTAGCGTCCCGCTGACATCCAGCCAGAAACGAGCCTTCTGGGCCGCCTGGGCAGGATGGACCATGGACGGGATGGATTCGTTCATTTTTTCACTGGTGCTGGTGCCCGCGTTGCGCGACGTGCTGCCCAGCTCCGGAATCCCCGCCACGACGGCCAACGTGGGCTACTACAGCGGTCTGCTGTTCGCGCTCTTCATGGTCGGCTGGGGCGTGGCTCTGGTTTGGGGACCCATCGCCGACCGGTTCGGCCGCGCTCGCACGCTGATGTTTTCGATCCTCTGGTTTTCGGCATTCACGCTGCTCGCGGCGCTCTGCAAGAACGTCTGGTCGCTCGCGCTGGTGCGGTTCCTGGCGGGCGTGGGCATCGGCGGCGAATGGTCCATCGGCGCATCGCTGGTATCGGAAGAATGGCCCGAGCAGCGCCGGACCTGGGGCGTTTGCCTGATGCACACCGGATACTACATCGGCTTCATGATCGCGGCCGTCGCGAATTATTTCATCGGCAGCCAATATGGCTGGCGGTGGATGTTCGTGGTGGGCGGCGCGCCGGCCATACTGGTGGCCTTCTTCTACAACCGGCTGCATGAACCCGCGCGCTGGAAGAACCGGCGCGAAGAGGGCGGCATCATCGCCATGCACCATGCTTTCTTCAAGCTTTTCACGGCGCAATATCGCCGCGCGAACCATCCTCAACTCGCTGTACCTGGTGGCATCCATCGTCGGGTTGTGGGCCGGCTCGGTCTACGTGCCGTCGGCCATCACGTATCTTGCGGAGAACGCCCATCTGTCGACGCTCACCGGCGCGCGCCTCGCGTCCTACTCGACCGGCATTCTAGGCATCGGAACGATCATCGGCGCCTTGTTGACTCCCGATTCTTGCCAAGCGTCTGGACCGGCGAGTTGTCCTCGGGATATTTTTCGGCTTGATGCTGATTTTCCTCTGGCTCGCGTTCGGATACGTGTTTTATATGCAGGTCCACGCCATCACGTGGTTCCTGATCTGCACGTTTTTCCTCGGATTGGGCGGCGCGAACTTCGTGGTTTATTCGTTCTGGCTGCCCGAGCAATACGCCACCGATTGCCGCGTGAGCGCGTTTGCGTTTACCACCAACGTCGGCCGATTTGCGGGCGCGGGGCTCACGTTTCTGGTAGGCGCGATGATCCGGCATTATGGAACTCTCGGCACTCCCGTCGCGCTGACCTCGCTGGCATTCGTGGTGGGGCTGTTCCTGCTGCCCTTCGGCGCTGAGACCCGCGGGAAGACCCTGCCCGCATGAAGCCGCCGCTATGAGAGCGATGGTCCTGCGGGCGCCCGGCGAGCTCGCGCTTGCCGATGTGGCGCTGCCGGAGGTCCCGGCCGGGCACGCTCTGGTGCGGATCACGCACAGCGGGCTCTGCGGAACCGACTTGAAGATCTACAAAGGAGCAATTCCGGCCCAGTATCCGCTCATCATGGGCCATGAAATGGTGGGCGAACTGGCAGGCGGCGAACGTGTGATCGTCGATCCGGTTCTCTATTGCGGAACCTGTTTCCATTGCCGCATCGGGCAAACCAATCTTTGTCCCAACGGCGGCTTGATCGGCCGCGAGACCAATGGCGGATTTGCCGAATACGCCGCAGTCCCGGAAGCCCAAATCTTTCGGCTGCCCGATTCGGTGGACAGCCGGATCGCGCCGCTGATCCAGGTGGCCACCACCTGCCTGCACGCGCAGCGCCTGGCGCAGTTATCGCTGGGGGAATCGGTCGCGGTGATCGGCCTGGGAGTCTCCGGGCAACTGCACGTGCAACTCGCCAGGGCGCGCGGCGCGGGCCAAGTGATCGGGATCAGCCGCAGCCGGTTCAAGAACGATCTCGCGCAGGCAAACGGGCGCGGACGTAGCGATCGAATCCGGCGCTGACGCTGTAGCCGAGGTCTTGGAAGCCACCGGCGGCCGCGGCGCCGACGTGGTGATTGAGTGCACGGGCGTGGTCTCGTCCATTGCGGATGCGATCCGAATGGCGCGCTTCGGAGGGCGCATCGTGATGTTCGGCATCACCAGCGCTACCAGTGGCGCGTTGCCGTTCTACGATCTCTATTTCAAGGAACTGACGCTGATCAACAACCGCGCCGCCACGGCTCAGGATTTCCCGGTGATGATCCACCTTGTGGAGCGGGGCGCGGTTTGCCTGGAGCCTCTGGTGACGCATCGCATGGCGTTGGACGAACTCGGAGCAGCGCTCGCGATGGTGGAAGATGGCTCCGAGCGGCGTCTGAAGATTATCCTGGATCATACGTGATCGTAAAAGCTGCCATCTTGTTCGCAATGCCGGCTCTGGTGTTCAGCCAATGGCTGACCTATCCAACCGCCGGTGTGCCCAAAACCCCGAGCGGGTTGCCAAACCTGGGCGCACCCACACCCAGGACCGCCGATGGCAAGCCGGATCTTTCCGGAATCTGGGAAGCCGACAACACCAATCCCTGCCCGCCTTATGGATGCCCCGACATGCATACTTCCAAGGAATTCGTGAACATCGGCGCGCGGCTTCCGGGCGGATTGCCCTATCAGCCGTGGGCCGCTGAGCTGGTCAAACAGCGCATGGCGGTAAACGGAAAAGACGACCCGGTATCGCACTGCCAGCCGGCGGGAGCGCTGCGCCTGCTCACGTATCCGCCGTACCGGAAGATCGTCCAAACGCCGGGGTTGGTGGTGATTCTCTCGGAGCGCGACGTGACGTTCCGCCAGATTTTCACGGACGGGCGAGCATTGCCGAAAGATCCGCAACCATCCTTCACCGGTTACTCATCCGGCCATTGGGAGGGAGACACGTTAGTGGTCCAGACGAATGGCTTCCGTGATGGCATGTGGCTGGATCGCAGCGGCAGCCCGCTGACGGATGCCGCCACCATGACCGAACGCTTCCGAAGAGTGAACTACGGCAACCTGGACATCGAAATCACGGTTGACGATCCCAAGGCGTACACCGCGCCCTGGACCGTCACGCTGCACCAGTTCATCGTCCTGAATACGGAGCTATTGGAATACTTCTGTCAGGAAAACGAGAAAGATCAAACCCACTTGGTGGGTAAGTAATCGGTCTGCTAAGCAAGGACCTGCCGGAGGTAGCCCGCCACATCGTTCACAAAGCGATGTACCGACCCTTCCGCGATCCGGTAGCCGACCATCGCGTTCATGGCCTTTCCCAAAGCGCCGAACGGCGGTTCGTAAACGCCCGAAAAATCCAATTGCGTTTCACTCGCCGTCAAAGGATACACGGAGAGCTCCGCTTTCATCAGCGGGAACAGGCTTGGCATTTTCGCTGCTTGCCACTCAAGCTGCAAGCGCGTGACGGGGGACGCCATTTCGGAAGTTTGTTCCTCGATCTTTTTGACCGAAATGACGATGTCGGCCTCCACTGCGATTCCGCTGATATCGACGCGCAATTCCGAAGCGATGGATCGGGCGCGCGAGGTGGCGGCCTTGGTGGCGGACTGGAATATCGCAGGCGCGTCCTTGCTCAGGACATCGCGAACCTGCGCATAGGGATGATTGACATAGTCATAGCAGCGAACTTCACGTCCTGTGCTCATCAGAATCGCACCACCCACGGCTGAACCCACATCCAGCGAACTGTTTCATACAGCGATCATATCCGATGTTGGCTAGACGCCGCGCTCCAGCAGAAGCTTGCGCGGGCGCTTCTGAACGTATCGCAATCCAAAATTGTCCATCACGCGTCTCTGGATGAAAGATACTGCTTCCGCTGGCGAGTCCGTCACGAGGATTTGATCCAGATCGCGCTGGTCGATGGCCGCCTGCGTCAAGAGTGATTCCCGAATGAACTGGAGCAGAGGCGACCAGTATTCCACACCCAAAAGCACAACCGGAAAGTTCTTGATCTTTCCGGTCTGGATCAAAGTGGCGACTTCAAACAGCTCATCCAGCGTGCCAAACCCTCCCGGAGCCGCGACGAATCCGTAAGAATATTTCACCAGCATCATTTTCCGCACGAAAAAATAGCGGAACTCTACCCACTTGTCGAGATAGGGATTTGGTTTTTGCTCTTTCGGCAGGACAATATTACAACCGACCGAGACGCCGTGGGCTTCCTTCGCGCCCCGATTGGCCGCTTCCATCAGCCCCGGTCCGCCGCCGGTCATAACCGTGAATCTCGCCAGCGCGATGTTTGCGCCCAGTTCGCGTGTGAGCGCATAGTAGGGATGCGTCGCCGGGAAGCGTGCCGACCCGAAGACGGTAATGCACGGGCCCACGAAGTGGAGTGCGCGAAAGCCGTGGATCAATTCGCGAAAGATCCGGAATGCCCGCCCGAGTTCGAAACCGCGGCTATGCGGGCCTTCGAGGAAAATCTCCTCCTCCGGGCTCGCGGTGGCTTTCCCCCAACGGGAGTGGCGTGTCTGATCATCTGCGGGCATATGTGCTTTCCGAATAACAATACCGCGGAGCGCCTCGCTCTGGGAGACTGGAAGAGATGGGGGCACTGCGTTTGGAACACGTCGGCAAGGATTACGTCACCGAAGGAAGCTCGGTGCCCGCTCTGCGCGACGTGACTCTGGACTTCCATCCAGGGGAGTTTGCGGCGTTAGTGGGGCGAAGCGGCTGCGGAAAATCCACGGTATTGAATCTGGCCGGCGCCATGGATTTTCCGACCTCGGGAACCGTGTGGCTGGATGGCGTGAGCACGTCAACGCTGAGCGATGCGGCGCTAACGCGCGTACGGCGCGAGAAGGTGGGGTTTGTCTTCCAGAGTTTTCAACTGCTGCCGACACTGTCTGTGATCGAGAACGTGGAACTGCCGTTGATGCTGGCCGGGCGAGCGAAATCGCGCGCCGAAGCGGCTGAACGGCTCCGTTGGGTGGAGATGGATGTGTACGCGGACCGAATGCCGTATCAGCTTTCGGGCGGACAGATGCAGCGGGTGGCAATCGCGCGCGCGCTGGCAAACTCGCCTTCGATTCTCCTGGCCGATGAGCCCACCGGCAACCTGGACACCACCACCAGCGAAGTGATTCTCGCTTTGTTGCGGCGCATCGCCGACGAGTTGGACGCGATTGTTCTGATGGCCACCCACAGCCTGGAAGCGATTGGGAAAGCGGATACCATCGTGCGGCTGCAGGATGGCCAGGTGGAAAGCGTCAGCCCGACCGAAAAGCTGATGAGAAAACGTTAGCCGCCTATGATCGCGCTGGAGCTGTTCTATCGTTTGATCCTCAGGCCATTGCGGCAGGAGCGGCTGCGAACCGCGCTCACCGTGCTGGCCGTGGCGCTGGGGGTTGCGGCGGTGCTGGCAATCGAACTGGCCGGCCAGGCCGCCACGGGTTCGTTTCGTTCGTCGCTCCAAACCTTGACAGGAAGCGCCAACCTGGAAGTAACCGCGGCAGGGGGAATCCCACCCGAAGTGTTCGCTCGTCTGGCGACTTTGCCATATCCTCTGAAGCTTCATCCGCGCATCGAGGATTACGCAGTGATCGACGGCGCGGTCAGGCACACCGTCCCGATCATCGGTATGGACCTGCTATCGGAGGGAGCGGAATCGCACGCGTTCTCCGATATTCCCACCGGCGAATCCCTCTGGCTCAGCTCCGGGCTCGGATATAAGGCGGGCGACCACATTCGCCTGTTGACCAACGATGCAGCGTCGGACTTCACCGTCCGCGGCGTGCTGGACAACCAGGCGAGTGAAGTGATTCTCATGGACCTGGCGCCGGCCACGCGAATACTGCGGCGCGGCGGAAGGCTGGACCGGATTTTGATCGAAGCTCCGCCCACGCGCTCCATCGATGAGTGGGAAGCGTTGCTACGCCGGAACCTTCCCGCCGGAGTCACCCTCGCGCGGCAAGGCACCGAGACCGAAGAGAATCGCCGCATGCTGGATTCTTTCCGCTGGAATCTCCGCGTTCTGAGCTATATTTCGCTGGCCGTCGGCGCATTCCTGATCTACAACACCATTTCCGTATCGGTGGTGCGGCGGCGGTTTGAAATCGGCATTCTGCGCGCGCTGGGGACGCCTCGCGCTGCGATTCTCGCGGGGATTTTGGGTGAGGCGACCTGCTTCGGCCTGCTGGGCGGCATCGCGGGAATTGTTCTGGGACGCGCGATGTCAGAGGGCGCGGTCAAGCTGGTGGCTTCAACCGTGGCGGCGCTCTATTTCAGCAGCAGCCCGGCGCCCATCTCGCTGACGTGGGAGATAGCATTGTTAGGAATCGCCATGGGCGCCGGCGTCTCTTTTGTCTCGGCATTGGGGCCCGCTTGGGAAGCCTCCCGGGTAGCGCCCGTGGAGGCGATGGCGAGGGGCATGCGCGAACACCAGGTTCGCGTGCACCGCTGGAGATCCGCTGGCGCCGCCTTAGTATTTGCGGCCATCGCATGGATCGCTGCCCAGCAAAACGCGGTGCATGGAAAACCAGTGTACGGATATTTTTCCGCGCTGCTCGCGATTGCCGCGTGCGCCCTCGCGATGCCTGCGCTGGTCTCCGTTCTGACTTCGATTACCGCCGGGGTGATTCGCCGCCTGTTTGGAGTGGAAGGCCTGCTGGCCACTCGCAGCCTGGCAGGATCGCTTCGACGAACATCGGTCCTGGTAGCGGCCTTGTCCACTGCGATCGCGGTATTGACGGCCGTTGGCATCATGGTGGGAAGTTTTCGCGAAACCGTGCTGGTTTGGATGGGCGATGTCTTGCAAGCGGATCTTTTCCTGAGTCCGGCGGTCCCGGCTGGAGCGGACCGGCATCCCACCATGTCGGCGGAAATTCCCGCGCAGCTTGCACAGCTTCCCGAAGTGGATGCCGTGGATCAAATGCGCACGTACGAAATGCGGTATGAGGGAGTTCCCGCAACGGTAGGCGGCGTGGATGCTCGTATTCGGGGGCGCCGGCGGACACGCATGTTTCTTTCGGGAACGGCGCCCGAAACAGTCTTTCGTCAGCTGATCGGAAATAACGCGGTCGTCGTCAGCGAGCCATTTGCCAACAAGCATGGGGCACGGGCCGGTGACATTCTCAAACTCAGTCTGGGTGGAAAGCTCGGATCATTTCGCGTTCTGGATGTTTACTACGATTATTCGAGCGAAGCCGGCGTGGTTCTGATGGATCGCGCCACTTTGTTCCGCTATCTTCCCGATCCCGAGCCGACCAACGTCGCGGTATATCTGAAGCCGGGCGTGTCCCTGGACGACGGGCAACGCGCCGTGGAGCGCGTGATCGCGGGGCGGCGCATTGCGGTGGCGCGGAATCGTACTTTGCGGGATCAGGGCATCCAGGTTTTCGACCGAACCTTCGCCATCACTTATGTTCTGGAAGCGCTGGCCGCATTTGTGGCGATCATCGGCGTGGGCGGCGCGTTGCTCGCGCTGGTGATTGACCGGCGACGCGAGTTCGGGCTGCTGCGTTTCCTGGGTGCAGCCGACCGCCAGGTCCGGGGCATCATTCTCTTCGAGGCCGGGCTGCTGGGCGCACTGGCGAACATCGCGGGCGTGACCTTGGGACTGATTCTTTCGCTGCTCTTAATTCGTGTGATCAACAAACAGTCCTTCGGGTGGACCATTCAGTTTCACTGGCCTGTTCCTGTGCTGCTCAGCGCGCTCTCCATCGTTTACGCCGCGACGGTTCTTTCGGCGCTGTACCCGGCCAGGATCGCGAACCGGCTGGTGCCCATCGAGGTGATTCATGAGGAGTAGCCGGAGTCTTCTCATGGCATGCCTGCTCGCGTTCACAGCCTGGGCCGCAAGCGATCCCTATCGTCTCGCGCTCCCGCATTACCATTTCCAATTCCCTCGCGATCATTTCAATCATCCCGAGTTTCAGACCGAATGGTGGTACTACACCGGAAATCTTCGAACCGCGCAAGGCCGGCGCTTTGGCTTTGAGCTGACATTTTTCCGCAGGGCCGTCGACCGGCAGCCGGCCGCGACCGTTTGGGACTTGCAGGATATCTGGATGGCGCATCTTGCGCTGAGCGACATCGACGGCGGGCAGTTTCTGCACACCGAGCGCCTGAACCGCGCTGGTCCTGGGTTGGCCGGCGCGGATCTCAAGCAGGCTCGCATTTGGAATGGCAATTGGAAAGCGCAATGGACTTTCGATCCGGCCATCGCCGGCGGAAGCAGCCAGATGTTAGAAGCCGTCGCCGACCGCTTTTCCCTGGACCTATCGTTGAAGGCCGAGAAGCCACCGGTAATCAACGGCGAGAACGGAGTGAGCCAAAAGGCCGAGGGCACAGGCAAGGCTTCGTACTATATTTCCTTCACCCGGCTGGCAACTACCGGAACAATCATGTTGGACGGAAAGAAATTCTCCGTGGAAGGCAGCAGTTGGATGGATCACGAATTTTTCAGCCACCAACTGGATGCCGGCCAAGTCGGCTGGGATTGGCTCAGCCTGCAACTGAACGATGGGTCCGAGTTGATGCTGTTTCGTTTGCGCCGCAAAGGCGGAACCGTGGATCCGTATTCGGCCGGAACCTACGTGGACTCCCAAGGCCACGCCAGTCATCTCGTCGCCGGTGATTTTACACTGACGCCCGGAAAAACCTGGACCAGCAAAGCAAGCGGCGCCCGTTACCCGGTGGAATGGACCATCGAAGTCCCGCCGCTAGGCTTCCAGGCCGCGGTTCGCACGCCTTTGGCTCAGCAGGAATTCACCGGCAGTACAAACTACTGGGAAGGTGCAATCGATATTGATGCCAAGCGGCTGGGTCGTCCGGTCTCAGGGGTTGGTTATTTGGAAATGACCGGCTATGCGGGAAACATCGCTGGCTTGGATTAGCTCCAAAAAACACCACTCTGTTAGAGGAACGTTACTTAGCCTGGGCCGCCACGAGATGGTTAAGGGCGGCACGTGCTACCGGACGCTTGGAGGGAAGTTTCACACAATTTGCCCAGTAAGCGACAAACCAAGCGGCCGTCGATAGGATCTCATCCAGATGGATCGGTTTACAAATATAGGAGTTCGCACCGGCCTGGTAACAGCGGTCAATCTCTTCCATGTTCGTGGAACCGGACATGATCACCACGGGCAATCGCTTCAGATCGTCGGAGCTTCGGATCTGCTCCAGAACTTCGAAACCGCTGAGCCGGGGAAGATTCAGGTCCAACAGCACGACGTCGCAACTGGGAGATGCTTTCCCGTTCCTGGCCAGATACTCGATCGCTTCCACGCCATCCTCCACCTGTGTAATCTCCAGAGGCAGGCCGGTTTTCTGGAAGGCGGTGAGCAGCATTTGCGCATCGGCGGGATTGTCCTCCACCAGAAGAATCCGGAGCATGCGTTATAGTAGACCTATTACAGAAACTTTTGTTTCCTTTCCGGCAAAGAAAAGTAAAACGTAGCCCCGTCCCCCACTTTCGATTCCACCCAAATCCGTCCGCCGTGCCGCTCCACGATTCTTTTGCAGACCGCCAGCCCGATGCCGGTTCCAGGATACTCCCGGCCATGCAGCCGTTTGAAGACCGTAAAGATCTGATCGGAATACCTTGGGTCCAGGCCGATTCCGTTGTCCTTCACGGAAAAGATCCATTCCGGCCCAGCCTGGCGCGCCGAGAGGTGAATACGCGGCGGCTCCGCGCCATGATACTTGATGGAATTGCTGATCAGATTCTGGAGAAGACGCAGCATTTGTGTCTCGTCGGCTGAAACCACCGGAAGAGGATCGAACGTTATATTCGCATGGCTGCTTTGAATGGCGAGCTGGAGGTTCAGAATCGCCGCGGCCAGCACGGCCTCCAGATGAACCTCGGTCACTTTCAGGTCGGCGCGCACCGCCTGGGCGTATCCTAGAAGGTCCAACACCAGTTGCCGCATCCGCACCGCGGCATTGACGATATGTTGGATTTGCTGGTCCGCCTGGTCGCCCAGTTTTCCTTCATTCTCTCTTTGAAACAGCTCCAGGAAGCTGGTGATGGTCCGCAGCGGCTCCTGCAGATCATGCGAAGCGGCGAAGGCAAACTGCTGCAGATCCAAGTTGGTTTGCCGGAGAGCTTCTTCATTCCGCCTGCGCTCGGTCACGTCGCGAATATTGACTTGAATCAGCGAGCGCTCCTTTACGCGATACGCGTTGGAAACGATGGAAACCACTGTTTCCCGCCCGTCTCGCGCCTGGAGCGGCACAGAATCAAAATGTGCAATATCGTTTTCTACGGTTTCCGGCACCAGCCGGCGCATTTCCTCCGAAGCCAGGAACAACGGCAGCTCGGAGAACGGCCTGCCCAGGAACTCCGCCTTCGGATAGCGGGACAGCTCGAGCAGGTACGGATTTACATCCACGACGCGGCCGGAAGGCGATTCCAGAACGATGACCCCTTCTTTAGCCGATTCAAATAGCCACCGGTACTGTATTTCGGCGGCTTCCTGCCGCTCGGTGACATCCTCGATCGCCAGCAGGACGCTCGATGCGGCGGAGCCCGGGCTGGTGATGCGGCGGCCGTTGAGACGCATGGTCTTTCTGCCGATATGCGGGAAGTCATGCGTCAGGTCCAGGTCCCGGAAGGGAACGTCGCGCAGCATGGCCTGCTCCAACAGGCGCCGCAATTCGGGGAATTTCCACTGGCCGTTGCCCAGGTCGTCGATGCTTTGCCTCAAAGTGTCTTCCGGGCGGACACCGAAGGTCCTATAAAACGCGCCGTTCGCGCGCGTTACGTGCAGATCCGCGTCCAGCACCAGCAGCGGATGCTGCACGGTTTCCACAATTCCATCCGCCAGCGAGCGCGACAGCTCGGCTTGTTCCAGAGCGCGCACGGATTCATCAATGTCGAGCAAAGTGATGACGGCGCCGTCAATTCTGTCGTCGATCGTTCGATAGGGCCGTATGAAGAGCGTGTACCAGCGGCCCTGGCGGTCCTGCACGCGCTGCTGCTGAACGCCCAGAGTCTGGATGGTTTCGAGCAGCAACTCGGAAAGCTTCGGCACTTGCAGCGTATGCGGGATGTCGGCCATGGGGCGGCCGATATCGCTGGATGCGAGGCCAATCAGGCGTTCCGCCGCCGGCGTGAAGCGGCGCAAGTGAAGATCCATTCCCACCATCGCGATCGGGATCGTGGCCGCATTCAGAATATTGTTCAGATCGTTGGTGGTTACGTCCAGCTCCCGGTTGCGATGCTTCAGCTCGTCGTTGATGGTTGTCAGCTCTTCGTTGGAAGACTGCAACTCCTCCTTGGCGGTGCGGAGCTCTTCATTGGTGCTCTGCAATTCTTCATTCGAAGAGCGGGCTTCCTCGTTGGCGGCCCGCAACTCTTCGGTCGTGGCCTCATACTGCTCGCTGATTTTGCGAAGGTAGTCTCTGGTTTGCGCCAGCTCGCGTTCGGCATGAGTGAGCTGCAGTTCCAAAGCCCCGGATTCTTCCGAACGGCCGAGAGCGCCCGCTGGCCGGCCATTATGAAGCGGCGAATCCTGCTCAAAAAGCACCAGGCAGGAACGCGACTCATCGGCAATCGGAATGACACTGAGCAGGATGGTCCGCGTCTCGCCGTCGTGCTCCACCTGAATTCCCGATTCGTGAACCGGTTGCTTGCTCGAGTGCGCCGCGTCCACGGCTTTGCGCAGCGGGTAGACCAGGCTTTCGCGCACCAGCCGAAGCAAATTCAGATGGGTGTCACCGGCGGCATGCGCCAGGTAAAAGCCGGTTTGGCCGTGAAACTCCAGCACCTGCAAATTGGCGTCGATGAGCACTCCCGGCGGCGCGTAAAGATCGCGCAAAATCCGCGCCGCCCGGAACTCGAGTTCCGCCAGCGCGGGCACCATGATTCGGCTTACCGAAGGGGATGCGCCGGCCGGCGGCAGCGGTTCCTGGGGCGAAATCGCCCGCGATTCCATCAGGAAGCGGCCCGGAACGGTTTTCTTGCTGTAGATCCTGTTATCACCATCCACCACGCCAAACAAGTCCGTCCGGTTTCCGATGGTTTCGGCGCTGCCCAATACCAGCAGGCCGCCGGGCTTCAGACTGTAATGCAAAGCCGGCAGGACGCGCTGTTGCAAGGCCGAGCTGAGATAAATAAAGACGTTGCGGCAACTGACCAGATCCAAGTGCGAAAACGGCGGATCGCTGGTAAGATCGTGCCGCGCAAAGACGCAACTCTCTCGAATCTGCTGGCTGATTCGAAAGCCCGAATCGGACCGCGAGAAGAATCGCCGCAAACGTTCGGGAGAAATATCCTCCTGCATCTTTTCCGGATAAATGCCAGCGCGCGCCCGGTCAATGGCGGATTCGCTGATATCGGTTCCGAACACCTGTAGCGCAATATCCTTGCGGGACGCCTCCAGAACTTCAAACGCGGTGATGGCGATGGAATACGCTTCTTCCCCTGTGGCGCATCCAGGCACCCACAGCCGAAACGGCTCCTCGCCAGAGCGGCTCTCTGTATACTGCGCGATCGCCTGAGAGAGCGCCTGGAACATTTTCGGCTCCCGAAAGAATGCCGTGACGCTGATCAGCAAATCGCGATACAGGTCATCGATCTCGCCCGAATGCGCCTCCAGGTACTCGACGTACTCTCCGAGCGTCTCCAGGTGATGAACCACCAGGCGCCGCCCGATCCGCCGCCGAATGGTGCTCTGTTTGTACTCGCTGAAATCGACGCTGGTGGCGCGCTGAACCAGACCGAGTATCTTCTGAAGCTCGCCATCCGTTTCCAGCGCGGCAACGGGCTCTTCCAGTTGCTCCACCGGGATCGTGAGATAGGGATTGAACTTGATCCTGGTGAGTTCTCCCGCGATCTTGGCCGGCGGCAGAACGAAATCCACGGCCCCGGTGGCGATGGCGCTGTGCGGCATCCCTCCCGATTTGGCGGATAGCTCGTCCTGCGAAAAAGTAATGCCGCCCTTGCGTTTGATGGCCCGTATCCCCTGGGCGCCGTCCGAAGCGCCTCCGGAGAGCACGATGGCTACCGCGTTCGGCCCCTGATCGGTAGCGAGCGATTCAAAGAAAATGTCGATCGGATAATGCGGCTTGTCGCTTTTCGATCGCGGCGCCAAATGCAGGGCGCTATCGCGAATGATCATCACCTTGTTGGGAGGGATGACGTAGACGTGGTCCCGCTCAACAGACATTCCTTCTTCGGCCTGAACCACCGGCATCGAAGTGGCTCGCGCCAGAATTTCAGCAAGCTGACTTTCATAGTTCGGTTCCAGATGCTGTACCACCACGAATGCCATGCCGGTATGCGGCGGCAGCGCGCGTAATAATTCAAGGAAAGCTTCTAATCCGCCGGCCGAAGCGCCGATCCCGACCACGTAAAACCGCCCACTGGCGGGAACAGATTCCGGATCGCGCTCGTTGGCTTGCAGCATCCACTCAACCTTGCACTGCGCGGGTCAGTGCTTTTTTAGTCTACACTCACGCGTCTGGCTTTTCGAATAGAATCGGCGAGCCCGAAGCCAGCGCGGTTACTCACGCCGTTACTCATAAGATAGACGCGGCCTGCGAAACGAAAAATCCGTAACAGGAACGCGCTGAAAACTGTCTACCAACTTCGTGGCGGTGCGAGCGAAGATGCTGGCGTTTGGCGGCGGAAAGGAGGAATCGACCATGCCATGTCGGCTTGCGAGGTTGCTTGGAGCGGGACGCCGTCCGTTGGCTCGCGCGGACATAGTGGACGAAGTGTCGGAACGCGCGGGGACATTGCTGGTGCGCTTGAACCGGGGCTCGGCGATGCAAGTTCGGCTGCAACCGGACACTGGCGGTGTTTTGACCCGAACTGTCCCGATTGCGAAAGTAACGCAACTGGCGGGCGATTCCCCCTGGCAGGCCGCCTCGGATTTCCAACTCCGGGCCTGGATGCAGTCCGGCTCGGCAATTTGGCAATGGCTCCTCTCCAAAGGCATCGACGGCCAGACAGTTGTAAAGCGGGTGGACGACGAGATCATTGCGCCTCCGGCCTCTCGTTCGCGGCGCCACTTTTTTAGTACTCGCAGTACCCGCAGATCCGAACCCTCCGTCACCTTGCCGTAACATTGAAGCCGCGCGACGCGTTTGTGATCGGCGCCGGGCCGAACGGCTTCACGGCAGCTATCATTCTCGCCGAGGCCGGGCTTCATACTACAATCGTCGAGGCTGAGCCCGCGATTGGCGGCGGAACGCGCTCGGCTGAATTGACCCTGCCCGGTTTCATCCACGACATTTGTTCCGCGGTTCATCCACTGGCCATCAGTTCTCCTGCGTTTGCCGGCCTTCCCTTGCGCGAGCATGGACTGGAATGGATTCAGCCGCCCATCTCGCTGGCGCATCCGTTTGACGACGGCTCTGCGGCAATTCTCCAAAAGTCCGTAAGACCAGTTCTAGGAATCGACAGCACTGCTTATGCCCGAGTGGTTGCGCCGCTCGCGGATCGCTGGCCGGAGCTTGCTTCCGAGATATTGCAGCCAATTCTGCATCTGCCGCACAGCCCGCTGTTGCTCGCCCGCTTCGGACTGCGCGCGGTGGAATCTGCCGCAACGGCTGCCCGGCGGTTGTTTCGAACACCTGAGGCCCAGGCGCTCTTTGCCGGGCTTGCCGCGCACTCCATGCTCCCGCTGGATGCGCCAGGGTCAGCTGCGTTCGGCTGGACACTGGCGATCGCCGCCCATGCGGCCGGCTGGCCGATTCCGCGCGGAGGGTCGCAGCAGATCGCGAATGCGCTCGCGTCGTATTTCACTTCCCTGGGCGGTGAGATTGTCACGAACACGAGGGTCCGCTCTCTGGATGAGTTCGGGAACAATGCGCTGATCCTTTGCGACGTTACTCCCCGGCAGTTTCTCAAGATTGCGGGAGGGCGGCTTTCCGGTTCGTTTCGCGCACAGCTACAGGCGTACCGCTACGGGCCGGGAGTCTTCAAGGTGGACTGGGCCTTGAGTGAGCTTGTCCCTTGGAAGGCGCGCGAGTGCGCCGGCGCCGGCACACTGCATCTGGGAGGGTCGCTCGATGAAATTGAAGCCTCGGAGAAGGCAGCCTCCGCGGGCATCATCAGCGATCGCCCTTTCGTCCTCTTCGCGCAGCCGAGCCTTTTCGACAGCACTCGCGCGCCAGAGGGGAAACACACGGCATGGGCGTATTGCCATGTCCCGCATGGTTCCCTTGCCGACATGACCGGCCGCATCGAAGCCCAAGTGGAGCGCTTCGCCCCTGGGTTCACGGACACTATCCTGGCGCGTCACACTTTCACGCCCGAGGAATTAGAGAATCACAACGCAAATCTGATCGGCGGCGATATCTCCGGCGGCCTGAATAGTCTCAAGCAGCTGGTGTTCCGGCCCACGCGCAGCCTGTACCGAACGTCCTTGAAAGGCGTGTATCTCTGCTCTGCCTCCACTCCTCCCGGCGGCGGCGTGCACGGCATGTGCGGCTACCATGCGGCCCGGCTTGCGCTGCGCGATGCGGGGATGGGAAACGGTTAGTGCTAGGCTGAATCTCACCACCAGTGCGCGACGACATTATTTCGAGCGACGTACCAGCGCGGCTGGACCGGCTTCCCTGGAGCCCGTGGCATTGGAGGATCGTCATCGCTCTGGGGATCACGTGGCTGCTCGATGGTCTGGAAACCATGCTCGGCGGAGCACTGGTCGGGATTCTGAAAGATCCGCGCACGCTGCACCTCAGCGATTCCCAAATCGGGCTGAGCGCCACGCTGTACCTGGCCGGCGCGGTCACTGGCGCTCTGATCTTCGGCTACGCGACCGACCGGCTGGGCCGCAAACGCCTGTTCTTCATCACGCTGGGGCTCTATCTTCTGGCGACAGCGGCGACCGCGTTTTCCTGGAACTTTTGGAGCTTTTGCCTGTTTCGAAGCCTCACCGGCTCGGGAATTGGCGGCGAATATGCGGCCATTAACTCGGCCATCGATGAACTGATCCCCGCGCGTGTCCGAGGGCACGTGGATCTGGTGATTAATTCCACATTCTGGATTGGCGCGTTTTTGGGATCGCTGGGCTCCGTGGTGGTGCTGCACCTGAAATCCATACCGCCCACTTTGAGCTGGCGGTTCGTTTTCGGTATCGGCGCGGTGCTCGGCCTGGGTGTTCTGATGATGCGCCGCTATGTGCCGGAAAGCCCCCGCTGGCTTCTGATCCACGCGCGCAAAGGCGAAGCCGAGCGGGTGGTGAGCGAAATCGAGCGGGAAGTGGCACGCGGGCGTCCGCTGCCGGCGCCAAAGGGCATCATTCATCTGCATGTGCAGGATCACACGCCGTGGCGTGCAATCTGGAACGCCATGACGCAGCAATATCGCGAGCGTTCCCTGCTTGGATTCTCGCTGATGGTTTCCCAGGCCTTCTTCTACAACGCCATCATGTTCACCTACGGCCTGGTGCTGCTGCGCTACTACAACGTGCCGGCGGAATCGGTCGGATACTGGCTCCTCCCTCTCTCGGTTGGGAATTTCCTCGGCCCGCTATTGATCGGCAGGTTGTTCGACACGGTGGGGCGCAAGAAGATGATCGCCATCACTTATTCCGCGTCGGGTATTCTGCTCGCCATCGCAAGCTGGTTGTTTCTGAAGGATTGGCTCTCGCTCTTCACGCAAGCCCTAGCGTGGAGCATCATCTTTTTTATCGCATCGGCGGCGGCAAGCTCGGCATACCTTACGGTGAGCGAAGTATTTCCGCTCGAAATTCGCGGGCTGGCGATCGCCGTGTTCTATGCCTGCGGAACGCTGGTGGGCGGCGTCGGTGCGCCCGCGTTGTTCGGAGCGCTCACCGAAACCGGATCGCGTCTCATGTTGTTTTGGGGCTACATCGCGGGAGCGGCGCTGATGGTAGCCGCGGCTTTGATGGAATGGACCCATGGCGTCGCAGCGGAACGTCAGCCGCTGGAGTCCGTTTCCGCTCCGCTGTCCAGCCGCTGAATTCTGCTGTTACTGCACGGCCACGGTGACCACCGGTAATGACTCGGCGGATCCGATCTGAACTTGAATGGGAACAGCAGCACCCGGCGCTAGCCCGGCAGGCACCTGCGCATTGATTTGCAGGACGCCGGACACCAACCCAGGCGCCGATCCTTCGAAGTTGAGCTGGCAAGGAAGGCCGCCCATGGTGACCGACACGTTCGCGACCGGCGCGGGCAGAGGAACTGCGGCGACGAATCCATCCACGCTGGCCGGTGTGGTTACCCCAGCGCCGGTAGCGAAGATGCTCACCCAATCGCCACGCGCCGCCGGATGCGCGGCGGAGTTTACGGTTTCGTCGCGAGCATTCAGGATGGCGCCCTGGCCAAGGCCTGAACCATTGAAGCTGAAGATACCCGGGCTGGTAGCGGCAACCCGCAGGGTGACAGGGTTCGACAACACGCCCAAATATTCCAACTGAAGCGCGGTTGTGGATTTTCCAGCGATCGAATATGGAACCACCACGTTCACCTGGCGGGCGGATGCGTACAGCAATGGCGCAGGCACGCCATCAAAAAACACCCGAACGCTTTCGAGCGAATTCGATACGAGGCGGGGATTCGTCAAGGTAAGGAAGGCGGGCGTGGGAGGGCCGATGGCGCTACCGAAGAGCGACACGATCTCGCCCGGAGCCACGGGACCGGATTGAAACGTCGCGCCGTTCACGACACCCGCCGGAGTTAAGCTGGGCGCCGAGTTGGCAAGCCGCAACAATGCCGCGCCATAACCGGGAACGGTTACCTGCGTCTGCGCCGAAGGAGTGAGCGATTGAAGCACAGGACCGGCCGCCGGAGTTGCGGCGTCGAGCGTGACCAGCGTTGCGGAGGTGAACGTTCCGAGAGCGGACAAATCGAGCGCGAAGGTCCGAGAAATACCCGCGCCGTTATTGTCTTTATAGATATTTTGAACCGCGTGATTGGACATCAGGATCACCACCGATCCATCGGGATTCCGCAGAGCCAGCGTGTGAGTATCCAGCCCATACATCGCACCGTTGTGATCGATCCAAAGGCAACAGCCCGAAGCAGTGGTCTGCAGGATGTCCTGGCCAGGCGGCGAGGGCAGCCAGTGCGAAAGATAATAATCCACCCAATAGCTGAGCGTCGGGTTCCCCGAGGAATCAGTCTCGCCGAACTGCACATTGGAAGAAAAATCCCAATGGTAGAGCGCCTGGGCGCCGGCTTGGCCGAGCAACTCGAACACCAGCGAACGCCAGGCGGCGAAGAACGGACTGGTGCCGCGCGGGTCCAGAACGAACGGCGTGCCATTGCAGTAGCTCAGGCCATTGTTGAGAGCATAGTCGGCATTGACATTGTTCTCGGTCACCCAAACAGGCACTCCGGCGAGCTTCGGTTGCGTGGCGAGCTCCGAGTAAATGTAGCTGACTTCGTTCGCAAAATTGAGCACCGTGGGAAAGATCTCGTCATCGGTGGTTTGCTGGCTGCAAGTGGAGTAAAAGTGCGTGGCGAGCACATCCACCGGAGCAGTTACGTTTGAAACGAAGGTCGGCAGGAATGCTTCCGCGTCCTGGCCCCAATCGGAAAGCTCCACGGCCGCAAATTTGACGGACGGATCCGCTTGAGCCATGGCCGGGACCATCGTGTTGTACAGATCCACGTAATCCTGCGGCGTCAGGCCACTGCCATTCGGCTCGTTGAAGATGCCCCACCAGGTGATGGGGTAGGGACTTGGGCTTTGAAAATGAGCGCCGCCAGCATCGAAGCCGCCGGTATTGTAGTAACGAACCAAATTGGCGCTCAGGCCGGCGAAATCCGCGTAACTGCCGGGGAGAAGGTTGCCGTTCGCATCGTTCATGTAGGCCGGGAGCGCCGGCGATTTGAAACTCCGGACTGCGGTCGCCTGAGCTTTGGATCGGCGCGATCAGCGGATCCAGCTGCGAGAAATCCCATACGCCCGAATTGCTAAGCGGATCGCTACTCGGGACCAACTGCACGCGCGTGTGCTGCGGCTGAAGCGCATTCAGTGTCGCCAGGGCTCCGGGCGTTTGGCTGAAAAACTGATAGGTGCCACTGTCCGAGTTGAAACGACGTGGACATCGCAACCTGCAGCCGGCCATTCACCCCGGCCGAGGGATTGATTTGATTGCTCACCTTCACGTTTACCGTGGAGGATTGGGCCGCGCCGGTGGCGGCGCACAGCAGCAGGGTAGCGGGCAGCGTGAAAAAAAGGGGATACCGGTACATCCTCAATTTCCTTTTTAGACGTGACCTGCGGGTTTTCGTTCCAGCCGGACGCGCCTTCTCAACCGACTCTGCTACCGTGGCCTCATGGAAGTGAGTAGCTCCACCAAGCGGCTGCTGCCGTGGCTGGTGGCGGTCGCGTTCTTCATGGAGTCGCTCGACACCACGATTCTCAATACGGCCGTGCCCACCATCGCGGCGGCGCTGAAGGTGGCTCCGCTCAGCATGAAGGCGGTGCTTTCCAGCTATACGTTGAGCCTCGCGGTCTTCATTCCGATCAGCGGCTGGATGGCGGACCGGTTCGGGACGCGCCGCGTGTTTGCGTCCGCCATCGGCATTTTCACGCTGGGATCGGTTCTCTGCGGCATCTCCAACAACATTCACGTGCTGGTGGCCGATCCGCGTTCTGCAAGGCTGCGGCGGCGCCATGATGGTGCCCGTCGGGCGGCTCACGCTGGTCCGGACCTTTGCCAAGTCCGAACTGGTCCGCGCCATGAGCTTCGTCGCCATCCCGGCGCTGATCGGGCCCATGCTCGGACCCATCGCCGGCGGCCTGATCGTCGGATATTTGCACTGGCGGGTAATCTTCTTCGTGAACCTGCCGATCGGCCTCGCCGGCTTGTGCCTGGTCTATCTGCATATGCCGGACTATCGCGAAAGATGGAATCCGCTCGATCTGGTCGGCCTCATCTTGTTTGGCTCCGGCATCGCGCTGTTGTCGTATGTGCTGGAGGTTTTCGGCGAACATACGCTGAGCGTTGCTGAAATCCTGGGACTGCTGGCGATTTCCATCGCTCTGCTGGCCGGCTACGGGCTGCACGCCTCGAAGATCCAGTTTCCGTTGCTCGCACTGAGCCTGTTCCGCATTCGCACTTTTCGCGCGGCGGTAAGCGGCAGCTTCTTCACGCGCCTGGGCATGGGCGGGCTCCCGTTCATTCTTCCGCTGCTCTATCAGGTGGGCCTGGGGTTCACTCCCATTCAATCCGGTCTGCTGATTATGCCGCAGGCCATCGCGGCGATGAGCCTGAAGATGACCATGCCGCGCATTCTGAGCCGCTTCGGCTATCGCACGGTGCTGATCTCGAACACCGTGATTCTCGGGCTGCTCATTTGGCTTTTCGCAACCATCGGAGTGGGCACGCCGGTTCGGAACATCGTGATTCTGGCGTTCTGCTACGGGTTCTTCAGCTCACTGCAATACACCAGCATGAACACGCTGGTCTACGCCGATATCTCCGAGGAGCAGACCAGCAGCGCAAGTTCCATCGCCAGCACCATGCAGCAGATGTCGATCAGCTTCGGCATCGCGACGGCGTCGCTGCTCACCGCCGTTTTCATCCCCGATCGCTTTCATACCAGCGCCGCGGAAATGATTCACGGCATCCACCACGCGTTGTTCGTTCTGGGCGGCATCACCGTTTTGTCGACCATCGTGTTTCGCGAATTGAAAAGCACGGATGGCGCAAGCACCAGCCGGCACAAGACCCTGGAGCACGCCGGCTGAGGATTCAATTCAAGGCAGCTGCGTTGTCTGCGGCGGGCTGGAAAATTCGACCATCGTCATGATTTCGTGCGATTGCGGCGTGGCGCCGGTTTCCGGGCCCATCCTGCCGCCATGCCATTTGGCGGCGTCTGCCAGCGCCGCTTCGTTCAGGGAGGGATCGGAAGACGCCAGCACCTCCAGATTCAAGAGCTGCCCGTCTGGTGCTTGCACGCCATGCAGCATGACGATTTGCGACGTCGCGGCCGGTTCAGCGGACATTGGGCGCCAGTATCGGCGATGTTAAATTGATCTGCGATCGCCAGGCCGGCGACATCACGGGGCCCACGCCAATCTGGTTCAAGCCGGCGGTCTGAAACGCCGCTGGATTACTGACAGGGTCCGCCAGGCTTTCCGTCTGCGCTTCGATAATCGTTTGCCCCGCTTCGGTGATCGTGAAACCGTTTGCGATCAGTTTGCCGTGAAAACGCAGCCCTTTCGAATAATCGTAGAGTATATACGAGCCGGGCGCCTGCGAGTACGCAATCAACGTGCCAGCGTTCGGATCCACGCAATACTCTTCCTCTTCCCACTGGCGTCCACCGGTCCCGGCCGGAACCGTGGCGTCCCGAGCAACCAAAGCGCAGGTTAAATTGACACCGTTCAGTGTGCCAGTTGCCGTTCGCAAGGTAGCGCGAGGTCCCACCACTGGCGCCATATAGAAAATCGCCTCGCGAAACTGAATCAGACGTAAGGGCAGACCCGTCGCCTGCTGATCGCTATAGAAAACGCGATTCAGATTTATATTTACCGCTGAATAGCCCGGACCCTGTACGGTCCAGCGATAGCGTCCGGCCCCCGGAGACATGTCTTCCTCATGCCACGTCCCGCTGGACAAAGAACCCGAAACAGTAAATGTGGTCTTCAGATCGTAAGGTTGCGCCCGAACGTTGGAATACCGGTGCGCGTTGACCAAAAGATTGATGATTTCGGCGCGTTGGCTCACGTCCTGGACGGGTTGGGCATCGCCCGTGACCAGTTCCAGCGGATCGGAAGGGACCGGCGGCTCTGCCAGTTGCTGGAATGCCCGCGCGCGGGCGGGAACCTGCGCCGCTGCCTGGTCCAGGAACGGCGCTTGCAACAGCATGCTTCCGATTACAATGGCGTGAAGGCGAATAGGCATAGCTGGCCTCCCATCAATATACTTATAACCCGATTACCGGAATTGTGCGGCGTTCTTGGCGGCATTCTTGGCAACCCAGGCGTTAATTTGCGGAAGGCGTTCGGTTCTGAATTTCACGTTCAAGTTGATCGTGGCAATCGCCGACTCGACATTTCTCCGCGCACTGGCGGGAATGTGCCGATCGGCGTACATCTCAAGATCGGCGGCGCGCTTGAGATCGCTCGATTGGCTGGCGATTCCTGGCATCAACCTGAGCCGCGCGGAGGAATCCAGCGGAAAGCCCGGCTGGTCGACATGTTGCAGCGCGAAGTTCCAGGCCAGATCCGGATGATCCCTGGAAACCAGCCGAATGATGGAACCCACGGTTCCAGCGGGCGCGTCCGGACTGATTGCCAGCTCCAGAACACGTTGTGCTCCAGCCGCATCCGCGATACCGGCCAGCGCTTCCAGGATGTTTTGCTTTTCCAGCGGATCGCGAGTGGCGCGGTAGAGCGCGATGAGCCGGTCCAGTTGGCTTGCGTCAGCGGTGCGCGCTACGATCTCCAGCGCGGTTCGGCGCACGGCGGGCGACTCCACGCTCGGCGTTTGTTGCCCCGCATCGAAACGCCCGTGCGCCTCGGCAATTACCGAAGTATCACCGAACCGGCTGAGGGCTTCGAGGACAGCCTGGCGCAGCGTCCCGACATTGGATTCCTCATTGGGCCGGGCGTCCCATCCCAGCCGAACGGCCAAAGGTTGCAGCCTCTCGCGCGCGTAAGCGACAAACGCGGCGTGGCCCGGATCAGCTCCATAGAGGCGGTCCACTCCAATGAACGTGCTGACGATCTGAAGCCACACGATGGGATCGGCATCCACTGGAATTGCTCGCGAAACATCAAGATAATTGGTGATCGGCGCGTAACCGGACTGCCCCAGCGCCCACGCGTCATACAGGATGCCGAGCTGATCGCGTGAGTCTACGGCAGCGATATTCGCACTGAGCGCCCGGATCATGGCTTGCGGGTAAAGCGTGCGAACGTAGCTGGATTGCCCGGCATTCACGATGACGGGGCCGGTTCCTTGAACCGCTAGCGTGGCCGGCTCGGATCCTGATAGCAGTTGAGTGGCTCGGCGCTCCGCCCGCGCTTACAGCTACGGGAATCCGCCACAACTGAGGCGGCGCCGAAGCGATGGTGGATGGGTCCTCGGCGAATCGTCCCTGGCTCACCACCACCTTCGTCTCGCCGTCGCGCGCTTGTTCGGATTCCACTTTGAGCAGCGGCACTCCCGGCTGGCGCGTGAAATCGGCTTCCACATCCAAAACAGGTTTGCCCGCTACCGCTTGCACTTCACGCCACAGGTCCGCGTCGACGGTATTTCCGTAGGCATGCGCCCGCATATAGCGCCGGACACCGCCGCGAAACGCTATGGGCCCCACGTAGCGTTCCAGCATGCCAATCACGGTGGCGCCTTTGTCATACGTGATGTTGTCGAAGGCTTGCTGCGCCTGGCTTGCATTAAGGACGGTCTGCACAATCGGATGAGTGGAGGGCTTGGCGTCCGCTCGTTTGCCCGATTCGGCAACCGCCAATGCCTGCAGCCCGGTCTTCCATTCGGGATGCAGATCGTCGGCAGCCTTGGTCTGCATCCAGCGCGCGAAGCCTTCGTTCAGCCACAGGTTGTCCCACCACGCCATGGTGACCAGATCGCCAAACCACTGATGCGCCATTTCGTGAGAGACAACTTCAAAGACAAGCTGTCGATCGGCTTCGGTGGACAATTTTGGATCGAACAATAGCTCGTCCTGCGAGTAGAAGATGGCGCCCCAATTTTCCATGGAGCCGCCCTGGATGTCGCCGGGCGCAACCACCAGGTCGAGCTTGGGAAGTGGGAAACGAACGCCAAAGTAATCGTTGTAATAATGGAGCAGCCGCGCTGCTTCCGCCAGCGCATAGCGGCCTTTTTCCGTATCGCCGCGATTCACCACCACTCCGACTTCGGTGCCATCCACTTTCGTCAAGATCCGCTCGAAGTCGCCAATCCCGAGGAATAGCAGATAGGTCGACATCTTCGGAGTGGTGGCAAAGCGAATACGCTTCAGACCGTTCGGCAGGGCCTCCGTCGAGGCGACCGGCATGTTGGCTACCGCCATGAGATTCGCCGGCACATCCACCGAGATGCTGAAGGTGGCTTTCAGGCCGGGCTCATCCCAGGACGGCATAAAGCGCCGCTCCGATGCCGGCTCAAAATTAGTAGCGATGGTGCGCCGTTTGCCTGCCGGACTGTCGTAGTCCATGGCGAAGAAGCCGAGCGTTGCCTTTCCGATGACGCCGTGATAATCGATCGCGAGCGTGTGGCGGCCGGACGCCACCGGATCCGCGAATGTCAGAGTTGCACGCTGGAGCTTGGCGTCTAGTGCGACGGCGCCAGATTCTTTGTCATCCAGCGACGCCTTATCCAGCGTGAGCGCATCCGAATTCAACACGATGGACGGAGCGGGCGCTTTGACTTCAATTTCGATCCGCACCTGCCCGCGAAAGGTCAAATGCGCCGCATCCGGGACTAACGCCAAATCATAATGAATCGGCGTGACAGTGGAAGGAAGGCGCTCAGGCGCAGAAGCCGCGGCACCCGCCACAGCCGCTGCAATCAAGACGAAAAGGGTGCCGCAAACGATTTTTTGTGGCATGAATCAAACTAACACGCCACGGCGCGCTAAATCTGGCCCATTCCACCGTCCACGAACAGCTCGGCACCGGCCACAAAGCTGCTATCGTCCGAGCCCAGAAACAAAGCGGCTTTCGCGATTTCATCGGCTTCGCCCATGCGGCCCATGGGAACGAAGGACGCGAAGCGCGCCTTGGTCTGTGCGACTTCCTCTTTACTCTCGCCACCGGCCTCGAAGATCGGCGTGTCGATGGGGCCGGGGCTGACCACATTCACGCGGATCTTGCGGTCCTTCAGGTCCAGCGTCCAGGAGCGCGCAAAGGATCGAACAGCCGCCTTGGTGGCGCTGTAAACGCTGAATGCCGGTACACCCTTGCGCGAAACCACCGAAGCGTTCAGGATGATGGACCCGCCGTCTTGCATCAGCGGAAGGGCCTTTTGCACCGTGAAAACCAGGCCTTTGACGTTGACGCGGAACACCCGGTCGAAATGTTCTTCGGTGATCGCTCCCAGGGGAGCGTACTCTCCCACTCCGGCGTTGGCGAACAAAATGTCGATGCGGCCTTTCTGCTCTTTCACGACGGCGTAAAGCTTGTCCAGGTCGGCCAGATTGGATGCATCACCCTGCACCCCCGTCACATTCTTGCCGATCTTTTTTACCGCCTCGTCAAGTTCACTTTGACGGCGGCCGGTGATAAATACATGAGCTCCTTCGCACACGAAGCGTTGAGCAGTGGCGAGCCCGATGCCGCTGCTGCCTCCGGTAATTACTGCTACCTTACCTTCGAGTTTCTTCATAATCCTGAGATGCCGCCGCTAGAGCGAAGATGCGGCTTTAATATTTGCTGGACCCGTTTATATTGGAAGAGTGATCCGTCTTTGTTCCCTTTTCTTGTTGCTTGCATATGCTTTGTCCTCCAGGCGGCCGATCTAAAACCTGAAACCGCCGCCGCGTTCGACCGCTACGTGAAGATCACCGAAGAAGGCTTCGCCGCCCATCAGGGCTTTGAAGATTTTCTGTGGCTGGATCACCATCCCAAAGAGAAATCGCTGGTGTGGCTCGGCCAGAGCGTGATCACGCCCATGAAGACGCTCGATCACGGCCAGGAGATCGAGGTTCCCGGACGGTGTCCTTCAGCATTGGCTGGGAGCAGTCTATCTGGAAAACGCGGACGCCGATCATTTGCGTGGCCTGCTGATGAACCTGGCCGGGTATAAGGATTTTTTCAAACAGCAGATCATCGAATCCAAGGTGAACAAGCACACTGGCGACGATTACGATTTTTTTCTGCGCCTCTATAAGAAGCAACTCAGCACGGTTGTATTGAACGTGAATGAGACAGCGAAGTACACGCTCATCGATCCTACGCGCTGGCGAGTGGCCTGCCATTCCACGCGCATCGGCGAGGTGGAGCATCCCAAGAACAAAAAGAAGTTCGATCAGGACCGCCCCGCGGACGAGGGCGAAGGCTATTTGTGGCGTTTCAACTTTTATTGGCGCGTACAACAAGCCGACAACGGCGTTTACGTCGAGCTGGAAGTGATCACCCTGGCGCGCGAGATGGGCGGCCTAATCAAGCCGTCGCGTTTCCTGACCGGTTTTCAAAATTATCCGCACGACTTTACGCAGTACCTGATGGATACCTTGGAGGCGCTATTCCCGCACCACCGCTGACGGCGGCCGTTACTCGGCCTTCGCGGTCTCTTTGATTTCCTGGCCAGGCTCTCCGCCCGCTTGCCGCAGGCTGGCCGCAACGTCGTCATGCACGGGGCCGAGCGCGCCGTTGTAGCCGCCCTTGCCCATGGCGAGATCGAGCGCCGTAAATCCGCGCTTGTTGCGCGCATTCACGTTGGCGCCTTTCGAAATCAGATATTTCGCGATGGAATCGGCGCCGCGTTGAGCGGCGCCGTGCAACGCCGTCTCGCCTTTGTCGGTGGCGGCGTTCACATCCAGGCCGAGCGAAACGCATAGCTTCACCGCTTCCAGCGCCTCGGCTTCGGTTCCGCGAATGTGATCGTTGTAGTCTGACACCGGCAGCCACCATCAGCGCCGTCTGATTGTCTTTGCCGACCAGCTTCGGATTGGCGCCCTTGATCCAGCAGATAATGCATCAGCTCAACGTCGGCGCTGCGAGCGGCCCGCGTAAACGGCGTGGTGCCCGCGCCCAGGGTCTTGTCGCCCATGTCCTGCGCGTGTTTCTCGATCGGCGCGGGAGCGGTGAGCTGCGCATTCACGTTGGCCTTGTGATCCGAACAGCGAGTGAATGATGTCCATGCTGGTGGTCTTGTCGGTGTCCTTGCGGGCCGGACGCGGCGACCAATCCATATCGTGCATTTCGACGGCGCTATAGAGCGCCGTGCGTCCGTTCTTGGCGGCGACGTTAGGATCCGCGCCGCGATCGATCAGCAACTGCGTCAGGTCGAAATGGTTGTTCAGAATCGCCAGCATCAGCGCGTTGTTGCCGTCCGAATCCACGGCGTTGATGTTCGGCCTTGGCGTCCAGCAGCGCCCGAGTCGTGTCCATTTCGCCCTGGCGGGCCGCAAACAACAGAGCGGTCAATCCGCCGCGCGCGATGGGCGCCGACGGAGTGCCGGCTTCCATTTTCGGCGAGGTGGTGTCGCGATCATAGGAGCGCACGTTCAGATCCGCCCCGTGCGCCGCCAGCAGGCTGACGATATCGGCATGCCCTTCGGCCGCGGCCCACATCAGCGCCGTTTGTCCGCGGAAGTTTTCTTTCGCGTTCACTTCAGCGCCATGCTCGAGCAGAGCCTTCACCGCGCCCACGTTGCCATCGCGCGAAGCTTTCATCAGCACGGTCTCGGCTTGCGCGGTGACCAAGGTGTTCGGATCGGCGCCGGCCTGGAGCAGCTTTTCGATCAGCGGAGCTCCGCCGATGCGCACGGCTTCGGACAACGGCGTGGCGCCATAGCGATTGAGCGCGGTGACGTTCGCGCCGGCCGCCAGCAGCGCGTCCACGGTTTCCAGATCGCCCCAGTGCGCCGCCCAGTGCAGCGCCGTGGTGCCGTCAGCCTCCGCGGCGTTCACATCCACGTGCTGTTTCAAAAGCGCGCGGGCGGACTCGGTGTCCTGATTCTTGACGGCGTCCACCAGCGCGGTACCGCCATTGGTGCCGGCGAACGCGGCCATCGACAGCAGCGCCGCGAGCGAGCATTTGATTGAGCTACGGATCAGGCGTTCGATTCGCATGTTCGTGTCCTTGGTCTTCACCTAAACTTCCGACAAAATCCCGGTGCTGTCGCCGATGTGATTTTCGTTCAGACCAGCCTTCACCAGCGTGGTCGCCAGCAGGTTCGCCATGGGCGTGTCTTCGGGATATTTGATGTGACGGCCGCCCTTCATGCGTGCCGCAAGCTCCGCCCGCCACGAACACCGGCAGCGGCGAATGATTGTGCATGATTGCTGTTGGACATCGAGCTTCCAAACAGCACCAGCGAATGATCCAGCAGCGTTCCGTCGCCATCCGGGATCGCCTTCAGCTTGTCCATGAAATAGGCGATCAGGCTGACGTGATAGGTGTTGATCTTGGTCAGCTTTTCCAGCTTCTCCGGATTGTTCTGGTGATGCGAAGTGGCGTGGAACGGATCGGGCACGCCGATCTGCGGGAAGGTCCGGTAGCTCACTTCGCGCGCCATCATGAAGGTGGAGATGCGCGTGATGTCGGCCTGGAACGCCAGCGCCATCAAATCGAACATCATCTTGGAATGCACCACGTGATCGTCGGGAATGCCGATGGGCGTATCCGGCAAGTGGACGCTCGTGCTGTTCTTCTTCTCGGTGAGCTGGATGCGGCGCTCGATTTCGCGCACGTTGTCCAGATACTCAGCCACGCGATTGCGGTCGTTCGCGCCCAAGCCGCGCTGCAAGTGGCTCACTTGCGCGGTCACCGCGTCCAGGATGCTGCGCTCGCGCTGGATGCGCTGCAAGCGCTCGGCGGCGTTCGATCCGTCGCCAAACAGCCGGTCGAAAACCACGCGCGGATTGATTTCCATGGGCAGCGGCGTGGTGGGCGTGCGCCAGGAGATGGTGTTGGTGTAGGTGCAACTGAAGCCGACGTCGCAGGCGCCGATCAGGCCGGTCATGTCTTCGGTGGCGAGTTCCAGCGACGGCAGCGGCGTGTCCTGGCCGATGTGCGTGGCGGCAATCTGATCCACCGTGGTGCCCGCGCGAACATCCTCGCCTTCGGTGCGCTTGGGATGGACGCCGTTCAGGAACACCGAGGGCGATCGTCCATGGTCGCCGCCGCTATCGTTCGGGCCGAACGGCCCGGCCAGCTTGTGGGCCAGATTGCTGACCACCACCACCTGGTCGTGATGCTGCGCCAGCGGCATCAGGGTGCGCGAAAGCTCGAAGCCGGAGCCCTCGCCGGCCGGTGTCCAGTTGCTCATCACGGCGCCGTGCGGAATGTAGCAATAGGCTAGATGCATGCGGGGATCCGCGGCGGTCTTGGAGCCCAGCGTCTGCGCCGGGGCCATTGCGTCGAGAAAAGGCAGAGCCAGGGTGACACCCATTCCGCGCAAGAACGTGCGGCGGGGAAGATGCTTCTTCGTGATGATCATGCTCCCAATCTCCTTTTTATGACTGCTAAAAATATCGAGCACTACTACTGCCGGACGCTAGCGGTCACGGTGCGGTTCTCGCCTTCCGTGGCCTTCGTTTTCATTTCAAACGGCGTACTCTTCACAATTCCTAAGCACGATCGAGGACAAACGATAGTCGTTCTTGCCGGCCTCGCGCACGATTTCCCGCACGGCCGGCATGTCGTAATATTGCACTCCGCGGCCCAACGCGTAAGTCAGCAGCTTCTCGGTAAAGACGCCCGCGAAGATATCGGGCTTCGCCATCAGGATCTGGCGCAGCGACACCGGGCCGTCAATCTTGGCGCCATTGAACATGACGCCCGCCGGATCGATCTTCACGCCTTCGTCCGTGGTTCTCCACTGGCCCACCGCGTCGAAGTTTTCGAGCGAGAAACCGATCGGGTCCATCACCTTGTGGCAGCCCGCGCAGGCCGGATTCTTGCGATGCTCTTCCATGCGCTCGCGCAGCGACGTGGGCTTGCCCGGCGTCGGCGTGTTCCTTCAGCGCCGGAACGTTGGGCGGCGGCGGATCGGGCGGCATGCCGATCAGATTGGTCAGAATCCACTTGCCGCGCTGCACCGGCGAAGTGCGCGTCGCATAGCGACGTGATGGTCAGAATGCTGGCTTGTCCCAGCAGCCCGCGGCGCCGGTCGTCGGTCAAGCGTAACGCGGCGGAAATCGGTTCCATAGACATTCGGAATTCCGTAGTGCCGCGCCAGCCGTTCATTGATGAAGGTGTAGTTGGCGTTCAGGAGATCCAGGATGCTGTGGTCTTCGCGGATGATGTCGCCGAAGAACAGGTCCGTCTCCTGCTTCATGGCCTGGCGCAGGTTATCGTCGAAATCCGGGAAGGTCTCAAAATCGGGATTGATGTTCTTCAGGTTCCGCAGATAGAGCCACTGGTCGGCGAAGTTCTCCACCAGCGCCTTCGATTTCGGATCGGCCAGCATGCGCTTCACCTGGCTGTCCAGAACAGCAGGATCATGAAGCTTGCCGGCCGCGGCGAGATTCAACAACTGGTCGTCTGGGACCGTGCTCCACAGGAAGAACGAAAGCCGCGACGCCAGTTCCAGATCGCTGATGTGGTACACCGCGCCGGCCGCCAGCGCCGGCGGGTCCGGCTCGAAACGGAAGAGAAACTCGGGACTCGCGAGAATCAGCTGGATGGCAGCTTCAATACCGGAATCAAAGTTGCCGCCTTCGTTGCGCCCCTTTTGATAGAAGCTGAGCAGCGTTTCCAGATCGTTGTCCGACACCGGCCGGCGATAAGCCCGGCGCGCCAGCGTACTGATAATCTTTTTCGCGCAGGGGAGTTCGTCGGCGTGGCTGGTGGGACGGCAAACGAAAATCAGCTTGCGGCTGGGCGTCTCGCCAGGTCCGGTGGGATGCAGCGGGCCAGTGATGCTCACGCGGTCCACCGCCGGGCAGGCCGCGGAAATCCAGCGGATCCAGATTGGCGCGCTGGAACGGCTCTAAGATGTTGTCGTCTTCCGATTCACCTTCAGCCAGAAACGTGGCCACCACGGTGCGCGGACCGGCCTTCACCGGAACATGAACCGTGAGCCGCGCATCGATTTCGGCCGCCGATTTTCCGGAATTGGTATAGCTAAGCTCTTGTTCGTCCTTGCCGCCGATGGTGGCCAGTTTGACGCGCTGGCCGTCGATGCTGATTTCCACCTGGTGCAGCTCTTCCAGGCCCTTGATCACGTCGGCGGTGGCTCTCCACAGCCGAACTTTGATCACGTACTCGCCGTCCAGCGGGAAATAGTGGCGAATCGCCAGCCCGCCGCGCGTTCCCAGCGGCAAGCCTTCCATGTGGCCGTTCTGGGAAAGATCGGGCTTGGCGCGATACGTCGCCGTGTCGGCTTCGATGTTCGGATCGCCCACCGCCAGCCGGCTCAGGTTCCAGGAAGCCGACATGTAGCGTTCCAGCAGCGAAGGCGAAGTGCGCAGAACATCCGCGATATCGTCGAACCCATAGCTTTCATCGTCGGCGGGGAGCAGCGGCGCGGGATCTACGTCCAAGGCAAGCAGATCGTGGACTGCGTTAGCGTACTCGGTGCGATTCAGCCGGTGCAGCGTCGCGCGTCCCGGGTTCGGATGCGCCGCGGCTGCCTCGATCGATCGACGTTTCCAGCCACGAAACCAAGCCATTGACGCTGGCTTGATCCGGCCGCGGCATGCCCTGCGGAGGCATGGCGCCCAGGCTCAACTTGTGGATCACCTTTTCCCAGGTTTCGGCGCCTGCCGGAATATTCGTCATGTCCGCCGATTGCAGCGAAAGACCGCCGGTCTTCAGCTTGTCGCTATGGCAGACAACACAATATTTATCCACTAGCGCGCGTTCGCTAGTGACCGAAGGAGAATTCGTGGATTGCGGGGGCGGAGGCGCGGCCTGTATACAAGTGGAACGCAACAGCAGAAAACAGCAAGACAAACAATGTCTTTCCCGAACAAGACAACCTCCCACGGCCGCCAGGACGGCGTCATTAATAATGTCAAAAAAAGCTCTTGCATGCAAGGGGGTGGGCTGCCAGGAAACCGTCATCCAGGCAGCCTGATATAACAGAACGTGCACCGCTGGATTTATTTACACTAAGGCTGGAACGTTATGCCGGAGAAGCACACCCAAAGCAAGTCCACAATGCAGACCACCATCCTCCTGCTCATCTCCGAACCTCTGGTGCGGCTGGTGATCCAGGAGCTGCTGGAGCGCGCCGGATATTTAGTGATGGCCACCGGCGATCTGGGGACGGCGGTGGATCGCCTGAGCGAATGTAAACCGGATCTGTTGATCATCTCGCCCTACGTCGACACTCTCACCGGCCACCAGGCAGCCAAATACCTGCAGTCACGCTGCCCGAGCATGCGCATTTTGATGGTGGCGGGGCTGCTGGACGACGATCGGCTGCAGTATCGCGCCGAGGTGGAGAAAGTAGAGATCTTCCCGAAGCCGTTCACCGGACCACAGCTATTGCATAAAGTGCACGAGGTATTAAACGCGCCGGCGACGCACAGCGCGTAGCCCGGCCCTTATTTCTTTCCGCCCAGGAAACCTTTTATCAGGCCTGTAGCGGCCTTCTGCACATCCTTCCCGCCCAGCTGCTTCAACTTATCCACGGCGATTCCCTTCACGTCGGGCTCGAACTTCGGCTGGGTGGATGTTCCCTGAATCTTAAATGGGACATTGGTGTCCGGCCCCAGTACGGCCAGCACTCCGCCTGAATGCACCTTCGCCACCATGGCAAAGTCCAGCGTGTGCGATGCGCTTACCGTCCCGGCGCCCGTAAGGTCGCCGATCTGCGGGACCACCAGCGAAACATTCTCGGTGCGAACACCATCCGGGTCGATATGAATATTCATGCTCATGGATTGGATTTGGGTGCTGGGACCTTCATTGATACCGGCCAGCTTGGCCATAAATGCAATTTTCGACCCCAAATCAAAACCTGTGAGCTTCGTATTATTCAGTCCGAGCCTTCCATCCAGGACCATGCGATCGGTTGGCCCCGTGACGGTCACGTTGGCGCTAGCCGTGCCGCCCTGGAAGGACGCTCCCGCCGGCAGAACAATGTCCAGTGCCGGCAGCATGGCCTCCAGGTCCTGAATCGGCATGGCCGGCCCGGCCAGCTTGACGTTCAACATCGTGCTGTCGCCTTGCGTTTGATAAGTGCCTGTGAGCGACGCCTGCGCGGCTCCGATGTGGACCACCCCGCTGTCGAGCGTTCCGGCATGCTTCTGCAGATCATGCTGGAGGTCGAAATCGAAGCTGACCGGCCGTTTGGCGGGCGTTCCGCGCCGAGCCAGGACCAATCCATTCGCTTGGAAATTCCCCTTAAGGTGCGCCAGCGTCCCGGTTGAGGACAGGTCTCCATTGAGCGATACCAAACCGGCGAAACCGGTCGCGGGCAGAAATCCGGAGCGCGCCAGGTCGAGATGCGTAACGTTCACGGTCGCTTCAAGCGGTGTGGCGGCGGCGTCCGCGGAATTGAGCGGTCCGGCTTTACCTGACAACTTGATCACTGCCCCGCCCGAGCCGTCGGCCGCCAGCGAGAACGGGAAAACGGCATTCGGCGCAAAGTCTTGCACCTGGATTTCTACGTTGTCGAACACCTCCGGCTTCATTTTGCTCTGGGTTTTCGCAACCACGATTTTCCCGTTCGTGATGCGCAGCTCCTTCACCGAAAGATCGAGCGCGGGGTCGCCGGACTTCGCCGCCGGGGTCGCGGTGGCGGGCCCGGAACCGATTGTGGAGAAATTCCATGCGCCCGCCGGATCCTCCAGCAGCGTGATGCTCGGCTGATCGATCGTGATGCGATTCACGTGCAGTTGGCGCGACAGGATCAGTGGCGCGAGATCCACGCCAACGGTGAGCGACTTCGAGCTGAGGAACGCCCCAGAGCTGAATTTCGAGTCGTCACCGATCGATAAATCCGAGGCCGAAACCCCGCCGGAGAACAGCGAGAGACTGAGCTCACCGAGCTTCACTGGCCGCGCCAGCGCCGCGCTAAGTTTCGTTTCCAGCAGGGGCCGGAATTGGTTGGCGTTAACGAAGAAAGGCAGTGCGACCACCAGCAAAACCAGGATCGCAACGAAAACCACCGCTACCATCAGGATTCGTTTCATGTGCTTCCCTTTCCTGCCCGCTACAGTCGTTGTAGCCAGCATCTCACAAGCACGGCTCCGGAAGGTTGACGCGGTGGGACAATGAAATTAGTGTTCGAAACACTCCAAGTCGAAACACGGAAGAACGATTTCACCCGGCGGCGGGCGCTGCTGATTGCGCCGTTTGCGCTGGCCGGTGTGGTGGTTCTGGCAATCCGTAAGATCCACGATTCCGGCGATACGAAGCCGCCGGCCGATTCGAACGAAGAAGTGGCGATCGTCGAGTTCAATGATGCGGGCGACAAGCTTGGCACTGCGCGCGTAAAGAAAGTGGTCCGGTCGAACAGTGAATGGCGGAAACAGCTCGGCGCGGAAGCGTATTATGTGACGCGCCAGCAAGGAACCGACACGGCCTTCAGCGGAACCTATTATCAGATCCATCAGAACGGACTTTTCCGCTGCATCTGCTGCGCCACCGCCGTATTCAGCTCCGACACCAAGTTCGATTCGGGCACCGGCTGGCCCAGCTTCTGGGCGCCCATCGCGGAGGAAAACATCCGCACCCGTTCGGACTTCAGCCTCTTGGTAAAGCGCACCGAAGTGCATTGCGCGCGCTGCGATGCACATCTCGGGCACGTCTTTAACGACGGCCCTGAGCCCACCAATCTGCGCTACTGCATCAACGAATCGTCGCTCCGATTTATTCCGCGGCCGGCCTGATGTATCCGGCCTGATGTATCCGGCCTGATGTATCCGGCCTGATGTATCCTTGATAAGCCCCGAAGGAGGGGCCATCCGTGCGCATGCTATTGAAGGCAACTATCCCCGTCGAAGCCGGCAATGCCGCCGTGTCCAACGGTACTCTCGGCACCACGATTCAGAAGATTCTCGCCGAGCTGAAACCCGAAGCCGCCTACTTCACCGAAGACGGCGGGGAACGTACCGGCTGGATCTTCTTCGACATGCAGAACTCGTCGGAGCTGACAACGATCGCGGAACCTTGGTTCCTGGCTTTCAATGCGAACGTCACTGTTCGTCCGGCGATGAATCCGCAGGATCTGGCCGCGGGATTGCCCGGGATGCAACAGGCCGTGAAGACTTACGGCAAGGCCGCCGGCGCGTGATTGCGCGCTTAGCGCTCGCGATCTTTTTCTGCGCCGCGATGCTCTCGGCGCAGACGGATGGTTCCGTCGCCGGCGTTGGGCCGTTCCTGCACATCGTCTCGGACCTGGATCAATCGCTCGCGTTTTACCACGATACTTTGGGGCTGGAACTTACGCGGCCCAGCGGGCGAACACAAGTTCACCGACAATCCGGCAGTGGCCAATTTGTATGGCGTGCCCGGTAAGCAATTTCGCGCCGCTGTTTTGAAGATTCCAGGATCCGCCATGGGGATCGAACTGGTGCAGTGGGGTGAAGCGCGAAGGCCGGAGCACAAGCCGGTTGCCGACCCGGGCGCCGTCACGTTGATTCTTCGCCGCTCAGACGCCGGCGCGGAACGGAAGATTCTGCGTGACCCGGACGGTTTCGCAGTGGAAGTGGAACGCTCCGAAAATCCCGGAGCGGATTTGAGCGTAAGTGTCAGCGACATGAAAAAGACGAAAGCGCTCTACGCGAGCGCCCTCGGATTCAAAGCGGACCGTGAAGGCCTTGATGTGCCGGCAGCTTCCGTGCGGATCCGGCTGACCAAGGCGAAGAGCGCCGGCGGATTGAACATTCCATTCCCAGAACCCGGCCGTGGCATGCTTCGCCTTCCGGTGCGCAACATCGCGGCCTTGACTGATTCTCTGAAGAACGCCGGATTTTCGATGATCACCACCGGCGGCGCGCCCGTCGCGCTGCCGCAAGGCCCGCGCGTGATCATCCTGCGCGATCCCAACAATTTCTACGTCCAACTCATGGAAACACCTAAACGTGAACCGTAGAACCTTCCTTCAGGCAGCAGCAACGGCAGGCATCGCGACTATGGCACAGGCGCAATCCACCACTCGATCGATTCAAACACCAACTCTCGAGATCGCATACGAAGAGAGCGGCAATCCGCAGGGTTTCCCCATTGTCCTGCTGCACGGTTTTCCCGACGACGCTCACGCGTACGACCGCGTTGCGCCTCCACTCGCCAAGGCCGGCCACCGCGTGCTGGTCGCCATACTTGCGCGGCTACGGACCCACGCGATTCCGCGACGCCGCCGCGCCCCGCATGGCCGAGCAGGCCGCGATCGGCCAGGATGTCATCGACTTTGCCGATGCTCTCGGCCTGAAGCAAATGGCGCTGGCCGGATACGATTGGGGCGGGCGCGCGGCAGCCATCGCGGCGGCCCTCCATCCCGATCGCGTGCGGGCGGCAGTGATGATGGGCGGTTATCTGATCCAGAACATCTTCGCGCCGCCCCGGCCCGCTCCGCCCGAAGTGGAGCGCGAGCTTTGGTATCAGTGGTATTTCATGACCGAGCGCGGCCGCGCGGGCCTGGCCGCGAATCACCGCGGCTTATGCAAGCTTTTGTGGCAGACCTGGTCGCCCGGCTGGCACTTCAGCGACGAAGAGTACAACCGCACCGCGCCTTCGTTCGATAATCCGGATTTCGTTGATGTAGTAATTCACTCCTATCGCCATCGCAACGGAGCGGCGCCGGGCGACCCGCGTTTTGAAGCGGTGGAGCACGAACTCGCGAAGCGGCCGCAAGATCGCGGCGCCCACGATTCTGCTCTATGGCGCGAACGACGCGTTAGTGCATCCAGCGCCCGAGGCGACGCCCGGCGAGCGCGCGGTCTTCCCGTCGCTGGTAGCGCGCCGCGTCATTCCCGGCGCCGGCCATTTTCTGCCGCGCGAGAACCCGGACTCCGTTTCGTCGGCGCTTCTGGAATTGTTGAAAACCTAAGCTCGGAAGGAAATAACCCCTCCAATTGCGCGGCAGCCGACGACGTGGCGCGCGCGCCCACGCGTGCCGCGTTCACAATCGTGTGAACGCAAGTTGTTCCCAATGGTCAAAGGTGTCGAGACGAGTCTCGACACGGCACGCACGAGTGCGTGCGCCACATCAAAATGTCAGGTTATTTCTTGACACGCTCTAAGCTCGCTGGAACAGATCAAACGGTTCGAAGTCGCCGTTGAGCAGTGGGCGCGTGTCTTTCAGCCCCAGCCATCCCGCGATCATGGTCGCGTACACCCGCCGGAAGTCGGTGGTGAACACCAGATTGTCGCCCACATCCAGTTTGGTCGAGGCTGGGGATGGTCCCATACTGCCCGCCCTTCACTTGTTTTCCCGCGACGAACATCAGGTTAGCTGCGCCATGATCGGTTCCCAGGTTGACGTTTTCCGGAACACGCCGGCCGAACTCGGAGAACACCATCACCACCACGTCGTCGGCGCGCCCAATTCGCTCCAAGTCCTGCATAAACGCGGCAACGGCGTCGGACGCGTAAGTGAGCAGACGTTTGTGCGTGTCGTTCTGGAAGACGTGCGTATCGAAAGCGTTATTGCGATAGGCCGTGTAATAAAGACGCGTGGGCATGCCCGCATCGATCAGCGCCGCCACCTTGGGCAAATCGAGTCCCACCACGCCATAATCGACCGGCGAATGATACTTCGACCACGCTTCTCGAACCAATGCCGAGGCCTGCTTGGCGCTCTGAGCCGTTTCCAGGAGAAATCGCCGCGATGGATTGCTGACTTGCTCATTTACGGCAGCGGAGGGCAGCAGCGCCGCGCTCGTCGTAGAAAATTTCCTGCGTGAACTTGTTGGGATCGTCGAACACCACCGGCACATGCCGGCGGCTGCGAACCGCGAGCGACTGGTGCGTATCGATATCGACGATGAAGTTCGGCGGCGCATCGGGCGCCATCGCATCGGCCAGGCGGCCCACCCATCCGTATTGCTCGCCGCTGTTGGGCGCGGCCGTGTGCCAGTAGGCCATGGACGTGAAGTGCGAAAACGAAGGATTCTCGTATCCGCAGCCGTGCACGATGGCCAGCTTTCCGCTTTTGTACAAGCGCTCGAAGCCGGCCATGCCGTGGCTGAATCCGAAATGATCGTCGATGGGCCGCAGATCCTTGCGCCGGATGCCGATGTTCGGGCGGTGATGATAATAGGCATCGTCGCCATAGGGAATCAGCGTATTCAGGCCATCGTTGCCGCCCGAGAGTTCCAGCACCACCAGGATCTTGCCGCTGGACTTGGCCTGTCCTGCCAGCGCCGCGGCCGCCTGCGCGAACAGCGGCATCGGGACGCGCAACCGCGCTCACTCCGATGCCGTACATACCGAGCCGCAACAGATCGCGCCGGCTGGATTCGGAAAACGCAAAATGATTTTTCTTCATCACAGGTTCCTCGTCGACTAACCCAATTGATATTCCGGCTGGCTCATGATCAGGTGCAGAACCAGCCGCAACGGATCTTCGAGATAAGTCTGGGCGACGGCGATCTCCGTCGTGCCCAGTTCTTTATTCAGGAAGGCAATCATCTTTTGGCGGGCTTCCTCGCCCGGCGGCACCCGCATGAAGCGATGGATCATGTAGTCCACCACCTGCGTCGTGTTGCTCAGGTGCTGGTCCAGAATCATGCGCGATAAATTGATCTGCGCCGTCTCGCGCGGAATCGGCTTCACCCGCTCGATGGCCATCTGCCAGCCGCGAAAACTTCCGTAGCGCGTGTTGAAGTCCTCATCGCGATCGGCTGCCATGTCGGATTCCGCCAGTTCGCCGCTCTTGCCTGCCGGCTTGGTCGCGGAGCTGATGTCCATGCCTTCGCGAATGCGGTCGGCCACCCGGCGCACCTCCGGCATCCGGGTTGAATCGGTCCGGCGGAAGGAAGTTGATATTCGGAAACAGAATGTCGCGGCCAAAATTGGCGCGCTCCAGCAGCAGCCCTGGCGTGATCCAGCTGTTGCCGCCGGCCCATCCCGCTACCGTGGGCGGCGAGAACAGGCGCTGGCCCAGCGCGCCGGTCGCGGCATTGAAATCGGGAACGCCCGGAATACTCTGGAGGCCAAGCTTTCGATAAGTGGAAATCGCCAGCCGCACCGGGCTCTGAATCTGCGTGCCCACCGAAGCCGGACTGTAAAAATCGCGCGACAGGAAGATTGTTTCGAGCAGCGGCGCGATCTGATAATCGTGATCGCGCAGCACGGAGCCCAGTTGTTTCTGCAGCTCGGGCGAAAGATCCTCGCGCACAAAGTAGCGATAGATTTTGCCCGCGATGAAATCGGCCGTAGCCGGCTGCTGCAGGATGATGTCGATCACATTGACGCCATCGAAGCGGCCGGTTTTGCCGAGAAACGTCTTCTCGCCGTCGTCATGCTCGGCTTTGTTGACGACGAATTTCAAATCGACGTAATTCCATCCGGTAAAGGCGCGCGCGGCTTCGCGAATATCTTTTTCCGTGTAGTGGCCCACGCCCATGGTGAACATTTCCATGATTTCGCGCGCGAAGTTTTCGTTGGCGGCGCCCTTCACATTGACGCCCGCGTCCAGGAACGACAGCATCGCCGGGTCCTCGGCCACGGCCACCATCAGGTCCCGGAAATTGCCGGTTCCCTGGTTCTCGAAGAGCTCCAGTTGATCGAAAAGCTTGCGGCAGTCGCGGACTTTGGCTTCGTTTACGGCGAAGTGGCCGTGCCAGAACAGCGCCATGTTTTCGCGCAGCGGCTGCGGACTGGTCAGCATGCGATTCGCCCACCAATACGCGACGCGGTTGGTTTCAAGGGAACTGGCGCGCAGCCAATAGAAGAATTCGTTCACCACCGGTTGCAGACGCCGGCTGCCGTCCGGCTTCACTTTGATGCCGAGCGCTTCACCGGTCTTCTTGGCTTGATCGGTAACGGCTGGGCGGCTGGGAGGAAACGGCTCCAGCCCCGGATCGTGAATGTCCGACGGATCGAAAGGCTGGCAGATTGCTCTCATCGGTGCCTTCGAAACGAACCAGGCGAGCCACCGCCTGCTCGGGCGTGAGTTTCGCGAGCGCCTGGATTTCATCGGGCGTTCCGCCAAAGCCCGCGCGTTCCAACAGGTGCGCGGCGAAATCGTAATTCCAATCTGCGGAAGCGATAGGCTTGAGATCGTTTTGCCAGTCAGCGGGTCCGGCAGTCTGGGCGATGGCAGCGGGCGGATAGGCGGCGATTGCCACACCGGCCGCGATGAGAACCCCGAGCGCCTCGATGCTTCGAAGCATGCGCGTCTCCTTTGTGTACTCAAAAGATGTTCCCACGAATCGCGGCGGGATGCCAGGGTCGGTGACGGTGACCTTTCGTGTTTACTAGGGCGATGGCTACCCTGGCGCCTTGCGACCTATGGGAACACTATATGGCGAAGCTCAGGAAGGCGTTTGATCCCGAAGGTCACTCGGGCGGATAGGATATGAGTGAGATCTCGGCATTGCAGACTGATCCCGCGGGCTGAATCTTCCTCGCGTCAAGGCACGCTCGTGCGCCTATCCATGAAAGAGCAAACTTTCGTCAATTTACACTAAATCTTTGACGCTCCCTGTAATCTTCGAATCTGAATCTTCTTTGCGTCAAGGCATCCTTCGTGAGCCCTCTTTCATAAAAAATCAAAAGTGCGTCAATTTCCCCTCTAACTTATTGATGCGCTTGGCAAGTTGATATATACTCCCACCACGCATTTTATGGCTGGTCGGTGTTAAAGCGACCGGTATCGGTCTGACCAATTGCGTGGAATGAGGACAATTTGCATGCGCCAAATCGCTGGAGCGGTATGTGTATTCCTTTGTGCCTTCGTAGTGTCTGCTCAAACTGATCGCGGTACGATCACAGGTACTGTTCTGGACGTGTCAGGCGCCGTGGTCCCCACCGCCGCCATCCAGGCGAAGAACGCCGCAACCGGCGAAGTGTATACGGCCGGTACGACCGGTACAGGCAATTACACGCTCTCCAACTTGCCTGCAGGCTCCTATGAGCTCACGGCGACTGCCGCGGGCTTCAAAAAGTATATCCGTCCGGGCGTCACTGTCCAGGTGGCCGAGACTACCCGCGCGGATGCCGTCCTTGAGGTCGGAGCTGCCACCGAGTCGATCACGGTCGACACCGAAGCGCCACTCCTGAAAACGGAAAGCGGCGAAATTAGCCACCAAATCGATTACGCCGCGGCGGATAACCTCCCTTTGTTCACCCTGAGCGGGAGCGGCACGGAGGGCATCGGCAACGTTCGGGACCCGCTGTCGGTTCTGAACACCCTGCCGGGAGCGACTAACGCTTCCGATGTTGAGATTCGCGTTAACGGCCTGCCGTCCGGTTCGCAAGCTATTCGAGTGGAAGGCCAGGACTCCACCAACGGCTTTATGCAAAATGCCAGCCAGGCCGTCCAGCCAAGTGTGGACGCCATTCAGGAAGTGTCCATCCAGACCAGCAATTTCGCGGCTGAGTACGGCCAGGTTGGCGGCGGATACATCAACTTCACCATGAAGTCGGGCACCAATCAGTTTCACGGCTCCGGTTACGACTATTTCCAGAACGCGGATCTGAACTCGGGCCTGCCGTTCACGATCAACGCGGACGGTACCGGTCACGTCAGGAACCCTTTGAACCGGAACGACTACGGATTCACGCTAGGCGGACCGGTCACCATTCCGAAACTTTACAACGGTAAAGATAAGACATTCTTCTTCTTCAACTTCGAGCAGTTCCGCCAGAGCGTAACTACAACGAATCTGATTGCCACCGCGCCTCTGCCTCAATGGACGGGAGGGGATCCCCGGGGTGCAAACTTCGGTCCGACACTGGCAAACGGCCAAGCGAACCCGGGTAACATTGAGAACCCGTTAGGCCCCGCCTTGACTGCCGGGTTCGGCACACCCTCTCCGACCGGTCAGGTGGATCTGATCGGCGAGTTGTTTGACCCGTCCACAGCCCGCTATGTGAACGGCGGGGCGCTCGGTTCCGGCATCGTCGAAGACCCGTTCCCGAACAACATTATTCCGTACAGCCGGATGGATGCGTCCGCGCTCAAGTATCAGTCGCTTTTCATCAAGCCCACTCAGGGCGGCCTGGTGAACAACTCCATTCAGCCGGCTTACTCCAACTACCGGCACACCACGATCCCCTCGTTCAAGATCGATCAGAACCTCAGCACGAAAATAAAAATATCCGGGTACTATTCCCAGACGTACACCTATTCGCCCAATTCGAATGGATTCGCGGAGGAACTGTCGCCGGCCACGCCCCAGAACCAAAGGGCGCAAACGATCCGTATCAATTTCGACGATACTCTCACGCCCACCCTCCTGTTGCATCTGGGCGCCGGTCTTCTGTATTTCGACCAGAACCAGTATCCGCCGTCCTTTAACGCAGGCCAAGTCTTGGGTTGGGGGCCGAACCAGCAGTTCCCCGCGAATAACATCATGCCTCAGGTCTCGGGCTTATCCAGCTTCTTTGAGGGTGGCATGAATTTGGGTGCGGGGTTCTTCGCTCCCACTCCCGGCGTCGGCTTCGCGGCAGACCAGGATGAGAAGGAGTACAAACCGACCGCAAACGCCAACTTGACCTGGGTCCACGGGAACCACACGTTTAAGGTTGGGGGGGAAATGGTCATCGAAGGTTTCCCCACGCAGAGTTCCAGCCGCGCCAACGCTCTCTATGGCGTCAGCTACGAAGAGACCCAGAATCCCTGGGAATATACCAGTTCCGCAATTGGCCCCAGCTCCGTCTTTACGTCCGGAAACCCTTATGCCAGCTTCCTGTTAGGATCAATGGACTACCTCAACGCTTCCGCGATTACCGACACGCGGCTGGGCAAACATGCGTTGGGCTTCTTTGCGCAGGACAGCTGGAAGGTTACCCGTAAGCTCAGCCTGGAGCTGGGTATCCGCTGGGACTACTCCACGTTGCTGGAGGAGGAGCACGGGCGCATGCAGAGCGCCAACTTCCAAATGCCGAATCCAAACCTGATTCCAGCGGATTCGTCCACCCCGTTGACCGGACTGGTGGTTTATCAGAAGCAGTACAACAATGTCTATCCGTTCGCGTTTGGACCGCGCCTCGGAGTGGCCTACCAGATCGATTCCAAGACTGTGTTCCGCGCGGGCGGTGGCGTCGCTTACGCCACCGCTGGCGGCAACGCCGGTTTATCGGGAACCGATGCCGACTTCTATGCCATTTCAGCTCCGGAGGGAAGCGGCCAGGGCATCGGCGGCGGCGGCGTCGGCGCGATCAAGTTCGCCAATGGGAATCCGTTTGCTCCCGGCAACATCTACGGCAACGGACCGCTCACGGCCCCGCTGAGCGGCGCCGGTTTTCCCTCACAAACTTCCAGTTCGGGTTGCGGCGCTCCCCCTGCTTTCTCGACTCCGTGCAAACCGATTGATTCGCCCTTCATTACGATCGACAAGGGCACGGGACGCCCGCCGCGCATTTTCCAATGGAGCGTCGGGTTGCAGCGCCAGATCCTCCCCAGCCTGGTGATGGAAGCCGCCTACGTAGGCAACCGCGGCGCATGGTTTACAGCGCCGGACCTGGACCCGGAAGCCGAGAATGGACTTACCCCGGCCGGACTGTTGGCCTCGCGGCAGTACGGGAACACCACTGGAATCAATGTCAACAACCCGGCACAGCTCGGCTTGCTCACCCAGCCCATCAGCAGTCCGGCTGTGATCGCGGCGTTTCCCGCGCTGGCGAATCCGAATAATGTCTATCCTGGTTTCCCGTCCTATGAACCATTGAACCAGGCTCTGCGCGCCCATCCGCAGTGGATCGGTGTTCCTCCCTTCCTGGGACCGCCGCTCGGCGATACCTGGTACGATTCGCTTCAGGTGAAGCTGACCAAGCGTTATTCTCACGGGTTGGTGGTGGCGGGGTCCTACACATTCCAGAAGACATTGGTCCTGGGAACCACCTCCTCCACGCCGTACTTTACGGCCGGCCAGGTGGTGGTCAATGACGTCAACAACCGTATGCAAAACAAGCAGCTTTGCAGTTGCGACGAGCCGCAGGTGCTGACGGTCACGTTCAACTACACCACGCCGAAATGGCAAGCGGATGGCGCCGGAATGCGTACCTTGTCGTGGCTAGCGCGCGATTGGACCTTCGGCGGCGTACTGCGCTATCAGAGCGGCGTGCTGCTTCAATCGCCCGCCTCCCAGAACAACTTCCTGTATCAGCTGGGTGTCGGTACGCAGGATAACCCGGCGGTATTCGGCGCACCTGCGGGCCTGGAAAACTACGTTCCGGGCCAGCCTTACTTCTCGGTGAATCCGAACTCGCACTTCGACCCGACCAAAACGCTGGTGCTAAATCCCAAAGCGTGGACTGACGCGCCTGCGGCTACGTACGGGGTCTCCGCGCCGTACTACATCAACAACCGCTGGCAGCGCCAACCGGCTGAATCTCTCAGTGTGGGGCGAAATTTCCGGATTAAGGAAAGGTACGAGTTCCAGGTCCGGGCGGAATTCCAGAACCCGTTTAATCGCGTGTTCTACGCCGCGCCTGTGTCTGGCTACCCCTCCGGCGCTTATACGCCGGCAGCCTATAACAACCCCTTCCCGGTTCTGGGATCCACCAGCGGAGCGTTGTCGGGAGGCTATGGTTTCGTCGACGAGTTTAACGGCGGCGGGGCGAGCGCCAACGGACTCGCCACCGGACTTAACACAACGAGCCCTAGAACGGGCCAATTGGTGGCGCGCTTTACGTTCTGACGCGGCGCGGTTCGCTATTAGCCATTCGCGGTTAAATCATGGGCCTCGCCGGAGCAACCGGTGAGGCCTGTTTCTTCGGAGAGCACAATCAGCGGCACGGCTGGCCGGTGCCTTCGCGCAGATTCACAATCCTATCTACCGCCGTCTGCTGCCAAGCCTCGCACTCCCCGGCCAGCCAATGAACCTGGATGCGATCCACCTCGGTGTCTTTCCCCAGGCCGAAATGTACTCTGGGATCGTTGGCGGCGAGATAACTGCCATCGCCCCTCACCCAGCGCCTGACCGATGTGCCGGACTGGGCGCCGCTCTTGCGCACCAGTTCCACCACGCTTCCGTATCCGGAACGATTGGTGCGGACTCCCTCCAGATGAACCGAGATCCAATGTCCGCGATCCGGCACGGTGTTCAACAGCAGGTGCGCGGGACCGTTGTTGGTGGTCACCAGAATATCCACCCCGCCGTCGTTGTTCACATCGCCGAAGACCGCCGCCCGGCTGACTTCGACGGGCTGGAGCGCGGGGCCGGCGGAAGCTGTGATGTCCTGGAACCCCTTTCCTTTGCCTTCGTTGCGCAGCAATAGGTTGCGCTGGCGGTATGGAAACTTCTCGCCCTGCTCCGTCGCCATGGCAGCCACCGCTCCATTGGCGCTGAAAAAATCCAGGAGTCCGCGATTCGCCATATCGAACAAGCCCACGCCAAAGCCGCTGTATGGCAGGGAAATGTGCGATATTCCGCTTTGCTCGGTCGCATCGGCGAATTCTCCGCTCGGCTGCCGCTGGAACAGGGTGAACGACTCGGTGGGAAGATTGGTGACGATGACGGCTTCGCCGCCGTCGCCGTAAATGTCTCCCGCCGCGATGCCCATGCCGGCGCGCGGCTGGCCGTCCGAAGCATAGGCGAGCCCGTGCGTGAGGCCCTCTTCGTGGAATACGCGGTCATTCTGCTTCGACTGCGGCGTCCGAGGGGAACTGATCCAAAGATGATTGGGCGCGCCATCGTTGGCCACCATGAATCCCGGATAGCCATCCGTACCGAAATCTCCCGTCAGGATACCCAGCCCAGGCCCCCGCTTGGCGTTCAGGCCCGCTTCCTCCGTCACGTCTTTAAATCGCCCGTGCCCCAAATTGTGAAAAAGTTGCGTCACCGTTCGCTTGAATGGCTTCGGCCCGCAATAGTCTTTTGGACCCTGCGGCAAATAACAAGGCCCGCCAAAAAACTCCACGTAGTGAACCACGGCCAGATCGAGCAGCCCGTCCCGATCGTAGTCGAGAAACGCGGCACTGGTGGACCAGCCGGATGACGCCACTCCGGCCGCCGCGGTCACATCGGTAAAAGTGCCGTTTCCATTGTTGTGATAAAGAATGTTGCTCCCGTAATTTGTGACATAGAGATCCGTGTAGCCGTCGTTATCATAGTCGCCCGCCGCGACGCCCATGCCCCGGTCGGCGTGTCCCAGACCGGCCGATTCGGTAACGTCCGTGAAGGTGAGCTTGCCGCTGGGATTCAGATTATTGCGGAACAGCCGGTTGCCGGGTTTCCATCCCGCGGGGACCGGAACCAGAGCTTTGCCTTGCGGGCCGGCCGGATAGCCCTGGACCAGAAAAACGTCCAGATCCCCGTCATTGTCGTAGTCGATCAGCGCGGCCCCGGACCCCATCACTTCCGGCAAAAAGTATTCGCCCGTCGCGCCGGAATACTGCCAGAAGTCGATCCCGCTCTGTTTGGCGACATCGTCGAAGAGATGCGCAGCGCTGTGCGGCGGTGAGGGCTTGCACGAGAGGCACAGGCCCAGCAGCGGCACTAGAAAACACCCCAATTTCACTTGCAACAGAATCCCACGGGGTATAATATCGAGTCAAATTGTGAAGCGGGGAGCGGCAGCCATCAGCGTTGGGACCTGGGCGGCGCTATGGGCTGCGGTGTTCAGTCTTTCCATAAATGTTTCCTGCTCCCGTCCCATCCCGCCTGTTCCGGCCGTTTCACTTGATGGTCTGGACGCGGACGTTCGGGTTGCCATTGAGAAGGCTCGCGGCCAGGCCGTAGCCGAGGCCAGGAGCGGGGAAGCTTCAGGACGCTTCGGAATGGTGCTGGAAGCCCACACGCTTTATTTGCCGGCCGCCCTCGCCTTTGAACGGGCCATTCGCCTGGACCCCAAACAATTCGCATGGCGATATTATCTGGCTCTGACGCAGGAAGGGGCAGCCCAGCCGGAACAAGCTCTGGCAGCGGTTTCGGACGCATTGCGGATTCGCCCGGACTACACGCCGGCTGTCCTGAAGCGCGGGGAGCTGCTCCTGAAACTGGGACGTTTCCAGGAGAGCGACGCTGTGCTCGAGCCGCTCCTGGCGAAAAACCCCGGTTCGGCCGAGACTCTCTACACCCTTGGGCGCCTTAAGTTCGCGCAAGGGGATTTCGCTGCCGCGGAAGATCTCTACCGCCGGGCTTCGCAGGCCTACCCAACCTACGGGGCCGCATGGTTCGGCCTGGCGGAAGCCGGAAGAAGACTAGGGCACAACGAAGAGTCTGAGAAAAACTTCCGGTTGGCGGAGAGCTACAAAGACCGAACCCCGCCTTCCGACGACGAGCTGCTCCGCGCAGTCCGGAAGCTGGCCATCGGTATTGAAAATCGCCTGGCCGAGGCCAAGCGGCTCATGGATCGGAGGCAGTTCGACCAGGCATCGCGGATTTATAAGGAGGTTCTGATCACGCATCCGGACAACCCGGACAGCCTGGTGAACCTTCTATATATGGCTCAGTTCCCGAACCAGTCGTCTCCCGAAGAAGTGGAGGTCCTCTACGCCACCGCCAGCCGGGTCAGTCCCGGCGTTCCACAGGTCTACCTGTACTACGGCACAGCCCTGGCCAGCCAGGGTAAATATGAAGCGGCCGCCGCTGCGATCGAGAAAGGGATTGCATTGAAACCCGACGACGGGGAGGCTCAGGCCTGGCTCGCGGACACATTCATGAGGCAGCATCAACCCGCCCAGGCGATCGAACATTATCGACGCGCGCTGGCGGTCGACCCTTCCTTTCGGCCGGCCCGGCTGATGCTGGCGCAGCTGCTGATCAATACCGGCCGCAGCCGCGAAGCCATCCCCGTGCTGCTCCCGGCCCTTCAGCAGAATGACAAGGTGACGCCAGTCTTCCTGATGACCCTGGCGCAAGCCTACGCCAACACCGGAGACCCGGCCAAGGCGATCGAGCGTCTGAAACAAGCCAGGCCCCTGGTCCTGCAGTCAGGCCCGCCGCAATTGCTGGTCCAGCTGGACCAGGGATTGGCGCAATTGGGCTCACACCCGTGACACTGTGGCGCACGCACTCGTGTTCACGGCGTCGAGACTCCTCTCGACGCCTGCTCGGATCAATACATACCCATCGACCCGTTTGGCAAAGATCACCGTCGGGCGCTTCCCGTCATACCGACGCGGCGGCCACTTCAGGGGATCTATCGCGGAGACGCGCCAAGGTGCTCAGTCACTCTATTTCATATGCGCCGGCGCCAATTCTCAGGGAGCAGCCGTTCCGTCCGACCACCGTCCAACCGGAACCATAAAAATAGTCAGCCGGCCTTGAGCGTCCTGAGTCGAAATGATCGGGGAGGCGGGCAGGTCCGCGCCCCAGGTCGCCGGATCAGTTGGTGGAAGGAAAAACATCAGGTGAGGGTGCCAGTGCCCGACTTCGTCGTTCAAGTACCCTTGCTTCGACATCATGTAACACATCGCGCCAGATTCTGGCGGCGGCAGTTTCTTCTCGTCGAGGGCCGCTTTGATGTCCTCGAACATCTGAGCTTTGGATCGCCCGGCCAATATCGACTCGGTTTTCATGATCGTTTGGGGGAGGTAGGATCGCACCGCCGGCGCGTTGAAGCAGATGGGCGCCCGCAGTTTGGGATTCCAAAAGTCGGGATTGTCGATCCCGGCGGTCCACGATCGCTGCACGATGCACACGAAGCCGTTCTTGCCTCTTATCGCGGTTTCGTAACCATGCCGGCCGAGCACCATGAACGCCGCATCCTGTGAGATGGATGGGGGCGCCGCGGTCCGGGCAAGCGCTATCTCAGCGCCGCGATCCATCAAGTATTGATCGAGTGGGGCCATGCGCGGATACGGTGTCTTGACCTCTTGAGCCCGCGCCCGGCACGCCGCGGGCGGCATGACGGCAAGCGCGAAGCTTGATAATGCGATCGGCCAGAGGGCTTTCCTCTTCATTGATCTCTCCCGGGAAACTAGATCGGCTAGAAGTAAATCTTGGCGCCGAGTTGCAGCACTCGCCCGGCCGCATTGGGATTATAGGTCGTAACACGCCCGAACGTGCTGGACGCGTTGAAGTCCTCCCATGCAGTAATATTCTGCGAAAATGCGAAATTCGTGTGGTTGAAGACGTTGAAGGCTTCCACGCGAAGTTCAACTTGCTTGGTTTCCGTGAGCGTGATCAGTTTGCTGAGAGCCAGATCGGTGTCGTTGATCCCGGGGCCATGGAAATTGTTCCTTCCTTCGTTCCCCAGCACGCCGGGCGTTTCCTGCGCGAATGCGTTCGGATTGAAGTAGTAGTCGGGCTGAGCGAGGATTTGTTCCGAACTGCAGCGTTGCGTTGCGCGGATTATAGATCGCCGGAAAGCCGACCACATTCGGGCGCGTCCCAGCATCCGTAGAAACTCAACGGAGCGGCGACCGGGCATTGCAGCGAAAAATCGGACGAATCGCCCACGATGATGGGAAAGCCAGTTTGCAGCGTGGTAATACCCGCCACCCGCCAGCCGCTCACTACATACTTGCCGAAAGCATTGTTCCAACGCGGGATGGGTAATTCGTAGGTGTAATTGACGACGAAACGGTGCCGGGCATCGAAGTTGGAATCTCCTCTGTTTAACGCGAAATTGAACGGATTGCTGGTGCGAGTGGATCCCGGGCCGGCGCCGCTGCCCTCGTAACCCGAGGTGTCATCGATGGAATGGCTCCAGGTATAGGCGGCCTGGAACATCAGTCCATCGAGCCAGGCGTTTTTGGAGTTGCGCCTGCAGCGAATTGTAGTTGGAGACGCCCTGGCTGCCCTGCACGCCCAACGGAAGCGAATATATTGCCCGGTGCGAACATGCTGTGGTCGGGTACACGATCGCCTGGTTGTCCCGGTTCGCTATGCAATGTCGGGTCGGCCGCGCACGCCGCTGTTCCCGCGGGCGAAATCGGATTGCCTTCGTAGACCATGTCCAGGTGCCGGCCTTGCGCGCCCACGTACCCGACTTGCAGGATCATCTGTCCGGGCAACTCGCGCTGGATGTTCAGGTTGTAATTCATCGCGTAGGCATTGGTCAGGTTCGGATTGACCGTACTGATGCTCAAAGGTTCGAATTGCGAGAAGTTCACGGCTTGGCCCTTGGTGGCCGGAATAAAGGGGAAGGGATTCGGGGCGGCTTGGCCGGAGGCGATATCGACGTAGGGGTTGGCGAATGTGGGGCTCCCGCCGGCTCCAGTTGCGGCGAAGGATGCGATGAAGAAAGGCGGAGCGCCGAGCTGTTGCAGCGCCAGTTCCTCCGCGGCGCGATTGAAGTAGATGCCGTACCCGCCGCGGATCACAAATTTCTTGGCTGTGCCGCCGCTGAGACTGCCCCAGTCAGGGGAATACGCAAATCCGAAACGCGGCGCAAAGTTGTCGTTGTGCTGGTGATAGCCGGACGTCGTACATCCCCCATCGCCAGGAAAATCCAAACCCTCCGGTGCCGTTGGAAATACCGTCGACTGCTGGCCGGGAATGAAGCAGTTGTTATACAACCCGCCATAGCGATGATTGACAAGCGGCGTGTCGATCTGCCAGCCCACCCCGTAGTTGAACGTCAAGTCGTTCCGGATCTTCCAGCTATCTTGGGCGTACGAATAGTATTCGTAGCTCCGAAAAGCCTGTACTCCGCCGCTCTCCTGGATGAAGATATCCGGTACGCCCAGCAGAAAATCCGCGCCCGGATCGCCCGTGCTGTAAACCCCAGTTCCGTCGAAGGCAAACTCGCCGTTGTTCAAGGCATCGAACGAGTCGTTCACCTCGTAACGTCTCCAATCGAAGCCAAACTTCAACGTATGACTAGCAACTACTTTGGAGAGGCTCTCGGTCATTTCATAGGTGTTGTCGATCGCGGGTTGCGGACCATCGGGGCTCCCACCCAGATTGAAGTATCCGTTGAGGCTAACCAACGGCATGGTCGCCACGTTGGGAAATTGCGAGTTGATGCCGCTAAAGCCGTAGGACGAGGGGAGGGCCGGATTCTCGGGGCTGACAGCCTGGTAATTCAACCGGTACCATGACGCACGGAATTCGTTCAGCGTGGTGGGATTAAACGTGTGCGACCATTGGGCCGTGTATTCCTTGGTTGCTTGCGGGTCGGTCTCTCCGAAACCGGGCAAAGTGGACCCGAGGAACGGAACCCCGCGCAGCGTGCTGTCGTGCTCGATGAACAGGCTGGCCCACAGGCTGTCCTTGGCGCCAAAGGTGTGATCGATACGGGCGATTCCCTGCTCGAAGTCCTGGGTTGCGATGGAGGTGAACGAATATTGATTGACTCCGAAATTGGGCAGCGGGACGAACTGGTTCATCAATTTGACCGCCAGCGGGTTCAAGTCCGCCGTGGGAATGTGGCCCGTTGGAAACAGCGTGCTGTAGGGCGTTCCCGCCGCATAGGTGGCGCCGTTCTCGCCCTGCAGCGGGACTGGCGACGAGGCACCGGACGCGGCTATGTCCGGAAAATACCCGTCGCGTTGCGCTGGGGTGAAGACGGGCGTGGTCTCCGAAGTCTGATTAGTGTCGGGACGGCGGTTTCTGGTTCCCTGGTAGGACAGGAAGAAGAAAGTGTGGTCCTTCCAGATAGGCCCGCCAACCGTTCCGCCGTACTGATTCTGGTGAAAGACGGGCGGCGTCACCGAGAAAAAGTTCCGTGCGTTCAAGAACGTATCGCGATAAAACTCAAAGGCGCTGCCGCGGAACTGATTCGTGCCGGACTTGACGATCGCATTCAAAATGCCGCCAGAGTTGCGGCCGTATTCGGGATTAATGGTGCTGTCGATGAGGTTGAACTGATCGATCGCATCCGGACTCGGCGCCAGGCCCACCGCGTTTAGACGATAGTCCACCGCATCGGCTCCATTCAAGAGAAACGAATTCTGCTGGCTCTCGCTTCCGTTGATGGCATAGTTCGTGCGATTGCTATCGCTCTGGCTGACGGCGCCTGGCACTAACTGCTGGAGTTGAGTCCAATTGCGGCCCAGCAGGGGCAAATCCACTATCTGTTTGGCGTTGATGATCGTACCCAGTTGCGTAGTGCTGGTTTCCACCTGCGTCGGGTTGGCTTCCACTTCCACGGATTGAGTTACTTCTCCGATTTCCAGCGTGACTGGAAGACTGTAAATCTGATTCAGCGTAAGCGTAATATTGCCGGCCGTGGCAGTCCGGAACCCGCTCTTGGTGACGGCCACCTGATAGTTGCCAGGCGCCAAGCTAAGAAACTCATAACTTCCATCGTCGTTGGTCGTTACAGTGGCGGACACGCGGGTCTGCGTATTGATGGCCTTTACCTCCGCGCCCGGAACTCCCGCTCCCGACGGATCGGTGACAGTGCCACGGATATGAGCAACCACTTCCTGAGCGGGAAGAGTCCAAAACGACGCCAGGGAAAGCATGAGGAATCCCCAGCCAAGCAGTATTAGCTTTTGCATATTTCCCTTTCCTTTTGTCCTGTGCCGGCTCGCGCCAACAGCCGTTGGCGCGGCCAGCCATTCGTTGCGCGATACAATCGGGGTGATATCGGCCTCCCGAAGCAAGATACGTTGATATCAACGTTACCACAAATGTCAAGCACTGCCAAGGTTCCCTTCGAGACCACACTCCTGGTTCGCGATTGCTGCCTCTGCCTGCACGTACAGCGGGCTGCTCGGGCGCTGGCGCGGCGCTTCGACGAGGCCCTGCGGCCGTTCGATCTTACTAACGGGCAATTTTCCTTGCTGATGTCGCTGAACCGGCCCAAGCCTCCAGCGATGGGCGCTGTCGCGTCGCTGCTCGCCATGGATCGCACCACGCTGACCGCCGCGCTGAAACCGCTGGAGCGGCGCGGCCTGGTCAAAGTAACGGCGGATCCGCTGGACCGGCGCAGCCGTCTGATGAGCCTGACGGCGAACGGGCGGCGCTTGCTGGCGCGTGCCGTGCCAATCTGGGAGCGCACGCACCGGGAGGTGGAAGGCCTTCTCGTGGATGGAAATCCCGAAGGGCTGAGAAACAATTTGCGGGCGCTGTCCTAACCGGCACATGTTGTAGTGCGTCCGGCGATCGACCTTTACGCTTGGCCGGCTTATGGAAGCTCCCACAGCGGGAAAATGCTGCCAAAGCGGACGATTCGGGCCGTCTTGCCGATACGGATCATCCCGCCCTGGTGGCTGATCACAAACTTCCGCCCGCTCTTTCTATTTCCCCGTCAACAAACTAGGGCGGCCCTCTCTCAACCGCAACTGGCGCCGTGGTATCCCGGAAGCGCAAAGGGTGCGGCGCGCAACACCATTGGGATCAGGAACTGACCTGCGCGCCACCCGTCCGGTGTTCCCCGAGTCGATGTTTCTCCAGTGCACCACTTCCGGTCGTCTCCAGGTGTGCTGCTGGCCGCACTCCCTTTTGCGCAAGTTTCTAAAGACCGAGGTGCACAAATGGCAACAGCATCAACCCAAGCTCCAGCAGCGCCAACCGCGACGGATCCCGTCCAAACCTGGCTAGCCCGCAGAAGCGCGTGCCCGCAGCTCAATGCAGACCAGCTCGATGCAAACCAGCTCGATGCAAACCAGCTCGATGCAAAAGTGACAGGTTCACCCGCGCCCTCACTGCCGGCGAATTCCCTGGCAGCGCAAAGGGCCTGGAGCGCACCACCAAAGTCGATGTTGTCCAGTGCACCACTTCCGGTCGTCTCCGGGTGTGCTGCCAGCCGCGCTTCGTTGTGCGCGAGTTCAAAAGAAGCCCAACGCGCCGCCATCAACCGCGCCAACTCTGCGCACTCCACCGGCCCGCGCACCAAATCCGGCAAGCAGCGCTCCTCGCTCAACGCCCTCAGCCACGGCCTCACCGCCCGCACCGCCGTCCTCCCCACCGAGGACCCCGACGCCTACCAGCGCCACGTCCAGCAATTTCTCGATGAGTACGCCCCCGCCACCCCCACCGAGACTCAACTCGTCCACGAAATCGCCAACACCGCGTGGCGCCTCAACCGCATCCCATTCCTCGAAGCCGAGTTGCTCTCCCAAATCCCCAGCCCCCAAACCCTAATCCCGCAACTGGCCACGCTTGGCTTGCACGGCTCGCGCCTCTCCCGCCAGTTCCAAAAAGCTCTCGATCAGCTGCGCGGCATCCAAGACGAGCGCCGCCGCCTGGAACGCCGTCAGCTCAACGAAGCGGCCGAAATCCTCATACGCCATCAGCGCAAAGGGCTTCCCTGGGAGCTCTCCGACCTATTTCCGGAACAAGCGCACAGGCGTTTGGTGCCGTGGTGCGCGGTCAAGCAAGCTGGCTTCGTTTTTTCGAAAGAACAAATCGAGCGCCACGCACGATACCTGATGCGTCAGAACCCCGCGTATTACGCCCCCACGCCTCGCCTCCAGGCCGCCCCGACGCCCCAAGCCGCATTTTGAGAACGCCGCCGGCCCCCGTCCCGACAAGTCCTCGCGAAAATCCCCGAACTTCACGGATGGATTACTGCCTCGACCTTAATCAAAGTGAACGGCCCGTGGCCCGCCGCAAGAATGCCGCCTCCACTGGAGATATAATGATCGCTCCGGAGGCAACCCATCCTGCATTTCGCCAACGTGAAGTTCGCGAGGGCCATGCGCCGGACCGCGTATCCAGCAGCGCTCGCTGTCCTCGGTCTGATTCTTTTTTCACGGGTTGCGCGAACGGGAGACGACGCCAACGCGATTCCGGTGCGGCTGATCGTCGTGAATTCCGCCGAAGATGCGCAGGCGCTTGAGGACCGCTTGAAAGCTGGCGCCGACTTCGCGGTCCTCGCGCGCGAAGCATCCGTGGATCCGACCTCAGGCGACGGGGGCTTCCTGGGGAAAATAAATCCCGCGTCGCTGCGAGACGAATTGAGAGACGGGCTCCGCGCCCTGCAACCTGGACAGATTTCGAGCATCGTCAAATTACCATCCGCTTACGCGATTCTGCAGGTATTGACGGACCGACAGGCCGCGGACCTGGGCCAGGCCGACCGCGCCCTCCAGGCCGCGATCACGAGAGAAGGAACCATAAGGCTGGCCCCCATCGTGGGCGGACAGGATGAAGCCATGTCGCGTTTGTTTCAAAACGCCATGCCGGAGGCCTGGAGCCAGGACCTGCCTGCTATCTGCAATGCCTACCGCCAGTCGCCGCTAACGCTCATGCAGGAGCTGGATGCGCTCGTGGACCCGGCGAACAAAGCGAGCCCGCTGCACGCCAAGTCCACCAGGCCGAACGACGTGCTGGATGTCTACATGACCAGGGGTCAGCTCTACGCTTACCGGGGCGACATGGCCCGCGCGGTCGCGGAGTGGGAGATCGCCTATCGGATCGCCTCGTCGGATGTTCCGCGCGCCATGCCGCTGATGGAAGAAGTGCTCGGGGTCGGTTACTTGCACAAATCTGAGATGGACAACGACGTTTATCGCCATCCGGGTGACCGCTGCATTTTTCCCATTCGTCCGGATCTCCGTTACACGCAAACAGCCGCCTCGGCGAAAGCCATCGAGTATTTCACCAAATATCTGGAGCGGAAGCCCGATGATCTCGAAGTGAAATGGCTGCTGAACCTGGTTTACATGACGCTCGGGAAACACCCCTCCGGCGTTCCGTCAAAATACCTGCTGCCTCTCGCGTCATTTGGATCCGGCGAGAGCATCGGACGCTTCACCGACGTGGCCCCCCAGGCCGGGCTGAATTTGTTTGCGATGGCTTCCGGAGTGATCGTCGACGATTTCGAGAATAACGGCCTGTTCGACGTTGTTACATCCACCTACGATGCCTGCCAGCCGATGCACTATTTCCATAACAACGGAGACGGGACTTTCTCCGACCACGCCGCGAAAGCCGGCCTCGCCGGACAGTTGGGTGTCGCCCTGAACCTGGTGCAAGCCGACTACAACAACGATGGATGCACCGACATTCTGGTTTTGCGCGGAGCCTGGCAGCCGAGCAACGTGGCCGAGCGCAAGTCGCTGCTTCGCAACAATTGCGACGGGACCTTCACGGATGTTACGAAGGCGAGCGGTCTTGCCCGACCGGCCAATACCCAGACCGCGGTGTGGGCCGATATTAACAATGACGGTTTTCTCGACCTTTTCGTAGGCAACGAGACCGGGCCCAGCCAGCTCTTCCTCAACAAAGGCGACGGAACATTCGAGGACATTTCCCATTCCGCGGGTATCGACCGGACGTCCTTTGCAAAGGGCGTCGCGGCAGCCGATTACGACAACGACGGCTACGTGGATTTCTACGTTTCCAACCAGACTGGCGCGAACTTTCTGTACCACAACAATCACAACGGGACATTTACCGAAATCGCCAGCCAGGCCGGCGTGCCAGGTGTCGGAAGAAGTTTCGCGGCGTGGTTTTTCGATTACGATAACGATGGCTGGCCGGACTTGTTCGTAACCAGCTTTTACGCCTCCATCGAGGAGACCATCGCAACTTACCTGGGGCTTCCCCAGAAAGCCGGGACGATGAAGTTATACCGGAACCTGGGAAACGGGACTTTCCAGGACGTGAGCAAGGAGACCGGACTGGACAAGGTCTTCATGCCCATGGGCGCCAACTTCGGCGACGTAGACAACGACGGTTACCTGGATATCTACCTGGGCACGGGAAATCCTTCCTATGCCTCATTGCTTCCCAACGTGTTGCTCCGGAACAAGGCGGGCAAATCCTTTGTGGACGTAACGGCTTCTTCGGGTACCGGCGAATTACACAAAGGACACGGTGTCGCCTTTGCGGACATCGATAATGATGGCGATGAAGACATCATCACTTCCATCGGCGGCGCAATCCCCGGAGACAGCCATGCTTTCCGTCTGTTCGAAAACCCGGGCAATGGCAATGACTGGATCAATCTGAAGCTGGTGGGCGTGAAAGCCAACAGATCCGCCATCGGAGCCCGGATCAAAGTGACCGTGAAAGATCAGGCCGGCGCTGTACGCTCCATCTATCGCACCGTCAGCAGCGGAGGCTCCTTCGGCGCATCTCCGCTGGAACAGCATGTCGGGTTGGGGAAAGCGGCCGAGAGCGTGAGCATCGAAATACTGTGGCCCGGAGGCAGGATGCCGCAGACGTTTACCAACGTGGGCAAGAACCAAAGTCTCGAGATTAAAGAATTCGCCACCGAATACACGAAGCTGGAGCGTCGCCGGGTTCGCCTGGGAGGCGCGAAGCAATGAAACGCGCGCTGTTACTGGCCCTTGCGCCGTGTTTTTTCGTGAGTAATGTCCCGGCTGCCGCGGCGGCGCGCTACCCCGTTACGGGGCTGATCCTGAGCATAGACAAGCCGCATCGCACTTTTCTCGCATCCTGCTCGGAAATCCCTGGCTACATGAAGGCCATGGTGATGCCCATCACGGTACGCGATCCAAAGGTCCTCGAAGGCCTGAAACCCAGCATGTTTGTGGATTTCACGCTGGTAGTGGAAAAAGATCGTTCCTATGCCGAGAACGCTCGCGTTCACGAGTACGAAAACCTGGCGCAGGAACCGATGCTGGTTCGCCGCTTGGAAATGCTGGCCAGACTCGACAAAACGAATCCTCCTCCGCCGCCGATTGCCATCGGCGCGCCGGTGCCGGATTTCACGCTCACCGACCAGACCGGGCAGCGCGTGAGTCTCTCAAGGTTCGCAGGCAAGGTGGTGGGAGTCACCTTCATTTACACCAGTTGTCCCCTCCCCGACTATTGTTTCCGGCTGTCCAACAATTTCGGTCGCGTTGAAAAGCGCTTCGCGGCAAAGATGGGCAGCGATCTGGTGTTACTGAGCATCAGTTTCGATCCGGTTCACGATACGCCGGAAGTTCTGTCGAAGTATGCGAGCATCTGGAAAGCCGATCCGAATTCGTGGCACTTTTTGACCGGAACGCTCGCTGATGTAAAGACGGTGTGCCGCAGGTTTGGCTTGAACTTCTGGCAGGATGGCGGAGCTCTGGCGCATTCCATGCATACGCTCGTCATTGACCGCGACGGCAAACTGGCGGCCAACTTCGAGGGCAATCAGTTCAGTGCCGAACAGCTGGGCGATTTCGTCGAGACAACGCTGAACCAAGCGGAATAGGAGGCGATTGCAGCGACAACCCCAGAAAGGTGACCGTCATTGGAATACAATCACTATACGCAGCTGGCGGAGAATATTGCCAAATCGGCACCGCCGGCGTGGAGGATGAATGCGGAGTAGAGCTCTCCTGTGGGTTTGTGGGTTGTGTCTGAGCACCGCCCTTTTGGCATTGGCCCAGGAGGGGCATCCGCTGACAGGCACCTGGGCTGGGGACCGTGGTGTGACGGCCACCGAGCGGAGTCATCTCACCATCGTGATGGACTGGGACGGCAACAATCTCACCGGCACCATCAATCCCGGACCGGATGCGGTCCCCATCAAGAGCATATATTTGGATGCCGCCACCTGGACCGTTCGGATCCAAGCCGACACCAAGGACGCCGCCGGCAATCCAGTTCAGATCATGGCGGAAGGACGGATCCAGGATTTGGGCTCGCCCCATCGAAAGATCGTGGGGACCTGGCGCATGGGCGCGAAGCAGGGCGATTTCACGATTGTGAGAGATTAGGGGAAGCGGTCATGCAGCGCGTGTACTCCGGGATCCTGATCGGGCTGGCTTGCGCCGGGTCGCTGGCGTTCGCGCAGGAGTCCTTCACCGCCGTCTACGATTCCAGCCGGCAGGTGACTCTCCAAGGGCCGGTCACGCGAATCGCATGGGTAAATCCTCATGCTTATTTGTTCATCGACGTCCGGGATCGAGCCGGGATTGTGGCCACTTGGGCGGTCGAGTTCGGCAACCCCCTGGAGCTGGAGGCCGAAGGCTGGACGCGCGAATCCCTCAAGATCGGCGATGTTGTCGCGGTACAGGGATTCCCGGCGAGAGGGGATGCCAGCCAGGCTTTCGCGAAATCCGTGGTGCTGGTCCGTACGGGCAAGCGACTGTTCACTCCGCGAGCGGTGCCAAAGGCCGCGCCGGCCGCCGCTCCCACTCCCCGCTGGCCGGACGGACAGATCCGTCTGGGGCCCGCGCCCGGGAAAACGGGCTACTGGGGTGTCGCGAGCGCGAAAACATTGCTTGAGGACACGGGCCGCCAGATTCCGATGAACGAGGATGGCCTGTTGCTCAATCTGGCTGACGCCGGCCGCGTGGCGCCTTTCCAACCTTGGGCCAAAGCGCTGTATGAGTATCGGCAACGGACGTTGTTGAAAGACGATCCCATGGCCCATTGCATCCCGCCTGGCGGCCCGCGCCAGTTTCAGACTGCGCCCGGATTCGAGCTGGTGGAGCAGCGCCAGTTGGGCCGCATCCTGGTGCTGCTGGGTGGCGGCGACCGGAATTGGCGCATCATCTACACGGATGGGCGGCCAGTAGCCCAGAGCGCGGAGGCCGTGCTGGGCTACTACGGCACGTCGGTCGGCCATTGGGAGAAAGACACGCTGGTGGTGGATTCGGTCGGGTACAATGAGCGCTTCTGGTTGAGCGGCGGAGGGCTTCCTCACACCAGCGCTCTTCATTTGACCGAGCGGTTCTCGCGGCCCAATCTGAATACGTTGAAATACGAGGTAACGGTGGACGATCCGCGGACTTACACCCGCCCGTGGAAAACTGGGTGGACGGTCCGGTGGGTCCCGGATAAAGACCTTGAGGAATACTTCTGCGAAGACAATGCGGAGTCCGGGTTCATCCGCTAAGACTAAAATAATTAGGAGGGCAGAACGGCGATGAAGCTTACGAAAGGTAGTTCCAGGACGGGTTTATTCGCAGCCATCAGTCTGCTGATTCTGACGGCCGCTCCAGCGCTGGCGCATCATTCCTTCGATGCGGAGTACGACGAGGCGAAGCCGGTGACCGTCACCGGGATCGTCACTAAGCTGGACTGGGTGAATCCGCACGCCTTCGTGTATATCGATTCGAAGGATCCGGACGGCACGGTGCGGAGCTACAAAATCGAGATGGGCCCTCCCTATGCGCTGGTGCGCGGCGGCTGGAAGCGCGACACAGTGAAGATCGGCGATAAGGTGACGGTGCAGAACGCCGCGCGAGCCAAGGACGGCAGCAACGGCGCGGGATCCATGCCCACCACCTCCATGATTTCGGCGGACGGCCAAAAGCTGGTCATGAGATAACCGTGCCGCTCCAACATTGGAAGCCGGCCCCGAAAGTTTTGGGTTTTACTATGGCGGCATGGATTGTGCTGCCTGCTCTTACGTTCGCGCAGGCGGAGAAGCCCGCGAGCAGCGCGTCCGAAGATCTGGCAACCCCGCGCTTTCCCGACGGCCACCCGAATTTAGGGTCCGCGCCCGGACACAAAGGATATTGGGAAGTACGGCCGGGCCTGGGTGGAATGCCCAAGGCAGCGGATGTGCCCTTCCAGCCGTGGGCCAAAGCGCTGTATCAATACCGGATTTCAAAACGGGATCTGTACCCGCCGCTCGTGGCCTGCAAGCCCGCCAGCGGACCTTCGTTTTTCAACGCGCCTGGTTTCGAAATCGTGGATGCGCCCGAACTCAAGCGCATTTTCATCCTCAATATCGCCGGCCCGCATTCCTGGCGCGTCGTATATATGGATGGGCGTCCCCATCCTTCCGGCGAAAACCTGCGTCCCACTTTCTTGGGCCATTCCATCGGCCATTGGGACGGCGACACTCTGGTGATCGATACCGTCGGGCTCAACGAAAAGCAGTGGATCGCGGGAGCGTATCCCACCACCAGGCGATTGCATCTGACCGAGCGCTTTTCACGCCCCAATCTCAAGACCCTCAACTACGAAGCGACAATCGACGATCCCGGCGCTTACACCCAACCCTGGTCTTTGCACTGGAGCATCAATCAGAAGACCAGTTCATCGTGGATCGCCGGCGGCGAGATGTTCGAGTACATCTGCGAGGATGCGGATCAGGAAGGCAGAAATTGAATCGGAGTGCCGCTCCACGCCGAGTTTAGGGCGCACCCAGGCAGTTGCCCTTTCGATCTCCGTCAACTTGTTCGAAAGTGCAAGAAGCCTGCTTATTACTGGTGTACTGGTTCGTCTTTATATCCGTCACTTTGACCTTGTACTTCTGGTCCTTCTTGGCGTTGGGGACGAGGACGAACACGGAGCCGATTTTGGCCTGTCCGTAAGCACCAATGTATTGATTCTCTTGTTCAGACTCGATTGTGATCTGATATTCCTTTCCGACCTGGGCGTCTTGCGCCAGCGCCGGAAGAACCGAAGTTACAACAGCCAGGCAGGCTGTAATCGCGAACCGCTTCGACATAAGGAACCTCCCTCTTCAATTAAGCCGATTGTCTTTCCTGAAAACAAAAACGTGCTGCGTGGGAATCATGTCGATCATTCTATCCAGCTTAAAACCAAAACCTGAAATTTCCCTCAGGATATCTGTCCCTCTCATTTTGTGGGCCGGAGACACGCGAGAGTTCGGATCCTCAGCTTTATATTCGACGATCAGCATCCGCGCTTCCGGTTTCATCGCTGTGTATATATGATGCATCATCTCCGCGGGATGAGAAAACTCATGGTAAGCAATGATGATCAGGACCTCGTCGACGCTGTTGGCGGGAAGCTTGGGATCGTCCGCGGATCCAAGGATCGGAACGATATTTTCCAAACCGGATTTCCGGGCCATCCGTCGCAGACCGTCGATCATTTCCTGCTGGACATCCACCGCGAAAACCTTCCCCGCCGGTCCCACGTGCTGGGCAGCGCGCAGCGAAAAGAACCCTGGTCCAGCGCCAATGTCCGCGACGACGTCCCCTTTCTTGATTCCGAGAACCTCCAGGAGTTCCTCGGGTTTTTCGGTTTCGACGCGCTCAGGCCGGTAGAACCACCACGCCTCCTGTGGATTCGCCAGTTCAACTTGACGCCCGTTCGGCAAACGAACCGGTTGGGCCGCGCCAGGCAGCGAGAAACAGGCCAAAAGCAGGGGGAAGAGCCAGCTTTTGCGAGTCAACGTCATACTGCGCTGCGATCATGTTTGGATGAGAACTCTGCGCGATTAATAGCCCATCGGAGGCACGGTCGCGTGGTTCGCTGCGGGAGCAAAGATTGGTATTGGATCGGATGGCAGATGTTCCTCGGCGTCCGGATGCTCGAAGACTTTGCGAATTTGATAGGTGGTGGCGCGCTCGGCGGGAATGCGCCCGATAGTTCGGATCAAGGCGCGAAACTCGCCGGGAGAAACATACTCGCCGAAATTCGCTCCCGCCGCTTTGGAGATGCTCTCTTCCATCAACGTGCCGCCGAAATCGTTGGCTCCCGCTTCCAGACAGGCCAGCGATTCCTCAAACCCAAGCTTGACCCAGGAGACTTGAATGTTGCGGATGTAGCCATGCAGCAGAATCCGCGGCGAGCGCATGCACGATCAGATCCTCGTGCACCGAACGGCCCGGCGCGGGCGCCTCCCCTCTGGAACAGCTTGGTCTGGGAATGGATGAATCCCAAGCGGAACAAATTCGGTAAATCCGCGAGTTTCCTTCTGAATCTCGCGAAGCAGAAGCAGATGCCTGACCCAATGTTCGGGAAGCTCGGTATGGCCGTACATCATGGTGGAGGTGGAGGGAATGCCGAGGCTATGCGCCGTGCGAATCACTTCGATCCACTGCCGCACTTTCAGTTTATTGGGACTCAGGGATCTGCGGACACGATCGTCGAGAATTTCCGCCGCCGTTCCCGGAATGCTGCCCAAGCCGGCTTCTTTCAACATCAGCAGATATTCGCGCAAGCGGCAGGCGCGTTTTCTCGACGCCGTAGGTGATTTCCATGGGCGAATAGGCATGCACATGAAGTTCGGGCAGGCGCGCCTTGATGGCGCGAAGAAGTTGGACGTAGTAATAGCCGTCGAGATCTTTCGGGAGGCCGCCTTGGATGCACACCTCGGTGGCGCCGCGTTCCACCGCTTCGACCGATTTGGCCACCAGCGTATCGGTGGAGTGAAAATAGGCGTCCGGTGAATCCGCGCCGCGGCCGAACCCGCAAAAAGCGCAGCCCACAATGCAGACGTTGGTGAAATTCAAATTTCGGTTCACCACATAGGTGATGCGGTCGCCGACCACGCGCCGCCGAAGCTCGTCCGCAACCTTCACCAGCGCCAGAAGGTCGTTGCCTTCGACCTTCGCCAGCGTCAGGCCCTCCTCGAATCCGAGATCGTTCCCGGCCAGCGCTTTCTCCAGAGCATCGGCAGACTTCAGGGCTGCGCCGCTCGAAGGGCGCGCTCCCATGGAATCTCCCGCCATTCAGGACTTGCCGGTTTCAGCATCTTTCACACTCCTTCGCGAGCATAGCCATCTTCGCCTTGGAGTTTCCGAAGGTGCGGTTGGAGGCGGGCGCTCACGAATTCCGGCCTCGACCGAAAATTCCGGATAGATCGCCAGCCGTTCGCGCAACACGAATCCCACGCCGGCTGACCTCGCGGCCAGTGAAGAGATTTGCGGCCAAGCGGCTTCCGGATTGATGAAGTCCTTGGTCACCGGAGAAATTCCGCCCCAATCGTTGATGCCGGCCTGCAGCAAATCGGGATAGTCTTCCGAGAGCAGATTGGGCGGGGACTGAATATTCATCTCCCCACCGAGAATCAGGCGGGCGACCGCGATGGTGCGCTGCAAATCCTCGTTGGAAGGCTCCGGCGCCAGCAGCCATGCGAATATCCGGCTTGGCGCGGAACGGCTGGACGATCACTTCCTGGACGTGGCCGTACTTCTTCATGGGCGGAGCGGATGGCCAGCAGCGCGTCCACGCGTTCTTCGGGAGTTTCGCCGATTCCGATCAGAATGCCGGTAGTGAAGGCCATCGATAACTGGCCCGCGTTCTCGATGGTCCGCAATGCGCAGAGACGGCACTTTATCCGGCGCTTTCCAGTGCGCCCCTCCAACGCGCAGCAGCCGCGGACTGGCGCTTTCGAGCATCAGCCCCACGCTGACATTGGTCTCGCGCAGGCGGCGAAGATCGTCGGCGCCCATCAGCCCCGGATTGGAGTGCGGTAACAAGCCGGTTTTCTCAAGCACCAGCTCGCTCATCGCCGCCAGATATTCGAGCGTGCGCTCGAAACCCCAGCTTCTTCAGAAACTCCTTGGCCTCGGGGAAGATTCGCTCAGGCTGGTCGCCCAGGCTGAACAAAGCCTCTTTGCATCCCGCGCGGCGGCCCGCTTCGGCCACTGCCAGAACTTCGTCCGGCAGCATGTAGGGTTGCGACGCCGGCTTGTGGGATCAGCGCGGAAAGTGCAATAGCCGCAATAGTCGCGGCACAGGTGGGTGAGGGGAATAAAGACCTTCCTGGAATAGCTGACCGAACGGCCCTTAAAGCGATCCCGGACAGCGGCCGCAGTGGCGAGCAATGGCTCGAGCGGGCCTTCCTCCATCAAGGAGAGCGCGTCTTCGCGCGCCAGGCCGCGTCCCTCGATTCCACGTTCCAGAGCAGTTTCCACGCGGTAGGGAGTCGCTGTTTCGGCCATTGTAACGCCTGTGCTGATTTTAACCTAAGGCATGCCCGGTGGTAGTGGGGTCAGCCTGGAAAGTTTCGAACTGGCCTGTCGCACGACTCGGAAATTTTGGGGTGCGAGGTCACTGGCCTA
>CAVXGM010000010.1:0-888169 GCA_963761265.1 Bryobacterales bacterium
TCTTCAGGTATCGCCCAACTCGGCGAAGCGGCAGCGATATATCCGATTGCACCCAGCACGTTTGCTGCTAGCAAGGCGACAGTTCTTTTGCGTCGTAACATTCAGAGAGGTTTCTGCTGTCGACCAGACAGTCGCATAAGATATCTTACGTTAAATTATCAGCGTATTGCCTTTACATCGTGGTGTTTACGGCGAGTGTCCGGCGCATGATTATGTTAAATGAGAACTCTGGCGCTAGTCGGTTTTTTGTCGACGTGCCCGGCGGCGATCATACGCGCACCCAAGCTTGCGGACTAGTCGTCCTTGTTGGCGGCAGGACGTTGCTCCGCAAGCCTTCCCGCCTCCCGCTCGATCCCCGAGAGCAGCTTCGACATCGTGATCCCGAGTCCGGCCGCGACCCGCGCCAGATTTTGCAGGCTCAGATTCGTCTCGCCGCGCTCGATCGTCCCCATGAACGTGCGGTGAACCCCGCAATGATCTGCGAAAGCCTCCTGCGAGTAGCCGGCCTGCAGGCGGAGTTTCCGAACGCGTTGCCCAACTGCCTTCTGTAGCTCTTTTTGCACCTCTCTGAGTTTCCAGAGGCGACGCGTTTGCGTCTACAGTGTTTGCGTAGGCACTGTTTACATAGAGTTTTTGCTAGACTGGATCTATGCCTATTAACTTTCCGAAGCCCCAGTTAAAGCATGTTGTTGGAGCTGTGCTCGTAGCCGGTGTTGTCATCGTGACGACCGCATTGGCCCGAGCCCAGAGCGTTGTCCACCCGACACCGAACGATACGGTCATCATGATGAACGGCCAGGCCAAATCCGGCACGATTTCGGACGCGCAGGGCCAGATGTCGTTCGTCGTTTCCGGCACCGGCACGCATGTGCTCAGCGTGGACGGGCAAAGAATTCAGCTTGGCAGCCCCCAGGAGAAAGCGGCTATCGTGCGCGTCAACGCCGCCCTGGCGGCTTTCGCGAAAAATGGCCCGAGCGGTGACCCGGCGGCTCAGACGAACCCGGTAGCCGGCGGTCCAGCACCGCCAAGTGCCGAGACCCCGACCAAACCCGCCGTCGTCGGCGTCGAGTTCGGCACCGGCGGACATGTGATCGTCCATCGCGAGACCTCGACCGTCGACCTGGGTGCCAAGACATCCACTGTAACCTTCAACGACACGCCCATTCCTTTCGAGATCGAATACAGGCACGACGGCGTAGCGGGCGGCCTTCTGCGAAGCGCTTCGCGCGGCGGGCGCAGCTTTGCAACCGAGGGCTTCGGCTTTAAGATGGCGGGCCGGGAAATGTATGACTCCCGCAATGGTGGCTTCGTGCCGGGCGGCAACGGTGGAATCGTCATGAAGGCGGCCAGAGAACTCCTCGCGGCCATGGATGATGCCGAGACTCAAGCGACCAAGCAGGGGAAGTCCTACACGCCGGCCGGTAAAAAGGCACTCCAGGACATGGTGGCTGCCCATGTCCCCTAAAAGGCAGGTCGAACCCCGTGATTTTTCGTATTTTCGCTAACGAAAGGAGAGACTCGATTGGATCAACACGAACGCCGTTCATTCAATGCTGGGCGCATCGGCCAGAGCGCTCCCATGTTCGACAGGAACTTTGATCGGACCGCCCACGACAATGGCCGGTTCGTGCATAGCTGCGAAACGCCGTGGTTCAAGGGGAACGAGCAAAACTATTCACACTCTCATGCGGCCTCAGACTCCGGCTCAGAAGTTGAACTCGTAATCGCCTTACTTCTGCTCGTCGGGTTGGTCATCACCGTGCTCGCGCTCGTTGGCGTCATCTAAAAGCGAGGTGCTTGCGGTCGCTTTCGGTCGTCCGACGCCGCGGTGGTTCCACTTTTTAGCGGGTTCATGATTTATCGAGTGCTACCGGTACTCAGCAGTGCGCATTTATATACTTGAAAACGGCATGGTGGCGTAAGTGGCAAGCGGCCGCTCGGCCGAGCCGCGCGCCAATATTTAAGGGAATTCCGGCAATTTAGTGGGTTAGGACTACTTAGCTTTAGTTCGCCGCAACGAACACCACATTAACTGATCGAGAGCTTGTTCATATTCAAACATATGATTTAGCTTATTGCGATGGGCGCTCTGGAATGTGGCTTTGTCAGCCTCCGGAGAATGGAGCCTGACACCGCGTCGATAGGATTCGGCATCCTGAAAATACAAAAGGTCCTTCTGATCATCAGCGCTTAGGTTTGTGCCAACAAAAACCCATGCGTCCATTACTGGAATGAGCATCTCTTCATCAAGATATTGGACGGAGAAATATGTTTCCCCTTCTGTAAGGTTGTTTGCAGGGACTGGTTCCGCGTAAGGTTTTAGATCCCGCTCCTTAAATCGCATCTAGCCTCCCCCATATACTGGATTCCCCGGAACTGGGATGACCTTCATTGGGTATCACCGTAATCGCGATGATATCAAAAGGATAATCATGGGGACAGAAAGGATGTAGCCGAATGTGTCGTACTGTAGTTCGAAGCATATGGCAGCGAGGATAGCGAATATAAGGATGAACGCGCCTATCGGCACATTTCGCTGGAAGTGTTGGTATCGTTCGGCATTCTGCGAGGGTATGCCTTTGCGTGAGAGTTTGAAATAGATTGGGACAAATATAATTATTAGGCCTTGAGCCAGTAAACATCCACCCGTCCAATAGAAGTCTCCGGGTTCTTTTAAGAGGTCGTGAAATAAATAGAATAGCCCGGCCTCATCAAGACCTAAGGTGCGAGGACGATCTTTGAGAAGAATTAGATAGAATCCCAGAACAAGAGACCATACGCCACACACAGTACTGCACACGATAAATAGCCATGGGACAGTTAATGCTTGCGACGGAGGAGGAGTGTTAGGGAGGGGATCGTCTGTCATCAGACGCCGTTAGTGTGTTGGAGTAGATTGAAGGGGCCGAGGAAGAGGTGTGCAGGAAAGGCTAAAAGTTTGTGCCGAGCAGTATTGTATCGCTTCTTTAAAGTCAAGAGCGATCAGTGCTGCATCTAGGCCGCGAAAACAGAACTTGCCGAGATAATAAGCGGCGTCTTTGCCATAAAGCTCGACTAATTCTACAAGCTGGTCGAGAGTGTATGAAGTAAGGCCGATTTTGGGTGCTTCGGGAAGTAATCGGCTAAAAACACAGCCGGGAAGGCAAACAGCCTCTAGTGGTAGTGGCGGGGGGTATTGAGGCGGCGGTGTATATGGATAATAGGGGCTTGGGCCTCCATCCGTTGGCACGCCGAAGAAATTTCCTCGTCCCCTGGGATCAACCGTGGCTAGCGGATTTTTTCCTGCATACTGATATGTTGAATAATCTCCTCCGCCCAACCCAATCGGATCGCTTTCTACATAACGGCTTAAGCTTGGAGCGTAATCTCGCGCCACGTTGTAGTTGAGGCTGCTCTCGCTATCGTAGACCTGTCCCGGGAAACGCCAGTCATAGACGAAGGTACCGAGGCTGCCGGGGTTCTGGTTCGGCGCGTTGTCGCCCCAAGCAAGATGGTCCCACGTCCATGCGAATGTCCCGGATGAGTTGGCGATAATATGCGGTGCGCCGATCCAATCGGGGAGCAGGCTGTAGATGGTGTAGGTTGCGCCGGATTTCGAGAGGACGCCAACAGGAAGATCGCCGATATAGGCGGTTTCCTTCAGCGGGTTGCCTGAACTGTCGTACTCGCCCAAGACGTGGCCACTCTCGTCATAGGCGTAATAGTTAGTGTTGCCGGTGTTGGTTTTCTTCACCCTGAGGCCAAGCTCATTAATGGAATAGGTCGTCGTAACGGATGAAGCGACATTGGTCGCCATGCGCCCGCGTTGGTCATATGTCCATGTGTTCGTCCCATCGCCTGTCATGTTTCCAGCGGCGTCGGTCGTGAAGGTCTGCGCCACATGGCCCGAGAGGCTGGCGAGGATGTTGGTGTCCGTGGTGTAGTTGTAATTGGTGACATTGCTGCTGGGGTCGGTCGTCTTCGTGCGGTTGCCATTGTCGTCGTAGGTCCAGCTTGTCGGGCTTGCGGTGCCTATCGTTACGCTGGTCAGGCGGTCGAGGCTGTCATAGCCGTAGGATTTCGCGGAGAGGCTGGTTTCGGTGAGGCCCGTGAGGCGGCTGGCCACGTCCCAAGTCAGGCTCTGGGTGTTGACCGCGCCCAAAGCCAGCGACGTTATCCGGTAATCCTCATCGAAGCTGCGCGTGAAGGTCGCGCTGCTGTAGGTGCTCCATGTGTTGATGGGCCCGAACGGCATCCATGTGACGCTGCCCGCCACGCTGTCGCTGTTGAAGGTCAGCGCCGAGACTTGGCCGTTGCTGCTGTAGCTGTAGGTCGCAACTTTTCCGGAGGGGTACGTGATCGTGTGCAGTCTTCCGTCGGCGTCATAGGCGTAGGAAACGGTCAGCACGACGGTGCCGGTGGTTTGCTGCCGCTGCGTCGGGCGGCCGTACTGGTCCCACGTCCATTGCGTGTTGCCGGTGCCGTCGGCCACTTCGGTCAGATGCCCCTTGCCGTAGGTGCCGCTGTCATAGGTATAGGTCGCGCTGCCGCCGCCCGTGTAGGCCGAAGTCGCCCTGCGGTTGAGAGCATCGTATGTGTATGTGGACACATCGCTGCGCGCATCCGTCACCGTCAGGACGTTGCCCATGGCGTCATACGTCATGCTCGAACTGCCCGTATCCGGGCTGGCGATGGAGGTCTGCCGCCCGAGACCGTCATAGCCGTAGGTCGTCGTGTTGCCGTTCGGGTCCTCGATGGAAGTCAGATTGTCCTCGCTGTCATAGCCGTTGGTCGCCGTGTTGCTGGCCGGGTCTTCCACCGTGCTAAGGCGGTTCAGGTAGTCATAGGTGCTAGGTGTAGGTGTGGCTGTTCGGGTCTTCAACCGTGAGCTGGTTGCCGTTGTCGTCATACGTATAATTGGTCGTCTCGCTGGTATAGCGCGCCGCTGTCGGTCTCCATGCGGTTGGAACTGTCATAGGTGTAGGTGTGCGTGTATTTGAGGACGTTGCCGCTGGTGTATTTGCTTACCGCGGTGCGGTTGCCCATAGCGTCGAGCGTGTAGGTCGTGTAGTTCCCCGCCTCGTCGGTGATTTTCGTCAGGCGATGCGCGGCATCGTAGGTATAGGCGAGGTAGCTGGCATCCGGCTGCTTCACCTTCGTCAGGTTCCCGGCGGCGTCATACGTGTAGGTGACGGTGAGCGTTCCCACCTCCTTCGTCAGCATCCGGCCCCGGTAATCATACGTGAACTGCGTCACGAGGCTGTTCGCGTCCGTCATCTTCGTCAGGCGCTTATTGCTGTCATAGGTGTTGTAGGTCGTCGTCTGGCTGGCGGCGTTCTCCATCGTCGCCATGGTGCCGTCGGCGTTATACGTGTAGGTCGTCATGTTGGTGTCCGGGTCCTCCGCCGTCAGCACGTTGCCCGTTGCCGTCATAGGTATACGTCCAGATGCTGGTATGCGTGCCGTCGGTGACGGATTTGGTCAGCATGTTGCCGTTGGCGTCATACGTGAAAGTCGTGGTGCGCGCGGGTTCCGTGATCTGCAGCGGCAGATTGAACGTGGCGTGCCACGTCGTGGTGATGGTGCGCGCGAGCGCGGTGCCGTAGGCCTCGATGCGCTGCGTTTCGTTGCCCCGCGCTGTCATGCGTGTAGGTCGTGACGTTGCCGTCCAGTCTGTCATTGAGGCGACAAAGCCGTTGCCGTCATACGTGAAGGCCGAGCCGCCCGCGGGCGGATACGGGTCGCCCGAGACCGACGAGGGCTTCACGATGTTGTAGGGCGTGGTCATCGTGTAGGTGTGGCTGTTGGAAAGCGCGTCGGTCGCCGTCACCGTGCCGCCCATGTTGTAGGCGAAGGTCCACTGATTCACGCCGCCCGCATGCTGCGTCACCGTCGCGCGGCCCGTGCTGTCATACGTGAAGTTGGCATATTGGTTGCCCAGCTCATCCATGATGCCGGTCAGCAGGTTCGGATAGGTAAGGTTGGCATAGGAATAGGCGCGCGCGCTGTGGTCGGGATAGGCGACGGCGACGAGGTTGTTATACCCATCGACGCTGTAGAAATACGTGTACACCTTGCTGTTCGCGTCGGTCATCGTCCGGACGCGGTTGCTGCCATCGTAGGTGAAGGTCAGCGTCTGGCTGTACGGCCCGGTGACGGTGGTGAGATTGCCGCTGGTGTAGCTCAGCGTCGTGACGAGCCCCGCGCGCGTGGTGAGCGAGGTCAGCACGCCCGACATGTTGTAATTCTCGATGCTGTCGTCGGGGCGCAGCACCTCCCAGCCGGTCTGCGTCATGCCGCTCATCACGGGGATGAGGTCGCTGGTCACGTCGGGATCGGAAACCCAGTCGGAGCCGCTTTGCGTGAAGCTGTCGATGCGTCCGTCGCCGCGCGTGACGGTGACGACGCCGGAGGTCGGGACCGGAAAGCGAGCCGGTATAGTTGCTGGTCCAGCCGGTGCCGAAGGGCCTCTTGGCGCTGCCGTAGCCGTTGTAATACCGCGTCAGCGAAAGATGCGTGGAGGGCGCGCCTACGTAGTCATTCTCGGCTTGGAACTTGTTGCCTGTACCGACGTTCGCGGGGTTTCCACAGAGCAATGCAATGGCCGGGTTATTAGATGTGTCACATGTCTGATAGCTGCCGGTGCCAGTAGGATAACCACTGGGAGCCGATTGTTGGTCGCCACCACCACTTCCTCCATCGCCACTGTATTCATCGCCGCCGCCGCTATTCACCGGCGGCTGATTTCCCGCTGCCGTCGGCACGGGGTCGCCCGCCGCCGCGACGCTCACCTCGATCGTCTCCGGCGTCAGGTAAGCAATAACGTCGATGAGCGCATTGCCCTCATAGTCGAGAAACAGATCGACATCCTGAACCGGCGTGGCCGCCGTGGATACGACCGTGAAGGGATCGTCCCATTCCGGGTCGGTCGTCAGCACACCCGACGCGGGATAGATATCGGCATCGCCGACCGAACTACTGTCACCGCTAAATGCCGAACCGGTCTCGTCATAGGTGACCTGGAAAAGGTTGTAAATCCTGCTGTAGCTCGAACAGCCCGTGATCTTGGTCTGGCGCGACACCTCTCCATCGCTGCCGCTTATGGGGGCGGAAGCGAGCTGAAAAACAACGCCATTGATTTCCAGATTGGCTTCGCCCTGCCCTGTCGTGGTCATCGTGGAATTGTAGACAGGACTGCCGCCGGAGCAGGTATCGTCCGTCCCGGCCTGATCGGGGAATTTGATGGTCAGGGTGAAGTCCTGCCCGGCGAGGCTGCTGCCGGCGCCGAAAAACCCCGTCCCGTCCGAACCGGAATCGACCGTCCCCGTGATCGTGGTCGTGACGATATCCGTCGCCCATGCAGGCAACGTAAGCGCCGCGGCGATCACCGCCGCGAGGCAAATTCCGAGAAAAATAGAGGAAGCATTTCCAAAGGGGGAAGGTTCTGCAGGCCTGCCTTTGCGCTGCTGGAAACGTACCACCGAGAACCTCGCGACCCAAGAAGAACGCGCGTCCTCATACCAGCTTTCTTAAAAACGGTCAACGAACGGCAGATTGATCGAGGTATTCTTATGGCTCCGGGCTGTCAGACTGCGATCCCGGCCGCTGCGCTCCGGGCTCCTCAGGTTTCGTGCCGTGGGGAGTCAGAACGACATGGCCGCTGAATCCACGGATCGGAAGACGATCGAGGTAAATGTGATGGGTGGTGCCCTCTACCATCGCGCGCCCTATCTCCAGCCACTCGCCCGCAACGGCGTGGCTCTCGCGCTTGAGCGTAAATGCAGTGTGGGTTGTAGGCTTTTTCTCGGCCATGCTAACGCACTAGCACGTTAGGGGTGCGGGGAAAAGTCCGAATTCGTATGCGAGGTATCCTGATCCGCATCCTGAAATTCCTCGGTGCCGTTCCATTCCCAGAGATGCACCCAGTGCAGCGTGTCCCATACGAAATGCGTTGCACGTTCGGCCAGGCGGAAAACTGCGCTCCGCACCGTGATTTCCTTCACGACCATTCGGAAAGCTTTATCTGTCTCGCCGCTTCGCCGCCGCTTGGATTTCGGCATGGGGGTTGGTTCGCGGTGCGTCAGGGCCTTCACAGCCTTGCGGAACAGCTGCTTGAGATTTTCCCCGAGACCTGCAGGCTTTTTCACTATGTTGCGGGGGAGTTCTTGCCGGGGGCACCCCCTGTCCCCGCGGCCCGTTATCGTTCCCGGTCGTCTCGCTGTCGCGGCTGCCTATCCTCGTGTTCCTGCTCCATCCGGCGGGCTTGTTCCCGTTCCGCGAGATACGCCGCGAAATCCGATTTCTCGTCAGCCTCGGCCTCGCGATCCCGCGCGGCAACGCGGATTTCGCGCTTCTTCTCCGGCGTCAGGGGCGCGCCGAACAGGGAGTCAAACGCCGTGGCGAGGCCCTCAACCATGCCGCCGCCCAGGCGCTCGCCAGTTTTGCCAAGCAGCGTCGAAACCTTGCTAACTCCGCCGCTAACCTTTTCCCGGCCCGCTCCCCTTCCCAGCCGGCCAGTCGGGCGCGGATCTCTTTCCGGCTTCTTCACAGGATTGAGAAGGGCGAACAGCTGCACCGCGGCTTCGCGCTGGGCGGCACGATCATGCATGAGCTGCTTAGTCGCCTCGATGCCGTGCAGCTGGCTGCGATCGAGCTTTGCGAGGAATTTTTCAACGGCGTCGGGCGCCTCGCCTGTCGTCCGCTTATCCAGCTTGTAAACGCTGGCGTTTTCGTTGACCGCAACGATCTCGCCTTCCCGATATCGCGGCGCGAAGTTTCCGAGCTCGCGCGCGAAACTCACTTCCCGATGACTACGGTCGGCCTCCTCCTTCGTCGTGGCCGCGAGTGTAATGCCGTGCTCCTTCTCGAGCGTCTCGGTAAATTCGTGCGCGTTGTGACTATTCTGATAGGCGTTCCAGACCTGCGCGGCGGCACCCCTTAGTTTTGCCGGCATGACTGGTTTTTCTTCGGGCAGCCTCGCCTCGCGCGCCGCGTCTCCAAAACTGAATTCCGGTTTAACGTCCGCCTGTTCGCTCAGACGCGTCATTTTCAGACCCGACCAATGCGTGATCTCCGGCGCCACGGGCGGTTCGAACGGACTGCGCCCAACTTTCTCCCTATCGCCCTTGGGCTGTTCGGCTGCTGGTTCTACAAACTGACGTTCGATGACCTCCTTCGCGATCCCTGCCCGGATCACAGAGTCACTCCAGCTAATTTCATAAGTGTCGCGGTCCCAAACCAATGGGGTAAGCTTTATTTCCCGATTGCGCTGTAACTCATGGACCTCGTCGCGGGCTTGCTCGACGGTCGGCAGGTTTTCGCGATCGAGGTCTTCCAATCGTTTGCGTATTTGTGCACCGCTCACATCAAGGATGCGTTTTCCGACCGCGTGCATGCCGCCGGCAGGATCGATCACGATAAAATCCCGCTTGTCGCCCTTGGCGAGCATCATGCCCTCAGCTTCAAGCGCCGCCTCGAAACTCCGGCCGCAATCCGAGCGTTCATAACAATCGCGGATGGTCTGCCGGATTTCATGGATATTGACGCCGAGACGCCGCGCCTGCTCGTCCTCAGCGCGGGTCGGCGCGTAGCTGATCCGGTCGGGGCGCGTGTTACGCACAAGCGTAAGCCCGAAGTGGAATTCGAGCTCCCGGCTGATCTTCTTGAGCCGATCCTTGAAAAACGGCAAGGGCCGTGCGGTCAAAGTCTCTTCATCGATTCGCGACCAGGCGATATGCATGTGTTCATGCCCGGTTTTCTCATCGACATGAAACGCGATGGCACGCGGCTGGCCGGCGAGGCCAAGCCGCGCCTCGATCCGGTTTGCGGTGTACTCCCATTGCGGGCGCGTGAGCGCCTCGCCTGCGGGATTGCGCACCTGGACGTGAAAGAAAGGCTGCAGGCATCTCGTCCCGTCGGCCATGACATGGACGCTGCGAAACGCTTCCTTGATGTCGTCGAAGGCGAAGCCGCGGAGCTGCCAAAGCGCGGCGCGTTCGCCCTCCTTGCCGGTGACCATGTAATGGGCAAGTGTGTCGCCGCTGTTATGTGTGGTCCCCTTGGCGATCATGGCCGGTCCTTGCGACCCACGATCTCCAGAATGCGGGCGATGGCCGCGCGGGTTTCGTTAAGGGCCTCGACGCTTTCCCTCGCGCCTGCCGCCCGCCCGGCGTTCAGGATGCGGGCAATCTGGTTCAGATTGCTGCCGGCCTTGTTGAGCGCCGCCGTGGCACGGGCGAGCGCCTCCATTTCGACTGGCGGGCGGCGCTTCGCGCGCGGTCCTGGCGTGCCAAGCGCGCAAGCCCGGAGAAAGCTGGCGAGGCTCAGGCCGACCGCGCTGGCTTTCTCGTCGACCATGGCGCGCTCCTCCGGCAGGAAGCGGACCGGCACCGCTGGGCCGCGCTGCCGGGTTTCGCTGCCGCTCCGCTTGCGAAGCGGAAGCGCGTTGTCATTTGCCGTCATAGGGCACACCCCCTATGCGGCAAATGCAACGATGCGGCAACGAGCCGAAGGTGCGGAAACGGGCACGGTTTCCGCTGCCGCCCCAAGCGGCACGACGGAGGGGATGCAACGGGGAGGGTCCCCCCTCCCCTTGCCAAGTTGGAGCGAAGGCAGGCGGCGAGAGCCGCATGACCTGAGCGGGGCGCGGGGACTCCCGCGCACAACTTGCTGACCGGCTTATCCGCACGAATCATCCGTTCGACTGAATCGGAAAATCAGTCGCCGCTCAACCCGATTTTGCAGCGTTCCGCATGCGTAACGCTTCCTCGGGCCGCATGAAAGGCAGGACGCTTCACGTCCTGCCTTTCTGGAGGCCTGCCTCGACGCTGGGAACCCGATATTCAACGCCACGCCATCGTCAAAAACCGCGGGCAATAGGGAAGAAAAAGGGTTGCGCCGATATGACCATGACCCTCCTTTCTCACCACCACGCGAAATAGTAGACCCGCTTCCCGGACGTAATCGCCTTGCGGGCAAGGCGGATGAAGTCGAGTGTTTCCTGCCGGTTTTCGGGCCGTGAGTGGCCGAAGAAGAAACCAGCCGTAAGCGGAAGTGTGTCGGCCAAAACTGCTTTTTCGAGGCGGTCGATGTCGCCGCCGTCGAGACGAACAGGCGAAACATTGAATTTCGGATCGCGGCCGCCTTTTTTTCTATAGAGCTTCTGCATCCAGCCGTGGAGGTTGGGATGCTTGCGCCAATAGAAAAGTTCGTCGGCGTCTTTTGGCCGGGCGAAATCAACGGCGCGAATGTTTTCGGCTGTGGTGTGGGCGTACATATCGAGACCCATGTGAGGCTCCCTCGGTTCCGCCAGCGCGGAATTGCGCTGGTATGTACGAGCAGAATTTCGGGCGGCTCGAACGGCGACACAGAAAAGAATTTTCTCCGAGCCGCTTGCGGGCAAAAAGCATGTTCCTCTTCGCGCCTATCCGCGAAAGGAACTTGGTTTTTGAGGGCTTGACAGCACCCTTCGCTGTCAAGCCCCGAGGGGAAAATTGTTTTCTTGAGGATGGCCGGCTTGTATATCCGGCCATCCGTTCGCCGTTCGAGACGGCCGATATTCTGCGCTCTCCGAAGTCCTCTTCTCGACGACAGAACAGCTTTGTCAGCATTGCGAAGCGGAGCCTCGAACTTTAAGTAAAGGGACGCGCCGGAAAACCCGTCCGCCAAGCGAGTCATATCGCCTCATGTCTCCTTTCGGTGAGGTTCAGCGGCACGTTTGGGGCGGTTTTCTTGCTCATCGCGTCCTCCTGAGTTGGGCAAGTTCCCAATCGGAGAGGTCCACTCTTCTGTACACCCTCCACGCGTCACGGAAAGCGGTCTGCCATTTCCGGCGGCGTGGGGTTGTTGCGAATAAGAAGAGTTGCTCGTTTTCCAGGCGGAACTGCCATGCCGCGGTGAAATAACGGGCACTGGCCGTGACACCTGGAAAGAGCTTTAGGGCATTTTCGATTGTTTTGGGTTTAGGAATGATTGCCATAGAACCTGCCTGCCGCGAAGTGCTCCTCACCTGCCTGCATCGAAGAAAGGGCATGCCCGGTATTCAGGACATGCCCTCCTCGCTACGTCACTTCTCTTTCCAAACCTTGAACGGCTTGCCCGTACCGGTTGGCGCCTCGAGCATGTACTCTTCGAGCGTGATGACGCTCGGGTCTTGCTGCGGGACAAGCAGACAATTAATTCGGTCGAGGTCACCGATGTCGATATATCCGTAAAACGTCTTGTCCGAACCAAGGTGAAACTCTCCGGCGATTGGTGGGATTTTTCTAGTGGGCATGGCTGCTGCTCCTGTGCGCTGTTTCGGGTGAAGAGGTAACCGCCCGCCGAGGCCGAGACCCCGACGAGCGGCCCGGCGATTACGGCTTGTCGTCGTCTTTCTTCGGCTCGGTGCAGACGATGCGTCCGCTCACGCTGATGCCTTCGTGAATCACGACATCGAAGCCCTTGCCGGTCTTGTGCGGCCAAGCGACGCCGACATCGTGCCAGAAGCCTTTTTGATCGGAGCCCTCCTTCGCCTTGCTGACGACGTAGGCTCGATGTGATGGTTTGCTGCTCATGGTGTTTGTCCTTTCTTTGATGGGCTGCATGATCGCAGCCGATGCAACCCGCCCTGCGCGTCACCTCAGGCGGGAATGTCCAAAGCGCGAAGCTGCGAAGCGCGCAGCGGCATCGCAGGAATTTTATCTGCGTTATGGGCAGGGACCCGGAACGCAACCAAATTCCGAGAAGCCACCTTTGGACAGGACCGCCGGACGCGCGAGGGTTTGCATCGGTAACGGCTGCGACTTTGCTGCCCTGAAACGGAAACGGCAGGAACACCGGCGCAAACCAGTACAGCGGGCGATAGGGGTGAGACCTGAAAAGGTTCCCGAACTCGACGGATTCGGTCGTCGTACGGCGATCACTGTATCCCATCAGTCGGGATTATGAATTGAGGGCGGCTCGAAAGTCGTTCCGAATAGGCTGAATCCCGGCTGAAGGATGTTCAGGATTGCTTTCAGGCGAATGATCGCTACGATGTTGCGTTATTGCTGAGAAGCCATTGAACCCGATAGGGGAGCGCGGTCGTGCCGAGGAAACCGAAGAAACCAATCCCTGTAGAGGATGCCCCGTCAGCCACGGTGGAGGTTAGGACTCGCGACTTTCAGACGCGGGGACCGAAGGATCATTGGCCTCTCGCCATTCTCGGGGGCGGGATTGACAAGATGACGGTTGAACGGAAGGGCAACACCACGATTATCAAAATCGTCAGTCCAGAGGGTGGGAGCGTCCTTGACCCTGGCGGTTGGGAAAGGCCGAAGCGTGAGTGGCGGAGCCGCCCTACCAAACCTAAAGCCGCCTCGATTTAGATTTTTTTACGGGTGCAGGTTCCACCAAGGCGGAGCCGTCCCATCGCACTTTCCATTCACCGTAGAGATTGCGCCACAATGACGAAGTGTGCGCGGCCTCGATCATCGGTCCAAGAACGTAGGCTCCATGCGCGGGGAAAGTCCCGAGCAAGGCCCACTCTCTGGAGTGCACAATCAGCGACGGGATTGCGTTCGAGAGCCGGACCTGCAAGGCATCGGGTGGGTACCGGGCTATGATCGGCCTTAGATAATCGATCTGCTCGCGTATATCGGCCTGCGCCTTTTCGGCGCTGTACATGTCCGCACGTAGAGCATGGCGGGCTTTCAAAAGCGGCATATTTTCGGGATTGGTCATAACGATGCGTATGCGCACGCCGAGCCGAAGATAATCTTCGTAGTCGATGTCCTGCTTGCTCGGAACGAGTCCTCCGGTAACGATACGCAAATCCTCCGTATCCTCATCGTTTCTGCGCAGCTTACCGAGGCGGTCAAGGAGTCGTTGGTTGGACCACTTTGGAAGGCCATTGATGCGCTCAAGGTCTCCCTCGGCCCGTACGGCTGCTATAAATTTGTAGGACTTAGTTTCACGAACGGTCGCTATGTATTGTGCCGGCCTGGCTTGGGGAGAATCGCCAAGTCTGTCGCGAAGCAGGCTGACTTGTTTGACGACACTGTCCCCGCCTGTTTCGGCAGGCCAAAGAGCGGCGGCGATCTCATCGACGGTCACTTCCTCGCCGGGATGTTCGTCGGCAAGAAAGCGTAAGAGTCGCAGTTGCATCCGTTCGACGGCTTGTACTTTCTCTTTGTAGAAGAGCCTCAGCACGGTTTCGTTGGGGTCATGCGGGTGCGGGCGAATCTCCAGCCGGAACGGCCCAAAAAACACGCTGCGCATATGGACCAATCGTAGCTGAATTTTCTTCAGCCGTTCTTCGGCTCTTTCCTCAACCACAATTCTTTTCTCCGGATGTGAATTCCGCGCGGATTGAGCGATTCTGAGCTTGGCCACTTTCAAGGGTGGCGGCGGAATGACGGATTCAACAAAATCGAACAGCAACGGGCGGTTGGACGCACTCAAAAAACGTGAGGCCGACATCCGCGCCAGAATCGCGCAAGAAAAGGTCCGGCAGCAAAAGCGTGAAGAGAAGGAACAAGATCGGGCCGAACACATCGTCGGCCGCGCCGCCGTGGCGTATGCGGCGAGTGATCCGAAGTTCGCGGAGCTACTCAAACCGGCCCTGCAATCCGTCACGGCCGACGGCGAAAAGAATCTGTTGCGCGCGCGGGGGCTCTTATGACCGAGAAACTGCGTGCGCACGATTTTGTGCCGAGCGATCCGGTCCGTCCGAGCCGCCGGTCTCGGAAGCCGTGGCCTGTGCGGCTTCTCCTGGTTCTTGTTGCCGCTGTGTGGGGCTGGTGGACGGGCAATAGCCGCACGGTGGGCGTTGCGCATTAATCCCATGGAACAGATCAAAATCTACACGCATGGAAGGCAGGCGGTCTGGCAACTATTCAGACTGCCCATAAGCCTCCTGATTTTTCTGTATGTGAGCTGCTGCATCGTCAGCGGCCACGCCGCTTCGCTCACTGCGTTCCGCGCATTCTTGTCCCACATCTTCTATTTCAAAGGAGGTTTGTAAAACTCGGTATGATCATCATCGCCGTCTTGTGGATCGCCTTCCTTATAGTTTTCGCTCTTTACGACGATAGCCGTGAAGAGCGAATTGAAGAAGCACTGAAATACGAGCCCGACCCGGCTCATCCCGTCACCCGGTTCTGCACAGCCGAAGAGCTGCGAAAGCGAGAATGGTGATGGGCTGGACGAACAGCGCGCTCAGGCAAATCCGCTTCGGCTATAACCCCGGCGATCATAAACCAAATGTATGGCGCGGCGCCGGTAATGTGGTTGTGTGCATGCCGCCACGGGGCGGCAAGGAGACGACCGTCATTGCTCCCATAGGTTTTACCTATCCGGGGAGCCTCATCTCCAGTTGCCCGCGATTTCAGGCGGCAAGCATCTTTGCGGGGCATCGCTACTGCAACATGAAGCAGGAATGCTTCATCATCGAGCCTTTTGAAGAATTCACGGAGTGGGCGAATGGCCTGCCTTACGTCGGCTTCAATCCAATGCAGGGCCTTGATCCGGACGACCTTGCCTTCATCGAGAAGTGCGATCGCCTTGCCGGCGCCCTGATCGTATCCCACGGTGGAGGCGATGATAACTCTGCGCATTTCCGTGAGGCCGCGCTTTCCGCAGTAAGCGGCGTAATCGGCGGCGTGGTCTTGCTGTTCCCAGAGAAGGTTCGGAACCTCGTCACCGTCTATGACGTGGTATCAAATCCGGTCCGCTGCTCGGTTTTCGTCGAGGAATGCCTCGCGACGAAAAGCGATTTCCTAATCTCCCGCCTCGCTTATCTCGCCAGTGATGCCGCGCGGTCGGGCGCGAGTCGCGAAGTGGACGCAATCTACAGCACCATCCGGACACAACTTCGCTTTCTTTCGGGAGGCGCCTGCCGCAAGTGCCTGAGTGACTCTCAGTCGATCCGCCTGCGCGACTTCAAAACAGGAAACCCGGCCAGCCTTTTCTACACCGTGAAGCTCGGTTATGAGGACACGGCGGAAAAGACTAGCAGGCTCTTGTTCTCCACGCTTCTGAATGAAATGGAAGCGCCACATCCCGATCCCGTCCCCGTGCTGGCTTTGTGGGACGAGTACCGCAACACGCTCGCCCGCTTCTCACTGGCAACAGCGTCGCTGAGCTACAGCGCGGGCATGGGGTTCACGCAACTGTGCGCCTGGCAGGACACGCCGCAAATGGTGGCGGCCACGTCCCCGAGCAGTTGGCAAACCCTCCTCGGGACCTGCGCCGTGAAGGTATTTGGGCGGCCGTCAGAGAATTTCACGAGCGACTGGGTATCGCAGGCGCTCGGTGAGACGGAAGTCATAGTCACGTCGAAAAATGTTGGCTACGACGCCGCAACGCGATGGGACCGAGCCGATGGCGTGCGCGTAAATGTATCCGTGGAGCGCCGTCAGGCGCCGCGCAGACTTATGGCTTCCCAGGAGGTTCGCCAGATGCCGGACTCCCAAATGATCATCCTTTCGGACGATCTGCCATTTCCGGCGCTCGTGGATCGCGTTCCCTACTACAAGGCCCGGGAATTCGATGGTCTCTACGGACCCGACCCGACCTATCCGCCAAGCTTCAATGTGAAAGGGCCACGACCCCGATGGGCGCATAGCAAGACCTTCCTCTTCGGAAGCGGGCGACGAGGCTAGTTTCCATGCCGGTCGAGCAAAAGGAAAGCGCGCGAAACGGTCTGGAACGGAAGCAATTCGACGAGATCCTGCAGCGGTTCAACGCAGATACGGCGGAAGAAGTCGACGTGGCCGTATGCGACGCCTTACGCTTTTGCGATCTCCGGCGGTTGTCTTTCCGTGATGTCGTGGGCCGAGTCTATGGGCTAGACGACCGTGCCACCGAGCTCCAGCGCGAACTCGCGGCGGCGCGGCAGGAAAATACCATCGGCAGGGAAGAACGCGGCAAATTCGCGCTGGCGTTGGACGAGCTGCGGACGAGATACTCGGCCCTGCGCGGCGAAAACGATCGGTTGCAGCAAGGCGCGCGCTATTGCCGTCGCTGTGAAAACTTGCGCCGCACCCTGGCCGCGATCGGCGGGTTAGCGCTCGGTTCAGGATGGTTTTTGAACCTTCCATTTCACGGGCTGAAACCCTGGCGTCTCGCGCTCGGTGGAACGGCCCTGGCCGCTATGCCCCTCCTCTGCACGGTCGGCCGCTGGTACTGGCTGCTGTTCAGCCGGAAAGTCAGGTGGAAATCGGTGAGGGATAACGAAGTGGTGCGTTGGTGGAAGGAGCTTGGGTGAGTTTATGGCAAACATCGACGAATATCTGAAACAGCTTGCCGCCGCCCGCGGGCGGCTGACGGAAGGAGAGTCGCGGCAGATGCATCCCGAGCGTGAAACGCGGCCGAAGGCCGAGCAAGAGCCGCGGGACTGGCACAACCGGCTGCAGAGCCGCAACACGGAACGCGCCCAGGATTGGAGCGGGTCAAGTTGGTCCGGCCAGACCTTCGGCGGCCGCAACTGGAGCGGCGGGCGCGAGCGGTAGCGACTATGGGCAACGAAATCCAAAAGTGGACGCCGATCGAAAACAGAATCGCCGAATTGCGGCGATGCCAGCTGGCCCGCCGGCAAGCCGGAGGAAGCGAGACCGTTGAAGACCGGTTTCCGGATCAAGTGGTCGATCACGTCCGATCGGGAGAACTTGTCGATCTGCTACGAGTCTGCGCCGTACATGATCGCCCCTACATCGCACGATATATCAAGGCCGCCGATGGCCGTTATCACTACTCGCAAACTATTCAGATTACGAAGCGATCGCATCGCGAACAATACAGGGACACATCCATGGGAGTTCAAGTCAGTTCGCGCGATTTGGTCGGGGAAGAGTCCTGCGCCTGGTGCCGCGCGAGAGCTGAGGAGACTGGCCATACAAGATCGGTATTGTGCGGCGGATGCCACATGGAGATTTGCTACGGGCGTACAACCGCGGACGGGTATTTCCACTGCAGGCTCAGCTGCGGAACCCACGGAGAGCTTGGTCATCCGTCAAATCGGCCGCAACAGGGATTCCGGCCTGAGATCAGGGAGGGATTTTAATTTTCGATGCCCACTGGTTCCCGCGCGAAAGCTTCGGTATCCTGCAGCGCTTGGCGACAAGGGCAAGGCGGGCGATAGGAAAGAAGATGTTCGATCCCGAACTGGAGAGTTTCAAGACGATCGATTTGAGGGCCTATGCGGCGGGCCAAGGTTATCAGCTTGACCGGAAGGCAAGCTGCCGCGGCTCGGCGGTCATGCGCAATCAGAAAAACGACAAGATCATCATTAAGCGCTCGGCGGCGAGCGGTCATTACGTTTATTTCAGCGTCCGGGACGACCGCGATAACGGCACCATCATCGATTTTGTCCAGTACCGGCAGAACCTGAGCTTCAGAGCCATCCGGGAGGAACTAAGGCCGTGGATTGGTGCGCCACCGGTTGCCGTTCCTGCCTTTGCGCCGCTGGTCAAGACCGCGAAGGATCGAAGTGCCGTTCAAATCGAGTACGCCTTGATGGAAGACGCGCTGCGCCATCCTTACTTAGAGAACGAGCGCGCCCTGCCCGCTTCTTTGATTCAGTCCAGGCGCTTCGCCGGCCGAATTCAGATCGATGCGCGGGGCAACGCCATCTTCCCCCACGAGGACAAGGAGGGCCTGTGCGGTTATGAAATCAAGAACGCTGGCTTTACCGGATTTGCGAAGGGCGGCGAAAAAGGTCTCTGGTCGTCCAATGATTTTCCCGATGATCGTTGCGTGATGTTCGGTGAAAGCGGGATTGAGGGGTTGAGTTATGCAGTACTGTTTCCCGACCCCGATGATCGCACCCGCTTTCGATCGCTCAGCGGCAAACCAAACCCGATGCAACCGGAACTGATTCTCGAGGCGATCGTCGCTATGCCGCCTGGCTCGCTGATTCTCACCGGCATGAATGCGGATGCCGACGGCCGCGCATTGGTTGGTATTGTCCGGCAGGCCTTCGAGTTCTCGGGGCGCCCGGATCTGCGATTTCGCGACCACGAACCTGTCGGCTTCAAGGACTGGAACGACCAGCTCCGCATCAAGCAGCCCGATTTTTTTCCTGTAGCCCGTGTGTCAGGGCTTGATTTGAGCTGATGACGGCAGCTGAATTAACTGTTGCCACGGTGAGAGGACTGGTCCTGAGAATTCATTAAGTATTTGATTATGGAGATTGTTAAAGCCGACCCACAGATCGCCGAACGCTTGCTGGGAGAGTGCGAATGCGGCATCGCGTTGCGATACAACCGCTACAACGATCCCTATTGCGAGCGGTGCGACGGATTGCGCATTGGGGAGGTGTGTCCAGGATGCGGTCGCCCGACGAAATACGGCGTTGTCGAGAGAGATCACACCTGGTTCTGCGTAGATTGCGGCTATTTCCGCGACTATGAGATCAGCCATTACGATATGGGCTCCGGTGCGGCAAAGCCGGGCATAAGAAAACTTTACTGGTCATGTTGGCGTTGGTGGCGCAGGCGCATGCGATCGCGGAGATCCCGCTTGAGCATAGGTAGACACACGTCTTATCAGCAAAGATTTAAGAAAGGAATCGGACCAAATGTATGATCGGTTGGTTATTTAGGACGTTGTTTGGCGGCAGCAGAAGGAAAGAAACGCGCCGTGCTGTCTTGGCGGCGGACAGGCGATGGACTGCCTCAGAGGTAACTGAGCGCAAGGCTGATTGGTATCGAGATGGTTATGCAACCGTCAGTCAGCATGATTACAAATCGGCGGCTCGTGAAATAGGCATGAGAGATGAGCCCGCCAGATTGGAAGGCGTAGCTGACCGTGCCGCAAGGGCAGAAAACAAAAGAGGTATTGAGGAGCGTGAGCAGGCAGACGCGACAGCGTTGGCGACTTACAACAGATTCATCGAATTAGGGAAGGCGCGGGACGCGGCGAAAGAACAGGCGCGGCAAGCGGGCTTCGATATTTCTAACGAGAATGAGCCGAGTGGCAAATCGCGTGATGTCCAGCAGCCGCGAAACATGGGGATTGAGCTGGTCATAAAAAAGCAGGAAACGCCCTCGCACAGGCCAAACCAGTCATGGAGCGGATATTTCGAGCTCGCGAACGATAACCGCGAGAGGGACAGATGAAAGACATTTATAGGCTGATCTCGTCTTACCGCCGCGAGATTCGCTCCGAACTTCAAACCACGGTCGATGATGGCCTGATCGCAGCGCTTGAAGTATTCGAAAAGCACGCTGCCATGAGAGAGCGCCGACTGATCGATGCTCTTAACGTAAGACAACTGCGCCTCGTCGGTGCATTCGCTGTAGGTGCAGTCTTAACTACTGGCCTGCTGGTTTGGCAGCACTTCGAAAACAAGAAACTTCAACGGCTCATTATTGCGATGACCGACAACAACGTCTTGATCACACCGAACGGCAAGGATTTCTATTCGATTAACAATTTTCTATTGGAAAACGGCTGTTCGCAGTACGCAGTGCAAAGGAAAGATTTGTGGGAGAAGAATCCGTGGAAAGAAGGGCCTATATTGACGTTCAGGCTCCCCGAACAAGAAGGATGTAAGCCGTAAGACTTTATGCCCTTCGACGGCACAGCTCTGGAGAAACACTACACCCCGCAGGAGCTGGCGGAGTTGTGGAAATTCGATCAAAGCACAATCCGGCGCATGTTCATCGATGAGCCGGGCGTCTTCGTCTTCGGCAAGGAGAGGCGGCGGGACGGGTGGCGCGACTATGTCACGCTGCGTATTCCCGAATCCGTCATGCAAAGGGTCCATGAGCGCCGAACACGCCGCGCAAGCTAGAATCGGGGGCATGCCCCTGACGATCTGGCGGCGGCACACTGAAACCTGCCCTCACCGGGCCAAAGGCCGCGCCTACCTGAAATGCAATTGCCCGATCTGGGCGGATGGTTACGTCAATGGCAAGCGAACACTGCGCCAGTCGCTCGAAACCCGTGATCTCGCCCGCGCGCGCAAGAAAGCCGTCGCGCTCGAATCCCCGGATGACCGCATCCTCAAGCCCGTGGCCGACGCCGTGAAAGCCTTCCTCGGGCATTGCAAAAGCGAGGGGCTCAAGGACGCGACGATCACGAAGTACAAGAATCCGCTGACCAAGCTGACCGACTTCAGCACAGCGGAGCAGATCGACAGCGTCGATGAGCTGAGCGCAGAAACGCTTGACCGGTTCCGCGCCGGCCGGAGCTTGAAACCGATCACGGCCTCCAAGGAGCTGGAGATCTTGCGCGTGTTTTTCGGCTTCTGCTTCGACCGCAACTGGACGAAGGAAAACCCGGCCAGGAAGATCAAGATGCCGCGCAACCTCAAGCCAAACGAGGTCGTGCCCTTCACGACGACCGAAGTCGGGGCGATCCTGAAAGCCTGCGACACTTTCGGAAAGTCACCCTATGAGCGGCTGCGGGCGCGCGCGATCGTGCTGACGCTGCGGCTATACGGCTCTCCGCATCGGCGACGTGTCGCTCTTGGCTCGTGATCGCATCAGCCGGGATGGCGACCGCTGGCGGATATTCCTTCGGACGGAAAAGAGCGGGCAGCCGGTCTTTCTGCCGGTGCCGCCGGATTTGAAGGCGGCGCTGGATTGCGCCCCTGCCCCGCTGCGCAGCCGGGACTCGCGGTATTTTTTCTGGAACGGCATCGGCACCGAGAAAACGCACAAGGCGCATGTCGATCGCTGCCTCCGCGCGGTCTTCAAGGAATCGGGTGTCGCCGGCGCGCACGCGCATCGCTTCCGGCATACGCTCGCGACGGAGCTTCTGGGGCGCGGCGCCAGTTTCGAGGAAGTCGCGGACATCCTGGGCAACAGCCCCGAGATCGTCCGCAAGCATTACGGTAAGTGGTCAATCGCGCGGCAGAACCGCATCGATGAGCTGATCGAGCGAGTCTATGTCGGAACCGATTACGCCATTCCTGACAAGGCGCGCATTCAATGATTCGGGCACGTTTTGGGCACAAACGAAAAACGCGCCGATAAATGGCGCGCTTTCCATAAGATAGCTGGCGGAGGAAGAGGGATTCGAACCCCCGAGCGAGTTACCCCGCTAACGGTTTTCAAGACCGCCGGTTTCAACCACTCACCCATTCCTCCGATTCCTATCGTATCTAATTCTTTCGTTTGAGAGCACGAATCTCCGGCGTCTCCCGATTCCCCATGCGCTAAGAAAGTTGGGTTTGTAAGCAACAGGCCGCCTCAACTTGAGAATTCCGCGGATCACCTATTCCTTAAGCGCGTAAACAAACAGGGAGTTCCCGGCGGAAATCGCGACGTACTGGCGGCCGTTGATGGCGTATGACATCGGCCCGGAGGCGATTGCGCCACCCAGGTTCGCGCGCCACAGCAATTCGCCGTTGCGCGCATCAAGGGCGTAGAAATATCCTTCGCGGCCACCGGAGAAAAGCACATCGGAAGCGGTGGTCAGGATACCGGCGTCGGTGACGTCATTCATTCGGAACTCCCATCTACGCTCGCCAGTTGCGGGATCGATCGCGCGCACTGCGCCGTAGCCTTCATCGTCCTTGCGGGTATTGATCTTCGACGCGCCTCCGTTGGCTCCGCCCACCAGCGATCTCGGCGACGTTCCCAGGAATCTTCGTCCCTCTTCGTATTCGGCTTCAGCCTTGATGTAAACCGACGAATAGTTCGCCCAAGTGGGAATGTAAAACAGCCCAGTGTGAGGACTGAACGAGGGTGAATACCAGTTGGTTCCGCCCTGATTACCCGGGAAGATGACTGTTCCTTGGGCAGTGGGGAGTTTTCCGGGCACACGCATCGGGCGCCCCTTTTCATCGAAACCTCTGGCCCAGTTCACTTCAACAAACGGCTTGGCGAGCAAGAACTGGCCGGTAGCCCGGTCCAGCACATAGAAGAACCCGTTGCGATTGGCCCACAGCATCACCCTGCGCATTACGCCCTTCCAGACGATGTCCGCCAACACGGGCACCTGAACGGCGTCGTAGTCGAATTCGTCGTGTGGGGAGAACTGATAGTGCCATTTGATTTTTCCGGTATCGGCATCCAGCGCGACCACCGAACTGCTGTACAGATTGTCGCCTTGGCGGAGATCGCCGTTATAATCCGGACCGGCGTTTCCGATTCCCCAGTAGGTGAGGTTGAGATCGGCATCGTAGGATCCGGTCACCCACACTGAAGCGCCGCCGGTCTTCCACGAATCACCTTTCCAGGTCTCATGACCGGCTTCGCCGGGGCCGGGAATCGTGTTGAAGCGCCAGTCTCGCTGGCCGGTCTTCACGTCGTACGCGGAGATAAAGCCGCGGATTCCGAATTCGCCGCCGGCTACACCCACGATGACTTTATCTTTGATGACCAGCGGCGCGTGCGTGATGGCATAACCCGCTTCCGGATCGGCCACGGTTACGTTCCACAACGGACGCCCGCTCTTGGCATCCACGGCGACCAGGTGCGCGTCGATGGTCCCCATGAATAAGGTCTCTCCGGCGACCGCGACGCCGCGGTTGACCCGTCCGCAGCAGGGGCGCGCGAGCGTGGAAGGCGAATACGAATAGGTCCAGAACACGCGCCCACTCACCGGGTCCAGCGCCACGATATCGTTGGGCGCCTGCACGGTGTACAGGATGCCATCCACCACCAGCGGCGTAGCTTCAAACTTTTCGAGCGACCGTGCCTGGAACACCCACTGTTGCTCCAGATTTTTCACGTTCTGCGGTGTGATTTGCACCAGCGGGCTGTGGCGCTGGCTCATGTAGTTGCCCGAATAGGTCAGCCAGTTCTGGGGCTCCTTGCCGGCGTTCAACAGGCGGTTGAACGTCACATTATCGGAGACAACCTGAGCCGGCAGCGAGATCGCCATCGGCAGCACGCACATCAATAACGCCTGGATTCGATTCATGTCAGATACCTTTCAGGGAAACCAGATACGCGACCAGATCGGCTAGTTCCTGGGAACTCAGTTTGTTCCGATAGGAAGGCATGGGCGATTTGTCGATGAAAGCCCACTCCTGCAGGCTCGCCTTGGGGAACGCCAGCAAGCGCTCCTTGGAATCGAGAAGCAGCACCGTGAAAGTATCGATGTTCAGCAGCCGCCCGGTGATTGTTTCTCCCGCCTTCGTTGTCACTCGATAGGCGCGGTTTTGCGGAAGGATTTCCGCGTCCGGATCGAGCACGGATTGTTCAATTTCGACGGCGCGCCGCTCGGATCCAACGTCGCTCAGGTCCGGACCCGTGCGCGAGCCGGTGGCACCCACGCGATGACAGTCCGTGCATCCGCCTTTTCCTTCGAACACCGCTTTCCCCCGCGTGGCGTTACCATTGCCGCTCACCGTGCGGCCTTCGGTTGCAATGGCATGAAGGTACGCCACGATGGTTCCCGCCTGGAAATCCTGAAGGGTGTGCGGCGGCATCGCGGTTCCAGGAATACCGTTCTGAATGATCTTGATCAAAGCGTCTTCCGAATAGGTCTGGCGAAACTTGCCGTGTCCAAGATCGATGCCGGGTATCTGGTCGCCCTCCGGCCCATGGCACAGCACGCAGTTGACCCGGAACAAGCGCCCGCCCTCGGCGATGTCGGCTGGTGTATAGGAATGCTGCGCTTCCAGCGTGATTGATGCGCAAACGAAAAGAAGCAGTGAGATCCTGGACATGTCAGTCTACTGGTAAACCAGCCAATGGTATCCCTGCCGGACGGCGGGGTCAATGCCGGAGGGGTGCCGGAAGTAGACTAGATCTAATACGGGCTATGAGCCGCCGTCGAAAGCTCGACAATTTCATCGATGAAACGCGCGAGAGACAGCGAAACATCGTTTTCTCTGACACAGTGCGCGATGCACGTTCCATCGACGAGTTCCTCTGGAGAGGATCTCCCCATCCATCGCTTGTTCAGAGCCTTGCTGCATGGATGCTTGGCCTGGTGCTGATCGGCCTCGGAATAGAAGTGGGAGCTTTGGCCGTAGTAGCGGCTTCCTCGATTGCCGACGTTATAGTCGCAACCATCTTGTCACTGTTTACCATCTCATTGGGAATTAGAACCTTCCGGAATGGATTCCCACGAGCTATCAAGCCGTCCTCCAAGGCCCAGCATCACCAGACTGACTGATACACCAGACGCGATCCTGTTACCATCAAGATATATGGATCCCCGCATCCGGGTGCTGGTCGCCAAACCGGGTTTGGACGGCCATGACCGGGGTGCCAAGGTCATCGCGCGAGCCTTGCGCGACGCGGGCATGGAGGTGATTTACACCGGCCTGCGCCAGACTCCGGAAATGATCGTGAATGCGGCTCTGCAGGAGGACGTGCAGGTAATCGGCCTGTCCATCCTGTCCGGCGCCCATAACGCCATCGTTCCGCGTATTATGGATTTGCTGCGCGAAAAGGGCATGGACGACGTGCTGGTCCTGGTCGGCGGTATAATTCCTGACGAGGACGCCGCCGAGTTAAAGAAACTGGGCGTGGCGGCTGTATTCCAGCCTGGGGCGTCGCTCGAAGCGATCGTCGGCTTCATACGGTCTTCTGTAAAGCAGACCGCCTGAAGCAACCGCGGGACGAAAGAAGCCCGCTTAATTTGAAAACAAAACGTGGGCGCCGAGCGCCCATGGACTAAAGAAAACTAAATGCAAGAAAAACTGAACATCGCCGTGTTTGTCGACTACGACAACATCGAAATCGGCGTGAAATCGACTTTGCGGCGGGAATTTGACGTTTCCCTGCCGCTGGATGCGCTCAAGGAGCGCGGCGACCTGGTCGCGAAATTTGCTTATGCCAACTGGGGCCGACAGGAAGGCGCGGCCCGCTCCATGGCGGAGAACGCCGTGCAAATGGTGCAGCGGCTGCCTTCGCCGCGTGGCGATAAGAACGGCGGCGACATTAACCTGGCGCTGGACGCGCTGGAGATGGCCTTCACTCACCCGCACGTGAACGCGTTCGCCATCGTCAGCGGCGACAGCGACTTCATTCCGCTGGTGAACAAGCTGAAGGAATACGGCAAGACCGTGTTTGTGGTGGGAGGGAAGGCTTTCACCAGCACCATCCTGCAACAGAACTGTCACGAATTCGTCAGCTACGAATCGCTGCTGTCGGAGGATCGCGGTCAAACCCGCGAGCGTCCGCCGCGCCCGGCCGGGCAGGTTGAGAGAGCAGCAGCCTGGCAGGGATAATCGCCCGCAAGGCGGACAACGCATGCGGCCGGCGCCTCTGGAACTGGCGCAATCCATGCCGCTGGTGGAACGCGCTCTGCAAGTGTTGGAGCGCCGCGCGGTGCAGCCGCAGCTGGGGCTGTTGAAATCCACCATGCTGCAACTGGATTCGGCCTTCACCGAAAAAGCCTACGGTGCGAACAGCTTCTCCGATTTTGTCGAGAAGTTGAAGAAGGCCGATTACGTGAACGTCAGCGGACAGGGTGGCCGCTACATCATCGAGCGCAAGGGCGCATCGCAACCCGAGCGTCCCACGCCGAAGCCGGAAGAGGCGCTGCCGCCGCTGCGCGACGTGCTGGAAACGCATCGCCTGGAAATGGAGAATGGCGTTCTGCTGGACGACTTGGCGGGATGGGTGCAGACCGAGGTCCCGAATTTCTCCGCCGCGGCCTACGGATTTCAGGAGTTTTCCGAATTCCTGAACTACGCGCAGGACAAACTGGTGGTTCGCATGGAGCCGGATGAAGAGAAGGGCCCCATCGTCTACATGGGAGCTGAGTTCTATCCGCCCGCCGAGCCTGAAAAACCAGTGGAGCAGCATGCCGAGGAAGAAGAGGACGAGAAGCAGCCGATTGTCGAGGGTCAGCCTTCCCTGCTCGAGCCGAATCCTCCGCCGGTCAAGCCTAAGCCGGTGCGCCGGGCGCGCAAACCCGCGGCATCAGGCAACACCGCCGACCGTCCGCGTCGCGGCGGGGGCGGAACGCGCAAGAAACGTCCGCCAGAGCATCACGGCCCGATGCAGTAGGGCCGTTATTCCTTGGCTTCGTGCTGCGCGGCGATGTAGCCAAACGCCACCACCGCGAGAAACAGCGTCAATACTTCGCTGTCTCCCAGGTTGTATTCGGCATAGCCCTCGGCGAGTAACGCCAGAATCGCCGCGATAGCCCCGTGCAGCAGGAAGCGGGCTTCCGGATTCGCTGGTTTTCGGTGCAAAGCCCAAGCGAAGTCCCACAGGATTTTCGCGATCAGCCAGAAGAAATATCAGGAGCACCGGCAGCCCGCGTTCAGCTGCGTACTGCAAATAGACATTGTGCAGGTGCCCGTAATATCCCACCGGCAACGGCAGCGCGGACGTTGGCACCCATCGATCGAACTGATACTTCACTTGTTCCGGACCAATCCCGAGCCAGGGATGCGCGCGGATAATCACCATTCCGGTTTCGCGCAGGATGGCCCGATGCTGGTTTGAATCCACTTCGCCGTGCGGCTCCACGACGGAAATAATCCGCTCCCGCAGCACGTGCGGCCCGAGGAAGAACACGATCAGCGCCGCCGCGGGCACCGCCGCCACCATCCATTTCTTCCAGAACCACAGCAGGTAGAGCAGCCCGATGGGAAAGCCAAGCAGGAAAATACTGCGCGTGAATCCGAGCACCATGGAGCAGGCGAGAATTACGGCGCAGAGCCAGCCAGCTGTCCTCCAGCGGCGCTCGCCGGAAAAGAATAGATACGCCGCCAGCAGCAACAGCACGATCATCTCTTCGGCGCCGAACGTCATCCAGTGGCTCATGAAGCCGGTAATGCGCGACCCCACGTAGAAGTCGTAGAAGCCGACGTGCTGCGCCTGCGATTGCTGGTAGATCCGCCAGAACTGGAAGAAGCTGCGCAGGGCCGAGAGCGTCGCGATGCCGGCCCACAGCAGGACGATGGCGCGAATCTCGGAAAGCTTACGGAACGTGCTGTACACTACCAGCAAAATGAAGAACACGTAAAACTTGCGGATCTGCGGCATGCCCTGCTGGATGTGTCCGGAGGCCAGCAGGGCAACCACGGTTCCGGCCAGGAAAAGACCCAAAGGAAGCTTAATCGGCGGCAGCCGCAGCTTGGTGGACGAAAACAGCAAAGCCGCCAGCGCCAGAGCCAGCAAAATCTGCGAGACGGCAATCGAGAATAGAATGGAGAGGAGCGCGCCGCACGTGAGATAAAACGCGCTGCGGTCGAGATCAGGTTTCAAACCAGTAGGCTATCAGGAATGGAAATTTATATCCTCCGGCACGGAGTTGCCGAAGAACCGCAAACCGGTCAGCCGGATTCCGAGCGCGTGCTGACCTCCGACGGACGCAAGAAGCTGCGCAATGTTTTGCGCACTGCCGCGGCGGCCGGCGTGGCGCCCTCGCTGATTTTGACCAGTCCCTACAAGCGCGCGCTGCAAACCGCCCAGCTGGCGGCTGAGATCCTGGACTACAAAGGCGAGCTGCTGCGCACCAAGTCGCTGGAGCCGGGTTCATCGCCCAAGACGGTGTGGGATGAGATCCGGGTTCACAAAGACGAAACGCAAATTCTGCTGTCCGGGCACGAGCCGCTGTTCAGCCGGCTGATGGCTTATCTGCTCGGGTCGCCGAACCTTCAGGTGGAATTCAAAAAAGGCGCGATCGCGTGCATCGAGCTGGAGCGGTTCCCGGCGGAGCCGCACGGCGTGCTGCGCTGGATGCTGACGTCGAAATTAGCCGGTGGCCAGTAAAAGCGTTTTTGTCGTGGCCCGCGCTCCTAAACGTTGCTGTGCTTCTTCTCGTACGGCTGCTTGAGATACTTGGCGGCCTGTTCCTGCGCCCCTTGCGTATTGTCCTTGGTACGGATGGCGTGGTTATATTCGTTCACTGCGCGGTCGCGCTGTCCGGAGACATCGAAGATGTTGCCCAGCTTGATGTGCGCCCACACTTCCACCCACTTGGGGTCCAGGTCGCCATCTAACGCCAGGCGATATTCGTTGGCAGCCGACTGGTAGTTGTTCTGCAAAAAGAAAATCTCAGCCACGCGATAGTGCGCCAGTGAGCTGGAGCGGTTCACTTCAATCGCCTTCTGGTATTCCTTCAAAGCGTCGCCAAACTCGGCGATCTCGGCGAACTGCTCGCCGCGCTTGATGGCCACAGCCACGCGCATCGCGGGATTCCAGCGCAGCACGGAGCCCGTCGGATCGATCGTGACGGTCTTGGGCTTGCCGAACGTGTCCACCGTAAACTCCGAGGAAGTTCCCACCACGTCGATGCGCTTGGTTTCCGGATTGCCTTCCGTCTCGATCTTCAGATCCACCGGCATCTGGAAGGTGTCCAGATCCTGCGTAATCTTGCCCATCACGCGGAAGCCTTTCTGGGTGCGGAAGATCGTGTACTCCATCTTGAACTCCGGCGCGCCGGCCGATTCCAGCCACTGCACGAAGAAGTACTGCAGGTTCTGCCCCGAAATCTGCTCGGCCATTTTTCGGAAGTCCACCGTGCTCACCGATTGCCAGGCGTACTTCTGCGGGAAGCTCGACATCAGCTTATTGAAATTGTCGTTGCCCATCACGTTGCGAAGCATGTTCAACACCGCGGCGCCTTTGCCCGCGGTGAGCGCCCAGTATTCGGGCGAATAATCGTCCAGACGCCCGGCTTGAATCATCGGAGGATTGTCCACCGTCAGCGCTTCGACGTAAGTATCGTGCAAATCCTGTTCCATGGCCGCCGAACCGTTGGCATGCTCGTCCCATAGCAGCTCGGCGTAGCGCGCGTTGCCGTTCTCCAGCCACAAATGATCGCGATCCACTGGCGACACCATCGTCTCCCACCATTGCCGCGCCAGCTGATTCGCCAGCAACCGCGACGCCACTTGATTGCCGATGCCGCGGGGCGAAAGGAAAACGATTCCCGGCGCCGAGAATCCGTTGGGCGTGCCATCTTCGGTCTCCACCAGCGTGAGATTCGCCTGAGGAGCCAGCCCGTAGATGCTGGTCAAGAAGCTCAAGATCTTGCCGGTTTCCTCCCCATACGCGCTGGCCATGTTCGCCTTCTGCCGGAAATAGACGGACGTGGTGACGCCCTCCGAATTTATTTTCACGGGATCGCCCTGCACCACCGCGATGCTGCCCGGAAAAGAAGGCTTGCCGTATTGAAAATTGAAGACGGTCTTGCCGGCATCGCCGGGCTGCGAACTGCCATCGCCGCTGGCAATCACCTGGTATCCGGTGGGAACCGTGATATGGAGATCCGACGTGAATCGATCCACACTGTACCCGATTCACCGGAAACCAGCGCGCCGGGTACATCAGGTACGTGATGTCGTTCTGGATGGCGCCGAATTTGATGCCGTAAACCGGCGAGTCTTCCTGGCCGGTCAGCCGCCCATCGTAAGTGAACGTCAACGTAGTGGCTTTGCCTTTCACCAGCGGGGCAGGAAAGCTCACTTGGACATTCATGTTCTGCCCCGACCGCGAGGCGGTAATCTGGTGGCCGCCGTCATCCACCACGCGCGAGACATTGAATGCGTTGTTCAGTTCGAAGGACGCTGAGGCGATATCGTTGTCGAGCGCGACCAACTGCACCTTCACGTTGGCGCTCAGCGTCTGCGTGCGCGGATTGATGTCGGCGTCGATCGCATAGTGATTGACATCGATGCGGCCGGACTTGCTCCCGCCCTCCTGCGCGGCCAGCAGAGGCGCTAAAGCGAGCGGCGCCAGCGCGAGAGCTATCCCCAGAATCTTACGAGACATGAACCATTTCCTCTTTTGTTAAATGCTTATCGGCCAGATGCTTTTCCACCAGAGCCGCCGCCGCTTCCAAGGGATCCTGAGGCCCCGAGAGTTTTCGAGCGACGTCGGCCAGGTTGCGGCGCATCCCTTCCCGCGCAGCCTCATTTTCGAGCAGCGACAGAGCTTCGCGAGCCAGATTCTCCGCGGTCATCAGGTCCTGGATGAGTTCGGGCACAATACGCCGCTCCGCCACCAGGTTGACCATAGAATAGAACGGCACGCGAACCAAAGCCTTTCCCATCCACCAACTTAAATTGTTGACCCGGTAAAAGGTGACCATAGGAGTTCCTAGCAGGCACGCCTCAATGGTGACCGTTCCACTGGCGGCTAGCGCTACGTCCGCGCAGACGAGCGAATCCCAGGCTTTTCCCTCAAGCAGTTGGATGGACGCCGCGGAAATCCGTTCCCTGAAAATCGACCCTAACGGTATGGTACCGGGCGGGACCGCAAGGATGAAGCGCAGTACCGGGTTTGCGGCTCGCAGGCGTTCCACCGCGTCCAGCAAGATGGGCAGATGGCGCGCGGCCTCCCCGGTCCGGCTGCCTGGGAGCAGAACCACCAGCGGCGTATCCTCGGGGATCTCGAGGCGGCGGCGCAACTCGGCGCGGTCGGCGGATGGTTGCACCAATCGAGTGAGGGGATGGCCGATATAGGCTGCATCGATGCCATGGCGCGCGAAGAATTCCGGTTCGAACGGGAAGATGCAGAGCAGTTTGTCGATGGTTCGCCGCATCATCGGCAGGCGGCCTTTGCGCCACGCCCAGACTTGCGGCGCTACCAGGTAAATCACCGGAATGCCCAGCTTCTTGAGCCGCCGGGCCACGCGCAGGTTAAAATCCGGGCTGTCGGTAAGGATGGCGACTTCCGGGCGCTCGGCTTGAGCGGCCTTCAGCAGTTTCCGATACTCGCCGTAGATGCGCGGGATGTGGGTCACAACTTCCACCAAGCCGACCACGGCCAAGCTATGCGCATCCACCACGGGGCGCACCCCAGCCTTCTGCATGCGCGGGCCGGCGCAGCCGAAGAACCGCAGCTCCGGCCGGCGGCGGCGCAGTGCGTCCACCAGGCCGGCCGCGTACAGGTCCCCCGATGCTTCGCCCGCGGAGATGAGAACGTTCGAGCCCACTAGAATTAAGTCTAGCGCTAGGGATCGGCGGGGCGGGCGCCCTAGGTTTTTCTGCAATGACCAACGTGGCTTGCAACGGCAAATACGAAGCCTGCCTTATCTCGAGGAGTATTCCGGATGCTTGCGGGTAATCCGAGCCTGGGCAGGAGTTGCACTGATATTCGTCCCGGCCTCCGCCGAATGGAAAGTGGACAACATGTTTGTGTTTTATCGCGAGGAGGCCCGCGAAATTCCGGTTTCTTGCATCCTGCGCCGGCGTATGCTTCCCGACATACATGCAACCGATGGAGATGATGAATCGTAGCGACAGCTCGATGTTCATGGCATCAGATGGGGCGGGCCAATGCTCGCCGACGAGCGCGTGTTAGAATAAAGACGATTCCACCCCACCCGATGTCCGCGCAACCCGATCTTTCCAAGCTCAGCGTTGGCCAGTTCGCGGAGCGTTTCCGCAGCGAAATGATCCCGCTCAGCAACACTTTCTCGTACTTCTGCGCTTCGGTGCCGTTGAGCGAGGAGGATCTCAAGGAGTATCTGGAGGAGCCCATCGCCGCCCTTCCTCCGGCCATTGCGGCGCTATTGCCCAAGGTTTCCATCATGTTAGTCCCCTACCTGGAGCGTGGGGATGGCAAAGACGGCAAGGAAAAAGGGACCGCGCGCCGGGACGAGTTCGTCGTAACCGAGAAACCGCCTGACAGCCGCGCCTCCTGGGCCAGTCAAGTGCGCTTTGACAAAGAAGAAGTGCTGGTCTTCGCGCTCAAGGACCAGGACGTCTCGGAATATCACTACCGCTTCTATCACGTGCTGGCGACGCTCGCAGCCGATCATGGCTCCGAAGAGGCCTTGTCCCAATACAGCGCCCTGCTGCGCGAGGAAATGAACGCGCGCGTGAATGGCGAAGTGGACGAAGAGAGCTGGCACATGAAACAGGCGCTGCTGCGCCGCGACACCAACGTCCGCAAGGAAACCAAGGCTTTTCGCGACTATGTCCGGCAATCCTTGATTGATACGCTCACGCTGTACCTGCACGGCATCTGCTGCGATATCGACGTGGAAACCGGCCCGCGCCAGCTGCCCAGCCGCCACATGCGCAAGCGGCTGAATCTGCTTTACAGCCTCTACCCTCCGCCGGAAAACTACGCCCTTTTCCCCGACCATCAGGAACGCCCTCAATAATTTCAAGGCGTTGTTTACGAATCGTTACAGCACGGCGGAAACGAAGCGGCGTTCCCACGCGTTCTACACTGCATGGTGTCTGAGTGGGCTCTCGACCCCGATGCAGCCTTAATGATGCAGGTGTGCCGTGGCCACGAGCCCAGTTTTGAGGCTCTGCTGGCGCGGCACCGCCGGCAGGTGGTCAATCACTTGTACCGTCTGGTGCGCAACCGGGCCATCGCGGAGGAGCTGGCGCAGGATGTCTTCCTGCGCGTCTACCGTTTCCGCAATCGATATCAGCCGGAAGCCAAATTCACTACCTGGCTGTTCCGGATCACCACCAACGTGGCGCTGAACTGGCGCCGGGACACGCGGCGTGAAACCGCGCACCTGCGGTTGGACGCAGCCCTGCACGACGCGCGCCGCATCCAGGTGCCGGACCAGACCCTGCGCGCCGACCAGCAGTTGCTGGCTGAGCATCACGCCAAGGAAATCCGCGACGCCATCGAGGGCCTGCCGCACAAGCAACTCGCCGCGGTTGTCATGCACAAGTACGACGGCCTGGACTACGCCGCGATCGCTGAGGTTCTGGACTGCTCCATTCCAGCGCTCAAGTCCCTGCTGTTCCGTGCCTATGAGACGCTGCGCCGCCGGCTGGCGCATTTCGGCCCTCCTTCGGTGGTCTGAAAACGGCCACAATAGTACTTGTGAGAATTACTGCGCTTCTCTCGCTGTTCCTTTGCGCTGGCGCCGCTCAGGCGGCCGGCAATTTTGTGCTGGTGGCCCACAGCGGCGCGGGCGACTATTCCAAGATGACGCCGCAGACCATCGAAGCGCGGCGCGATGGCATGGTGCGGGCCATTCGAGCCGGCTACACGATCCTGGCACGCGGCGGCGCCAGCCTGGACGCGGTGGAAGCCACCATCCGCGTGATGGAGGATTCCGGCCTGTACGACGCCGGCCGCGGCGCCTACTACACCCAGGAAGGCGTGCCCGAAATGGACGCGGCCATCATGGATGGGCGCACGTTGCAGGCCGGTTCGGTGGCGGCGCTCAAGCACATCGCCAATCCAATCCACCTGGCGCGGCTGGTGATGGAGAAAACCCCGCACGTTTTGCTGGTGGCCGACGGAGCGGAGGAATTCGCGAAATCGCAGGGAATCCAATTGGTCTCGCCCTATTACTTCTACACCGAACGCGAATGGAAAAGATTTGAGGATGCTGAGAAACGGAAGACCCGGGCGGCGGGCACGGCACCGTTGGAGTGGTTGCGCTCGACATGGCGGGCAATCTAGCGGCGGGCACCTCCACCGGCGGCACTGTTTTGAAGATGCCGGGCCGCGTCGGCGATTCGCCTATCATCGGCGCCGGAACGTACGCCAATAACGAGAGCTGCGCGGTGTCGGCCACCGGAACCGGCGAGTATTTCATGCGCAACGTCGTGGCCTCCGACATCTGCGCGCGGGTGAAATACCTGCATGTCTCGCTGGAACAGGCGGCTGACGACGTGGTGATGAAGGAGTTGGTGGCGCAGCACGGCGATGGCGGCGTCATCGCGCTGGACCGTCATGGCAACATCGCAACGCCGTTCAATACCACGGGAATGATGACGGGCGCGGTGCACGCGGACGGCCAAATCAAGCTGTCCGGCTGGAGCAAGAACGCGGAACCGGCGGTTGTGTCCGCGCAATGAATTGGGCAGGGTACGCGGTTCTCTCGGCTTTCTTCGCTGCTTTGGTGGCCATCTTCGGCAAGATCGGCGTCACCGGCGTCGATAGCAACCTGGCGGTCGCCTTCCGCACCGCGATCATTGTTTTCTTCGCGTGGGGCATCGTAGCGGTGCAAGGTAATGCCTCCGACATCTTCAAAATGTCGCGGCACACTTTCGTGTTTTTGTTTCTCTCCGCCATCGCGACCGGCCTGTCCTGGCTGTTCTACTACAAGGCGCTGCAATTGGGCGAGGCTTCGCGCGTGGCGCCCATCGATAAACTGAGCGTCGCATTGGCGGTCACGATGGCTTTCATCTTCTTAGGCGAGAAGCCGCATCTGGGCAACGTGCTGGGCGCCAGTCTGATCGTGATCGGCGTGCTGGTGACGGTTTTCGTCCGGTAGGCCGCTTACCGGTAGGTCCTTACTGACCCTCGCGTTCCTCCGGCTCTTCCCCCTCCAGCGCGTCCAGAACGTCGGGCTGGCTCGCGAAGCGCTTCAACACGCGAATCGACTGGCCCGCCGAAAATCCCGCATAGCGGAGGCGGCGAAATGCTCCAGCTAAATTCTTTTCCTCGCTGAGGTAAGCCCTGAGATCTTTGCCGCGAAACTTACGGCGCAGAAACTCCTCGATCAGATTGGCTTCATCGGTTTGCTCATAAGTTTTATCGGTCACCTGCTCGGCCAGCTTGGGAGCCACTCGCCGCTGCCGCAGGTCGCGCAGAACGCGCATCTTTCCCAGGCCTTGATTCTGCAGGCGGGCGCTCGCATAATTCTCCGCGAAACGCTGGTCGTTCAAGTAACCCGCTTCTTTCAGTTTCGCGAGGACTGCGTCCACGTCCCCATCGCTTTGCGCGCGGCGGCGCAGTTTGTCCCGCAGCTCTCCTGCTGAATGCGCGCGTCCACCCAGCGCGCGCAATGCAACGTTTAGGAGCTTTTCGCGGTCTAACGGCTGTGGCTGTCGTTTCGCCATGACAAAGGAACACTAACAGATTCGAGGCTGCTATTGTAGAGTTGAGTCTGAACTGACAGGAAAGAAAGGACGGCTAACAATGGACGACGATAACAAGTTTTCGTACTTTTTTCTGGGGTTGGGACTGGGGGTCGCGGCGGGGCTGCTGTTTGCTCCCAAAGCCGGACCCGAGACCAGGGAGCTGCTGCGCTCCAAAGCCGACGAAGGTAAAGAATACCTGAAGCGGCGGACCAATGAGGTGCGCGATCAGGCGGCGGATGCGATGGAACGCGGCAAATCGACGGTCAACCGCCAGCGCGACAATCTGGTGGCGGCGGTGGAAGCCGGCAAGCAGGCCTACCGCGAAGCGGTGAGCACCGCGCCGAGCGACGGCGAAGCCATCTAGATTCGTTAAGGGCTGCCATGAGCGAGACCACTCTGCTGTACGTGATGACGGCATTCGTCATCATTTCCGCTATTGCGCTTTGTATTCAAGCGGGTATGCTGGCTGCAATGTATCGAACCACCAGGGCGCTCCAGCAAAAGATCGACCCTCTGGTGCCCAAAGTAGAAAGCTTGGTCGAGCGGGCGACTTCGACTGTAGAGCAGAGTGGCAAGCAGATCACCGAGATCACCACGCGGGCCAACGATATCTTGGATTCCACCAAGAGGCAGTTGGCCGTTGTGGAAGAACTGGTGGGCGACGCCGCCGCGCGGGCCAAAGTGCAGATGGAGCGCGTGGAACTAGTGCTGGATGATACGCTCAGCCGCGCACATGAGACTGTGTCCGTGGTCCACGACGGCATCATGCGGCCGTTGCGGGAGGTGAACGGTATCGCGGCGGGCGTGCGCGCGGCGCTCAACTCGCTAGCGCGTGGAAACCGCCCCACCGTCGACCAAGTCACCAGCGACGAAGAAATGTTTATCTGAATTCCTATTGGGTGGGCGGTGGTGTCGTCGGCGCCCCTGGAGCGGTGGTCGTCGATTGGTTGGGGGAACTGGCCGGGCTGGAGCCGAACGGAGAATTGCTTCCACCTGAATTATTTCCGAAGGCCCCGTTGGTTCCCTGCTGCATTTGTTGCTGGATCTGTTGTTGCTGGTTCACTCCCGCGGCTCCCACCACTGTCTTGTCCTTCTTCAGATCGTAAACAAATTCCCACTCTTTATACTTGGAGTGATCGTTCACCAGGTGAATCCCCTTGCCGTCCGCGGTGCTGGCTACTCCCGCGATCCCTCCGGTGTTTCCCGAGGTGAAGGCGGCGATGGATGCGGGCGGCTGCCGCGGCGTGGTCAGGATCTGCTGGATCATGCTGGCCGCGCTTTGCGGTTGTCCGGCGGCGCCGGCGGAGGGTTGACCGGGGGGTTGCGGAACATAAGGAGTCTGCGGAAACGTTGTGGGCGCTCCCGGCGTTTGACCCTGGTAGCCTGCTGATGGCGGCGTCAAACCTGGAGGAAACCCGATGGGCATCTGGGGAGCGGTTGGCTGTCCTGGAATTGGCGGCTGGACTGGAACTGGAGGCTGGCCTGGATATTGCGGCGCAACCGGCTGATTGGGATCCCCTGGCTGCTGCACGGGCTGGCCGGGAAACGGAACCGGTTGACCGGGCTGTTGAGGTTGATTGGGATCGGGCTCCTGGGGCGGAGGCTGATCCCCGCCGGCGTCATTGCTGATTCCACCCACCGTTCCCCCGCCACTGGCGCCTCTACCACCAATCACTCGGTCGCTTGGCCTGCGGGCTGCCATATTTAAAGGATCCGCCGGATGAGCGTTCGGGTCGTTGGGATTATTGGGATCCACCGGCTGCGTGGAGGCGGCGGTCTGGGACGAGCCTTGTGCGGAATTCGTACTGCTCCCAAAACCGCTGCCCGTGCTGCTGCCAGGCGCCGCAGCTAGCGGCGTAACCAGCGAATCTGTGAGCTGTCCCGCCGGGCCGACGTGCAGCAAACGGAAGTCCTTGCCCGTCAGCGGATCCTTGTAGCGATGGCGCAGGAATCGAATATTGCGCGAGGTCTCCAGATCATCGAGCGATTGCGGGTAGGTCTGAAACTTCCGGTAGAAAAGTTGGATGGCCCGCTCGTATTGCAGCCCTCGATCGATGGCCATCTGCTCTTTTGCGCGCTGCGATTCAAACGCAATGCGCGGAACTTCTATGTAGAAGGTGATAGCAATCGCCGCGGCCATCACGAAGACGAACAGCAACGCGAAGCCCGATTCCTCGCGCCGGCCCGTCTTACGGCCAGATCCCCGTTTCATCCCGCCAGCTCCGCCACCAGCGGCAGCGTTTGCTGGTTGTTGCTCTTAAACTCGGTGTCTTCCACCACGGCCGAATTGACGCCAATGCGGACAATCTTGTAGCGCTTCTTGATCACGTCCCCTTCGCTTGCGATCACGATGTCTTCGCCATCCAAGAAGAACGCCCGTTTGTCTCCGACCTTAGTTTTGCTGACGAAGCCGTAAAATTTGAGCGGAATGGGAGGCGCCCTGGGCTCTGGCGTCGGCACAACGGCCGGAGGCGGCGACGGACCAACCAGCCGCTTCGCGATCGCGATCTTCGCAGGTTCCTTGACCTTGATCTCCTCAGGCGGCGCGGCCGCGATCTCAAACAGGGAACGCGTCCCTGCGTCCACGCTGACCGTCTTGAGCTTGGCGAGCAAATCGAGGCGCAACGTCGGATCGATACTTGCGGTGTCAACATTTTTGGGCTTTAAGGTCGGCCGAAATTCGCGTGCGCTGGCGCCGGATTGCCCTACCACGCGGTACGTCGACCGGCCAATGGAGCCCGGCGCAATGGCGGGTGAAGCCGCCACTGGAGCGCGGCTTGCGATTGGCGCGGAAGGCGAACCGCCGCCGGAATTGCTATTGGAAAAATAGAAATAGCCCGCGACCGCCACCAGGCCCACCAGCACGGCGATCTTCTTCGGGTCGGCGCCCACTTTGGACGGAATCACGTTCATGGCGCCGAGCCGTCCTCCTGTACGAAGGTGTCCAGTTTCAGCATCACGTTCAGCCGCCCGCCGGATTGTTGCGGAGTGGCATTCAGGCTCTCAATAATCAACAGCCGGTCCGACTTGTCGAGCAGGTTGATGAAATGAATCAGATCCGGATACAAGCCTTCAAAGTTAGCCGAAATCTGCATCATATCCAGGGTATCGCTTCCATCCACGGCATCCAGAGCAAAGGCACTGTCGCGAGACGTGATCTTGGCTTGGCCGGCCAGATCGTTCAACTCCGCCATAATCGTGGAATACGCGGTTCGCCGAGGCAGGAAATAATTGCTCATGAACTTGTCGCCCTCCCCGCGCCCGCTTTCGATTTTGCTCGCGAGCAGCCGCGTCCGGTCTAGCATGCCTTCCTGCTGCCGGATAGCCGAATGCATATCCAGCGCCTGTGCGGCAAGTTCCTGAGCCGAACCGCCGATGGGACGAATCACAAAATAGAGCGCCACCAGGTTGGCGGTCGCCAATACACCCAGGCCCAGGCGGATCAGCGCCCGCGGATTGTTGAAAGAAAGCGCGCTAAAGCTTCTGGGCATAGCTCACCGTGACGTGATAGCGATAAAAAGGATCGGTTTGCGAAGGCGGCGCCGAGGATTGCACGCTGGTGGGGCCAAACTGCGGCGAGGCTGCCAGGCGCTTCAGCAAATCCAGGATGGGGGGAACATCTTTCGCGCCCACCACCATGTCGAGCAGAACCTGGTTGTTGGAATCCACCTCCGGCAGCCGAACAGAAACCAGCCGGACGTTATACGGCATCACTTTCTCGAGATCGGCGAAAATCTTGGTCCAGCTAATGGCTTTGCGTTCAATCAGCGTATTGAGGAAGAGACTGCGCTCCAGCACTTCGGCGTTTTCCGGCCGGCGGAGCCGCGCGTTCAGATTGGCTTGCTGGCTGGCGATGGCCTGGAGCCGCGCGTTCTCGCGGTCAATCGCGATTCGAATATCGGCCGCCTGGTGGCGTTCCGACACGATCGTGAATACCTGGAAAATCAGCAGCAACGTAAGCACAATGGCCAAAGCGGCGGAGCCTACCAGCAGCGGCCGGTCCCGCCGGAACGGCTCACTCGCCAAATTGATGGGTACTCGCAACGCCATATCGTTATGCCACCGATTCCAGATATCCAAATAAACCGGTGTTGCCCTTTTGAGGCAGCCCGAAACGCGAGCGGATGGCCTGCACCGCCACGCCCCACTCCTTTTCCCAGCGCGGCGCCAGTTGCTCTATCTCCGGCCCAAATCCAGCCAGCCAAATCTGCTTCGGCCGCCCTTTCAATTCGTCTTCGATATACGCGATGGTGGGATGCAGAACGGACTCCAGGTCTTCCACCCCGCCTCCCTCCATCTCGATGCAGCGCGCCAGGTTCACTGCGTTATCCTGCAGCACCAGCGCCGAAAGAATCCGCCCGCTGAGCTTGACCAGCAAACTGATCCCATCGGGGGCCACCAGATTGAGCGCCGCCAGCGACGATGTAGTAACCAGGCCGGGAAGAAAGCCGGCCGCGCGAAATGGCGCTTCATACTGCAGGACGATGTCGGACGACATCACCGCCGCCAGTATTTCCACTTTTCCGCCGCTCGATCGCGGCTGTTCGACGTAGCTGACGGCCGCCGTATCCACTTCGAACGGCACGCTCTTCTTCAGACGAAAGCGCACCAGCGCCTGCTGCTCCTCCAAGTCGGACGGGAAGGTATCGAAATCGAGCACCGCGACTCGCGCGCAGTAATCCGGCAAAATAACGGCTGCGCGGCGCTTGCGGCGGCCGTTGGCGGGCGCGAGCGACTGAATATGATCCAGCAAAACCTGCGGCTGCTGGATGTTGTCGTGGACCGGGGAAACCAGCAGCACGCCCCGTTCAAAGTGCGAGAATTCCGCCAGCGCGGGCTCCGAGACGGGCGCAAACGCGAGGCCTTCTTCGGAAAGCTCGAAGGCATGCGTAGGCGGCGGATCTTGGAGCAGAGTAGCGAAGCTCATACGTAACCGTGGCCGTGCACCACATATGGCGGAAGATTTTTTTCCAGCGGGCTCATAACTCAACCTTCGATGAAGGTCACCTTGTTGATCTCCTTCAATGTGGTCACTCCCTCGCGCGCCTTGTCGATGGCGTGATCGCGCAGAAACGTCATGCCCTCCTCGCGCGCCTGGCGCTTGATTTCCGACGCCGGGCGTTTGTCGAGAATCATTTCGCGGATATGCTCGCTCAGATCCAGCAATTCGTGAATCGCGGTTCGCCCGCGGAATCCGGTTCCGCCGCACTCAAAGCAGCCCGGGCCCTCGTAGAGCGTCACATTCCGCCATTCTTCCGGGTTCAGGCCGCTTTCCACCAAATAACTATCGGGATACCGCACCGGCGCCTTGCAGTAGTTGCAGATCACGCGCACCAGCCGCTGCGCCAGGATGCAATTGAGCGCCGAGACGAAGTTATACGGCTCCACGCCCATGTTCAAGAAGCGGCCCAGCACGTCCAGCACGTTGTTGGCGTGAACGGTGGTGAAGACCAAGTGCCCGGTGAGCGCGGCGTTGATCGCGATCTGCGCGGTCTCCTGATCGCGGATTTCGCCCACCATGATCTTGTCCGGATCGTGCCGCAGAATGGAACGCAGGCCGCGTGCGAAGGTCAAGCCCTTCTTCTCGTTCACCGGAATCTGTGTGATGCCCTTGATCTGGTATTCCACCGGATCTTCGATGGTGATGATCTTGTCTTCGTCGTTCTTGATCTCGCTCACTCCGGCGTAAAGCGTCGTGGTCTTGCCCGAACCGGTGGGACCGGTCACCAGCACCATGCCGTACGGTTCCTTGATGTAGCGGCGGAACTTCACCAGATCGGAATCCGAGAAGCCCACCACGTCGAGCGAAAGCTTGGCGAACTTCTCGCTCATCGATTCTTTATCCAGCACGCGCAGCACTGCGTCCTCGCCATGAATGGTCGGCATGATGGACACGCGGAAGTCGATCAGGCGCGTTTTGTAGCGGACCCGAAAACGGCCATCCTGCGGGATGCGGCGCTCGGCGATATCCAGTTCGCTCATCACCTTGATGCGCGAAATGATGGTGGAATGCCAGTCCTTGGAAATGGGCGGCATGGCGTAATGCAGGACCCCATCAATGCGGTACTTAATGGCCACTTCCTGATCGCGTGTCTCGATGTGAATATCGCTCGCGCGCCGTTCCAAGGCGTTAAAGATGGTGGTATCCACCAGCTTGATCACCGGCGCAATGTCGCTGTCGGCGGTCAGCTTGTCGATGGAGAGCGTTTCGTCCTGGTTCTCTTCCTCGCCGATCACGTCCAGCGTGAAGCCCTCGGTCACCTCTTCCAGCACGCGCTGGGACTGCTCGGTTTTCTTCAGCAGATCGGAGATCTGCGACAGCGTGGCCACTTTTACATGCAGCTTCTTCTGCAGCAGAACGGCCAGTTCGTCGATCAGGTTGAGGTTGCGCGGATCGGCCAGCGCGATGTCCAGGTGCCCGTTTTCTGAATGAATGGGCACGAAGTTGTAGCGGAACATCAGGTCCACCGGAACCGAATGGAACAGGTCGTGATCGATGCGGACCTCGCGCAAGTCGACAAAATCGCAGCGGTAGCGCGCGGCCACCGTCTTGGCCTGAGCGATCTCGTCGGCCGGCTGGACAATCTTGAGGGTATCTCTAGCGGCCATCAAAACCTCGCGCGAATTCAGAATTCCTGCTATCTGCCTGCTTCATTTGAGTGTGTCCGCCAAAGAGAAGATCGGCAGATATAGCGCCACCAATACGAACGTCACGAAACAACCCATGCAGATCATGATGGCCGGCTCAATCAGCGACAGCGCCGCCGTCATCCGGGTGTTGACGTCATCTTCGTAGAATTCCGCTACGCTCGCCAGCATTTGCGGCAGCGCGCCGGTGGATTCCCCCACCTCGATCATATCGATGGAAAGCCCGGGGAAGATGCCCGTTTTCACTAGCGCCCCCGACAGCGCCTGGCCCTCCTTCACCCTCTGGCCGGCCTCCGCCAAGCTGTTTTTGAGCAGGCGCGTACCCAGCGAGCTGGAGGCCGTGTCCAGAGCCTGCAACAGCGGAATTCCACCCACCAGCAGCGTCCCCAGCACCCGGGCGAATTGCGCCACCTGGTATTTAATCCAAACCTCGCCCACCAGCGGCACCTTCAGCCGCCAGCGATCCACGCGCTCCTCGCCCTTGGCCGTTTTCGCCCAAAATCGCAATGCCACCGCCGCCAGCACCAAGCCGACAAACGCTGACAAAATATAGCTGCGCGCCGTAGTCCCGATGGCGATCAGGATTTGCGTGGCCGCCGGCAGTTGCGCCGACATGCTGCTATACAGCTCGGCAAACTTCGGCACCACGAAGGTAATCAGGAACACCATCAGGCAGATCACCAGCACAATCAGCAGGCAGGGATACACCAGCGACAGCACGATCTTTTTGCGGACGGACAAAGCCAGCTTCTGGTAAGTGATAAAACGATCCAGCACTTCGCCCAACGCGCCGCTCTTCTCGCCCGCCAGCACGGAGGTGACGTAGATAGGCGGGAACACTCCCTGCCGCGCGAAAGCATCCGACAGCAGCGATCCGTTTTTCACTTCTTCCCGGACGGCTTTGATGTGCGGCGCCAGCTTGGCATCGGTGAGACGTTCGGAGAGCAGGTCCAGCGCTTTCAGAATCGGCAGCCCGGCGCGAATCAGCGTCACGAACTGCTGATTGAAGATCAGGAACTTCTCCAGGTTGATCTTCTTCTTGCCGCCGCCCAGCGACATGCCGGCAATCTCGTGGCGCGGCTTGACGGAATAGATCAGAAAGCCCTGCTGGGAGAAACGGTCGCGCAGTTCCCGTTCCGAGCCGGCTTCAGCCACCTGCTGGTGCATCTCGCCGCGCGGGTCGGCGTACTTAAGAACGAACTCCGCCACTACTCGCTCCCTTCGGTGTCCAGAGTGGCGCCGGCCGGCATCTGGAACTTGAACAGAGCGTCGTTCACCGCGGGATTGACTTTTTCATCGCTCAACTGGAACGTCAGCAGCGACATGTCCTGGAGCGTGATTGCCAGGCGCTGAATCTCGTCATCAGGCGTCACCAGCATCTGGACTTTCTCGTAGGGAAACTTATCGGTCTTGGCGCTGGCCGTGATCAGGTAGTTCTTCCCTTCGAGCTTCAAATCGAAATCGCGAAAATCCTTGCCGAAATCCAGCTTGCCCAGCAGAAAGGCCAGCGGCGCGCGCATGTCCTCACTGGCTTTGAGCTTCGTCTTCTCTACCCGGTGCGTTTCGGGGGTGTAGAGATACACATCCTTGCCGTCCGAAACAAAAAGCTTGCCTGCCGGCGTTGTATAATCCCAGCGCATTCGCCCCGGTTTCCGCAGCGTCAGCTCGCCCGATTCGCTCTTCCGCGCCCGGCCCTGGACCGTATACGATTCCACAAAATGCACCTGCAGGGTTTTGGCCCGGTTATAGCGCTGCTCCACACCCTTGAGAAGGGTGTTGAGATCCACCTCCGCGGCCTGCGCGGTAAGGCAGACGAGGGACAACCATAGCGCGAGACGAGTCACATTATGGTTGACGCGAAAGCCCTACCATCTGTGCAGAATCAATTGGATAGAGAAAATGGTTTGTAAGTTGCTGATTTAACGGCCATAATTGCCTTGTGCCGAAAGTGCTTGTAACCGAGGATGCCCTGGCGGCGATCCATGCCATCCGACAATCTCCGGAGAACCGCGATTTGAAGACAGACCTGGCGCCGTTTCTGCGTCACAAGAGCAATCACGCGGTGGCGGCTGCGGCCAGCGCGGCAGAACATCTGGAAGCTGCGGATTTGGCTCCGGACCTGGTGCAGGCCTTCGAGAGGCTGATGCGCGATCCCGCCAAATTGGATCCCGGCTGCAAAGCTACTACCGCCATCGTCCAGGCGCTGATTCAGTTGGAAGATCCAGCCACGAGGGTGTATTTCGCCGGTGTCCGGCACGTCCAGATGGAGGGCAGTTTTGGACCGAAAGTGGATGCAGCCGCGCCGCTCCGGGGCTTGTGCGCTCGAGGCTTAGCACGGATGGGCCATCCCGGAGCACTGCTCGAATGCGTGACGTTGCTGGCCGATCCCGAGATTCCGGCCCGCACGGGCGCCATTCGCGCCGTTGCCGATGCGGGGCGTCCGGAAGGGGTTTTGCTGCTGCGGTTGAAGACGCTGCTGGGCGATCGGGAAATCGAGGTCATCGGCGAATGCTTTGGCGCGCTGTTGAGTCTAGACCCGGCGGATTCGGTGGAATTTGTCGCCAGGTTCCTGAATTCCAAGACCGAGGGGTTAGGGGAACAGGCGGCCCTAGCCTTGGGAGAATCACGGCTCCCGGCGGCTTTCGAGGTGCTGCGCGAAGCTTGGGAGAACGGAGGCATTGCCGAGCAGCGGCGCACGCTGCTGGTCGCAATTGCGATGCTAAGAATCGATGAAGCGCTCGAGTTTTTGTTGAGCCGTTTAGCCGAAGAGAGCGGCCCCGTGGCAGGCGATGCCCTGGCCGGCCTGGCCTTCTACGCACGCGATGAAGCGGTGCTGGCGAGGGTGGAAGGCATCATCCGCGAGCGTGGCGACGAAGCGCTCGAGGCGGTCTTCGCCCGAGAATTCGCGCGGACGTAGCAGGCCGCACAAAAGCAGATCGAGCCGCAGATGGACACGGATGGACGCCGATAAAATAGCAGCTCAAAATCTGTGTTGTTCATCGGCGACCGTCGATTTCGGGCCGGCCTAACGTTTTTGAAACGCGGGATCGGGGCTGCCGAAAGAAGATCCGCGCCGAAATTCTAATCTGCGTTAATCTGTGTTCATCTGCGGCCATTCATCTTAGTCCAACAAATGCCCCATCTTCTGCTTCTTCGTCTGCAAATACCCTTTCGTGGATTCATGCGGCGCGACGATGCAGGGAATGCGCTCAGCCACCCGAATCCCGGCGTTCTCTAGTGCGGCGATTTTATCGGGATTGTTCGACAGCAGGCGCACGCTCTTGATCTTGAAGTAGCGCAAAATATCGGCCGGCATCTTGTAATCTCGCAGGTCGGCTTCAAACCCCAGTTGCTCGTTCGCTTCCACCGTGTCTGCGCCGCCGTCCTGCAATTCATAGGCGCGCAGCTTGTTCAATAGCCCGATGCCGCGCCCTTCCTGGTGCTCGTAAATCAGCAGCCCGCGGCCCTCTTCGGCGATCAGGTTGAGCGAAAGCTCCAGTTGGGACCGGCAGTCGCACCGCAGGCTGTGGAAAACGTCGCCGGTCAGGCACTGCGAATGGATCCGGACCAGGGGCGGCTCGCCCGAGGACACCTCGCCCATGCGCAACACCACGCATTCCTCGATCTCCTGCCCATAAGAGCCCTCGAAGCCATAAATCCGGAAATGGCCGAATCGGCTGGGAAAATTAGCTTCGGCGACCTTACTGAGCATGGGTTCAGAAACCAGAGACACCAACTTATTCATTATAATGATCCCCAGACGCCCCCATGGAATCCCAACAACTCTTGTTGACCCTGCTGCTGCGGGTGGCGGTGGCGGCGTCTCTAGCGAGCATCCTTTCGCGCTTCAGCGCGTTCCAAACGATGTTGATGCGCGAGGACCGCACTTTGGTGCAGCGTGCCAAGCTGGCGTTAATGTTCTCGGTAATGTACGGAGGCAGTGTCCTCTTTCGTGTTTTGAATCACGTGAAGTACGACGCCGTGGATCTTGGCCTGGAGGGCAGCCTGTTGTCCGGAATGGTGGGCGGCTACGTCACCGGACTGCTTTCCGGCATCCTGATTTCGATTCCGGCCGTCGCTCACCGGGACCATCGGGAACTGGCGACCATGCTGTTGTTCGCGGGGGCCGGCGTGCTCGGCGGATTGTTGCGCGATCTTGCGCCCGAAAAAGAGGATGTCTGGCGATTCTCGCCCATCTTTAGCCTCAATCCCCGGCGCCTCCGGCAGCGGCCCTATCAGCTTCGGCTCCTGTTTCAACTGGGTTGCTTTCTTCAGCATCATTTTCAGCGGACTTCTGCGCGCGCCTTTGAAAGACGCCCTGTTCCTGGCGCCCATCTGGAAGGAATCGGGCTGGGCGCTGGTTGCGGCATATGCCAGCTCCGTGTTCGCCGTAATGATTCCGCTCAAGATCTGGAACAACACGCGCAACGAAAAGAAGCTGGAAGCGCAGCAATTGCGCCTGAACGAGGCGCGCCTGGCCGCGCTCACCAGCCAGATCAATCCGCACTTCCTGTTCAACACGCTCAACTCGGTATCCTCGCTCATCCGGACCAATCCCGAGCAGGCGCGCAGCGTAGTCTACCGGCTCTCCAGCATTCTGCGCCGACTGCTGCGCAAGACCGACAATCTGACGCCGCTGCGCGAAGAGCTGGCCTTCATCGACAATTACATGACCATCGAGATGGTGCGCTTCGGCGAGAAGCTGCGCTTCATCAGGGACATCGACCCCGACACGCTGGACCGCCTGGTGCCCAGCATGCTTTTGCAACCGCTGATCGAGAACAGCATCCGCCACGGCCTGGCCACGAAAGTGGACGGCGGGATGATCCGCGTCCGCAGCTACCTGGCCGATGGCCGCTTGCACCTGGTGGTGGAGGACGACGGCGTGGGAATCCCGGAAGCTCGTCTGGCAACGCTGTTCGAGCAGGGGATCGGAGTAAGCAACGTGAACGAGCGCATGAAAGTGCTCTACGGGCCGGACTACCGCATGTGGATCGACAGCAAGCCGGGCGAAGGAACCCGCACTGGTATTGAGATTCCGGATGTGCCTGTGATTGCTGAAGTTGGGCAGGAGGTTACGACGGCCGGCTGAGAGTTTCCGAAACCAGCCCTCCTGGAAGGCCGTCCCGTATAACAGTGCACGCAACCGCCGGCGCGGCCATTGGGCCTGCCAATCTAGACAAGCTGTACCAGGACCGTGTAAACCCGCAGTGGGTTCGGCTGCTCGAAGTGTTGCAAATGAACGCGCGCTACACGCGTTGCGAAGGCACCGAGCTATTCACCGAAGATGGCCGCCGGATCCTCGATTTTCTCTCCGGCTACTGCGTTCACAATCTGGGCCACAACCACCCCGCGATTATTGAGGCAATCAAGGACGAATTGGACCGGCGCGGCCCAGCCATGCTGCAAAGCCATGTTCCCGAACTGGCCGGCGAATTAGCGGATAAGCTATGCTGGCGCGCCGGCGGCCGTGTGAAGAAAGTATTTTTCTGCAGCTCAGGCAGCGAAGGCGTGGAAGCCGCCATCAAATTCTCCCGCGCGCACACCCGGCGCAGCGGACTGCTTTACGCCGAGGGCGCGTTTCACGGCTTAACCTGCGGCGCGCTGTCGCTGATGGGCGATCCGTTCTGGCGGGAGCGCTTCGGCCCCATGCTGCCCGATACCGAGGCCGTCCCTTTCGGGAACCTCGCGGCGCTGGAGCTCAAACTGGCCAGCAAGCGCTTCGCGGCTTTCATGGTGGAACCGCTGCAAGGCGAAGGCGGCGTGCGGATTGCTCCGCCCGCGTATCTGGAAGGCGCCCAGGCGCTGTGCCGGCGTCACGGGACTTTGTTGGTCGTTGACGAGGTGCAGACCGGCCTGTACCGCACCGGCCGATTTCTGGCTTCGCATCACGGCAACATCGAGCCCGATATGATCGTGCTGGCGAAAGCGCTCAGCGGCGGCTTGGTGCCCAGCGCGGCCCTGCTGATGTCCGATGAGATTTATGAGTCGGTGTATGGGTCGCTCGCGCGGGCCATCGTCCACACCTCCACCTACAGTGAAAACGGGCTGGCCATGCGCGCCGGCCTGGCGACCATAGAAACTCTGGAGCGGGAACACCTGGGAGAACGCGCGCTGGCGGCCGGCGACTATCTGCGCACCCGATTGCGCGAGGCGCTGTCCGGGTATGAAATGGTGAAGGAAGTCCGCGGAATGGGACTCCTCAACGGAATCGAATTCCAGCCGCCGCGAAAACTTGGGCTGCGAGTCTCTTTCGAGGCTTTCGGGAAAATTCATCCGGGCATCTTCGGACAAGTGGTGGTGATGCGGCTCTTCCGGCAAGGGTTCCTGACGCAGATGTGCGGTAATAACTTCATGGTGCTGAAGGTGGCGCCTCCCCTGGCGGTGAAGGAACGGGAGACCGACGAGTTCGTGCACGCCGTCACCGATGTGGTCCAGATGATGCATTCCTCGGGCACGTTCTGGAGCGAAGCGCTCGGCTTGGCGAAGAGAGTTGTCCTGAAATGACCATGCGCACCGTTGCGCTTGTTATGCTCTCCGCGGCCGCGGCCATGGCGGCCCCCAATATTACCGAACCGGCCGTGAATCCGGTGATCGATCACGGCTATCGCCAGATGTACAATCTCAATTTCGACGGCGCCCACAAAACCTTCGGGCAATGGGAGCACGAGCATCCCTCCGACCCCCTTGGCCCGGTTTCTAACGCCGCGGCGTATCTGTTCGCCGAGTTCGACCGGTTGAATATCCTCCATTCCGAGTTTTTTGTCGACAACAGTATGTTTCATCGCCGGCCCAAGGTTACGCCGGACCCCGCGGTGCACCAGGCCTTCGATCAGGAGCTGGAAAAATCCGGGACGCTGGCGGATCAAATCCTCGAACGTCTCCCCCAGGATGCCGATGCGCTATTCGCGAAAATCCTGACGCTCGGCCTGCGTGCCGATTATGAAGCCCTGATCGAAAGGCGCGATTTCGATGCCTTGAAGGTGATCAAGAGCAGCCGCGCCACCGCCGAAAAGCTGCTCACCATCGAACCGAATTATTACGACGCCTATCTGGCGATTGGAGTGGAAAATTATCTGTTCAGCTTAAAACCCGCGCCCGTGCGCTGGTTCCTGCAAGCAGGCGGCGCGGAGACCGACAAGGATAAAGGCGTCCAGGATCTGCGTCTGACCGCTGAAAAAGGCCGCTACCTGTCCCCCTACGCGCGGCTCCTTCTAGCCGTGGCCGCTCTGCGCAACAAGGATATTCCCAAGGCTCGCGATCTGCTGGGCGCGCTGGCGCACGAATTCCCGCACAACCGCCTGTATGCGCAAGAGCTCGCTCAACTCCACTAGAATACCCTCAAGGAGCTTGAGCCCCGTTTATGAACATCGCCGGTGTTGCCAGCGCGTTGCCTTCGCATAAATACGATCAGCGCGTGCTGCTGCAGGCGTTGCAAAAACATTGGGGTCCCAAGGTGGATAATCCGGTATTTCTGGAACGCCTGCAGGCGCGCGTGGGCGTGGAAACGCGGCATCTGGCGCTGCCCATCGAAGAGTATTACGGGCTGACGCGCTGGGGCGCGGCCAACAATCATTGGATCGAAGTGGCGCAGGACCTGGGGCAGAAGGCGCTCTGCTGCGCGTTGTCGCGGGCGGGATTCGCAACCGAGGATCTGGGCGCATCTGTTCTTCGTTTCCGTCACCGGCATTTCCAGCCCGTCCATTGATGCACGCCTGGTGAATCGCATGAGCCTGCCGGTGAACATCAAGCGTGTGCCCATCTTCGGCCTGGGATGCGTGGCCGGAGCGGCCGGGATTTCGCGCGCCGCCGATTACGTGCTGGCCTATCCCAAGCAAGTGGCGGCGGTGCTGTCGGTGGAGCTGTGCTCGCTCACCTTGCAGCAGGAAGACATCTCCATCGCCAATATTATTTCGTCGGGATTATTTGGCGACGGCGCGGCTGCCGTGCTGGTGTCGGGCGCGGAACGCAAAGCCGATGGCCCCGAGATCTTAGCCACGAAATCGATCTTCTACCCGAATTCCGAGCACGTCATGGGTTGGGATATTTCAGAAAAAGGCTTCCGCATCGTGTTGTCGCGCGAGGTGCCCGAAGTGGTGCAGGAGCATTTAGCGTCCGACGTGGACGCGTTCCTCGAAGAGCAAGGCCTTCTGCGATCGGACATCGGCGCCTGGGTGCTGCACACCGGCGGCCCGCGCGTTTTGGAGGCCACCGCTACAGCGCTCGAGCTCCCCGAAGGTGCGCTCGCGGCGTCCTGGGATTGTCTGCGCAGAACCGGCAATCTTTCGTCGGCATCCGTTTTATTTGTGCTCGAAGAAGTGATGATGAAGAGGCGCCCTGCGCCTGGGACGTACAGCATCCTGGCCGCGATGGGTCCCGGCTTCTGCTCCGAGCTTGTTTTGTTGAGGTGGTAGTTTTGCAGGCAGTTTCAAAAACAACGGACGTCTTCGTCGTCGGTGGCGGACCGGCCGGATTGGCGGCGGCCATTGCGGCGCGCCTCAAAGGCTTTGATGTAGCGGTGGCCGACGCGGCGCAGCCACCCATCGACAAGGCTTGCGGCGAAGGGTTGATGCCGGATTCGCTCGAAGCGCTGCGCCGGTTGGGCGTCACGTTCGATCCCGAACAATCGTTCGCGTTTCGCGGCATCCGCTTTATCGGCGCGGGCGGAATGGTGGGGTCGGATTTCCCTGCCCGGCATGGCATCGCCATTCGCCGCATCCGGCTGCACCAGCTTCTAATCGATCGCGCTCAAGAGCTGGGTGTGAAACTTCTCTGGCGCACGCATGTCACGCGGTTCGACGACATCCGCGCCCGCTGGATTGTCGGCGGCGATGGCGAGAACTCACGCGTCCGCCGTTGGGCCAATTTAGATGCCGTGCGCAGTGAATCGTACCGCTACGGCTTCCGGCGCCACTACCGCGTCCGCCCCTGGAGCGATTTTATGGAGATTTACTGGGGCCCGGGCTGCCAGTTCTACGTGACGCCGGTGGGCGGTGGCGAGGCCTGTGTCGCGCTGATCACGCGCGATCCGCACCTGCGCCTGGACGCCGCTTTATCCCGTTTTCCCGAGCTGGCGCGAAGGCTCCACGGAGCGCCCATCGTCAGCCAGGAGCGTGGGTCGGTGACGGTGACGCGGCGCCTGAAGCAAATCTACCGGGGGCGCACCGTGCTGATCGGCGACGCTTCGGGTTCAGTGGACGCAATTACCGGCGAAGGCATGAGCTTGTCTTTTCGGCAAGCGATTCTGCTCGCCGATGCGTTGGTGTCGGGCGGCCTCGATCAATATCAAACCCAGCATCGCCGCATGCGGCGACGTCCCGCCTGCATGGCGCAACTGATGCTGCTGCTCGATCGCTTCCCTGCGCTTCAGTCGCCAGTGCTGCGAACGTTTGCGGCGAAGCCTGTCGTTTTTGAGCGCTTGCTGGCGGTCCATGCCGGTGCGTAGGGTCATCTGCCTGCTTTTGCTCTGCGTGCCCGCCGCCGGAGCGATGTCGCTGAACCTCGATCCCGCTAAAACCAAGGTCCAATTCACGCTGCACGATGTCCTGCATACGGTGCATGGAACGTTCCAGCTCAAAAGCGGCTCCATCCGCTTTGATCCCGATTCGGGCAACGCTTCGGGCCAGATCAGAGTGGACGTCACCAGCGGCGAGAGTGGGAGCGAGGCGCGCGATCACCGCATGCACAAGGAGATCCTTCAAAGCCAGCGCTATCCCCTGGCGACCTTCACGCCCGATCATGTCGACGGCAAGCTTGCTCCCCAAGGCCAATCGCAAATCGAAGTGCACGGCGTGTTCCAGATCCACGGCGCCGGTCACGAACTGACGCTGCATTTTCAGGTAGTGCGCATGGGCGTCCAATACGTCGCCTCCGCGCACTTCGTGATTCCTTACGTCGAATGGGGCATGAAGAATCCAAGCAACTTTTTGCTCAAGGTGGACAAGACCGTGGACGTGGACATCCAGACAACCGTAAATGCCGGCTTCTGACGAGCGGTTCATGCGTGAAGCCCTGGCGCTGGCGCGCGAAGCTGAGGCCAACGGCGAAGTGCCGGTAGGCGCGGTGATCGTTGTAGACGGCGAAATCGTCGGCCGCGGCTGCAATTCGCCCATCTCGAAATCCGATCCCACGGCGCATGCTGAAATCCTCGCGCTGCGCGAAGCCGGCGCCAGCTTGCGCAATTACCGCTTGGAAGCAGCCACGCTCTACGCTACGCTGGAACCTTGCGTGATGTGCGCCGGAGCTCTGGTGGCGGCGCGTGTGCGGCGGCTGGTGTTCGGCGCGCGCGATCTGCGCTTCGGCGGCGTGCGCAGCAAATTTCGCCTCGCCGATTCCGAGCTTTTGAATCATCGCGTGGAGATTGTGGAAGGCGTGCTCGCGGCCGAGTGCGTGGAACTGATGAAGAACTTCTTCGAGCAGCGGAGGTAGTGTTCATGGAGATTTCCGGGAAAGTGGCGGTGGTAACAGGCGGCGCTTCGGGCCTGGGCGCCGCCACGGCTAAGATGATCGTCGAGGAAGGCGGCCACGTCGTCATTATCGATTTGAACGAAGATGCCGGCCGGGCGCTCGCGAAAGACTTGGGACCGCACGCGCGCTTCGTTCGCGCCGACGTGAGCGATCCGGCCGAAGCGCAAGCCGCCGTCGAGACCGCTATGGATGCTTTCGGCGCGCTGCATATTTCCATTCAATGCGCGGGCATCGCCGACGCGCAGCGCGTGATCGGCAAGACCGGTCCCGCGGATCTCGCGCGCTTTTCGAAAACCATCCGCGTCAATTTGATCGGCACGTTCAATGTCGCCCGGCTGGCGGCCTGGCTGATGGCGCCGAATGCGCCCAACGAGGAAGGCGAGCGCGGCGTCATCATCAACACGGCTTCGGTCGCGGCCTTCGATGGCCAGATCGGCCAGGCGGCTTATTCGGCGTCCAAGGGCGGCATCGCAGCCATGACGCTGCCGCTGGCGCGCGATCTTTCGGGCGTCGGGATTCGCGTGATGGCCATCGCTCCCGGCATCTTCGATACGCCCATGCTCGCTGGCATGCCCGAAGACGTGCGCGCTTCGCTCGGCGCCATGGTCCCGTTTCCGAAACGCCTGGGCCGCCCATCCGAGTACGCGCAACTGGCCCGCGACATCATCGAGAATCCGATGCTGAACGGCGAAGTGATCCGGCTGGACGGCGCCATTCGCATGGCCCCGAAATAAGGCATGAAACTGAATCCTCGTCGCAGCGTTCGTCCTGGCGACCGTCGCGCGCGGAGCTTCGATCCACGATGTCGATTTCAAGAAACTTCGCCTATCCGTTCATCCAAACCGCAAATTTGTCTCAGTGCCAGAGCATGCGATGGATGCCGCACCGAAATGGACCCACTCATCCCTCCGCGACGGTGAGTACAGTTTCTGTGCAGATCGAAACTGCGGCCGCTGCGCCTGGATCATGTTGAGTTCGGCAATATCCAGCGGATTGCGATGAGACAAGCGCAATCGTCACGACAGAGTTCCACACCGGCGGCACCGCGAATTGGCAGTACCTGTACATCGTCGGACTTCACTCGGGACAGGCCACGGGTAGTCGCGTGGCTCGAAGCGGGGTCACGCGCGGACATGGGTCTGCGGAGCGCGTCAGTCGAGCGCGGCGATTTGGTTTTGATCGTCAACGATCCAAACAAAAGGCGAGGCGATTGTTGTTCGACCGGCTCAATCACTTATCGTTACCGATGGCTTCATGGCGCGTTTCATCAGACCGGCTCGCCGGTTCTCGCGAACGATCTGCAGCAGTAGTTACTTTATCCAGACAGTCTTGATATTGCAAAACTCGCGGATTCCAAATTCGCTCAACTCGCGCCCGTACCCAGAATTCTTCACCCCGCCGAACGGCAGCCGTGGATCGGACGCCACCATGCCGTTGATAAACACCGCGCCCGCTTCGATCCCGCCGATGAACTTCGCGCGCTCCGATTCGTCGTTGGTCCACACGCTCGACGCCAGACCAAAATCGGAATCGTTGGCGATCTCGATCGCTTCATCAATGCTGCTCGCGCGGAACAGCATCGCCACCGGTCCAAAAATCTCTTCGTAATATACCGGGCAGCTCTTCGGAACATCGGCGAGCACGGTCGGGCTCATAGAAATTCCCAGGACCATTCACCCGCTTGCCGCCAGCCAGCAATCGCCCGCCGCCGGCCACGGCTCGCTGGACCTGGTCATCCAGCTCCCCGACAATCTGCGCCGTCGCCAAAGGCCCAACATCGGTTGCCAGATCCATCGGATCGCCCACCTTCAACTTCTTCATTCCTTCCGTAAACTTCTTCTCAAATTCCCCATAAATGGAATCGTGCACGATGAATCGCTTCGCCGCGATGCACGATTGCCCGTTATTGATGCAGCGCGCCCGCACCGCCGTCTGCACGGCTTCCTCGAAATTGGCGCTCGGCATAACGATAAACGGATCGCTGCCGCCCAGCTCCAGCACGGTCTTCTTGATCTGCTTTCCGCATTGGCTGGCCACTTCACGGCCGGCCGGCTCGCTGCCGGTGAGCGTGGCGGCCACCACGCGCTTGTCATCCAGCACCCGCGCCACTTGCGACGATCCGATCAGCAGCGTAAGAAATTCGCCATTCGAAAACCCGGCGCGGCACAGAATCTCTTCAATCGCCAGCGCCGACTGCGGAACGTTGGAAGCATGTTTCAGCAACCCCGTATTTCCAGCCATCAGCGCCGGCGCTGCAAATCGAAACACCTGCCAGAACGGAAAATTCCACGGCATCACCGCCAGCACCACTCCCAGCGGCTGATAGGCGATAAAACTCTTTCCCGCATTCGTCGCCACTTCTTCATCGGCGAGAAACTTCTCGGCGTTCTCCGCGTAGTAGCGGCAAGCCCAAGCGCACTTCAGCGCCTCATCGCCTGCCGACTTCAACGTTTTTCCCATCTCGGTAGTCATCACGCGCGCCCAGCGGTCTTTGTCCGACTCTAAAATCTCCGCCGCCTTGCGCATCTTGGCGGCGCGATCGGCAAACGAGGTGCGCCGATGCCTATGAAACGCGTCGAACGCGGTTTGGATTTTGGCGTCCACCTCCGCGCTCGAAAGCGGCTCGAAAGTGCGGACAGTTTCGCCGTTGGCGGGATTAATAGTCGCGATTGGCATACACATAGGTTTTGACACCATTGCAGGAAAAAATCAACACTGAGTTATGAAGAGATTCGGGTTGGTACTGCTGGTAACCGCCATGGCGTGTGCTCAGACCGATATTTCGGGCGAGCGCATGCGCCAGCACGTGAAGTTCCTTTCGAGCGATTTGCTGGAAGGGCGCGGCGTGGGAACTCGCGGCGGCGAACTGGCGACGAATTATATCGCCGCCCAATTCGCGCTCGCGGGCGCCAAACCGGCCGGCGAAAACAACACCTATTTCCAGCGCGTCCCGATGGTCGGCGTCACCACTTCGCCCGACGCCACGATGTCCGCCGTCGGCCCGAATCAAACCGTGTCCTTCAAATGGCTGGACGATTTCGTCGGCGAAAGCCAGCTGCAAGAACCCACCGATCAGTTCGACGCCGAAGCTGTATTCGTCGGCCACGGCATCGTCGCGCCGGAGTTTCACTGGGACGACTACAAGGGCGTGGACGTCAAGGGCAAGGTCCTCATCCTGTTCACCAATGAACCGCCCTCCAACGATCCGAAATTCTTCGGCGGCCGCGCGCTCACTTACTACGGACGCTGGACCTATAAGTACGAAGAGGCCGCGCGCATGGGCGCGAAGGCGGTCCTGATCCTGCACACCACGCCCACCGCGGGCTACGGCTACGACGTGCTGCGCAGTTCGGAGGGCAAGGAAAATCCGCAGTTGAAGCTGCAACCCGGACAACCCGCGCTGGCGTTCGCCGGCTGGATCACACAGGACGCCGGCGCCAAACTGCTGGCGCTGTCCGGCAAAACCGTGGACGAAATGCTGAAGGCCGCGAACTCCCGCGACTTCCGGCCCATCCCGCTCGGCATCCACATTCGCGCCGACATCCCCGCGCAAATCCGGCAACTGCAAGCCAGCAACGTGATCGCGAAAGTGGAGGGCAGCGATCCGCAGCTCAAATCGCAAGCCGTGATCTTTACCGCGCATTGGGATCATTTGGGGATCGGTCCGGCGGTGAACGGCGATTCCATTTACAACGGCGCGGTGGACAATGCCACCGGCTGCGCGATGATCATCGAGATGGCGCGCGCCTGGGCCGCGCTGGAGCACAAGCCCAAACGTTCGGCGCTGTTCATGGCGGTTACGGCTGAAGAAGCCGGGCTGCTAGGAAGCGAATATTATGCCGAGCATCCCGTCGTTCCCCTCGCCAAGACAGCGCTGAATCTGAACTTCGACGCATTCTATCCGTTCGGCCGCACCAAAGATGTTTCCGTCACCGGCGCCGATCGCACCACGGCCTGGCCCGCGGTGGAAGAAGCTGCGCATCGCATGGAGCTCACCATCAAGCCCGACGCCCAGCCCGAGCAAGGCCACTTCTACCGTTCTGATCATTTCTCGCTCGCGCACGCCGGCGTACCGGCCTTTTCCATCGACCTGGGCACCGACTATTACGGCAAACCCGCCGGCTACGGCGACAAGATCTTCGAAGAATACAACGATAAGCACTATCATCAGCCGTCCGACGAATATCACGACGATTGGGATTTCTCCGGGATGCAGGAGGCGGCGCAGTTCGGCTTCCTGATCGGAATGACGGTGGCGAACGAACCGCGCTTGCCCACCTGGCACGCGGGCGACGAGTTTCTGCCCGCGCGTCTGGCGGAACCGAAATAACCTACGGTTCGATCTTCGCGGTCTGGATGTAATCGAGCATCGGAAACTGGCTCTGCAAATACGCGTTGCCTTGCGCCTGGATCTGGCTTTGATCGGGCATTTCGCCGTAGCCCGCATAAAGGCTCTCCACCACGTTCAACCCGCTGATCACTTGCCCGAATGGCGCGAAGCCCTGCCCATCGAGCATTGGATTATCGGCGAGGTTGATAAAAAACTGCGTGGAACGCGAGTTCGGTTCACCGGTTTTTGCAAACGTGATGGTGCCGCGCCGATTGCTCTGCATCACCGGATCGTCGGCAATCGTTTTGTCGCGCCATTTCGCCTGCACCGCCGGATCGCCATTGATGCCCCACTGGACCACGAAGTTGGGCACCACGCGGAAGAAACGGTCCTGGTCGAAGAATCCGTTCTTCACTAGCTCGTAGAAACGGTCCGCGCCAATAGGCGCCCAGTCGCGATGAACTTCCACTGTGAACGGGCCTTTAGACGTGGTGAATACCACGCGGAACATCGGCGGGGCCTGGGGCGCGTGGGAACACGCGGCCAGCGCTGCCAGGGACCCAGCGAGTACCAGCGATGCAATCAATTTCATTTCGCGTCCCGCCAATTCTCGCCGATCCCAACATCCACAATCAGCGGCACATCCAGTTTGTAAACATTCTCCATTTCGCGCTTCACCATCTTCGATACTTTCTCGGCTTCCGCGGGCGGTGCCTCAAACACCAGCTCATCATGCACCTGCAGTAGCATTTTCGTTTCCAGCTTTTCCCGCCGGAAGATTTCGTCGATACGAATCATCGCCAGTTTGATCAGATCCGCCGCGGTACCTTGCAACGGCGTATTCACCGCCGTTCGCTCGGCAAACGATCGCGCGTTCGGATTGCGGCTGTGCATGTCCGGAATGGGCCGCTTGCGGCCGAACAGCGTCGGCGCGAATCCACTCTCGCGAACTTCGGCGATCGTTTTCTGGATGAATTTCTTCACGCCCGCGTGCAGCTCGAAATAAGTCTGAATATAGAGCTCCGCTTCCTTGCGATCGATTCCAAGCGACGTCGCCAATCCAAACGGCGTCTGCCCATACACGATGCCAAAATTCACCGCTTTCGCATTGCGCCGCATGTCTGAAGTGACCATCAGGGGAGGAACGCGGAAAACTTCGGCGGCCGTGCGCGTATGAATATCCTCGCCGCGCTGGAACGCGTCCACCAAAACCGGATCGTGCGACATGTGCGCCAGCAGCCGCAGTTCGATCTGCGAATAATCCGCCACCACCAGCTTCCAGCCTTCCCGCGGGACAAAGGCGGCGCGAATCTCACGGCCCAGCTCAGTCCGGATCGGGATGTTTTGCAGATTCGGATTCGATGACGACAGCCGGCCCGTCGCCGCGCCCGTCTGGTTGAATGTGGTGTGCACGCGTCCGGTCTTCGGATCGATCAACTCCGGCAGCGCGTCGATGTAGGTGCCCTTCAACTTCGCGAGCTGGCGATATTCCAGCACCTTGCGCGCGATTTCGTGCTCGGCCGCCAGCCCTTCCAGCACATCCGCCGCGGTGGAAATGGTTTTGCCTTTGCCGTACTTCACTGGCGCGGGAAGGTTCAGCTCTTCGAACAGAATCTTGCCAAGCTGCACCGGCGAATTAATGTTGAACGGCTTTCCCGCCAGTTCATAGATCTCCGCCGATAGCCGCTGGATATCGGTCGTCCAGCTCCCCGGAAAGAACGCGAAGCTGCACGGGATCCACGCGGATGCCAAGCTGCTCCATCCGCGCCAGCACGCCCGCCAGCGGCAGATCGATGGTTTCATAAAGCTCGCGAAAGCCCTGCTCGTCGATCTCCGGCGCCAGGCGTTCGGCCAGAGTTACCGCCAGATCCGCGTGCTGCTCGGCCGCCGCGCCCAGCTTGCGATCCAGATATCGTTCCGCCAGCACGGACGGGCGAACAAGCGGACGGATCGGCGCACAGCAGGAACGCATAAAGCATCACGTCATGCCGGAAGCCCTTCGCCTCCACGCCACGCTTGGCTAGCTCGAGCGTCACCGCCTTCACGTCATGCGCGATCTTCGTGCGGCGCTCATCTTCCAAGACCGGCTTCACGGCGTCGATGAAATCGATCGACATGCGCCCGCGCGATCCCCGGTTGATAAGACACGCCGATCATGGTCAGCGGCAAGCCGCCGTCCATAGTGGATTCAATGGCGAATGCAATCGGCTTCGTGGGATCGAGCTTCGCCAGGCTCGCACCGTATTCCATCGCCTCTTCGCGCGAGAAAAAGCTCGAATAATCACGCGTGTGCGAGTCTTCGGTCGGCCCCAGCTCTTTGAGCAGGCTATAGAACTCCAGCTCCTTATAAACTTTCTTCAGCTCGCCGAGATCGGGCTCCTGCGCCGCCAGGTTCGTCATTTCAAACTCCACCGGCACGCTGGTATCAATGGTCGTCAGGCGCTTGCTCAGCAGGATTTTGTCGCGATTGTTCTGCAAGCTTTCGCGATACGTTTTCTTTTCCACCTCGCCCGCGTGCTCGAGCGCGCCTTCCACCGAACCAAAGCGCGTAATGATGCTTTGCGCGCCTTTTTCCCCGATGCCCGGCGCGCCCGGAATGTTATCCACCGAGTCGCCCATCAACGCCAGCAAATCGGCCACCTGCGCGGGCTTCACGCCCATGTATTCTTCTGCGGTCGCGGGATCGTACCAGACATTCTCCTTCATCGGGTTGTACATGTGGACGCGTTCGTCCACCAGCTGCAGCATGTCCTTGTCGGAAGACACAATCACCACGTCGTATTTTTCACTCGCCCGCCGCGCCATCGCGCCGATCACGTCGTCCGCTTCGAACCCCGCGTATTGCAGCACCGGAATGCGCATCGCTTCCAGCACCCGCCGTATATACGGAATCTGTTCACCCAGGTCCGGCGGCATCTCCGTGCGATTGGCTTTGTATTCGGCGAACACTTCATCGCGAAAAGTTTTTCCCGATTCGAAGATGGCCGCAATGTATTCCGGCTGATACGTCGCGCGCAGCTTCCGCACCATGTTGTGGAAGATGTAAACGGCCTCGGTCGAAAGCCCGGTCGTGGTCCGCATCGGAGGTGCGCCGCTCCGCGCCCGCGCATGATAAGCACGAAAGATAAAGCCGTAGCTATCGATCAAAAACAGCCGGGGACGATGCTTGGCGCCTTTCGGCGCGGTGGCGGGAGGCATCCTCAATCAGGATAACGCCAAATTTGCAGCTCTTCGGCGCTGACAGCACTTTTCGATCGAATACTCAACCGGAAATGAATACTCCTTTGGCAACGGTTGCGGCGGGAATCGCCCATCCGGTCCCGGGTACGTAGTGGGAGGCACCATCACGAGGACCGCCTTTTCCGATTGCCTGACCTGAATGAGATCTTTCGTCGCGGACTTTAGCGCAAGCGAGGGCCTTCCGCTCTCGAAGACAAAGACGGACACGTGGTCCGATGCGCCACCTGGACTTTGGAGCACCAATACATTCCTAATCTGCGCTAGGTAGCGTGGATAACCATCACCTGTGCTGAACACGAGCGACGGTTTCACATTCTCCCTCGTCTCGCGCAAAGAGACAACAGACCGCAAAATAGAGTGTCTGCTACATGCCGAGCCCGCGGATATCGGGTGTCGGCTATTCCGTGCAAGCTAGCTGTGGGCCGGTCATTTTTTGACCTGATTCGGCCACAGGTGCTCCCAGGTAGTGCGGCTTTTTTACCACACAATAAACTTTACAAAGCTTTTTGAATCAAATAGCTAGCGGTTGGGTTAGTCTCTTGTAAAATGGAACATCCTGTTGGATTAGCAGCGTGCGAATCGACCAGACCGAATACCTAGAGGAAACCGCATTGCGGTTTGAGACCACCGTTCAACGGCCCGGTAGAGGCCAAAGGAATCGGACTTCACAGCGGGGTTCCCGTCTCCATCCGTATTCTTCCGGCGCCTCCTTCCACCGGCATCGTCTTCCTCCGCACCGATCTCGACAATTTTTCCATTCCCGCGCTAGTTGGCGCTACGTGGCCCGCGTCAGCTACGCCACCAGCCTGATGCGGCAGGGCGTGCTGATCTCCACCACCGAACATCTGCTCAGCGTGTTCTACAGCATGGGCGTGGACAATGCGTACGTCGAGATCGACAACCTGGAAGTTCCGATTCTGGACGGCAGCGGATCGCCGTACGTAGAGCTGTTGAACGCCGCGGGACTGAAATCCTACCGCCGTCGCAAGCGCTTTCTCCGTATTCGCCGCCCGGTGACGGTGGAAGCCGGATCGAAGCGCATCACGATTCTTCCGTCGGACCGGTTTCTTCTCACCTGTGATGTCTTCTACGATCATCCGCTGATCGGCAAGCAATCTCTCGACATGGAAGTGACGCCCGAGCGCTATGCGCAGGAGATCGCGCCGGCGCGCACTTTCGGTTTCGCGCATGAGCTGGATCAGATGCGCGACATGGGATTGATCCGCGGCGCGGCGCTCGAAAACGCCATGTGCTTCGATCGCCAGGGCGTGCAGAACCCGGGAGGCTTGCGCTTTCCCGACGAATGCTGCCGGCACAAAGCGCTGGACCTGATCGGCGATCTGGCGTTGATCGGCAAACCGCTGCTCGGCCACGTGATCGCCGAGCGCGCCGGGCACGCCATGCATACCGCGCTGGTGGCGCGCATCATGTCCGATCCGTCGCTGTACGAGATCCTGAGCTTCGATCAGCTGGCCACGCGCGTGGCGCACGCATTAGTATCATAAGCTGAGCCGCGACTCAGAAGGCAGCGGCGCTCATCTTGCTCAATCTCCCGAACCTGTTCACTCTTGCGCGCCTGGTTCTCGCTCCTTTCATCGCCGCCGACATTCTGCACGATCATTACGGCCGCGCCATCATCCTCCTGTTCGCCGCTGGCTTCACGGACGTCATCGATGGCTTTCTCGCGCGGCAGCTTCAAGGCATCCACGCCGGCCGGTGCGTACTTCGATCCCATCGCCGACAAAATTTTACTCAGCGTGATCTATATTTCGCTCGGCTGTGGCGGGGGCGATGCCTTGGTGGATGGTGGGAATCGTATTCGGACGCGACGTGCTGATTCTCGCCATGGCCGCCTATGGTTTGTTGTTCACATCGCTCCGAAAATTTCCTCCCTCCGTGTGGGGGAAGATCAGCACTTTCTTTCAGATTGCCGCTGCGCTGGTGGTGATGGGCGCGCGCGCCGGCATTCCCGCTCCGGTCACGCTCGCCCTTTGTTTGATGTTGCTTGGGACCATTATCAGCGGTCTGCACTACATGTGGAGAGGCGTGGGAATGTTGAGGCAAACCTCTCATTGACGTGCGCGGCGCGCCGGAGTAGTCTGAAAGAGTGCCAGCGCCAATCACGCGATATCGAGTGCCCGGCTATTACTTTTGGGCGGGCTTGACGGCACTGGCGCTCACCGGTTTTTCGTTCTGGTTCGCTTTGCTGTGGCCGTTCTGCTGGATGGCCACCGGGCTGTTTCTGGCCGGCGCCGTCGTGGTGCTTTATCTGGCCTCGCGTCCCTCGGTTGAGATTTACGAAAGCCACGTAAAGATCGGCAATCACGCCATTCCCTGGCGGCACATCCGGCGGCTGGACCGCAGCGCCAACGTTCCTCTGATGGTCCGGCTCACCTTGGCCGACAAGACACGCATTCTGGTGATTTATCCCGGCGATCCGAACTCTTCCAGCGGCTTGCTGCGCAGCCTGCGCCGGCATGCGCGCGAAGCTTTGATCGACGGTGTGCCCTACCGGCAGTTCTGGGGCGAAGCTAGCTATCGGCCGCGGTCGCGCAAAAAGCAGATCGCGCCGCCGCGCTATCCGCTCCTGCTGCCCGACGATGAAGCCGAAGTGGAGCGCATGTTCCAGAGGCTGAAGTCGGTGGGCCATCTGGATCAGAAGACCTCCTCTGAAGACAAGTAGCTCGCGCGCCGCCCTACCGCAGGAGTCGCGGTATTTCGGGATGGCTGCGTTGCGCTGGTTCTCGTCGCTGCTTGTCCTCTCGCTTACCTGCCACTTTTGGCTGGCGGCACTCGGACGGCTACCTGGTGCGCGCTGAACCGCCCGGCCCACGCCGACCTGATCGTCGTGCTGGCGGGCGATTTCTCGGGCAATCGCATCCTGACCGCCGGCGATTTGGTCCGCCGCGGATTCGCTCCCAAAGCGCTGGTCAGCGGGCCCTCGGGCGCATACGGAATGCATGAATGCGATCTGGCGATCCACTTCGCCGTGCGTCACGGCTATCCCGCGTCTTATTTCATCGCGCTTGCCCAACGATTCCCGGTCCACGCGCGATCGGAAGCCGACGATGTGGTCGCCGCGCTTTGCAAAACGCCACGCGCATAGCATCGACATCGTCACCAGCGATTACCACACCCGCCGCGCGGGAAACATCTATCGCGCTAAAGCGCCGGGCCTCGAAATCCACATGGTGGCGGCGCCTGACCTCTACTTCACTCCCGATGGCTGGTGGAAGAACCGCGACGGGCGCAAGACTTTTCTGCTGGAATGGATGAAGACGGTGGCAACCTGGCTCGGGAACTGTGACTACTGCGAATGAAGACCAAAGAGATCGTCAAATCGGTCTGGCCGTATCTTTGGAAATACCGGCGCGGCATGGCGCTCGGCATGGGCGCGCTTTTGCTGACCGATATCATGAAGGCGGCGCTGCCGCTGGCCATCCGCAGCGGAATCGATTCGCTGATGAAAGGTTTTCGCCTTTCGCTCGTGTTCGAATTCGCCGCGCTGATCGTGCTGATCTCGCGTGGTCCGGGGGATTTTCCAATACTGGATGCGCGTGATCCTCATCGGCCTGTCGCGCGACATCGAGTACGATCTGCGCAACGATCTGTTCTCGCACATCGTCACGCTCTCGCAGGATTTTTACGCGAAATACCGCACCGGCGACATCATGGCGCGCGCCACCAACGATCTGAACGCCGTCCGCATGATGCTCGGCCCTGGCATCATGTATTTCACCGAGACGTTCTTCACGGCCGTCTTTCTGATCGGCGTCATGTCGCGGGTGGATTGGCGGCTGACGCTGTTCTGCCTGATTCCCGGCGCCGCTGGTGAGCATTGCGGTGATCCTCTTCGGCCGCCGCATTCACGATCGCTTCGAAACGATCCAGAAGATGTTCTCCGACATCAGCAGCCGCGTCCAGGAGAATTTCTCGGGCGTGCGCGTGATTCGCGCTTACGCGCAGGAGCAGCCCGAGATCCGCAAGTTCGAAATGCTGAATCAGGATTATGTGTGCGCAGAACATCCGGCTCGCGAAGCTCTCGGCGCTTTTCATGCCGCTGCTGCAAGCCCTGATCGGCATCGGATTCCTGATCGTCCTGCTGGGCGGCGGTTATCAGTTGCTCGAGCACCGCATTTCGCTCGGCAGCTTCGTCATGTTCAACACCTACATGGGCATGCTGATCTGGCCCATGATCGCGCTCGGCTGGGTGGTGAATCTGATGCAGCGCGGCACCGCTTCCTGGAGCCGGATCATGGAGCTGATGCACGAGAAGCCCAGCATCGTGCGGCAGGGCATCCGCGCGGACCGGCCAGCTCGCGCAAGTTCGCGGCGAGCTTCGCTTCGAAGGCGTGGAAATGAAGTATCCGGCGGGCTATGCGCTCGACAGACATCAGCTCTGGACATTCCCGCCGGCGCAACACGGTCGCGATCGTCGGCCATACCGGCAGCGGCAAGAGCACGCTGGTGAATTTGATCCCGCGCCTGCATGGATCCCACGCGCGGCGCCGTGTTATCTGGATGACGTGGACCTGCGCGATCTCGATCCCGGAGTGGCTGCGCCGCCAGATCGGATTCGTGCCGCAGGAGACGTTCCTGTTCAGCGCTACGCTCGCCGAGAACATTGCCTGGGGCGTGGACAACGCGACCGCAGGACGACATCGAGCGCGCCGCGGAACTCGCCGGTCTTGCGCCCGACATCGCGAGCTTCCCGGAAGGCTACGGCACCATCATCGGCGAGCGCGGCATCACGCTATCCGGCGGCCAGAAGCAGCGCGTCGCCATCGCGCGCGCCATCCTGCGCGATCCGAAGATCCTGATCCTCGACGATGCGCTCGCCAGCGTCGACACGCTCACCGAAGAGCGCATCCTGCGAAGGCTTGGCGGGCGTGATGCGCGGCCGCACCACCATCCTGATCTCGCACCGCGTCTCCACCGTCCAGAACGCCAGCCAGATCTTCGTCATCGAACACGGCGAAGTGGCCGAGCAGGGCACGCACGCCGAGCTGATCCGCAGCGGCGGCTATTACGCCGACCTGTATCAGAAGCAGTTGCTCGAAGAAGAGCTCGAGACGATTTAACCGGGCTTCTACTTGATCGCCACCGCGTTCGGCGGCGACGCGATCCCGCCTTCCACATTCAACGGCGCGGAAACCACCATGAACTCGTAGCGCCGGTCGCGCGCGCAGTCTTCGGCCAGTGGCGCCAGCACGAACAGCTCGCCGAGCGGCAGCCCCAACAACGGCAGCGCACGATAATGCAGGATGCCCTCGTTGCTGAAATCGGACGGGAATGCCTCCACCGCCGGGCAATCGGTTCCGATCGCCGCCACGCGATTATTCCATAGCCACGCCACCATCTCGCGGCTGGCCTCAACACCGGCCGATCGCATCTTGTCCATGGGCGCCAGCGCGCGCTTGTCCTCGGCGGCCAGCTTCTCATACGATTCCATCCAGCCCGTCCGAACCAGCAGGATCGTGCCCGGCTTCAGCTCGCTCCCCTGATGCGCGATCGCCGCTTTCAGTTCCTCGAGCGAGTAAACCTCGCGATCCAGCGCATTCACTGGGATGCCCTTGGCCTTCCGATACCCGAACGCATCAATCAGCAGCCCGCGTCCCACGAACTTATTCGCCCAATGATGAATGCCCAGCTTGGCGTTCCCGCCCCGCACTTCGTCGATAGTGACATTGCTATAAAAACGTTCATGCCGGACGTGCCCCACGTGCCCCAGCCCATCCCACTGGCTGCCCTCCTGCGTATTGAAATGCACGAAGTCGTCATTGGCCATCGGCGCCAAAGGAACCACGCGATGCTCGGCCGGCGCGCGTCCGAACAACGGCGGCTTGGCAAATCCCACAGCCGCATCCAGGCGAAACACCTGGCCCGTTTTCACCAGCCCAGCCGCCGCCACCACTCCTTCGGCCGTCAAGAAATTCAAACACCCGAGCGCATCGTTGTCGCCAAACACGCCCCACGAGCAATCCGCCGGCAAGTCCTTGCGGATGGGCAATTCTTCAAAGGTTGGTATCTTCATGTCTCAGCCAGTATATAAGTCGCTCACCATGCCCCGCACCGCTCCTGCTACCCTGGGCTTATGGAAGTGCACTTTAGTCAGGAATTGCAAACGAAACTGGATCGTGCTGCGGCTCATATCCGGACCCCGGCCGACGACTACGTGCAACAGCTCGTCGAACACTACCTAGATCATGATTTGTGGTTTCGGCAGAAAGTAGATGGCAGCCTCGAGCAGCTCGACCGCGGGGAATTTCTAGCGCACGAGGAAGTCGGTGCTCGTCTGTCTAAGCTATTCCAACCATAGATGCAGATTCGCTGGTCGCCCGCTGCGGCCGACGATCTCGATCAAATCTTCAATTACATTCGAACCGATAATCCGCGAGCCGCGCAGGGCGTGACGCAAACGATCTATGATCGCGTCAACGAGCTCGCTTCCGGTCCGTATCTGGGGCGTCGCGGCCGCGTGGAAGGAACACGCGAACTGCCCTTGCCGCCGTTGCCCTTTGTCATTGTTTATCGCGTTCGAGAACAAGCGAACGTAGTCGAAGTCGTGAATGTCATTCACGGAGCTCAGCGTTGGCCGGCTGCAAAATAAGCAGCATCACATGAATTTTCTTCGTTTGAACGCAATTACATCCTCATTGCTAAGATCAAACCACTCGCCGTTCCTCCTCCTGCCGTCGAACCTGTTGTGCCAGTACGAATCCGCCACCCTAGTACCATTCCGAACAATTCTTAATAACGTTACCTGATCCCAACTTGCATTCCAGTGATAGCCTAGTTATTAGAGGGACTGGGACTAATGAACACCGCCAGCGGATTCCGCGGCGTCAATCTCACGAAGAAGTTCCGCTCCGGCGGAACCGATCTAGTGGTGTTTCAAGATCTCAATTTCGAAATCGCGCCCGGCGAACGCCTCGCTCTCATTGGCGAATCCGGCGCCGGCAAGAGCACACTGATGTATCTGCTGGGAGGCCTGGACAGGCCTTCCGGACGGTACGATATACTTCGGACACCAGGACATTTCCAATTTCTCGGACACCGAGCTCGCGGAGTTTCGCAACCGGGAGATTGGGTTCGTTTGGCAGAATCACTCGCTGCTGCCTGAGTTTACGGCGCTCGAAAACGTGATGATGCCATTGCTGATACGGGGCGCTCGCATCCAGGATGCGGAACCTGTTTCGTTGGCGAGGTTGGATGAAGTTGGATTACGAAACCGCGCCTCACACCGCGCGGGAGAATTATCGGGAGGCGAGCAGCAGCGCGTTGCCGTTGCCCGAGCCTTGGCTGGTAACCCTTCGGTTCTGCTCGCCGACGAGCCTACCGGGAATCTGGACTTCCGGACGGGCGAAATGATCATTTCCTTGCTGCAAAATCTGCACCGCTCTCATAAGTTCACCTCCATCTACGTCACGCACAACCTCTCATTCGCGACCCGATGCGACCGGATTCTGCAGTTGGACAAAGGGGATTTGACCCCTGGTCGGGTCCGGCAGACGGAAGTTCCCGCTCTGTCGGCCGGACCTGGAACATCCGATAATGTGGAAGGACGGCGGTAATCATGTTTGAACGTTATACAGAAAAGGCGCGCCGAGTAATCTTCTTCGCAAGATACGAAGCCAGCCAGTTTGGAAGTCCCTATATCGAGACGGAGCATCTGTTGCTCGGTCTGCTGCGGGAGGACAAAGCGCTTCGCGAATCGGTTCCTGCGGTCCCACGCCGCCATCGAATCCATTCGCAAGCAGATTGAAGCGCACACCACCATTCGGGAGAAGGTGTCCACCTCGGTGGATCTCCCGCTCAGCCACGAATGCAAGCGTGTGCTCGCCTATGGCGCCGAAGAAGCCGAGCGCCTGAATCACAAGCACATCGGCACCGAGCATCTGCTGCTCGGCCTGCTGCGCGAAGAGAAATGTTTTGCCGCCGAAATCCTGCATGAGCGCGGACTGCGCCTTTCGCAGGTGCGCGAAGAGATTCAGCGCTCGTCGTCGGAAAAGGTCGCCTCCAGCCGCCCCAAGGAAAGCTCGCTGCTGGCCGAGTTCAGCCGCGATCTCACGCAGGCCGCCATGGATGGCTCGCTCGATCCGCTGATCGGCCGCGATTACGAGCTGGAGCGCGTGGTGCAGATCCTGTGCCGCCGCACCAAGAACAATCCGGTGCTGATCGGCGAGCCGGGCGTCGGCAAAACCGCCATCGTGGAAGGCCTGGCCCAGCGCATCGCCGATGGCGACGTGCCGTCGTTCCTGGCCGACAAGCGCATCCTGGCTCTCGATCTTTCGCTCATCGTCGCCGGCACGAAATATCGCGGCCAGTTCGAAGAGCGGCTGAAAACCATCATGAAGGAGTTGATGGAGAATCAGAACGCCATCATCTTCATCGATGAGCTGCACACCCTGGTGGGCGCCGGATCGGCCGAAGGTTCGCTCGATGCCGCCAATATCCTGAAGCCCGCTCTTTCGCGCGGCGAGATCCAGTGCATCGGCGCCACCACGCCGGGCGAATATCGCAAGTCCATCGAGAAGGACCGTTCGCTCGAGCGCCGCTTCCAGGCCGTCAAAGTTCCGCCGCCCAACGAATCGGACGCCATCCGCATTCTGTTCGGCATCAAGGAGCGCTACGAGAAATTCCACGCGGTGGCCTATACCGACGAAGCGATCGAATCCGCCGTGCACGCCTCCACCCGCTTTATTCCCGGACCGCTTTCTGCCGGACAAGGCCATCGATCTGATCGACGAAGCCGGCGCGCGCGTCAAGCTGCGCCAGACCACGCTGCCCGGCGAAGTGGCCGACATCCAGAAGCGCATCAAGTTCATCGTGCATCGCATGGAGAACGCCATCGCGAATCACGAGTTCGAAAAGGCGCGCTTCTATTCCGACGAAGAGCGCAAGGAGCGCGAGAATCTGCGCCTGCTGCGCGAAAAATACAACCTGGACGATACCTCCACCGGCGTCGTCACCAAGGACGATATCGAAGACGTGGTGGCGCGCTGGACCGGCGTCCCGATGACCGCCATTCGAGAAGAAGAAATCTCCAAGCTCATCCGCATCGAAGAAGAGCTGCACAAGCGCGTCATCAGCCAGGAGAAAGCCATCTCCGCTCTGGCGCGCGCCATCCGCCGTTCGCGCGCCGGCCTGAAATCGCCCAAGCGCCCGGCCGGATCGTTCCTGTTCCTGGGACCCACCGGCGTCGGCAAAACCGAAGTCGCCCGCGCGCTGGCCGAATTCCTGTTCGGCAGCGAAAAATCGCTGATCCGCTTCGACATGTCCGAGTTCATGGAAAAGCACTCGGTCTCGAAGCTGATCGGTTCGCCTCCCGGATACGTCGGCTACGAGGAGGGCGGCCAGCTCACCGAGCGCGTGAAGCGCGCGCCTTACTCCATCATCCTGCTCGACGAAATCGAAAAGGCGCACCCGGATGTCTACAACATCCTGCTGCAGGTGTTTGAAGATGGCCAGTTGACCGACGGTCTCGGCAACACGGTGGACTTCAAGAACACCATCATCATCATGACGTCGAACCTGGGCGCGCGCTTCCTCGACAAGAAGGCGTCCATCGGATTCTCGGCGCCCAATATCAGCGGAGTCCGCAACCAAGGTGGAAGATCAGGTGATGGCCGAAGTGAAGAAGGCCTTCAATCCCGAGTTCCTGAACCGCCTGGACGAAGTGATTCTGTTCACCTCGCTCAGCGATGAGGATCTGCTGAAGATCATCAATCTGCTGGTCGAACAGATCAACATCAATCTGGTGGCCAAGCAGATCAAGATCCGCGTCAACGAAGACGCCGCCAAGTACATCCTCGAAAAGACGCTGGTGGATCGCAGCTACGGCGCCCGTCCGTTGCGGCGCGCGCTGCAGAAGTTCATCGAGGATCCGCTGTCGGAAGCCCTGATCCAGGGCACGCTGCCTCGGCCGTCCGAGCTGGAAGTCTACCTGGGCGAGACCGGCATCTACTGCCGGCCCATCGCCGGGGAAGGGCGTGACAGGAACAGCCCGTGGGCGCGCCGGGAGAAGAACCAGCCGCCGCTCCCGCCGCCGGCATTTCGCTCTATCTGTTCTAACTGCCTGTACAATCGTACAGATGAAAGTTTACGAAGTTCAAAAGGGCGCCACCAGCCTGGATGGTTTGCGCCTTGCGGAACGGCCCGATCCGCAGCCCGGGCCGCGCGAAGTCTTGATCCGGGTCCGCGCCACATCGCTGAACTATCGCGATCAGATGGTGGTCACCGGAAATTATTTCGGCGGACCGGTCACCCGCAACCTGATCCCGCTCTCCGACGGCGCTGGCGAAGTGACGGCCGTTGGCGCTGGCGTCACGCGATTTAAAACCGGCGATCGCGTCTGCGGCACATTCTTTCAAAGCTGGATCTCGGGACCGATGACCGAGCGGCACCCCGCGCTCGGCAGTCCGCTGGATGGAACGCTCGCCGAATACATCGTCCTGCACGAAGACGGCGTGGTGGCCATGCCGCAGACCTTATCGTTTGAAGAAGCCGCCACCCTGCCCTGCGCCGGGGTCACTGCCTGGAATGCGCTGATGGTGTCCGGCAAGCCGGTAAAGCCCGGTGAGACGGTCCTTTGCCTCGGAACCGGCGGCGTTTCCATGCTGGCGCTGCTCTTCGCCAGGGCGGCCGGCGCGCGCGTGATCGTCACTTCTTCGAGCGACGAGAAGATCCAACGCGCTTGCGCTCTGGGCGCCTCCGACGGCGTCAATTACAAGCGCTTTCCGGACTGGCAGAAAGAAGTGCTTCAACTCACCTGCGGTAGAGGCGTGGAGCACATCATCGAAAATGGCGGAGCGGGCTCTCTCAACAAATCCTTTGAAGCAGCCGCATTCGGTGGAAAGGTGGCGCTCATCGGTTTCCTGGCTGGGCGCGAGGGCGACATCAATCCGGCCATCCTCATGATGAAGAGCGGGCTCCATGATCGGCATCGGAGTCGGAAGCCGGACAATGTTCGAAGAGATGAATCGCGCCATCGATGTGAACAAGATCAAGCCCGTCGTCGACAAAGTGTTTCCATTCGAAAAAGCCGCCGACGCGTTTCGCTGCCAGGCCGCTGGCGATTTCGTCGGAAAGATCGTCATCACCATTTGATAGTGGAACTCACCGCGGTCGCTTCGCTCGGCGCCTGGATTTATCTTTTCACCGCGCGCGGCAATTTCTGGCAGATCTCCGCTTCCGCCCAAACCGGGCGGTTCGGGCCAGCCCGAAATCGGTCTGCGTCATCATTCCGGCACGGGACGAAGAAGCCGTTATCGGTCCAGCGCTGGCGTCGCTCTTGCACCAGGCGTATTCAGGCCGGCTGGACATCATCGTGGTAGACGATCAGAGTTCCGATGGCACGGCCGCGCTGGCCGCTCGCGACGGTGTTACGGTTGTCCAGGCCGGTCCGCTTCCCGCCGGTTGGTCGGGCAAGCTCTGGGCCATCTCCGAAGGTTTGAAACACGCGGCTACGCTCTCGCCCGACTATCTGCTCTTCACCGATGCCGACATCGTCCACGGGCCAAACAACATCGCCGAACTGGTGGCGCGCGCCGAAACGGGAAACCTGGATCTGGTTTCTTTGATGGTCAAGCTGCGCTGCCGTTCGCTTGCCGAAACGCTGCTGATCCCGGCCTTCGTCTTTTTCTTCTTCATGCTCTATCCTCCGGCCTGGGTCGCGCCGGCGCGATCGCAAGACCGCCGCGGCCGCCGGCGGCTGCATCTTAATCCGGCCCATGCGCCCTGCATCGCATCGGCGGCATCGCCAGCATTCACGATGCGATCATCGACGATTGCGCACTGGCGCGCGCCGTCAAGCGCAGCGGCGGCGGCATCTGGCTCGGCCTGACCAACGACACCGCCAGCATTCGCGACTACACTACTTTCGCCGAAATTCGCGCCATGATCTCGCGCACCGCGTTCGCGCAGTTGAATCATTCGGCGCTGCTGCTCGCACTCACCCTCATCGGGATGGCCGTCATCTATCTCGCTCCGCCGTTGTTGCTCTTGACGCGAAATCCGGTCGCGGCCGTCTGCGGACTCGCGGCTTGGCTTTTGATGATGATCTCCTACGCACCAGCGCTGAAATTCTACGGCCGATCCGCCGCCTGGGCGCCGCTGCTGCCTTTGATCGCGCTATTCTACATGTCGTCGACGGTCGATTCCGCCCTGGCCTACTGGTCCGGCCGCGGAGGCGTTTGGAAAGACCGGATACAGGACACCAATTGAACGAAACTCAAGAACAACTCGCCATCGTCGCCCGCAATCATGGGATCGGTTCACTCTCCCGCCATATCTTCTTGTGCGCCGATCAAACCAAACCGAAGTGCGCGGAGCGCGAAGTCACCAACGCTTCCTGGGACTATTTGAAAAAGCGCCTGGCCGAATGCGGGCTGATGCAAGGCCCCGGATTGCCTCTATCGCACCAAGGCCAATTGCCTGCGAATCTGCGAACGCGGACCCATCGCCGTGGTCTATCCGGATGGCGTTTGGTATCACTCCGCCACGCCCGAAGTGATCGAGCGTATTATTCAGGAACATTTGATCGGCGGGCAGACCGGTGGAAGAATTTGTCTTCGCCGTCGATGCGCTTACCGCTCCAGCTTGTAAATCGTCAGACCGCTGAGCAGCTTCGGATAAAAGTCAGTCGATTTCTGCGGCATCACTCCGCCGGAAAAGGCGACGTCCGCCACCTGTTGCACACTCACCGGCTCCAACAAGAAAGCGATCTGCGCGCCTCCGTCGCGAACTTTGGCGTACGCGGCATCCAATCCCCGCACATATTCGATATGCTTCTGCTCCCGCACGGCATCCTCTCCGATGCCAAGTGCGGCGCCCAGCAGCTCTTCATGCAGGACTTTCACGTCCAGCTCACCCGGCTTGCGATCGCGCTCATACAGGCGACACGGCGCCGTCCGCGAGCGCCAGCCCGATCCGGATCTTCTTCCCCGCCGGACTCTCGAAAACACGCTTGAGTTCGTCGATGGAACCGAGCCGCCGGGTTGGAATCTTGTTTGCGAGCCCGGCGGGGATCGCGCTGAGCACCCGGTGCGTAGCCAGAATCTCCAGGCCCGGCGCATGCATGTTCACGAAAGTCATCATCACTTTTTCGGCATCCTGGAGTCCCGGATTCTCGTTGCGAAACGCCAGCGCCGTTTCATAGCGATGATGCCCATCGGCGATCAGCAATTTCTTGTCCGCCATGATCGACTGAATTCGCGCGATCGAAGCCGGATCTGAGATCTTCCAGACGCGATGCGTCACGCCGTCTTCATCATCGAGCGACATGACCGGCTCGCCCGCTGCGGCCTCATCGAGCATCCGGTCGATGGCAAGTTGCGGATCGGGATACAGCATGAAAATCTGGCCGAAGTGAGCGTGCGTATGGCGCAGCAATTCCATGCGATCCTTTTTGGGTCCCGAAAGCGTCTGCTCATGACGATGGACCACGCCGGCCGCATATTCTTCCACGGCTCCCAAGCCGATGAATCCTTTGCGCTGCAGGATCTGGCCGCTGTCTGGCGCGGTAAATTTCTGAAAATATGCGTAAACGCTGGGTTCACTCTCCTGTTCCAGAATGCTCCTGCCGATCCAGTCTTGAAGCAGCGCCGCCGCGCGAGTGTAAACGTTGTCGCCCTCAGTGTCCTGGGGAGCCCGCTCACCGAGAATGATGCGCACCAGATTGTAGGGGCTCAAGGAGAGATACCGCGCCTGCATGCCGGGCGAAATCTTGTCGTAGGGCTGCGTAACAAGGTTCTGGATGGGCCCGGGCTTTGCGCTGTAGCGATAGGGTTGAAAAGGAAAAATGCGTGCCAAGCGATCAGGATAGCAGAGGCCCGAAGGGGTTCCGCACGCGCACACGTAAACGCGTAGAATACGCGTAGAATAGAGGTGGCACGGGATTATGAGCCCCCAGAGCGAACCCTCCCACGTCGCAGAGACGCCGCTCGGCGAGTTGGAAGCTCGTCTGATCGCCGAACAGAATCGCCATCACGAGGAATTCCGGCAGTTCGCTTATGCCGTGTCTCACGATCTGCGCGAACCGATTCGCATGATCGTCAGCTACAGCCAGTTGCTGGACCGGCGCTATCAGGAACAGCTCAATGGCGACGGCCAGGATTTCATGCGTTACATCCAGGAGGCCGCGCAGCGCCTGGACCGCTTGTTAGGCGATCTGCTTACGTATTCCCATCAGTTTCGCTCCCCGGACCAGCCGCTCGAATCCGTGGAGCCGGAGGGCGCCCTGCAAGGCGCTATCCTGATGATCGACGCGGCGGTAGCTGAGTGCGGCGCGCAAATTACGAACGATCCGCTGCCGGCCGTTCTGTTTGATTTTGCGCAGCTCACCCAGGTCTTCCGGCAGTTGATCATGAACGCGATTACGTTTCGCGGGCCGGAGCCGCCCAAGATCCATGTCTCGGCTAGCCGATACCGGCGACGCAATCCAATTCTCCGTTCGAGACAACGGGATCGGGATCGATCCGCGCTATCACGAGCAAATCTTCGGCGTCTTCAAACGACTGCACGGCCGCGATTTCCCGGGCACGGGCATCGGTTTGGCAATCTGCAAGCGCATCATCGAGCAACGGGGCGGACGAATCTGGGTGGAGTCTGAACTGGGTCAGGGAGCCACTTTCCACTTCACGGTCCCCAAATAGGCTTTCCTGGCTGTATAGTACACCTGTACTAAGCGTCCCAAAACCTTTGGGACATACTGACCCATTGCCAGACAAGTTGTCCAAGGCAAGCTGTCTCATCAGTTTCGTATATTACACATTTTAAATGTAGTTGGTTTGGATACGGACCTGCCTTTGCCAGGGCGGAGGTTCGTCAGTTCATGAGGTCCGTAATTCGAGTTGCCGTGATCGGCCTGGTTGGCTCTCTGGCTTTTGCGGGGTCCAAGATTTCCTCCGATATGCCCCACTCCACCGCCTCCGGCATGGTGGATGTCATCGTTCAATACAAGAGCTTCGCGGGCGCAAATACCGCGGAAGCGGGTCGCTTGGGCCGCATTCAGCGACACTTCCGCAGCATCCCGGCTGCTCACATGACCATACCGGTCTCGATGATTCAAAGCCTGGCATCCAACCCACAGGTGGCCTACGTTTCCCCGAACCGGAAGACTTCGAGCCTGCTGGACATCACTACCCAGACTGTGAACGCCAATTTTCTTTGGAAGGAAGGCTGGGACGGAACGGGCGTCGGTATCGCCGTTATCGACAGCGGCGTCGCGCTCAAGCCGGACCTCGCCGCCCGCGGCGGTTCGCACTCCCGCGTTGTATTTAGCGACAGCTTCGTGACCGGCCAGGACGGTTCCGATCAATATGGACACGGAACGCACGTCGCGGGCATCGTGGCCGCGAACGGAGCCCAATCCACCGGGCCGAATTTTACGCACACCTTCAAGGGCGTGGCGCCCAACGCGAATATCGTGAACCTGCGGGTGCTGGATGCTAACGGCAACGGCCAGGAATCTGAGGTGATCGCGGCGATCGACGAAGCGATCGCGCTGAAGGACAAATACAACATTCGCGTCATCAATCTTTCTCTGGGACATCCAGTTTACGAAAGTTTCCAGAAGGACCCGCTGTGCCAGGCCGCGGAGGCCGCATGGAAGGCAGGCATTACGGTGGTAGTGGCCGCCGGGAATATGGGCCGCGATAATTCGATGGGCACCATGGGTTACGCGACCATCAATTCGCCGGGCAACGATCCGTACGTCATCACGGTGGGCGCCATGAATGCGGAAAACACACCCTGGCGGAACGACGATCAGATCGCGAGCTATAGCTCCAAGGGCCCCACGCTGCTGGATCACGTAGTGAAGCCGGATCTGGTGGCTCCGGGCAACAACGTAGTTTCCCTGCTCGCGTCGCCCAACTGCACCATCGCCACCCAGCACCCCGATACCTTGATCGCGCTCTCTACCTATGAGAAAACCGGCCAGGGTTGGTCGGCGGATTACTACAAGCTAAGCGGCACCAGCATGGCGACGCCGGTGGTGAGCGGCGCTGCTGCGCTGATGATCCAGGAAGATCCGTCGCTGACCCCGGATGAGATCAAGGCGCGGCTGATGAAGACCGCCAGCAAGCAGTTTGCGAGATACACCTCCGCAACCGACGTGCATCACACCGGTACGTTCCAGACGCAACAGGACATCTTCGCGGTAGGCGCCGGATATGTGGACATCGCGGGCGCGCTCATGGACCGGGACACGGTCAACTTCCAAGCCCTGTCGCCGATTGCGCAGTTCAATCCGCAAACCGAAACCGTGACGCTGGTATCCGCCGATGCCATTATCTGGGGCGATTCCAGCGTACAATCCAACGCCATCATCTGGGGCGATTCCGCGGTTTGGAGCAACGCCATCATCTGGGGCGACGCCATCATTTGGGGCGATGCCATCATCTGGGGTGACGCGATTATCTGGGGTGATTCCACGGTGCAGGGCAATGCGATCATCTGGGGCGATGCCATCATCTGGGGCGATTCCACACTGCAGGGCTCGGCGCTGACCTGGGGCTCGGCCGCGGACGACGGCGATCTGTAAAGCGCGGACTGCGGTTTATCTTGCCGCCGCGGCATCCTGGAACACGGCGGCGAAGAAGTCGCGCGATGACGGCGAGCATCCAATGTGCACCGTGTCGCCGGTCACCTGAATGAAGCCCAGGTAGCCGTCCCAGCCCAGATCGTCCAGCGTAAAATTCAGGCACTCGCGCTCGCCGCGCGGCAGGTTGGAGCGATCGATATCAAACACCTGGCCGGTGGAATGTTCCGGGAACTCGGGATCCACCAGCAGCGTGCCGGCTTCGGCGGGACGATCGGTGGTGCTCACCAGTTCCGCCACTTGCAGCGGCACAAAGCGCTCGCCTTTGGGCTTCAGTTCATCAAAAAGCCGCCGCGTTTCAAACGACACGTACAGCAAAGTTCCGATGGCGGCCGGCGAGTCCTGTAAGTAAAGGTCTCGATTCGGGTCCGTCGGCCATCTCCGGCAGAGAGAAGCCGAAGAATTGGGGATCGTCGAAAACCTTCGCCAGGCCGTTTCCCTCGGCGCTACGCGCAGATCGTCCTGGCGAGCGATAGAAGATGTCGTGGGACTTCAGCCAGATCATCAAGCGATCGACGGCGCGGCGCTTCGGATGGATCGGATTCTGATAATCTTCGGCCAGTTCGCGGAAAGCCGCCGGGTCGTCTTGATACAGACGCCAGCAACTGCTCGGCGCGTTTGATACGGAACCAATAGGTGGGCGAATAATCGCGCTGCATTTCGCGCTGGAGCGCCTCGTAGAGCTCGGCGTTGCGGGCGGGATTGGCGGCGAAAAACATTTCGGCTACGGTGGGCTGTTGGTGATGCACGGCGGCGTCGGTGAGCGGAAGCAGGTCGGACACGCAGCCTTCGCCGCAATGATAGGCGAAGATGGCCCAATCGCGTCCGCCGAATTTGGTTTCCAGGCGCGCCAGATAGCGCGCGGCGGCGGGCGCGGCGCGTTGCGGGATTCAGGCGGTCGTCGCGAACGGTTACGGTGTAGGGCATCCTGTGCCGGACGGTCCGATAGACGGATCGGCCGGCCTTGTGGCCTCGGACGCGGGTGCGCCGCACCAGCACATGCGAAGTGGTGACCTGATATCGCGTGACGCGCACGATGCGCAGTCCGGCAGCCCGCGCGGTGGCTTCGGAGAATTGCATGATGCCGCGCGGCCCGGCCGGGCTGGTGGCTTCGGCGTCGCCCCAGCTTTCCAGATACGCCACCGCCGCAGATCAGCGAAGCGGGCCAGCCGCTCTCCTCCGCCGCCAGGCGAAAGATGGCAGCCAGCCGCGCGCTCGTGATTCTTTCGGCGCCGGCCGTCCGCCTGAGGCTCGCGCATGATGGTGAACGTTTGCGATTGGATCATGCGGTCGGTGCGCGCGCGGCCAACAGATCGGGCGTGATGTCGGCGCGGCCGGCGCCGATGCCGAGCAATTGATGCTGCGGCGTGAAGTACTCGGCGGCGCCGAACGAGCAGGCTGCCGGAACCAGAGCGCCACGAAGGGCAATCCAACGGCGGATGAGATTGCACGTCGCTTTCATTTTAAAACAAAATCGTAGCGAAATGTTTCTGGATTTAAAATGCCCAATCCAGAATCGCTCTTCTGGACGGCGGGCCAGAACTTCGAGCGCGGATCGATCAGCTCGAAATGCGCCGGCGCCCGGGAGCGGGATCAGCTTGGCGTTCCCGGACGCCTTCGCGAACCGCTGGCTCATATCGAAGGGAACTACTCTGATCCGCCGTGCCATGCAGCATGCGCTGCGGCACTGGAGATCGGCAGCAACTCCGCGGGAGAAGCGGCGGCATAGCGCTGCGGGAAACCGGTCGGGAGATCCGCCCAGCAGCTCGCCAACCACGCCGCCATCCAACTGCAAAGCCTAAGCGCGCCGCAAATCCGAAATCCCCGCCAGCGGAACCACGCCGCGCAGATCGACGGCTTGCTGCGCCGCGAGCCACAGCGCCAGTTGGCCGCCGGCCGAGATGCCCGGCCGCAATGACGCGCTTCAAATCCAGGTTGTAGCGGGTTGGCCACGGGCAACCAGCTGTTGAGCGCCGCGAACAACGTCGTCCGACATACCCGCCCAGTCTCCGCCGGGATCGCCCAGCCTGCCGATATTCCAGATTCCACACCGCCGCTCCCGCCTGCGCAAGCGCGGCGCAGAGGGGTCTGGCCTGATCCAGACCGGTGGTGTTTCTCCAGAATCCGCCATGGAAGAAAATCACCGCGGGGTGCGGCCCGGGCAGCATGGGGCAGGAAAAAGCTCTCCGAATTGCTGGGCTGCTTTTCCATACGGGATGCGCGCGTTTGGTTTGGCAGGCGGTGCCGGTTTCAGGATGCGCTGCGCGAAAGCCGGCAGCCGATGCAGGCGGCCAGAAAGAAGCGCCGGGTCACGGGACCATTTTACTGAAAAAAAAAGGGACGCACCCTGCATACCGGGCATGCGTCCCCTGTGAGCTCGGTCCTGATACCGAGCTAGACGCGGGATCCTGGCCGTTCGCTGACTGCATAATCCGCTTTGGCTTCGCTGCTGGAAGCGACGTCCTCGGCGCCGGTCTCCTCCAGGAGTCTTCTTGGCGCGCTTCACCCAATCGGAGTTGTCGCAGTGCACGGAAAGCAGAGTTCCGCCCGCCTTCACGCGGCCTTCAAAACGCTTGGCCTCGTATTCGGGAATCCCAAGTCCCACCAGCGTTCCGACGATGCCGCCGGCCACGCCGACAGCGCCCGCCCCGGCCAGCATGCCGACGATCGGGCCGGCGGCGATCAGCGGCCCAATGCCCGGAATGGCCAGAGCGCCGATGCCCGCCAGCCAGCCCAGGACGCCGCCCACCACGGCTCCCGTGGTAGCGCCCGTTGTGGCGCCTTCGGGAGCTTTGGTGTCTTTCTGGTGAACGAAATCCTTGGTGCCCGCATTTTCGGGCAAAAGGACGGAGATATCGGTGTTCCGGAAGCCGGCGGCTTGCAAGGCTTCCAGGCCGCGAGCTTAACGCTACGGTGTCCCGATACACTCCAAACACTGCTGTATTACTCATGATTTTTTCTCCTTGAGCTGTATGCTCGTTATGAGTGATTACTTGTTCCCGGAAACAGAGAGTTCGTCGGTCACTTTGCCGGCCCCCGCGATGGAGGCAGCCTTGTCTTCAATCGCCTGCTTCTCCTGATCCGACTTGACTGTGCCCGTGAGTGTGACTGCTCCGTCCTGAGCACTGATATGAATGTTGTGCGCCTCGACGGAAAGATCCTTGTCGGAAACTACAGCCCTTCGGATCTTTCGCGTTAGATCGCGATCCGCCTTACTCATCTTCTGAATCGCCGGCGTGGCCTGAGCCTGGGCATGGCAACCGCTGGCGCCAACAAATACAATCCAGCGGAAGCCAGCCAATAGCTGAGACGCTAATGCAAGTTGCGAAGTGAAGTTGCTTCTCATACGCCGGCTCATAATGCACGGGAAATGCCAGCGGCTAATCTCGGCATTTCTCAAGCACTTTTCGCTGGGAACCGGGATAGGTGAGCAGGAATTATTACCGGATACTGCCGGATACCGGAGCGTTATGGGTACGTGACAACGAAAGCTGGGCTGTGGTTCACCAAACGCGGCAGGCGGGTGCATGCACCATGGGTTGTCCCTCATGACAGGCAAAGGCCGCGCGAAACTCCGGCATATTGCCGAGCACGCCGTTCACGCGATCGCGCCCGTCGGAATGCGGATCGATCTGTGCGCGCAGCACGGCGCCGCTTCCGGCCGCAATTCTGGCACCAGACCTGGCTGTAGCCGAGGAAAAAGCGCTGCTGCGGCGTGAAGCCGTCGATCTTGGGCTGCGGCTTGCCGTCCAGCGATTTCATCATCGCCATGAACGACAGGTGCACGCCGCCGTTGTCGGCTGTATTTTCACCCAGCGTCAGCTTGCCGTTCAGATGCACGTCGTCCACCGGAGTGAACGCCGAATATTCTTTGATGAAACATTCCGCGCGCTTCTCGAATTCGGCGGCATCCTGCGGGCGTCCACCAATTGTGCAGGTTGCCTTCGGCGTCAAATTGGCGGCCTTGATCGTCGAAGCCGTGCGTCAGCTCGTGCCCCATGACCGATCCGATGGCGCCATAGTTCACCGCCGCATCCATACTGGTTGTCGAAAGAACGGGGGCTGCAAAATACCCGCGGGAAAGTTGATGTTGTTCTGTAACGGGCTGTAGTAGGCGTTCACGGTGGGCGGCGTCATGGGCCATTCCTGCGATCCACCGGCGTGCCGATCTTGTTCAACTGCCGGTGCACTTCGAACTCGGTGGCGCGTTCGTCGTTCCCGACGGCCTCACCGCGCACGATTTTGACGCTGGAATAATCGCGCCATTTGTCCGGATAGCCGATTTTGTTGGTCACCGCGCGCAGTTTAATGAGAGCCTGCTGTTTGGTGGCCGGGGTCATCCAATCGAGCGATTGAATGTCCTTGTCCCAGCATGTTCTCGATCTCGTGCAACCATGCCCAGCACGCGGGCCTTGGCTGCGGGCGGGAAATTCTGCTCCACATATTTCTGGCCGAGCGCGAAGCCCAGGTCATCATCGGTGGCTTCCACGCAGCGCTTCCAGCGCGGCTGCAGTTCCGTGGCGCCGGTGAGCGTCTGGCCGTAGAAACTGGAAGTTTTCATCCAGGAAGGGCTGCGCCAGCAGCGTCGCTTCGGCGTGCAGCAGGTGCCAGCGAAGATAGGTTTTCAGATCGGCCAGGCTGGTGTCGTTGAGAACCGTGTTCAGCAGCCTTGAAGAAGTCCGGGACCGAGACGTTGAGACTGGTGAAAGCAGGCGTGCCGAGCGCCGGAGAAGTATTTCGGCCAGTCGATCGCCGGAGCCAATGCCGCCAGCTCCTGAAGCGACATTTTGTGATAAGTCTGATTCGGGTCGCGGCGCGCCACGCGGTCGAGCGATCCTTTCGCCAAATCGGTTTCAATGCGCAACACGGCTTGCGCATCCGCGGCGGCCCGCGCCGTTGGTTCGCCCGCCAGCTCCAGCATCTTTTGCACGTGCGCCACGTATTCTTCGCGCAGCTTGACCGACTTGGGATCGTGTTTTCAAATAGTAATCGCGATCCGGAAGGCCGAGGCCGCCCTGATCGGCGTCGGCGATCATTTGTGTGGAATTTTTCGCGTCCGGGCTCGGAAGAAAAATCGAAAGAGAGCACCCACGCCCAGCGGGTGCAGCCGGACCAACTCATCCACGAGCTGGTTTTTCGAGCTGAATCGCGTCGATCCGGTCGAGTTCCGGGCGCGAGCGGCTGGATTCCCAACTTGTCGATGGTTCGCCTCGTCCATGCAGGAGGCATAGAAATCGCCGATCTTTTGCTCCACCGCCGAGCGCTTGGGATCGTCGACGGCGGCCTTTTCCAGAATTCCGCGCAGGATTGCGCGATTGCGATCCGCGAGCTCATCGAAAAGTGCCCCAGCGGGACTGGTCGGCGGGAATCGGATTGTTGGCCATCCAGGTGCCGCAGGCGTATTGATAGAAATCGACGCACGGATTGGCGGTCGATGTCCATATTGGCGGTGCTGAATCGCCGGATGCGGCCGGGGCGAGGATTTTGCTGCCAAAGCGAGGAGCTGACGCGAAGAGGGAAATGAGCAGGAGCAGGCGCATGTTTCCAGTTTATCCCAGTCGCGCACAAAATGCCGGGATTAACTGTCTATGTTGATGACAATGACCGAAATGAACGCGTTGCGATTCCAATGCCAGCCCGGCTGCACCAAATGCTGCGAGCAACAAGGCTTCGTGTATTTGACGGAAGACGATCTGGTGCGGATCGCCGGAGTACTGGGCATGACGGCGCGCGAGTTCGAGCGGCGCACGTGTATCGCACCAGGCATCGGCTGCGGCTGCGCGTTCCGCGCCACCAGCAGTGCCAATTCCTGCGCGACGGCGGATGCTCGATTCACGCGGTGAAGCCGGTGCAGTGCCGCCAGTTTCCGTTCTGGCCGGAGCTGGTGGAGAGCAAGCGCGAGTGGAAGAAGACGGCGGCGTGGTGTCCCGGGAATGGGACAAGGCGAACTGGTGCAGATCGAGACGGCGCGGGAGCGGGCGGCGGAAATGCGAAGCGCGATATCCGGGTCTTTATGCCGGCAGCCTGAGCCTGCGATGGCTATTTCACGACGACTTTGTCGACGGCCTGATTATCGAATTGGTCGCTCACCCGCACGGCGATCACTTGCTCGCCCGCGGACGGCCGATCGATCCCAGATGATATTCTTCCTGCGGCGAATCGGAGAGACGGTCACCGGATCCACCAGCATCCAGTCGCCGCCGTTCACTGAATATTCGGCGTGATCGATAATGCTGCGCGACGTCGTGCGCGGTCCAGCGGACGTCGAGTTTGTTGCCGGGCGCGCGCTGCCGGCCAGATTCGAGATCTGCGGCGGCGTGTTATCGATCAGGAACGGATCGCTGACCAGGGATGCGCTGAGCGCCTGCTCGCGGCGGATTGCTGGGCGCATCGGAAGCGGTGACGCGCAGCACGTACTCGCCATCGGGAAACGCCGCGGTGTCCCAGCTCAGATATTTCTCCTTGACGTTCTCCTTGAGGAGCTTCCAGTCGGTTTCCTTCACGCCGCGGATTTCGACGCTGATAGATCAGCGAGTCGTTGTTCTCATCGGACGCCGAGCCAGCGCGCGCTTTCGTAGCCTTTGGCATAGTTCAGCGACTTGAGCAATGCCGCTGCCATTCGATAGACGAACGGTAGAAGCGCTGCGTCTGCTGGCCGATGGGCGGGAGCGTGATGGAGGTGGAGGGCGGAGGGAAGGAGTTGGGCGAGGGAAACGGTAATTGGGCGGCGTGATGTCGATGGCCTCCACCATCGGGCGCAGACGTTCTTGGGAAGATAAGCCGCTTCGACGTAGGACACTTCGGGCTCGGGCTTTCGCCGGCCGCGGGCGTCAGCTCGATTTTGTATTGCAGGAATCGAGCCGGCGGGCGAAACGGTGCGGCCGGCGCCGCAAAAGTCGCAGCTCGCGGCCGGTGGTATCGGTCTGCAGAGGCGCCCAGGGACTCCAGTTGCTTTCCGGATGGCTGCGATTTCCGCTGCGGGTAGAGACGGAGATTTTCCCCGGAGCCGCGATAGCTGATCCGGCCCCAATAGGCGAACGAGCCGGCGTCCAGCACGTCGACTTTCAAACGATGCCGCTCTTTTCGAAGCCCGGGTCCGATGCGAAACACTTTGCCGATATTTCCGGTGACGGCGTACAGGATCCGCCCTGGCGGCCGCGTCCGAAGCCGGTTACTTGCGTGGGCGAGGCATCCAGCAGCAGCGTGCTGACGCGTGTCGGAATCCAGCCGATAGATCTTGCCGCGATTGCCGGTGCCGAGCACGGGCAGCCCGGCCGAATCGAATCCGATGGCGTACACGATGTCCTGCGCGCTCGGACCACACTTTGCGCGGCGCCCCGTCCGGGATCGATGCGATAAACTTCCGATCCGCCGGCCAGAGATCGCTGCGAGGTCGCGGAGCTAGTTGCGTGGTGTTCGAGCGCAGCGGTGACCGCCAGGCAGGACTGGATTGGATGCGGGCAGCGGGAGGCGGCGCGGCCTGCGCACACGGCGGTCTTGTTGCCGACGCCGGCGGCGTAGATGGCGCCGTCCGGCGTCACCGCCACCGCGGTGATCTCGCGCTTCGGCGATTGATACAGCACGAAGCCCTGGCCGGCTGGCGAGATGCGCAGGATCAGGCCGCTCGGCTCGGTGCCGACGATCAGGTTGTCTTGGGCGTCGATGGCGAGCGAGCGCGCATGCGTCTCTTCGGTCTTGAAGAAGACGGAGCCCGCGCCCGTCGGGCGTCACGCGGTAAATTTCGCCCTGATCGCCGGTGGCGACGAACAGGTCGCCCTTGCTGTTGAACGCCATGGCCCAGATGTATTTCTGGTGCGGATCGTAGAACAGCTGCGGCTTGCCGTCGGAGCCGATCTTGTAGATCTTGCCGTCCGGATCGGTGGCGGCATAAACATTATCTTTGGCGTCGAGCACCAGCAGCGTGGATTTCCAGGCCATCCAGCTCGGCGAAGGTCCGGCTCTTGCCGTTGCGGATCGATGGCGAAGAACTTGGCCGTTCCGCTGCCGGAGCCGCCGCCCGCCGTGTAGAGGTTGCCTTTGGAATCGACGGCCAGAGTCCAGAGATAGGGCGTGGAGGAATCGAAGATCTCGGTGAACTCGGGAGCAAGAAAGATGCGGCCGTCGCCGCGCAGCGACAGATGCTTCAGCGTTCCGCTTTCAAAATCGGCGCGGTCGCCCTGCTGCCAGAAGTGGGTGTCCACGGCGAAGCAGGTGGCGCAGGGCGATGAACGCCACCAGGAGGAGTCGAATTGTTTTCATTGGAGCTGCTTTAAAGTGACGCTTTTTACTTTACGGTAATGCGGAGCGAGTAGCTGCCGTCGATGAGCATGTCGAACGGAATGCTGCCCTGCTCGATCGCGCTTTCGGCAGAGCGACTGCAGGCGGCGGCTGGCGGTGCGGTCCGGTCTGCATCACGTTCATGATGGAGGCGGGCAGGCTGGGCAGCGTCTTGTCTTCGTAGAAAACGGTGGGACGAGGCTCGACGAGCGAAACGTAGAGCTTGTTGTTGCTGCGCTCCTGATTCATCAGGGAAACGGTCTGCTTGATGTCGATGAACGGCTCGGACATCGCGGCGGCGCTCTGCAGGCGGTTCAAGGTTTCGGCGTCGCTGAACAGGACGCGATGCTCGCCCTTGGGCAGGCCGGCCGGGATCTTCAGCAGTGAAATCGCGCTCGATGCGGTCGCCCCGATAGGGCCGCACGAAAACCTTCACGGGCACTTCGGAGCCCGCTTCCACTTCGCTGGCCGGAACCCAGGCGTTTTCGATCGTGGCTTCGCGGCGGTCCGGCAAGAATGTCGACGGTGGCATCCACGGACTTCAGTTTCGGAATCTGCACCGGATTCAGGAACAGGCGATTGAATTTGTCGCCCCACCATCCGGCCAGCTGGTTGGGAACGGGCGCGGGACCTTCGTTGGCGGCGAGCATGGTGGAAACCGAGACGCCGGGCTGTCCGTCCAGCGCCACTTTTCCGCTCAAGCGGTAGGTGGTTTCTTCGGCGAATTCGTTCAGGCTGGAGATGGAATTGAACAGCGTCATCGTCATCAGATACGGCGTCCATTTCTGCTGGACGAAGACGCTGAAATGCAGATCGCTTTCCTTGCGGACGGCGTTGTTGTCGCCGAAGGAGCGGACGTGCAGGGTGACGGGAACCATTTGGGCCGTATCGCCCAGGTCGCCCAGGACGCCGCTGTGCCGGTCCTGCTTCAGCGCGCCGACGATTTCGGTGGCGTTTCCGAACTTGGTGGGCTGGTATTGCGAAGCGAGCGTGGTGATCACCTCGGCCTTCGCCATGGGCATGTCGACCGGGCCCAGGTTGAAGAACGAATGGCCGCAAAACAGCACGTGCTTGCCGTCGTTATAGGTGACCGTGCACATGGCGCTGACGCTCATGTCGCCGGTGACCAGCAAGCCGCTGACGGCATCGCCGGGCTGCAGCGACTTGCTGCCAGCCGGGAGCGGGTTTGGAGCTGATGATGGTGCTGGCGCCCGCCGCCGCCGGCGACCGTCATCCCCATTTGCTCGAACTGCAGGCGCAAAGGCGGGCAGAACGTTTTCGTTGAACCCGGCAAAGTTCAGCGGCGTCTCGATGGGAACCATGCTGGCGATCGGGAATCGGGCGGAAGAGACCGGGAACCAGGCACGCGGACAATCATCCCGCGGAAGCGTCGCGTTGCGACTGGACGCTTTCTCGGGCGTACGCGCGCGTCGGATGGGCAGCGACTCGTCGAATTCGTTCACTTCGAGCATCAGCTCGATGGGCGTGATGCCGCAGATGGCGTCCGGCGAGAAGGTGCTGAAGCGCAGCGCGATGGCGCCCACCAGTTTGCCGTCGATATAAACCGGGCTGCCGCTCATCCCCGCGGCCACATTGGTGCGCTGGCCCTTGCCGCCCAGCTTGGCGAGAATCACATCCTGCTTGGGCCCCCATTGGTTCTTATAAATGCCGAGGATCTCGACCGGAAGCGGCTCGGGCTGCGTGCCCTTGAGCACGGTCCAGGCGTAGCCTTTCATGCCGGGCTTGAGATCGGACTCTTTGAAAATCTGGACCTTTCCAGCTCTGGGACGGACGGGCGCGGGCTCCTGGCCGAACATCAGACAAGAGCACGCCGCTGCCACAGCGAGTGCGGCGAACTTCTGCATGGGAACCATCCTTGTTGCTGCGATGCAGGCACTGTGTGCTTGCTTGTTCCTATTATCGTCCAGATTTTCAAAGAGTGGGAAAGCGGTTTTGGCGGACAGCTTCGAGGCGGCCGTCAGGTTTGCGGGTAGGTGCCGTCGGGGTTGTAGCCGCCGCCTGCATCCTGATCGAGTTCGGCGGGCTGCGGCGGATGCAACGGACCGCGTGGTGGCGCGGCTTCGTCGTCGTTGGGCAGCCTCGTCGAGGTTTGGCCCTTCAGATCGTCGATGATCGGTTGAATGATCGATGTTTGCCGCGCGGCCGGTTCGTCCGGCGTTTCGGGATGCTTTTTATTCACAGTACAGCTCCTTTCTGCCTGCGATTCTAGGGAGCGAAAATTGATCTGCCGCCGCCGCCGCGAGCGGAAGTGAATGAAAAGGGCCGGAATAAGGCCGCTCCAGAGTACGTCATCGAATTCCGGAGCGATATACTGTCCTGAACATGCCTATCCAGAAAACCATCGTGCTCCGCCTTGGCGGGATCGGTCTCGCGTGCTGCGGGACTCTGGTTTGATCTGGCTGCAAGCGCAGCCCGCCAGGCAGCCGCTCAACGTGCAAAAGGTGACCGATCATCTATGGGTGATCATGAACAACGCCAGCGGCAACGTGGCTGTGATGCCCACCGACGAAGGCGTCCTGCTGGTGGACGACAAATTCGAGCAGGATGGGCCGGAGATCCTGGCGAAGGTGAAAGCGATCAGCGACAAGCCGATCAAATACATCCTGAACACGCACCAGCACGGCGACCATACCGGCGGCAACGCGTTCATGCTGAAGAATACACCGGCCGAGATCGTGATCCAGAAGAATGCGCGCGCCAATATGGTGGCGGGCAATCAGCCGGGGCTTCCGCAGATCACGTATGCGCGAGCGAAGCGCAGGTGTTCGTCGGCGGCCAGGAAGTGAGCGCGCATTATCATGGGACGCGGGCACACCAATGGCGATGCGGTGATCCTGTTTCCCAGCCGAGCGCGTGCTGCACACTGGCGACTTGTTCGTGAACGGCAGCGCGCCGTTTATCGACTACAGCGCCAAGGGCAGCATCGTGGATTGGGACAAGACGCTCGATCGCGTGTTGCAGCTCGATTTCGACATCGTGATTCCGGGGCACGGGCCGGTGGCGAAGAAGGCGGATCTGGTGAAGTGGCGCGATTCGATCGCCGAGCTGCGGTCGCGCGCCAAGACGGCCTGCGCGGGCGGCGCGGCGGATGCGGCGAAGCGGTTGAATTTAGTCGGGGCTGAATATGGATGACAGCCTGGGATTTATGGCGCGGAGCATGCCGGGGATGTGCGCGGAGCTGGCGAATTAGTTGAGTTCTCAGCTCGTCGCACCGGCCGCAAACGCCGGCTTGCGCCGCGCGTTCATCTGTTGCTCCCACGCATAAGCCAGTTTGAACAGCGTCGGTTCGCTCCAGGCCGGCGAGAAAAACGAAAGCCCGATCGGCAGGCCGCTATAAAACCCGGCCGGCACGGTGATGTGCGGGTATCCGGCGACGGCCGCGGGCGTGGTGCAGCCGCCGGTATCCTGATCGCCATTGACGTGGTCGATCAAGCAGGCGGGGCCGGAGGTGAGCGATGACGATGGCGTCCAGCTTGTGCTGGGCAAGCAGCGCGTCGATGCCTTCCTGGCGCGAGAGGCGCACGCAATCGGCGCGGGCTTTGATGTACGCGGCGTCCGTCAGCGGGCCCTTGGCTTCCGATTGCAGGAACAGCTCCTGCGCGAAGAAAGGCATCTCGCGCTCGCGATTCTTTTCGTTAAATGCGATCAGATCCTTGAGCGTGCGCGCGGGGCTGTTAGCGGGCAGCCGCGCGAGATAGCGATTGATGCCGTCCTTGAATTCGTACGAGCAGGACCTACAGCCTCGGGGGCGTCGATCTGGCCGTGGGTGGCCAGATCGGCAGGATCGATCACCTCGGCGCCGGCCTTCTTCAACGCGTCGACGCAACCATTCAGAAACGCATCCATCGGCGCGTTATTCGCGAAGAATTTCCGCGCGATGCCCAGGCGCGCGCCGCGCAGGCCGTTGAGGATCGAGAAAACGCGTGTAATCGGGCGCGGCTTTGCCCTGCGATGCGGCGCTGGCTGGATCTTGCGGATCCACGCCCGCCATCACGCTCAGCAAAATGGCGATGTCGCGAACCGTGCGCCCCATCGGCCCGGCGGTGTCCTGGCTGGCCGAGATGGGGATGATGCCGGAGCGGCTGACCAGTCCGACGGTCGGCTTGATGCCGGCGATGCCGTTCACAGAAGACGGAGCGGTGACCGATCCGTCGGTCTCACTGCCGAGAGCAGCGGCGCATAAGACTGCTGGCCGCGCCGGCGCCGGACCCGGAACTGGAGCCCGACGGATTCCGATCCAGCGCATAAGGATTCTTGGTTTGGCCGCCGCGTCCGCTCCAGCCGCTGGTGGAATGCGTGGAACGAAAATTAGCCCATTCGCTGAGGTTGGTTTTTCCGAGAATAATTGCGCCCGCGGCGCGCAATCGCGCGGCGACGAAGGCGTCCTGCGGAGCGTGCCAATCGGCGAGGGCGAGCGACCCGGCGGTGGTGGCGGTCGGATCGCGCGTTTCGATGTTGTCCTTCAGCAGAATCGGAATGCCGTGCAGCGGCCCGCGCAGGTGGCCGTTCTTTCGTTCCTGATCCAGCTGGCCGGCGGCTGCGGCGGCATCCGGATTCAGGGCGAGTACCGCGCCGAGCGCGGGGCCGTTGCGATCGATCGCATCGATACGCCCCAGATAAAGCTCCACAAGATGCGCCGAGGTCCACTTGCCCTTTTCCAGGCCGGCGGCGATGTCGGACAAACTGACTTCGTCCAGTTCGAAGCTGGGGATTGCGCTCGAGGAGGCGGAGGCTGCCGCGGGCACATATTTACAGCCTATCTGCGATCCCGCCGCGCCGGCGACGGCGGCTCCCAGGAAAGAGCGCCTGTCCATGCGCAGTATGGTAGCATCTGAGACCGACAGGAGGACAATCGCATGTCACTTTCGAAACGATCTTTCGCCGAGTTCATTGGAACGTTCTGGCTGGTCTTTGGTGGCTGCGGCAGCGCTGTACTCGCGGCTGCTTTTCCAGGTTTGGGCATTGGATTCGCCGGCGTCGCGCTGGCGTTCGGCTTGACGCTACTGACCATGGCATTTGCCATCGGCCACATTTCCGGCTGTCATATCAATCCGGCGGTTTCCGTAGGTCTGGTGGTGGCCAGGCGGTTCCCCATATCGGAGCTGCCCGCTTATATCGTCGCGCAGGTGCTCGGAGGAATTGCGGGATCAGGAGTGCTGTACTTGATCGCGAGCGGCAAGGAGGGGTTTAGCCTGTCGAATGGATTCGCCGCCAACGGTTATGGCGCGCATTCGCCGGGCGGGTATGCGCTGGGCGCGTGCCTGATCGCTGAAGTTGTACTCACCTTCATGTTCCTGATGATCATTTTGGGCGCCACAGACAAACGCGCGCACCAGGGCTTCGCTCCGATCGCGATTGGACTGGGGCTCACTCTGGTTCACTTGATCGGGATTCCGGTAACCAACCTGTCCGTGAATCCGGCGCGCAGCACGGCCCCAGCGATTTTCGTGGGCGGGTGGGCATTGCAGCAACTCTGGATGTTCTGGGTTGCGCCGATCGTGGGTGGCGCGCTGGCCGGAATCGTCTACGGTGTCTTTGAAACCAAGCCTGAGCCGCTGGTGCGGGAGGCGCTCACGGGCCGCTAAAAATTACGCCGCGATATTGAGTTCCTGAAGAAACTCGAGATCGGCATCGGTCAGCTCGATTTCGCCGGCGAAGTCCATCGGAGGTTCCAGCCTGGCATTCGCCTGGTCCTCGCAAGGGCTGATCGTAATCGTGGATTCCAGCATCAGGCACAGGTCGTAGCCGGCCCGCTTCATCTCGCCAATGATCTCGTCGATGCGGCCGGACTGAGAAACGGCCTGGTCGATGGCTTCCTGGAGTTGGCCGAGTAAGAAGGTCTTTTTATCCGATGTCATGCCTTTCCTAGAGCAAGCAGGATTCCATTAGGAAAGGCTCACTGTATCAATCAGTTAGCCTCGTGATCGTGACAGAATGTCACAGGCCAAGGCGAAATAACGCGCCACGCTGCGCGCCAAACTGGCGTGACACCGCACTAGCTCCAGTAGCTTCGATCCAGGCTGCGATATTGGACTGCTTCGGCCAAGTGCTTCGCTGAGACGGCGTCGGAATTGTCGAGATCGGCGATAGTGCGGGCAGCTTTTAAGATTCGATCATGCGCGCGGGCGCTCAAACCCATGCGGCGCACGGCCATTTCGAGCATTCGCTCCCCGGGTTCGTCCAGCGCGCAGAAGGTGCGGAGCAGGCGGGCCGGGATGCGGGCGTTGTAGAATCCGCGCCGGCGCTGGATGGCGCGCGCGGCTTCCACCCGGGCTCGCATTTCGGCGGAGGTTGTTCCATGATCCTTGCCACGGAGCTCTTTATACGCGACGGCCGGAACCTCCACGTGCAGATCGATGCGATCGAGCAGCGGACCGCTCACTTTGCTCAGATAGCGCTGGATGATGGCGCCGGTGCAGCGGCATTCGCGCGTCGGATCGGAGAAATAGCCGCAAGGGCAGGGGTTCATCGCGCCGATCAGAATGAAATCGGCGGGGAACGACAGCGTCATGTTGGTGCGGGCCAGGGTGACCGACGATTCTTCCAGCGGCTGTCGCAACATCTCCAGAACGTTACGCGGGAATTCAGGCAGCTCATCCAGGAACAGGACGCCGTTGTGCGACAAACTGACTTCGCCCGGCCGCGGCGTACCCGAGCCGCCGCCGATAAGACCCGCGTCCGACACCGTGTGGTGCGGAGAGCGGAAAGGCCGGCGGGCCAGCAATCCGACGCCGCGCGGAAGCAGCCCCGCGACGCTATGGATCTGGGTGGTCTCGATGGATTCCTGAAACGTCAGCGGCGGCAGGATTCCAGGGAAGCGTTTCGCGAGCATCGTTTTTCCGGAGCCGGGCGGGCCGATCATCAGCACATTGTGGCCGCCGGCGGCAGCCACTTCCAGCGCGCGCTTGGCGCTCGTTTGGCCGCGAACGTCGCGAAAATCGGACAACGGTTCTTCCGAAGAATTCGCAGCGGACGCGTTCGACGGCGTGGGCTGGAATTGATCCGGCTGGTTGAGATACGTCACCACTTCGGACAAATGCCGCATCCCGAAAACTCGCACGCCTTCGGTGACCGCGGCTTCGGCGGCGTTATCGAAAGGAACCAGCAGGTTCGGAATGCCTTGGCGGCGCGCGCATACGGCGATGGAGAGCGCGCCGCGCACGGGCCGGAGCGTGCCATCGAGCGAAAGTTCGCCCACCAGCAGGTACTCGTCGGCGCAGCCAACGGTTCCCATCGCGCCCAAGATGCCCAGAGCCATGGGCAGATCGAACCCCGCGCCCTCTTTGCGCACGTTGGCTGGCGCGAGATTGATGGTGACCGATTTGTTGGGGTACCCGAAGCCCGAATTCAACAGCGCGGACTTGATGCGCTCGCGGCTTTCGCGCACCGCCGTATCGGGCATGCCCACCGTGACGAAATCGCGCGCGCTGCCGCCGGGGTACATGTCCACCTCGACGTCAATCAGGTGCGCTTCAATTCCAAAGACAGCCGCGCTGCGGGTCCGGAAAAGGGCCATTACTCAGGGAGTGGCTATTCGACGGAAAATGTCTCGCGAGTTTCGTACATTTGCTTCCCTGCGTGGTCTTCCACGTCGAGCACGATGGTGTACTTGCCGAGGGGCTGGTCTTTCGCGAGATTCAGGCTGAGTTCGCCGGGCTGGTAGCGCTGCGGGTAAAACGTCTGGATCTTTTGGGTGGCGGCGTCCGGTTGTTTGTAAGCCACCGATCCGTCTTCGCGCAGCACCGTGAGGCCGTATTCGATGTCCACCTGGTTCTTGTCGCCAAGCTTATAGCCGGTCATATCGAAGCGGGCCCATACGGAATCGCCGGGGCGATAAGCGGCCACCTGCAAGGCCTTAGTATCGTCCTCACCGCGCAGGAAGCGGAAATTGCGGACGATGAGCGTGTCGCTCGGCGCGACGTCGCGGCCTTGGATGTGAAAAATGGCAGTCTTTTCTATATTTGCTTTGGCCAGCTCATCCGACAACTTCACCAGAACGTTGTAGTCGCCGGTGTCGGCCAAAGGCGGGACGACGATGGTGTCGCGGAATTTGGGCTCCCAGTTCTTGTCTTCCTGCGTGACGTTGGTTTCGACTTTACCCTCCTTGATGGGCTTCAGCAACGCGCCGGTTTTATCACGCACCTCAATCTGATATGTGAGCGCGACCTTTTGCTTGCCGTAGTCGTCGGGTTTGTCGACTTTGCGATAACCTTCGGCCTGACAACTGAAGTAAATCGTTTCGCCGGGAACAAAAGTTTCGTCGGCGGCTTCGGGCGGACCGTCTTCGCTGCGCGAGAAAACGGCGTGCACGACGGCGAACGGTTTATCGGCGGCGATGGCCACGCATCCCGAGAGAACCAAAGCTGCGACCAACTGTTTCACGCCTATTCCACTACTGTACTCCAGCCGCGGCGCGAGAGGTCCCAATAGATGACCGCGCCCGCGGCCAGGCCCATGGCGAGCAGCAGAGACCCGCTCGCGAAATCCTTCAAGATCAGCTTGCCGGTGCCGAACAGGATGCCGTAGATCAGCACGCAGCCGCAGATCCAATCGAGCAGATTCGAAAGGCCGCCGGTGGAGGGACGAACATCGGGAGCGAGTTTCGCGATGGGCCCCAGCCGGCCAGCGAAGGATGCGTGCGGCGATAGAACGCGACGAGCGTCTCCTTGGATTCGGGCCGCGTGAGGAACGTCACGGCCAGCCAGACCACGGTGGTGATGGCCACCGTGATGATCATGATCCAGGCGAAGTCGCGCGGCTTGTCGCTATCGAGACCGAACGCGGTCTGCAGTGACGAGCGAAACAACGAAGCGCCGAGATCATGGCCGAAACTTCGCTCCAGGCGTTGATGCGCCACCAGTACCAGCGCAGCAGCAGCACGCCGCCGGTGCCCGCGCCGGTGACCAGCAGCAGCTTCCACGCGCCCGCGATGGAATCGAGATAAAACGTGACCACGGCCGAGACGATGGTGAGCAGAACCGTGGCCATCTGCGAAGCCGTGACGTAATGCCGCTCGGACTCCGTTCGGCTTCAAGAAGCGGCGGTAGAAATCGTTCACCAGGTAGCTGGCGCCCCAGTTGAGCTGCGTCGCGATGGTGGACATGTAAGCCGCCGCGAACGCCGCCACCATCAGGCCGCGCAGCGACGGCGGCAGGTAGGCGATCATCACGCGGATATAGCCGGTTTCGGGATCTTGCAAGGCCGGGATAGAGAATCAGCGACGCCAGCGCCACCAGCACCCACGGCCACGGCCGCACGGCGTAATGCGCGACGTTGAACCACAGCGTGGCGAGCAGCGAATTCTTTTCGTCCTTGGCGCTGAACATGCGCTGCGCGATGTAGCCGCCGCCGCCCGGCTCGGCGCCCGGATACCAGGTGGCCCACCAGTTCATCGAGATGTAGACCAGGAACGTGATCATCGGCATCCAGGCGGAGTGCAGATCGGGCACGAAGTTGAGCACGGAGCCTTGCGCCGCGCCGCGCGCGTGATCGACGGCGGCGAGCTTGATCTTCATGCCGTCGATGCCGCCGACGGCGCGCACCGCGAACACCGCCAGCACGATCACCATGCCCATCTTGATGACGAACTGGAACAGGTCGGTGACCAGCACGCCCCACAGTCCGGAGAGCGTGGAGATGAACGACGTGAGCGCGATCATGCCGATCACGATGCACAGCGCCTGCAGTTTGGTGACGCCCAGCACCAGCATCAGGATCTTGACCATCGCCAGGTTCACCCAGCCGAGGATGATGCAGTTGATCGGGATGCCGAGGTAGAGCGCGCGGAAGCCGCGCAGGAACGCGGCGGGCTTGCCGGAGTAGCGGATTTCGGCGAATTCGATGTCGGTCATGACGCCGGAGCGCCGCCACAGGCGCGCGTAGAAGAACACCGTGAGCATGCCGCTCGCGACGAAGTTCCACCACAGCCAGTTGCCCGCGATGCCGCCCACGCGCCACCATGCCGGTGACCGCCAGCGGCGTGTCGGCGGCGAAGGTGGTGGCGACCATGGACGTGCCGGCCAGCCACCAGGGAACATTGCGGCCGGAGAGGAAAAACTCGTTGATGCTTTTGCCGGCGCGGCGATTTGTAGTAGAAGCCGATGGCGAGGTTAAAGAGGAAGTAGAGCGCGACTACCGGCCCAGTCGACGGAGGTGAGCTGCACACATGAATTGTAGCGGGCGGTTGGGGATGTAGTTGAGCGACTGGGATCGGCGCGCGGAATTGAAATCGATTGGTGGGTGAGTTGTGGCTTAGGCTGGGCCCCGCAACAGGCCGGCCACACTCAGATCCTCATCGACGTCGGGCCAGTGAATACCTTCGCCTTCTCCAAGCAGCTCGAAATTCCGGATCGGTCATAGCGTGAAGAAGCCGCGGGAACCAAGCCAATGGAACAGAGATTCTGCGGCCATCGGCGAGCAGTACGGTGAGCTCGTCGTCGCTGAGCGAGACTTCACGAGCTTTCGGGCGGATGTCCGCTACCGAAGAACTCATTCCATGCCTCCATCCACCGTTCGCGGTGCTCGGTGACTATCTCCTCGCGTTGGATGTACCATCAACACTTCTGTCTGCGTCACGAATCTATTTGGGATCATGAGCACCGCGCCACCAGCAGCGTAATATCGTCGTGCTGCTCGTGCGGACTGAACCGCCTCACATCCTCCAAAATGGAGCTCATCAGAGATCGAGGCGGCTGGCTGCTATGACGCCGCAAGCTTTCCACCAGCCGCTGCTCGCCAAACTCCTCGCCGCCTTCGCTGAACGCTTCGGTGACGCCGTCGGTGTACAGCACCAGGGTGTCGCCCGGGAGCAGGCTGCTCTCGCCGATCGAGCAGCGCCAGTCTTCGAAGAGCCCCAATACAGTGCACGTGGACGCCAGCCGATCGAGCGTATTATCCCCGCGCAAGACCAGACCGGGCAGGTGGCCGCAATTGGCGTAGCGCAGGCGGCACGTGCGGTGGTCGTATTCGGCAAAAAAGAGCGTAGCATAGGCGCTCTCCACCGTATTTTCGAAGAAAAGCCGATTCACTAATTCGAGGAACTGCTGCGGCTGTTCCAGCGCCAGGGCGCACTGGCTGCGCAGGTTCGCCTGCAGGTTGGCCATCAGGAGAGCCGCGGCGATTCCTTTTCCCGCGATATCGCCCACCACCAGACCCAGGCGTTCACGGCCGAGATTCAGAAAATCGTAGTAATCGCCGCCCACCTGCCGGGCTTGTACGCAAACGCCCGCGTAATCGAGCGGTCCGAAGGGTGGCAAAGTTTGCGGAAACAGACGGGCTTGGACCAGCCGCGCAATTTCGATTTCTTGGGCTGCCCGGCGTTCCCACTCCAATTTGTCGGCGATGGCGCGGCGTTGCTCCTCCAGCGCGCGGCTGACATCGTCGAATCCGACCAGCGAGAACGAGTTCCCATCGATATCCTCGAAGCGTGTGAACACTCCGCCCCAGACGGGTGGCTGCTCGGAAGCCGAGGCCCGCGGGTTGCGTTGCACGCGCCTCAGGCGCGGCGTGTACCGAAAGTGAACCCCGCGCTTGCTCCATTCACGGAATTTCGCGATGACATCTTCGGTGAGGAAGACAATCGGCGTAGGACGCCCAATGAGCTGATAATTCTCGGAGCCGGGATCGGGTGCGATCAAGCGGAGCACCGTGGTGCCATCGGGAGGGGCCACCGCCACCAGGCGATGACCCGATTGCAGACGAATATCCAACGCCAGATCGAATCCCAGCCGATCGCGGTAGAATTCCAGGCTGCGGTCTTGATCTTTAACAAACACGTTGACCGCGTCGATGCGCAGGTAGGGATTCTGCCGGTCGAGACGGACGGTTGATTGGTTCGCTGAATCTCGTGACGCGATGGCTCCCATGGTGCTGATTATAGGACCTGAACTCGCGCGGGTCAGCGCAATCGGCTGAGAATTAGGCTAAACATACGGTCGCAGTGCGGAGCCGCTCTTCGGACTTTTGCCGGATCGATCAATCCAAGCAGCTTAAACGCGTGGTTCTTCTGATACTTGCCGGCCGTGGTCCGGCGAGTAGCGTTCTCTAATTTCGAGAGAACGTCGAGTTTGCGGATCTGCTCAACCCTCGGATTTCCTTCGAGAGCGCTCTCCTGAAATCCGCCGTCGTAGTGGGTACGCAGTGCATCGACATCAGCGAGAAACCACGATTCCATCAGCTGCACCATCCAGAAGACTGAGTCCGGATCGCAACCCTCCAGGCCCTTCTTCTGAAGGAGTTCGACCTGTGAATCCTCCAAAGCCTCATCACTGTCGAGGAGAAGCATGTTCCACGAGTTGGGATTTGCCTTCAGGCCGGCGCGGTAGTCTTGCGAGGGCGTGCCATTCGTTGCGACGGCATAAAACTTGCAGCGCTGGGAGTTCGCGGCATCTTTGATCTCCTTCAAGAAGCTGTCGAATCCGGCTTTCAGCCGGGTGTCGCCCTCGAAGTAGAATCGAAGCTCCTTCACCATCGATTTCCGCCGAGTTCCCCCTTTCGCCAAAGCTGGCCAAGGCTGTATCGCTCCAGCCAGATCGAAAGTTGCTCTTTGTTTAGCCGGCGAAATTGGGTGCCATTATCAAAATCTCGCTCGGTCACAAGAACGTCTTCCGGCCGGTCTGATAGAGCATCGATCAATGCTTCCGAGTGCGTGGTGACGATGAGTTGCGTTCGCTCCGACGCTTCGACCAAAGCTTCGGCAACGATCTGGATGGCTTCGGGATGAAGGCCGACTTCCGGTTCTTCGATGCAAATCAGCGGCGCAGGATTAGGCTCCAGCAGGACGGCTAAGAGGCAAAGGAATTTGAGCGTGCCATCGGACAGCCGCCAGGACACCAACGGTTCCAGCAAGCCGCTCTCTTCTATATACGTTTTCGCGATCGGGCCGTCGAGCCGAACTTTCACATCATTGAATCGATCACAAAAACGATGAAGGTATTCTCGAACCCGAGTCGATTGACAGCCTCTAAAGTTCATGTCGAGAAGAACGAGTGCCAGGTTGTCGCCACCATCCTCCAGAAATCCTTTGGGAGCGGCTGTAGAAACTCCTCTTCTAGACAGCGAGTCGCCCGTTGTGCGAAATTCGCGGTAGATACGGATTTGCGCGAATTCGCTCCCAACGCGGGTGATGGGGTCGGATCAACAGGATTCTTATAGAGAGCAAACACCGACTGAATGGACGGGACCGTGCCGATAGCTAGTTCTATTGCTGCCTGGCGGTAATTGGGACCAAGCTGGAAACTTCCGGGCGTGCGGTCAAAGTATGTGTCATTACCGGCCTTTTTCGCCTTTGATTCGAGATCGTGAGGCGTTCCCGCAAGACAACGAGACCCGCGGCCTGCTCGGAAAATTCCAATCGGTATTGGAGATGTTTATCATCGATTTCGCTGCATTCTATAGCCGCAATCGGCGAGGCTACCGGGCCGGCCAACGAACAGACTACGCGCACGCCCCCAAGCCGGAGAATCGCCGCGCTCAAATCCACCGGCGCGGCCTGGAGCAGACCAATCGCCTCAATGAGATTGCTCTTCCCCGAGGCATTTGCTCCAATCAGCACATTCAGCCCCCGCAGCTCCACCTCCGTGTTCCGGAACGACAGCAGATTCTCTAACTTGACCTTGCGCAGCAACATCCGTACAGTCATTCTAGCGACGATCCGCCGCCCGTGACATATTGTTAGCCCGAAACGCGTCATAATTGGCAAGATCCGCTAAAATAGGAACAGGCCCCCGCCTATGCTCGACGCCACCCTTGCGAAAATCTTCGGGACCAGGAACGAACGCGAAGTCAAGCGGCTCCGTCCAATGGTCGCCGCCATCAACGATCTCGAACCCGCGCTCCAGCAGCTTTCCGACGCCGAACTGGCCCAAAAGACCGTGGAATTCAAGCAGCGCATCGCCAACGGCGAGCCCTTGGACGACCTGCTGATCGAATCCTTCGCCGTGTGCCGCGAAGCCGGACGCCGCGTCCTGAATATGCGGCACTTCGATGTGCAGCTGATCGGCGGCATCGTTCTGCACCGCGGCCGGATCGCTGAAATGCGAACCGGCGAAGGCAAAACGCTGGTCGCCACCCTGCCCTGCTACCTGAATGCGCTCGAAGGCAAGGGCGTGCACGTGGTCACGGTCAACGATTATCTGGCCAAGCGCGACGCCGAGTGGATGGGCCGTATCTACAAGTTCCTCGGCATGTCGGTCGGCATCATCGTGCACGATCTGGATGACGAGGAGCGCAACAGCCAACTACAACGCCGACATCACTTACGGCACCAACAACGAATACGGCTTCGATTATCTGCGCGACAACATGAAGTTCCGCCTGGAGGATTGCGTCCAGCGCGGCCACAACTTCGCGATCGTGGACGAAGTGGACTCCATTCTGGTGGACGAAGCGCGTACCCCGCTGATCATCTCCGGCCCCAGCGAAGAATCCACCGACAAGTATTACAAGATCAATCGCATCATTCCCAAGCTGATCCGCGGCGAAGAGATCAAGGGCAAGGAGCCGGGCGAAAGCTACACCACCGGCGATTACACGGTGGAAGAAAAGCATCGCAGCGCGGCCCTCACCGAAGAAGGCATCGCGAAAGTGGAGAAGCTGCTGGGCTGCGGCAACCTCTATCAGCCGGAAAACTGGTCCACGCTGCATCATGTCCAGCAGGCGCTCAAGGCCGCACGTGCTGTTCCAGCGCGACAAGGATTATCTGGTGCAGGACGGCCAGGTGATTATCGTCGACGAATTCACCGGCCGCGTGATGCCGGGCCGCCGCTGGAGCGACGGTTTGCACCAGGCCATCGAAGCCAAGGAAAACGTCAAGATCGAGCGCGAAAACCAGACGCTCGCCACCATCACCTTCCAGAATTACTTCCGCCTGTACAAAAAGCTGGCCGGCATGACCGGTACGGCCGAAACCGAAGCCGCCGAGTTCGAAAAGACCTACAAGCTGGATGTGATGGTGATTCCCACCAACCGCACGCATGGTCCGCAAGGAATTTCAGGACATGGTCTACCGGACCGAGGAAGAGAAATTCCGCAACGCGGCCAAAGAGATCAAGGGGCTGCACGACAAAGGGCCAGCCGGTTCTGGTGGGCACCATTTCGGTCGAAAAATCCGAAAGGCTCGCCAGCCCTGCTGAAGAAGATGGGCGTCCAGCATGAAGTCTTGAACGCCAAGAATCACGAGCGCGAAGCGTTCATCATCGCGCAGGCCGGGCGCAAGGGCGCGCGTCACGGTGTCCACCAACATGGCGGGCCGCGGCACCGATATTCTGCTGGGCGGCAATCCGGAATTCCTCACCAAGGAATATCTGAAGAAGGAGAACAAGGACCCGGATCTGTTCCAGACCAGTCCCGCCGGATCGCCGGAGCGCGCCGAATGGGACCAGCATCTTCGCGCGCTTCAAGCGATGAAACCGCTCGTCGAACACGATGAAGTGATCGCCGCCGGCGGATTGCACGTGCTGGGCACCGAGCGCCACGAATCGCGCCGCATCGACAATCAGCTCCGCGGACGCGCCGGCCGCCAGGGCGATCCCGGCAGTTCGCGCTTCTACCTCTCGCTGCAAGACGACCTGATGCGCATCTTCGGCGGCGAGCGCATGCAGAACCTGATGCTGCGGCTCGGCATGGAAGAAGACGTGCCCATCGAGTCGCGCCTCATCAGCAAGCGCATCGCCGCGGCCCAGGAAGCCGTCGAAGCGCAGCACTTCGCCTCCCGCAAACACCTGCTCGAATACGACGACGTGATGAACAAGCAGCGCCAGGCCGTCTACGGCATGCGCCGCGCAGTTGCTGGAAGGCACCGATCAGACCGAGCGCATCAAGGAGATCATCCAGGGCATCGTGGCTTCGTTCAGCGACGTTCGCTGTCCCGAGAAAACGCATGCCACCGAGTACGATCTCACCGGCCTGCAGTCCGACGTGCTCAGCCAGTTCGGCGTGAAGATCGATATCGAGGAGCTGCAGCGGGCTGCTGAAGCAGGAGATCGAAGACCACATCAACGATCTGCTGGAGCGCCGCTTCAAAGAGAAAGAAGAGCTGATCGGCCCGGAATACATGCACGAGGCCGAGCGCATGATCATGCTCAATGTGATCGACAGCCAGTGGAAGGACCACCTGCTGTCGATGGACCACTTGAAGGAAGGCATCGGGCTGCGCGGCTACGGCCAGAAAGACCCGCTGATCGAGTACAAGAAGGAATCCTTCGATCATGTTCCAGGACATGATGGACCGCATCGAAGACGAGACCATCCGGTATCCTGTTCTTCCTGCAGGTGACCACCGGGCCGCCTCCCGGCGAATCTGGCGACGGCGGCGGGCCCGGCGGCCTGCCCGGCAGACCCAAGCCCGTGCTTCCCTTCCCGGACGAAGAAGACGAATACGAGGAAGACGAAGAAGACGACGGCGAAGAAGCGCTGGTGTCGGCGAGCGCCGAGCAGCGCCGCGCGGCCCAAAGCGATCGTCGAGGACTTCACGCGCAACATCCAGCGCAAGAAAGACAAGGAAATGGCCGCCCTGCAATTCGTCGGCGGCGGCGACACCACCACCGAAAAGAAACAGGCCGTTTCCGAAAAGAAGGCCGGCCGCAACGATCCTTGCCCCTGCGGCAGCGGCAAAAAATATAAGAAATGTCACGGAGCCTGATGCTAGCGGCCATTTGGCTTGCCTCCATGGGAGTCTCGACCGCCAGCGCGGCGCTCTGGCCGGAGCAGCTCGGCAAGTATCAGCGTAAATCGACCGCCCCGGTGGACGTTTCCGCGGCTTCCCGCGCGCAATTGAACGAAGACGGCCTGGAGGCCATCGAGCGGGCCGACTACGGGTCGTTTCAAGTAACTGCTTGCCAGTTCAAGGACCCACCGGCGCATTCGCGGCGTCGTTGGATCCTTCCGGCCGAAACGGCATCCGCGTCGGGAACTACGTAGTGACTTGCCAGGGCAAGTGCCCCAAGAATCTCGCCGCTTTGTCGGATGCCGGGCTGCCCCACGTTTCGCACGGGTCGCTCCCGATCTCTGCCCAATTATTTCCCTCCGAGAACATGCTGCCCACGCTCGGAGCGCTACATTCTAGGCCCGGCAGGCTTGGCGGCGAACGCTCCTGAGATTCCCGTGGCGGCCGCTGTCTTCGATTTCGGCACCGAAGCCGAGCTGGCCCGCTATCGAACGCCCGCGGGAACCGTCGCGCTAGTGGTTTTTTCCTTCCCTACGCCGTCCGTTGCCCGCCAGCAACTGCCGCAATTTCAAAAACTTCCGGATGCCGCTGCCAAGCGTACCGGGCCGCTCGTCGCTCTGATCTTGGGCCCGGCGCGAGCTCGCAAGCTTCCGCCAAACTCCTGAACGACGTGAATTATCAAGGCGTTGTCGCAGAGAACGATCTGCCGTCATTGGACAAACCTCTCGAACTCAAGCCGCAAACCGCCGGGCCAGATGGTTTTATCGATCTCACTTGGCCGGTTTGCTGGCGGCATTCTGCTTGCTGTCCGGGCTCGCCGTGGGGGGAACGCTGCGCCTGGCACGCCGGTTTGGTTACTCAGGTGCTGAAGGATCGATGATCACACTTCATCTCGAGGGCAAATAACTCCTCGCATTTCTCTACCTTAGAAACCAAAGCCCTAGCCCACGTGCGGTCGATCGGCAAATTCTTCCACAGGATTTCCAAAATGAATCCTCTACGCAACTCTTTCCGGTTCAGAGCGTTAGAGCCGATTTCATAAGTTCCAGTTTTTCACTTGACTCGCAACCTTGGTGGCCCTATCATCTGAATCACAAACAGGTTTTGACGGTTGCGTTTCCGTCGAACCTGATTCTCCCATACATCGCCCTTGCTAATGCAGGGGGCCTGTTCAGATTCAGGCAGATGGTGTCGAATGGGGCCCTCTGGGCCCCGTTCTGAGCCTGAGATCCGCGTTAAACCTCTATTCCAGCGTTACACTGGGATTTGATTCCCCCGCATCCGCCTCTTCCGAAGTCCGGCTGACGCTCCCACCACGTGGCGCGAGCGCCTCAAGGCGCTTCGGAATGTCCCGCCCTTGTTGCGGATGGTCTGGGATACCAGCCCGATCCTCACCACCGCAACCATCGTTCTGCGGCTGATTTCGTCCGTCATCCCGGTGGCGCAATTATGGGTGGGCAAGCTGATCATCGACCAGGTGGTCCGGGCCATTCAGGGCCGCCTGACGGACCCACACCGAATTTGGGTCTACTTGGCCTATGAGATCGCCTTGGCCGTCCTGAGCGACCTGCTATCGCGCGCAGTGAACCTTTCCGACAGCCTGCTGGGCGACAAGTTCACCAATCACGTCAGCCTGCGCCTGATGGAGCACGCCAATCGCATGGATCTGGTTTCCTTTGAAGATCCAGTATTTTACGACAAGCTGGAGCGCGCCCGCCGCCAGACCACGGCGCGGCTGGGCATGCTTGGGATCATCGCCGGAATGGGCCAGCAATTCATCACTTTGCTGACCTTGTTGGCCGCGGTGGTCTCATTTTCTCCCTGGTTTTTGGTGCTGTTAGTCGGCGGCCGTGGTGCCGGCCTTCCTGGGCGAAACTCGATTCGCGATGCTGGCTTACTCCATCCTGTATCGCTGGACCCCCGAGCGCCGCGAACTGGATTATCTGCGAATGCTCGGCGCCAGCAACCAGAGCGCGAAGGAAGTGAAAATCTTCGGCCTCGGGCAGCATCTGGCCGACCGTTCGCGCCGGCTTTTCGATCGATTCTACGAGGAAAACAAGGCGCTCGCGATCAAGCGCGCGCATCACCGGGATCGCTCCTGAATCTGCTGCCGACGGCGGGCTATTACGGCGCTTATGTTCTGATCCTGATCCGGACCATGGCCGGCGCCATGACCGTCGGCAGCCTGACCTTTGTCGCGGGCGCTTTCTCCCGTTCGCGATCGCTGATCGAGACGCTGTTTTCGAGCCTCAACAATATCGCCGAACAGGCGCTTTACATCAAGGACCTTTTCGATTTCTTCGAAACTGAGCCGAGCATCGTTTCGGCGCCCAACGCGCTGCCCGCGCCCCGGCCGATCCGGAGTCGGCTTCGAGTTTCGCAACGTCTCGTTTGCCTATCCCGGCTCGGAACGGCAGGTTCTCCGGCGCGTGAGCTTTCGATTTGACGCCGGCGAGCGCATCGCTCTGATCGGCGAAAACGGCGCCGGGAAAACCACGCTGGTGAAACTGCTGGCGCGCCTCTACGATCCCACCGGCGGCGCAATTTTGCTGGATGGCATCGATCTGCGCGAATACGATGTCGACAGCCTGCGCGGCGAAATCGGCGTGATCTTTCAGGATTACATGCGCTACGACATGCTGGTGCGCGAGAACATCGGCTTCGGGCGCATCGAGGAACTGGAAAACCAGCCGCGGGTGGAGAGCGCGGCGCGCAAGAGCCTGGCCGATCCGTTGATCGCGCAGTTCAAGCTGGGCTACCAGCAAATGCTCGGCCGGCGCTTTGAGAACGGCGTCGATTTATCGGCCGGACAATGGCAGAAAGTGGCGCTGGGGCGCGCCTACATGCGCGACGCGCAGGTGCTGATCCTGGACGAACCCACCGCAAGCCTGGATGCCCGCGCCGAATACGAAGTGTTCCTGCGCTTCGCCGATCTCACGCGCGACCGTATGGCCGTGCTGATCTCGCATCGCTTCTCCACGGTTCGCATGGCGGACCGGATTTTGGTTTTGGCCGATGGCGAACTGGTGGAGCAGGGCACGCACCAGCAATTGGTGGCGCTGGGCGGCCGCTACGCGGAGTTATTCGAGCTGCAAGCCGCCGGCTATCGCTAAAGGCGATTAGCCGCCGTGAAATACCGACTTGAGCCACGCTCCGAAGTGCAGGTGACGGCCCGGACATTCGGGCCAGGGCGCGAAACTGATGGTCCCGCTGTCCCGTTCCACCCATAGAGAAACGGGTTCCTGGGAAGCCTTATAATCCAGCCGGATCAGCACGCCCGAGCCGCAGGTTTGCGAAAGCCCGATATGCGCCACCGATTCGTCGGCGTGCTCGCTCTTCGGCCCCCAGTCCTCCTGAAACTTGGCGAACGGGTACGCCGGGCAAGGATGGGAATCCGTGCAACCCCACATCGCGTACGCAGCTTGGTAATTGTGCGCGTCGAGCAAACCAAGAAAACTCTTGGCGCGGTGCTCTTCGCTGTAATTTTTGAAAACGCCGTACAGGATCAAGCCGGCGGCCAGCGCACGACTAAAACGATCGATGAAGTCTTGATGATCGCAACAGTGCGGGCACGATGTTCCTCGTTGGCCCCGTAGGCTTCCAGGTAGCTGGACATCCTGCGTCCATTTTACAGCTTTTATTTTGCGGCTGGCTTGGCGGCGGCAACTGGATAGGTTTTATCATAGGCGGCAGTGGCCTCGGCGGTGATGTCGAACGGAGCTTTGTAGAAGACCGTGTTGGCGCTATCCACGACGATGTCCAACCCCTTCTCTTCAGCCAGCTTCTTCACCACGTCCTGCATCCGGCTGCCCGCCCGCTGGAGGATTTCGGTGCGCTCGTTTTGCACGTCTTCCTGCAAATCCTGCTGCATGCGCTGTAAGTCGCGCTGCTTCCGCTGGCCCTTCGGCTTGCATGTCCTGCGAGCCCGCTTCGTTGAGCCTGCCGCTGTTCAACTGGGCCTGGATGTCCTCCAGCTCCTTCTGCAGTTTGATCATCTGATCCTGGCGCGGCTTGAACCTGGCCTCCATATCGGCCTGCGCCTTCTTGATCTCCTCGGTATCCAGCAGCGCCTTCTGCGTGTTGATCACGGCCAGTTTCACTTGGGCGTTGGCAGCGCCGATGCTGGCGAGCGCCAGCACCGCGAACAGCAGCTTATTCATTGCCGAAAACTCCCAGAATTTCGTCCTCGCGGAGAATCAGGTATTCGTCCCCGTCGATCCGGATATCGGAGCCGGAATACTTGCCGAACAGAATCTTGTCGCCGGCTTTCACATCCGGGGCCGCGCGATTCCCGTCTTCGAGCAGCTTCCCGCTGCCCACCGCCACCACTTCGGCGTGTTGCGGTTTTTCCTTCGCGCTGTCGGGGATAATGATGCCCCCGCGCTTGGTTTCCTGCTCTTCCAGCCTTTTCACAAGCACGCGGTCATGGAGCGGACGAAGGTTCATAACGATCTCCTGGCACTCAAATGAGATTGGAAACAGCAGACTGACACAGTTCCGAAGACACCCAATGTAACACAGTTGGCGCGGTTCTTGATGCGGTGCCGTCTCGGAACGGTCCGCCACGCTGCCGCTCCGGGCGTGATCACGGGGGCGCCAACACATGAGAAACGATTCGATCCTGTTCGAGAAGCCCAAATGTCCCGCAGCCGCTAAGTCGTGCATGCTAGAGGGATGGCAAGCGCGGTCAGCACCGGCGTGGCGGTCCAACTGGAGCGAGTGCGGCGGGTATTTAATAACACGAACATCGTGATCGCCGGCCTGGACCTGCGCATCGATGCTGGCGAATTTCTCGCGGTGCTGGGACCTTCCGGTTGCGGCAAATCGACGTTGTTGCGAATGATCGCGCGCCTAGCCGAGCCGGACTCCGGGCTGATCCATATGGAGCCGGACGAGCAGCGCTTTGAGACCGCCTTCGTATTTCAGGACGCGAACCTGTTGCCGTGGCGCAACGTACTGGACAACGCGGCATTGCCGCTGGAATTGATGGGCGAAGCGAAAGCCAAGCGGGAAGAAAAGGCTCGCGCCGCCCTGAAGCAAGTGGGTCTCGACGACGCGCTGGATCGCTATCCGGCCCAGTTATCGGGCGGAATGCGGATGCGGGTATCGCTGGCGCGCGCGCTGGTCACCGAACCCCGGCTGCTGCTTCTGGACGAGCCCTTTGCGGCGCTGGACGAGATCACGCGCTTTCACCTGGACGTGCAGCTGCGCGAACTTTGGCGGCGCCGCGGCATGACCGTAATCTTCGTGACTCACTCGGTGTCGGAAGCGGCGTTTCTGGCCAACCGGGCCGTGGTGCTGGCGCGCCGCGGCGGAGCCATCCGGCTGGATCGCAGATTGGAATTGCCCGCCGTCCGCAACAATGAACTGCGCGGCGATCCCCGGCTCGGCAAAGAGATGCGGTTCTTACTGGGGGCGATCGAAGAATGAAGCGAACCCTGTTGCCGCCGCTCATCCCCTTCGTTGTTCTCGCGCTTCTGGCTGAGTTCCTGGTGCGCGAAGGCTTCGTTCGAGCGTACCTGGTGCCGGCTCCTTCAGCGGTTTTCCGCGCGATGATCTCCAGCCGCGCCGAGCTGTTTCAGGCGCTCGCCTCCACCACCGCGGGTTCGCTAGCCGGATTTGCCCTGAGCGCCGTGACAGGCATCGCGATCGCGATACTATTGTCCTCCTCGCGCGGCATCCAACGAGCGTTTTATCCCTACGCGATTTTCTTCCAGACCGTGCCCCTGATCGCGGTTGCGCCTCTGATGGTGATCTGGTTTGGATTCGGCCTCGAGACCGTGATCGCCTCAGCCTTTGTGGCATCCGTGTTTCCAGTGATCGCCAATACCCTGACCGGCATTCTTTCCACCGACCCGCCGCTGCGGGATTTATTCAAGCTCTACGGGGCGTCGCCGCTGGTCACGCTATTCAAGTTGCGCCTCCCGGCGGCGCTTCCGCAGGTGTTCACCGGACTTCGCGTTTCCGCCGGACTGGCGGTGGTGGGCGCCATCGTGGGCGAATTTATCGCCGGTGGAGGACTTGGTTCCGTGGTGGACGTCGCCCGGACGCAGCAGCGCATCGATAAAGTATTCGCCGCGGTCCTGCTGGCGAGTCTGCTGGGGCTGGGGCTGTTCGGATTGATTAATTTGTTGAGCTACCTGATGCTGCGGCGCTGGCACGCCTCCGAACAACCGGAGTAACTGTTACGCGACAATCATAGAGTGCTTCCCCACCAGATGCTGCGAAGAACATTCTTGAAAACCGTGCCCATGCTGGGGCTCCTCACCGCATGCGGCAAGCCCGCCAGAACCAAGCTGGCCCTGAACTGGAAACCCGAACCGGAATTCGGCGGGTTCTACGCGGCGCCTTACTCCAAGCACGGACTGGACGTGGAGATTCTTCCGGGCGGCTCGGGTACTCCCACGGTGCAGATGATCGGCGCAGGCTCCGCGGATTTTGGAATTGTTTCCGCCGATGAAGTGGTCCTGGCGAGAAGCCACGGCAATGACGTGGTGGCGCTGTTCGCGGTTTTTCAACACAGCCCCACGGGGATCATGGCGCATGCTTCGCGAAATCTCACCAGCATCGGCGATGTTCTCAAAGGGGGCACCCTCGCTCTCGAAAGCGGCTTGCCTTTCGCGCGCCTGCTGGAGCGCAAATATGGATTCAGTCACGTAAAAGTGGTGCCCTCGCCAGGCGGAGATATCACATCTTTCCTGCATGATGAAAACTTCGCGCAGCAATGCTTCCTCACCTCCGAGCCGATCGCCGCGCGCGCGAAAGGCGTGGCGGTCAAGGTCTTCGCCGTTTCCGACATCGGCTATGACCCCTATACAACCGTCCTGGCGGTGAGCGGGGAAGCGTTACGCAAAAATCCGGATCGGGCGAAGGCGATGGTAGCGGCGGTGCGCGAAGGCTGGCGCGCGTACCTGGATAATCCTACGGCGGTGAATCAGCAGATGCACCAGTTGAACCCCACCATGGACGCGCAGACGTTCGCCGAAGTGGCAGAAGCGCAGAAGCCGTTCATTGAAACGGACGAGACGCGGCGCGACGGCCTGGGAACCATGTCTCGCGAACGTTGGGAAACGCTGATCGGACAGTTCAAAGAACTGGGCGACATTTCGCAAACCATTCCCGCCGGCGAATGCTTCCGCCTGCTGTAGCCTAAATATCCCGCGGCTGGCTCAGTAACTTGCGAACGCGCCCGCGGGGTCGCGCGTCCGTTTTGCACGGCTGTTATTTAGTAGAATCCGCGGTATGGTGAACACCATTTTGAGCCGTACAGCTCTGCTATTGGTGGCGGCATGCGGAGTTGTTATGGGCGCGAGCGCGCCCCATGGGCTGTGGGTTCTCAATCTTGGGCCGCGCACGCTGCTCATCCTTTCCATCACGGCCCCGCCGGCCTCAGGCCGGTCTGTTTCAGGCTGGCTGTCTCGGCCAAGCAACTTTCAGACCGACGGATGGTCCTTCACCCAGGTCGCCCGGCAAGTGGGGACCGGGCCGATTGTAGCCTCCTCCTGGAACGGCGCCGTCCTCTCTATCACGGTCCAGAACCCCGTGAATGCTTCCAATAAAGACACGCTTCTCTTCACATTGAAGGACGAAACGCATGCGCAGTTGCGAATGGCGGGACAATCCCTGCCGCCGTTCGAGTTGATCCGCGCGCACGGCACACCTTCGATCGCAACTGATTGGGACCAAGCCAAAACGTACTCGCCGGATGACGGTGCTATCTCGAACTCCGAAATGAAGCGCATCTTTGACGAAGACCAGCGCGCCCGCCCAGCGGGGTTCAAAATCGACTGGGCGTCCGTCAACAAGTCCGATGCTGGACGCCGCGCAGCCACCCGAAAATTGCTCAAAGCAGACGCGCTGCACACCGGCGAGGATTTCACCTGGGCGGCATTCGTATTTCAGCACGGCTCCGCCCCGAGCGACTTTTTGTTGGCTCACACGCTGGCCATTATCGCCTTGAAGAAGGGATATGGGAGGGCAAGCTGGATCGCTGCCGCTACTCTGGATCGCTACCTGCAAAGCGTGCACCAGTCTCAGATCTACGGAACCCAATTCCTGACGCCGGAAGGCCGGCCGGCCACACAGGAGCCTTATGATCGAAGCCTCGTTTCCGATACGGTGCGCCGCCGGCTCGGTGTTCCCATCCAATCAGAACAAGACGAACAGCGAAAGCAGTATGGCCCCAGCGCGCGAGCGGGAAGTAATCGCTCTAAATAAATGCCCTCGTTTGGCCGATGAGGAGAGTGAGGCTCACTATCTTTCATGGCTGCAACACTGGCTCCGGCCCATAGCGGGTTCAGTCCGTCAATTCCGCAAAACTTTGAAGACTTAGGCATTTCCCAGTCCCTGGTGCTCGATCTGGTGCTGCGCCGCCTGCTGCTGGAAGGCTTCAGCAACCTGCAGAGCCTGAGCAACACCCTGAAGCTTTCCGTTCCTATTCTCAACATCGTCTTCAACCACATGCGCCAGCAGCAACTGGTGGAAGTGAAGGGCATGATCGGCAACGATTATAACTTCACGCTGTCGCAAGCGGGCAAGATGCTGGCGGGCGAACGCTTCCAGATCAGCCAGTACGCCGGCGCGGCGCCAGTCTCCTTGAAGGATTACAGCAGCGCCACCAAAGCCCAGGCCGCGCAGGTCCGGATCGACCGCAAGATCCTGCGCTCGGCGTTTTCCGACCTGGTGGTGAACGATCAGCTTCTCGATCAGCTTGGCCCCGCGCTGATCTCGCAAAACTCCATCTTCGTCTACGGGCCCACCGGCAACGGCAAAACCAGCCTGGCGGAGCGCATGCTGCGCGTCTATCAGGACGCCGTGCTGATGCCGTACGCGGTGGAAGTGGACAACCAGGTGATCAGCTTGTACGACCCGGTGGTGCATCAGAAGCTGGACATGGACGATCCGGATGTGGACCCGCGCTGGGTGCTGTGCCGCCGGCCCTGCATCGTGGTGGGCGGCGAGCTGATCCCCAGCATGCTGGAATTGCGCCTGGACGAAGCGTCGGGCATCTACGCCGCGCCGCTGCAAATGAAGGCCAACAACGGCATCTTCATCATCGACGACTTCGGCCGCCAGTTGATGTCGCCGCGCGACCTGCTGAATCGCTGGATCGTTCCGCTGGATCGCCGCGTGGACTACCTGATGCTGCGTTACGGCGTGAAATTCCAGATCCCGTTCGAGCTGATGGTGGTGTTTTCCACCAACCTGGAGCCGAGCGATCTGGCCGATGAAGCCTTCCTGCGCCGCATCCACAACAAGATCTTCGTGGACGCTGTGGACGACAAGGCCTTCGACCAGATTTTCCACCGCGTGGTCAGCAAGTTCAATATCCCCTGCGAGCCCGACAGCGCCGAGTACCTGCGCAAGCTCTGCCTGCGCGAGGGCCGCACCGAGCTGCGCGCCTGCTATCCGGCCGACATCTGCACCATTCTGACATCCATCGGCAAATACGAAGGCCGGCCGCCGTTCATGAGCAAGTCCGAACTGGAGCGCGCCACCGCGTTGTATTTCGCCAAGAGCTAAAATCCCGACTCAGAAGAGGGGCGGTCACCCGGGCCGCCGACGCCGGCGTCGGCCTGCAGCTTGCTAAGACCGTTGGGGCGGAACAGGGGGTCCGGCGCAGGCGCCCGCCCCACGCCTTCGCAGCGGCGATAATAAAAACGTCGCCGCATGCAGGTTCTCCTGATCTCCACTTACGAGCTGGGCCATCAGCCTTTCGGCTTGGCGTCGCCCGCGGCCTGGATCGCGAAGCGCGGCCACCAAGTCGCCTGCGCGGATCTGTGCGTCGAATCGCTCGATCCGGATTGCGTTCGCGAAGCCGAACTGGTCGCCTTCTATCTGCCCATGCACACGGCCACGCGTCTGGCGGCCAAAGTGATCGAGAAAGTTCGGCGAGCTGAATCCGGCGGCGCACCTATGCTGCTACGGGCTGTACGCGCCGTTGAATGAATCGTACCTGCGGAGCCTGGGAGTCGCGACCATTCTGGGCGGCGAGTTCGAACCCGGACTGGTTTCGTTGGTGGAGCGGCTGGCCGGCTCGGGATCCGGCGGGCAAACCGAGCCGCTGATCTCGCTCGACCGGCTCCAGTTCCAGGTGCCGCTGCGATCCGAGCTTCCGCCGCTCGAAAAATACGCCGCGCCTGCAAGTCGGAGGTTCGAATCCAAGCGCGCCGGCTACACCGAAGCCAGCCGCGGCTGCAAGCATCTGTGCCGCCATTGCCCCGTGGTGCCGGTATATCAGGGCAGTTTCCGCGTGGTGCAGCCGGAAGTGGTGCTCGCCGACATTCGCCAGCAGGTGGCCGCGGGCGCCCAGCACATCACCTTCGGCGATCCCGATTTCTTCAACGGGCCCACGCACGCTATGCGCATCGCGGACGCCCTGCATCGCGAGTGTCCCGCGCTCACCTACGACGCGACCATCAAGATCGAGCACCTGCTGAAGCATCGCGAACTGCTGCCGCGCCTTCGCGAGACGGGCTGCCTGTTCGTTACCAGCGCGGTGGAAGTCGGTGGACGACGCGGTGCTCGCGAAGCTCGACAAAGGCCACACGCGCGCCGATTTCATCGCAGTCGCGCGCGAGTTCCGATCGGCCGGCCTGACGCTCGCGCCCACCTTTATTCCGTTTACGCCCTGGACCACGCGCGACTCGTATCGTCAACTGTTGGAGCTGCTGGTCGAACTGGATCTGGTGGAGCATGTGGCGCCCGTGCAATTGGCGCTGCGGCTGCTGATCCCGCGCGGGTCGCGCCTGCTGGAACTCGACGACATTCAGGCCGTGCTCCGCGATTTCGACGAGCCTGCGCTGCTTGTACCGCTGGCAGCATCCCGATCCGGAAGTGGACGCGCTGGCCGCTCAGGCGATGCGCATCGCTGCCTCGCACGGGTCCCGCCGCGAGATTTTCAGCTATCTCTGGAACCTGGCAAGCGATCGTCCGTTGCCCGCGGGCTTTCACGAATCGCCTGGCTCTGCGATTCCCCACATGGACGAACCGTGGTTCTGCTGCGCCGAGCCCACCGAAGAGCAGGTTGCGCAGGTCTAGCGGTTCGGTTGCGCATTTCTTACCGTTCCACATCTTCCTGATTTGTTTTCCCTTCCCTACATACCACTTACAACCGGCAGCCACCTTCTCACCTGATGCTGGATGCTATTTCTGATTTGAAGCGGCAGGGCGCAGCGTCCCCGGAAAGCCAAGGAGATTTCCACAGAAAATGCGTCAGCAAACACAAAAATAGGCCTGATGCGTCCAGACGTGTCCGACTCCCCCGGTCTTTCCTATAAAAGCTCCTGTTTCCTGATAAAAGTAAGACGTGCACGAAATCCTGCGGAACCTGGGCCCCGGCCAGCGCGTGCTCGATATCGGATCGGGCCCTGGCAGCTTCCCTTCCGATATCGGCCCATTCATCGCCATCCGCGCCGATCTCGACCGTCCTTCGAATCCCGCGCTGAACTTCACGCGAGCCGACGCCGCCCGCCTCCCGTTCCCCGACCACGCGTTCGACGAGCCGTGGTTCTGCCGTGCCGAGCCAACCGAGGAGCAGCTGGCGCAGGTCTAGCTTTTGGGTTTTCTACCCGCGACGATGTCTTGCAGGCCATCGGCGACAACTTGGTAACGAACATCTCCGAACCATCTGGAGAGTCGCTCGACCATATATTCGCGCGAGTGCCAGGTTGTGTGATACCAGTCCGGCACAATGCCTCTCAGCTTTTGGGAGCGCCGGTGCAGAAATCCGCTCACGTGGAGCGCTCTGCGCCCCTCCTCATCCAATCCGTCGGTCGCGCCCTTGCCGTAGATGGTGAGCAGGAGCACGCCGCCGGGTCTCAAGATCCTGTTCAGCTCTTGGATCCAGAGATCTTGCATGGACTCGTTTATGTGAGTAAACACGGAGAGGCAGTAGACAACGTCGAAATAATCCTCGGGATAAGGCAGCGGCGGAACAGGCGCATTCGCGAGAAAATGGCCGGGCTGGAGATGGTTTCTGCACCAGTCTATAGCCTCTCGATCGACATCAACTCCGTGGTATTCTGTGTTGTAGTCGCGAAGAAACCATGCGATGGTGCGCCCGCATCCGCACCCGAAATCGAGCACTCGATGCGCAGTCGCCATATCGATCCCCATGTCATCCACGCCCCGCCGTATTAGGCCTGCGCAGCCCTCACCAATGCGCAGGAACTCGCTCACCGAAAGCAATTCACTCACGCGATAGCGCAGGATTGCGGGCGGAATGGGGATTGCGGACGGCGGCCTGCGCAGCCGATCCACGCACCAAAACTTCGCTCGCAATTGTAAACGAAAGGCTTTATGATAAATTCCCCTGGCAATTGACTTCAAGGCCAGGGGAATCCCACTCTGCATCGAGCCATGCACACCTTATGGTATGCCTTTTCATTAATCATTTTCGACTTTGAAATTAGCCATCGCCTCCCCCCTTGTTTCCTGATAAAAGTAAGACGTGCACGAAATCCTGCGGAACCTGGGCCCCGGCCAGCGCGTGCTCGATATCGGATCGGGCCCTGGCAGCTTCCCTTCCGGCATCGCCCCGTTCGTCGCCATCCGCGCCGATCTCGACCGCCCTTCCCATCCCGCCCTGAACTTCGCGCAAGCCGACGCCGCCCACCTTCCGTTCCCTGACTGTGCCTTCGACGCCATAATTTCCAATCACAGCCTCGAACATTTCGACGATCTGGACGGCTCACTCGCCGAAATCGGACGCGTCCTGAAGCCCACCGGCGCGCTCTACATCGCCGTGCCTGACGCCTCCACGTTCTGCGATCGCCTGTACCGCTGGCTGGCGCGCGGCGGCGGCCACGTCAATGCGTTCACTTCCGCGCCCGCGCTGGCGGATACCATCGAGCGGGCCACCCACCTCAGTCACATCGATACCCGCACGCTGTGTACTTCGCTCTCTTATCTCCACCGCACCAACCGCCCGGTGAGCGGTCCCAGGCGTCTGCTTCTAGTGGGAGGCGGCACAGATATTTCGCTGCATCTATTCACCTATTTCGCGCGCCTGTCGGACTGGCTGTTCGGTACCCGGCTGGGCGTCTATGGCTGGGCGCTCTATTTCGGTAATGTTGCCGATCCAGTGGAGACGGACACCTGGACCAACGTCTGTATCCGCTGTGGCTCCGGGGCGTCATCGGATTGGCTGCGCGAGCTAAACCTGGTGCGGAGGCGTTTCCTCGTACGGGTCTATCGCTGCCCAAACTGCGGAACCAGCAACCTGTTCTCCGAAGACCGCCGCTATCCGCACCTTGGGATTCGCTCCACAACCACTCCCCAATCCCATGGCTATAATTAGGACTAGCCATATGAAGCAAAAGTTGGCCCCCCTGCTCTTCCTCCTGGTATGCGCCTGCTCGGCTCCCGCGCAGCGCAAAAATTTTGAACTCCCCACCATGCACGCCGCGCGCGGCACCCGAGGCGCTCTCGCCACTGGCAGCGAATACGCCGAAGAGGCCGGCATGAAGATCTTCTTCCATGGCGGAAACGCCGTGGACGCGGGCGTAGCGCCATGTTCGCCGCCTCGGTGGCCGAGTTCTCGCACTTCGGCATGGGCGGCGAGGCGCCGATTCTGATTCGCACCAAGACCGGCAAGGTTTACGCCATCGCGGGCGTCGGCCCCATGCCCAAACTGGCGACGCCCAAGTTCTTCATGGAGCACCAGCCCCAGCCCGGCGAAATTCTGACGCTCGATCCAGGCGGATTGAAAGGCATTATTCCAGTGGCCGGTATCCTTCCGGCGCTGGTGCCGGGCATGGTGGAGTCCGGGCTAGTGGCGCTGCGCGATTTCGGAACCAAATCGTTCTCCGAGGAGATTGAACCCGCCATCGAGCTGGCCGACGGCATGGCGATCGATGAAACGCGCTCGGGCGCCATCGCGCGCTCGCGCCGCTTCTTCGATCTATGGCCGGATTCCAAGAAAAAGTTCCTGCCCAACGGCCGCGTGCCCCTGCCGGGTGAGATCTTCCGCCAGCCGAATCTGGCGCGCACGTTGCGCTCCATGGCCGCCGCTGAGAAGAAGAGCGCTGGCCGCGGGCGCATCCCGCGCCGCCGCCATCGACGCCGTCGGCGATTACTTCTATCGCGGCGACATCGCGCACCGCATCGACGCCTTCATGCGCGCCAACGGCGGTTTGCTGCGCTACGAAGACATGGCCGCGTTCAAGCTGCAGCCCGAAGAGCCGGTCTCCACCGACTATCACAATTATCAAGGTCTACAAGCCCGGATTCTGGAGCCAGGGCCCGGCCATGCTCGAAACTCTGAACATTCTGGAAGGCTACGACCTCCGCTCCATGGGCTTCAATTCGGCCGACTACATTCACACCGTCACCGAAGCCCTGAAGCTGGCCTATGCCGATCGCGACACCTATTACGGCGATCCCAAGTTCAACCATATTCCCGAGGAAACGCTGCTATCCAAAGCATACGCCGCCGAGCGCCGCAAGGAAATCGGGCACATGGCGTCCATGGACTTCCTGCCGGGCATCATCAACGGCAAGCGCGGCAGGCATCCCACGGAGATGGACATCGCGCGCACCAAGATCGACGACGCGTTGATGGCGAGCGACACCACCTGCGTCGACGCCATCGACAAGGACGGCATCGTGTTCTCCGCCACGCCCTCGGGCGCATGGCTGCCCGTCGGTGGTTGCCGGCGACACCGGCATTCTGCTCACCGAGCGCGCCCAGCAATTCATCCTGGTTCCCGGATCGCCCAACGAACTCGCAGGCGGCAAGCGCCCGCGCGTAACTTTGAGCCCCACCATCGTCACCGAGCAGGGCAAGCCGTTCCTGGCGCTGTCCACTCCCGGCGGCGACAACCAGGAACAAAGCCTGATCCAATTGTTCTTTAACGTAGTCGAGTTCGGCGATAACGCGCAGGAGGCCGTGGAAGCGCCGCGCTTCCAGACCCGCCATCTGGTTTCGAGCTTCGACAATCACGCCTGGAATCGCGGCGACCTGCTGCTGGACGAGCGCATCTCGTCCGACCGTGGCCGCCGAACTGGCCGCGCGCGGGCATAAAGTCGGCATATCGTTCGCGCTGGGCCAGCGGCGCCGCTCCCGTCATGATTCGCATCATGCCCGACGGCGTCATCGAAGCCGGCGCCGATCCGTACGGCTACCGCGTCGCGCACGCCTACTAGCGCCTCGCATTGGAAACAGCTTCGCTGTTCGATGAGCCGTCCGATTTCGATCGGCAGCGCTTGAGCGCGCGGCTGTCCGCGCTGGCCGCGCAAAACATTTTGATCGGAACCAGCTCCTGGAAATACGAAGGCTGGCTCGGCCAGATCTACTCGCGCGACCGCTACACCACGCGCGGCCGCTTCTCGCAGAAGCGCTTCAATGACGAATGCCTGAGCGAGTACGCCGAAACATTTCCCATCGTCTGCGGCGATTTCTCGTTCTATCAATTTCCGTCGCCAGAGTTACTGGCGCAAGCTGTTCACCTCCGCGCCCGCCGACGCTGCAGTTCGCCTTCAAGGTTCCCGAAGACGTCACGGTGAAGCAGTTCCCGCGCCATCCGCGCTACGGCCCGCGGGCGGGCGACGACAACTCCTCCTTTCTGGACGCCGCGCTGTTCCAAAGTGCATTTCTGGATCTGCTGGCGCCCTACCGGCCGCGCGTGGCCGCGCTGATTTTCGAGTTCGGCAGCTTCGCCAAGCAGTGCTATCCGGATGTCGGCGCATTCCTGAAGGAACTGGATCCTTTTCTGGCCGCGCTGCCGGACAATTTTCGCTACGCCGTGGAAATCCGCAATCCCGAGTTTCTGTCGCCCGAATATTTCGCCTGCCTGCGCAGCCACCGCGTCGCTCACGTGTTCAACGCCTGGACGCGCATGCCGGAAATCGGACGGCAGATGCACCTGCGCGATGCTTACACCGCCGATTTCACCGTGGCTCGCGCGCTGCTGCGGCACGGCCGGCCTTACGAGGAAGCCGTCGCGAAATTCACTCCCTACGCTCACGTGCAGGATCCCAATCCGGAAACCCGCGATGCGCTTCGGCTCTTGATCGCCCATGCCCGCGAGCGGCACCAACCGTCTTACATCTTCGTGAACAACCGCCTGGAGGGCAATGCCCCGGAGACCATCGAAGCCATCACCGAGTAGTACTACTATCCGCGGGAACCGTTAGAAAAAGTGACAAACCTCCGAAACCATTTGATCGGGGGTCGATCTCATAGTGAGCGACCGTCCCCTTAATGGCTCCCCAGGATTCAGTGCAACCACCAGACGCCCGTGCCGGCCTTCTCGCCGGCGGCGGGGAACTCGGCGAGCTGATGCGTGCCATGGATTGGTCGCGCACCGCGCTGGGCCCCGTCGAATCCTGGCCGCAAGCGCTTCGAACCTCGGTCCGCATCATGCTTACCTCGCGCCAGCCCATGTTCGTCTGGTGGGGCGCCGAGCTGATCAATCTGTACAACGACGCGTATAAGTCGATTGTCGGCGGCAAGCATCCCTGGGCGCTCGGCCAGCCCGCGTCGCTGGTGTGGCGAGAGATTTGGGATCAAGTGGGCCCGCGCGCCCGGTCGGCCATGACCGCCAACGAAGGAACCTACGACGAAGCGCTGTTGCTCATCATGGAGCGGCACGGGTATCGCGAAGAAACCCACTACACGTTTTCCTATAGCCCGGTTCCGAGCGACACCGGAGAGGCCGGCGGAATCCTGTGCGCCAATACGGATGATACGCAGCGCATTATCGGCGCGCGCCAGCTGGCTTTGCTGCGGGAACTCGCGGCCCGCACCGCGGACGCGCGCACCATCGAGGATGCCTGTTCGTTGAGCGCCAGGGCGCTGGAAACACACTCGCGCGATCTTCCCTTCGCCGCTATCTATCTGCTCGATTCCAGCCACCGCCGCGTGATGCTGGCGGGCTGCTCGGGCATCGGCGCCAATCACGCGGCCGCGCCCGCGGAGGTTCTTCTGGATGGTACTTCCGTGTGGCCGTTCGCGGAAGTTTTGCACACCCACGCGCCTGCGCTGGTAACCAACCTGGAGGTGCTGGGGGCTCTGCCGAACGGCGCGTGGGACCGTCCGCCGCAACAGGCCGTAGTATTTCCGATCGCTCCTTCCGGCCAAACGGGCCGCTCCGGCGTTCTGGTGGCCGGCCTGAATCCGTACCGGCTCTTCGACGACGGCTACCAGGGGTTTCTCGGACTGGTGGCGGGCCAAATCGCGGCTGCCATCGCGAACGCGCAAGCCTACGAAGAAGAACGCAAGCGCGCCGAGGCGCTGGCCGAGCTGGATCGCGCAAAAACAACTTTCTTCTCCAATGTTTCGCATGAATTCCGCACGCCGCTCACGTTGATGCTGGGGCCGCTCGAAGAACTGCTGGCCAGGCAGGAGGCCGAAGACTATTCCGACGACCTCACGGCTGGTTCACGTGGCTTACCGCAACGGCCTGCGGTTGCTGAAGCTGGTGAACAGCCTGCTGGATTTTGCGCGCATCGAAGCGGGACGGGTGCAGGCCAGCTATGAGCCAACCGACCTGGCCGCGTTCACCGCCGATCTTGCTTCCAGCTTTCGCTCCGCCACCGGTAAAGCCGGCCTGCGGCTGATCGTGGACTGTCCGCCGTTGCCGCAGCCGGTCTATGTGGATCGGGACATGTGGGAGAAGGTGGTGCTGAACCTGATTTCGAATGCCTTCAAGTTTACTTTCGAGGGCGAGATCGAAGTACGGTTGGAGGCGTCCCCGGACTTCTCCAGCGCCAGGCTCTGCGTACGGGACACCGGCACGGGCATCCCGCCGGAAGAAATGCCCCGCCTGTTCGAGCGCTTCCATCGCGTGGAAGGCGCGCGCGGACGCACGCATGAGGGAACGGGCATCGGTCTGGCGCTGGTGCAGGAGCTGGTGAAGCTGCATGGCGGCGGTATTTTCGTGGAAAGCGAATTGGGACGCGGAAGCGCATTCTCGGTACATATTCCGTTCGGAATCGCGCACCTGCCACTGGGCACGGCATTCACGGAGCCTTCCACGGCGAAGGCTTCCACGGCCACGCGAGCCGAGGTTTATGTTGACGAGGCGCTGGGTTGGTTGCCGCGGACGGCGAACAGATGGCAACTTCGGCAAACCTGGACGGGCTCGCGAATCTTTCGCACCGTCTTTCGCAGCGTCTTTTAAGGCGGAGCCCGATGGTTCACCCAAGCAGGCCACGCGCGGCAGGGTATTGCTGGCCGACGATAACGCCGACATGCGCGGCTACGTCTCTCGCCTCTTGAGTCCGCACTTCGACGTGGAAGCGGTTTCCGATGGCCAGGAAGCTCTGAAGCGCGCGCTCGATCGGCCGCCGGACCTGATCCTCAGCGACATCATGATGCCGGGCCTGGATGGCTTCGCTTTATTGAAAGCTCTGCGCACCGAATCTTCCACCCGTACACTGCCCGTGATTCTTTTGTCGGCGCGCGCCGGCGAAGAGTCTCGCGTGGAAGGCATTGAAGCCGGAGCGGACGACTATCTGGTGAAACCGTTCACCGCGCGGGAACTGCTGGCCCGCGTCACCACTCATCTGGCCATGAGCCGGTTGCGGCAGCAAGCGGCCGAACGCGAGCGCGAGCTTCGCCGGGAAGCGGAAGCCGCCAGCGAGCGCGCCACCAGCGCCGCCGAGGCGCTTCGCCAAGCCAATTCCGATCTGGAACAGTTCGCCTTCTCCGCCAGCCACGATCTGCAGGAGCCGCTGCGCATGGTGGCAACGTTCAGCCAATTACTCCAGGTGAAATATGCGGGCAAGCTGGACGAGGACGCCGATACCATCATCGAGCATTGCGTGGAAGGCGCCTCGCGCATGGGGCGCATGATCCGGGATCTGCTGGAATACACGCGCGCCGCCAGTATTTCCGCCTCGCAACCGGAGACGGTCAGCCTGGAGGAGGCGTTGGACGAAGCGTTGGGGAACTTACAGGCATCGATCGACGAATCGGGAGCCATCGTGACGCACGATCCGCTTCCCGTTCTGCCGGCGGAGCCGGTTCATTTGCAGCAGATTTTCCAGAACCTGGTCTCCAACGCCATCAAATATCGCGGCCATCAGCCGCCTCGCATCCACATTGGCGCGGTTCGCGAGGGCGGTGCCTGGCGGTTTTCCGTCGAGGATAATGGAATCGGCATCGAACCCCGATATAAGGATCAAGTGTTCGGACTCTTCAAGCGCCTGCATAGCGGCTCGCGATATTCCGGTACCGGCCTGGGCTTGGCCATCTGCAAGAAGTTGGTGGAACGTTACCAGGGGCGAATTTGGGTTGGAATCCCAACCCGGCGCGGGCTCCACATTTTTCTTCACGCTTGCACCGGGCGAACTGGCGGAAAGCGAGCGGGCCTGATGGCCGGGATCCCTTATCAAATCTGGATTGCCGAGGACAATCCGGCGGATGTGTATCTGATCGAGGAAGCCCTGCGGCGCCACGAATTCGCGTATCATCTGGAGATCGCCGACAACGGCGAAGACATGCTGAAGATGATCAGCGGAATCGACCAGGACCCGTCGGCCAACTGTCCGGACCTTTTCCTCATTGATCTGAATTTGCCGAGGCGGCCGGGCGATGAAATCCTGGCGCGGATTCGTCAGAGCAGCCGCTGCGCTCAAGTGCCGGCGATCGTGATCACTTCGTCGGATTCGCCGCAGGATCGGGCGCGTGCGCAGGAACTCGGCGCTTCGTTTTACTTCCGCAAGCCCGCCGACCTGGAGAAATTCATGACCATCGGCGGGATCGTTCGGGAATTCCTGGAAAAAGAAACGGACGGCGTACCGCTGACCTTCGCCATGCTAGCGCGCTTCTGGGGCACTCGAGGATCCATCGCGGCGCCCGGGCCAGGCACTACCCGCTTCGGCGGCAATACATCTTGCGTGGAGTTGACCACGCCCTCCGGCGGAGTGCTGGTGCTGGACTGCGGTACCGGCGCGCGGCCGCTGGGCAATCGCCTGCTGGCGTCGGCTTCCGGACCCGTGGCGGCCACCATTCTTCTCACGCACACGCATTGGGACCATATCCAGGGCTTTCCGTTCTTTGCGCCGCTGTTTCAGCCCGACAATCACTTCAAGGTGTACGGCCCGGAAGGCGCGCAGTTGTCGCTACGCGACGTGCTGGCCGGTCAAATGGAGCATCACTATTTTCCGGTGGAGCTGGACCAGTTGGCCGCGCGGATCAGCTATGAGGATCTGGGCGAAGGGACTTACCAGATCGACGGCGTCCAGGTGCGCGCGCAGCAGATGAACCATCCTTCGCCCACGCTGGGATATCGCATCGAGGCTGAAGGGCGATCCATCTGCTATTTAAGCGATCACGAACCCTTCTGCGAGAAGATCTGGCGGGACGGCGCGGCGCGCGGGAAAAATGGAGTCGATTCTCGAACAGGGGACCGGCGTCATGCCGAGTACATGCAAGGCGCGGACGTCGTGATTCACGAAGCGCAATACACGCCGCAGGAATATCCGTCCAAGCGCCACTGGGGCCACAGCACCTACGCATACGTGGTGGAGCTGGCCGCGCTGGCGGGAGTGCGGCCGGCTGTTTCTCACACATCACGATCCATCGCACGATGACGAGTTCATGGCCGGCGTGGAACGCAACGCTCAGGAGCTGGCGCGCCACCTGAATTCGAAGCTGGAAGTCTGCTGCGCTTATGAAGGCTGCGAAATCACGGTTTAACCAGGCAGTAAAATAACAGCAGAGCAGGAGGACCGAAATGGCGCACATCAAAATGGCGTGGCATCGGGAGGACAGCCGGCTTGCGGGCGAATGGGTGGGGTTAGAAACACCAGAGCCTTACCATCCAGCGTGGATGCAATCTTCCTACCCGAACGAAGCCAGCGCCCGGCAATCCGGTACCAGCCTCTCGCCATTTGGCAAGCCGGCTCTATTCGTGCAATGGTGTCAAGCCCCGGAGAGCGACCCGTTCGTCGCGTGATGCTTGGCCGCCATCAAGATATCGAACATACGGCCGAGCACGGTGGTGGCCTGCGCTTGGGAAATGGTCTCCGGATCGTAGGCGTGTTCCAGCACCAAACCGTTTAGCACCGCTTCCAGCGCCACTCGCCGCACTTCGCGCGATTCGCGGCCGGTTTTGCATCAGCTCCGGAATCAGCTTCTGATGGTCTCCAGCTTCAGCGATTCCCGGATGCGGCGGTGCGTGCGCGCCAGCCGCGCCCGCAGCTTGGGATGGCGCAAGGCGAACAGCTTGAACTCGAGCGCCAGCATCACCCACTGCCGATCCGATACGCGCGCGACATAAAATTTGCGCAAAGCCCGCAGGCGGCCTTCCGAGTCCGGGCAGCGTTCCAGCACCGAGCGCAGATCGCGCAAACGGTCGCCCGCTTCCTGCTCGAACAGCGCGAAGAACAAATCTTCCTTGCTGCTGAAGTGAGCGTAAAAGGCGCCGCGGGTGTGGCCGGTGGCGCCGGCGATGTCTTCAATGCGCGCAGCCTCGAATCCATCGCGCGCGAAAATCCGCTTGGCCGCCTCCAGCAAAGCGCGGCGCGTGGCTTCGGTTCTCTGCTGGTGTTTGGTGGCTGGTGTGTCTTCGCTGCCGCTGGTATGCCAACGCCCATGGCCTCCTACATTATATACATGCAGGTATGTATATGATCAATCCCCAAGTATGATAAATTATGAAAGTGTTCCGCCTCACTCGCGCCATTCGTTTCGGCTGCCTGGCCGCCTTGCTGGCGCCGCTCCCTGGCTTGGGCCCAGTTCGGAGGCGCGGGAGCGCAGCGATCCACGCCGGCCACGCAGCTGCCCGACGTCCGGACGCCAGGCGCCCGGTTCGGTCTCAACGCAGCAGCAGGCCGCGCCCAATCCGGGCGCCAACATAGTCAACAGCTCCATCCAGATTGGCGGCGATTTTCAGGGCAGCGTGCAGAGCGGCCAAACTCCGGCCGGGCGCCGTCACGCTCACGCTCGCCGACGCCGTGAAGCTGGGCTCTCGCAGCGAATCTCGGGGTGCTCACCGCCGACGATACCAGCCCGCGCCTCCCGCGCCCAGCGTCTGCGCGCGCTCAGCAATCTGCTGCCTACGTCTCCATCGACGCCAGCGAAACCAGCACGCAAGTCAATCTCGCGGCCTTCGGATTCAAGTTCAATCTTCCGCCGGGTGTCAATTTCTCCATCCCCACCGTGGTCGGGCCCTTTCCAGTATTCGCAACTGCTCGGCAACCTCAGCCAGTCGGTCTGGGATCCGGTGGCGCGCCGCAACTGGCACGCCAGCGCAGGAAGGCGAACGCGCTGCCGCCTTTCGGCGCGCGACGCGCGGGAGACTGGTGGTCCTGGCGGTCGCCGGCGCCTATCTGCAAACCATCGCCACCGATGCGCGCGTCGTTTCGCAGCGCGCGCAGGTGGACAACGCGCAGGCCGTCTATCATCAGGCCGAAGTTCGCAGGGAAGCCGGCACCAACGCCCGCATCGATGTCACGCGCACGCTGGTCGAATTGCAAGGCCAGCAGCAGCGGCTGAATGCTCTGCAATCCGACGTGCTCAAGCAGAAGCTCGCGCTGGCCCGGCTGATCGGCCTGCCGCTCGATCGCGAATTGATTCTGAGCGAGCCGCTCTCGTTCAATCCGCCGCCGCGTTCCCGAAGCCGCCGGCGCCGTGCAGCAGGCTTTCCAGAAGCGCTGGGATCTGAAAGCCGCCGAAAGCCAGGTCCGCGCCGCCGAAATCGTGGTTTCCGCCGCGCGCGCCGAACGCCTGCCCTCCGCGTCACTGTCACGGCCGATTACGGTGTGCTGGGCCCCAGCTCCGGTTTCCAATCACGGCGTCTATTCGGTGGTCGGGCGCGGTGAACGTGCCGGTATTTCAAGGCGGCCGCGTGAAAGCCGATATCGAACAGGCCGAAGCCACGCTGCATCAGCGCCAGGCCGAGCTGGCCGATCAGCGCGGCCGCGTGGAACAGGAAGTGCGCACCGCGCTGATCGAGCTGCAAACCGCCATCGGCGAAGTTCGGCTGGCGGAAAACAATCGCGGCTTCGCCAGCCGAAACTTTGCGCGAGGCGCGCGACCGCTTTAACGCCGGCGTCGCCACCACCGTGGAAGTGGTCCAGGCGCAGGAGCAGGTGGCCAGCGCCGAGAGCGATTACATTTCCGGACTGTTTGCCTTCGATCTGGCCCGCATCTCTTTGTCCCGCGCCATGGGAGAGGCCGAAGCCGACCTTCCCAATTTGCTGAGCGGAGTTCAGTCCATGAGCACCACAACCATGAGCACCACCACCAACGCACCGCCCGCTCGCCGCCTCGCCTACCAACTCTGCGGACAAGAAGCCGGAACAGCCGGCCACCCGCGGCCGCGGCCGCGCGTTCCTCATCTTCTTTCGTGATCCTGCTGATCGCAGCCGGCGTCGGCCTTTACTATTGGCTCCAGTCGCGCAACTTCGAATCCACCGACGACGCCCAGGTGGAAGCTCACCTGAATTCCATCAGCTCGCGCGTCGACGGCACCATCATCGCGGTCTATGTCGACAACAACCAGTTCGTGAAAGCGGGCGATCCGCTGGTGGATCTGGATCCGCGCGACTTCCAGGTGGCGCTGGATCAGGCGCGCGCGCAAGTGGCGCAGGCCCGCAGCCAGGTGACCGCGCAGCAGCCCAACGTTCCCATCACCCAGGTCGAAAGCAGCACCAATATCACCGGCGCCGAAGCGGACGTTGCCAACGCGGAGGCCGCCGTTGGAGTGGCCGCAGCGCGATCGCGAATCGGCCGCCGCGCGCCTGGCCGAAGCCCAGGCCAACGCCGCCAAAGCCCAGGCCGATCTGGACCGCTACACGATGCTCATCAAGAACGAAGAGGTTTCGCAAGCAGGAGTTCGATCAGGTGGCGGCCACCGCCAAGGCCCAGGACGCTGCCGTGGCCGCCAATCGCGCAGCTGTGGAAGCCGCGGCCCGCACCGTCGAACAGCGGCAGGCCCAGGTCGCGCAGGTGAAATCCCGCCTGGCGCAATACCAGCGCAACGCGCCCGCGCAACTGGCCATCCGGCAGCGCCAATGTCGAATCGCAGCAGGCCAATGTCGCAAACCGCGCAGGCCATGCTGGAGCAAGCGCAGTTGAAACTCAGCTATACGAAAATCGTCGCCCCGGCCGCGGGCATCGTTCTCAAGCGATCCGCCGAAGTGGGCGAACGCATCAACGCCGGCCAGCAGTTGTTCATGATCGCCCAGATCGGCGACATCTGGGTGACGGCCAATTTCAAAGAGACGCAACTGCACAACATCCACCCGGGCCAATCCGCGCGCATTCACGTGGATGCGCTGGGGCTGGATTTCGACGGCTACGTCGACACCATCGGCGGCGGCACCGGCGCGGTCGCCAGCGTCCTGCCTCCCGAAAACGCCACCGGCAATTACGTCAAAGTGGTGCAGCGCATCCCCGTCCGCCTGCGCTTCAAGCCCAATCAGAACGGGCTGGATCGCCTGCGCCCCGGCATGTCGGTGGAACCCGACGTCCGCATCGGAAATTAAGATGAATCCCAGCATCGCATCACGACTGGAAGCCGTCGCACAACCCGTGGGCTGTCGCGCTCACGGTCACCATGGCGACGTTCATGGAGGTGCTGGATTCTTCCATCGCCAACGTCTCGCTGCCGCACATCGCCGGGTCGCTGGGCGCCACTTACGACGAGGCCGTCTGGATCCTCACCAGCTATCTGGTCTCCGCCGCCATCGTGCTTGCCCGCTTCCGGCTGGCTCTCCACCGTCTTCGGACGCAAGCGCTTCTACATGACGTGCGTGGTGCTGTTCACCGTGTCGTCGTTCCTGTGCGGCATCGCGCCCAATCTGCCGTTCCTCATCATCGCGCGCGTGCTGCAAGGCGCTGGGCGGCGGCGGACTGCAGCCTTCCGAACAAGCCATCCTGGCCGATACCTTTCCCACCGAAAAGCGCGGCCAGGCGTTCGCGGTTTACGGCATGGCCGTGGTTGCTAGCGCCCGCCATCGGTCCCACGCTGGGCGGATGGATCACCGACAACCTCAACTGGCACTGGATCTTCTTCATCAACCTGCCCATCGGCCTGCTGTCGCTGTTCTTTACCAGCCGCCTGGTGGAAGATCCGCCCTGGCTGAGTCAAGAGAAGCGCGGCGGCATCAAGGTCGATTACATCGGCCTCAGCCTGCTGGTCATCGGCATCGCCTGCTTCCAATTCGTGCTCGACAAGGGCCAGGAATCGGACTGGTTCTCTTCGCCGCCTGATCACGCGCGCTGGCCTGCATCGGCATTCCGATGCTCGCCGCATTCTTCCTCTGGGAGTGGTATCACCCCGATCCCATCGTCGACGTGCGTCTGCTCAAGAACCGCAATTTCGGAACCGCGGTTTCGTTCTCGTTCGTTCTGGGCATGGTCTTGTTCGGATCCACGGTTCTGATCCCCGAGTTTCTGCAAAGCAGCCTGGGCTACACCGCCGAACGCGCCGGCCTGGCGCTTTCGCCCGCGGGCTTCGTGCTGATGTTCATGATGATCGTGGCCGGCCGCCTGACCGCCTCGAAAATCGATCCGCGTCTGCTCATCTGCATCGGCTTCCTGGGCACTGCCTTCGCGCTTGCGGCTGATGACCAACATCTATCTGCAGATCGACTTTCAGCACCATTGTCCTGCTGCGCTGTTTCCAGGTGATCTTCATGCCGCTGATCTTCATTCCCATCAGCACGCTGAACTACGTCGGCGTGCCGCGCGAAAAGAACAACCAGGTCTCGGGCATTTCCAGCTTCATGCGCAACATCGGCGGCAGCATCGGGACCTCCGGGCTCACCGTGTTTCTGACGCGCCAGAACCAGACCCACCAGGTGAGTTTCGCGGCGCACACCAACATGGGCAATCCGAATTTCAGGCAATTGCTGAACGGCCTCACCGCGATGTTCATGTCGCAAGGTTACGACGCCGTCACCGCCGCCAAGAAGGCGCTCGCCATGGCCTACTACACCGTCCAAAGCCAGGCCAACGCGCTCAGCTTCAAGAACAGCTTCTATGTGATGTCGGTGATCATCGCCTGCCTGAGCCCGCTGCCGTTCATCATGCGGCGTCCCAAGCTTGGAGAGCGGCAGCCGTCAATTTCGCATTAGAGCCCCCAAAAATGGCTTCCAAGGTCCGCTTAAGGCCTCGGAATGTTACAATATTATTGAGGCAGCTACCCTCTATGGCATTCAAACCAGCTTTCGCGCAAGGCGCACAGATCGAGCACAACAAGTACGGTCTCGGTTCGGTGGCTTCCTGCACGGAAGAGTACATTGTAATCAAATTCGACGATCACGGCGAGAAGAAATTTGTGCTCTCCATCGCGCTGCCCGCTCTGAAAAAGAGCGACCGGCAGCCGCCCGTGGAAAAACGCCGCGCCGCACGCAAAAAAGCCACTCCCGCAGCGGCGCAATAGAAATATCTATCGCTGAACAACTTATGCGGGAAGCAGGCTCTCGCCCTGGTTCCCGCGTACTGCGATTAGACGGTGGGGGCGGCCTTCAGCTTTCTCGCGCTGCTCGCGCAGGACCGCTTTGCGGCTCAGCTTGATTTTGTTGCCTTCGAGCGCCAGAACCTTCACCAGGATCTGATCGCCTTCCTTCAACTCATCGCGCACCGCTTTGATGCGGTTTTCCGAGATTTCGCTGATGTGCAGCAGGCCGTCGGTGCCGGGGAAGATCTCGACGAACGCGCCGAAATCCGCGATCCGCACCACTTTGCCCAGATAGGTCTTGCCCACTTCGGCCACCGCGCAGATGTCGGTGACGCGCTGGATGGCCAGCTTGGCCGATTCGCCGTCGGAGGCGAAGATCTTCACCGATGCCGTCGTCTTCGACGTCGATCTTCACGCCGGTCTCTTCGACGATGCTGCGGATCATCTTGCCGCCCGGCCCGATCAGATCGCGAATCTTGTCGGTCGGAATCGTGAGCGTGTAGATGCGCGGCGCATACTGCGACATTTCGCCGCGCGGCGTCTCGATGGTGGCGATCATCTTGTCCAGGATGAACAGGCGCGCGCCTTTGGCCTGCTCCAGCGCCTCCTTCATGATCTTGGTGGTGACGTTCGGGACCTTGATGTCCATCTGCAGGCCGGTGATGCCCCGGCGCGATCCGGCGACTTTGAAATCCATGTCGCCGTAGTGATCCTCGGCGCCGGCGATGTCGGTGAGGATGGCGTAATCCTTGCCTTCCATCACCAGGCCCATGGCGATGCCCGCCACCGGTGCGGCGATCGGCACGCCCGCATCCATCAGCGCGAGTATCGCCGCCGCAGACGGTGGCCATGGAACTGGAACCATTCGATTCCAGGATGTCGCTGACCACGCGCATGGTGTAGGGGAACTTCTTGTCATCGGGAATCACGGCCGAAAGCGAGCGCTCGGCCAGCGCGCCATGCCCGATTTCGCGGCGGCCCGGCCCGCGCATGAAGCCCACTTCGCCGACGCTGAACGGCGGGAAGTTGTAATGCAGCATGAAGCGCTTGGAGGTTTCGGTGAGATCGAGCATCTCGATGCGCTGCTCGTCGTCCTTGGTGCCGAGCGTGGCGGTAACCAGCGCCTGCGTCTCGCCGCGGGTGAACAGCGCCGAGCCGTGCGTGCGCGGCAGCACGCCCACTTCGAAATCGATCTTGCGGATTTCGTCGAACGCGCGGCCATCCGGACGGCGGCGCTCCTTCAGCATCTCGTCGCGGAAGATGCGCTCCTTCAACGTGTCGAACAGCTCCTTGGCTTCGGCCTGCTGCTTCTTCGGGAAGCGCCTCGACAGCCTTCTTCTTGGCTTCGTCGACGCGATGATAGCTTTCGAGCTTCTCGTATTTCTTGGTGTCCAGCGCGTCGGTCAGCTCCTTGCGGATCTGCGACTCGATGCTGCCGTACAGCTCCTTGTTGACGACGGGCGCCGTCACGTCCCATTTCTTCTTGCCGACCTTGGCCACCAGCTCGCGGATTCCGGCGGCGATCTTCTTGCAGCATCGTGGCCGAATTCGATGGCTTCCAGCACTTCGTCTTCGGAGGCCTGCTGCGCGCCGGCTTCCACCATCACGATGCCGTCTTCGGTGCCGGCCACCACGATGTTGACCTTGGATTCGCGCGTCTCTTCGTAGCTGGGGTTCGCGACCAGCTTGCCGTCCACCAAGCCGACGCGCACGCCGCCCAGCACATGCTGGAACGGGATGTCGGAGATGGCCAGCGCGGCGCCGGCGCCGATAATGGCCAGCGTGCTGGGATCGCGCTGGGGATCGGCCGAAAGCACCATGGCGATCACCTGGGTCTCGTTCATGAAGCCTTCGGGGAACAGCGGCCGGATGGGCCGGTCGATCAGGCGGCTGGTGAGGATTTCCTTCTCCGAAGGGCGTCCTTCGCGCTTGATAAAGCCGCCGGGAAATTTCCCGCGGCGTAAGTGTATTCGCGGTAATCGACGGTGAGGGGGAAGAACGCGGCTTCGGCCTTAGGCTCCTCATTCGCGCAGGCGCTCACCAGAACCACGGAGTCCCCGGAACGGACCACGACGGCGCCATTGGCCTGTTTGGCGATCTTGCCCGTCTCCAGGGTGATCTTTTGACCATCCAGGTCAATTTCTACGGTATGTAGCATCTGCAATTCCTTTTAATCCAGGCCGAGCTGTCCGCCCGCCTGCTTTACCAACGCGCACAGCGAAAATCCGGCGGCTGCAATTGGGATTCAATCTGGCGTGCCACGGCATCCTGTGCGTTCTCAGGATTAAGAGGAGACTTTGGAGTGAATGAACTGTGGGAGCGCCGCCCACCGGGGCGGTTTACCTGATCCCGAGCACCTAACGGCGGATGCCCAGGCTTTGAATCAGGTTCTTGTATCTTTCCGGGTTACGGCTTTTCAGGTATTTCAAAAGGCGGCGGCGCCGCGCGACCATCGACAACAATCCCCGGCGGGAATGATGATCTTTGCGGTGCGTCTTGAAATGATCCTGGAGCTGCAAAATGCGCTGGCTCAGGATCGCGACCTGTACTTCTGGCGAACCGGTATCCGTTTTGTGAACTCGGTATGTTGCAACTACTTGCTTCTTGGAATCGGTCGCCAGGGCCATGCTCGAATCGATACTCCTCGTCTTAACTTAATCTCTTTTTTGTCCTTCGTAGGATAGCACAATTGGGGATCGGGGTACTTGGCAGGGGGAGCCCAGAATTGTCCAATGCAAGATGAGCATGAAACTAGTGAATTGGCTGGGGCGGTTTCCAATGCAAGATGAGCATGAAAACGGGAACAATGGGGTAGGCGTGGCGCGGCCGGGTGCAGATACGGATGCAGAATGCCGAGAGCCTGAGCCGGGATCAGATCCGAGAATTTTTGCGGTCGAGCGAGCCGCTCGAGTTCAGCAGTGGCGGGCGGGAGGAACGATACCTGTGGGTGGAGCGGGTATTGGCGGCGCAGAAGTACCGAAGTTTGGGAAAAGGCGAGCGGGGCCTGGTACGGGCCTACGTGCGGAAAGTGACGGGGTTGAGGGAGGCGCAGACCACGCGCTTGATCCGGGCGTTTCTGGATCACGGGCTGATACGGGCGCAGTCGTACCAACGGCACACGTTCACAGCCAGGTACACGGTGGAAGACATTGCGTTGTTGGCGGAAGTGGATCGGGCGCATGGGCGATTGAGCGGACCCGCCACCCGGCGGATTTTGCAGCGCGCCCACGAACAGTTCGGAGAGAAGCAGTACGAGCGGCTGGCGAAGATCAGCGTGGCGCACTTGTACAATCTGCGGGCGAGCGCGCGCTATCGCAACCAAGCGGCGGTGTTGGAGCCCACGCAGTCAACCGCGGCCGCGATCGGACAACGCCGCAAGCCAGACCCGCAAGGGCGGCCGGGATATCTGCGCGTGGACACGGTGCATCAAGGCGACAGCGCGGGGAGCAAAGGCGTGTACCACATCAATGCCGTGGATGCAGTGACGCAGTGGCAGGTGGTGGGCTGCGCCGAGAAGATCAGCGAGGCCTATCTGATGCCGGTGCTGGCAGCGGTGTTGGCGCAATTTCCCTTTCCGATCCGCGGTTTTCATACCGACAACGGCTCGGAGTATATCAATCATCGGGTGGCGGAAATGCTGCGAAAGCTACACGCCGAATTCACCAAGAGCCGGGCGTGCCGGAGCCAGGACAACGCACTGGTGGAAGGCAAAAACGGCGCGGTGATCCGCAAGCTGATCGGCTACGGACATATCGCCGGCGCACACGCCGGGGAGCTGCAGAACTTCTACGCCGAGCATTTAAATCCGTACCTGAACTTTCACCGGCCCTGCGGCTTCGCGACAGTGAGCTTGGACGAGCGCGGCAAACGCCAACGCAAATACAAGATCGAGGACTACCGGACGCCGTTCGAGAAACTGCAATCGCTGCCCGAAGCGGAACGGTTTTTGAAACCGGGGTTGAGTTTGCCGGAACTGGAGAAGCGGGCGCTGGCCATCAGCGACACCGAATGCGCTCGCCGGATGAGTGTGGCCAAGGCCAAGTTGCTTCGGCAATGCCAGACACCGTCCTTGCCGAAGTTCCACTAAATGAAGGCCGTGGAAATGCCGGGCCCGTGGAAAGCATGGAAAACCAAAAACGGGTTTTCCACTCTTTCCACCGTCCCTTGGAAATCTCGCAGAAAGCGCGAGATTTCCACATTCCCACCGCCCGGCTTCGCGGCCATGGAAAAGTGGAAAACCAAAAGCAGGTTTCCCACTTTCCCACAGCCGCTCGCGACGACGGTTCCTGTTCTCTCTCTGAAACCAAAAAACCAAAGAAAGGAAGTCGGCCGCTGCGCGGCCTCCTCACTCCCTATCCCGTTCTTCCTCCGGTCGAACGGAACGGATTTCATGCTCATCCTTCAATTGGAAAATGCTCCACGCGGACTGCCTGGCGCCCGGGCCGGGGCGTAACGTCTGTATACTTCCGGCGCGAATTCACCTGTGGTTCAATGAAGGTTTGTTTCAGCAACATTGATAAGGAGGCAGAATCCATGAAGGTTGGTGTCGCCGGGCAAGGCGCTTTCGGCGTGAAGCATATCGAAGCGATCCAGAATATCCCCGGCATCGAAATCATTACTCTCTCGGGCGGGAATCAGGCGGCTACCGAAGAGGTGGCGAAGAAGTTCAAGATCCCGCATTGGACCGGCGATCTGGGCGAGAGCCTGAAGCAGCCCGGCCTGGAAGCGGTGATCCTGGCCACGCCCACGCAGATGCACGCCGATCAGGCGGTGCAATGCCTGAAGGCGGGCAAGCACGTGCAAGTAGAGATCCCCATGGCCGATTCCCTGGCCGATTCCGAGCGCATTCTGAAAGCGCAGAAGGAAACCGGGCTGATCGCCATGGCCGGCCATACGCGCCGCTTCAATCCCAGCCATCAGTGGGTTCATAAGCGCGTCACATGCCGGCGAACTTCAAAGTGCAGCAAATGAACGTGCAGACTTATTTCTTCCGGCGCACGAACATGAACGCGGCCGGCAAGCCGCGCAGTTGGACGGACCATCTGCTCTGGCATCACGCCTGCCACACGGTGGATCTGTTTGCGTATCAGACCGGCGAAAACATTTCCGAATGCTACGCGCTGGAAGGGCCGCACCATCCGGAATTGAAGATTGCCATGGACATGGGCATCATCCTGAAAGTGCCGTCCGGCGCCATCTGCACGCTGTCGTTGTCGTTTAACAATAAAGGGCCGCAAGGCACGTTCTTCCGCTATATCGGCGACACCGGCACCTATGTCGCGTACTACGACGATCTGGAGGACGGCGAGAAGAAGCCCATCGATCTCAGCAAAGTGGATGTTTCGATGAACGGCATCGAGCTGCAGGATCGCGAATTCTTCGCCGCCATCAAGAGAAAAGCGCGAGCCCAACGCCAGCGTCCAGCAAACCATTTCCGCCATGCGGGTGTTGGACCGTCTGGAGCAGATGCTCAAGTCCAAAGTCGGAATGTCGGCGTAACTTACGCGTGCATGGATTTCGCGGCCGGCTGCATGTGGCCCAGAACTCGGTGCGGCTTGTAAGGCTTCTCTAACGCCGCCACTTCATCGGGGCTCAGCTTCAAATCCACCGAGGCGATCAGATCCTTCAGGTGCTCGGTCTTGGTGGCTCCGATGATGGGCGCCGTCACGCCCGGCGCCTGGAGCACCCACGCGCAGGCCACTTGCGCCGGCGAAACTCCGCGCTGCTGGGCTACGGCCGCCACCGCATCCGCCACCTGGAAATCGTCTTCGCTGTAGTACATGTCCTTGGCCATGGTGTCCACTTGAGAGCGCGTGGTGGAGCCGCCGTCGCGATGCCGCGTGCCGGTAAGGAAGCCGCGCGCCAGCGGGCTCCACGGAATCAGGCCCACGCCTTGATCCACGCACAGCGGAATCATCTCCCGTTCCTCTTCGCGATAGACCAGGTTGTAGTGATTCTGCATGGCGATGAAGCGATGCCAGCCGTGCTCCTTCGCCAGATACAGCGCCTTGGAGAATTGCCACGCCGCCATGCTGCTGGCGCCCAGGTAGCGAACTTTGCCGGCCCGAACAAGCGAATCCAGCGCGTCCAGCGTCTCTTCAATCGGCGTCTTAAAATCCCAGCGATGGATCTGATACAGATCGATAAAATCCATGCCCAGGCGCCGCAGCGAATTGTCGCAGCCTTCCATGATGTGCTTGCGGCTGAGCCCTCTTTTGTTCTGGCTCTTGCCCATCACTCCGCAGACTTTGGTGGCGACGATGATTTCATCGCGCGACGCCATCTCCTTCAGATACTGGCCGGTGATCTCCTCGCTCAGGCCCGCGGAATAAACGTCGGCCGTGTCGAAGAAGTTGATCCCGGCATCGATCGCGATCTTGAAATGCTCGCGCGCGTCTTCTTTGTTGACGTGCCAGCCGCGCGTGCCGATGGCCCAGTCCGGCACTTCGCCGCCGCCATAGCTCATGCATCCCAGACAAATGCGAGATACTGTAATTCCGGTCTTGCCCAATAACGTATATTGCATTGTTGTTGTGGTCTCCAGTAGAAACCCTCAGTTTAGCTTGACCCGGCCTAAACGTACCGGCATACGGTCAAGAAACCGGGAGCGCCTTCTTGAGGGAAAGGTCGCATCCTGGTTGAGGGGCCTGCCTCACCGCAGGTCGAGGCATAATTCAAGTGGCATCGATTCAGTGTGCGCTCACGGCCATCAACATGCCATAAATCAATGTGTTAGTAGGCCACCACTCGCATGTGGTTCTCAGGCAGCGGTCGGGCTTCTGTTGGAGGTCACGTGACCAAGTATTACAGCATTGAGCGCTCGCAAATCCAGACGATTTCAGACAAAGCTGACGCGTTGGCACGATGGTTGGCCGAAAACGCACCCTATTGTCAGAACACCCAAAAACACCTGGACGAAGGCACCGTCGAGCAAGCCTATTGGCACTATGGCTACGTTTGCGCTATCCGGGACATTCTCGCAATTGTTGATTCCGAATCAACTGAATAGGCCGCATCGCGGGCATTTCCAGTTCGTCCCGGAGGGACGCCGGGGGTGAATCGGATTATCCCGCGGTTCAAAGTCGTGGTAAAGAGCGCACTCCTTCTCAAAGGCGGCCTGAGCGGAGGGGCAATATTCATAGCGGAAACGCTTGTAGGATCCGACGTGCACGTGGAGTTGATTGTTGACGTTGGTATCCGATCTTCCTACGTAGACCACGCGAAAGTTGACGAGATCACTGGATTCTTCCAGAACGTAGGCGCCCGGACGGCCTTCGCCGACTTCCTGATCGATCGCTCGATCGTTGAGGGCGAAGGGGCCCAATAACCCGTTCTGCGCCATTGCGCGCGACCTCCTGCTGTCACGTGATAGTGCGGGACCAACGCTGCCGACGCCAAGTAAAACAGACCTCTTCCTCTCGAACGATGAAGCAGTCAGGCAGTCAACGCAGCCGGATGACGAAGACAAACGAAACAGTTGTTATCGCCACAGCACCGAAACTCGGCTTATTATACAACTGATGAAACACAGCACCGATCGCATTCTGACCACGCACGCCGGGCGCCTGGATGGCCCGCGCGATCTACGTGAGATGACATTCGGTTTTATGTCCGGCCGGGGTCCCGATTTGGCTACGGTCATGGCCCGGGTGCAATCCGGCATCACGGAGACCATCCGCAAACAGGCGGACGCGGGCATCGATATCATCAGCGACGGCGAGCTGGGCAAGATCGGCTTCGGGTACGCGTATTACGGCCGGCGGCTTTCCGGGCTCGGGACGCGGAAAGTCCAGCCCGGCGAAACGGGTTGGATGGGCGGCCAAACCGGGGAGCGCGTCGAGTTCGCCGAGTTTTACAAAGACTTGAACTTCGAGCAATTCCTGCCGCCTGAGCGGACCATCTGCAACGGGCCCATCGCCTACATTGGCCAGCAGGAAGTAGCCAACGATATCGCTCTGTTCAAACGAGCGCTGGCGGAAGCGGGCGCGCGAGCCCGAAGAGACGTTTCTGTGCGTGCTGGCGCCGGGCTGGCTGGAGCACTTCTTTCACAACGAGTATTATCCGAACGACGAGGAGTATCTGTTCGCGCTGGCCGACGCGATGAAGCACGAGTACAAGGCCATCGTCGACGCGGGCTTCATCCTGCAGCTGGACGATCCGGCGCTGCCCGATACCTACGATATGATCGTGCCCACGCCAACCATCGCCGATTACCGCAAGTTCGCCGAGGTGCGGATCGAGGCGCTGAATCACGCGCTGGCGGGGCTTCCCGAAGATCGCGTGCGCTATCACATCTGCTGGGGAAGCTGGCACGGCCCGCACACGCACGATCTGCCGCTCAAGCATCTGGTGGATCTGATGCTCAAGGTGAAAGCCGGCGCGTACTCGGTGGAAGCGGCCAATCCGCGCCATGCGCACGAATGGAAGGTTTGGAAGGATGTGAAGCTGCCGGACGGCAAGATCCTGATCCCGGGCGTGGTCAGCCACGCGAGCAACGTGGTGGAGCATCCGGAGCTGGTGGCGGACCGCATCGCGCTTTATGCCGGTCTGGTAGGACGCGAGAATGTGATCGCGGGCACCGATTGCGGCCTGGGCTTGCGCGTTCATCCGCAGATCGCATGGGCCAAGCTGAAGGCGCTGTCGGAAGGCGCGGCGATGGCGAGCAAACAACTCTGGGGACGCTAATGGCCGAAAACGCCGCGCCCAGCAAGCCTCGCTTCAGCCTCCGCCGAAAATCCTTCTCGCCCTGGGTCCGATATCCCAGCCTGGTGCTGTTGTACGGGGTTCTGGTGCCCGTGGCGAAGGTGATCGAAAAGTCCGGCTTTTGGTCCCGCATGTCTTCCCGCCGACGTCGCCGCGATCCTTTTCGGGGCTTCGGCGACTACCAGCCCACCGCCCACGATGTGTTCGCCTGCGTCTACTTCAAGAGCGGCACCAACTGGCTGATGCAGATCGCGGTGCAAGTGATCCATCGCGGCGCCGTGCAGTTCGAACATATCCATGACATTGTGCCCTGGCCGGATTCGCCGGACCCCAACTACGCGGTGCCACTGTCGGATGAAACCGCGTGGCAGCGGTGCCGGGCTGGTTTGCGCGTCATCAAGACCCATCGTGAGTGCGCCAAAGTCCCGTATTCGCCGGAGGCGCGCTACATCTGTGTGGTGCGCGATCCCAAGGACGTCTGCGTATCGGCTTATCATTTCCTGCGCGCGGAAGGCATGGGACCCATGACGCCGTCGGTTGAAAACTTCGTCAGCTACTTCCTGTCCCCGGCGTTCCAGTTCAGTCCGTGGTCGGAGTTCGCGGACGGCTATTGGCGCCTGCGCGACCGTGAAAACGTCTTGTTCCTGACGTACGAAGAGATGAAGAAGGATTTGAAGAGCGCGGTGGGTCGAATCGCGGCCTTGCTCCAGATCGATCTTACGGAGGAAGAGACGGACGCCGTCGTCCGGCAATCTTCTTTCGATCACATGAAGCAGATCGAGCAGAAATTCGAAACGGGCATGATGGTTCCTTGGGCCAAGCCGCGCGGAGCGATGATCCGGCGCGGGGAGCGCCGCGGATCGAGCGAATTGCTTACTCCAGCGCTGCAAAAGAGGATCGACGATCACTTTCGCGCGGAACTGAAGCGTTTAGGCTGCGATTTTCCCTACGATGAAGCGTTCCGCTAAGAGCTGCACAGCTACCAGGGGACGCGGCCATCCTCGTTGAAATATCCGCCGGTGGGTCCATCTTCGCCGATAGTGGCGTATTGAATGGCCGCCACGGCGCCTTGCGCCGCTGAACGCGGTCCGCTGTTGCCGTTGATATCGGTGGCGCAATAGCCGGGGCAGATGGCGTTTACCTTGATGGGCGTGTCCTTGAGCTCTTTGGCGAATTGGATGGTCATGCTATTCAGCGCCGATTTCGACGTGTTGTAACCGAGCGAGAGGAAATCCGCAAACGGCGAATTCAAGTCGCTCGAAAGCGTGAGCGAGCCCAGGCTGCTGGATACGTTCACGACGCGGCCATGCTTCGATTTCTTCAGCAGCGGCAGCATCGCCTGGATCAGCGCCACTGGGCCGAAGAAATTGGTTTCATACACCTCGCGGACCTTGGTGAGAGCCACGTTGCTCGGCTGGAAGCCCCATTCGGCGGTACCCGCGTTGTTGATCAGGATGTCCAGCCGCCCGAATTCCTTTTCAATCCGTTCGGCGGCGCGCTGAATGGTTCCCGGATCTGTAACATCCAGCTGGATGAAGCGAGCGTCGGCGCCTTCCGCCTTCAACTTGTCCACGGCTGCCTGGCCGCGGCCTTCATCCCTCGCTCCCACCAGCACTTTGATCTTTTTCGCGCCCAGCCCGCGCGCGATCTCATACCCGATTCCCTTGTTCGCGCCGCTGATCAGGGCGACATCGTCTTGAAAGAGTTCCACGTTAGCCATAAAAAGTCAGTCTATATGATTAGGAGTATGTAATCCCGGGGAATGTAATCCCAAGGACTGAAAACCTCGTCTACACGCGCATGCAAAAACAAATTCTTACCGCCGCGGCAGTCATGGCGCTCACATCCATGCTTGCCATCGCTCAACCCACACCGCCCACTCCGGCCGAGATGGTTGCGGACCAGGTGGCCAGGCTCACCACGCTTCTGGATCTGACCTCTACCCAGCAGGCGTCGGCGACCACGATCTTTACTACCGAACAGACTGCGCTTACGACGCTGCGGACCAGTCTTCACACCGCGCGCACGGCGCTTCAAACCGCCATCAAGAGCAACGACACGGGCACCATTGGAACGGAAGCGGCGCAAATCGGCACGCTGACCGGCCAGCAGGTGCTGGCGCAAGCCACCGCTTCGGGCGCATTCTATGCCATCCTGACGGCCGATCAGCAGTCCAAGTACGATACACTCGGGCCCCTCGGCGGTGGACCCGGTGGACCCGGCCGGGGCGGACCTGGGCCTCGCGGCGTGGGCGGATCGCATTAGGTAAGGGGCTACCAACGATGCAGTTGTCGGCAATGTCCGGGCCGGGGACCGACCTTGCCGCTGGGACGATGGCGGATGGACCCGTCTCTGGTACAAAGGCTTGGGTTGGCTGCCGGATCAACAGAAGCGCATCGGCGTGCTGTTTCAGCGGAACCGGTTGAAGCCGATCGATCTGAGTGCCCAAAAAGAACAAGCGATCCCGCAGCCGCTGCTCGGCGCGGACGGCCGGATGTCGCAAGTTCTGGCGCTCAATCGCATCGCGCAGGCCCGCTCTGAGTTGGCGGAGCACCGCTACGCGTCGGAACATCCTTAACGCGTTACAGTTCGAGCCCCTGAAAAATATTCCTGCCGGTACCCTCCGGAATCTTTCTGAATCAGGCATTTACGTTTGGAACGTCGTGTGCCTTTCTAGCGGCGAGGAAGGATTATGAAATTCAAAAGAATACTTGCCATCGCCGCGCTGGCGGTTGGAACCTCCATGGTGCCGTCGGTTGCGTTTGCGCGTGTCGATTTCGGCATCAGCGTCGGCACCCCTCCGCCCCCGCCTCGGGTGGCTCCCGGTCCAGTCGGTGTTGCGCCCGGTGCAGGCTATGTTTGGACCAACGGCTATTGGGACTGGAACGGCGGCTCCTGGGTTTGGGTGGGCGGAAATTGGGTGCTTCCGCCGCACGGCCATCATGAATGGGTTGAGCCTTACTATCACCACGATCATGACCACTGGCATTACCGCCGCGGCCACTGGCGCTAAAGCCTCTACACGTTCGGCGTCGTAGCTTCGTCAGAAGTGTCGATGAGACGAGGCGTGCTTTTGAGTGGCATTGCCGGGGCCGCCCGCGCAATACCAGCAGGTGGAGCAGCGCGAGCTGCAAAGTCTCGCGGACCAGGGCTGGGAGCTGGTCGCGGTGGTGCCGTATATTTACAAGAACGAAGAGCGCGGCACGCCGGATCTGGCGCCGCGGCCCATGGTCACGCAAACCTATCCGGCATATTTTTTCAAGCGCCTCAAGCCGCCTCGCTGATAGTACGGCGGCTCGTGCTATCTTCGTGAGTTGTCTTCCAGCGAATATGGCCGGTATTTCGAAGACCTGGAAACAGGACAGACATTCCGGCATTGGCCCGGCCGCACGATCGCGGAGTACGATGATACGCTCTTCAGCTTGTTGAGCATGAACCAGCATCCGCTGCATATCGACGAACACTTCGCGGCGGGAACGCAGCATGGCCGCAGGCTAGTGGAGGGTCCGATTGTCATCAGCCTGGTGATCGGGATGAGCCAAGCCGATGTCGGCGGCCGCGCCCTGGAGACGCTGGAATATTCGTTTATTCGGCACGCCGGTCCGGTGTTTCATGGCGATACGATCTACGCTGAATCGAGCGTTGTTGAGAAAAACGAGCTGGCGGATGGGCGCGCTGCCGTGCGGGTGGAGCATCGCGGTATAAACCAGCGCGGGGAAATTGTCCTTACAATGCAACGTAGAATTGTTGTGCCCCGCCGTGCGGCCGCCGTCAAGGCATAGGTCCTCAAACTTCTTTCTATCCCGCCGATAAGCCAGGCGTGGGCAAGATAATTCTGGCATGCGGCGCCCTGGCCTGCGCGCTGCAAGCGCAAACGGTAGTGACGGTAACTGTTACTCCGGTCGCCTTGACGTTCAACTATCAGTCCGGCGCGACCACGTTGCCGAAAGCACAAACGCTCTCGTTGAAGGCGAACACCGGCAAACCGGCGTTCACCACGGCCACACCGCCAACGGACTTCTGGTTATCGGTGAACCTGGATAGCGGCGCCTTACCCGCTACGCTCAATGTTACTGTCAATCCCGATAGTCTTCCGGTGGGAACGTATGTGTCGTCGATCACTCTCACGGTTGTAGGCGCGGCAGCACCGGTGGCGATCCCGGTGACGCTGAATGTTACCGCGGCGCCATCCACATTGAGTTTGACTCCGGCGACGCTCAGTTTTATTGCGCCACCCGATCCGTCCGCGCCGCAAACCGTGACTTTGACGACCAATAATTCGCCAATCTCGTTCACGGCCACTTCCGGGGCCACTTGGATGACGGTTTCTCCCACGGTGGGCATTGTGTTGCCGGGCGAACAGGCCACGATCACGGTGACCGTGGACGCGACCGCTCTGGCCCCCACAGCCATCCCATACACCGGCAAAATTACCGTGGTGGCTTCGGGCACTAATGTAACCAGCAAGTCGCAGAACATCACGGTCAGCGTCACGGTGAATAGCCAGACGCCCACCATCACCAGCGTTTGGCCGCCGTCACTGGCGGTGAATGGAGGCGCGCAAGTACTCACGATCCGCGGGACAAATTTTTACGCTGCTTCTCTGGGCGCGGTGCAAGTAGGATCGACAGCCACGGCGCTCGCAACCACTGTCATCAGCGGCACGGCGCTTCTGGCCGTAGTTCCCGCTTCGATGGTGACCGTGGCCGGAAACCTGAACGTAATCATCGAAAATCCCGCGCCGGGCGGGAATTCAACGGCCACCGTGGAGCCGGTGGTGAGCGCCCCTGCCATCCTCGGCATATTCAGCGCGGCCAGCTACGCCAGTGCCACTATCAGCCCAGGAGAACTGATCACGATCTTTGGCAGCAACATCGGTCCGGCAACTCCCGCCACAATGTCCATCACCGGGGGTTTCGTGGATACTTCGCTCAGCAATGTCGTAGTGAGCATCAGCGGGGTGAACGCGCCTCTGCTTTATGTCAGCTCGAACCAGGTGACGGTGCAAGTTCCCTACGAAGTCACCATTGGCCCGGGCAGCCTGTGGTGGTAACCAACGGCGCCTTTCCAGCGGCCAACTCCACTGTGACGGTCGCGGCCACGGCCCCCGGGGTTTTCACCGCCGACGGCTCCGGTACCGGACAAGCCGCGGCCATCAATACCAGCGCTGCAACCGGTGCGGTGACCCTGAACGGCACCACCACGCCCGCCAAGATCGGCGATACTGTCAGCCTCTATCTCACCGGTGAGGGCGACTACAATCCAGCGCCGATATCGGGATCCACCAACACCGGCTTTATTATCCCCTCAACTCTGGTGCCGCTTCCCCAGATCTCGCCGCTTCCCACCGTGCAGATCGGCGGCGTGGACGCCAGCGCGGGAGTCTCCTACGCCGGAGTGGTCCCGGGTTCCATCATTGGTGTCTTGCAGATCAATGTTGTGGTTCCCACCGGCAGCTCCACCGGCGCGGCGGTGCCCGTGGCGATCAGCATCGCCGGCAACAGCACGCAAGCCGGCATCACTCTGAACGTCCACCCGTAACAGGGCAATCAAGCGCTTAGGTGGTTGCAGGACTTGAATTGACACCGAGCACTCGCCCTGGGTGGTTAACAAAATTAATCAAAAGATCCTTGGTGGATTGCACCTGGCATGTTAACGTAATCAGGTTCCCAATTCTTCATAGGAGGCGCTTCGTTGCATTCTGACGTTCGATTCGACATTTGCGCGGACCGCCTCTCCACTCCCCGTTAGTTCATCCCGCGTACAACAATTCTCAATCGGGCCCGCGCAGCTTGCGGGCGGAAGGAGGAATTTATGACCCAGATCAAAGTCTTTCAAGGCACCCGATCCGTCGACGCTCCCCGTTTGTGCGATTCCTGCTCCAACGGCGTGGTGATGCGCGGCCCCGCCGATAGCCAGGAGTACGTGCACTGTTCGCTGATGGAAAAGCCGATTGGGATGCGCGTGACAGAGTGCAACCGCTACATCGATCGTGCCCAGCCTTCGCTGTGGGCGATGAAGGAGATCGCCTGGGTGCTGCAGTCGGACACCAAGCGGCAGAAGATCGGCTTCGTCACCGCCAAAGAGTGGCGCAAACTGAACGAAGACGAGAACCTGGTTCCCTCGCAGTTCGAGTAACTACTCGCTGGCGATCCAATGCGTGACATGGGGCGGGCCTTCGCCCAGATGAAAGGCGAAGGCCCGTTCCTCGATTTCGCGATCGGAGACGGTTACGCGCTCGTGCTGGCGCAGGTGCTCGGCCCAACTTGCCACCACGAAGGTCTCGATGTAACGGCCGGGGGCCGCGGCGTCTTCAAAAAGTCCCCAACGAATGGCTCCATCGCGGCGGCGGATCCGGCGCATGTACTGCATGGCAAGCGCGAATTCGCGAGCGGTGGCGGGATCGATGAGATATTCCACGGTCACGAGCACCGGGCCGTGATCCTCATGGCGTTCGACCACCAGGATGGGTTCCGGCCAATGTCCCGACGGCGAAGTGTCCAGCTCGCGCAGTCCGGCTAATCGCAGCCGGAAGGTAGCGGCAGCGGCGGCAAGCAGCGCAACACCGGCGCACAGCAGCGTGGTGCGCAGGCCGATCGCGGTTGCCACCGCGCCCCAAATCACGCTGCCCACGGCCATCGCGCCCTGGAACACCAGAAGATAGACGGCCAGTGCGCGGGCGCGCACCCAGGCCGGCACCGAGGTTTGTGTCACGGTGGTGAGCGTGGAGTTCACCGTCATCCACGCTGCGCCGGTAACCACCAGCGCGAGAGCCACCGTTGTGTAGCTGGTGAGATACGCCATCAAAATGTTCACCGCGCCAAAGAGCGCCACAGCGGTGGTGACCATAGTGTCCTGCGAGAACATCTGGCGCAAGCGATGCAGCGTCATGGCGCCCAGGATGGAGCCGACGCCCAGACAGCCCAGCAGTACGCCGTATCCGGTGCTGTCGCGATGCAGGTCCACTTTGGCCACGAGCGGCAGCAGGGACCACAAGGCGCTGGCGGAAATGATAAAGCTGCCCGATCGCAGCAGCACGGAGTGGATGGGCGGGGCGAATCGAACGTAGCGCATTCCGGCCCACATGGCCGCCCCGACGCTTTCGGTGGAGAGCGGCTGCGGATGCGGTTCGGGTTTGCGACGCCATAAATACAGCACGATCATCACCCCGACGAACGAAATGGCGTTCAAGTTAAATGCCGCGCCCGCGCCTACGGCCGCTACCACCGCGCCTCCAAGCGCCGGACCCACCGCGCGCGCCAGATTGAAGCCCACGGAGTTCAGCGCGATGGCGGCGGGGAGCTCGGGCTTGGGCACCAGATCGGGCATGATGGCCTGCCACGTGGGGCCGTTCATGGTGGCGCCGAGCCCCAGCGCGAAGGTGAGCCACAGCAGGGTCCACGGGCCGGTGTATCCGGTGAGGGTCAACGCGCCCAGCACCGCGGCGGCGGCCAGCATCAGGCCTTGCGTTACCAGCAGCAGCCTGCGCCGGTCAAACAGATCGCCCGCGGCGCCGGCAGGGACTCCCAGCAGGAACACCGGAAGATTGGTGGCGGTCTGGACCAGAGCCACCAGCAGGGGCGACGGCGCCAGCTCGGTCATCAACCAGGCCGCGCCCACGTTCTGCATCCAGGTGCCGATGTTGGAGACAACGGATGCGATCCATAGCCAGCGAAACCACGTGTAGAGCAGCGGAGTCCAGGTGCTGGTGCGCGGCGAGGATGTGGCCGGGGTCAAGCTATATTGTGCTTCGGCAGCAGGTGTTTTTGCACTTTGCCGAGCGCGTTGCGCGGAAGCTTATCCACCACGACGAAGGAGCGGGGCACTTTGAACGATGCCAGCTTCTGGCGGCAGATGGCTTCCAGGTCGGCCACGTCGATCGCGCGAGTCACCACCACGTAGGCTACGGGAACTTCGCCACGCACGCGATCGGGCGCCGCTGCCACCGCGGCTTCCGCCACGCCATCTTGTTCTTGCAGGAACTCCTCGATTTCCCGGGGATAGATGTTGAAGCCGCCAGAAATAATCAGGTCGCTCTTGCGGCCGCATAGCGTGTAATAGCCGTCGGGCGCGCGCGTGGCGAGATCGCCGGTGCGGAAATAGCCGTCGACAAACGCGGCGCGCGTGGCATCCTCGCGGCGCCAGTAGCCGGCGAAAATGTTGGGACCCTTGAGATGCACTTCGCCCACCTCGCCAAAGGCGGCCGGGTGGCCTTCCGGATCGAGCAATCGCACCGAGACGCCGGGCAAAGGCAGGCCGACACTGCCGGGACGGCGCTCGCCGGTGTAGGGATTGCTGATGTTCATCAGTGTTTCACTCATGCCGTAGCGCTCCAGCGGCGCGTGACCGAAGCGCTCCTGGAATTCTTCGAAGATCTGCGCGGGCAGCGGCGCGGAGCCCGAGACGAACAGCCGAACGAAGGCGCCGATCTCACGGGCTTGTTCGGCGGGAAGGTCAAGAAGCCGGACATACATCGCTGGGACGCCGAAGAATAGCGTTGGCCGGAAGTCCAGAAACTCGCCGCCCGCTTTCTGATGCTCGAAACGTTCCAGTAAACGCATGCGGCAGCCGCTGATGAGCCAGGAGTGCAGCCCGTTGCCGAGGCCGTGTACGTGGAAGAGCGGAAGGGTGAGCAAAAAACGATCGGCGCTGGAAATTTGCCAGCAGGCCAGAAGATTCAGCGCGTTGGCGGCGAAATTGTTGTGTGTGAGAATGGCGCCTTTGGATACGCCGGTGGTGCCCGAAGTATAGATGATGCCGGCGGGCGCGTCGCCGTCCAGATGAAGTTGCGGGCGTGCGCTCGGCAAAGCGGCTGCCTCGCGCGTGAGATCCGACGGATTCCAGATGGGCGCGGAGCTGGAAAATTCGGTTGCGGACACGACAGCCACCGGCTCGGCGTCGGTGAGGATGTGCGCCAGCTCGCGCTCGCGGTAAAGGATGTTAATGGGAACGAAAATCACACCCAGCTTGATGCAGGCGAGATACAGATCGATCATCTCCAGGCAGTTGGCCAGGTAGACGCAGAGCCGGTCGCCGGTTTTGAGACCGCGATGTGTAAGAAGATGAGCGAGCCGATTACTGCGATCGTCGATTTCGCCGAAGGTGTAAGTAGCGCCTTGGAATTCGAGCGCGATCTGGCCGCGCCGGCCTTGGAATGACAGATCGAAAAGGTGAGTGAGATTCAAAAGCTGAAGATAACATGAGTAGCGGCGCGATCAACCGCCCACTGCTTAGTTTTTGGCGTCGGTCTTCTTCGGCGCGGCGACCTCGGTTGCGGACTGGTTGCTGGTGTCCGCGCAAGCCAATTCCATGATTTGATCGAACGGCGCCAGCGTCAGAGTCTGTTTGGGAACGATCCAGGGCTTGGTCAGCACTTTCGGATCCTCCACCGTCGCCTCGATCTCGAGTGTGTTCGCGTTCACGCGGTGATAGCGTTCAATGATGTGCAGGGCGTCGGAATGAAACGATACCCGGCCTTCGGCCCAGATCCAGTTGGAATCGGTAAAGTTCGTCTTATCCACAACGAAAGTATCGCCGTCCCAGCGGCCGATGGCGTCCCCGCGATAAGAAGGAGGTACGGTGTCGCGATGCGGCCTTCCGTCGAAGGGAATAATCTGAAAACCGTGATAGGTTTCCGTGAGCATGATCATGAACTTCGGAGTCTGGACGATCTGTCCGACGGCTCCCACGTCGAACATGCTTACGTTCAACGTGCCGAATGCCGTTGGAATGCAATGCACCGTGGGATCGTCCTTATCGGCCAGGGTTTTGGCGTGGGCTTTGGCCCAAGGTTGATATAGGTCGGAAAAGGCTACCGGCGGTGCGGCGCCCGGAGCGCCGCGCGGTGGTCCGAGCGCAAAACCACGCCCGCCGATGTCGCCGCCGCGCCACCACACACCCGAGAGGTCCGGATGACCGTCGGCCATGCGTGGCGCGGGTCCCGGAGCAGCGGCTTCGGTACTGGCGGCTTGTGCCGCGAGATGGGATGGGACCGAGCACCAAGCCAGCGCCGCGAAGATCGCCGCAGTCAAAATGGAGTGTTTCATATATCCAACCCTCGTTTCCGGACCCGATTAGTGGTTTTCCCGGGGCCCAAACAGGCCATACACGTGTCCGTCCGCGGTATCCAGCTCTCGCAACATGCCCCTGGTGTCGCTGTCTTTGGAGCGAAAGCCCTTGATGGTAACCTCGTCGCCCGGCTTGATGATGCCCGGCCTGTAGCCATTGCGAATCATTCCGCTGGGCGTCCCGGCCTCAAAGGACCATCGATCCACTTTGCCGGTGGCCGCGTCCTTCACATCCACCACAAACGACGAATGGGGGTTTTCCAGCCGCACCTGCACGATCGCGCCGTGAACCGTGATCGGCTGCTTCATGTCATACTCGGCGGCAAACGAATGATGTGCCCACGCCTGCGCTCCGGTGCCAAGTGCGATCAAACCAGCGGCCAATACCGTGGAAATTCTTACTTTCATAGCCACCTCCCATGTCTTCCAGAATTGCACTTTAAATTCTGAGCAAATTCAGTATACACCCAGGCCACGGAGAGCAGACGGAGAGCAGACGGACGTAACGCCACGGCCTCCATTTCGGTCTTACGCCTAGGTAAGATCGAGGAGGAAGCCATGGAATCATTACGAACATCGTGCTGTATCGTGGGCGGCGGACCAGCGGGCGTGATGTTGGGGTACCTGCTGGCGCGATCGGGCGTGGAAGTGCTGGTGCTAGAGAAACACGCCGACTTCTTTCGCGATTTTCGCGGCGACACAGTGCATCCCTCCACGCTGGAATTAATGTACGAGCTTGGGCTGCTGGAGGACTTCCTCAAGCTGCCGCATCAAAGAGTGACCTCGGTGACCGCCCGAGTGGGGGATCTTGATTTCCGGGCGGCAGACTTTCGCCATTTACCTACTCGTTGCAAGTTTGTGGCGCTGATGCCGCAATGGGATTTTCTGAATTTTCTTTCCGATCGCGCAAAGCGACTCTCTGGCTTTCAGCTGCGGATGCAATGCGAGGGTGCCGGCCTGCTTCGAGATGGCTCAACCATCGTCGGAGTGGAAGCGCGATCGCCCCAGGGTCCGATGTACATCCAGGCAGACCTGGTAGTGGGGTGCGACGGCCGCCATTCCACGGTCCGGCACGCCGCTGGACTGGAGCTCGAACACTACGGTGTGCCCATCGACGTGCTATGGTTTCGGATTTCGCGGCGTGCGGGTGATCCCGAACAACTGGCCGGAAATATCAACTATGGGAAAGCCCTGATTGTGATCAATCGTGGCGATTATTCTCAGGCTGGGTTGATTATTCCGAAGGGTTCGTTCGAACAGATCCAGCGCAACGGGATGGAGGCGTTCCACGATTCCATTGCCCGCATCGCGCCCTACTTGAGCGATCGTGTGCACGAACTGCAAAGTTGGGATCAGGTTAAGCTGCTCACGGTGCAAATCAACCGGCTCCGGAAGTGGCATCTTCCGGGGCTTCTGTGCATTGGCGATTCCGCGCATGCCATGTCGCCGGCGGGCGGCGTGGGAATTAATTTAGCAATCCAGGATGCGGTGGCGGCGGCGAATATGCTGGCCGGGCCGCTGAGGGCGAGGCGCGTCACCGAAGGGCATCTCGCGCGGCTACAGCAGAGGCGTGAGTTTCCAGCTCGCGTGATACAGGCGTTGCAGGTGAGGGCCCATCAGGCGTTTGCGCGCGTATTTAAAACCGACGGCCAGTTTCACGCCCCGTGGCAACTCAAGGTGGTGGCGCGAGTGCCGGGCCGTCCATGGGCCATGGGGTATCTGGTCGGCGTCGGAATTCGTCCGGAACACGTAGCAGCCGGAAAACGCGAGCCACGCCGGGAATGGTCCCTCAAAAAGGCTGCGGTGAGCGCAGGAGCGCTGCTCGGAGCGGTAGTGACCGCGGCGCGCGCCTTACGATTCTTTTCGTTTTGAATCGGTGTTCATCTGTGTTCATCCGTGGCCGCTAGATTTTCGCCTTTGGATTCTTCTTCCGCATCCACTCGACAAAACTGTCCGGTGCGGACATGGTCGACAAGCGGCCCTGGCGGACCAGCGCCCAATCGTCGAATAGTTTGGACTGCTTGATTTCGGCCAGCGTCACGGGCGGGTCGATGCGGCCAAGGAATTCGAAGTCCGCCACCGCCGATTTTGGATTTTTCGGGTCGTCCCGGCCTTCCGCGACGATTTTGGCCAAGCCCACCACAGCCGAGTGGCCGCCGCTGTGATAGATGAACACTTTGTCGCTTGGCCGCATCTCGCGGATGGCGCGAACTGCCTGCGGATTGTTTACGCCATCCCAGACGGTTCTCTTTTCTTTCTCCAATTGATCGATCGAATAAGTGTCCGGGTCAGTTTTTGCGAGAAAGTATCTCATCTGAATCAACCTTACTTACTGTAAGAGACCTGCAAGGAAAGGAGCAAGCGACAGGTGAGGCACGAAATGTTGTTATTGGCGGCCGTTTTGGCTTTTACGGCAAGCGCTGCGGCCGAGGACGCAAAGCTCGTACTTGCCAAGCCAGATGTGGCCAAACCAATCGATGGTTCAGCGGCGGCGCCAGTTGACCCGGGCAAGTACCAGATCGGTCCGGAGGACCTGCTGTTCATCCGCGTCTGGCGCGAGCCGGATTTCACGCTGCCGGTGGCGGTGAGGCCGGACGGCAAGATCACCATGCCGCTCATCGGAGAAGTGCGGGCCGCGGGAGAGAGTCCGCTCCAGTTGACCGCGGCTCTGAAGCAACTGCTGACGCAGTATTTGAACAATCCGGATGTCAACGTGTTCGTGACGGAAGTCCGCAGCAAGAAGTTCTACATTGACGGTGAAATGAACCGGCCGGGGTCATTCGCGTTAGTGACGCCAACCTCTGTACTGGAGGCGCTGAGCCGCGGCGGGGGCTTTCGCGAATTCGCCAACACCAAGAAAATCCGCGTGTTGCGCGGCGATGAGATTCTGCACTTCAACTACAAAGATGTCACCAAAGGCAAGCATCTGGAGGAAAACATCGCGGTGAAGAACGGCGATCACATCATCGTGCCCTAACCATGCTCATCGAAGAACCAACGTCGCCCGCCCGGCGCCAGCTCGATCTCGACGACTACGCGGATATTCTGCGGCGCAATAAAGCCTGGATTCTCGGCCCCTTGTTCGCGGCGCTGGTGGTTTCGGTGGTGGTCGCGTTTCTCTGGCCGGATACGTACATCTCAGTTGCCACTATTCGGGTGGCGCCGCCGCAAGTGCCGGAAAGCTTTGTGCCGTCGAACACGAATCAGGATATCGAGGGACGCGTGAACGCGCTGGTGCAGCTGATTCTGGATCGCGCCACGCTGACCAACATCATCAACACGCATGGCTTATACAAAGGCAAGCTGGCGCGGATGCCGCTGGACGACGTGATCGAAGAGATGAAGCGCAACGATATCCAGGTGCTGCCGGTGCGGCAGAGTTTGAACGCGGGGCAGCGCGAAACCCAGCAATATCCGGCGTTCGAGATCCGGTTCGCCTATAGCGAGCGCTTTATGGCGCAAAAGGTGGCAACTGATCTGGTGGCGCGGTTCCTGGAAGAGAACGTCCGCGAAGTATCGCAGCAGACCGTCTCCACCACGGAATTTCTTCAGGATCGCTGGGAGGATTCCAAGAAAAAGCTGGATGAGCTGGAGCAGCGGCTCAGCGTGTTCCGGGCGCAAAACATCGGCCGCCTGCCGGAGGAGCAGCAGAACAATTATCAGCAGCTCGCCGCCCTGCAAGCGGCCAAGCTGAACCTGAACATGTCCATGAATCGCGTGAATCAGGAGAAGCTGCTTTACGAAAATCAGCTCCGGATTTATCACGATCAACTGGCGTCATTGAAGGATATGAACGCGCCCGAGCAGAGGGCCGAGCAAAACGATACTGAATTGGCGGACCAGGACCACGAAATCGCGCAATATGAAGATTCGCTCGCCACCGCGCGGGAACGCTATAAGGAGAATCATCCCGATGTGCGGAGGCTGGTGAATTTACTGGCCGTGGCCAGAAAGCAGCGCCAGGCAATCCTAAAACAAGAGACCACCCTGAAGCCGCCCGACAGCCCCGCGCCCCGGCCGGCCAGCGCGCAATTCCTGCGCGAACAGCGTGAGCTGGATGCCGAGTCTGAGAAGACCAAGGGGCTGATACTGGCCAAAGGCGTGGAAATGGAAGACTACCGGAAACAAGGCACTCAACTGGATAGCACTATTCGGAATTATGAGGCGCGGATTGAAAGCACGCCGGTGGGGATCCGGGAATACGATGAGCTGATTCGCGACCGGGATCTGGCGAAGAAGGATTACGAGGATCTGGACCGGCGTGTGAATAGCTCGGCCATGTCCACCGCGCTCGAGAATCGCCAGCAGGGTGAGCGGTTGGAACAGCTGGATCCACCTTCACTGCCGCAAACTCCGGCCAAACCGAAACGCCTGTTGATGGTTTCCGTAGGGACCGGGCTGGGATTGCTGCTCAGCTTGTGCATGGCTGGCTGGCGCGAGATGCGCAACCGGGCGCTGCGAAATTTGAAAGATGTCAGCGCGTACTCGCAGCTCCCGGTGCTGGGCGGCATTCCGCTGTTTGAAGGCCGGGTTGCCATCCGCCGGCGCAAGCGTATGGCTTGGCTGGCGTGGTCGACTCTGGGGCTGACGGGAGTGCTAGTTATGTCTATTTCGGTGGCGCACTATTACCTCGCCAGAATTTAAGCGAACGGAACCAGAAGGGGGACAGGCGATGAGCAGAAACGCAGGTGTGGGAACAGCCCTGGCGGAGGCGCCGCTGGAGCTCGACTTGGATTTGGTGCCGGAGGTTTCATTTGGCGCGTCTTCCAACGTCATTCTTTTGGATCCGCTGCGCCCGTCGGAAAACGGCAGCGAAGAGTTTCGAACCCTGCGCACGCGATTGGAACAATTGCAAATGGCGCACGCCATCCGTACGGTGCTGGTAACCAGTGCATCACCAGGAGACGGGAAATCCTTCACGGCCGCGAACCTGGCACTGGCGGAAGCGCAATTGGGCGACAATCCGACACTACTGTGCGATTTCGACCTGCGCAAGCCAATTCTGCATAACGTATTTCGAATTGACCGCAGTCCTGGAATCACCGACTATTTACTCGGGAAAGCCGATCTTCACGACGCCTTGCGAAGAATCGGCGACAGCAATCTGTTCGTCATGCCGGCGGGAGAAGCCGTGGCGAATCCACTGGGACTGCTGCATTCCAAGGAGGTCCGGCGGCTGATCGATCGCTTGCAGAACGCGTTTCGGCGGATTCTTCTGGACAGCCCTCCGTTGCTGGTGGCCTCCGACGCCAATTTGCTGGCGGCGCTGGCCGATGGAACGCTGCTTGTCACCAGGATCGCCTCTACAACGATGGATTCGATGAGCAATGCCATTGGATCGCTGGGGCACGACAATATTCTTGGCGTCGTCGTCAACGGGATCGTGACCAGCCGGACATGACGGCGAAGCCTGGCGGGAGGACTTGGCGCCTCGAACGACGCAGGCTCCCTCTTCAGATTGTGACCCGAAAAGGCGAAAAAATCCGCGCAATCCACCATTGCATCTGCTTGCAGTCCACCTGGCAGGTATAACGCTGCGGGACCTGTATATACTGGTCCACCAGGAGCAGAACCCTATGCGTTGGACTTTGGTCATCTTTCTCGTCTCGCTATTGCCCCAACTCGCTTTGGCACACCACGGCGGGGCGGAGTACGACATGCACAAAACCGTCGTGTTCCATGCCAAGCTCACGCGCGTGGACATGATCAACCCGCATTCCTGGATTTATTTCGACGTTCCGGAGAAGGACGGGAAGGTCAGTCACCATCGCTGTGAAATGCGATCGGTGCATGTGCTGCGGCGCTCGGGTTGGACCAAGGAGAACTTTCCGGTGGGCCAGCAGGTAACCATCGAGGGTTCGCCGAATCGAACCGATCCCGACTCGTGTTATCTCCAAACCATCGTGGCGGCCGATGGAACCCGAATGGATCGATACGGGCAATACGTGAAAGCGCCGCAGGGCGGCGTCCAGGAGGTCCGCGGCCCAATCGTTGCGCCGAAGAGCGACCGTCCGGCACGGCGTCCATCGGGCGAGCCGAACATCGCGGGCGACTGGGCGCCCGTACAACTGGTCATGGTGAATGCCAAGGGCACCGGCGGCGGACTGGTGCCGCTCGACAAATTAACCGAATACAAGCCAGGCGACCGTCCGGCCATCGACTTCAGCCGGGTAGGCCGCCGCGGACCAGGGCCGAGGCTTTATGGCGGCACCGAACTCACCGCGGCAGGAGAAAAGGCGGCGGCCGAATTCAAGCGCCAGGACGATCCGCGTTTCCATTGCGAAACCACCAGCATCCTGTTTGACTGGACCTTCGATGGACCGGTGAATCGGATCACGCAGAACAAAGACACCATCGTGCTGGAATACGGGCAGTTCGGATTGAAACGCACCGTCTACATGAACATGAAAGAGCAGCCCCACAATCTGAAGCCAAGCCGCACCGGACACTCGATTGGACGCTGGGACGGCGACACACTGGTGGTGGACACGGTGGGGTTCGCTCCCGGGTTCTTGAGTACGCCGGTGCGCAATAGCAACAAGCTCCACGTAGTGGAGCGGTTCGTATTGGACCCCAAGAAAATGGCGCTGACGCGCAGCTATGTCGCCGAGGACCCGGTCTTCCTGAAAGGAAAATATTCGGGGTCCGACACCATCCTGGTGGCCGACGCCCCCTTCAATCCTGGAAAGTGCAAAGAATTGAATTTCATCGACTATTCGAAGAAACAGTAGTGTTTACCACTTCGGCGTTTCCACTCGAATCCCATCCTTAAGAAATCGCCGTGTCAGACAAGTAATTGGGTCCTGACGGATGATCGGGAATGCCGGCCCAATGGCCGCCCAATGTGACAAGTGTAGAGAGCCTATCTGGGACAGGACCAGTAATCCGGTAGTCGCGAACGACCATGTTCTCTAACTAAGAAAACCTGTACAACCAGACGATGGAGACGGCCAAGTACGACGCCTCCGGATTGATTATTTTTCGTTTCGAGCCGCCCATCGAACTGCTATAATCGGCTCCTACGCATTCATACCTCTGTCGAATTCGGAGCGATCATGCGCCATACATTCTTCCTCAGCCGTTCTTTTCGTTGGTTGCTAGTCCCCGCCGCCTTGTGCGGATGCGTGCCCGGCGCCTTCGCCCAACTGCCCTTGCTCTATAACCGGTCGGTGTATAACTCCGCCAGTTATCTGCCGGGTGGCATCCCGGCGGCAGCGATTGCGCAGGGCTCCATTTTTACCGTATTCGGCGCCAATCTAGGACCCGCCAAGGCTCTGACGCAGCCCTCGTTTCCGCTTGCAACCACGCTTGGCAATGTCGCCATCACCGTCGTTCAAGGATCCACCACCGTCAGCGCGATTCCAGTCTACGTGAGCGCATCGCAGATCAATGCCATCATGCCGTCGAATGCGCCGCTGGGCGCCGCTTCACTTCGCGTAACGTACAACAACGCGAACAGCAACTTTTTGCCGGTTCGGATCGCCAACACCGCGTTTGGCATCTTTACCGCGCTCGGAACCGGCATAGGACCAGGCATCCTGCAGAATTACGTGAGCGCGGCTAATCAACCCATCAACGCGCCGAAGATCACCGCCGCGCCCGGGCAAACCATTACATTGTGGGGCACCGGACTGGGACCCGTCTCTTATCCCGATACATCGCAACCCAAACCCGGAAATTTGCCGGTGCAAGTGCAAGTATTCGTCGGTGGAATTCCGGCTACGGTGTCCTACAGCGGGCGCAGCCCATGCTGCTCCGGGACCGATCAGATTGTGTTTCAGGTGCCTGCCAATGCCCCGCAGGGCTGCTGGGTGCCGGTGTATGTGAAGACGGCCGGAAGCGTTGTCAGCAACTTCGTCACTATGGCGATTCAATCGTCCGGCGGAACCTGCACAAACCCTATATTTACGGACCTCAGCTCCGTTATGGTGAACGGCGGCAATTTCGGCGAAGCCATCGTCTTCCGCCAAATGACGCACGAGGACGTCGGGGTATCGGCGCCTGTCGACGTGACTGCGGATTATCATTTCGAGGCTGCCTTCAACGTGCTGCCCACTACGTTCCCATTCGATTCCACGGTTAGCTTACCGCCGCCAGGAACTTGCACTGCTTACACAGAGTCGGCGGACCTGGTCAGCGGCGTAATCCTTCCCGGGCTCCTGTTGTCAGCCCCGCTGCTCGACATTGGGCCGCCCTTTACCCTCACTGGGCCCAAAGGGCAGATTACCCTGGACTACCCGATCGAGGGTTACAGGGCGGAACTGCTGGGCGGCTTAATCTCCAACAACGTTCTTCCCAATTCGCTGTATCTAAATCCGGGTTCGTATACGATGACGGGCGCGGGCGGAGCGGATGTAGGCCCCTTCTCGGCAACTTTCAACATTCCTCAACCTCTAACTTGGAATAATCGCGACGAATTGACCGTCGTCGACCGCACTCAGCCTTTGACCATCTCCTGGAGCGGCGGCGACAGCGGTCAAGAAATCGCTCTCGTGGCTGTGGGCGAGGATTTACCGACGAACTCGAGCACTGTTCTGAAGTGCATCGCAGCCCCTGGCGCATCCAGCTTGACCGTGCCGCCGGACATACTCTCCAACCTGCCTGCAACTCGTCAAAACCTGCTCCAGTCCAAGGACATGATTTATCTCGTCAACCTGGCCGGTACAAGCATTCAAAAGTTGAATGCAAAGGGGCTGGACCAAGGCTCTACCGGTTACTTCTACGTTCAAGGGAAAACGGTGGTGCTGCAATGATCCGGCTGACAACATCCACCAAATTGCTGGCCGCCGGCGCAGCGTTGAGCCTGGGCTGGATTGTTTTGTCGGCCTGCGACTGCGACGAAACCAAGGAGCAAAATTTTCCGGGATTCTGGGTGACCTGCATCAACAACAAGCCCACCCTGATGACTTATAACGGGAATAGTGCCTCGATTGTAACTAGCGATCCTGCCGGCAACTTCAATCCGAGCGACTGGGATTGCAATAAAGATGCGAGTTCACCGCAGTATAAAGGATCCGAATCGGCGCCGCCTTTTAAGATCAGCAGCCCCGCGGGTCCGGGAGGCTTCGCCCGACCGCATGCCGCCGGCGCCAAGACCTACTTCTCCATTCCGCAACAACTGCTCTCATTGCCCTTCACTCCGTTCGTTCCGCGTCCTGCGACCCCGGCTTGCCAATCGGGCTTCGCTGATGTAATACGAACCAATCACAACTCCAACACCGTCTCCCGGTTCTCCACGTGCCCGTTTGCTGTTAAAGCCACGATTCCCGTTTTCCAGAATCCTCTCCAGGTGGCCGTCACCCCGGATGGTTCCACGGCGGTGGTCACCAGCTTCGGCGATCTGTCCGGCGATGGCGGCGCGGTGACGTTCATCAATCTCAGCACCAATCAGGTCACGAGTACGCTGATGCTGCAGCAGCAGGGGATCACGCCGAATGGCTTGGCGATCTCGCCTGACGGCACGACGGCTTACGCCGGCAATTTCACGAGCCCGGGCCAAATTGTGGTGATCAACATCCCAACGCAAACGATTACTGCAACCATCCCGACCTCAGTGGTATACCCGTCGGGGATGACCTTGACACCCGATGGTTCTCAACTCTGGGTCGCTTCGCCGCTAGCTAGCGAAACCGACGTCATCGACACACTTTCGCAAACTACGGTATATCGGTTGAACATTCAATCGGCCGTCGATGTCGCCTTCAACTCCACCGGCACCACCGCTTACATCACAAGCGACTCCAATACACCCGGCCAAGTCTTTGCGGTTGACACATCCACTTACCGAGTCCTGAACACTTACAAAGTGGGGAATGGGCCGTCCGATATTTCGATGTCTTACGGAAATCAGTTCCTGGTTGTGAACAACTACTTGGACGGATCCATCTCCATCATCGATCTGAAGCAGGGTAACGCGACGACTACACAGTTCGGCGCGAATCCAATCGGCATTTCGTTTGTCCAGTAGATAGCGTTTTACTTTTGACGATGGTCTGAAGTACATGATTCCGTATTTCCCGCAGCCGGTTCTTCACCTGGGTCCATTCCAGATCCACGCCTTTGGCTTTCTTGCCGCGCTGGCAGTAGTGCTGGGCGGCCGTGTCGTTCTGCTGCGCGCTCACCGGCAGGGGATTGCGGCGGAACAGATGTTTCAATTCTGCTGCTGGACCTACCTCATCGCAATGGTCTGCGCTGTTCTTTCGAAGCTAATGCTGGACAATTTTCCGGCTTTCTTCGTGAATCCCGCACTCGCATTCCGCAGCAACCTCGGCTTCCGGTCCGTTGGCGGGGTGGCCGGCGGCTTTGTGGGAGGGCTGCTGTGGTGCCGCTGGCGGCGGCTCTCGCTGTTCGAGACGATGCGCCGGTTGGATATAGTCGCCTACGCTACTCCCTTCGCCTGGATGATCGGACGCCTGGGCTGCACGCTGGCGCACGATCATCGCGGATTATTTACCACCAGTTGGATCGCGGTGCAATTCCCCGAGGGCTCGCGCTACGATCTGGGTCTGATCGAGTTTCTGTTCCTCATCCCCCTAGCGATCGCTTTCAAGATGCTGGACCGTAAGCCGCGGCCGGTGGGTTTCTATTTTGGGCTGTATGGCGTGGTCTATGGCGGATTCCGTATTTGGCTCGACACGCTGCACGCTCAACCGCTGCGGTTCTACGGCGGCGCGTTGGGGGTTTTGGTCGGCTTGTTGGGCTGGGCGTGGATGTGGGCTTATGGGCGGTCGCGTGTTGGGGAAGCGGCCGTGACATCCGCCGCGGTTTAGGTGAAGTTGGACGTGATTCGGAATATCCTTCGGACAAACCAGGCCTGCCGGCGCCGCGCTCCGGAATGCCACCAAGTCGGCTTCCGATGGCTGGCGAGGGAGGAGGCGACCAGGAAGCCACTCCACGCGTATGGAATAGCTCAATTTTTGGTGTCACCAAGTGGAGCATCGTGTTCTTGATACTTGGCAGGAGCTCTGGACCGAATCGGTAACTCCCGATTCCAACCAGACTCACCAACTCCTTCGCTAAGGCGCGCTCCGGAGGCGGCTAAGTCTCAATAAGTGGGAAAAACGACCAACGCGGGAAACTAGCGCACCCGTAATCTCGCCAGCGAGATCCCCTTCTGAGGGGCTAAATCAGGATGTGGAACTGGTTCAGAAATATGGCGGGGACGACGGGGCTCGAACCCGCGACCTCCGACGTGACAGGCCGGCGTTCTAACCAGCTGAACTACGTCCCCGAGTGTGAAAAACGTCGGCAATTGCATCTTAACATATTGCCTGATTGAGGCAGTTCGCTAAAGCTCGAATAGCAGTGCCTGCTTGCGCAAAGGCGCCGGCGCGCTCCATTCCAGCCATTCGCTCAACAGCGGGAAATACAGTCCCAACCGGATCGGGCGATCGTCCCGCTGAATCAACAATCGCGCGTAGCGTTCCAGCTGTTCGCGATATCGCTCCTTCTCCTGTTCGAGAAAATTCTCCAGGCCCGTCGCCTTCGTGCGCGCTAGTCTTATAATCGATAATCCAGCGGACGCCGTTTTCGTCGATAAAAGTCCGGTCGATCACGGCTTCGCACAAATTGCCGTCGATCAATCCGGCGATGGGCAACTCGCTCGCTGCGTCTGCGATGATTGTCGAGCACCATCGGCCGCGCGGGTCGCGCAAAGTTCGCAAGAGCCCCGCTTCTACGCGCTCGGCGGCCCATGCCAGGTCGTCCGGCGGAATGCCCAGATTCGCGAGGATCGCTCGATAGGCGCCCCGGCGCGAGCGAACAGCCGCTTCGTCCCACGCTTTCAAACCCTCGCGCGCGATTCGCTGGAGGAATCCATGCAGCGCCGCGCCGGCGTGACGTGATGAATCGCTTGCTCGCTCAAACGCAACCTCGGGTGGTCGCGCTCGCTCGATATTCGGACGTTCCCACGCCACTGGCGGAGGCGGAAGAGGAACACGCCACGTCGCGGGCAAGCGGCGGATCGTTCTGCTGCTGCGCGCCTGCTGCAATCTCCTGGCCGCGCGCCGGATTCGCGAACTGTTCAGCGACCACCGGCCACAGCAGCTTTCAAGAACGATCGCGAGTTGGGCTCGACAACGGTCCCGTCATCCTTCGTTTTCGCCGATCCCAGAAGGTGAAGACTGCGCCGCGCCCGCGTTGCCGCGACATACAACAAACGCGCTGTTTCCTGATCCGACTTGCGAAGCTTCGATGCTCGCCAGATACCTGTAGATCGGGTCTTCGCCGCCGCCCGATTCCGCGATCGGCGCCAGCAGCAGCTCGCCGCGATGCTCCAGCCACAGCAGCAAGCGCTGGCTCATCTGTGCGCGGGACTGCGCCCAGCCCGGGCAGGATCACGGTGTCGAACTCCAGACCCTTCGCTTTGTGGATGGTCATCAGTTGCAATCGCTCGCCGGCCTCGGCGTTGGGCTGCGCAAACAGCGCATTCACTTGCTCGCGGAACCATTCGAAATCGGCCAAGTCCGCGCCTTCCGCCAGCCCTTCCAGCAGATCGAAATAGGCGGCGGCATCTTCGAGCGCGGTTTCATCGTCGACGCATGCTGGCCCGCCGAGACGCAGCCACGTGCTTTCCACCCAATCGCGCAACGGGCTGCCGTCCGCGTTCGGCAATGGCGCCTGTTCCATCACCGGCAGAATCCGCTGCGATGCGCGCGCGGCCGTCCTCGCTCGAGTTCTTCGCTGCGACCGATGCAGCAGATCCCAGATGGTGGCGCGATGATCGGATGCGGCGAGCGCGTGCAGATCCGTCGAGTGTCAGGCCGCACCAAGGCGCGCGCAGCATGGCCAGCCACGACACGCGGTCCGCCGCAGTGCAGCAGCGCGAACGTCAGCGCCATCAAGTCTTCCACGACCTGCCGTTCGCCGAGTTGATCGATCTCGATGGCCTGAAACGCGATGCGATTGCTGCTTCAGCGCGTTGACGATGTCGATCAGATGCGCGCGCGAGCGCACCAACACCGCGGTGCTGCCGTTGCCTTCGCCTTGAATCAAATCGATCACGCGATCCGCTTCGTCGGCGCCATCGACGAACTGCGTGCACGTCGATCACGCGCATCCGCGCCGTTCGGCGCCAGGAACGCTCGGCGAATACGCCACGGCGCCGGATTCGAGATCGTCGCTCGCCGGCAGGATCGATTCGAAACGTCCGGTTGACCCATTCCACAATCTCTGGCCGCGAACGAAAGTTCACGCTGAGCGTCAGCGGCTCCAGCCGGATCGCGCCAATCCCTTCCAGGCGCGCCTTGAGAAACAGGCTCACATCCGCTTGCCGAAAACGATAAATGGATTGCATCGGATCGCCCACCAGGAACAGTGTGCGCCCATCGCCCGGCTCCCATCCGGCCGTCAGCTTTTCGAGCAGCTCAAATTGCGTGTACGAGGTGTCTTGAAATTCATCCACCAGGATGTGCCGGATGCGCTGGCCCAGCGCCAACGCCAGATCTTCCGGTGCGTCCAGCTTGTCCCAGCGCTGCGGACGCGCGGATCGCCAGCTCGGCGAAATCCACGCGGCCGCGCTCGCGAAAAACCAGCTGCAATTCGGCCGCGGCGAGCGTGAGAACGGAGACCGCCGCCTGCGACGGCCTGCCATTGCGGCTCGGTGAACTGCGGCGTGGGCAGATCGCGGAATCGCGCGCAAGCGATTCGAGCAGAGCATCTTCGCTCCGCAGGCGCGCGAACAACTGCTCGCAACGAGCTTTGAGCAGGATGATCCGGCCGCTCGTTTGCGCAGATCGCCGCCTTTCGTTAGCAACAGGTCGGCAACTTCGTCTCCAGTTCTCCAAATCTTCCAGTCGGGCTTCGGGAAAGCATTCCAGATCGCAAAGGAAGGCGATCTCCGCCGCGACATCGCCGGCAAACGCATCGCTGCAGTTGCTTGCAGTTCTTCGCAGAATCAAGACGCTGCAGCGAGCTCTCCAATTCGCGCGAGCGCATCGAGATTCGCGCCGGTGTGCCGCAGCCACTGATCGCGGCGCTCCAGCATCTGGCTGATGAGCTGGCGGGCCCGCTGGAAATCGTTGTCCAGATGCAGCAGGAGATGGGCGAGGCCCGCATGTCCGTTCTCCAGATGGGTGAGCGTGTTGCGCGCCGCTTCCCGGTACAGATCCTCGGCTTTCTCCGAAATCTCCGGCATCGCGCCGAATCGCGCCAGCCACGGCATGCGGCGCGTGATGGCCGCGCACAAAGCATCGATGGTCTCGATGCGCAGCCGCGCGGGATTTCGCAGCAGATTCCAACGCAAGCTGCCGCTCGTGCTCGAGAACATTGCGCGCGATCTCGAACGTAACCGTTCGTGTTCGGCCTCGGGCTCTATGCCCTCGGCGCGGCCGCTCGCAAAGCTTCCATCACGCGCGATCGCATCTCGCCCGCTGCCTTGCGCGTGAACGTAATCGCGACCACCGCATCCGGCGAGTCTCACAGTTTCGAGCAGCTTCAGATAGCGCTGGATCAGCAGTTCGGTTTTGCCCGAACCCGCCGGCGCCTGCACGATGAACGATTGCGAGACATCCAGCGCCCGCAGCCGGGCGGCGCTATCCGCGATCATTTTCAAGCTCCCGAATGCGGCACAAGCGCGCGCAGTCCGCAGTTGTCGCAGGCGCCCGGCTTCGGATCGACTTCCGCGCTTCCCGGCGCGATAATTTTCGGCCAAGTGCTCCAGCACGCGCCTCCATTCGTCAGCACCTGTCGCTCAAACGGAAGCGCCGGCTCGAGCGTCATTTTTGCTCAGACGCAGGCAGACTGACATCCGCCGCCGTCAGCCCGCGAAACTGCAGTCTCGCCGGTGCGGATCATCGCGAAAGCCGCGCCGGCCACCGGATCGCTCATTGGTGACGCAATACAGCGGAAGCTGCGGTTCATCGGGACGCTCGCCTTCCCAAGCCGCGCCGTTCGAGTTGGCCGGTCTTGTAATCGAGAATGATCTCGCGGCCGTCGGGCAGCTCATCCACGCGATCGGCGCGCAGCTTCACCTGCACACCCGCCGATGCTCACCACGCGCTCGGCTTCAATTCCGCGAGACAGTGAACTCCGGGCGCGATTTCTCGATCTCCAGCCATTCGGCCAAGAGTTTCTGCAACCGCCGGTCTTCGCAGATCCGCGCCCGATGCCCGGGCCCGAGCTTCTCGACCGCCTCGTCCGCGCCTCGATCGATCAGACGCTTCAAGTTCCGTCGCGCGATCAGCTCCATCAAACCGCGCATGCGATCCCAGCTTCGCGCCAGATGAATTCCAGCGCCTGGTGCACCGTGGTTCCGCGATCGCGATAACTCAATCCGAGATCCGGCCTCTTCCAGCGGCCGGGCTCCCAGCCGATGTTTGGCGAACGCGCGAAACGGGCACGCCGCCATATCTTTGAACAGCGATGCGCCGCCCGTTGAATCGCTTTGCGCCAGCACCGGACCGCGTTTCATCGGCGATCGTCTCGAAGCTCGCATTCGGACGCATTTGCGCGATCCACGCGGTCGCGTGCCGGGCGTCATCGTCTCGCAACCACGAATCGTCAGCTCACTAAAAGCGGGCTCGGCGCGAACGCGCGATCGCCTTCGCGTCTCCGGATAGCTCAGGACAATGTCGGGCGCGCTCGCGAGTAGCCGTTCCATCAACTTGCTGCGCGAACTCCAGTTCGCGCTCCGCGGATGGAATGCGGCAAGATTATATTGCGCGCTGCAGCGAGTACGGAAGGAACGGATTCGGACTCGCGGCGGCGGGCAGCGCTTCGTCATGCAGTCCCATGATCCAGAGATGATCGAAGCGCAGGCCCGCGGCCTCCAGCATGCCCATCACTTGCACCGGCGCGCCTTCGTCTTCCGGCTTGAAAACGCGTGTTCGCCGACTGTCTGACGCAGCCAATCGAATCACCTGTGCGAGAAGCTCATCTCCGGCGCGGTGAGATCGAGCGAAGCAAGAGCTGGAAAGCACGCCGCGCCACGCGTCAATGGTTTGAAATTCGACGCTGCTCGAGAGCGCCGCTCGCCCGGCCAGCCGAAAGCGTCCAGCAAATCGCGCAATGTCGCGGCTCCAATCGCTTGGCGATCGCTGCTGTTCCGGCAACTTCGCGTAGCTGCTTTTCAACTCGCCGCAGCACGCGCTGCAATTGGGGACAACTCCCCGCCGCATCGCGCAAGCGCGGGCAGAGACGACATCCCATAAGCCGTTCTTGCGTAGCTTGGCGTCCAGCGTGCGCGCGCTTGCTTCGTTCCTTTTCGGCGCCGCCCAGAAAACGGCGACCGCAGCAGCATTCCCGCGCGCGACAAAGGCAGCTTCCCAGCGCGAATTCCAGCATGAGCAGAGCCGCGCGCACCAGCGGATAATCAGCCGAGCGGCGGCCCGATCGATAGATGAAATGCCCGCTGTCGCTCCCTGATCGCCGCCCGGATCGAGAATTTCGGCAAACATGCGTTCGACTTTCGGCCGCGAGAGCGCGTTAGATCCGGCGCCACGATGACGCCGATCTGTGCTCGTGGGATCGAGTTCGAGCAGCCGCCGCGCCCACGCCGCGGCGCTGCGGATTTCTGCGGAAGAATCGAGCAATTTCCTGCGCTTCGGGCAGCTGCTTGATAATCGCTAGTCTCCACACGCGCGCCATGGCCCGAGCGCTTCCAGAAACTCCGGCTTGCTGCGGCGTCATTTCATCGAAGCCCGCGGCGTAAACTGCCGCCTGCCGTGGTACTTCGCCGGCGCCGAATCTTCTCGCGCAGAAAATCGCTGAGCCGCGCATGCTCCAGCCAACGATTGCCGCGGCACCGCCGCTCAAACTCGCGCGACCAACTCGCAAACGCCGCCGCAATCCTCGGAGGCTTCGAAGCTCCCGTCCACTGGCACGCGATATGCCGCGATCAGCCGCCACGTCTTCCATTGCCTGCCGCGCGGTCTCCGGGATCTGCAACAGCGACTCGCCCTCCGGCGATTCGCGAATGACTCTGCTCCCACAGCACCTGCTCCTGCGAGTCGATTCAGCAACAGCGGAGGCATCGCCGGTCGCGCCAGCGCCACAACCAATCGCGCCACATGCGATCGAGAAACGCATCCAGCGGCAGAATGTCCGGACGATTCCAACCGCTGTGGCCGCGCGCCGCTTGCATGGCGTGAAACTCGCGCGTCAGCACTCGCGCCAGGCGGCGGCTGGCGGTGATGACGGTCGCGCCATCCTGCCAGCGCGCGGAAAATCTCCTCGTGCATGTGCTTTCATGATAATTTGAACAAACGAATCACGATTGCGATCGACGGCCCGGCCGGCGCCGGCAAGAGCACGCTCGCGCGGCGCATCGCGGCCAAGCTGGGATTTCGTATATGTCGACATCGGGCGCCATGTATCGCGCCGTGGCGCTGTGGGCGCTGCGTACGAACGTCGCGCTCTCGGATATGCATCGCCTGGAACAGCTCGCCAACGCGGCGCACATCGAATTTGCCCCGGGCGACGGCATCGTGTTGCTGAATGACGAGGACGTCACGGAGCGCAATTCGCACGCCCGAAGTGAGCCAGGCCGCGTCGGAAGTTTCGCTGGTGCCGGCGGTGCGCCGCGCGCTGGTGGAGAAGCAGCGCGAGATCGGCGGCGCAGGCGTCGGTGGTGATGGAGGGCCGCGACATCGGCACCGTGGTTTTCCCCGAGGCCACGGTCAAGATTTTTCTGGATGCGCTCCCCGAAGAGCGCGCCACGCGCCGGGCCAATGAGAGCTGCGCTGCCGGCGGATCTCGTGGAGCAACAAATCCGCGAGCGCGATCAGCGGGACCGCGGACGGCGCCGAGTCGCCTCTGGTGCAGGCCCCCGACGCGGTCTATGTCGACACCACCGGGCTCAGCATCGACGAAGTGGAAGCGGCCATTTTGAAGATCATCCGCGATCGCACCTCCAACGGGCGGGAACGAACTCAATGAACAATCTGCTTGTAATGAAGTTCGGCGGCACCAGCATGGGCTCCGCCGAGCGGATCCGGGTTGCCGCGGCCATCTGCACGCGAACAGCAGCAAGCAGCGGCCCGTGCTGGCGGTGGTTTCGGCGATGTCCGGCGTCACCGATCTGTTGCTCGGCGACGCTGCGCCATGCCGAAGCGGGCGACGAAGCCGGCATCGAATCCAGCATCCGCAGCGCTTCTCGGCGCGCCATGAGAAGACCTGCCGCGAGCTGCTGCGCGAGCCGCGAGCGCTGCGGCCGCGCGATGGCCGGAGTTCGCGAGCTGATCGCCGATTTTCGGCGCATCGCGCACGGCATGCTGATGCTGGGCGACCGCCCGCCTGCGTCCGTGGATGAAGCCATCGCCATCGGCGAGCGCTTGTCGGCGCTGATGATGGCCGAGTATCTGGAAGCCTGCGGTATTCCGGCGCGCGCAGTCAACGCCGGCGAGGTGATCGTCACCGACGCGGTCTTCGGCAACGCCACGCCGATCATGGAAGCGACGCGCGCGCAAGGCCGCACCAGCGATCTGCAGCCGTTGCTCGCGAGCGGCATTCTGCCGGTCGTCACGGGCTTCAATGGCGCAACTGTGGACGGCCGGCCGACTACGCTGGGCCGCGGCGGATCGGATTTTTCCGCGTCGATTCTCGCGGCCGCCCTGGATGCCTCCGAACTGTGGATCTGGACCGACGTGGACGGCATCATGAGCGCCGATCCGCGCTCGGTCCCGGACGCGCGCGTGCTGGATGCACTCACCTACAACGAAGCCGCCGAGCTGGCCTACAACGGCGCGAAGGTTCTGCATCCGCGCACGCTGGCGCCGCTGATCGAGCGCCAGATTCCGGTGTGGAGCAAGAACAGCTTTCATCTGGAAGCATCCAGGCACGCGCATTGTTCCGACTGTGGAAGCGGCCGCCGGGACCGCGTGCCGTGACATCCATGGCCAACGTCGCGCTGGTGTCGATCGAGCCGGCGAGCGCGGCGGTCAGCGGCACGCGGCTGATGGCGCGCGCGCTGCGAAGCCCTGGCGGACGCAAACGCCGAAGTGCTGGCGCTCAGCAGCTCCAGCTATCGCCAGAGCTTTTGTTTCCTGGTGCGCAAAGAAGAGCTGGCGGGCGTGATGAAATCGCTCGAATCGGATCTTGCGCTGGAACTGACGCACGGCTATCTGAAGCCGATCGCGGTGGACGATAACGTCGGGCTGCTGGCGCTGGTGGGCGAAGGAATGCGCGGCACGCCGGGATTAGCCGGGCGTCTGTTCCAGGCGATTTCCGAGCAAAACGTGAATATCATCGCGATTGCGCAAGGGTCCAGCGAACTGACCATCAGCATCGTGGTGCGGCGCGACGGGCTGGAGCGGGCCATCCAGGCCGTTCACCGCGAGTGCCGATAGCGCTGCGCGGTCGCACTGACACCTGTGCGCTGTGTCAAACTAAAGTCGTGCCGGAGTATTGCACCTGTGGAGCGCAATTGCCGCCGGACGCCCGCTTCTGCCACAAGTGCGGCAAGCCGCAGTACGACTACATGCCGGTGGAAGAACCAGAGCGGCGCCTGCGCCGCCGAAGCGCCGGTCATTCCGGACCGCAGCCAACCTTGCGCGTTCCTCCGCGGAGATTGGTTTTCACAACGGCTGGCGGTGCGGATCGGGTTCATTGCCGCGGTGGCCGCGGTGTTGTGTTTCGCTGTTTCCGCATTCCGCTGCCTTTTCGTGCGCCTGCTGCTCGCTTTTCTGGCGGCCGGATTTTTCGCTGTGCTTTCTATACAGCCGCCGCACTGGCCAGCATGCTCAGCATCCGAAGCGGCGCGCGCATGGGTTGGATCACCGGCATCTTCTCGTTCCTGATGGTCAGCGTTCTGTTCGCCGTGGCGATGGTGGCGGTATCGAGCGAGGCGGGTTGTCATGAAGAAATCTGCGCAGCCAGTTGCCCCCCAACGACGCGCGCCTCGGAAAGCGTCGCAGCAAGCGTTCGAACGATCCCGCCATGATCGCGGTGCTGGTGCTGCTTTCCCTGAGGATGTTGTTCGTCATTTTCACCGCGCTGCCTATCATCGGCGGAGCGCTGGGCGCCAAAGTTCTTGAGAAGCAATGATCCGCCGCAACTCGACGTGCGGCTGTCGCGATTGCAGCAGTCTTCCTGATCGCTGGCCGCTGGTCGCGCGCAGCTCACTACCGGGAGCAGCGGCGACTCAGCATCGAGTCTTTCGAATACGTCTGGAAAACCATCCGCGACAAGCACTGGCAGACCAAGCCGGGCGGTCTCGATTGGCAGGCCGATTCACGAGGAGTTCCGGCCAAAGATCGAAGCTGCCGACAGCATGGACGCTGTGCGCGCGGTGCTGAGCCAGATGCTCGGCCGCTTGCACGAGACGCATTTCGGCGATCGTACCGGGCGATCTGTATTCCAACGTGGACGGCCTCGCGCGGCGGGGACCTGACCGACGGGATCGATGTCCGCGTGATCGGACGCGCAGGTGCTGGTCACTTCCGTTGAGCCGGGTTCATCGGCGTCGGCGCAAGGCGTGCGCCCCGGCTGGGAGATTTTGAAAATCGCGGGCACCGAACTTGCGTCCGGTGGTCGCGAAACTGAATGAAACCTACGCAGGCTCCTCGCTGCGCGATCTCATGCTGCGGCGGGCAATCCTGGCGACGGCTGGAAGGCGCGGCTGGCGCGGCTCAAATCGAGTTTCTGGACGGTGGCGGCAAGCACGTCAGCAAAACGCTGGAGCAAGGGCAGCCCAAGGGCAAGCTGGTGCAGTTCGGCTATCTGAACCCGATGCAGGTCTGGTTCAAATCGTCGCGGAGTGGGCGGCGGAAACATTGGATATGTTGCGTTCAACGCCTTTCTGGATGCCGCAGCGTTTGATGACGGCGTTCGGGGACGCGGTGGAGTCCTGCCAGACATGCGAGGGCTTCATCGTCGATCTGCGAGGAAATCCCGGCGGCATCGGAATCATGGCGATGGGGATGGCCGGATGGTTCATCGCGCAAGCCGGACAGATGCTGGGGACTTTGTATATGCGCGACACCACTTTGAAGTTCGTGGTGAATCCGCGGCTGACTACGTTTTCGCCGGACCGCTCGCGATTCTGGTGGATGGCACATCGGCGTCCACATCGGAGATCATGGCGGAAGGCTTGAAGGACTTGGGACGCGCGCGCATTTTCGGCAGCCATACCGCCGGCGCCGCTTTGCCGTCGGTATTCGAAAAGCTGCCGAACGGCGACGGTTTTCAATACGCCATTGCCAATTACATTTCCGAAGGCGGCAAGCCGCTGGAAGGCGCGGGCGTGACGCCCGGACGTGGAAACGCCGCTGTCACGCGCGAGGCGCTGCTGGCGGGCAAAGATCCGGCGCTGGACGCGGCGGTGGCCTGGATCAACGGCAAAAGCGACGCGAAATGATCAGGCGTGAATCGGCTGATCTTCGAGCAGGCTGACGATGCGCTCGCGCAACATCGGCGGTGATCGGCTCTCGATCGCGCAGTTGCGCTTCAGCGGTTGGGAATGGGATCGCCGATGCGCATCGTCACCTGTCCGGCGCGGACGTGCCCCGATCCGAACGGCAGAACCTCGCGCGTGCCTTTCAAGCGCGATCGGGACCAGCGGAACTCCGGCGCGAATCGCGATGTAGGCGGCGCCTTCCTTGAACGTCGTCCAGACGGCCATCATGCGAGCGCCCGCCTTCCGGAAAAATGAGCAACGAGATGCCGCGCTCGCGGATGGTTTGCGCCGCGGTGGTCATGGTTTTCACGGCTGCGCGCGCGTCGTCCGCGCGGAACGGGAATGTGTCCGGCGCGCGCCAGGTGCGTTCCGAGGAGCGGAATCTGAAACAGTCCGCTTTTCGCCAGAAAACGGAACTGTACCGGGAATGTTTGCGAGCACGACCGGCGTATCCATGTAGCTCAGGTGATTGGAGACGAAGACGTAGCTTCCGCCCGGTGCGATTTTGTCCAGCCCTTCGACTTTCACCTTCACTCCGCTGCCCAGCAACAGCAAGCGCGCCCACACGCGCGCCACCGCGATTTGCCTGCGGCCGCTGGTTTCGAAGAGAGAGATCGACGAGGCTCACGAGTCCGAAACCGATGGTGGCCAGAGACGATGAGCGGAGCGGTGATGAAATAGGCCCGGAAAAAAGACACTGGTTCTATTTTACGGGTTCTGTTTTACCAGCAGCGCGCGAGCCTCGCCGGCCAAATAAAGCGAACCGGCGATGAAGATGACGTCGTCAGGCGCGGCATCCGCCAGCAGTGCGATGGCTTCGGCGATGGAATGCGTGATGCGGGCGCCCGGCGCCGGCAATGTCCTCGGGCGGCATGGCGCGGGAGTTGGCGGGCGCGGTCAGGATGATCCGATCGGCGAGGGGAAATAGCATCGAGGTCATTTCCGCGACGGCTTTGTCGCGCATGCGCCCCATAAACAATCCAGATACGGCGGCCCGAATAGAAGCGGCGAATGTAAGCGGCCAGCGCGCGAACGTCCAGCGGGATTATGAGCGCCATCGATGATGATCTCGGGCCGCTCGGAAACGTGCTCCAAGCGCGCCGGCCAGCGTGCCGTGGCAATACCGTGCAGGCGAGACGCCGAGCTCGGTCGAGTGCGATGGCAGCGACACGCGCGTTCTCCACCTGATGCTCGCCCGCGAGTGGACAGACGACTCGGACGCCGCGCAAACGAAAGCGGCTGCCGCGCGCATCGATCGCAAGATCGGTGATCGGCCAATCGCGCGAGAACGTGTACGGTCCTTGCGCCTGCGCGCGCAGCACGGCCTCGGCTTCCGGCCGCTGCTCGGCGAAAACCGCGGGCACGCCCGGCTTCAGAATGCCGGCCTTTTCGACCGGCGATCTGTTCGATGGTATCGCCCAGATAAACATCTGATGGTCGTAATCGATCGGCGTGATCACGCAAAGCTCGGGAGTGACTACGTTGGTGGCATCCAAGCGCCCGCCCAGCCCGACTTCCAGCACCACCGTGTCCAGCTTCGCATCGGCGAACACAACGAACGCCATGGCGGTGACGGTTTCAAAATAGGTGGGATGCATATCGAGGCTCGCCCGAAGCGAGCATGCGTTCGGCGGTCTCGTGAACGCGGTCAAAAGCGCCGGCAAATTGCTCCTGGCTCACTGGCTGGCCCAGCGATCTGAATTCGCTCGGTTGGCTCCACTAAGTGCGGCGAGATGTAGAGCCCGGTGCGAATTCCGGCCGCGCGCAAGCCGGCCTCGATCATCGCGCACGTGGACCCCTTGCCATTCGTTCCAGCCACGTGAACCCAGCGGCAGGCGCGATGTGGATTGCCAAGAGCCTCGAGCAACGCCGTGATTCGCTCCAGGCCCAGCTTCGCAGTCAGCACTTCGTTGCCGAGCGAATAAAGATATCGGACTGCCTCGGCGTACTCCATCAGCCCAGTGCCCCGCTCCTGGCGAAAATGGGCCGCGCGGCGAGCGCCAGCAGTGCCGTTCCGCCCACAACTTTGAGTTCGAAGATCCAGACGGAAGCCACGCCCGGAGGCGGCGCCGCCGAGAGAATGATGGCGAGTATCGTGATCAGACCGCCTGCGGCACCCGCCCAGCGCTGCCCGAACTTGAATCCGCTGGCGAAAATGTACACGAACGGCAGAAACGTCGCCACCACCGTAAGGTCCACTAGAATCTGATAGGCGCTGCGCAGCGTCTCGCCGAGTTGCATCAAAAGCAGGAGAATGCTGGACAAAATGCCTTGCGCCAGGATGGAAACGTAGGGCGTGTGCCAGCGCGGGTGAAGTTTCGCGAAGGCCGCGGGAAGATAATGATCCAGTCCGAGCGCGAAGGGCAGCCGCGTGTTTCCTGCCACGAACGCCGTAAGTTGCCCCACCACGCTGACAGTGATGAGCAGCGCGAAGCAAGGTGACAGCCAGCTCGCGCCAAGGCGTGCGCCGGCCACTTGTCCCGCCTGCGCCAACCCGGTCAGCGTGCTGATTTTTTCGGGCGCCAGCAGCGCCAGCATCGCCGCGGTGCCGGCCATGTAGAAACCGGCGCACGCGATGCCGCTGATCCAGGCCGCGCGCGGGATCACCCGGCCTGTATCGAAAATCTCGCCGCCCAGAATCGGCGCCACTTCCAGGCCGACAAACGCAAAGGCGATCTGGGACCAGAAATTCAGGCTGTTGAAGTCCAGGTTGGGCATCAGGTGAAAACGGGTGGCGGAGCCATCCGCGCAGCACGATGGCAATTCCAAACGCGATGAGCAGCGCTGCGAGCAAATAGCTGGAAATCGCACCGAGGATGCTGGCCCATTTGCCGATGCGCAGCCCAACCAGGTTCAGGATAAACGTCAGCCATAACGCCGCGAGCGTGGCTGGGATGGCGTAGCGCGCGTCTTCCGAATATCGGATACCGGTCTCGCCCAGCATGAAACTCGCCATCGCGACGCCGGAAAGCAGCAGCGTCGGGAAGTAGCAAATGTTGCTGAGGAAATAGAGCCACGCGCACAGAAAGCCATGCCAATCGCCGAATGCGCGCTTGGTCCAGACGTAAAGCCCGCCTTCTTCGGGAAACTTCCGGGAGAGCGAGGAAACCACCAGCGCGCAGGGCAGGAAGAACGCGAGCGCGGCCACCAGCCAGAGCGCCAGCGATCCCGGCCCGGCGTGCGCGGCCGCAGCCAGCCAGCGGACGCCCAGCACCGCGGAGATGTTGAACAATACCACGTGCGGGAGCCGCAGTTCGCGCCGCAGCGCCGGTTGGCTAGGGGCTGTCAAATAGTCAGCGTACACTAAGGGAAAGAGGCAACCCATGGCGACGACTTCCAAAGTGCTGACGTATCAGGACTGGCTCAGGCTCCCCGAGGTGGAAGGTGTCGAGGAGGTTGTCAACGGTGAGATCGTTAAAATGCCGCCGAATAAGCTTCCGCATGCTTATGCCGTCGAAAATCTAGCCGACTTGTTAAAGGCGAAGCTAGATCGCAGGACTGTCCAGGTCCTGGTGACTACTTTTGGGCTGGTGATCAGCCGTGATCCACTGACCACTCGCGTCCCGGATATTGCTGTCTTCATCCGAAGCAATATGGTCGTGCAAGATGGCTACATCCACTCCGCGCCGGAACTGGTGGTGGAGGTGCTTTCCCCCGCCAACACCCGCAGCGAACGCGCCGAAAAGCTGAAGGATTACGAAAGCCTCGGCGTGCCTGAAGTCTGGGTAGTGTCTCCGGAAGCGCAAACGGTTGAGGTTTTGTTGCTTCAAGACGGGCGCCTTACCACCACAACGCTGCTGCGCGAAGGCGAGCTGAAGCCGACGCATTTTCCCAACGCCGCCGTCGACATCGCCGCCATCTGGCCCAAATAAGAAAGCGCCGAGTGCGGTGAAGCACCCGGCGCTAAAAACACCTGCTTAACTTAAGCTGCCTATTTCGGGCAACCGATTCTCTTCATATCGGCTTCCGGCAGCTCCTTGGCGTCGCGAGCCGCGGCCGGCAGAGCCAAGCCTTTCGGAACCAGCCAGATTTCCACTCGCCGGTTCTTGGCGCTGTCCGTGTTTTCAATCGTCTGGCCCTTGCGCTCCTTAGGAGGCGTGGTGGAGATAGCGCAAGAAGTCGGCAGGGACGGGGTTTCTTGCGTGGCGCCCACCCAAACTCCCTTAATGCGCGACACGTCCAGCGAACTGCAGGTACCGCTGCCACCGCTTAATACTCCGGCGGTGTTGAGCACCCGCTCCCGATCCAGATTGCGGCCCCGGCGCGACCTGCCGCCGGGAGCCTCGGTCGAATCGATGTGGCCAACCAGGACAACATCGTAATTCGGGTTGGCGGCGAGCTGCGGATACAACTGCTCGATGAGCACGCGCTTGCCGCAATTGTTGACTCGCGCGCTGTTCTCCGGGAACAGGATATCGCCGAAGTGCGTCGCTTCCGCGGCTTCGTTGACGGTGACGGTGGTAGAAGCGCTTCCGGATCCGCCCTTGCTATCGGTTACCGTGGCAGTGACGGTCACCTGCTTGGATTGCGGACGGCTATGGTCCGCACTGAAGGAGACAGGTGTGGAGTTGAATTGAGCGTCGGGACCGGTACCTGTCACCGTGCCCTCCGTTGCCGCCCAGCTATAAGTAAGTGTCCCGCTGCAATCAGAACCGCTGGCCGTCGCATGTACCGCGGCCATCTGTCCGTGATTGAGTTCCGCCGGATTAGCGGTTACGCCGCTCACAGTCGGCGCGGCTGTAGTTGTTGACGTGGACGGTAACCGGACTTGCGTCCGCGCCGCGTCCGGGGTTGGTGGCGTCGGCGATATGCAGGCCGATCATGATGTCGCCCGAGGAGTTCGGCATGTAGGTGTACTGAGCGCCGGTTCCCACTGAGCTTCCATTGGCGGACCATTGATAGTTCAACTGGTGCCCTTCCGGATCGGAGGCGTTGGAGCTGAGATTTACCGCGTCGCCCGGACAAACGGTGGTCGGGTTGGCGCTGATCGCGCCCGGATTAATTGCCGCGGTCGGCGGCGGCGGGGGCGGTGTTGGCGCCGGGGGAGTAACCACGGGCGCAGCGGCCTCGCCGCGATGGCCGAGATACAGTGTGAGACCGGCGGTGGCCTGAATGCCATTCAGAATCTTGCCGCTGGGTATGTAGGCGGTGCCCAGGCTGGGCGGACCGCTCGGCAATCCAAAGCGCGGACCCATCCCCACTAAGCCCCGGACATCGATGCGGAAACCAAACCACTTGTTAGCCTGGTACTTGATTCCGCCGCCGTAGTTGCCTTGGAAACTTCTCATCGGTGTTAAAGCCGCCGAATCCGGCGTTAGCAGGCATTGCTTCGCCCCACTTTTTCGCATTTTTACCCAGCACATCGAAGGACGCACCGGGACCCGCCGCGACGAACGGCCGGAACTTGTGGTCGCGAGGCGTAAAGTGCAATACCACATCCACCGCCGGCTGCAGAGTATGGATCGGGAACGGCGGCTGGAGGATGACTCCGTCCGGTGGATTCGACAGGAAATTATACTTGTTCCACGAATACGCGTTGAAGCTTTCCTCGATACCCACGTAGTTCCAGAAATTCTCCGTGACGCGGCCGCCCAGTATAACGGCGGGCTGAATCTTGCCGCCTAAACCCGCGGGGATCCTTTTGTAGTCCGAATATCCACCGTAGATGTTTAATTCAAAGAAATTGTTGTTCTCATCTGATGAGTGTGCCGCCGCGTTTTGCGCGCTGCGCCGGATTTGGAATTCCTACGACGCCCAGTGCAGCCAGCGCCAGAACCGGATACCTCCATACTCCTCGCATTGTTTTTCACCTTTCCTCTGATTCATTTACTGCTTGTAAGAACAGCGTGATCACCCTGCTGGGCCACAGTGGCCTGAGGCAGATCGAAAACCAACGCCCCCCGCGCGGCACTGAGCGCGAAAATCCGGCGGGGAAGGTCGGGTGCGAACCACAGCATTCGAATGGCGGCGCCTTGCAATCCTTCATTGGAGAACTCCCGCCAGGAATTGCCGCCGTCCACAGTGCGGTAAACATTGCCGTACTGCACCAAAAAGGCTTCGCGTCCTTGGGATGGATTGAAGCGAACTGAGTCTACGGTAGCCGCGGGCACGCCTTCTGTAACAAGCTTCCACTGAGCGCCTTCGTCAGTAGACTGCAAAATGCCGCGGGAAGTTGCAGCGAGAATGGCGATATCGTGCTCCACCGGAAGCGCTACGTCGTAGATATAGTACCCGCTCGGTACCAGGGCCGCTTGCCAGGTGCGGCCGGAATCCTCGGAAATGAACAGACCGGAACCGGTTTGGGCCGCCAGACGGGAGGCGCCGGCTGGCGGTGCGTAAATCGCCAGTACCGATACGCCCGTGATTCCGGGGGCCTTCACTTGCTCCCAAGTTGCTCCGGAATTGGAACTTCGGAATAGCCCCGAGTCGGTTCCCGCGAACAGGACCAATTTGTTTTTATCCAGTTTCACGGCTCGAAGGGCGTGGATATGTACCCGCCCGGCACTGCGGATCACTTGGGCCGGGCCGGCCCTTCCTGCTCGATCCGCACGATCACGCGCACGAGGCTCCGGCAGAGACACCCAGGTTTTCCCCGCGTCCGCTGATTTCAAGATCGCGTCGTCGCTCGCGGCGAACACTTCGTCCGTTCTGCCCAAAGAAGCTGTCAGGCTATGCAGGTTTCTGCCCCGGAGCGCCTCTTCGTTGGCCCGCAGGGACCATTGGAGGCCGCCGTCGCTACTTACAAAGACGCCGCCATACAGGCCCTCATAGGTGCTGCTGGCGTATAGACGATTGCCGTCCGAAGCGATTTCCGAGAGGCGATGATTCGCGAATCCTTCGTTCACCGCGTGGAACGTCGCGCCCGAATCCGTGCTCTTCAGAATGCCCGCGAATTCGGTGGCCAGATACAGGGTGTGCGGGTCGGCTGGATCGAACACCATCCAGTTGACCTGTTCAAAGGTCAAATGCTGCCACGTTTTGCCGCCATCGGGCGATTTGAAAAGCCCCAGCGTGGTGCCGGCGAAAATGGTGTCCGAATTGCGCGGTTCTTCAGCGATGACGTGCGTGCGGCGATGGGTGCCCGGAATGCCGTGGATCTTGATCCAGGCCGCGCCGCCGCTGTCGCTTCGATAAATGCCGCTGCACGCGCTGGCGAAAACCAGTTCGGGATCGCGCGGGTCCACGCGGATGGAAAAGATATCGGAATCGTCAATCAGGCCGGTGGAAATAGAATGCCAGGTGGCGCCGCCGTCCGTTGTTTTCCAGGGTAAGTGCGGGGTTCCGGCGTATAGGATGCTGGTGTTGGAGGGATCGAAGGTCAGGGCCGTAATGTCCTGCATTTCCGGATCGTTCTCGCGCGAAATTCTGCGCCAGGTGGCGCCGCGATCCATGGAAACAAAGACGCCTTTGGATGTTCCGGCGGCCAGCGTGCCGGAATTCTGCGGCGACATCGCCAGCGATTCGATGCGAAAGCCGCGGATGCCGGCCAGAGCCTGCCAGGTTTGGCCGCCGTCTTTACTCTCGTAAACACCCGAATCCCGCGAATCCCCGGCATCCAGACCCGCATAGTAATGCGGAGATTCTTTCGGATCGATCAATACCGAGTTAAAGACACCGGGAGTCCCGCGCGGAAATGGCAGCAAGCGCCAGGATGCGCCCGCATCATCAGAGCGAAACAGCAAAGAATCGCGCGAACCGGCAACCAGCGTGCGGCCGTTCTCGGGATCGATCGCGATCGCTCGCGCGCTCCCGCCGAACGGACCAGCCAACTTCCACCCGCCAATCACAGGAAGCGTGGCAACCAGAAACAACGCAAGACCCAGGGCTGGTTGCCTACCCAGCTTTGTTAGTGGCACTTCTTAATACAATATCAAAAACGGATGGTCGAGGGAATTGCCGATGACTGCCGAAGTTATTGAAACATCGATTGTTACAAGGACTTAATGCAACCCTTCAGGCATGGAATGCGTCGAAGCGTCCGTTATTTCCTCGGCCAATTCCCGAGGCCCATCCAGATTCTGTACCACTAACCGGCTATTCTCGCCGGCCGTTTCTATCGAGATATCTCCCACGCCGAAGATCCGCTGCCAAAAGGACTGGAGCACTCGAACGTCCTGCACTTTGGGGAGCTGGATGATCCGCATGGATTTGGAAGCCAGTCCGGTTTCGTAGCGCAGCTTGTCTCCGGCAATAGTGAGTTTCATGGTTTGCCGCTGCAGGTGGCGCTTGATGGGCCAAAGCAATACGAACAGGCTCACGATGGGTAAGTATGGAACGCGCTGATCGGGGTAGCGATCCGCCACGTAGGCGTATTGAACAACCACCGCCGCGCATACCACCAACAAGGCGCACACGTAACCGGCCTTGATGAATTTCATGCTGGGACGAATTACGATGTCGGCCATCAGGCACAATTATAGTTACGCGATGAAGGTTCCTGTGAAGCGAACACGGCGGACGCCGGCGAAATCCGGTGCGCGGGTGGCGCGCTACGTCATTTCGTTACCCGAACGCGTGGTGCGCTCGGCCGCGGCGCTGGCCGGCGGATTGATTCGCGAGATCGGCGACGTGTCCGTTCCCTCCGCGGTGCGCCGCACCAAGACTTACCAGATGATGGTGGATCTGGCGTTGCGCTTCATGATCGAGCAAGTGGGCGAGGTGCGCGGTGTGTATCCTTCCGGAAGCGATCTGGCCAGGTGATTTTCTGCTGCGCCGTACTGCGGGGCATGGAATCGAGCTGGCGGGTCTGCTTGCGTTTCGAGCTTCTCCCGTGTGGATCATGGCGGCGCTGGCCGACGTGTCGGGCGCCGGGCGGTATATCGTTCAGGAGATCGCCGAATGCACTGAAGCAGGAAGGGCTGCTTGCCGGCGATGCGCGATTCGAAAACGTCGATCAGCTTTTGGAAGGGCTGGAGCAAACCGCCAGCCAGGTGGCCGATCTGTGCAATGCGCCGCCGCTGGATGTAGCCGGCTTGCGCCGGGAATGGAGCGCCTTTCGTGAAGCCGTGGCGAAAATCCCGCCGCGCAATCTGCCTTCGGTAGGGTTTCTTGGGCAGCATTGGGAGCAGTTGAAAGCCGAAGCGGCTGAGCAAAACCGTCCAGTGTTCGAATTGTCGTCGATGATGGCCATCTCGGCGATCGCGCGCGTTCCCGTGACGCTGCTGAAACTGGCGCGCGCCTCCAATCGCGCGGTCTGGCGATCCGGACAAACGCTGGGCGCAAGCGTCTTGCTCCACTACAGCCAGATTTTGGGCGACATCCACGAGCGCGGCTACGCGGCGTATTGGGCGCAGGAGTTCCAGCCCTATCTGCGCGCGGCCGCCGGGCAGTTTTCACCCAAGCACCGGTCGCTGACGGCGCGCTGGCTGAAGAAGGCGATTCGGTAGGTCATATACTGAAGTCGAGTGAACAAGCGCGCCATCACCTGCCTGCTGTCCCTGCTGCTGGCTATTTCGGCCAGCGCCGCTGTGCCCGTCGCTCGTGCGCGAACGCGCGGGGCCGATTCGGCGATTGTCTGGATCGCACAGGATCGCGCCAAGCAAAGCATCGAGATCCTGACGCGCCCCGCCACGCCCACCACGCGCCCTGCTGTTCTCCTCAACTATGAACCCCCGGCGAAAGGCCGGCATTTTGCAGTATCGCTCTACCAGCGTCCTCCACCTTCTCTTCGATAGCCCCAGCTCGACAGAAGAAAGGAGGGCGTTACTATGCGCCAATTTTGGCGGAATCTATTTCGTGATTCGGCTGGGCCCGAGTCATTGATTCCAGTGATCAACGGCCTGCGCGCGGACCTGCATGCCCTGAGCGATGCCGAGCTGAAAGCCATCGATTGGCGTGCGAGCGGTCTTGCCGAGGTGATTGCGCTCACGGCCGTGGTCGCCGAACGCGTGCTCGGTCTGAAGATGTTCGATGTCCAGTTGCAGGGCGCGCTGGCCCTCACCGCCGGCAAGATCGCCGAGATGCAGACCGGGGAAGGCAAAACGCTGGCCGCCGTGCCTGCCGTGGTCTGGTTTGCCAGGGAAGGCGCGGGCGTTCACGTGATGACGGTGAACGATTATCTGGCGCGCCGCGACGCCCAATGGATGGGCGGCATCTACGAGTTCCTGGGACTTTCCGTCGGCTATTTCCAGCAGGGCATGGAAATCGAAGAGCGCCGCCGCGCCTACGCTTGCGATATCACTTATGCCACCGCCAACGAGATCGGGTTCGATCTGCTGCGCGATGGCTTGGCGCTTTATCCGCAGCGAGCAGGTGCAGCGCCCGTTTGGAACCGCGGTGATCGACGAAGCCGATTCCATCCTGATCGACGAAGCGCGCATTCCGCTGGTGATCGCGGGCGGTCGAAGCGGGCGAGCAGCCGCTGGCTTACCAAGTGGATCGCATCACGCGCATTCTTCCACCGCTGGCCGGCATTTCACGCTGGATGAATACGGCCGCAATATCGCGCTCACCGATGCCGGTATTCGCACGATCGAAACTTCGTTCGGCTGCGGCAATCTGTTCGAGGAACAGAACCTCGCGCTGCTGACCGCCGTGCAGGATTCCATCCACGCCCACGCGCTGCTGCGCCGCGACGTGGATTACCTGGTGAAAGACGGCGCCATCGAGTCGGTGGACGAATTCAAAGGCCGCATCGCCGCAGAACCGCCGCTGGCCGGCCGGACTGCACACCGCGATCGAAGCCAAGGAAGGTCTGGCGCTCAAGATCGCAGGGCCGGATTCTCGGATCGATCACGCTCCAAAACCTGATCTCGCTGTACCCGATGGTCTGCGGAATGACCGGCACCGCCGCCACGCAAGCCGAGGAGCTGCGGCTGGTCTATGGCCTGGAGGTGGAGGTGATTCCCACCAATCGGCCCATGATCCGCGCCGATTTACCGGACGCGTGTATGCCCGGAAATTCGACAAGGAAAGAGCGGTGATCTGCAGGAGATCCGGCGGCTTCACGCCAGCGGCCAGCCGGTGCTGGTGGGGACGCGCAGCGTCGAAGAATCCGAGCGGCTGAGCGCCCGACTGTCGGACATTCCGCATCAGGTGCTGAACGCCCGGCACGAAGAACAGGAGGCGGGAGATGATCGCGCGCGCGGGCGAGCTGGGCGCCGTCACCATTTCCACCAACATGGCCGGCCGCGGCACCGACATCCAGCTCGGGCCGGGCGTGGCTGAGCTGGGCGGATTGCACGTGATCGGCACCAATCGCCACGAAAGCCGGCGCATCGACAATCAACTGCGCGGGCGCGCCGGGCGGCAGGGCGATCCCGGCAGCTCGGAATTTTTCGTTTCGCTTCGAGGACGACCTGCTGGTGAAGTATGGCGCTGAAAGCGTGAGGATATCGAGAACATCCAGCGGATCGCCGAGGGGCAGAACCTGGAAATCCGGCGGTTTCTGCAGAAATATGAGAGCGTCATCGAAGGCCAGCGCCAGAAGATCCAGCAGCGGCGGCAGGCGATCCTGACTGGCGAGACAGAGGTTTCCTCCGAACTCGAACGGCTGGTCGCGCTGCGCACCATCGACGATCTGTGGGCGGATTACCTGGCGGCCATCACCGACCTGCGCGAAGGCGTCCAGTGGCTTTCCTGGGGCGGCCGCGACCCGCTGCATGAGTATCTGACGTCGGTCGATTCGATCTTCATCCAGCTGGAAGAGCAGCTCGACGAGGAGATCGCCAGGCGGCTGGAGGAGGCGCAAGACTCCGGCCTGGACCCCACCCAACGCGGCGCCACCTGGACCTATCTGACCACCGATCAGCCGTTCGGAACCGCGACGGAACGGATTATGCGTGGGTTAGTGCGAAAATTGGGGCATGCGCGCCCGTCTTTTTCAACCCGGACTGCGTCATTCGATTGGAGCCGAAGTTTGATCTTTCGGGAGGTTGAGGACCGCGACCTGATCGCCAAGGCGCGTCGGGGGCACGTGGAAGCCTACAACGTGCTCGTGTCTCGCTGGGAGAAACGTGTCTTCAATTATCTCTTGCGGTTGGTGGGGCAGCGCGAGGACGCGCTTGATCTCAGCCAGGATGTGTTCTTGAAGGCCTATCAGAATCTGAAGAAGCTGGACGACCCGGCCAAGTTTGCGGGCTGGCTGTTTCGGATTGCCCACAACGAGGCCTACTCGTTGTTACGAAGGAAGCATCCAGAAGGCGAGATGACGGCCGAACCGAAGATGGCCGAAGCGAGCGGGGGGCTGTTCCCCATCGAGTCGGCGCTGGCGGTGCGCAGCGCGTTGGGGCGGCTGTCGGACGATCAGCGCGAGGTGGTGCTGCTCAAGGTCTATCAGGGATTCAAATTCGAGGAGATGGCGGAGATTCTTTCCTGCCCGGTCTCCACGGTTAAATCGCGCCTGTACACCGCGTTCGATCTTCTGAAACAGACACTGGCTCCAATAAACACCGGGGGCGCAGCCGGCGAATAGCGAGGACCAGCGAATAGCGGAGGAAAGTGATGAATTGTGAAATCGACTTAAAAGCGTATGTTCTTGGGGAAGGCGTGCGGCAGGAGCGGAGCGCGGTGGAGGATCACGTGCGCGGCTGCCAAAGCTGCCGCGAGGAACTGGATCGGCTGAACCTGACGCGGTCGGCGCTGGCATCGCTCGAAGACGAAGAGATCCCGCGCCGCATCTCGTTTGTCTCCGATCGCGTGTTTGAGCCGCGCTGGTGGCAGACCATGTGGCGCTCGGGCCCGGTGATGGGCTTTGCGTCCGCGGCCTTGTTGTCGGCTGCCATTTTGGTGGACGGCTTCGCGCGGCCGGTGGCGCCTGCCACTGCATCATCGGTGGATTCGGCGCAGATCGAGCAGCGCGTGGAAGCCCAAGTGAATGCGCGTGTGAATGCCGCCGTCACCAAGGCCGTGAGTGAGGCGCAGGCCAAGCAGTCCGCCGAGTTCGCCAAAGTGATGAACGCCGCCGAAGCTCCAGCGCGAAGCCGATCTGGCAACTTTTCAGCAAGCCGCTGAATATTACCACAAGCAGATGGCGCGGATCGAAGTGGCCAGCAACGAAGGGTCCGGCCGATGAGAATCGCTGCTATTGCAGTCTTGTCGCTTTGTGCGCTTCCCGGTGGATCATTGGCTGACAGTCCGAGGGCCGACAACCCCAAAGTAAATCGCGGCATGATCGAAGCCATGGAGCATAGCTTGGATCAGAAGCTGTCGGGATTGTGGCCGCAGGATCCGGCGGAGGTTCTCGGGCTTTCGCATGGCGCATACATTCAGGGCTATGGCGCCATCTTCCTGGGCGAGGTGAATCTGGCGCCCGCCGCGGGAATTACGCCGTTCCATCCATCTGTAACCGCCGATGAGGTCCGGCGTACACACGAGAAAGAAGATGCAGCGCATGGCCGCCATTCGCACCGCGATGCGCGGCATGCTGGTGGATTCGGCGCGCTCGCTCGATTCGGTTCCCGCCGACGAACAGGTGGCCTTGGGGCTGTCGTTGTTCTATTGGAAATGGGAAAATCGCGACGGCCTTCCCGCGCAGATCGTGATGCATGCGCCGCGCAAGGTGCTGCTGCAATCATCCGGCGCCGAGGCAGGCGTCCATCGCGACCGAAGAGTTTTAATCCATGCGAGACGTGTTTACGCCATGAGGCTGGGCGAGATTCTGATCCAGCGCAAGCTGATCACCGAAGAAGATCTGGAGCGGGCGCTCGAATTGCAGAAAGAGCGCGGCGACAAAATCGGCAAAACGCTGGTCGACATGGGTTTCATCGCCATGCGCGATGTTCTGGCGGCGCTCTCCGAGCAGTTGGAAGTGCCGCTGGTTTCCATCGACAGCGCCTCCCGTGGTTTCTCCCGAAACCGAAGCGCTCTCGCCGCGCTTCCTGCGGCAATTCCGCTGCCTGCCGATGAGCCGTGACGACCATACCATCACACTCGCGATGGCGGATCCGCTGGATGTGGAGACCATCGCTGCCGTGCGCCATTGCACCGGGCTCGAAGATTAGCGCCGTGCTCGCGCCCGAGCAGGAGATCGTGGATGCGATCGACAAGTATTACGGCGAATCGGCGGCGCGCGCGGAAGCGGATTTCGAATTTCAGGCCGGCGAGATGTCGGAAGATCTCGAACATCTGCGCGATATGGCGAGTGAAGCGCCGGTCATCCGCCTGGTGAACGCGATCATCGCGTCGGCGGTGGAGAAGCGCGCCAGCGACATCCATCTGGAGCCGTTCGAAAAAGAATTTCGCATCCGCTATCGCATCGATGGCGTGCTCTACAATCAGGACCCGCCGCCGCGCGAGCTGAAGGCCGCCATGATTTCGCGCGTCAAGCTGATGGCCAAGCTCAACATCGCCGAACGCCGCCTGCCGCAGGACGGCCGCATCAAGATCAAGACGCTGGGCCGCGAAGTGGATCTGCGTGTTTCCACGCTGCCCACGTTATACGGCGAAAGCGTGGTCATGCGCCTGCTCGATCGCTCGGCGGGCGATTTTTACGATCTCGGGCGGTTGGGCTTCGACGAGCACATGCTCAATCGCATGGAATCACTACACGTCGCTGCCGCACGGAATCTTTCTCGTCACCGGACCCACCGGCAGCGGCAAGTCCACCACGCTTTACTCGGCGCTCAAGCAGATCAATCAGAGCGACAAGAAGATCATCACCATCGAAGATCCGGTCGAATACCAGATGGACGGGATCAATCAGCTGCATGTGAATACGCAGATCGGGCTGACGTTTGCCTCCGGGTTGCGGCACATCGTGCGCCAGGATCCCGACGTCATCATGGTGGGCGAGATTCGCGATCGCGAGACGGCCGACATCGCCATCCGCTCGTCGCTCACCGGCCACTTCGTGTTTTCCACGCTGCACACCAACGACGCGCCCAGCGCCATTACGCGCCTCACCGACATGGGCATGGAGAATTACCTGATCACGTCGTCGGTGGTGGCGGTACTGGCGCAGCGCCTGGTGCGCGTCATTTGCGAGCATTGCAAAGCGCAGAGCGGCACGCGCATCGCGCCGGATCGGCGAATACGGTGAGTCTGTTACGCCGGGACGCGGCTGCGACCAATGCTTCGGATCGGGCTACTCGGGCCGCATGGGTATCTTCGAATTGATGGAGCTGGGCGACGAGATCCGGCAGCTCATTATGAAGAACGCCGACGCGGTGGCGATCACGAATGTGGCGCGGCGCAACGGCATGCGCAATCTGCGGGAGGACGGCTGGGTGAAGGTGATGAGCGGCGTTACCACCGCCGACGAGGTGATGCGTGTCACGCAAGAATTTTGATTGGCCACAGATAAACACAGATGAACGCCGATTCCGGAAAGACGTTTTATCCGCGTTCATCTGTGTTCATCTGTGGCTGAATATGCACGGTACGGTATGACGAACTTCTTCTTTCGAGCCGTCGCTTCCGATGGACAGATTCGCACTGGCGCTATTCATGCCGAGACTGAGCGCATGGTTGCGTTCGAGCTGCGCCGCCAGGGACTTACTCCGGTCTACGTCGGCAAGGAAGCCAAGGCGTCGGTTGAAATCAAGCTGCCATCCTTCTCCGGCGGCAGGAAGCGCGATGTTCTGTTCTTCACCCAGGAGCTCTCCACGCTTTTGAGCGCCGGCGTGCCGGTGGATCGCGCGCTTTCCATCACCGCCGAATTAAACGAACGCGCATCGTTCCGCTCTCTGGTTCTGGACATTCTGCGCGTACTCAAAGGCGGCCGCACGCTAGCCGACAGCCTGGCCACTCACCCGGATCACTTCTCGGATCTGTACATCAACATGGTCCGCGCGGGCGAAGCCGGCGGATCGCTGGCCGTAGTTTTCGAGCGGCTTTCCGAATTCGAGCGCACGCGCGACGATCTGCGCGGCTACATCATCTCTTCCATGGCCTACCCGATACTGCTCTCGCTGGTGGGCATCGGGTCCATCCTGATCCTGATGAATTTCGTGGTTCCGCGATTCGCATCGGTCTTTCGAAGAATCGCGAATGCAGATGCCGCTGCCGACCAAAATACTGCTCGTAGGCAGCAATTTCCTGCAAACCTACGGCTGGATCGGGATCACCCTGCTGGTGGCGTTCACGATCGGAATGTTCACCTACGTGCGCACCGCGCCCGGGCGATTGTGGTGGGACACGCTGCGGCTCAAGATCCCGGTGCTGGGCGACGCGTTTCGCAAAGCCGAAACAGCGCGTTTCGCGCGCGCCATGGCCACCCTGGTTTCGAACAGCGTTCCTTTGGTGCAATCGCTGGCCATTGCCGGCGCGACGTTGAGCAATCGCCGCATTTCCGGATCGCTCGAGGCGGTTTCGCTCGGGGTAAAGCGCGGCGAAGGCATTGCCGGGCCGTTGCGCCGCGCCGGCCAGTTCCCTCCCCTGGCGGCCCATCTATTGAGCGTCGGCGAAGAAACCGGACGGCTGGACTCCATGTTCGTACGCATGGCCGATATCTACGACGCCGACACGCGCGCGTCCATCCGGCGATTTACGTCCCTTTTTGAACCCCTGGTAATTCTAATCATGGGGATCATCGTCGGGTCCCTGATTCTAAGCATGCTGCTGGCGATCGTTGGCATGAATGACGTTGCAATGTAGAAACGAGGTGAAGCCATGAACCACAGGACAACAAGACAAGCCGGTGTGACGCTGATCGAAATGATGGTGGTGGTCACCATCATTGCGCTGTTCGCCGCGCTGGTGCTCCCCAAGATGATGCACCAGGCGGACCGCGCGAAAGTTGTAGCGGCGCACGCCGATATCAATGGATTTACGACGGCGCTCGGCGCGTACAAGCTGGATACCGGCGTCTTTCCAACCACCGAGCAGGGCTTGCAGGCGCTCCGCGCAGAAACCTGAGGGCGTCGAGAACTGGCAAGGGCCGTATTTGCAGAAGGAGATCGGGAACGATCCGTGGCGGCATCCCTACGTCTATAAGTACCCAGGCGATCACGGCGACGAGCCCGACATCATCAGCTACGGTCTGGACGGCGCGCCCGGCGGAGATGGATTCAGTGCCGACATCGTCAGTTGGAAAAACTAGACGTGGCGCAGCCAGAGCGGCCGGCGTCACCCTCATCGAGATGCTGGTGGTGGTGGCGCTGATCTCGCTGATGGTCGGCATCAGTTATCCCGCGATCACCTCCGGCATCGATTCGTTGCGCCTGAACGCCGCCACCAACAGCGTGGTCAGCTTTTTGGACTACGGGCTCAGCCGCGCCGAGCGGCGCCAGCAGATGGTCGAGATCACGATTTCCAAGCCGACAACTCGCTCGAGATGCGATCCAGCGAGCCCGGCTTCACCGCAAGCTCCAGATGCCGGAAGGCGTCTCCATCGTGCAGGTGCTTCCGCAATTGCCCGACAATCCCGATCGCAAGCGCAATTTCCTGCTCTATCCCGGCGGCACCGTGCCCCCCTCGGGTTGCAGTTGATCAATCGCCGGAATGTTCAGCGCGTGGTGCGCGTCGACCCGATCACGGGAGTGCCGCGCGTGGAGGCGCCGGAAGCCCAGTGAGACAGCGCGGCTTCACTTTGCTCGAAGTGCTGGTGGCGACGCTGATCATGGCGATCGCCGTGGCCGGGTTGATGGGGCCATCTCTACTTCCCTGCGCAATGCCGCGCGGCTCACCGATCACGATCGCGCGGTTCTGTTGGGCCGCCAAAAGATGGACGAATTGTTGATCGCCACCGGTCTCCCCAAGGGCATGCCCTTCGAGGGAACGTGGGGGCCGGAGGTGGTGGGCGGCAATGATATCGGCTGGCGCGCGCGCCTCACGCCCTTTGACGTCCCCAAGGGCGGCGCATTAGGCCGGCCGTTTATCGAGCGCGTGGAATTGGAAATCTGGTGGATGAACGGTACCCAGCGCCATTCCTTTCGGCTGGAGGGTTTTCACCGCGCCTTGCTCACCACGGCCGATCTGGCGGTGGGCGGGCTCGCAGGGGCTGGGCTCGCAATGAGCTGGCGCGCGCCGCGACGCCGGCGTCACCCTGATCGAATTGCTCATCGCGGTCCTTCTGATGAGCCTGCTTTCGGTGGGTATCGTGCTCACACTGCGCGTAGCCTTGAGCGCCATGAACAAGTCGGATTCCCGGCTTATGGCCAACCGCCGCGTCACCAGCGTGGAGCGCATTCTCGACCAGGAAATCGAAGGAATCATGCCGGTGACGGCGGACTGCCAGCCGCAGCCGGGCGTAACGGGACCCAAGTTGATGTTCTTCCAGGGCGAATCGCAATCCATGCGCCTGGCGTCGACTTACTCGCTGCAGCAGGGTGAGCGCGGCCTGCCCATGATTCTGGAATACCAGGTCATCCCCGGTGAAGACGATCAAGGCGTGCGCCTGGTGGTGAACGAGCATTGGTACACCGGTCCGCGCGGCGCCGGCGTATATTGCATTGGCCCCGGATCAGGCACCCAAGGGCCGCGCTTTGCGCCCATCAGCGTCGGACCGGACTCCTTTGTTCTCGCCGATAAACTCGCCTATTGCCGCTTCAGCTTTCGTGATCCTGAGACGCCTCCCCACCCGCCGGTCTGGGTGGAACGTTGGGTAAAGCCCGTGCTACCCAGCGCCATTCGCATCGAGATGGCGCCGCTTGCGCCGGACCAGGGGCGTCTTCAACCGGTGACTCTCACTATTCCGGTGCATGTCACGCGCTTACCCTTGCCCCCAGGGCCGTATGAAAACACAGACCTCAACTGATGCCGCTCGCGCGCGAAATCGCCGTTCGGAGGCGCGGCGCTATTGCTGGTCTTGTGGCTGGCCGCGGCATTTTCGGCGATTGCATTTACTCTGGCCAACACGGTCCGCGGCGAAATCGAGCGGAGCTCCACCGATGCCGACGGCTTGAAAGCCTACTATCTGGCTGAGGGCGCCATCGACCGGATGTTGGTCTACATCGAGTCGCCAGGCGCATTTTCGGTCCCGACGGAAAGCCCCGCTTCGAACTGGGGAACACGCGCGTTCTGCACTTCGACTTTCCAACCGGCGTGGCGCGCGTGCGAATACATCCCTGAAAACTCGAAGCTGAACGTGAACACCGCCGCCGCCCCCCGAACTGATGAATCTGATGCTGGCGCTGGGAGTGGATCCCAATCGGGCGCAAGCGATCGTGGCGGGCATCCTCGATTGGCGCGGCGGCACTCCGGGCGGATCGTTTACCGAGTTCGATCAATATTACTTGTCGCTCACTCCGTCTTTTCGCGCACGGCATGCGTCTCTTCAAGAGATTGAGGAATTATTGCTGGTGCGAGGAATCACTCCGGATTTGTTTTACGGCGGCTACACCCGGGATGCGAATGGAAAGCTCGTTCCGCACGACGGCCTGCGCGACTGTCTGTCGGTCTACGGCTCTGCCGGCAGGTTGGATGTGAACACCGTGACGCCGGAAGTGATGGAAGCGGTGGGTGTCGCGCCGGAAACCGCCGCGGCCATCGTGGCTCTGCGCAAGGCTGCTCCTATTACAGATCAGGGCCAGCTGGCTCCCTTTAGCGGCGGGGGGAAAGGCATGGCCCGGCTCGGGATAAACAGCGGAACCATTGTGACGCTGCGCGCTACGGCTCAACTGAAGCTCCCCAACGGCCAGCTTTCGGATTTGCACCGCACCGTTTCCGCCATGGTCAAGCTTCTGGGAACGGATTGGAATCCGCCGTTCCACATCCTGCGCTGGTACGACAACGCGAGCATCCTGCAATGAGAGACATATTCCATGACAGGCATTGATTTTGCGAAATGGCTCGCCCTTGGGACCGGCATCGGGATCGAAATCGGAACCCAGGATCTAACCGTCACCGTTGTCCGGCTGCGTCCCACCGGGGCGCGCGTGCTGGGAGAGCTCACTATCCCGCGTTTTCGCGAGCAACCCGCCGCCGAGTGGGGCGCCGCCTATTCGGGATTTTTGCAGAAACTGGGCGTGGGACATCTGGCCGCCACCGTGCTTTTGCCCCGGGACGAAGTGACGGTGCGGCAGATTGCGCTGCCCGGCGTTACGGACAAGGATCTCGCCTCGGCGGTGCGGTTTGAAATCGATTCCCTGAATCCGCATTCGGAGGAAGAAGTGGCGTATGACTGGGCGCGCATCGGCAACACTTCTTCGGTTTTGATCGCCATTGCGCTTCGCTCGGTTGTGGAGCGCTATAGCGCGCTCTTCTCCCAGGCCGGTGTGAAGGCCGCGTGCTTCACGTTCTCCGCCCCTGTCATTTATTCCGCGCTGCGCTTGCTCTCCGCGCCTCCGAAGGATGGCTTCCTGGCCCTGGAGCCGGCCGAAGACGGCCTGGAGGTGTATGGCGAAAGTGCCACGCGTCCGATCTTTTCCGCGCGCCTGGATCAACCGTCCGATCGTGTTCGGACCTTGGCTGTGTCGGAGCTCAGGCTGCCGCCGGAGACCGAAACGGCTTCCTTGCGCGATCAACTTCCTCAGCCTCTGGCACAGCCGGAGACATACGAGCCATCCCGCGCCTGTCTCTCCTACGCAGCGGCGCTGGCCGGCGCCGGCCTGCTGCATCCCATCAGCTTGAATCTTCTGCCGCTCGAGCAGCGGCAGTCGGCATCCCGGCTGCGCTACATTCCCACCGCCGTTCTCGGGTGCATCGCCTTGCTGCTGTTGACCGCTGTTCTGGCGTATCCCAGCTATGCGGACCGTCACTACCTCAAGCTGCTACAGGCGCGCATCCAGGTTTTGGATCCGATCGCAAAAAGGGCGGCATATGTGGACCGCGAAACCATTAACGAGCGCAACCGCTCCCAAACGCTGGATAACTTCCGGCAGCAGACCCGCCAGGATCTGGACGCTTTGAATGAACTGACGCACCTGCTGGCTCCGCCCGGCTGGGTCACCTCTCTGCAGCTCACCCGAAGTTCGGTAAGCGTCACCGGCCAGACCGATCAGGCCGCCGGGTTGATTAAGCTGCTGGACGGCTCGCGCCAGTTCCAGGGTTCTTCTTTCTCGCTTCCCCTGCAGAAGAGCGGCGGGGGGGAGCAGTTTACGATCCGTTCGTCCCGCAAGGGAGTGACGCCATGATGTTCGGAAGAACGATGCCGGGGGAAAGGAAATGACGCTCGCCGATCGCGACCGCCGCGCGCTGATGATCCTGGGCGCCGCCCTGGTGGTGGGCGGGTTGCTCTATTGGTATTCCAACTACACGCCGTCTTCGAGCGGCGGGGCGAAAATCAACACCCCGATAGACAGTGTCGATCGCAGCCAAAAGCGTCTCGCCATGTTGCGCAGGCAGGCCGCGTTGCTTCCTGGCAGGGAAGCGGTCCTGAAGCAAGTTTCGCTGGAGTTAGCGCAGCGCGAAAAAGGTCTGATCCCCGGCGATACAGCGGAGCAGGCGCAAGCGCAATTGCTGCAGATCATTAAACGCATCGCCGAACAGCAGAGCCCCCCGCTTGACTTGGGGCAGGTGGAACTCGGGCGTCCCCAGCCCTTTGGCACGGCTTACGGCCAGGTGAGCGTTTCCATTACCATTACCTGCCGCATCGAGCAGTTGCTCAATTACCTGGCCGCGCTGAGCGATCGGCCGGAGCTGATCGCAACCGAAGAGATCCGCTTCGGTATGTCACAGCCGAAACAGAAGACGATGCCCGTGCGCTTGACCGTCTCAGGCCTGGTAGCCCGGCGCCTGGTGCCCGCGCGGAAAGGCCAGTACGAGTTTTGAGCGGGAAATTAAGACTTCTGGATCTGGCGTTGCTCCTGGTGGCGGGGCTGCTGTACTGGCATCTGCGAGGCGAGTGGATCGATGCGCATGCCCGCGATCTGGCGTTACTCCGAAGCACCCTTCCCGCCGCTCGCGTCCCGGGTCTGGCGCCGTTGGAAAAGGTGGACCCGGTCACCGCGGCTGATTTTGCCGATGTCGCCACCAAGAATCTCTTCTCGGAAGATCGAAATCCGAATGTGATCGTGGATCCTCCGAAGCCGCCGCCCCCCAAGCCGCAGCCTCCTTTTCCGGTGGCTCACGGGGTGATGTTGTGGGATGGCGTGCCCCCCACTATTGTGCTAAGCGAGCAGGCAGGGGGGCCTCAGAAGGGCTATCATCCCGGCGATACCATTGGCCCCTGGAAACTCGTCTCGGTGGACAATAGCTATGCGGATTTCGAATGGGACGGCAAAGACTTTAAGAAGCGCATCGACGAGCTGATCGATCGAACGCCGATTGTGGAAGCCTCAGTACCGCCGTCCGGCGCAAAGTCAGCCGCAGCCAAACCAGCCAGTCAAAATTTGTCCACTAGTTCGCGCTCCGGGCCAGGGATCGACGTGGGGGCCGGGCTCAAGGCTTGCACTACAGACGACAGCTCTCCCGACGGCACGGTGGTGGATGGCATGAAGAAGGTAGTTACCGCCACTCCATTTGGGAGTAGCTGCCGCTGGGAACCTGCCAAATAAAAGAAAAGAGGAATTATGAAAACTATCGCACTCACTCTGTTCGCGGCGGCGCTCGGATGCGCCCAGAGCCAATCTAGCGATTCGACCACCCCTCCACCACCCAAGATCCTGCATAGGCCTCAACCGGCCCCATCCAGGACTCCACCTCGGATCGCGCTCAAAGCTGGACCGGTTGTCGAGAATCAGAAGACCGCTCCATCTCCTGCACAGCAAAAGGTGGAGGCGCGATCGCAGGTGCAATCCATTCCGGCGGGGGCGACGCAAGTGGAACCGAACCTGTACCGCTATACCGACTCCAGCGGCAAGACCTGGAACTATCGCCAGACGCCGTTCGGCATTTCCAGGTGGGAGGAAAAGTCCACTCCGGCGGCGGAGGCCGCGCCTGCCAAGCGTGAACCCGTCGTGGTGACAGATCTGGGCGACAGCTATCGCTTCGAGCAGAAGACGCCCTTCGGCAACTCTACCTGGGTTCGCAAAAAGTCCGAATTAACTGACGAGGAGAAAGCCCTGGCAGGGGAGCAGCATGCGCCGTCCGAACCGAACCAAAAGAGTGTAAATAGCAAGCCGGCGGGGAATCGATAAGTGCGCTTTGGGCTCTGGTTTTGCGTGGCTGTGGTGGCGGTGGTCCTATCGGGAGGAGCCCAGGCTCAGCAGCAGGCGCCGCCGCCCCGGCCTCAGAATGGGCCCGGACCGATTTTCCCGGGATTCAATCCGATTCCCCCTCCGGCTGCCGCCCCCCAACCCGCGCCCGCAAGCCCCCAGCAACCTGGCGGCACAGCGCCCGCTCAAGCAGCCCCCGCTGGCCCTCCCACTATTTATGGCGGCCTGGCGCTGAACAACGCATCGCTCACGGAAGTAATCGACCTGCTGGCGCAAAAACTCAAGATTAATTACATCCTCGATCCGCGTGTCAAAGGCGGCGTCATCCTCAATACCTACGGCGAAACGAAGGATATCGACACGCGCTCGCTGTTGGAAACTATTCTACGCATCAACGGTTTCGGCATGGTGAAGCAGGGCGATCTGTATCGCATCGTTCCGCTGACCGACATCTCGCACCTTCCCATACCTCCAGAGACGAAGACGGATCCCAACAGCATTCCCGAGGACGACCAGACTATGTTGAATCTGGTTTTCCTCAAGTACGTAACCGCCGACGAGTTGGCCAAGGTTCTGGAGCCGTTCGAAGGCGAGAATGCCAAGATCTACGTTTATGCACCCGCGAATCTTTTGCTGATGCTCGATAGCCGCCGGAGCATGCGCCGCTTGATGCAGATGGTGGCCATGTTTGACAACGATCACGCTGGCCAACCAGCGGGTCCGCGTTTTCAGCGTGAAAAATGGCCGGCCCTCGGACCTGGCCAAGGAGCTGGAAAATATCTCCAAGGCCATCGCCTTCTCGGACAAGAATTCGCCCATCAAGTTTCTGCCCATCGATCGCATCAACACCATCATCGCCGTGGCCTCCAATCCCGGGGCTTTCAAGGAAGTGGAACAGTGGCTCGAGAAGCTGGATGTTCCCATTAAGGTGGCGGCGGGCGGTGTCAAGGATTACGTCTATCGGGTCCGCTACGGCGACGCCACCTCCATGGCTTGTTCCATCCAGGCGTTGTATGGCCAGCTTTCCGGATACGCGAGCGGAGGCGGACAATCTTCGATCATGGCTTGCATGCGGAGATCGAGCTCGGGCGGCTGGCGGCTTCGGCAGTACTTATGGTGGCGGCGGATTTGGCAGCAATGCCTTTGGTGGTGGGCGGCGGTTTTGGCGGTGGTGGTTTTGGCGGCGTATAATCCAGGATCGTACGGGAATGGTGCGTACGACGCACCTGGTTACGGCGGAGGGATACGGCGGCGGCTACGGATACAATTCCAACGCCGGGGGCGGCAACACCATTTGCCAATCCAACTGGTGCGGCGGTTCCCAATGCCGCGGGCGCCGCTGGTGTACCAGGCGCGGGCGATCTCACAGGGAACTATCTGGGCACCTCTCCCGGCGGTTTTAACGGAAGAGGCCCGCGCGTCATCGCGAACCCGATGAACAATACATTGCTGATCCAGGCCACTCCGCAAGAATACGAGGGCATTGAGCAGCTGATCCGGGAATTGGATGTTCCCCCGCGCCAGGTCCTCATTGAAGCCAAGATCTATTCCGTTGATTTAAGCCACAACTTCTCGAGCGACGTCACAGCAGCGTTGCAATCGCTTTCCGGAGCCGGGGCCACCTCTGCAACCGCCCCCATTAAAAGCACAGCGGCTTCGCTCTTGGCGTCGCTCGCCGGAGGCGGCGTCACACTGACAGGAGCAACGCTGGTGGGCAAGAGCCGCGCGCTGTCGGGTATCGTGAGTTTAATGGAATCGGAGAGTAATGCGAAGATTATTTCCTCGCCTTCCATCATCGCCACCGACAGCATTCCGGCCTCCATTAACGTCGGCACCACCGTTCCCACCGCACGCGGGTCAGCACTACGAGCGCACTTGGGATCGGTAACCACCGGCGTTTCCAACGTAAGCACAGGAATCGGACTGAATATCACGGCCCGCGTGACACCCAGCGGCGTCGTCACCATGATCATCAACCAAAACGTGAGTGATCCCACAAGCCACCGATCCGCACACTGACCAACATCTCATCTCCTTCCTTTGCGACAAAGTCCATCACCACACAGGTGACGGTTCAGGACGGCGACACCATCGCCATCGGCGGACAGATCCAAGAGAGTACCACCACGACGCTGAATGGAATCCCGGTGCTGGATCGAATCCCGGTGTTTGGCGCGATGTTTGGCGCCCGGTCTTACCAAAAAGAGCGGACTGAACTGATCATGTTCCTTACCCCGCACGTCATTCTTGATAGCAATCAGCTGCTGGATGCCAGCGACGAACTGAAAGACCAGATCAAGCTCCTGCGCAAAGACGTTAAGGAATAGGTGCTTTACCGGAGTAAGTCACACAAACCAATGGGACGCATTGCGATAGACTGAGATCCTATTCCTCGCCAATAAGGTCCCGGTATGCGACCATTCAATCCCATAGATCGACCATTGGCTGTAAAGCTTTGACTCGACAAGAGAGTCTGTGATGTAATAAACCGCTATTAGCTATTGAGCTTAGAGGGCCAGCGGGTTGTGAGATCAACAATTTACGCTTGACTTGTTCCGGCAGGTAGTGTTATGAATGATTGACTGCGTCCGAACAGGTTTGGCGGCATTCATTCTTTGGCGCATGAATCCCGCGAGCACAAAAGAAGATACGAGAAGTTCCAAAGCAAGTTGAGCTGGATGGAGACAATGAAGCAAGATCGAGCAAGCAAGGCGGCGGCAGCCGCTTGGCGCTCATTCGCGCGATGTTTGATCGGCTGAGATTTCAAAATCTTCATGACGAGCATTTCACTCGAGGCTCAGGTTGAAAAAGAGAACTTCCATCAATTCAATTCAGATTTTCACAAGGAGAAGGAAATGGTAGATTTTCGCAAATGGCTTTTAGCGTTTGCCGCAACGGCCCTGCTGTTTGGTTTGGGTAGCTCTCGGCCTACGCACAAGGAAGCATCCGCCTTTGTTTGCCAGGCCACGGCCGGCAATCCTAATATCGTTCGAGCGGAAGGTGTCACTGAGCTGGTTGGCGACTTGGTTCTGAACTGCACGGGCGGCTCGCCGACGGCTGTATGACGTGCCGATTCCGTTGTCCACGTTCAGATTTCTTTGAACACCAACGTCACCAGCCGCTTGACCGGCGGAGGCTTTGCGGACGGGAACGTTACCGAAGCGATCCTCACCATCGACGAGCCCTTTCCGATCCGCGGCCGGAACGGCACCACGTTCTATCCGGGCACTGCCGTTCCAGTTCCGGGAGCCGCGCCAGGTCCAGATAGGCTGCGTCGCGAATGGCACAACCAATTGCGAGATCCTTGGCGTTGGCGACAGCGCTTAACTTCGGAGCGCTAGGGCCCTACAGTGGGGTCACGGGACAAAATTCACCCGGGCCGCATTACAACATGTTCCAGGGCATTGCCAATGGCGGCCCGAATCAGATCAACTGGCAGGGCGTGCCGATTGACGCGCCGGGCACGGCCGGCACGCGCATCATCCGCATCACCAACGTCCGCGCCAACGCCAGCCAGTTGTCTCCGGCTCCTCGCTGGTTCCCACCACCATCACCGAGTTGATTGGTATCACTGGCGGTCAGACCATCATTATCAACACTCCGCTGCAGACCGTGGCGTTGATCGAGAAGGGTCTGATCGGCAAGCCGCCAGTCCGGGGGTCACCTACGCGCAGTGCAACAATCTGAATGCCTTCTTGCTCGGTGGGCATGGCGGTAATGGATCTGCAGCCGCGCCGTATTACTTCCAGCTCACCGCGACGGAAGGATTTGGCGCAGCGTTTAAGATCGCGTAGCCTACTATCAGCCTCGCGGACGGCTACCGGCGTGCTATGGGCAGAATGTTCTCGGAGCTTCGTATAAGACGGAGTCCGGTTACATTCCGAACCGTGTACTCGGGGCTGGATCAGACCGGCCGCCTCATCGGTCTGGCCGATACTGGGACAGAAATCCAGTTCACCATTACGGGCATTCCCTCTGGTGTTCAGTTGTTTGTTCCGACTTCGGCATACCTGGTAGGCCCCGGCGGCACGCAAGGCTTCCTCACTGGCACGAATACGCCCAGTTGGACCGGCGTGACAACTCCTCAGCAGGGCGCCGGGTTCTTCTCGGCTGCGCAGTTGGTTACGAGCAGCGACGGGAACCGGCGATCTGAATCCACCTCGGTCAAACACTTCGCCGACCTCGGCTTTCTCGCAGGTCACGGTTAGCGGAACCACCGCTTCCGTCACCTATGTGGTCACCGGCGCCAATCCGAGTATCGTTGAGTCACTCATCATTCCGGTGGAAGCCTGCCTACATCACCTCCAGCAGCACGGTCCCGCTGCCTGGAACCGTGTCCTGCGTCGATCAATTTCGCTCCGCTTGCCGGCTCGACGCAACAGGGTGAGGCCAGTGGCCCGATTCCGCGCTTCGTCCAGCCCTACGGCCCCAGCACGGCCTTCACTATCACTCCGTGTACCTGCAACCTGCTGTTCCCGTTCGTGTCCAATATTGCAGGCTTTGACACTGGAGTCGCGATCGCGAATACCAGCTCAGATCCGTACGGTACCGCCAGCCAGACGGGTGCTGTTAACCTGTACTACTACGGGAGCACCTCTGGCGGTGGCGCTGCGCCTCCGATGGCCACCTCGCAGCCTGTCGCTGGCGGTCAAGAGCTGATCTTCACTCTGAGCAATGGCGGAAACTTCGGTGTCCCGGCTACCCCCGGCTTCGAAGGCTACATCATCGCTCAATCGGACTTCCAGTTCTGCCATGGCTTCGCCTTCATCAGCGATGTCGGAGCGCAGAAACTCGCGGAAGGTTATCTGGCTATCAGCCTGGATTACCCAGTCTATGGTCTCCGCGGAACGCCCGCCAATACCACCAGCTTCGGCGAGAATATGGGGCACTAGACCCATCGCTGGTTAGCTAAAGCAAGGCAAAAGGGGAGCCTCGGCTCCCCTTTTATTTTGTCCTTCACGTGCCAAATATCACAGAATGCTTACTCGCCTTGTGATACGCTGTTTACTGATTCCCCCCTGCGTCCGAAAACCATAGAGAGGTTCTATAGTCATGCTCGAAAGAGTATCTGGGCTTTGTGCCCTTTGTCTCGCTTTGGGGGCCATGATGCTCCAGGCGCAAGACGTATTCGTGCTCCCTGGCGCGGGATCTACCACCGGAGTCGGTGGCAGCCTTCGCTACCAGTCCGCTTTCGGAAATCTCCAACTTCAATTCGGGAAACGGCTCATTTCTCGTTGCTGCCGAGCCTGGATGCGACAAAATTCTACGTCATCGCTAACTCATCCACTCAGACCGTCACCTCCACCGACGCAACGTTCTTGCATCCCGCCGTCGTCGCCAGCCTTTCCAGTCCGGCTACCGCCGCAGTCATGACCCCGGACGGAAGGCTACTGGCCGTGGCGGCGTACGCGCTGCATCTTTTCGATACCAGCACGGATACCGAGGTAGTGGCGGGCGGAATCAGTCAAGGCAATGGCATCAACACCTTTGACGTGGCATCCAGTTTGGATTCCAGCACGCTTTATGCGCTGGGCAAAACCAGCAGTGGAGGCAGCCAATTGACGGCCTTTAGCACCGCAACCCGTGTGCCTTCGGCGACGCTGGCGCTTCCGCAAGCAGCCACAGGGGTGGCGGTAGGACCGAATGGACTGGTCTACGTGAGCCTCGCCAGTGAAATCCTGGAGATCGATCCCAGGACGCTGCAGCCTACGCTTGGCGGGACGATCAGCGTATCCGGCACACCTGGACGGGTGATCTTCACTCCGGACGGACAATATGCCTTGGCGGCGAATCAAGCCCCTCTTCAAACTTCCGGACATCTTCGTTCTCAATCTGGCCACACATGCGGTTACAGCGCACAATTTGGGCTTGCCGCCGATCAGCGGCCTCCAGGCCATCGGTGTAAACAGCGTCATTGCTCATTGCGGGCCAAGGCATCTATCAATCCCGGTTTCTAATCCCGTTACGGTAGCAGCAGCTGCCGGTGTCTGGACTTCCGGCCAACGATTTACGCGGTCGCGGAATCCAACGAGGTGCCGGTTGGCGTGCGCGGGACTGGTCAAGAACTTATATGTCGCTGCCGGCACTCGGCCTCTATCAGATCAATCCCGCCAACGACAACATTATTGGTCAATATCCGTTAGGGAAGCAACATCAGCGCGGGGGCCCTCTCTTTCGCGGCGCCAGCACTTACCACCTCGCAGTCGCGCCAAGCTCACTGTTCACTTACGGAACAAATCAAGCCATTCTTCCCAACACGACATCCGAGCCCCTGGTGGTTCAGGTACTGGACGCTAACAGCCACCCTCTTACGGGAGTTCCCGTGCAATTCCAAACCAGTTCGAGCGGGGCCGCTCATTATCCACCAATACCGCCACCACGCGGCGCCAATGGCTACGCTGTTACCTATCTGACTGCTCCAGCCACACACAGGCCCAATCACGGTGACGGCCACCGCCGGGCCGCTCAACGCGAATTTCAACATCAATGTAAGCAGCTCCGCCAGCGGCGCCAGTAGTCCTCGCTTGACCATCCTGGCAGGTCAAGGGCAGCTCATGGCCGCCAAAACCGATACACTGGTCGGGCCTCAGTACGGATCGCCATTAGAAGTGCTGCTCACCGATTCCAACGGAAACCCGATGGCCGGCGCTCCAGTTAATTTCTCAGTCCCGGCTTCGGCGGGAAGCATCGTGACAACCGGCGGACTGGGCAGCAGTGAGACCGTCAACACTGCCTCGGATGGTACGGCCGAAGTGAACTTCCTCACTACGACCCTTCCCACCAACAACAGCACTGGATTTGTTCAAACCACCGTTACCGCCACCTATCCCGGCACCAGCCCGGTTACCTTCTATATCACCACCGTCCCACAAAATCCGGGTGCCTCGGTCTATTTCTTGTCGCCAACCCCCGGCGCCGTCCTGACCGGGCCGGAAGGAGGCACACTGCCGGCGGCCGTTACTGCCCGAGCTATTTCTTCCGGCGGCTATGGAATACCAAACGTCTCCCTAATTCTGAGCGATGGAGATCTGAATCCGAATCTCTACCCCAGCGCTACCTGCAACACTGCGAACGGAAGCTTCGTTCTCACCACCACAACCGGGGATGCTAGCTGCGATGTTGTGTTCGGTCCGCGCATTGGATCCGGGTCCCTCACGGCTACCGTCGGCTATACGCATACGTCCGGTGTCATCGGATTTCAGGTCACGCCTGGCGCTCCTGGTGTCGTAAAGATCGTGCAAGGTAACAATCAAGCCGGGCAGCCCGGGACAGCGATTACCACTGGCCTTGCTCGTCCATGTGACTGACTCTGGCGGCAACACCGTTAGCGGAACCGCGGTAAACTGGCAGGTTCTCACAGCCGGCGCGGTGACGCTCAGCAACCTGGTGAGCATCACCGATAGCAACGGGAACGCCTCGGCACTCGCCACTCTCGGGTCCATCGGCGGAGTGGCACAGGTCAAGGCTACGGCCGGGACCGCCTCTGCCACCTTCAATCTCACTGTCAATATTCCCTCGGTTGGCCTTCAAAAGGTGTCTGGCGACCTGCAAAGCGCCTTGATCAATGCAGCCTTCGCTTCGCCTCTTACCGTCAAGGTTGTAGATTCCAGCGGCAACGGAGTCTCCGGCGCCCAAGTGAATTTCCAGGTCACCTCCGGTACGGCCACGCTTGGCTCTTCCTCGGCCATCACCGATTCCACGGGGAAGGCATCCACTTCCGTGACCGCGGGCTCTACGGCGGGCGCGATTACCATAAGTGCTACCTCATCCACGTTCAGCGTGAACTTCACTCTGACCGCGCAGCCCCCAGGGCCGTCCAACATCAGCATCGTAAACGGAGCGAGCTTCGACCCGAATACGGGCATTTCGCCCGGTGGCATCGCAACCATCCGGGGCATGGGCATTTTGACGGGCGTCACGGGAGTAGTGCCGGCGGCCAACAGTACCGGGCAACTACCCACGACGTTCTCCGGCGTGACCATTACCTTTAATGGAACTCCCGCGCCCATCTACTATGTCGCCAGCACCAATGGCGCCGATCAGGTCTCGGTACAGGTGCCGTTGGAAGTGCAGCCGGGGCCGGCCGTGGCTCTCATGGTGAGTTCCAACGGCAGTTCCACTTCCACCAATGTTGCAGTCAAGCCGCTCGCTCCTGGAGTGTTCACATCCATCTACGGCGGCAAAACTTACGCGGTAGCGGTTCGCCCCGACGGGAGTCAGGTAAGCCCCACCAATCCGGCGCAAAGAGGCGAGAATATTCAGCTCTACATCACCGGACTTGGTCAGGCCACTCCGCCGATTACGACCGGCGGCGCAGGACTACCCAATCAACCCATTGTTTCCTCGATGATCGTGGGCTTGAACAACGGTGGTGTTCCGTTAATCTCCGCGGTCTACGGTCCGGGGCTAATCGGTATCTACGTGGTTACGATTCAGGTTCCGGCCAACACCCAGACTGGTCCGTATCAGCCCATCGGCATTATCGGGGTGGATTCGGCGAACAATCTATATTTCGCGCAGCCTACCTACATTCCGATTCAGTAATGATCGGTCGCTGGAGGGGCGCAGCCGGGCAGGCGAAGGCCTGCCCTGAACCTGTTTCGACTAAACGGCGATGGAGCCCGCTGGAGGCTGCGCGGGATTATAAGATGTCCCTGCGAAGGTAAGTCCCGGCGCAACTTCTACAGGTTGTTGCTCTGCCGAAGGAACCCAGGTGTACCCGTCGGCCTGCCGAAGCTGGGTAGTAAGCTGCGGGTCCCAGCCCCAGGCCATAATCGGCACATCAATGGTATAGCCGTCTTGAGCAAGTTGGGTGGCTACCTGCGTCCTTTGAGCCGGGTCTTGAATATTCTGCAACTGCTGAACCGCCACTGGTTGATTGGCCCAATAGGACTGATCAAAAGACATGGTCGTGTCGGATGCAGTTTCCGAACCTGTGGTCGCCGGCGAGCCCGCTGATCCGGCCTTGCCGGAAGTAGTGGCGGGGTACGTAATCACAAGCCCGCTGAGGCCTGACGGTTGGGATGCCGGCGTACTGGTGGCGCCAGAATCTCGCCAGTTAACGATTCTTTGACCCGCTGGCAAGTTCGCGCGTAGCTCAGCGGTCGGCGCCGCACTGGTGACCGGGACGGCAAGTTTATCTGATAGCTCTGCCGCAAACGATTGAGACTGGGAAGCTTTATTCCTGCTTCCAACTGAAACCATGCCTGCCTGCGAAACAGGATTATGCAACCTACCCGCCGGATCGATCATTTCGCATTTCCTCCCGTCGCGAGTAATTGCACGGTGAGGGCCGCTACTTTTGAGGGACCGCGGGCGCGTTTTCGAAAGCAACGCTGATCGGAAATACTTGGCCCGTGGGCAATATGTGCAACTGAACCACCGAATGACCGCTCATTGCTTGTGAGCCAGCTCTTGCCTGGTTGTCCACGCTCCATGCAAAACGAATGGTGGTTTCCTGGTGGGCCGGCAAATTGGTTTGTTCGAGCGTGACGTTCAACCCCGGTATATCGGGCTTGTCCAGTTTGAGTGAGACCGATCCCGGCATGCCGTTGCGCACATGCACCACGTCCTGCGATGTTTCATCAGTGCGCAATCGCACCGCTGACTTATCTACGGAAACCTCAGACAGAATTCTCCGCGCTGCGCCCGCGATGTCGTTCGGCGCCACTGAGACGGGTTTGGCACCGGCGGCAGCCGTGTTCTGGGGCAATGGAATAAATCCACTAGGCGAAAAGGGGCTGGCCACGGTGGTGGGTTTCACGTAGTGCCAATACCACTGTCCATCAACGACCTCCCAATTGCTGGTCAGCGGGAATGTCGTGAGGGTACCCGCGCCATGGAACCGCCATTCGCTTTTAATGGCCGTTACCACGGCGGCCTTGGTGAATTTATCGGAATAGTTGATCCTGACAATCTCGAAGCTTTTGTATTCGTCTTTCGACAACTCGAAGAACTTGTCCTGAGAATCGTCGGCCACCAATAAATAAGCCTGTTTGAACTTGCCCTCGACGAACGCCTGATAGAACTGGCCCACGCGCGCGCGCAACGCTTCATCGATCGCGGGAGGCGCCTTATCAAAAACATCCGACGCATTCTGGCCAAAAACCCCGACACCGGAAAGGAGCAGAAGCGAGGAAACAGCAAGCGTCTTCATAGTCAAGTTTGGATCGAAACTCTCCCTAGGATATCAACTTGATTGGCTGGGAGGCAGGGACTCGAACCCCGATACGCAGATCCAGAGTCTGCAGTCTTACCATTAGACGACCTCCCAGCAAAGGGTGTCTTCACTATTCTAGCATCGGGTCCGGAAATGCCTAACTTCCAGCTCGAACAGCCGGCTTTTTAACGGCCGCTGGCGGTGGAGCGTTTGGTTCGGGGCCTGGAACGCGGCTTGGAACTTTCGCTCGCCAGATAAGTGCGCCAGCGCTTGAGACGGCCATCGGAATCAAAGGTGCGCCAGCTCTTGCGAAGGTCCCGGATCTTCCCTTTGAGAGCCTGGTCGATCTGCGTTTTCAGCTCACGATCGCTCGCGAGCACGCGCTGGATGGCCTGATAATCGCTGACCTTGCCGAGCGCCCCCTGCAGCTCTCGCAACGCTTTCAAATAACGATCCAGATTCGGGCCGTAGAGCGGGCGGAACAGTTCCAGAGTATAACGAAACCGCTTGGTTTCCAGCCGAAAGCCGTGCAGCTCATCGGGCGGCTGCTTGCCCTCGATGGCCTTGCGCCCGGCCTCGAAATATTTGCGCGCCATCTTCGGCAACACCCCGCGGGCGTTTTCAGCGGCGGTTTGTCCAGGCTTCAGTTTCATACGCCGCGCAGGGACAACCCATTTCTCCATTTGGCGGAAAAATCGCGCGCGCTCCAGCGGCGCAGCATCTCGGCGAACTGCCGCTGATAGGTGGCGCGCTCCCGCTCCAAGCGCGGCCGGTGCGTATGGCGCCGTGATGAGGCGTGCGGAGATTCGGCCAGGAATTCCAGCGTAATGTCGCGGTCGCGAATCGACGAAGTGAGCTGCATCAGGCGCTTCAGCATCCTGCGAATCTTCTTCACCTCCCACTTGGGGAAAAAGTTGGAGAACAATTCCAGGCCCTGCGAAAAGCGCCGGATGCTCACGCGCAGATCATGAATCTCATCGGGCCCGGCCTTCCTGGCCGCCCGATGCACCTGAAATGCGAGCGTGGTGAGCAGACGGTTCATCTGCTCGACCGCGTAATCGTGCATGCTGGCCTTGCCGGTCACGGCTTAGCCCGCGTCAACTGGATCTCGGTCTGGTAGGTTTCCCGGAAAGAATCGGCCACCCGCTCGGCCGCCCAAATTTCCAGATCCGGGTCCGGTTTGGAATCGAGCGCCAGCGTAACCGATCCGTTGCGAAACTGCACCTGCAGATCTTCCACCCGCTGTTCATGGCTGCGGTCCAGACTGTCGGCGATGCGCAACAGCGGTACCAGCAGCGTGATCGCACGCCGCGACTCGGGATCGATCGTTTGGAAGGGGGAATGCCTGGGGGTGGGCATAGCTTTTCTATGATACCGGCATAGCAAGGCGATCATTTGGCGCTCGGCGTCGGTAAAGCCTGGCAAATCCGAGTTCACCACCAGATAATAAGAGTGCTTGTGATGGCTGGTGTCGCTGACGAAGTGCCCGATATCGTGCAGGTAGGCCGCTGCTTCGAGCAGTTTGCCCACACCGGGCGGCAACTGATGCAGCGGCTGCAGGGATTGAAACAGACGATGCGCCAGCTCCGCCACTTTGCGCGCATGCGAGAGCTGGACGCCGTAGCGGCGCGCCATTTGTTCCACGGCCCGGCGCTGATCGCGATTCAGCATGCTCAACTCCCGGCCCACGCCGCGCGCAGCCAAGTCCGCGATGATGCCGTCCCGCACGCCGGCCGACGAATAATGCATGGCCGGCTGGTGGAACAGCTCCAGCAATCGCAAAAAGACGGCTGTCCCGGCCACGATCAGTTCGGCGCGGTTCGGCCCGATGCCTTGAATCTTGCGGCGTCCGCTTACATCGAGCGTCACAATCTCGCGGTAAAATCTTCGGATTTGCGCGACGGAAGCCTTCAGGCGGTCTGCTTCCTCGCGCCGCGCGCGGGTCACCCGGTTGACGGCGCAAACAATGGCCGCCGCGGTGGCTGAGGTGGAGATCGTGCGGTCGAACGGCCCGGGTCCGATCTTGCGCAAAGGCGCCGCCAGCTTTTCGTCGATGTACTCGTTCATGCGCCGCAGATCGATGGGCCCGGGCGGATCGGTCCGCAGGAAAACTTCCGTCAGGCGGACTGCGCCCAGCGGTTTGGAGTACGCTTCGGCCAGCACGCCATGCTCGGACAGGATCACCTCGGCGCTGCCGCCCCCTACGTCCACCATCAGAACGCGTTTGCCCGCTTGCGGCCAGCGCGCCAGCACGCCCAGATGAATCAGCCGCGCTTCTTCCTGTCCGGAAATGATTTCCACTGGCGACCCCAGCGCCTTCGCGGCGCGTTCCAGAAACTCTTGCTGATTGCTCGCGTCGCGCACCGCGCTGGTAGCCACCGCGCGCACGCCGATGACGTCCAGCTTCTGATAGATCTGCGCCATGCGCTCCAGATTGGCGCACACAAACGCCATGGCATCGGCCGTGATGCGCCCGTCATGGAAGACGCCCGCGCCCAGGCGCGTTACTTGCCGCTCGGCCGCCAGGATCTTGGTCACCATGCCCGCGCCTGTTTCGGCGGCCTGCATCCGTATGGAGTTGCTGCCAATATCGACGGCGGCGTAACGTGGCATACCCCCATAGTATCGTGGGCTTTTTCCTTCTTCGCCATCAATTCATCAAAACGTTATAATGTGATCTTCGCCTCCCCCATGCCCCTGCTCGTCCCTAATCGACATCGCGGCAAGCTGATTGTGGTGGAGGGCATTGATGGATCCGGCAAATCGACGCAGCTTTCGCTCCTGAGCCAATGGCTGCGGTCGCAATGCATTGCCGTGGCGTTCAGCGAGTGGAACTCCTCTCCGCTGGTGCGGGAAACCACCAAGCGCGGCAAGAAGAAAAACATGTTCACGCCGGTGACGTTCAGCCTGATCCATGCCACCGATTTTGCCGATCGCATGGAGCGCTACATCGTTCCGCTGGTGAAGTCGGGCGCCGTGGTTTGCGCGGATCGCTACGCCTATACCGCTTTCGCGCGCGACGTGGTTCGCGGCGTCAGCCGGCGCTGGGTGCGCAATCTTTATCGCTTCGCGCTGCGTCCGAACCTGGCGTTCTATTTTCGCGTGCCGCTGGAAGTGGCCATCGGCCGTATTCTGGGCGGGCGCAACGCCATCAAGTTCTACGAAGCTGGCATGGACCTCGGCCTCAGCCGCAATGTGGAAGAGAGCTTCCGCATTTTTCAGGGCCGCATTCTGGATGAATACGAGGCGATGATCCAGGAAGTGGGTTTTCACGTGATCGACGCCACCGGATCCATCGAAGAACAGCAACAACAGATGCGCGATATCGTGATGCGCGAGCTGGGCGACAGCCTGCGCAACGGCATCATGCGCGCTTCGCCGGGAGATATGGATGCTGCTCAAACAGCCGCTCGCGTTTTATAGCGAATCGCTGGCCGGCGTGGATCGCGGAGAGCTGCAAGGCAAGCTGATCGTGATCGAAGGGCCGGATTCGGTGGGCCGCTCCACGCAGGTGGCGCGCCTCAGAGCCTGGCTGGAACATCAGGGCCACGCGGTGCTGGACACCGGGATGGCGCGCGGTGCGCTGGCCGGGAAGGGAATTCAGCAAGCCAAGGAAGGCAACACGCTGGGTCCCGTCACGATGACGTTGTTCTATGCCACCGATTTTGCCGATCGCCTGGAGAACGAGATCATCCCCGCACTGCGCGCCGGCTTCGTGGTGCTGACGGATCGCTACATTTTTTCGCTGATGGCGCGCGCCATTGCGCGAGGCGAAGACCGGCCGTGGATCGAGCGGGTGGCCAGCTTCGCGCTGGTGCCGCATGCCATTTACTATTTGCGCGCCGAGGTTCGCGATCTGGTGCCGCGCGTGGTGCTGGGCCGCGGCGCGTTCGATCATTGGGAGAGCGGCATGGATATGCGCTTCGGCTCCGACATGCACGACAGTTTCGTCAAATATCAAACGCGCGTAATTCACGCATTGGACCGCATGGCCAAGCGCTACAACTTCGTGATCATCGACGCCACTAAAACGCCCGATCAGATTTTCCGCGAATTGCAGCGCTCCATTGGCAAATTGTTCTGATGCGCGTTTTCTCAGTGCGGAGCGGCCAGGCTGTAGATCAGAATCGCAAGCACAATGGACGTGAGCACCATATAAGTTCGATCGTGCTCCAAGGCAAAGCCCGCGAGCGAAAACGCGACGCGCGCCATCGGCGTCAGGATCAACAGCAGCAGCCCAAGCTGGATGATCGCCCGGCAGTTGGATGGCCCGGCAGCGTGAATCATGCCCGAAATGCTGCGGTAGATTGCGGGCGTCCCGTGGAACACATGATACTCGGGCTGCTCGTGGCCATGCTTGGCAAGAAAGCAAATGCCTCCCAGCAACACCACGGTAGCGGCCAGTAGCACGCCTGTTCTGAGCAGTACACTGATGATCACTTCCAGGCGCTGATCGGTCCATTGGGAATTCGGAGCGGCCATCAGAGCGCCCCTTTCGCGCCGGTAACGATCATCTCGATCGCCATCACCCCTACCACCCCGGCGAAGATCCAGCGCAGAACGTGAACCTTGGCGCCGATGAGCTGCCGCGCGCCTAGTATGGAACCGGCCAGAACGCCGAGCATCACTGGCATGGCGAGACCAGGTTCAATATAGCCGCGGCTCAAATAGATGCCCGCGCTGGCAGCGGCGGTGACGCCGATCATGAAATTGCTGGTGGTGGTGGAAACCTTGAAGGGAACGTGCATGGCTTGATCCATGGCAATCACTTTCAGTGCGCCGGACCCGATACCGAGAAGCCCTGATAGGGTGCCCGCGCCGAACATCAAGCTAAATCCGGTCTTGACGTGGTCTACCTGATAGTCAGATGGTCCTTCGGGCGATGGATACGAGCCATCTAATTTAAACCGCCGCGCCAGGGAATCGGTTTGCTTGCTCTTTTCGTCGCGGGGGCGTCCGCGGCTGGATTGCCAGGCGGCGTGTATCAGGACCAATCCGAAGATCAGCGAGAGAATAGAGGTGGGAGTTCGAGTGGCGAGGAATGCTCCGAAGAGCGCGCCGAGCGTGGTGGCAATCTCCAGAAACATCCCGATGCGTATGTTCGAGTAACCTTCGCGGACGAACGCCGCGGCGGCGCCGGAGGAGGTTGCAATGACGGACACCAGGCTGGCGCCGATGGCGTACCGGATATCCACGCCGAGCAGCAGGGTCAGCGCCGGCGTTACCACTACTCCGCCGCCCAGTCCCGTCAATGCGCCAAGACAACCTGCCACCGCTGAGATGCCGAAGACCAGCGGCGTGAATTCCAGATTGGTCATCTACACAAGCTTAGGCGAGCCCCGTGATGGAACACCTTGTGCTGAACGTCGGGCCAAAATTCTTCGAAGGTATTGCTGCCAAAACGGCCCAGGAATCCGAGCCCGGTACGGATGGCCGCGCGGTTGACGGTATCGTCGCCAGGAGCGCGCCAGCTGTTGGACAGGAAGTTAGTGCCAGGGAACGCGATCAAGCGGGCATAAGCGGGCATCAGGTTTCCATCGCGATTCTGTGCCAGGAACGTCATCTTGAACGCGTGGCCAAGGCGATGGCCAAACGGCGCCCCCTCGTCACGGCTGTAACGTGGGTCCTCACCCCAGATAGCGCCGAGACCAGCTTCCGCGGTGTTACTCGCCGCGATGCCACTCAGGCGCATGCCATAGCGGTCGCCAAAGCCCTCCCAGTGTGGACCGTAAGTCTTGGGTTGGTTGAACAGCGTCCCCCATCCGGCGCTGAACAAACCCGCGGCCAGGCTTTCCGGACCAATGGTGCCCCGGACCGCCCATTCAATACGTTCGTGAGCATCAATTGGCTTGCGCGCGTCGCTACTGCTGCTGGAAGCAGCGCTGAATGATGGCGAGGAAACGTTGGTGTCCGACGCAGGACCCGCCGCGGACGCCAATGTTCCGGGCATCAGTTTTTGTGCCATGGCGGCAGAAGCGAATAGGAAGATTGCGCAGCTCAGTTTATAGATCATTTCGACGCCCCTCGACGCGGAAGATATAGCAGATGGTGGGCCATCGCGATTTCTCTCGATAAGGTGCTTGTCTTCATTTAGATGCGGTCGGACCTGTGGCACGTGATCGATCCCGCGCGCCCGGTAGGAAATCCAGAATTCGCGACTTTTGACGATGGGCCGTCGGCATCCGCCCAAGAAAATCGGATATCGTGTAGACAGAATGCCGGATTGGCTGAGCATCCACGAACCCGTCCTGGTGAACACCATCGGGCACTGCGCGGGCGCCGTTTTATTCGGGATGTTGCTGTATTTCTTCCTGTTGAACTGGCGGCATGGTAGGGAAGAGCGGACTAAACTTCCGGCGCTGGCGGCGGCTCTGGCGTTTTTGTGGAACGTCGGGTCCTTGGTGGCGCTGGGCGTGGGACGGCAGGGCGGAACAGCGGCCGACGTGATTGTGGCGGCTAGCTTCTCGGTGTTGAGCTTGCTCCCGGCCGTGCTGCTGCATATTTCTTTAGGATCGTGGCACCGTCCATTGTGGATCAGCGGATATGTACTGAGCAGCGCCGCAATCGCGCTGCACGTCGGGGATCTGATTACTCGATCCTCCAGCCTCCACTTCGCGGCATTGCTGGTGGTGACGGTGGGATTCGCAATTCTAACGGCAATTTCGGTTGGGCTCGAAATCGGACAGAAGAATCGCGCGGAGCTTTCTCGATTGGCCGGAGCGATGGTCCTGTTTCTGTTTGCTATTTCGTTCGCCCACTTCGGCTCCGAGCACGCGCCTCAAGCGTGGTCCAAGGAGGTTGCCCTGCATCACGCGGGAATACCGCTGGCGCTGTTTGTGCTCCTGCAAAATTATCGATTCCTCCTGCTGGACGCCTATCTCCGATTCGTGGTGAATGCCACGCTGGCGGCGGCCGCGGTGCTGGCTTCCATACGAATCGCGGAGTCTGCGCACTTCAGTCCGCAACTGGCTCGCCCGTTTGAAGCCGGTCTGCTGTTTGTAGGCGCGTGCCTGCTGCTGACGCTGTTCGTTTATGTACGCAACCTTGCGCAACGCTGGCTGACGCAGGTGATTTTCTTGCGTTCGAACGTCGACCACGCGATCGAAGAGCTTTCGAAATTGGCGAGAGCGATATCGGAGGAACGCTTGTATCTTCCGCAGGCCGCGGAAGTGATTGCAGCGTTCTTGCGAGCGGGCCGTCACCAGCTCACCGCGGACGCGCCATCCACGGATGGAGATCAGGCGCCGTGGGTGCAAGCCATGGTTCCGTTGCGGTTTTCGCGCGGTGACGCCATGTACATCCTGCTGGGCCCGCGCGACGGCGCGCGCCGTTACTTGAGCGAGGATTTCGCCGTACTGACGCGCCTGGGCGCCGCGGTGGTGGAGCACGTGGAACAGTTGCGCGGCATCCAAATGCAGGGCCTGGTATCGCAGGCGGAGTTGAAGGCGTTGCAGGCGCAGATCAATCCGCATTTCCTTTTTAATTCGCTCAACACGCTGTATGGGACCATCGAGCGCGGCAATGCTGAGGCGCGCCGCCTGGTGCTGAATCTCGCCGATGTCTTCCGCTACCTGCTGCGGTCCGATCGGGCGCTGATCGAAATCGAAGAGGAGCTGCGCATTGTGCGCGCATACCTGGAGATCGAGCAACTGCGGCTCGGCGATAAACTGCGAATCGAGATCAACGTGGAAGAATCGGCCCTGCGCGCCACCATTCCTTTGCTCTCGGTGCAGCCGCTGGTAGAGAACGCGGTGAAGCATGGCGTCGCGCCCAGGGCGGGGGCGGGGTTCGTGCGGCTGGACATTACTTCGAGGCAAGACGTCCTGACGGTGACCGTTTCCAATTCCGGGGAATGCGATTCGAGCACCCTGACTACTGCCAGCGCCGGCGGAGGAATCGGGCTGGCCAATGTCCGCCGCCGGCTGGAGTTGTGTTATGGCGAAGAATCCAGTTTCAAGGCGGAAGTGGAAGATGGCGTCACGACGGTTGGTTTCCTGCTGCCGCTTAAGGCGGGGACCATCGCAGCAATGGCGTAAACCGGGAGCTATGTCCGTCCACGATTCAATCCAAACCGCCCATCGGCCAGCTTTGCCCGCTGGCTTGAAATCCGTGCTGTCCGGTGAACAACGCATGCTAAAAGGGGCTGGAACCTGGGCTGCCCGCATGCCTCTGAAGATCTTGATTGTCGACGACGAACCAATCGCCCGCAAAGTTCTGCGCGAGGAACTGGAGCTCATCGAGGACGTTGAAGTAATAGGAGAAGCTGCCGACGGCACGGCCGCGCTGGAGAAAATCGGCGCCGAGCAACCCGATCTGGTTCTGTTGGATCTGCAAATGCCGGCCATGAGCGGCTTGGACGTGGTCCGTCAATTGAAGCAGAGCAAGCACGTGCCGGTGATCGTTATCGTCACGGCGTACGATCAGCACGCGCTGCAGGCGTTCGAAGCCGGCGCGATCGATTACCTGCTGAAGCCAGTGGGGCAGGAGCGCTTGTCGCAGGCGGTGGAGCGGGCCAAACGTGTGACCGGCCGTCAGGCCATCGAGCGAATCGCGCAGCTGCAGGAGATGGCGGAACCGTCTGGATCGCGCGCCCGCCGGATCGTCGGCAAAGTAGGCGAGGAGTATTTCCTCCTGAGCGCCGGCGAGATTTACGCCTTTCAGGCCGAAGGCGATTTGGTCTGGATTGTCACTGCCAAGCGAAAATATCTGGCTACGCAGACGTTGAAGGAGCTGGAGCTGCGCCTGAAAAACAGCAGCTTCCGGCGCATCCACCGCAATGCGCTGGTGAACGTGGAGCACGTGCGTAAAATGAGCGCGCTTAGCAGCCAGAGATGGCTGATCACGATGAATAACGAGCAGGAATTCATCGCCAGCAAGCGGCAGGCGCGCACCGTTCGCGAACTTCTCACTTGGTAAACCAAGTCCGCTCACCGGCGAACTTAGTTCTGTTACGGCGATCCTTCCGCCGCCTATCGGATTCTCATAGGCGTATGGCCTGAGGGCCTCCACAATCGAGAAATATGAGAAGTCCTGCTGTTTCGGTGGGTGTTTTTCTGTTGGGCTGCACCTTTTCCGTAGGGACGTACGCGCAGTCGAGCGGCGGCAACGCTGGGACCGTTCGCGGCACCGTGCTGGACCCGTCGGGCGCAGCCATCATGGGCGCGGCAGTGGAAATCCAGAACCCGGTCTCGCACTACAACGAGACCACGAAGACCGATAACCAGGGAAATTTCGAATTCTTCAACGTTCCGTTTAACAACTACCACGTGGCCGTGAATGCTTCCGGATTTCAGCCTGGCGCCCAGGACGTGGACGTGCGCTCATCGCTGCCATTGGACATAAAGATACCATTGATGATCGGAGCCGCTACGCAGACGGTGGAAGTTACGGCGGAGGCTTCGGATTTGGTTGAAAATACCCCCACCACGCACACGGATGTGGATCGGGCGCTTATTCGATAAGCTGCCTCTGGAAAGCCAGTCTTCCGCGCTCAGTTCGCTGGTGACGCTGGCATCGCCCGGTGTTTCGGCTGATTCGAACGGGCTGTTTCACGGCCTGGGAGATCACGCGTCGAATTCGTTCTCCTTGGACGGCCAGCCCATCACCGATCAGCAGAGCAAGGTTTTCTCGAACCAAATTCCGGTGGATGCGGTGCAATCCATGGAGGTGATCGAAGGCGCGCCTCCGGCCGAATATGGCGACAAGACCAGCGTTGTGATCGACGTGACCACGCGCTCCGGCCTCGGCGTCAAGCAGCCGCACGGCGATATCACGGCTTCCTATGGCACCTTCGGCACCACCAACGACGGCTTCGATCTGTCGTATGGCAGAGACAAATGGGGCAATTTCATCGCCGCGAACGGGCTGGACACTGGCAGATTCCTGGATGGCCCCGAGTTCCAGGTCTATCACGACCACGGTAACGAGGAGAACATTTTCGATCGCATCGACTTGAAGCCTTCCACGCCGGACAGCATCAGCGTGAACCTTGGCTTCACGCGTTCCTGGTTCCAGACGCCCAACTCGTTTGATGCGCAAACCGCCGATGCCTGGTCCGGACTGGTAGTCGACAACGGTGGCCTGGGTCCCAATGGGTTGCCGGTGGGCCCCGCCGACCAGCGTTCCAAGATCAGAACCTTCAACATCGCGCCCACCTGGACGCACCTGGTGAATCCCAACACTGTTTTCACGCTCGGCGCTTTTGTGCGCCAGGATCAATACAATTACTATCCGAGCGACAATCCGTTCGCCGATTTCGCGCCTGATCTTCAGTCAGAATCGGTCGGCCAAAATCGCCGCCTGACCAATGTGGGCGGGCGCGCCAACGTGTCCTACGTGAAGGGCATCCACAACATCAAGGCCGGAATCACCTACGAGGATACGATCCTCACCGAGCAGGATTCGTTTGGTATCGTCGATCCGACGTTTCTCACCAGTCCGGCCGACGATCCGCTGCTGGCATGTATTGACTTGACGTTCACGTCGGCGCTGCCGAATTGTCCGGGCGGGACGAGCGCGCCATACACATACCGCGGGCACGCCGACATCCGCGAGTTGGCTCTATTTTTCCAGGACAATATCACGATCAAGAATTGGGCATTTAATCTGGGCGTTCGATTCGACCACTACGAGGGGATCACAAGCGCCAATCAAGCGGAACCCCGGTTGGGTATTGCGTACAATATCAAGCCGACCAATACGGTGTTGCGAGTTTCCTACGCCCGCACCCTTGAGACGCCCTTCAACGAAAACTTGGTTCTGGCGAGCAACGGTTGTAACGATCCAGTTGTGAACGATCTGATGGCCACCATTCAGGGTTATCCCTGCCTCACGGTACCGCTGAGGCCGGGCTGGCGTAATGAGTTCCACGCCGGGGTGCAGCAGGCTTTCGGAAAGTATCTGGTCATTGATGCCGAGTACATTTGGAAGTACACGCACCTGGCCTACGATTTCAGCGTGCTGGGCAACACGCCGATCACGTTTCCGATCGAATGGGCCAGTTCCAAGATTCCCGGTTACGCCGTGCGCGCCAGCATGCCGAATTTTCACGGGCTGTCGGCGTTCGTGGTGTTTTCGAGCGTCGCGGCCCGCTTTTTTGAACCGCAGGTCAGCGGAATCGGCGCCACGCCGCCCGGACAAGGCGGCAACGGAGTATTTCGAATCGATCACGATGAGAATTTCAACTCCACCACCCATATTCAGTACCAGCCTTGGCAACGGGGGCCGTGGCTGGGCTTTCAATTGGCGATTCGACAGCGGACTGGTGGCCGGCCCGGTTCCTTGCGCCGGTGGAAACTGCGCCAACGGTCCGAATGGGACGGATTCCATCGTGGATGTTTCCGGTCTGACGCCCGATCAGCAATTTCAAGCCGGCCTGTACTGCGCCGGTGTCTATGCCACCCCGACGCACTCCGATCAGTCCTACGGGCCTCTGCGCCGCATCGCAATACGGTTCGACATCTGGTAAAGATTCCGTCGGCGGGCACTGAGGACGACGACCACAATCCTCCGCGCATCGCACCACGCAATCTGTTTGATATTGCGGTCGGCCACGACAACATCTTTCACGGCGACAAGTACAAGTGGAGCGCGCGCATTTCGGTTGTGAATCTAACCAATAACTATGCGCTCTATAATTTTCTCTCCACGTTCAGCGGAACGCACTACGTGAGCCCGCGCACGGTCACCGGGACCGTCGGGTTTCATTTCTAGGCTACGGATTTTCCGCGTACACGCGCTTGACAACGTTCGCCACCGGGCCCATGGTCTGCCAGTCCGGGTACTTCTTCTTGAATTCGGCCGTTACCATGGCGGCGGCTTCGTCGGCGGATTTGCCTTGGCGCTTCAGTTCGAGCGATCGGCTCTGCAGGTCCAGAATGAACGCCCGCTCCTTGGCGATCAACGATCCATCGCCCAGCGCGCCGTGATCGGGCACGATGAAGCGCGGGTGGAGCGGCTCCAGCCGGTCCAGGATTGCCAGCCAGTTCTTCACGCTGGCATCGGCGCTAGGGGATGTTGGGGACGATCTTGTCCTGCACGATATCGCCTGGGACCAGAACGCTGTCCGGCTCTACGAAGATGAGTTCGTCGCCTTGCGTGTGCGCTGGTCCCCACCAGAACAGGCGCGCCGAAACACCGCCCAGATCCAGTGTGATTTCCTTGTCGAAGACGATATCCGGCGGCCGCATCTTTACGTCCGCCAGCAGCTCTCTGCTTTGCGCCGAGAGGCCGCGGAACAGGTTCATCAGTTCCGTGCCGTGCTTCTTCAGCTCTTCCTCCTGGACAGCCGGACGGATAATGACAGTGCGCGGAGGAAAGGCTTGTTCGCCCATCGCGTGCTCGGGATGAAAATGCGTGGTGGTCAAGTATAGGTTGGGCGCTTTGGCTAGCTTTTCAGCTTGTTTCACCACGATGGCGCCGTTGCGCGCGCCCAGGCCAGTGTCCACCACCAGCGTCCCGCGGTTGCCCACCACGATGGCGATGTTGGGAAAACCCACGATCGCGTAAACGTGGTCGGAGACACGCGTTAGCGAATTTTCGGGCAGCAGCATGGATTGTTGCGCCCGGCCAAGCGCGGCGACGGAGAGCAGGAGCGCGGCGGAAAAAGCCGTTTTGCGAAGCAACATGAGAATCATGTTACTACGCAGAGGCTCAAGGGGCGGGAGAGGCCGGCAGTGCCAGCACAGCGGTGGGAGCGGGGGCCGGAGCGCCAAAATGGAGGATGAAGCGTTGCATCGCGACTTCCAGCGAACTCATGCCGAAGGTTTTGGCCTCGGCCAGCGCCTGCTGGTTGGTCCAGTGATCGTGAGCGATACGATAGCAGGCGATCGCGGTGCCGGTGCGGTCCGCCCCACGCCTGCAGTGTATGAAGACGGGCCAGGCGGAATTATCATTGAGCAGCGAAAGCACCGCTGTGATTTGAGACTCCTCCGGCGCCTTGTAACCGCTCCAAGGCAGGCGAACATAGCGCATTCCGGCGTGATCGACTTCCGTCTCTTCCGACCGTTCACCACGCAGATCGATCACGGTCTTAATGCCAAGTTTTGCGAGACCTTCGAAGCCTTGGCCATGCGGCTGCGCCCCGCGATAAACGTGTTCATTCACCTGATGGAAGTTCGGAACACCCGGAACGTCTGGCAGGGATGCAGCTTGGGCCCCGGCGATACTTAGCGATAGGGCAAGAAGGCCGGGAACCAAGCACCGATGCAGAATGGTACTTGGCATGTGAAGTATTGTACTACTCTGGACGTGCCTCCCGACCACGGGGTTTCGAATCGGTGTGGCGGGCTCCCCGGAAGCCTTCGAGCCCGAAGCTACCTGGATGCTCTTGCAGCCGCAGGGCGCCGCGCCGACCAAACGCGGAATGGTCCGTTTCTCAGAGTGTGGTCCCGCGCTTAATTCGACGAACTAAATTGCTTCTAAGCCCTTTGCCTTTCGCAGCCGCTAATGCCCATGTTTAGCTGATCGGTACCATGGATACCAGGACGCGTAGACCTGTATTTCTATTATCACCGACGTTATAATCGAGCAAACTTAAGAACATAAGGGCGAGCGCAAAGGTAGGTTGCTCAGTTGCCGCGAGGGGCTGAGTCTCTGCATGCGGCAAGCCATTTAGCCAGAAGACCACAGGCGGCGAGGACAAACGATGACTTCAGCAACATACAAACATAAGTTCTCCGGCGCATCGCGGGGTGCATACATTCGTGACCATATTGACCGTGCCGTCGATTGTCTAGTAACTTCGCTGCCTGATCCCGAGGGGCTCACTGCCGAACAGCGACGCGGGATCCTCGCACGCTACACCGCGGTACTGGAAGGCAACTTCATCTACTGGATGACTGCCGCTTATCTCTCGGCCAGCTCGGAAGAGTCACGCTTAATTATCCTGGACAATCTCCACGAAGAGATCCGGGATTGCCATCCTGGAATGCTCCGAAGGTTCGCGGTAGCCGCCAACGCCGTTCCAACCGATACCGACGTATTAGCTATCTCGCGGGATTTGATGAATGTTCGCCTATTCGTGGGTGGGCTCGCGGCCGTGCCTTTGGTAATCATGATGGCCTTCTTCGAAGGATTCATACAGAAGTTTATGTGCTACCTGGCGAAACTCGCCACCGACCAAGGTTCGTTTGAGCTGGAGTACACGGACGTTCACGGGGTATGCGACATCACTCACACACAGGAACTCTTTCGTGCGCTGGCCGCGGAGATGGCGCTCAACCCACCTGATTCGGCGACGAACCTCTTCGAAGGAGTTGACCTGCTGAGTGCTTTGATTGAATGCGTGGTTTCCGGGGTTCAGGAAGGGCCAACCCTGGTCCGCTCGGCGGCCAGTTCGCAGACGGCCTAAGCCGGCGGACGATTCGTCCAAGCGGATGAACAGGGCTGGAGGCTAGTCTCGGCATGAATCCACAAGATCGTTGCGGGTACTTCGAAATCCGTGGAACACACCTTTATACGGTGTTACACGAAGTTCAGGATCCATTGGCGCGCGTTCTCCTGATAGGAGCTTTTGGGTCGGAACGAAACACCGCCTATACCCCATGGGTGCGCTGGGCCCGCTATCTGGCGTTCCGGGGAATCGAATGCCTGAGGTTTGATTATCGTGGCATGGGCGAAAGCACCGGCAACTTCGGCGACATGAGCTTTGAGGATTGGAGTGAAGACGTTCGAACTGATGGCCGAGTGGCTCAACGACCGGTCGCCTGGAGTGCCCCTGGTGCTGCATGGCCTGGAGCTCGGAGCTCTTCTGGCCGGCAAAGCGTTTGCGGCGAGAGTGGGGGACGCGTTGCTCGCCTGGGCACCACCCGCTAACGCTAACGAAGTGCTGCGTCCCGCACTCCAGCGTCGCGTCACCGCCGACAATATGTTCCGATACGGGGCTGAGCGCAGGCCAATGGCGGATTATATCCGGCGGTTAGAGACCGAGCCGCTGGAAGTGGACGGCTACCGGTGGTCCAGCAAACTTTGGAACGACTCGTTTCGTTTCGAAATGCCGGCTGCTCTCCGTGATGGGAGCGGTGAATGGGATGGGAAAAGGCAGTTTCGGGCGGTTAGTCTCGACAGGAGCGCGGAACCACTGGTCAAGGGCGCGTTATCAGTAGTGGTCAATCCGGATCTGAACGGATTATTCACCGACAATTTCGAATGGATGGCTTCGGCGCTGACGCACGCCCAAGGAGGCGGTAGTGGTCGAAGCTATTGAAACCAGGGAGTTGATCAGCGTGAACGTTGGCGGAAGCTGCCTGCTGGGCACCTGCCACCGGACTCCAGACCACCGCTCCGCCTCAGCCATAGGGCAAAACGAGGCCAGGCGCACCGGCATTCTGTTCATCAATTCCGGATACGCACCGAGATCTGGATCGGGCGACGGAGCAGTTTATTGGGCCGACTGTTTTGCAAAATGCGGGTACCCCGCGTTCCGCCTCGACTTGCCAGGCCTGGGAGACTCAGATGGCGACCTTCCGGAGAAATGGCTTCAACTCTCAGACCTGATCAATGGCGGACACTATTCTTCCTTTATTTCCGAGGCAGCCAAGAGTCTCACGGACAGCTTTCACTTGTCGGGAGTGGTGATTGTCGGGCACTGCGCCGGAGCGATTTCAGCCGTCTATGCCGCAACGTCGAGCAAACATGTCAAAGGCATTATCGCGTTGGACCCGTACTTTTTCGAGAACGACCAGGAACGCACTGCTGTTCGTCAGGAGCTAAGCCACTGGGTAGCGCACCATAAACTGGCCGCCCAGTTTAGCAAGATTGTTGGCCGGTTGAAGCAGGCCAAGATGTTGTGGCAAAGAAACAGGCTCCCTGCCAATACGAATTTGCGTCTGATTCGTTGCTGGAAGCGTCTGGCTTCGGCGGGATTACCAATGCTGGTTCTGAATGCTCGCGGCCTGAGCCAGGATCGAGACTTCGATTATTTTCAGTACCTTCAGGAATCGTCAGGCAGCGGTAGCCGCATTGTGGTTAAGTTCATTGAAGGCACCAACCACTCTTTTGCCGACGACGTAGGCAGGCCGGCGGTTCAACGGCTGGCCGAACGGTGGTTGAAGGCCCGCTTTCCGTTTGTGGTCCAGGACGAGCACGCATTCTCCGGGCAGCTCACGGCGAACCATCAGCGGTAATACCCATTATGTCTATTCGTTCCAGCGTCATAACCCAAGTGAACCAGGTTGCCAAAGAACAGGGCAAACGGCTGGCGCCGCTGAGCGATGATCTGGCGCTTCTTGACTCGGGCCTCGATTCGATGTGCTTCGCCATCATCGTGGCCAGGCTGGAGGATGTGCTCGGAATCGATCCGTTTAGTACCGCCGAAGATATTGGTTTTCCGGTTACCGTCGGCGAGTTTATCCAGTTTTACGAAAATGCCGCAAGCTGACCTCTTGTCGCTGTGGACATCCGTGAGCGCTTCTGGAAATCTGTCCCAGCGCTTTCTTACCGGAGTGGACGGGACGGTCGCTTTGAGCGCACTGGGACGGGGATCGTGCCTCGGTGAGCGCGCCCCGGAACTTCGCGGGCGGTCCGTATTGATCGCAACCACGGACCAGCTCGCTGCCGCGCTCGCGCTCCTGGAGTTGGACGGCGTAGCACGCCAGGTGGTTTTGTGGCCCGCTGATTTGCCGATCGAGCATGTGCCTTTCGTGGCAGCTTCTGTGCCTGTGGATGCGATTGTCTCCGACGGGACCGTACTCGGACCTGACCAAGCCATTCCGGAACTTTACGTCACTTGCAGTCCGAAAATCCGGCCCGGCACCTGCGACCGAAGCATGAGTCACGCGACGGAATGGATTCTCCTCACCTCCGGCACCACAGGACGTCCGAAGATGGTGGTGCATACGTTAGCCAGTCTGTGCGGAGCCATCGAGAGCGGCGGCACGCTGGGAGATGGCTTCGTTTGGAGCACTTTTTACGACATCCGGCGCTACGGCGGACTCCAGATCTTCCTGCGTGCGATGCTGACAGGGGGATCTCTGGTTCTATCGGATGCCCGGGAGCCGGCGGCGGAGTTTTTGATCCGGGCCGCCGCCCAAGGAGTGTCACATATCTCCGGAACCCCATCTCACTGGCGCCGTGCCCTGATGAGCCCATGCGCGAACAGTATTGCGCCCCGATATGTGCGCTTGTCGGGCGAGATCGCGGACCAGTCCATCCTGGACAATCTGCGGTCCTTCTACCCGCAGGCCATTGTGGCCCACGCCTTCGCCTCCACTGAGGCGGGCCTCGCGTTTGATGTGCGCGATGGCCTGGAGGGTTTTCCCGCAAGCCTGATCGGTCAGAGCGACCAGGCAGTGGCGATGAAGGTTGAGGATGGAACGCTTCGGATCCGGTCCTCGCGAACCGCGTCCCGCTACATACCTCAAAAGGCGGGAATTCTGCGGGACTCGGACGGCTTCGTGGACACCGGCGACGTGCTCGAGTTGCGCGGAGGCCGCTATTATTTCGTAGGCCGGCGCGACGGAACCATCAACGTTGGCGGCCAGAAGGTTCATCCCGAAGAAGTGGAGGGCGTGATCAACCGTCACCCCGGCGTTCGGATGTCTCTGGTCCGGCCGAGAAAGAATCCGTTGGTGGGTTCGTTGGTGGTGGCTGAAGTAGTTCCGCAAGCAAGCCCCGACTCTGCCGGCGGCGGGGATGGCCGGCTGGAGAGCGAGATCTTGCAGATGTGCCGCGAAGCGCTCCCGCGGCATAAGGTTCCGGCGGCGATTCGGTTGGTCAGCGAGCTCGCGGTCACTGCCACTGGCAAGATCGTGCGGCGCAATGCGTAATGTCATCGTCACGGGAGGGAGCCGGGGTCTGGGGCTCGGAATCGCCCGCAAGCTTTCCGGGTGCAACTACCGGGTCCTTGCAATCGCGCGGAAGCAGACTGAACAGTTTACTCTGGCGATACGAGAGGCTGAAACCAAAACCCCCGGATCACTCCATTTTTTTCCTTTCGACCTCGCGAAAATCGAAGACATAGCCCAACTGGTGAAGACACTGCGGAAGGAATTCGGCCCCATCCACGGGCTGGTGAACAACGCAGGATTGAGTTACGATGGCGTTCTCGCTCTCACGCCAAATTCCAGGATCGAGCAGTTGGTGCGCGTGAACACGGTGGCCCCGATGATTCTTACCAAATACGTCGTGCGCTCCATGATTTCCGATGGCGGCGGGCGGATTGTGAACGTGGCTTCCATTCTTGGCTTCACCGGTTACAGCGGTCTTTCGGTCTACGGCGCGACCAAAGCCTCGCTCATTGGCTTCACTCGATCCCTGGCGCGGGAAGTGGGGCGCATGGGGGTGAACGTGAACGCGGTGGCGCCCGGATTCGTCGACACGGAAATGACGCAGGGGCTGAAGGACGAGCAACGGCAGCAGATCATCCGCCGCAGCGCACTACAGCGCCTGACGGAAATCGACGACGTCGCAAACGCGGTGGAGTTTCTTCTGAGCTGCAAATCCAAAAGCATCACGGGCACCGTGCTTACGGTGGACGCGGGCAGCACGGCATGACGGAATCCAGCACCAACAAACGGGATGGCGGCAAAGTCTCCCCGGCGCAATCCTGGGCGCGGGCGTTGGAGCTGACGGCGCCGATCGCGCGCCATCCCGATCGCATTTTCCCGAAAGTAATCGAGGAACAAGCCGCACGATTCGGCGAGGCGCCGGCCCTGCTCTCCGAGCGCGAATGCCTGACCTATCGAGGGCTTGCCGAGCGAGCCAACCAATATTCCCGCTGGGCGCTTAGCCAGGACGTTCGCAAGGGAGACTGCGTCGGCCTGTTGATGCCGAACCGGCCGGAGTTTATGGCCGTCTGGCTGGGCATCACGCAGGTGGGCGGCGTGGTGGCCTTGCTGAACACAAATCTTACGGGCGCGTCGCTGGCGCATTCCATTCAAGTGGCCGCACCGAAACATCTGATCGTGGCCGCGGAGCTGTTCGATTCGCTGGCCGCCGCGCTGGGGGAACTCGCCACGGCTCCGGTCATCTGGATCCATGGCGCAGCCAGCGATATCGAACAACGACTGGAGCAGTACGGCGGCGAAAGCCTGGATGAAAGCGAGCGCCGGCCAGTCACCATCGAGGATCGGGCACTCTACATCTATACGTCCGGCACCACCGGGTTGCCCAAAGCCGCCGCCGTCAGCCATGGCCGGGTGATGCAGTGGAGCCACTGGTTCGCCGGCATGCTGCGCACGCAACCCACGGACCGGATGTATGATTGCCTGCCCATGTATCACAGCGTCGGAGGCGTGCAGGCTCCCGGCGCCGTCCTGGCTACCGGCGGCTCAGTGGTCCTCCGGGAAAAGTTCTCGGCACGCGGATTCTGGAGCGATATAGTCCGCTGGGACTGTACGCTGGTCCAATACATCGGCGAGCTTTGCCGCTATCTGCTCGGCACCGAACCCTGCCGGGAAGAGAGCGAGCATCGGATTCGAATGGCTTGCGGCAACGGGCTTCGCCCCGAAATTTGGCGCGCCTTCCAGAGCCGGTTCCGGATTCCCCAAATTCTCGAATTCTATGCGGCCACCGAAGGCAACGTTTCTTTGTTCAACGTTGAAGGCGAGCCCGGCGCCATCGGCCGCATTCCCTCCTATCTCGCGCATCGGTTTCCAGCGGCCTTGATTCGGTTCGACGTGGAAAAAGGCGAGCCCCTGCGGGATGAAGCAGGGATTCTGCATTCGCTGCGGGGCCAACGAACCGGGAGAAGCGATCGGCCAGCTTCTAGATGATCCGTCCAATATCGGCAGCCGATTCGAGGGTTACACCAGCAGCGAGGCCTCCGCGAAGAAGATCCTCCGCAGGCGTTTTCAAGCCCGGAGACGCCTGGTTCCGCACCGGCGACCTGATGCGTAAGGACGAGCGTGGCTTTTTCTATTTCGTCGATCGAATCGGCGACACTTTCCGCTGGAAGGGCGAGAATGTTGCCACTTCGGAGGTTTCCGAGGCGCTCTGCGCGTTTCCCGGAATCCGGGAGGCCAATGTCTATGGCGTGGAAATACCCGGATGCTGACGGCCGGGCCGGCATGGCTACGCTGGTTGCCGATCGCGATCTGGACCTGAGGGCGTTGCGGTACTACCTGACCCGTCGCCTACCCAGCTACGCCTGTCCTTTGTTTCTTCGAATCCGCGATGAAATGGAAGTAACGGCCACTTTCAAATACACCAAGACGGATCTCGTGCGCCAAGGGTACTATCCCGCTGGCGACTACAGATCCCATCTATTTCAACCACCCGGAGCAGGAGGCATTCATCCAGCTCGATCAGGCGCTCTATCACCGCATCCAAAGCGGCCTGCTCGGTCAACGCCGGCGCGCTTCATCGGACCACGACCCGCGGTACAGTTTTGGTAAAAACGAACCGATCGAAGCTCAGGGCGCCACGGATCGGTTTGGACGATAACAAAAGCGATGCAGACGATGCTGGAAACCTCCGGAGTGTTTTCGAGAATCTGAATTCCGAGGTTGCCGGCGGCCCCATTTTCCCGGAAGTGACAGCGCGAGAGATCCGAAACCATCTGGCTGGCTACGACTTTACAAAGCCAGTGGCGCTGGATGAACTCTGCGCGGACGTGGAGAAGATGTTGAGCGCCTGGCAGGTGCAGGTGACTCATCCGCGCTATTTCGGCTTGTTCAATCCAAGCGTGACCTTTGCGTCCGTTGTGGCGGACACCCTGGTGGCGATGTACAACCCCCAGCTCGCTACGTGGCGTACTTCACCCGCGGCCAACGAAATCGAACGGCACACACTAGCATGGCTGGCTGGTAAGTTCGGGCTTCCCGCCGATGCCGGCGCCAGCTTCACCAGCGGGGGCTCGGAAGCGAATCTCACCGCGGTGGTGGTCGCACTGACGCAAGACTTACCCGGAATACGGCGAGGATGGACTTCGGCATCTGGCTGCAACGCCCGTCATCTATGTCACCGATGAGGCCAATCACTCGATCAACAAAATCGCGCATATGACCGGACTGGGGCGGCGGGCGCTTCGAACCGTCGCCACCGACAGCGGCTTCAGAATGGACGTTGCGGATCTCGCGATTCAAGTTGCCGAGGATCGAAAGAACGGCTTCGCGCCGTTGATGGTCGTCTGGCACCGTGCGGCACCACCGCGGCGGGCGTGATCGATCCCCTGCCTGAGCTGGCCGAATTCTGCCGCGCGGAAAACCTCTGGTTTCACGTCGATGCCGCGTGGGGCGGCGCTGCCGCCATATCGCCCGTGCTCAGGGCGCATCTGGCTGGAATTGAGGCAGCGGATTCCATTACTTGCGATGCCCACAAATGGTTCTCCGTGCCGATGGGAGCCGGAATGTTCTTTTGCCGGCACCCGGAAGCTTTGCGCGCGGCATTTCACGCCGAAACCACTTACATGCCTCCCGAGACGCCGGGCCCGGTGGTGGATCCGTACACAACGTCCGTACAGTGGTCGCGGCGCTTTATCGGGCTGAAGCTCTTCCTGGCGCTTGCCGAGACGGGGCGAATGCGGCTACGCCGAAATGATCGAGCACCAGGCTTGCATGGGCGACCTGCTGCGAAAATCTTTGGAAGCTGCCGGATGGCGGATCATCAATCCAACCCCGCTGCCGGTGGTGTGCTTCACCCGGGACGGGCTGGATACGGGCCGGTTCCTGGCGGCCCTTCAGGAACGCCAAATCGCCTGGATGTCGGAAGTCCGGCTGGGCGGCGGCGCTCCGGCTCTGCGGGCCTGCATCACAAGTTTTCGAACCACCGAATCCGACATCGAATATGTGGTCCGGGAAATGAGCCGCTTAGTCTGAGGAAACCAATGCGCAGGGAAACGATCGCTATTCACGGCGGTTATGAGGTGGATCCGACCACCAAATCCGTCGCGGTTCCCATTTATCAGACCGTCGCTTATGAGTTCGACAGCGCGGACCATGCGGCGGCGTTATTTAACCTGGAATCCGAGGGGTATCGCTACAGCCGCATCAGCAATCCCACCGTCGCGGTGCTGGAGCGTCGCGTCGCGGCGCTCGAGGGGGGCGTGGAGGCTCTGTGCGTCAGCTCCGGGCAAGCGGCTACGAATTATGCCGTGCTCAATGTTACCGAACTGGGCTGCAACATCATCTCGGTTCCTCAGCTCTACGGCACCACCCATACACTGTTCGCTTATCTTTTGCCCAGCCAGGGCGTAACCGTGCGTTTTGCCGAGTCCGATCAACCCGGCGATGTGGAGAGGCTGATCGACGGGCAAACACGGGCGATTTTTTGCGAGACCGTCGGCAATCCCGCCGGAAACATTTGCGATATCGAAACGCTGGCGCTTGTCGCCCACAGACACGGCGTGCCGCTCATCGTGGACAACACGGTGGCCACGCCCATCCTGCTGCGGCCCATCGAATACGGCGCCGACATCGTAGTGCATTCGCTCACCAAGTTCATGGGCGGACACGGGACCACGCTGGGAGGAGCCATCGTCGACAGCGGCAAGTTCCCCTGGAAGGTGCATGCCGGGCGCTTTCCCATGTTCAGCACACCCGATCCCTCGTATCACGGTCTGGTGTATACCGAACACTATAAAGAGGCCGCGTACATTGGGCGCTGCCGCAGCGTCTACCAGCGAACCACCGGAGCTGTATTGTCGCCCTTGAGCGCGTTCCTGCTGCTGCAGGGAGTGGAAACACTTCCGCTGCGGATGGAGCGGCACGTGGATAACGGCGCTGGCGTAGCGAATTTCTTGCGCAGCCATCCCAGTGTGGAGTGGGTGAACTACGCTGGATTCCCGGACAGCCCCCATTATCCGCTCGCGCAAAAATACCTGTCGGGGCGGGCTTGCTCACTGCTCACCTTCGGAATCCGGGGCGGCTTTGAGGCTGCCAAGAATTTCTACGACGCGCTCCAGCTCATCAAGCGGTTGGTCAACCTTGGGGATGCTAAATCCCTGGCCTGCCACCCGGCCTCCACCACGCATCGGCAGATGTCGGGGGAAGAGCAGCGCAAAGCGGGAGTGACACCGGAGGCGATTCGGCTCAGCATCGGCATCGAACACATAGATGACATCATCGCGGATCTTCATCAGGCACTCCAGGCAACGAATTCGATGGAGCATCCGAATCCGGTCACGCTGACCTCTCCGGTGGAGCTTTAATGCCGATCTGTTTCGGTGGAGACTCGAGCGGCCACCCGCTGCTGGAATACGCGAAACTCGCTACCGGGAAGCCGTCGGCGGATTTTCGCGGATCCCCAGCCAATTGTCTCAACATCGGCTTGGTGAACAACATGCCCGATAAGGCGCTGTTATCCACCGAACGCCAGTTCCTGACTCTGCTCGATTCAGCGGCTCACGACGTAGTAGTGCGTCTCTGGCTTTACGCGTTGCCGGAAATTCCCCGAACCGAATGGGGGCGACGACACATCGGCAACTTCTATTCGGGCATCGAGCATCTGTTTGATGGGCGCCTGGACGGCCTCATCGTGACCGGCGCGGAGCCGCAGGCGCCGAACTTAAGGGACGAACCATACTGGGCAAGCCTGACAAAGGTCATCGAATGGGCGGAGCAGAATACGTACTCCACCATTTGGTCCTGCCTGGCTGCTCACGCTGCTCTTCTGCACCTCGACGGCATCGGACGCCGCCGCCTCCCCGAGAAATGCTTCGGCCTTTTCGAGTGCGAGCGGGTGGCGGAGCATCCGTTGACGGCCGGCATTTCGCGCCGTTTCGTAACGCCGCATTCCCGATGGAACGATATCTCGGAAAATGAACTGACAGCGTGCGGCTATACCGTTCTTGCCCGGGCCGAGGACGCGGGCGCCGACGCGTTTGTGAAGCAGAGCAAGAGCCTCTTCGTCTTTTTCCAGGGTCACCCGGAGTATGAGGCCAATACTTTGCTGCTGGAATATATTCGGGACGTCGGACGTTACCTCAGGCAAGAGAGCGACAATTATCCGCCGATACCGCGAGGTTATTTCGACCGCGGTACTGTGGATGCCTTGGCAGTAATACAAGAGCGGGCGCTGGGTGACCGGCGCGAGGAATTGCTGGTGGATTTTCCGTCCGCGCTGACGCCTAAGAATCTCGCGCACACCTGGCGTCCACCGGCGTTGCTCCTCTATGGCAACTGGCTGGAATATTTGTGCGCGCAGAAGGAGCGGCGACTGCACGCGCCGCAAACTCGGAAGAGGGCTACACGGCGGACCGACCCGGTTTTGAACCGCCCATTCGCGGCAGGCGAGTGAGGGGCGAAATATCTCATATCCGGTCAAAAATGTAGTGGGCCCTGAAGGATTTGAACCTTCGACCAACGGATTATGAGTCCGTGGCTCTAACCGCTGAGCTAAGGGCCCTAAAGACGAACTGTTTGTTAGACTTACATCGTTATCAGCCGAGCGCTTCAGGAACCCCCTGTGACTCAATTTGTAACCACCCAGCCGATGCAAAATACCTTTCCGGGGCCAACATCAACCCACCAACTCCAAAGATCCATCAATCTCCGCTACACATACGTAGCAGTATATCGCGGATGCAAAAGCTCGCTCAGTCCTTCCCATGCGCCTGATAATGCTTGGACTTCTTCGCCACATCCAGAGTCACTGGTGAGGGAGGTTTGACAAATATATCAACTGGGCGGCTCCAATTCAACCTCGCCGGCTGACCGATCAGCTATGGAGACCATCGGACCGGAACTCCGCCTAGTAAGTAGACACGGGGAACCTCAATTCGGTTCAGCTAGTCACTCACGGTAGCGAGCCTATGACCGAGCCTCGAGGATAGAGCTGGGCATCGAGCCTATTCTTTCTTACGACGGGAGGCAAATCTTGCGCCCATCGGTTGCCTCTCTAAGCGTTAGAGCCAACCGGTGGGAAGCAACTTCGCAACCGCGTGCAACGTAGTCATTGGTTCTAATTGGGTGACAGATTTGATACCGCCTCATACCCAAGCAGTTCGGCGTAGCGCCTCGAGTCGCTGAACTATGGATGGTTGTTTGTGAGACCCATCGCGCCTGCGTCTATCAGCACCTTCCGCGTATTCACAGAACTCGCAGTTCTCGGCGCGTTGGTCCTCTCTCGATTTTCGTCCGGTCCGGTACACGCTGACACATACTGACTAACTGATGGCCAGGGTTTCGCACAGACGGCATAAGTGAATGCCTAATGTATCCCGGACTGATGACGCGCCCTCGCGCGTCCGGCTCCAAGGAGCCTAACCACCCCTTGTTCACAAAACCTAGCGGAAAGGAAGCCTATAACTGATGGCGATCGCGAAGTGTGTGGTCCAGATGCGCTCGGTTCTCGGGCTGGTGACGGTGGAAGGCACGGCTTCGCCCACGTAATAGCCGTCGGCGAAGGTTTGGTATCGGCCGTTGTGGAATCCGGCCATGATGGCAACGCGGTGAATCCCCAGGGAGACGCCTTCAAAGAATTCCGCGTTGGCAGTGCCATTGTTCGGATTTACCGAGATTCCGAAGGCCGGGCCTAAAGTGCCGACGTATCCGAAGGGATGGTACGCGCTGCCGTTATGGACCGCCGGCCATTTCCAATCCCAGTGCCACTCCACAAAAGCGGCGGGCATGAACTGGACCCTGGATTGGCTGGTCACTCCGAGGCAGGAGAGGGATGTGCTCTGCGCGACACACGGACCGGGGGGCGCGGCTCCTGTGCCAGTGCCGAGAGGGCCCGTCACTACGCCAACTTGGCGGCCGGGCGTAAAGGACATGATCGCGCCGGCGGAGATGTCGAACACCGGCGTGTTCTCATAGTAGGCCGTGAACGTCATGGTGGAGAACGTCTGGGTCTGCGTAGCCGCGTCTTTGCAGGTGATCGTTTCGCTTACCGCTTTTTGACGGAAGCGATCCAAGGGGATCAGGATCTCGTTAGACACCGTGTTGCTGGCAACCGGCTGGCCGTCAACGACCTTGACCAACTTACTCAAAAAATCGAAATACTGTTGAGCCGAGTCGCGTATCTTACGCAGGTCGTCCAACTGGTCGCGAATGTCGTAGCTGGCGCCGCCGCTTTGGACCATAGTCTCAAAGGCCTTCTCCCGCTGAAGGACGGCCGCAACATTTTTGTAGAGCTGGGTGACAGCACGCTGCGCCGCCTCGGCTGTGTCGTAAGTATATTTCCAATCTGCCAACGCGTCGTGGAGGTTCGTCTTCAAAAGCCCCACATAATCGGTTGGCGCGGGCGGGACCGCAAGTGCTGCAGCGGCGCCACTGACTGCGCCTAATGCACCCAATGTGGTCAAGGCTGCGGTGACAGATGAACTCAAATCGCGAGTTGGCGCTGCTGGGGTCGCCTGAACCGTGCAGGCCAAAAACGGCGATGCATGAATCAAGTGGATGGACGCGTCTGCGTGGACCCTGGTCTGCACGTCGGAGTGAGTCGGAACCCGCATCAACCCATTCATGTCAGGGGTGGCCACCTTCATGTCGAACGTCACTACACAAGGAGAACTGGAGATAAACTCGTCGCACTCGGGAGGACCTTTGGGTGCGGGCGCTACTTGTGCCAAGACGGGGACTGCAATTGCGAACAGGATGGGCAATCGTGAAAAGAATCGAATCAGGATCACGTAACAACCTCCACCTATTAAAGCGGAGGTAGTCACAAAAACAGGCCAGAAAATATTCCTTGTCCCTTTCAGCACTGAGCGCGCGCTTTTCTCAATAGCTGTCAAGGAGGACAAATGGACTTAGCATCTGCTCGTTCTTTGAAAGGCGACATCCGCCGTCGGCTCACTGGCATGCTCGCGCAGCCGCACATCGCCTCCAAGTTAGGGGTTGCGGCGCGAAGGATGGAGGGCGTCAGCGTACCCAGATCGATCGCGTTGGGCATTCGCGTGGATGGGGAGGATTACAAGATCGCGGTGCGGTTGCAGCATCCCCGCGAGACGGTGCAGGAACTGCTCAACGAAGTCACCGCTATGGCAGGCGCGGATACAGAAATTCGCTACGTGGGCAAGGTCTCCAAGCGCCAGCTTCCGCAACAAACCAAGACGCGCCCTCTGCGCATCGGCGTGTCGATTGGCCATTTTAAGATCACGGCTGGAACACTGGGTTGTTTCGTGAAGTCTCGATCCGGCGTTGGAGGTCCCATGATCCTTTCCAATAACCATGTGCTGGCGGATGAGAATCGGGCGGGGATCAACGATCCGATTCTCGAACCGGGCCCCTTCGATGGAGGCCAGAATCCCGGCGACCTGGTCGCGAGACTGGTGAATTTCGAGCCGCTCAACACGTCGCGGCCAAATCTGGTCGACTGCGCCGTGGCCTCAGTCGTGGATGGCATCGGTATTGTCTCCGACGCCATCGACGGAATTGGACCTCTGCGCGGAGTGGCCGCCGCGCCCGTCAAAACCGGCGACTCGGTTTCCAAAACCGGGCGCACTACCGGAACGACGACCGCCCAAGTGTCCGCCGTGGAGCTCGACAACATCGGCATCGATTACGATATTGGGCAGCTTCAGTTCGACGGACAAATCGAAATCGACAGCCTGGACGCGACTAGTTTCAGTCAGGGCGGCGATAGCGGTTCTCTGGTGGTGAATGCAAACGGGGAAGCCGTGGGACTGCTGTTCGCCGGCAGTGAAACAGGCGGCTCCAACGGCTTCGGCCTGACGTACGTGAATCCGATCGGCCCCGTTCTCGACGCTCTCAACTGCGATCTTCTGGTGTAATAGAAGAGGTGGCGCGCGTAACTATCGAACAAGCGCGGACCGCAAAGGACCGGCTCCGCTCCATGCTTTCCGGTCATGCGGCCGTGAACGGCATCGGCATCACGGGCGGCGACGACGAATACGCAGTGAGGGTGAATCTTCTGCACCCCCTTCCCCCGGGCGAGATTCCAAGTGAGGTGGATGGCGTGCGGGTGGAAACCAACGTCGTGGGAAAGATCATCAAGTTGCCGGCTGAAATCTGAGGTCCACGCGAAAAGCGATTTTCTGTTTGAGGTCTTTCTGGGGAGGACTCTCGGAGACACCTTTCGACGCGCAGCCCTGTCTGTGAGCGTGCTCTGCTTCACCTCGCAGAAAAGGGTCCAAGCTGGCTAAAGCGGTGCGGAGCGGATGGCTCCTCGGCTCGCGTTGGCAATGGTGGCCGAAGTCGGGCGAGCTGGAGCCACAACTGTGATTCCCAATGCCCACGCGGCGCAATAAATGATGTGGCTCCAGGTTCCGCCAGGTGATGAATCAATCATGACGACAGTCCAGTCGTGGAACGTGACCATCGCCGTCTGTAATGCACCCCCTTATTGCCGAATCAACACGACATTACCATCGGAAACGGTGCTCTGCAGCTTCAAGAGTCCGCGGCCGTCTTTGGCGATCCACGCCTGGATTTGGCTTTGTTCGTCCGAACCACTGACCACCCATACCGGGGTTTGCGTCGTAGGCGCGCCGGCTGGAGCCCAATCTAACGTGCCGGCAGCCACAGAGATCGTCACCGGTATCTCGCGGACCCAGTTGATGGCGCTTCTCGGACTCACCAAGCCGGGTCTGCCGAATTTGCCGGCCACCGAGCCGCTCAAGGATGACGCGGCGAAACGAAAAACCCAGAATTGGTCGAATTCCACGGGAATTGCATCGCGCAACGTCGTCGTGTTCTGGTCACTCGGCTGGCCGTCAATTCCGACTGAAGCCGCGACCTGGCCCGGCGTAACACTGAAGTCCGCGGTTTGCCGGACAGTTTCGGTCGCGTAGTATGCTACCTGATCGCTCCTGATAGGCTGGAACGTCGCGTCGTCATACTGCGCCCAGGAGTCGGTGATCTTATTGCCACTTGTATCCGAAATCGTATTCCGGACCTGCCATCTTCCCCCGGTATGACTGAACGCCACGCTCGCATTGCCGGTAGTCGTGGAGTGTGACGTTCTGCGTGGTCAGAGCAAAGGTTTGCGTCTGACCATCCGTCCATGCAGGATTCGGCATCGTGATCGGCGGCACAAATGCACTCGCTGGGTACTCCGGAAGAGTGGTCGCACCGGGGTAGGGCGGCGCGGGTTCTGGCTGTGGCGGGGGCAACGGCTGAACCGGTTGTGGCGGCGCAGGAACAGGTAGTCCCTGATTCTGAAACCACAGGTCAGCCTGCAGATCGGCGTCGCGTCCGTTGTCCAGCACTTCGATCAGCGCGCTCTTCACGCTGACGCCCAGCATCTTCACCAGGTCCGCCTGATTGATATGGACGACATTGAAAGTGGGCGCCTGCAAGAAGGCCAAAACGATTCTTCCAATCGTATTCACGATGGCTGTTAGAAAGGTCGAGATAAAGAAGTCCAGTACCGCGCCTGTCAAGTATCCTATGACCTCGGCCGTTACGTCGATCACGCCACACACAATCCAGCCCAGGATCGGGATGTTGCAAAATTTATTCCCGATCAATTGATTCGCGGCATTATGGGCGGCGTTTCGAAACGCGTTCGCCAGCAGATCGCGGTAGTCGGTGACCACGAGCGCATACCAATCCTGGAAAAAGCCTGTCTCAGGCGTCAGCAGCAGTTTCACCTGTGCGCCGGGCTGGGATGCATCGTCCACCTGCAGCGCGGGAGTTATTTTTCCGGCGTACTGCGTCAAGGGATCGAGCGGGACGGGAACATCGAATTGAAGATCGCCGCCGAAAATCGGAATCGGGATCTTTACTTGCAAATTCATGGAACCCGAGAGATGGACAGAGGTAGGGATGTCCGTGGAGCCGGCGTTCAGCTTAAGATCGATCTCGGGGATCGAGAGATTGCTGGTGAGGTGCAGCGTATTGTTGACGTCTCCCACTTCCAACGGCACCGGCAATGGCAGAAGTGCATTCACCACGCGGCGCAAGCCGGTTTGACTTGCTCCGATTCTCAGGTCCACGGGCGTAGCAGGCGCACCGGGAAATGCCGAGGGCATTCCGAGGTCGTTTCCGAAATCGGAGTAGAACGCCCGGTTGCGAATGGCGAGAACGTCCACCGGGAGCGTGCCCAGCGCGCCGAATCCAATGATCTGATTCAGCGGCGGCACGGGAAACTGCGTCACGGCTTTCTCGAGAGCCGTGCTTAAATACAGTTGTTCCAGATAGTTGACGAGTGCTTTAAAGGTGCGGGCCAATGCGTCGTCGGGTGGGTTTGCGGCCCCGGCAGTAAGCGCAGCCAGACTGGGCTGCTCTCCCCGGATATCGGTCAGCGTGAAGCTTAGCACTGTCAGCGTACCCACGCCGTTCGAAAGACTGATGCTGGCGGTGGACTGAAACGTGATTCCGACCCGAGTGATCGTGCCCAGGATACTGTCGGTGAGACTGAAGCTAATGTCGCCTTGCACCAGGAGACTGTCTTGCGGCAGACTGGGCAAACCCGCAACCGGGTACAAGCTGAACGAAAACGGCTTGTCGGCCACGGCATAGACAGTGAGAATGTGCGCGGGGACGGGTGGCGGCCCTGGCTCCGCAGGTTTTACCGTAATATCGGTTGAATAGCTGAATAACTCCGGCCTGCTGATAAAAAGCCCGGCGCTGATCAGGTTGAATCCCGGTTCGTCGAGTGCGACTCCAAACTCGTAGTGCCAAGTCGCATTGGTAGCCATTAACTTTTCCTCTCGTCGTTCGTAGTTGCAAACAAGAAAACCGTGCTTTAGGCCGCGATCAGCGCTTCATAATGAATCGAAGCGCTACGAAGGGGGGAATCTGGGAGCCGGGCCCGGTCTCGATCGGCCGCGGATCTTGCGAGGATGCCAGATGCGTGTGGACCGCAAGCGCCATGGCGGGCCCGTTGGCACGCTGCACTCCGGTTCCCGAATCGGTGGACGTCGCGAGTACGACGACGTGCGTCATCGTGACTTTGTGTGTATGGGTCGCCGAGCCGAATAGAGTTCCCGCGGGACGCGCCGCCGTCGGCCCTACCGGAAATTTGCCGGTCAAGTTTTGCCCCCCTTGCATGGTCCACGCAGACCATCCGCTGGGAATCTCGTCGCCCGTCAACGGCAGGAGAGCTCCGGCGGGCATCTTGCGCGCCGCCGCCGTTGCCTGAATGAACGTCACCACAATGCTCGGCGGACGTGGAGGTTCTCGATCCACGTCCGTTTGCCCGGTCCAGCCCACTGGCTCACTCCCCGTATGCGTGTGGGTAAGGCCAGCAACGTTGAAGTCAGGCTCCGGCGCAGGCGCCGGGCCGCCGAAGAATCCCCAATTCGTACCCACTTGCGGGTCCGTCATCGCGACACCCCACGTGTGGCTATGGCTGGCGTCGTGCCTCGGCGCATCCTCGCCCTGCTGTTGATCGGTCCGCTGGTCCCGCTTCAACATGAGGTAAAGACCGCGCAGGTCAGGCGAGCCGTTGGTGCCGTCGCACAGTTGCCATCCGGCGGGCGGAACCGTTCCGCTGAAACCCACAATCATCCCCGGTTTCACATGGTGGAACGATTTCTTGGCGATCACAGCCAGAAGCTCGCGCGAGGGCGGAATGTTGGTGGCGGGGCCGGTCCGTAGAGTGGATTGCGACTGGCTCTCGATCAGGTGGACGTGAGTCGCGCTGGCACCTTGATTGGTCAGACCGAGAGGCTTGTCGGGGGACGTTGCAGGTCCGGACATGAACGAATGCCGATGAGCGAACGGGTGACTGTGCGATGCGTCGCCACCTGTCATCGGCAGAGCGTCGCCAATCTCAAGGATACGGCCATCCCAGTCCGCAGGAATGGGCCGGACCTTCTTCTCGGCGCGAGGCAGCGCTGCGGTAGACAACAACAGACTGCGCCGGGGAATTGCACAGCCCGATGTCAAAACAATGGCCGTGAAAAGAGTATTCCAAGCCCGACGCCACTTCGGCGGATTCGTTGTCTTTTCATAAGCCGTCTATCCATTAAGCGGAGATCCGGTGAAACAGGGGCCATGTAGGGCCAAAAAGTTGGGATTCCGCTCGCAACAGGTGGAAATAGGCTATGGTTCAGGAACAGCGGATTTCAAAGGAATGTCAAACGGTGGCTGAGCTTACTGCCGAATCGCCGGGAGCCAACTTATAGTCGAGTTCCGCCGGCGGCTTCGTACAGATATGCCATGGGGTGTTTTCGAAGAATTTCCGCTCGAGACTTTAAGAACTTGCTTCGACTTGAGAAAATCCCTCCGAGCGTCACAGGAACACCCGACGCCGTAACTACACCCGCGACAGCTATCGGAGCGCCGACGACCATTGCGAGTGCGGCACCCGCTCCCGCGATCAAACAAGCTATAACCTCTTTGGACCACAGAGCCTGTTCGAACTCTCGGCGTAGTTCAGATTTCAACACTGCGAGATCGTCACGCATGTCGCTTTCGAATTGGCGCTCCAGCAAAATCAAGTCGGAAGAGGTCAATGCGTTGTCATCGCTGATTCGCTTCAGGTACGAATCAATCCGTTCGACATAACGATGTCGCAAATCACGGAGGCTATGTCCCGATTCTTTGGCTTCTTTTCTTCGAAAATCGATCAACGATCGCAAGCTAACATTTTCTAGGTTGAGAAGACGAAGGGTACAAGCAACTACGCGCTCGCCGTTCTCTACTTCGCCTTCAACATCGCGATCGCTCCCAAGGAGCCCGGTAACGCTTGCATAGGCGGCCTCTCGATCGGTTATCCTGGCTCGCGTCGTACCCGCGCACGCATCGGCCAAGATGCCCATAATGCACAGACCAGCTACAGGACTCAATGGGTAATCGTAGTTTGGCAGAAGTTGGCCGGCAAGCTGGGTATGCATCAACATGTCCCACGTATCTGGTAAGAATTTCTGAGGATAAACCTCGTACGGCTCTCGCGTGCACGCATTAAAGTAAAACACATCGGGTAAACGCGGTCTGGTGACGATTTCTTCGATGTCAGTGTGAGCACGTTTCTTTTCGTCTTCTGATGGACAGTGGTTGTGCCCGATTAGCTCGGCAGCTTCGGCGATCACCGGATCGGAATAATACGCTTGGTACTCGGGGTACGGCACGATGAACTCAAGTTCATCCCATAACAATAGTGCCCGCTTTAGCAGTCTTTCACCACCTTCATCCTGAAGTTGCGTATGCGGATAGTAAAGGGCGCTCCTCATTCAGTTTTGTGCCTCCACAAGGAAAATGTACGGTAATCATACGCTGGGCGACATTCACAATCAAGCACTGCGGCGCGCATCTGCGGGTAGACGTTGGATTACATCGCGGTTAGTGTACAGACATTGTAAGCGCAAGCCCGGGTAGTGTCCTAAAACTGTTTTGGGACACTACCCAAGCACGAGATCACGGTTCGCTCACTTTGTAGCATAGGAAGGGTAGGAATAGTCCCTCCTAACACGACAGAAACCTGAACAAAGGGCCGAGATCGCGCATCCCTTTTTTAGGTTGGTTTACGCGGCCTCAGGCCCTCGTTTTCAGGAATGATCGTGAGGGAAAGTGAGCGGCTGTCTAACTGATGCCACTTTAGAAGACATCAGGCCGTGACGCACTTCACCACGCAACTCGCGATTGCAGCCGCGCCAGTCCCTGCTTTCGCTAAGACGCAGGCGATAAAGGCTTGTGGCCCACCAGCCAGTGAGGGTAGGCAACCCAGCAGGATGGGCAGAATCGCCAGTCCCGCACACTTAAGGATGCAGAGCAAATTGGAGCCGAACCCATCAGCATTAAACGCGGGAGTATCAGGTGACAGGCTGATGGTTTGAGCGCCAATCACGTTGCCTTTCGCGTCTTTCGCGACGCCACCCAACTTGAATGTCCACGTGAACGGACCCAGATGTATGGGCTTGTCCAATTCAACGGTTACCGTAACGGTCTCGTCTTCCAACTTGACCGTAAGGTGAAGTTCGATCGGAAACGGTCCGATCGTGCCGGACAGAACCACGCTCCCCTGAAGGTTGCCGACCGAACCGGTGCTGAGAAAAACGCCTCCATCGGAAGTCACATGCACTTCAGAGGTCACATCGGCAACCTGGATCTTTCGGGAAGCCAGTGCCGTGATGTTTTTGGTTGACAGCGCTGACAGATTGGTCAAGCTCATCGTTTGAACGGTCGGCATGGTCTCTGTATCAGGCTTGTGTTCGTGGCATTTGCAGCTAGACGTTATTTAAATTCTCCTTTGGCTCGCCGCAGACGCGGCTCTAGCAATGAAAGCGAGAACAAATGCAAAAAAAGGCCATGATTGCCAGACGCGGGATGCCACGCTGCGTCACCCTCCGGAGGCGCTAATTGATAATTTGGCCCGCGATCTCCGATACTGCGCGCCGAAGAGTTCTGAATGAGCAGGATCTATCGTCTTAAGCTAGGAAAAGTGCCGAGTTCTTCGCGCATACGCTACAATCTTTAAAACGTTCTTTTGCGTTAAGATCTGTCCTTAGACTGAGGATAGCTGTGTGAACCGGGACCTTTGGCAGAAGATCACGGAAACCTTCGACGCCGCGCTAGAGTTCCCTCCCGGAGCGCGGGAGTCGTATTTAGAACGGGCCTGCGGCAGCAATAAGACGCTCTTCTGCGAGGTTGTTCGCCTTCTTGCTGAATTTGAGAAGGCCGGTGATTTTATCGAGCAGCCCTTGGTCGAATCGCGGCAATCGGTAATAGCAGGCGCCCTCATTGGGAAACGGTACCGTATCGAGGCGCTGCTGGGGCGTGGCGGAATGGGCGAAGTCTACCGCGCCCAGGACGAATTCATGAACGAGCGAGTTGCGCTCAAGGTTCTGCGCTCGGAGCAGACCGGCGACCGTGGGATCATTCACCGTTTTCAGCGCGAAGTCCAACTCGCCCGTAAGGTTACGCATCGCAACGTCTGCCGCGTATTCGATGCCGGTGTTCACACCGACGGCGATCAATCAGTTTATTTTTTTACGATGCAACTTCTCGAGGGTGAAACCCTCGCCGCTCACATCCGGCGCATTGGGCCCATCCCCCGTGATGAAGCATTCCCGCTAGCTCAACAAATGGCCGAAGGACTCAGCGCCGCCCACCAAGCGGGCGTCATTCATCGCGACTTCAAGAGCTCCAACGTCATTCTGTGCGACGGCAAGGCCCTGATCACGGACTTCGGACTCGCCCGCCTGGAGCTTGGTGAAGGCAATCCTGTGGCTGTCGGCACAATTACCGCAAACTCCCAAGTCGCCGGTACCGTCGCATACATGAGCCCGGAGCAATTATGTGGCGGGGAAATGACTGCGGCGTCTGACATCTATTCCTTCGGGATCGTCCTCTTCGAAGTGGCTACAGCCCGCCTTCCTTTCGATGATCGGCACATTATCCAATCCGCGATGCAACGCGCATCCGATTCCACCCTGAACGTTCGCGCGCTGGCTCCCACGATCGACCCGCGATGGGCCTCGGTCATCACGCGATGCCTCCAACGCGATCCTTCAAAGCGTTTCCAAAGCGCTCTTGAGGCCGCGACCGAGTTGCAGCCCACCCTCTGGCGCCCACCAATGGCCTACTGGACTCGGCGGCAGTGGAACAGAGGCGTGGTCGCCGGACTCTCTGCCGCCGGACTTTCCGCGGCCGGAGTGGCCCTGATCTCCGCGGTTTCCCGCTTTCACTCACAGAATGCGAGATTGCCCGAAGGAGCTGATGCCTTGCTGAGTCCGATCACAAATTCGACGGGCGACGCTCGCTTCGATGGAATAACGGAATTGTTCCGGAACCAATTGTCCCAGTCCGTTCATCTGAACCTGATCGACAGCGCGAAAGTCGCGGGGGAGCTGAGGCAGATGGGCAAACCGGAGAATACAGCCGATCCTGCGACTATTCGCGAAGCAGCCTGGCGCCTCAATGCCGGCCTTGCTCTTTACGGGGAGGTGTCGCGAATCGGTGCGGACTACATCCTCAACATCGAAATCGAAGCCCGCGGCCCTCAGCCGGACAGGCCCAGGGCGAAGCCCCACAACTCCTGGACTGCTTCAGACCCGGATGCTTTGATGCGTACGATTGGGGACGCGAGCATATGGGTGCGCGAAACGGTCGGTGAATCGGCTGCCACCGTCACATCCTTCGATCGGCTGCCGGCGGACACAACCACACCCTCGTGGCAAGCTCTCTCCTATTACGCACGCGGCCAGAACTTCTTTTTGCATCAGAACTACGAGCCGGCACTACTCGAATTTGAGTCGGCTCTTCGTGCCGACCCGGAGTTTACCCTCGCGGCACTGAGACGAGCCGATCTCTTGGTGTCCCGAGGCCGACAAGCCGAGGGATTCCCGCAGTATCGCGCCGCCATTCACATGCTGGACGAGCGGCCAGTGACGCGAGCCGAGGAGTTGAATGCGCGTGGGATCTTCGCCTTCGACAGCGGCGATATAGAAGCGTCCGATAAATATTTCCGCACTTGGTTAGCCGAATACCCGTTTGATTGGAAGCCTCCCTACTACAGGATCATCGGTCTGATTCTGAACGGCTTCGCGTCCCAAGCGCTGCAAATTCTGGCGAACCTGCGGCGGAGAATGCCGGATTTTGGCGACCTCTACGCCCAAACCATCGCCGCGCTGCTCGTGCTCGGCGAGACCGCGCAGGCGAGAACACTCGTGCCGCAGCTGAGGAAGTGGAACGGCGCCGAGAGGGGCGATTTACGCGAAGGCTTCGTTCGTTTTCGTGAGGGCGATTGCCTTGGCTACCTCAGTATTCTTCGTTCGATTCAGCGAAGTCAGAATTGGCGCGCGGCGTCCGACGCCGTGCTTCACGAGGCCATGCTTTACATCGACGCCGGCTTGCCGGACGCAATCGCGTCACGCATCGATGCCTTCCTTTCCGTGCATTCCGGCGCGGAGACGGTTCCGGAGCAAGCGTCATTGAGGGCCGTGCAAGCGTGGGCGGAAATGCGAATCGGCCAGATCCGGAGCGCGATTTCCCACGCCCGTCAAGCGCTCGAATTGGAGCCCGGACCTCTCATTGTTGCCGTCGCTGGAACCGTATTCGCGCGAGGCCGGGAGGGCACACTCGCTCGCCGGGCGTTGGAGTTCAGCGGCGGAATACTGGACATCCGTCTCTACGCAATCGCCTATCATCGGATCGCGGGCGAATTGGCAAACGCGTCAGGCAACCAGGAATTGGCGATCCGGGAATTCGCGCCGCGGCTGCCCTGGAACCGAGAATTGCCCACCGTCAGTACCTCATGGAGGCGCTGCCCGTGGGCCCAGAGCGCCTGGCGTTGTGTCTAAACGCGGTTCGAATTCCGTGGCAGGCCCTTCGGCCCCCGCCCATGCACTCGCTCGGTTCGCTCGGGTTCGCGGTTCCTGTCGTCAATTCCACCCCTGGTATCGACGAACCGTATGCCAGAAAGTTTGCCGTCTCAAGCCGTCAGCTTGAAAACGCAAGTTAGTCTAATTCACTCACGATAAGGAGCAAATATGAAAAAAAGAAACGCATACGACCGCGTGTCAGTCGACGAGGCATTCGCAGCGTTCGACGACTCACTGTCAGACTGGCAGATTGCCGGCTTGGCCGTCCTGTTATTCAAAGGAGGCATCTTCTGGGACCAAGGCTCCTGGGCGGTGGAGGGTAAGGCCAACCTCAAGAAGTACCAGGATGCCGCGTCCGCGCAGAACAAGGTGTTCCTTGAGGCATATCTCGACAATGTCTTCACGGCGCTGAACAACGATGCGAACCTACAAAATCAGCTCGCAGCCACGCACGCCGCGCTCAAGAATTTCATCGCAGCAATGGTCAGGAGTTCGCCATGGACGTACTGCGGAACTCTCGACCCCGCGACGCTGGTCTCGATAGTCAAATAGACTCGCAGCCATGACCCGCCTAGTTCTCACAGTTCCGATCTTCATCGGTTTATTGGCGTGCTCGAAACCGCAGGCGAGCACGCCGCCTAAACCGCAGCCATTTCCTGGTTCGCCATCCCCACTGGCTCCACCCCAGGACATCGCCACGTTGCGGGTCGAAGGTTGGAAGCTGTTGATCGCAGTCACGAAGCCGGCCGGATCGGGTCTTCCTTTGTGGCGAACTTGGCGTCAGTCCCCCGAAGTGCTTTCTGGAAAGCCCAATGAGATCCTCTATCTAGAACCGCCCAAAGAATTCGAGGGCCTGGCGGATAAAGGCTTGGGACCCTATCGCATATACGAGACCACCTTTTACAATCCCGTTGCCGCTCGTCACATACAGATGATCCTGCAAAAGGAAACCACGCGAGCCCTTCTGGGGCAGAGCCGCAGTGAGGTCACCGAATTCCCTCCCGACGCGATCATTGCCAAAGCATTCTGGAGGAAAGCCCCAGCCGCCGGAAAAGCCAGCATAGGAATCTGGGACTGGGCAAGCCCAAGTCTCGGAGATGATGACGCCCGAGAAGAAAACTGGCCTCAGCAGTGCATCTCGCTTCAGAAAGAGCCGGGATGCCTCACAATTGCCGACAACTTCCACATGATCCAGGTGAACAAGGATAATCTGGGCTCTTTCAAATGTCCCGTGGGTTGCGACCTAGGGGAAGTGAATGGAATCGCGCCTGGCGACGCTCTTTTCCTTGTGGGATTGCATGTCGCATCCAAAGCTCTCCCGGATTGGTTCTGGGCTACATTTTGGTGGAAAGGCGTGCTCAGGCAGGATGGAGGCTCGTGGACTTGTGATAACGCCCAGCGCCCTCGGGAGGTGGCCAATTCCAAGCTCTGGACCAATTATTCGATGGACGTAATTGCCAGCTTCACAGTACCCAAGCCGGCCGTCGCCGCTGCGGATACACACTGCGGTGTACCGCCGCACTACGCTCGAGACACTCAGTTTCTGGCCGCTTTTAACCCTTTTGTGGAAGCTCGCCTTAGTTGGGGCCGCACCAGCAGTTGTATTGACTGTCATTCGCGCGCGACTACGAGGAATGGCATACCCTTCAACTATGTCCCTGAACCTGACAGGACGGATCGGTACACCGGCCTTAAGGATCTACAAGGAGATATTCGCAGCGACTATCTTTGGACATTGGCGCATGCATTGGAGCCCACTCCTCTCCCAGGACCTTAGCATCCATTCACTTATCCCGCGGTATCTCTTTGCCAGGTTGGCTGTTAACCAGTTCGCCATGCAGCCAGGCCTTGGCGACATTCCAATCGCGCTTTACGGTACGGGGCGCTACCTGCAAAACCTCAGCAACTTCTTCTTCGGTCATCCCACCGAAAAAACGTAGCTCCACCACCTTACATCGGCGCTCGTCAAACTCCGCCAACCGTCCGAGCGCTTCATCGATAAAGAGAATCTCGTCCAACCGGTCATCGGAAATCACCAGCCCATCGGTCAGCTCGACTTTGTGCTGCGCCCCATCGCGCTTTGCCGCCTTTTTGCTTCGCGCATAGTCGACAAGAATGCGCCGCATCAGTTGCGCCGCGACGGCAAAGAAATGACTTCGATTCTGCCACCCCTTGTCCATCTGGCCTGCGAGTTGTAAATAGGCTTCGTTTACCAACGCGGTTGGCTGAAGTGTATGCGCCGCGCGCTCACTTCTCAAGTATCGTGCGGCAATTTTTCGCAATTCCGGATAAACTAGTTCGAGCAGACGCGACTGAGCAGCTTTGTTGCCAGCTTTCACTTCTCCCAACAATCGCGTGATCTCGCCACCATCGTCCACAGTTCACATTATCCACGATCGGACGCCGTAGAGCCCGATCTGGGTTGCGGCACGCGGATTCCAGTTACCGACCGCGGTGAAAGTTATGTTGCGGCGGCGATGGCAAAGGTGGCCGCTGAGACGCGCTTGATGCAATGTCCTAGGCGGGTAATGCCCACCGTGTCCTAGGCGGGTAATGCCCACCGGGCAAATTGTTGCCTCTTGATGGAGGAGCGTGATCAGTTGAACCGAGCTATTGACGCTCCAAAGGCCATTCACAGACTGCCTTGCAGGGCCCGGCGAAGCGTTGCCGCCGCCCGCCGAAGAATTCACTTACTGCAGCGACACCAGCGCCCGCCGCTCCGAATGCTAAGAAGCGCAAGTTAACTGCTGCGCAGCATAGGCAGCAAGCGGAATAAACGAAGGAACAAGGGGCTGCAAAGAAGAAGGCCAGTAGGGCGCGGAAAGCGTCGTCATACGCGGTGCAGCGACTTAGATAGGGGACCATCGGCGAGATTATTCGGGCCTGTCGCGCGTCGACTTTGTGTAACCACTTTTGTCACCATGGGCGGAAACCTCTAGCAACCTGGAGAACCCAGCAAACCTGACAAACAACTGTAGACATGGGCGTTACCGTTCTGGTGGTGTCTGACGGTTTCCCCAATTTGCATTATGAGTCCGCTGCTCTAACCGCTGAGCTAAGGGCCCCCGCCCAAAGTGCTTACATATTAGCAAGCTATCGGGGTGCTCGATGCCCGGCGGTTTCCATCATCGCATGAGCGTTTGCTCGATGAACGCCAGTGCCCGCGGGTCGCCCGACTGGCCCAGCCAAAAGAAAGCTTGCTTGCGGACTTCCCTGTTCTGTTGGCTGCGCGCGACTTCGATCAGCTTGGGAACCGCCTCGTCCCTGGGAAGCTGCGAAAGGGCGAAGACGGCTTTCTTCTTCACCTCCGTATCGGGGTCGTTCTCTATTGCGCCGGCGATGGTGGCGGCGGCACGCTGTCCCGCCTTCTGCGCGAGCCAAAAAAGCGCCTGGGCACGCACGTGCGGCGAGGAATCCATACTTGCGGCCCGGATAATCAGGTTGAGCGCGTCAGGTTGTTTGCTGATCGACAAGGCAAAAACCGCCTTGGCGCGAATCTGCTCGCTCGCTTCCTTCTCGAGGATCTCTTTAAGGGCGGCCACGCCGCGGGCGCCGCGATTAACGCCCATCCAGAAGATCGCTTGCTCACGAATCCTCTGTGACTCCGCGGGGCGTGCAAGTTGTTCCAGAATGCCGTCGGCCTGGGCGTCTGCGTGCATCGAGATGGCGAGCATGGCGGAGTTCAGCACATGATCGGCGGCGCTTGCGGAGACGAATGACCGCAGGTACGCCAGACTCGCTTTCGCCGGCACACCCCTGATCCAAATGAAAGGAAGTCCGCCGGCTTCCAAAGGACAGTCCGCCGAATATACCTCCATCTTCTCCACGTTATCGTTCTCCACTCGAAAGAGAACGTCGATCTCGGGCGAGGCCTCCAGATGCACGGAACCCGCAGCTAGCGCCTCCGGCCGCCAACCGCACGGCACGCCCTGGTTCCAGCAGCAGTTCGAATGATCGCCCGGCATGGTCTGGATGCTGTAGCCGAACCAGGTCGCCGCGCGCGCGCGAATCTGCGTGGCGAGATTCCCCGAAAATGCCCGACTTTCGAAGCGGGCATTGGTCACAGACGGCGTCAGGTTCTGAGCGCATGCTCCGGCGGAGATCGCGAAAAGTACAGCGAGCGTTTTCATTTCAGAATCTCCAACATGTAGTCCGTGCTCTCTTTGGAATGAATCAGGGCGAGTTTGCCGATGATCCGCCTTTTCATCTCAGGATCGTGTTCGCTGCGTGCCAGGTCCACCAGCGCTTTGCCGTTCTGCTGGATGAACAGGGCATTCAGAATCGCGTCCCGCACGGTGCTGTCCTGGTCCGAACGATAGATCGAGACCAGCACGTCGCCGCGGCCGTTCCCCCCCATCAATCCGAGCGAGCGGATGGCGGCAGCGCGCAGGCGCGGATCTTTTTCCGAACGGGCCACGTCCACCAGATGGGCCGAATTGCCGCCCACGAACATGGACTTCAGGATTTCTTCTTTGGCCTCGACGGAAGTCTCGCTCTGGTAAAGCTGCCAGAGTTCGTCCTGCCCGCCAGCGAGGCCCAGTTCCCGGATCGCCTCCCGGCGCAGGTCGGGGTCTTTTTCCGTCTTGGCCGCATTCAGCAGAAATTCGCGCGAGCCCGATATCATGAAGGCCCGCAGGATGGTGCGCTTAATATCTTTGTCGGTGGAAGAGGAGTAGATGGAGGCGAGCGCGCGGCGGGAATCGTCGCTGCCCATCATTCCCATATAGCGGATGGCGGCGCGCTGGAGATCGGGGTTGGAATTCCCGAGGGCAATTTCGTTCAGAATCTTGCGCGACTCCGGCGACCCGCTTTGCGTGAGTACGAAAAGGGCTCTTTCTTTCAGCTTCGGTGCGCTATTGCTCTTCAGAAGCTTCTCCAGAATGGGCAGCGCTTGCTTCGGATCGGATTGCATCAGGCTGTTGACGGCAATCAATTTGAGATCCTCATCCGGTTCGGCGGCGGGGCTCACCGGATCGCCGGCACGAGCGCGAATCTCCACCTCCAGCGCCTGCGCGTCATTCAACCAGTGGCTGGCTGGGTATTGCTGGCGCAACGCAGCCAAGGTGCCGAGGGCGGCATCCCGCTGCCCGGCGCGATTCTGCGCGTAAGCCTTCCAGTAGAGCGCCCCGTCGGCCGCGGCTCCTTGGCGCGCCCGCGCGGCTGACGCGCTAAACGCGGCGATAGCATCCTCCCATCTGCCCGCATCCAGCGCGCTGCGGCCGCGGCGGTAGTCCTGGTCCTCGCGGGCGCCCTGCTGCGCCTGAAAACTGAGACGCATCAGCCCGTTGAGATCTTGAGCGGATAAGGCCGCGGCCAGCGCGGCCAGAAGGAACATGCTGCGGATCATAATTGCTGTCCTTTGTGATGAATATTCGAACTGGTCACGCGAACCTTCAGCAAAAGGCCCTCGCTCTCGATTCGTCGCTGCAGGGATTCGAGCTCGGCGGCGGTGATCTCAGTCGGGCTGTGCGCGATATCGAGCAGCGTCCGTTCCAGTTCGTCCAGCACGGCGGCATGAGACGCGTCGCCCGCACGCGCGGCGGTCTGGCGGAGCAGCCGGTTCTCGTCCAGAAGATCCTGGGCGCTGGATCGCTCGCCGCTGAAATCCGAATGCTCCGGCGCGGCGTTCACCACTTCAGCCAGCAGTATCTCGGACTGGTCCAGGTGATTCCCCAGTGTGATGAGCAGTATCCTCTGGCGGGCTTGTGGCGCAATGCCGGCCGTCTTTGGCCCTGTGAACCGCCCGGCCAGGAAAGCCATAGCCAATAGACTCGCCAGCACGGGAACCGCGGTCCACCAGCGTAACCAGACGCGCCGTGGTTTTTCGAGCGGCAACCGCGGAAGCAGGCGGTTCCAGACCTCTGCGCCATAATCCGCTCCGCGTTCGGGAACGGGCTCGGCAAGCAGCTCGTCCAGCAGCGTCTTCAAAGATTGGAACGCTGCCTGGCACAGCGCGCATTCATCCAAATGACGGCGGGATCCAGGCTCTTCGTCGCGATAATAAGTCTGGGTGAGCTCTTCGTCGCTCAGGTGATTCATTTTGTGCCTCCCCAGGCGGGTTCCAGCGCGCAGCGCAGCTTTTGCACGGCCCGGAAAACGCTGTGTTTGGCCGCGCTGTTCTTTACCCCCAATACCTTGGCAATTTCCTCAATCGTGCATCCCTCGAAGTGGCGAAGCACAAACGCTGTCCTCTCGGCATCGCTAAGCTGATCGAGAGCTTGGTCCAGCAAGCCCGCGAGTTGTTTGCCGCGAGTAACACGCTCGGGAGAAGGATCGAGCGATGTGGCGGCTTCCAGCCCAGGCTGCTGTTCCCGGCGGACGCGCCGAGCCCGAATCAGGTCCAGTGAGCAGTTTGCGGCGATGCGGTACAGCCATGTCCCAAACGACGCGCGCCCATCGAAGCGATGCAGTTGTTTAAAAGCGCGAAGGAACGTCTCCTGCAGCATGTCCTCGGCGTCCTGTTCATTGCCAGTCATACGAAAGGCGAGACGGAAGACCGCGCGGCTGTGCCGCTCCACGAGGACACGAAAGGCGAGTTGATTCCCCTGGCGTGCCGCTTCGGCGGCCGCTCGATCGGTCCAGTCCATCCTGGCTATTCCATCCCGGCTGCTCGTTAGACTAGTCAAACGGCGCGCGGTTAGGTTGGCAGCGCAGGTGACCGGCAGTTGCTGCCCTGATCTACTTGACTACCGAGTAACGGGCGGCTGGGTGGCTTCCTGAAATGAGGATGCACCCTTTGCAGCTATCTGGCAGATTGCGAAAAACGGCGGCCACGGATGAAACCTGATAAACGTGGATTCGAACGGAGAATTTGGATCCGTCGAATCCACCTAGAGCGCAATGTTCGGAGGCTATTTCTTTTTGGCCGCCGCGGCGTCCTTGAGCGCTTTCAGGTGCGGGAGATCGCGATCTTCCTCGTGACACGCGGCTTCCAGAAGCTCGAATTTTTCGCGCTTGATCGGGAAGGCGATCGTCCACGGCCGCGTATACACCACCGGATCGGTGACGGTCGCCTCATAGTTGAGAGTGTCGGGACCCACCGGGGTGAATCGTTCCACCACGTGCTCGGCATAGCTCACGATCTCGCCGCCTTCATCCAGCCAGGTCTTGCCGTTGAGGTTGGTGGTGTCGACCACCAGCGTGTCGCCCTCCCAATGCCCCACCGAATCGCCCTCCCACAAACGCATGCTGTCGGGCAGGTGCGCGCGCCCGTCGAGCGGGATGATGCGCCATGCACGCGTTCGAACAGCAACACGATGTAGTCGGGTGTTTGAACGATTTCGATCCCCTGCGGGACATACATGGATCGCGGGACGCCGTGCGGGGAAACAGTGCGCCGTGGGATCGTCATAACCGCGTTCGCTCAGGTTCCGGCTGACCTTTTCCGCCACGGCCCAGGGCTGCATGGGAAGCTTCCCGTCGGGCGGATCGACGATCAAGCCTTTCCCAGGCGGCGCGTGTATTTCCAACCCCTGGTTCGCGCCTCGGGTCTTGGATTCATAGAAGCCCTGCAGATCCGGTTTGCCGTCCGGAGTCCGGCGAAGGTTGGGCACCGGCGCCGGCGGAGCCGGGGGCACCCACGGAAGAGGCGGCCATCTTCACGGGAGGCGCCGCGGCGCTGCCGGGATACCAGGTTCGGTCCTCGCGCGTGAACGCTCCGTTCACTTCTTCGAGTTCGGATTCGCAGGAGTACTCGAAAAGCCGGTCGCGATCGATGCGCCGGCGCAAAGCAATGTTGATGGTCCACGGCTTGGTGAAAACTTTCGAATCCTCGATGGTCGCTTGGTACTCGAATGGTGTCGTGGTCGGTCATGCGGTAGCGCTCCACCACGTGCAGCGCGTCACTATGAAAATCGCCCGCCATGTCGAACCAGGTTTTGTCATTGATGTTGCGCGACGTCCACCACCAGGGTGTCGCCTTCCCAATGGCCGCGGGAATCGCCCATCCAGGAATCGATGTCGGTCGGGGTGGGGAGTGCCGTCCGTGTAAATCAGACGGTAGTCCAGCTCCCATTCGAAGGCCATGGTGACGGCTTTCGGCGTCTGGAAAATCTGAAACGGAAAATCCAGATACATGACTCGAGGGACGCCCGGGATGTAGCATTTCGAGAGCGGATCGGCCGTCTGCCGATTCTGAAAATTCTCGGCCTTCTGCTTAGCGGCCCAAGGCTGATACGGAATTCGTGCCCCCGTCAACCACGGACCGGCCGGCCAGCATGTTGAGGCTGGCGACGTGATCCTGAAGATCGGCCGCCGCGCTGCTGGACGCCTGCCAGATGCCTTGCAGGTCCGGCTTGCCGTCGGCCGTGCGGGGCAAGGGCTGTTGGGTAAGAGCGGGCGCGCCATGCGAGAGCGCCAATGAGTGCGGCCGACAGGGCAATTGCAGTGATCGTGCTGAGACGGTGCGTATGCATGCGATGCTATCTCCGGTTTGCGCTTCTCAAAAGTCCTGGAATTGTTGCCCACGGCCCGGTGGACACTCTCAGAAGCAGTATATCAACCGGCAGATATCAAAGCCGATCCGGTGACTCTTACAACTTGGATTTGTCGGTGCCCTTCTCCCGGGGCGAAGTCCCGGCGGCGCGAACGTTCATGAATTTGTTCAGCGTGTCGAACCAAAAAGGCGCTCCCAGAGAAGCTGCAATGGCGGTTAGAATCCAACCCGCCACGTGGTTGGGAACCACGGTCCAAAGCCATGGAAACAGAAGCGCGCCCAATAGACTTGTGCCTGGAAAGGCATCGCTGTTCCAGGCCGCTACGAACTTGGTACTTTTGTTCAATTTTGCTTCTTCATCGGATTGGGTTCGGCAATCCACCTCGGTCAAGCTTGCTCCGCGCAGGTTTGGATCCGAGCAGGCGTCCAGATGGTGGAAGATCCGAAACTCCTCGGTCCAGCCGGTTAAGCTGCTCAGGTCGTCTTTTTGCTGTGACGTCAGAGTTGGGGCGGTTTGGTCCGCGGGAGGAGCATTCGCGGTTTTGGCTTCCTGAACGATTTTGTCGCGCAACGCCGGATTGATCATCAGTTTCTGGGCAATCTGGATAGTGTCCGCGTTTACCAGGATGGTGATCAGGCTGGCGATAATGACGGTCCAAACCTGGACCCGGTTCTTGTACCAGCCCGACACGCGATCCATGGAATCGTTGAACCAGCTTTCGAGCTTCGCCTCCACTTTGTCCAGCGAATCGCTGCCATTGAGGAGCAAAGCTTGCAGCGATTTCTTCACGTCGCTGTCCGGCAGACTGTCGATGGACGTTTTGATTTGCGCGAGTGTCTGATCCGCGGTCAACGTTCCGGTCTGGCCCTTGGCAAATATGTCGAGCAGGGCGAGCGCGAAGGTCTTGGATGGAACGTACGATGGGTGCTTACCGGGGCGGGCCAACGACTTTACAAGCGGATGGTTATAGAAGGACTCGGAAAGGGATGCTATTACATCCGGGAATGATTCGTTCAGCAGCGCCCGGTTGAGGCGTGGCAGATCTTTTTCCTTGCGCGGCTTCGCGAGCGCGGCTTTGGTTTTCACCGTGACTTTGCTCGTGTCGATCTTTTCAAGCAGGCCGGGTTTGTTTAATAGAGCATTGAGCTTTTGTGCCATCAGGCCGGCGAGGGCCGCCGGAGGTTCCGCGTCCGGGTTGTCCGCCAAGTCCTTTCGAAATTGATCCAGGCTGGCTTGTAAGGGCTCCTCCAGTGGGCCAACCGCCTGCGCCAGCTGGTCGCCTGCCTGGTTCCATCTTTTCACGAGTGCGGTCACATGGATGTCTTCCGGGCGGATCAAATAGCTCCCTTTGGGCGGGGCGTTCAACAGCCGGCGAATTCCCTCCTGCAGCGTCGCGGCGCGGGTTTTAAAAAGCTGCGCCAGCCATTCGTTCACCGTGGTGCACATCAGCCCTAGCAACAGGTAGACAAAAATCAGCCCGATTGCGACATCCAGGACACTGGAATTGAACATTTCGTCTCCATCCCCGGGACCCGGTCCGGGCCCCAAATATTTGCAAAGATTATTTGTTTTTCAGGGAGAAGTCAACCCCACGGTTGTGCCTTTTTGTCCATCCTTTTGAAACCCTCACCCTATATAATTGGTGCACCATCGCGGCAACAAGTTTTGCGAAAGGAGCTCTTGGACATGTCGACATTCTCTCTGACCGACAACTTCAATAATCCCGTTCCTGTCCCGGTCAACTGGACTTCACTCTCCGGGTTATCCAAATACCTGAAATCGGAAGGCTTGCATCTGGTTGTGTTTCCGGATTTCCTCCAGCACAAAGATCAACCGGTCTCCCAAATCGTCCCGCAGCCTTTGAAGGCGCAACTCAAAGCAGGTCACCTGTTTCAACTCGGCGCTGCGCAAGCTGAGCTGGACATCACTCCGGAGGCACAAGCCGCTGTTGAGGTGAACGCAAAAGCCGGAAGCAATCTTTTTGATGACGATCCATTTGCTGTTGCCGCGACGGTCCCCCCCGACGTGGCCTACGTGGGATTCACATTCGACGGCTCTCTCGATTTGGGTATTAGCGGATCGTCCGGCGACCTCACGTTTGGGTTCGATCGCAGCACGGAAGTGAACTTTGGCTACTGGCGCGCGTTTCCAGCTAGTGGCCCGAATCAACCGACGCTCGGCGACGCGCTTGGTCGGACGATATCGAATTACGTAATTCCGGGCGACCTTACCGATCTGAGCAAATTGCAACCGAACGATATATGCGCGGTGTCAGGCACCGGCAGCATCACGGTGTCCGGCGGCGTGCAGGTGACGGCGAATCCCAATCCCCTGGCGTCTGTTGACCTGCCCCTGAACGCGGGCCAGATTACTGTTCGGGACGGCGTGATGGCGGGCTTGACTGTCTCATTCACCATCACAGGCGCCTACCAGATGCGTGTACGCAGGCTGGACGCGAACATCGTCGAACTCAGTTTTCTCAAAGAAAGAGGAAGCACTCTCAAAACCGACTTCACCGGCTCCGGAGGGATCGCTGTCAAGAAGAACGACACCGGCAAGGACCTGATTGCCAGTTGGTTGGGAGCCATCGATCCGAAAACCGACAATAGCCAGCTATTGCAGGGCGGCTTGACGGCCGATGAGGCGCAGACTTTAAGCGATGCCATCAAGAGCTCGATCGACCATAGCCTGCAGGCGTCGTTTGACGAATCGCTCTCGCACATTACCGATGATCAGGCGGCGTTTCAATACCATATCGACGTGGCAGCGGCGCAACTCGATCCGGTGGCCAATGAGGCGGTGCATCGCGCCCTGGAAGGCGATCTTTCCAAACTGACGGCACTGGAGGCCGGAATCAAAGCCGATGGCACCATCGCCGCCGGCGTGAAGATGATCAACAGTGTCTTCTCGTCTTCCGTTAAAAAGGAGGTCTCGTTCAAGATCAACTTCCTGGGTTTGGTAAACGTTCTGTCGCTATCCGATCTGGTCCGGGGCAGCAACATCATCCAGGACCCTGTCACGGGCGACCTCACCATTGCCGATTCGGCCAGCGGTACCCAGATCCAGGCGATTGTCGAACCTCCCAAGCGTCAGGAAAGGCTGAGGAAGGCGATGTTCGAATCGCTTCTGGTGACCGCGGCGTACAAAGCCAGCGGCGCGGTGGAAGCATTTGATCTGAGCAGCCAAAGCTTCCACTTCGCGTTGAATCAAAACACGAATGACGGCGTAATGACCGATTACCTCAACTGGCTGGTAGCGCTCAACCTTATTAGCGCCAGCGAGAAGCAGCAGATTCTGGGGCGCTTTCACGGCCAAGGTTTCTCGACGTGCCTGCTGCGGACGGCCTTGACCGATGCTCAATGCCGCTCGATGTTTTTCGATGAACAGAACAATCCACGGCCCAAGGATTTTTACGTGGACTACGGACGGCGCGCCATGATGGCGCTGCTGAACGATAAGGTCGGCCCGTTTGACCGGTATCGCTACAATTTGCTAAACCAGCAGTGGCGGCAGGCGTTTCAAACCGGACCATCCCCTGCCCTCGCGCAAGTGGCTGGGATTACCTCCGCGAATCCCGACTATCAGCAAATTCTCCTCCAACTCATCGGCGACGTGTACGACATTACGTGGTGGGCGTCCAGCATGGTGGATGCTGGGAAACAATTGCAATCCATGATTACGTTCCTGGCGGGCCGCGATCCCGCTTCTCTCCGGAACGATCATGCCTTTGCGGTCGAGCGCGCCGCCCTCCAGGACAAAATGGCCAAAGTCATCAGCCGCAGCAAGGCACGGTTCGAAGAGCCCTGGGGACTGGTCTCGCTTTTCTGGGCAGCCGGTTCCCAGGGTGCCTCGGCGAGGTTGGTGACCTCAGCTGTCACCTTTGAATTACCTGCGGCCAAACAATCGGCCTCGGCTTAGGTTTTGAAGGCATCCGAGCGCCACTCAATTAATCTTCTTATTGGAAAACAGACCATATCAATTCATGAAAACTTCTGATACAATTCCCCCACCAACGGAGGAGGTTGGATGGTATGAAAAGGATTGCTTATTGCGCAGATGGTACTTGGGATAGTGCGACAAGTCACACTAATGTTTACAAACTATATAAGGCGCTGAACACCAGCGCCGATCAGGTTCCGTTTTACGATGACGGAGTGGGAGCCAGCGCTAATCCGATCGTCAAAATCGTGGGGGGAGCGTTCGGAACGGGTCTTTGGGACAAGATCAAAGAGGGCTACACCAAAATCGCCCACGTTTACGAAGCCGGTGATTCACTGTTTATTTTCGGATTCAGCCGGGGTGCTTATACGGCGCGCAGTCTGGCGGGCATGATCACTGCTTGCGGTTTGCCAACTCAGGATTTTCAAGATGGCATGGTTGGTACTATTTTCGATGCGTATCGCGACAAATCGAAACGGGCCGATCTGCCGAACAAGCTGGCCAGCTGCAAACTCGAGATTCCCAACATCACAATGGTCGGCGTCTGGGATACGGTTGGTTCTCTCGGAATACCCTCGGCCATTGGCCAGGTGGACCCCATCGCTTATGGCTTTCTGGACACCAATCTGCATCCGAACATAAAAAACGCACATCATGCCCTGGCGATGGACGAGCGGCGGGCTCAATTTCCGCCGACTCTATGGAAAGGCCCGGCGGCGCCGGGACAAGCGCTCGAGCAAATCTGGTTTACTGGCGCCCACAGCGACGTGGGCGGCGGCGAGCCGGACGATTTGCCGGGAACCACGGCGCTCTCCGATATCACGCTGGGCTGGATGATGTCGAAAGCGAGTGCCCTGGGCCTGACGTTCGCCGGAGACGTTCCGATGCCGCTGGATTCGGCTCTGGCCCTGGATGCGTTTCACGAGTCGTGGAAGGTCTTTTGCGGAATCCCGATCAGGCGAAGTATTGCGCAAGATGCATCCATCGCGAACAGCGTGGCGGTTCGCTGCTCGGTCAATTCAGCCTGGCGTCCCGAAAACCTGAAGTTCGCGGATCCCAAAGGCGGCTCGCTATTAGCCAGCTACCAGATCGTGAATGTTGTGAAGCCGCTGGAGGCGGTGGCCAGCGCAGGCGGCGGCGACTGACGGATTGCCTTACAGCGTCTTTAAATACTCGATCATGGCGCGCTTGTCGCCGGCATTCAGCGCAGTGCCCCACAGATGGCCGCTGTTGCTGTTGCCGGCGACGCTGGTGTCGTAACGGAAGCCTGCGCGCTCGGCTTCCGGACCTTGTGAAACGAATCCAACTTTCACCGGGTCCAGCACATCGTACCCGCGATAGAAAAGCCTGGGCCGCTGAGCCGGTTCTTCCAGCAGATCCGCCAGCGTGGGAACGGAACCGTTGTGTAGATACGGCCCGCGCAGCCACAATCCTTCGAGCGGCACATTGACGTAGCCGATCTGTTTTACAAAGTGAGACAGCTTCCAGGCGTGCCCTGCCCCGTAATTGTTGTAGGCGGTCGCGGAATTTTGGGTCCACATGTCGATCCGATGCCGGTCGGTTTGGAGCATGGGATCGTCGATGGGTTCCACGCGTCCGGTGCGTGCCCCGCCGATGGCGTGGCACTCCGCGCACTGCTGGGTGTAAATCTGTTTCCCGCGCGACGCCAGCGCCGCATCCACCGGAAAAGGAAATTTCGGCGGCTGCACGTAGCTGATGTAATGCATTACTCTCTTCAAGCTGGATTGCTCGGAGGATTTTTTCCAATCCTGATCCACCCATTCAGGTGGCGTGCCATCGCCGATGGCGGACGAGATCACCACTTCCTGCAGGCTGGTATTCAATCCGTCCCAATGGAAGGAATAGCCCTCATGCGCGGCTAAATTCCACAGCGGGACCATGTCCGAATTCCCGATACTGCCATCCACGGGCTGGTTCAGCACTCGATACTTCACGGGATTGAACGGATCGATGCGGCCGTTTCCCCAAGGGGGATTGTTCTTCATCCAGCCGTACTGCTGGTATTCATTCTGTTGCCGCAGCAGGGTAAGTTTGGTGAACGGAATCAGCACGAATCGATAAGTCAGTTTATCGAGCATCGACAAAGAATAATTCTTCGCAATCTCGGCCATAATCGTGCTGGAATTGAAGCGGGGATCCGCCGCGCAGGCGAACAAAAAGCGCAAATAATCCTGCGGGCTGGTAGTGTGGCTCGGCGCCGCCGGCACAACCACCGGCTTGTCGCTCGGATGCACGCGATAGGTGGCGGTGTGGCAAAAGGCGCAGTTGATTCCAACTCGCTCGATGCCGATGGTCTGCTTGGAAAATCCGATCGGCAATTCGCGGCCTTCCTGCGCCACGATCCCGAGCGATTCGTAGCCCCCGGCATAGGGCAGCTTGTCCGGAAAAATGCGCGGCAGCACCAGCCAGATCCAATACGGCACGCCCGCCGTTGCTTCGGTGCCGATGGAGCCGTAGAGAAAATGCTCTTCGTCGGAAGCGAAATAGGGCGGCGGCAGCGTGCGGAAGAACTCGTAATACGTCAGGCCGGCGCCGATCGCCGCCAATACGATCGCGACGGCCAGCAGGCGCATCTTCCATCCACCGGCGCCCAAAGGCGGCATGTTCGTTCCGGGCGTAGCCTCGGCCATGTTTCTTCCGGCCGCGCCGCCCTGGATGGTTTTCTCCGCTTGCCGGATGGCCAACGTCAGGAGAATAGATTCGGGAACGAAAAAGGTCAAATCGAATAGCCCGAACAGGAAGTAGTCGGGATGGAACACGCAGAAGAAAATCACGCCCGCCAGCCGCGCCAGCACCGCGAGCCAGGCAACCGGCCGGTAGTGCAGGGGCCGGGCAGCCGCGGGGATGTAGAAAAGGGTGAGAAGGATCAGCAGCAATGCCGCAAAGCTCGGCCACATTGTTGGCGAAGCTGATGGCAGCGACATCATCGCCAGCATTTCGTCGGGCAGAAATAACGCCGGCAGCGCCATGGCGAAATTAGCCAGGATGCCCAGCCAAACGATGCGCCCGAACCAAGTCGCGTACTTGTTCATAAGTATGGGAACGCTATAGCGTCTTCATGAACTCGATCAAATCCCGTTTCTGATCGGCGGGGAGCGTGGTTCCCCATAAATGCCCGCCGTTGCCGTTCCCCGGAATGCTTGTGTCGTAAAGGGAGCCAGCCGCGCGCGCGGGCGGCGTGTCATAAACGAATCCAACCTTCTGCTGATCGTAAACATCGTAACCGCGCGCGAATTGTTTGGGGCGATTGGCCGGATCGGTGAGCAAATCCAGCAATGTCGGTACGGAGCCGTTGTGCAGATATGGCGCGCGCGCCCACACGCCATCCAGCGGCTGATTCGCATATCCGTCCGTCTTGCTGAAGTGCGTAAACCTGTACTGGCTTTCCGGATACAGACTCGCCTGATTGACGGAAAATATGTAGGTGTACGAATTCAGGCGGTAAGGGTCCGTATTCACCGAAGAGAGCGGTTCCACCGTTCCCGTTTTGTTGCCTCCGAAGCTGTGGCATCCCGCGCATTGCTGATCGAAAATCGCTTTGCCTCGCATGCTGCTGGCCTGGTCTATCGCGAACGGATAGCGCGGCGGCTGAAGAGTCCAGATCCAATCGTGAATGCGCTGCAGGCTGGCATGATCTACGGTCACCGGTGTCACTCCCGCGCCCAAAGATGCGCTCAGATTTCGCTCGTCGACGGAAGTGTTGTTTCCGTCCCAATGCAGATGCATTCCCTCGCGCGGCTGCTGGTTCCACAGCGACGGGAAATCGGAAGCGCCGATCAACTCATCGTGGGGAAGCTGGTCCAGCGTCCAATTAAACTGGATCGCTTTGTACGGATTGAATGTATCCACGCGGCCCCGGCCCCAGGCCGGCAAAGAGCCACCGAGCGCGTAGCCCATCCGGTTTTGCAACTCAAGCGTCGCCATCTTCAGCCTTTGAATCAGCGCGACGTGCAGCAGAAGTTTTTGCATCAGGCCGACGTGTTCGCCGCCCTCTTCGGCCTTTTGAATTACGTTGCTGGCCGTCATCCGGTCATCCAGGCTGCACGAGATGATGAATTGGAATAGATGCTCCAGATCCAGTTGGTGGGCGGGCATCCCCAACACGATCATCGGCTGGCTATCCGGCTTTTCCCGCACCGTTCCCGTATGGCACACGGCGCAGTTGAGACCCACTTGCTCCGTGCCTAAACGCCAGCGGCGCGAAACGCCGATCGGCATATCGTGGTTCGGCTCGAAGACCAGCCCTAGTGACGAGTAGCCGCCCGGCAGTTTGTCCGGGCACACTTGCGGCAGCGTTTTGAAGATTAGGTACGGCGGGAGCACGCCGCCCACGGGATCGAAAATCGATCCTCCCGGCTCGCTTCCAATGGATCCATACTTGAAATGTTCTTGAATATCGGCGTAATGCCGCGTGCGATCCCGGCCGAAATACCAGGCCAGATAGATGACGATCAATGCGATCACGATCACCGCAATCAGGATCGCAAGGCCGCGTGCGCGATGCTGCCATTCGTCAACCGGGCTGGAATAAACCTTATCCACCAGGTTGCCTTCGGCGGTTTTGATGATCATTTCATCGCTCATGCCGTTCTGCTCCTATTGCGTCACAGAAAATTGCGATGGATGGAAAACTTCCAGGATCTTCGCCACCATGGCATCATGGTCGCCGTTAAAGCGCCTGACGTCATAACATCCCAACGGATTGACGATCGCGTTCACTAAACAACGATTGCAGAACGAGCACGGCTTGTCCGGAAGATCCCGGTTCGATTCCAGAATCTGCGGCAGGTCCCGATTCGCGATCAACGGCCGCGCCATCGATACCGCATCGGTGTAGCCTTCCGAAATCACGCGCCGGATCACGCTGCCGTCCTGATAGCCACCCGTATTGATAATCGGAACGCTGACGTTCTTCTTGATTTCTCTGGAGTACTCGGAGCTCACCGCTTCCACCGGATGGTCTTTCTTGGTGCGTCCCCAGAAAAACGAAAAGATCGGACGCAGCAGCCGGAAATGGAACATGGTGTAGTTGAAGTACCCCAACACGCCGCTCGAAATCATGCTGCCGTACCACCAGTTCAGCTCGTCCGGAGGGAAACCGCCGGGTGGGAGCAGCGGGTGCGGGAACATGCTGCCGATCGACGTATGGATGGCATCCACCCCCGCTTCTTCCGCCCACTTCGCCACCTGAACCCCCTCGTCGAGGGTGTTGCCTTTTTTCTGCCACGGGTAAAGCGCGTTGCCGAAATCCACTGCGTTTAATTTCGCTTGCAGGTGATAATCGGTGCCAACTTCTTTTCGGATGGCCTGAATGATCTCGAGCAAAAACGCCGCGCGATTCCGCAGGCTTCCGCCATATTCATCCTTGCGATCGTTGATGGCCGAGCTCAGGAATTGCGTAATCAGGTATCCGTGCGAAGCGTGCAGTTCCACGCCATCCAGGCCCGCCTCCCGCGCCCGGCGCGCTCCGTGGGCGAAGTCGCGAATGGTGTCTTTGATCTGCCGCAGAGTCATCGCCTCGCACAGCAGACCATGGAACGTGTCCATGCGGCTGGTAGAAGACAGGCCCTTCTTGCGAAAGTTTTCGATTCCCGGATGGTCGCGTTGCCTTCCGCCGTGGCTCAGTTGCATCAGAAATTTGCAATCGTAGCGATGCACGGATTCGCCCACCGCGCGCCAGAACGGAATTTTGTCGTCGGAATCGATCATCGCGTAGTTCGGCAAAATCCGGCCGCGAACGTGCACCGGAACGAACGAGGAGATAATCGCGCCCACGCCGCCGCGTGCGAACGACTCTTCCCAATTGATGCGCGCCTGCGTGCCCGATCCGTCGTAATTATCGAACCGGCCCGAGACGTTGGAGCGAAATAGCCGGTTCTTCACCGTGAGGTTGCGGAACTTCAGCGGCTGAAAGATAACGTCTTGATCCGAGGACGTAAACTTACCTCCGCTAAAACGTCTTCATGTACTCGATCAACGCCCGCTTCTGATTGTCGGGGAGTTCGGAGCCAAAGGTGTGTCCGTGATCCTGGATGAAGTCGGGCGACTGATTCCTAGCCAGCAGCAACGGCAGGAAGGCGTCCAACTGCTGGTCGTATTGGCCATGGTTCTTCAACGCTTGAACAAGACGCACCAGCAACTCCGGATGTTCACTCAGTTGCTTCAGCGTATCCAGCAACTGGCCCGGCTGAAGCGCTGCATAGACGTTGATATTGGCCAATAGATCCACCGGAGTTCCCGCTGGAATGCGAATGGAGATGGCTCCTACATTCAGAACGGAGTCAGTCCCCGTCACTTTCATCGTGGCCAGACCTGTGCGCTTTTCCGGCCACAGCAGCTTCTCCGCCGCATCCTGAAAAGCGTCCATTCGGCCTTTCACCGAAGGGTCGCCTGTAAAAGTGCCGAGCATGTTGTTATGAAAGAACGGTGCCGTCGCCCAGATGTTGATCAAGGATGCCGTGCGATAGTAGCCGCCGCCATTTTGGGGAATCGGATAGGTGATCTTCTTGGTGGCGTCGAATGGATTCGCGAGCACCAACGGACCCGGTGACGGCAATTGCTTGAACGTCACGGAAGAGAAATTCTGCCAGAGGTGCCCGGTTTCCGGATTGGTTCCGAGCGCACGATCGGCATTGGTCCCGATCGCCATACGCGGATCGCTGGATACCAATGGATACCGATCGTCGTCCGCCAGGAAATTCTTATCCAGGAAATCCGGCGTCTTCACCAGCTTTACCCAAGCCGCGCTGGTTTGCGGAGATTGCTTGTCTAAGCCGCCCTGCGCAACCTCCGGCGGCAGCTTGCTCGAATGGCAGCGGGCACACTGCTCGCCAAATACCGTTTTGCCGAGATCCAGCACGGCGGCATCGCTCGTCAGGTAGCCACTCCCGCCCGGCGCGTCCTTCAAGTAATACGGCTGGTTCGCATCCAGGAAGTTCGCAGCGTTCGTCATCCGCGCAGCTGTCAACTGCCAATCCACGCAATCCTGCTGCGCCTTATTCAAATCGAACGGATGCTGCACGGTCGGGTTCTTTGCGTCGGAACCTAACGGTAAGGGTCGGAGCAGACCCATGAAGGTGTCTTCCAGACTCATCCGGTAATCCGGACAGGTGCCGATATTGACGTACACACGCAACGCGGCGCCGGCGGGCCCAATGGAATCCGAGCCGTCCTTCAGGATGTGCGGCACTTCCTGCGTGGTTCCGTCATTCATGATTTCGGCGTGCTTGGGCCGCGCCGAAAGGATGTACCAGATGGAATTAATGGCGTTCGGATTGTTGATAAAGTCCGTGCTGATGCGGCTGGTGTCGCTGGTTCCGGGCTGTTGCGTATCGAACACCCAAAACAAAAAATTGTTCTGCGTCAACCGGCCTTTGAACATCTCGCCTTCATGCAGATACTGATTGCCGATGGCGGGCGCCAGATTTTCCCATTGCGGATTCTCAGGGTCGGCCGGCGGCTTGGTGGGATTGAACGAGATATGGCAAACGCCGCAGGTGAGGCCCGCCAGGTAAGGAGGTTCGATGCGAGGATCGGAATTGAGGAATTTGTTGGCGTCCCACACCGCCGGATTGAAATCCGGATTGGGGAACAAGCGGATGCCCATGATGCCGCTCGAATACGGATCGGAACAGTCGTCCAGATTCAAACCATACGCATCGGGCTTCGCGGACGCTTTGCATCCCGGATCGTTGATCACTCCCAATTTCTGGAAGCGCTGTGCCCGCGGCGTACTGGTAACGTAGCGCAGCATTGCTACATCAATGGGAAGATCGGCCACCTTCGAAATCAGCCACAGCTTCTTCTCCGTCAAACGCCAGAATCGCGGATTGCCGCGCGCATTTTCCGGGCTGCCTTGGGTGCGCAAAGGATCGCCGCCCGGCCACAAATACCAGGTACATGCCCCCGCTTTCTGTTGGTCCGACAGGTAATAGCTGAAGTGATCCGGCAGGTTTCCCGGGATCCCGTCGCAGGTTTGCGTGAAATTCGCAAAACGTGCTTTCGGATCCGGATATTTTGAAGAAGAACTTTGCTTCGGACATCCAACCGAAAATAGGCAGAATGCGACTACAAACGCGGCTAGGGCGCGCGGAACAAAACGTGGTTCTAAGCAGCTACTCGACAACCCTCTTCCTCCGATCTAAGAGAGCCCGCACTGAACTTTGTTCAGCTTTATTGCGGACAATTCTAACTCCAGACTGTGCCAAGAGCAACCCTTAATTTTGGTGACGCGCGCCTTAGAGGCCGCTCTGGATGTGGGACAGATTACTAGTTTGTTCCGTTCCTTCGCGATTCGAACGGCGACCGGACGAAGCGGTATTACAGCGCGACCACGGCGCTTACCACCTATCCGCCAATGCGGTTAGCATCGAAGAAAAAGCTTGCCGCCGGCGGAAAGATCGCGTAACGTGTTCATAGAATCGCGAATGTTTTTCCGGAAATGGAACCGGGACGTTTGTAATTCCAATCCCCGGGGCATATTGAATGCTTAGCTTTCGTCGCAGCGTGTCGCGGTTCGCAATCTTCTGCGCCGTCTTCAGTGTCCAAAGCTCGCTTCCCATCGTCACCCAGGCGTTCACCGGTCCGGTGAAGAACGTCTTCGGGGTATATGGAGAACCTGCCCCCGGGCACGACTTTATCCGAGTCACGAAAAAGACCAACGATCGCGTCGGAGTGAGCCTCAAACTCTTTTACGCGAATGGCCACACTTGCCAAATGAACGAAGAAGGCAAGTGGAGTGGGGATCATGTCGCGATCGTCGCCGAGGGTCTGAATGCGAACCAGCCTTGCCGATTAGATCTTTTCTTCGAAGATCATCGCGTGGTGCTCAAGGACCATGGGCTCCAGTGCGCCCCGGTCTATTGTGGGACGCGAGGCAAACTGGACGGCGCGAGCTTGCTGCGCCGGAAATGAAAAGGACACGCCATGTTTCCAGCCGTTCAATCGAATTTCCCGTCATTCAGCGCCAGATTCGAAGGGCGCGTACCCTTCATGTACCTCGACGTCAAAGGGCTGGTGACGGTGGGAGTCGGCAACCTGGTGGATCCGGTAACCGAAGCTCAGGCTCTCCCTTTTCGTTTTAAGAACAAGCCTGGAATTGCGGCTCCGGGATCTCCGGCCACTCCCGATCAAATCGCCGCGGAGTGGCAGAGCCTCAAGAGCAATACCAGCCTCGCAACAAGGGGATTCAAGGCTTGCGACCCCGTGACGCAGTTAGAGCTGAGTGACGACGCGATCAATTCTTTGATACTGGACCGCCTGACCAAGAATGAAAGCTTCTTGAAACGCCAACAGTGGTTTCAAGGTTTCGACACCTGGCCCGCCGACGCCCAGTTGGGCTTGCTGAGTATGGCATGGGCAATGGGACCAGGCGGTCCCGGCGGTTTTCCAAACTTTCGCGCCGCATGCCAACACCTGGACTTCAACGCCGCAGCATCGGAATGCAGGATGAACGAAGCCGGTAATCCGGGGCTAGTCCCTCGAAACAACGCGAACGTCACTCTGTTTTCAAACGCGGCGATCGTGCTCGCCAGCGCGGCCCAAGCTAATCTGGATCGGGCCAACCTCTATTATCCGCGAGCGCTCACCGCGGCCGACATCGCAGCTTCGGTTTAATCCCCATTCGGAAACGACTATATGCCCTTTGACCCTGTCTTCGCGCACGACGTTCTCATCCCCCTGAACACCACCGCGTATCAACTGTCCTGGAACCAGCCACTCAAATTCCCGGCAGGCTGGCAGCAAACCGGAACCGTCACGGTGGATCAATCCACCATCAATCGGGAGACCGCCTCGGGACTCGCAAAAATCATTATCTCGGAGGATACCGATTGGGGCGTGGTCGCGCGCAAGGACGATATTTCCGTGATCGCGATCCGCGGCACCGATACCCAGCACCAGTGGCTGGAGGACTTTCGAGCCATTGCGCAACCGGTCCCCAACGGCCCCTGGTGGATGCATCAAGGTTTTAACGACGTGTGGAACTCCATCGCGCCGAGTTTGCAGAAGGCCTGGGATACCGCGAGTTCGGCAAACGCCAAGGTCTGCATCACGGGCCATAGTTTGGGCGCCGCGGTGGCGCTGATCATGGGCGTTCATCATCCCGAAGCCCTCACCTGGACCTTTGCGGGTCCGGCGGTGTTCTCACCGATTCACGGAGTTCCACCGTCTGCGAACATCGTGCGCGTGGTTAACCCCAGCGATCTGGTGCCGAAGGTTCCGATTCCGCCTCTCTATCAGCACATCGGGCAGGAAGTCGACATTGTGGGCGCGGCCGATCAATACGATTATGCGCTGCAGCATTCGCTCGACACGTACGCGGCGGGATTGGCAAAGTTGGCCGGGCACTGAGAGAAATTAGCGATTCAATTTGCGGCCGGCAAATTGGGGCAGACCGGACGATACGGTTGTTTCGGAAACCAGCGCGCCCATTCCTCGCGCGAGAAGTTGCTGGTAATCCGGGCGCAGGCCTGATCGCGCAGATCGGCCGGACGCCACAACCAAATCGCGGCGGAGCGTTCATCATACCCGGTGAGAAGATAACGGCCGTCGGGGCTGAAGGCAGCCGTACGAAGATAACCCGCATCGGGAAGCTGTGCCAGGTGGACGCCAGTGGCATCCCACACCGTGAGCCGTCCGTGCGTGATGGTAGCGAAGGAAGCCGAAGAGGGATCGGGAACAATTGAGTCGATGTCACCATCTGCCGTTAGCGATAAGATTCGCCGGCCGGATGGTATTTCCCAGGCTTGCAGTTTTTCGCTTTGCGCTGTGAACAGCACTGTGCCGGACGGATTGAACGCCACGCGAGTTAATTCAGACGGCAACTGAATACGGCAGACGCGGGCTTTACTGGCGACACTCCATATATCGACGAAGAACCCGTTCGGCGGTTGATTTGTTTCGAACGCCAGCAACCGCCCATCGCCCGCGATGCGCAGCAGGGATCGATCGGGGCCGGGTATCGATGCAATCTGTTCGAGGCCCGGCAACGTGTATACCTTCGTGAGGCCATCCTGCTGGACAGCGAACACCTTGCCCGACCCGTCGATCCGTTTTTCTCCGGGAACGTCGCGTAGTGGAGTTACCGACGGCTTATCGACGGCGATGAGAAAAAGCTTGTCGCTCCATTCGGCGATCACCTCGTTAGCATCCAGGAAAAACAGCTTGTCGATGACGGGCGCTCCGTGAAATTCGATGTCGCGCAAAATATTTCCGCCTATGTCGGCGATTCTCACAAGAGGCGACGAATGCCCCGAGACTGAGCCAACCGCGACCCGCCGGCCATCGGGGCTGAAGGCAACGGTGCGAACTTCGGACGGCAGATGGAAGAATGCGGGGCGATCCGCGCGGCGGGTTTCGGATACGGAAATCGAACCGCCCATACCGCCAGCGGCGAAATGGTCGCCGAGAGGGCTGAAAGCCACCACTTCGGCACCCCCGGCATGGGAGGCGCGCTCCAGTTCGCGTCCCGAAGGAAGCTCCCAGACGCGCGCGGTGCCATCGTAGGAGCCGGTGCCAAGTTTTGATCCATCCGCACTGAAGGCAACCGCGGCCACTGCGGAGCCGTGCTGGAGCTCAAGAATCTGGCGGCCGGTGTCGACGTTCCACACATGCGCCGATTTGTCGCCGCGCGCCGCATAAGCTAGAAATTTTCCATCGGGGCTGATGGCGACGTCCAGAATCCACTCCCGCGGCGTCAGGGTTTCCGATGAAGCGGCATGTGTGGCCTTCAACAATTGTTGGCCGGCATTTACATCCCAGACAAAAGCATAATCGCCGTCCGCGGCGGCCAGGCGCTTCCCGTCGCTGCTGAATGCCAGGTTGAAGGCGGCTTCACCGCCGGAGAGCGTCCGAAGAAGCTTCCGATGCGCGAGATCGAAGAGTGAGACCACGCCATCGGAAGAGAGCGCGGCAACCAGGTTGCCATCGGGGCTGAACGAAGCGGAAACCACTTTGTCCGGACATTTGAAATCGGCCAGAAGCATTGAGCGGGCGACATCAAAGATTCGAACGTGGCCGTCATCACTCGCTGTAACAAGCTGATTGGACTGATCCGCCCCCGGTCGAAAAGCGATTTGTGAAACCGGCGCGCCGTGCTGGACACGCAACAATTCCCGGCCGCCGGATAATGCCCAAACATGGGCGACGCCGTCGCGCGCGCCGGATGCCAGTAGCGAGCTGCTGGAGTTAAACGCGACTGAAACGGCTGAATCGTTGTCGAACGAAGCGTTTTGCGAAACGCCAGGCAGTTCGATGCGGGCCGAGGGCCGCTCGTCGGGCATGAAATATCCGACCGGTTGGTGCTTCGCAACGTCAATCACCTGAGTGGAACCGTCGTCGCGCACCACGGCGAGCAGCGCGCCGTTGGGCGAGAAGGCCAGATCGCGAATGCGCTCAGTTGGGTCGGAGTCAGGCGGCGCATAAAACTGCGGGGCGCTCGGCAACAGAGAAACCGCGGACCGCAGTGCTTGATTTCCTTCGAACGACGGCTCAAGGCGAGTGGATTCGATCGCGAGCAGCGCCGCCTCGCGAAGTCGATCCGGATTGTCGGCCAGGACCTTCACGGAGTTGTCGGCTAAGCTGGCAGCGAGATTTTTGGTCGATATGTTTCGATTTGTGCGTGTCAGGAGCAGCGCGAAGAGCGCGATGAGTAAAAGCGCAAGCAGGCCTGATCCGGCCAGCAGACGGGCATGCCGCCGCGTGCGAATATCCGCGCCGTCGAGTTCGTCTTTGGGCCGGTTGTGCAGCGTGGAAGCGAGCTGAAGAACGGCTTCGTGAAAGCGTGGTTCGCGCAATCGGAGGCGCGCGGCGTCCTCACGCGCCCAGCGCAGGTCCAGATAAAGAGGTTCCTCGGGGAAAGAATGAAGAAGGTCCGGTGGAAGCGCGTTGGTGGCATCGGAGGTGAACGAGGCGGCGGATGGATCCCATTTCAGAGTGCCGCCGGTAAGGACAATCAGGATGTGCGATGGACCGTTTCGCGAAATCCAATATTCGGTCTCCTTCGCCACCCAGGGCGAGGCGGCCGCTTCCGGCGAAGCAAGCAGGATCAAGAACGACGATTGATCCAGGGCATCGCGAATACTAGACCAGAGGGCAGGATTTACCGCAAGGTTGGTTTGATCTCTAAAAATGTGCAAGGCCCGCAGCTTGTACCAGGGCTTCGCAAAACGATGCAAGGCGGACTGGAGCGCGGCGGCCAGAGGCTCATCGCTCGTATGGCTGTAAGAGATGAAGGCGTTGTACGGCATCGGTCTTCATGAAGATACACCAAATGGCTGACGAGCTATCGACTCCACTACGATGTGCCGGCCGCACTCTGGGCGGGTGGACTCGGCTTGTTCCACGGTTCACTTCGGAGGGCTTTCTTCCTATACCCGCTGCCCCATCGGACGTAAAACGGATCGATCAACCACAAATAGGGATAAAACGGAATCCACCCGACGAGACACATCACGAACGCCCCGAAAATGTCCAGATAGCTGTTTCGGTAACGCAGCAGCTTGTCGAGGAACAGCTCCTTGATGCCGGCCAGCGCCACGATGACGACGAATCCGATCGCGATTACCTGGCCGGCATTCGGAAGGTTGAGGCCTGACGACCAGTGCGCTCGAACCGACCATACAAGCCATGCAGCCAACAAGAACACCGGGATCATAGTTGCCCAAAGTAAGATCCTCGAGAGGAACAGGGGCTTAAAAGCCAGCTCGCTTGCGACCTCCAAACCTTTCTTCAACTCCTCGATTTCCGATTCCACCGGTTGACTGCCCGTCTCAACCGTGGCAATGCCACGCAACTTTTGAAACTCCCACGCCGCGGGCTGATCGTGGCTGACCGGAAAATTCGAAATGCACTTCGCCCATTCCGAAGCAGTCATCTGATAACCGCTCAGCATCAGCGCATCGGCTTCCAGCCAGGAAAATGAATCCAGATCCGTGCGGACCGCAGCCAAAAGGCGCTGCACGTCGTGGCGGATGCCATACTCGGTTTGGGCTGGAGCCTTCTTGAAGTCGGAGGGATCTTCGCACTTGAGCCAATCGACCGTGGAAGCCTGGAGCCCTTTCTTCAAGTGGATATAGAACAAGCCTTGCAAAGTGCCGGCATCGCGCATATTGGCCAGTAACTGATACTGGGCCTCTCGCACGCGAGACATCAAAATATTGTTGGCTCGCTGCATAACTGACAGGTGCCCGCCGGACGGGGCGCGGTTCAATCCCGTCTGGCCGCTGGCATCGCTCACCAACAGCACCGTGCAATCCTGTTCGCGCAGGCTGGCAACGCCTTGGTTATCGTAATTGCCGCCATCCACCAGGCGGGTTAGGAAACGGGTGATTTTCTTGTCCGTCATGCCGTAAAGCTCTTCCAGAACCAGGGGATCGAAAATCCCCGGGACGCAGGCGGAGGCGGCCACAGCTTCGCCCAGCCTGACACCGCCGTTCAAGTTGTTTCCCAGGTCCCGCGCGTAACGTCCGGGAGCTTCTTCGTGATACATGCGCCGCAAACGATCGTTCGCGTCAATCTCGGTGTCAATCGCGCGCGCCGGCGGCTCGCCCATGAACGAAGCTGTGAACTGCCAGTTGTGGCAGGTGTTTAACGCAGTCGCATTCAAGATCAGCGCGGGGACTTTGTTCAGCCGTTTCCAATTGTCGTACTTCGGATTGAAGTCCGCGTTGTTTTTGTCCCCGCCATCTTCTTCCGTCTTCCCTTCCAATGGCGCGACGGTTAGATCAGCCAGGTATCTTGGCCGATCTTGCTCCCCATCGGTAACGCGCGAATACAGCTCTTGCTCGTACAAATCCGCCAGACGATCGGAAGTAGAAGATCGCCGCGACGTTAATACCTTCCAGTTACTGGGCCATCCCAGCAGCAGCCGCAGGCGGATGTTGCGCTGCACGCCTTTCAAAAAGTTCTCTCTCATCCGCCGGACCAGCTCGATGTAACACTCGCGGTTGATTTCGTTGTCGGACTTGGTCTGCAGTAAATGGCGGAGTTCCAGATAGTAATATGCGCCCAGAATGGATCCTCCGGAAACGCAGGACAACACCTCCACGTGCCGAAGTACATCCAGCTCGGCCAATTTCGCGAGCACGCCGATGTGGAAGAGCGACGCGCGGAAGCCGCCGCCCGAGAGCGCCAGCCCCACTTTGCCGCGCAGAAAGGAAGCGGCTGCTACGCTCTCTCCACCCAAGAGAGCCTGCACCACCGACCAAGGCTCCGAATGGAGAAGATCATCCAAAGAAACGCCGTCCTGCCGCAGCCTGAGGCGCGCCAGATGCGCTATTTGCCGTGCGGTTGCTTCCAGCTGCCAGGGCGCCACCCGCTGGTTGATATCGGGGCCGCGTTCCAGAGCTTCCCTTAAATTCGAAGCTCGCGTCATCCACTCGGCGGCTGTTTTGTACTCGCCCAGACCCAGGTAGGCTTCTCCCATGGTGCAGAGCACCCACCAATCGTCCAGTTTCGCGGGTTGATCGCGGAGCACGGTGTTTAATACGTTTACTGTTTCGGAGCGGACTTGAATCGCCATCTTCCGCCGCGTGGCATCGCCGAACTCAGCTTCGTCTTGCGCGCTTAACAAATCCAGCACGAAGGCCAAATTGATGCCGGTGTAACCAAGATCTTGCTCGGCTCCCATCTCATAGCCGCGCCGGTAATAGTCGTGGGCGCGGATCAGGTGCCGGCGCGCGCCATAGATTTCCCACCGCCTCTTTTGGACCGCTCCGGCGATACCGAGCAAATCCTGTTTCATTTTTGGATAGGTGTTCAATATTTCTGCCAGCCGCGCTAAACGTGGATCGAACAATTCTGGAGAATCGTCAACCGCGGGTTCCCCCAACAACGTGTTCAGCAATGCCTCGGCGTCTCGGAGACGGGTGTCCACCGGCAGATCGGGGTCCTTGTAGGTACACAGGGCCAGATCACGCACCAATTCCAGTCGCTTTTCTTCAGGCGCCTCCGGATGCGTTTCCACAGCCCTTTCCAGCAGCCGCCGCGCGTAGCCTAATTGATTTTCACGCCGAAGAGCATGGCTGAGTTCGTCCAGCTCGGCGAATGTTGTTTTAGAACCCTTCAGAATTTCTATGGCGCGTTGAACGGAGGGAGTTTGCGTTCGTGACATAAGCGTCCCCTTCACGCAAATGTGTTGCGTATTTGTGATTATGCCGCATCAATCAGTCCCCAGGTGAAACCGCGCTGGTTGGCGTTAGCGCTTCTTGATCTCGTATCCGTTCGCGATAATGGCTTTGAGCGCCTCCATCACGGTTTTGCGGTCGTATTCTTTCTCCGCTTCCGGGAGTTCCGCATAAGGCACCAAATCGGGATGCTCCTTGCGGCCGTCGTTCCGCTGCGGTCCATACTGCCAGCCTTCGGCGAGGCGTTTCAACGCCCAATGATCGTGGTTGTTCTCCGCTAAACGCTCGATCAGCTCCCGGAGGTTGGAGCTCAATTCCACATGGGACGTGTCGATTGTTTGCGGCTTATAGGTTCCCATTGAAACTCCTGTCAGCAGACTCGTCGTTACCTCGATCATTATAGAAACTGGCTCAACATAGTACGTAGACTACCCGTCCGAACCGAAGTCCTTTAGCGAAGCGAAGGTCGTAGGGGTGAGTTTGCCGCCCAGTGCGGATATAATCTTACGGGTCATTCCCCGCGGAGTCTAAGGAGAAAAGCATGAAGTGGATATTTTCTGGCGTGGTCCTGGCGATCGGTGCGCTGTTCTGTACGCTGCCTGTCGCGCGCGCAGTCGGGAGCGAAGAACGGGGAGTGGAGGACCTACGGCGGAGACCTCGGGAACACGCACTACTCGCCATTGGATCAGATCGACGCCGGCAATTTCAGCAAGCTCGAAGTGGCGTGGCGATTCAAGACCGTAAATCTCGGCCCGCGTCCGGAATTCAACTTTGAAGGAACGCCGCTGATGGCGAACGGCGTGATTTATTCCACCGCCGGAACGCGCCGGGACGTGGTGGCGCTGGATGCGGCGACGGGCGAGCTGCTGTGGGTGCACGGCGAAAATGAAGGCGAGCGCGGCAAGGTGGCACCACGCCAGCTTTCTGGACGCGGATTGGCGTACTGGACCGATGGCCGCGAAGAGCGAATCCTTTATGTGACGCCCGGCTACCGGCTGGTGGCCCTGGATGCCAAGACCGGCAATCTTGTGCCCACCTTCGGCGATGGCGGCATGGTGGATCTGAAACTCAACGACGATCAGGAAATCGACCCGCTCTCTGGAGAGATCGGCTTGCACGCCGCGCCGGTAGTGGCGGACGACGTGGTGATCGTGGGCGCGGCGCATCACCCCGGCGGCGTTCCGAAAAGCAAAACCAACGTCAAAGGCTTCGTGCGCGGGTTCGACGTGCGAACCGGCAAGCGGCTTTGGATCTTTCACACCATCCCGCGGTCGGACGAATTCGGATATGACACCTGGGAAAAGGATTCCGCGTCTTACACGGGCAACGCCGGCGTTTGGGGCCAGATCAGCGTGGATCCCGGACTTGGGAATGGCGTTCATTCCCGTCGAATTGCCCACCGGCGATTACTATGGCGGCCACCGCCCGGGAAACGGCCTGTTTGGCGAAACCGTGCTGGCTGTCGACCTGAAAACCGGCCAGCGCAAATGGCACTACCAGTTGGTGCATCACGGGATCTGGGATATGGACATTCCGGACGCGCCCATGCTGGTGGATATTACGGTGAATGGCCAGACCGTAAAAGCGGTGGCGCAACCCACCAAGCAAGCTTTCCTGTACGTCTTCAATCGCATTACCGGTGAGCCGATATGGCCGATCGTAGAAAGGCCCGTGGAGCAGTCCACCGTGCCGGGTGAAAAGACCAGTCCCACGCAGCCGTTCCCAACCAAGCCGCCGGCCTACGACCTGCAAGGCGCGTCGATCGACGACCTGATCGATTTCACGCCCGAGCTGAGAGCGGAAGCGGTAAAGCTGGTTTCGAAATATCACCTGGGACCGGTCTTCACGCCGGGGGTGTTAAGCAAGCCGGAAGGTCCCTACGCAACGCTTGCGATGGCCACCGCGGGCGGCGGCACCAATTGGGCGGGAGGCGCCTACGATCCGGAAACGCATATCGCTTACATCCCCTCGCAGCGCAGCATGACCGCCATCGGCTTGATTCCTGGCGATCCGCGCCGCACCGACATGGCGTACATGTCAGGGAGCGCAGCGCCCCGAAGCGGCGCAGCAGGCGGGGGCCCAGGCGGGCTCACAATCGACGGCTTGCCGCTGGCGAAACCGCCGTACGGAAGCATCACCGCCATCGATTTGAACAAGGGCGACATCTTGTGGCATATCGCAAACGGCGACACGCCGGACAGCATCCGTAATAACCCAGCGCTCAAGGGTTTGGATATTCCCCGCACCGGAAGGCCGGGAGTTTTTAGCGTGCTCGTGACCAAGACGCTGTTGATTTGCGGCGAACGAAGCGCAGGCCAGTCGGCTGTGATGCTCCGGGCGTACGACAAAGCGACCGGCAGGGAAGTGGGCGCTGTCCCCATGCCCGCCGGACAAACCGGCACACCGATGACGTACATGTTCAACGGAAGGCAATACATCGCTCTGGCGATCGCGGGTCCCGGATTCCCGGCGGAATTGATCGCCTTCCGGCTGCCGGATGAGGATCGCAAGAATTAACTACGGCGTAAGTGATAAGCTTTCTTCCAAGTGAGATAGATCCATGCGCAAGATAATTTTGTTGCCATTTGTGATGGCGTTGATTCTGACGGGGCAGCAAGCCCGGCGTGTTGACGATAGCGTTCTGAAGAATGCGGCGAAAAACGGGGATGAATGGCTGACCTATGGCCAGAATCCCCAGGAAACGCGTTACAGCCCGCTCAAGCAGATTGACGCCACGAACGTGAGCCGGCTGAAATTGGCCTGGTCCTACGATCTTGGCCAGGGAGGCGGCAATCAGGAAGCCACTCCGCTGGTTTGGAACGGCACGCTCTATGGCATTACGAACTGGAGCGTGGTCTTCGCCGTGGATGCGCGCACCGGCAAAGAGCGCTGGCGGTGGGATCCGGAAGTGAACCAGGAGGCCGTGTTTCCGAGTGTCTGCTGCGGGATCGTGAATCGCGGCATCGCCATCTACCAGAACCTGATCATCGCGCCCATCATCGATGGACGGCTGGAGGCGCTGGATGCCGAGACCGGAAAGCCCGTATGGGAATCGCGAGTGGCTTATCCGCAGGACAACTACACCATCACCATGGCGCCGCGCATCGCCAAAGGGAAGGTGATTATCGGCGTGAGCGGCTCGGAGTATCCAGTGCGTGGATTTTTCTCCGCCTTCGATGCGCTCACCGGCCGTTTTGCGTGGAAGTTTTATACCGTGCCCGGCGATCCCACCAAGCCTTTCGAGAGTGCCGCGATGAAGAAGGCCGCTGAGACATGGTCGCCCGAGGCGTGGAAGATGGGCGGCGGCGGCTCGGTTTGGGATGGAATGGCGTACGATCCGGACGCGGATCTGTTTTACGTCGGCACCGGCAATGCCGGACCATGGCCCGAACAGGTCCGCAAATCCAAGGGCAAGGATAACCTTTACGCTTGCTCTATCCTGGCGGTGAAGCCCGACACGGGCGAATTGAAATGGTATTTCCAGATGGTTCCCGGCGATTCCTGGGACTACGACAGCGTGCAGCAGTTGATGCTTGCCGATTTGACCATCAAAGGACGACAGCGCAAAGTCATCATGCAGGCCAACAAAGACGGCTTCTATTACGTGCTGGATCGCGTGACGGGACAATTCATCTCGGGCCAGCCGTGGGTGCAGGTCAACTGGGCCAAAGGACTCGATGAGGCCACAGGGCGGCCGATCGTGAATGAAGAAGCTCACTACGGCGGCGAGACCGTGATGCTGACGCCGGGACCGGGCGGCGGACATAACTGGTCGCCCATGTCGTTCAATCCCAGCACCGGTTTGGTCTATATTCCCAGCTCCAACGGCGGCCTCAGCGCATACACGGAGGACGAAAATTTCGTTTACAAGCCGGGCGAAAAGAACCTGGGTATCATCCGGCCAACGGCTCTGGCCGCAACCGGCGACGCGGCCGGTGCAACCGCGAAGGCCGCAGTGAAAACCAGACCCACTCCACCGTCCATCGGACCGACTCCCAAGGAAGGGCAACGCGGAATTCTCGTGGCCTGGGACCCGGTGACTCAAACGGAGCGCTGGCAAAAGCCGGGCGGCGGTTCTATCGGCGGCGGCACAGTCTCCACCGCGGGGAATCTGGTGTTGCAGGTGATTCCGGATGGTCGGCTGGTCGCTTATCGCGCCGATACCGGAGAAAAGCTCCTGGATATGAAGACCGGGCTTACCGGCGGCATGGGTCCGCCGATCACGTACCAGATCGACGGCGTGCAGTACGTCTCTGTCATGGGCGGCACGGGTAAGGTAAAGCCGTCTGTCGGACTTCCGCTGCCTCCGGCCACTTCGGTTCCGCCGTTGCCGCGGCTGTTGACGTTCGTTCTGGACAACTCCCAGTCGAGCGCCAGCCAATAGGAGCCCTTCAGTTTCCCCTGAGAGCTTCAGCAGCGTCCACTCTCGTCGCGTTGCGCGCAGGCAGGTAGCTGGCCAGCATGGCGATCGAAAGAAACACCAGCGGCGCGATCGCAAATGTGGCAAGGTCCAGCGTACCTACTTTGTACAGCATGCTCGACATCAGCCGTGTGAGCAGCAGCGCCGCCATCAGTCCGATTAGAATGCCAACGGCTGCGAGAATAAAACCTTGGCGCACCACCAGACGCAGGATGTCCGCGCGTTGCGCCCCAAGCGCCAGCCGCACGCCCAACTCATACCGGCGCTGCGCCACCCAATACGATAAAACGCCATAAATTCCGATCACGGCGAGCGTCAGCGCCGTCACGGAGAAGATGCCGAGCAGCAGCATGGTAAAGCGCGGTTGCGCGAGTGAACTCTCTACCAGATCGTCAACTGTCTGAACGCTGGCAACCGGCTGGTCCGGATCGACGGCCGCGATCGCCGCACGCACCGCCGATGTGATGTTCGCAGGCGGCATGGCGCTTCGCACCAGCAGGTTCATATCCGCCCACGGCAACTGCGCGAAAGGCAGATAAAGCTGCGCTTGCGTATCTTCGGCGAGTCCCTTGTTTTTGATGTCCGCGGCCACGCCGATCACTCGAGACAGGTCCGGCCCGCGGCCCACCAGGACATGCCGGTCCGAGCGGACTCTCGCTCCCCCAGAAGCGGCGGGCGAAGGTTTCATTGACGATCACCACTTTGGGCGCCTTGGAGTTGTCGGCTGCGGTGAACTGGCGTCCGGCGCGCAGCGGAACGCGCATGGTCTGGAACCACTGCGGACTGATGGCCTCGATGTCGACGAACGGCCGCTGCGCCAGAGGCACGTTGGGCTGGCCTTCCGGCAGCACCGGAGTGATCCGTACCCAGCTCAGCGGCAGCGCGGCCGAGATCGCGGCGTTGCGCACGCCAGGCAGCACGGAAACACGGCGCAAGATTTCGTCAAAGAAAGCGGTTTGCTGCGCGGGACTCGCGTATTTCACCGTGGGTAGCGAGACGTTCATGGTGAGCACGTTGTGAGCGTCAAAGCCCGGATCGATGTGCATCATTCGCCCGAAACTGCGCAGCAACAGGCCCGCGGCGATCAGCAGCAACAATGAGAGCGCCACTTGCCCCACGACGAGCAGGCTCTTCAGTCGCGTCCGCGCCCGGCCTGCGGAAGTGCCGCGCCCTTCATCGCGCAGGGAGGTATTCAGGTCGAGCTTCGAAAGCTGAAGCGCCGGGAACATCCCGAACAAGATGCCCGCGAGAAGCGAACTCACGAGAGTGAACAGCAGCACGCGCATATCCATCGCGATAGGAATTCCTGGCGGCAGTTGGCTGGCTCCCCACGCCACAAGCGCACGGGTTCCAATCCAGCTGAGCCCAGCGCCCAGCGCGCCGGCCGCCAGCGCCAGCAGCATGCTCTCGGTGAGCAGTTGCCGCGCCACCATGCCGCGGCTTGCTCCCAGCGCCGTACGAACCGCAATTTCGCGTCCGCGGGCCAGCGCGCGCGAAAGCAGCAGGCTGGCGACATTGGCGCAGGCAATCAGCAGCACCAGGGCCACCGCGCCGGAGAGCAGGAACACTTTTTCGCGCACGCCGGCGACCACCAGGTTGCGCAGCGGATCGGCTGTCATTACCACGCCGGGATCGGCATCGGGCGCAGTGGGATTCTGCTCGCGATACTGCTGGTTCAGCACCGCAAGCTCGGCGTCGGCATGCTCGTAGCGTTGTGCCAGGCCGCAGCCGCGCCACGATGTTGAGATAGCCTACGCCCATCCGCAGACGCTGCGGCGTCATAAGCGAGTACTCGAAGTAGCGCGGCGTCCAGATGTCGGTCTGGCCAACGAAGGGGAATCGAACGCCGGCGGGCAACACACCGACGATGATATGGGGAGTCCCATCCAGCGTGATGGTTTCACCAAGGATGTTGCGGTCGCCGCCCAAGCGGCTGCGCCACAGGGAATCACTGATAATGACAACCGGTTTGCCTTCCGGACGGCCCTCCTCAGCGGTGAATGTGCGCCCCAGCTGAGGTTGCACCCCCAGCAGTGAGAAAAAGTTGGGAGAGACGCGCACAATCGGCGCCTGCAGCGGTTGGCCGTGTCCGGTGAGATTTGCATTGTCATTCGTCCAAACAGCTACTGATTGAAACACCCGGTTGCGGTCGCGCACCAGCTCATAACGAAGCAGAGTGCCATCGAAATCTTTGCTCTTGTCTTTGGCCTCCAGGTCCACCAGTTGCTCTGGGGCGCGGTAGGGGAAGGGCCGCAGCAGCAGCGCGTTGGTCACAGTGAAAATCGCCGTGTTCGCGCCGATTCCCAAGGCCAGAGTGAGGATTGCGGCGAGCGAGAATCCGAAATTTTTCCGCAGCATGCGCGCGCCGAAATTCAGATCCCGGAGAAAAGCTGGCATGATGAAGCAATTATAGGCCGACAGGTCTGTCGACTATGGCGACGCCCGCGCTCAATCCGGCTCAGGAGCTTCGACGCGAGCTTGGGCTGCGCGATTCGGTCCTGGCTCAGGTGCTGCTTCGAAACTCGGCAGCGAGCATTCCGTGTTTTCGGTGACGGCGATGCTCCTCTTTTATGTTCCATTGGCTCCAGTGGTCCTCTATCGGGATCGCATAGGTTGCGGTGCGGGGCTTAGCTATCGGCAACTGGCTGCACAACGCCGGCGGTTTCTCCCGGATGGCTGCGGCTTGCGGCCTTGGCAGGGCTGACTTCCAGCGCGATCGCCGCATATATCGTTGACGTCATCGGCCACCTGGACCAGCAATCTGGCCGGCGTTTCGATTTACCGATGCAAACGTCCAGGCGTGTTCGCTAAGCTTCTGCCGGGACCGTCAGTTCAGCGAGCGCATACCATGCGCCGCGCTTCCCTATCTCCATCGCGGCTGCCAGCGCCTCTGGCGGAAGCGCCGGGCGCGCCGCGCCGGCCGGCATCCCCACTATGGTTCCATCGCTGCGCGTCAGGTAACGTTTTACAGATTCGGCGCTGTAAACCGGAAAAAGCTCGGTGGTGTCCAGACCGGCCTCGGCGAAGAACTGCTTTTCCTGGCCGTCGGGAACTCCGAACATCCAGCGCTCGCCCCACGCTTCCAGCATCTTGGAGGGAGAGAACTCGGGATACTTCGTCATAAATTCCAGCGCGCCGCGGGAAGCGTAATCCATCACCAGCGCGCTGCCTGGCGCGGATTCACTGGAGATGGCTCGCAGCGTCTCGCGAACGCGTTCTTCTGAGAGATACATACTGACACCCTCCCAGATAAAGAACGCTTTCTCGGAGGCGCGGTAGCCGGCCTCGCGCAGGACATCGCCTAGCCGGTCCGTATTGAAATCCACCGGCACATAGACGACGTTCTCAGGCGCGTGGCCTAACACGGCTTCCACCCGTTCCCGCTTGCGCGCCTGCGTGGGCCGTGAATCCACTTCAAACGCGCGCTTACCCCTGAGCATTTCTTCAAAGCGATACGCGCGCGTATCGAATCCCGCGCCCAGGATCACCACTTGTGTAGCTCCGTTGCGCAGCGCTTGCTCCAGTTTTTCGTCAATGTAGCGGGTGCGCACCAGCATCATCAGAACGGTTCCAGCCACTTGAGGATCGCGGCTGGCCTCCTGATAATTGTCCAGAGCGCGGCTGAGCGGATGCCCGTCGATCAGGTCCAACTCCTCAGGCCCCAGCAGACGTTCGGCCAGCCAGTCCGGATTGCGCACCTTGGCGTCGGCCTCCCGAGCTCCAAAAGCGCGCCCCGCCGCCACCATAATCGAGGTGCGGGACGGCATCAGCGTGGAGCCGGGTTCCGGGGTTGACGAGCGCGTTGAAGACATATGTCACATGCTATCGTGCCGGCCACCGCTACAATCAAACGGTGCATCCGGAAGGCAGTCTGATTGTCCGCCGCGAAACCAGCGCAGCGGAGGAATGGCAGGCGATCCACGCCGTGAACGAAGCAGCCTTCGGCCGCCCGGACGAGGCTGATCTAGTCGACAACTTGCGCAGCGGGGGTGCGGTGCTCGCATCCGTTGTAGCCGAGCTGGACCAGCGCATCGTCGGCCACATCTTGTTCAGCCGCATGTTTGTTGAGACGGCCAACGGCGAAATCTCAGCGGCGGCATTGGCACCGCTGGCCGTGTTACCTCAATACCAGCGTAAAGGCATCGGCGGACGGCTCATCCGGCATGGTCTGGATTTGTTGCGAGAGCGAGGCGAGCAAATCGTGATCGTTCTCGGACACCCGGATTATTATCCGCGCTTTGGCTTTTCCAGCGCACAGGCGCGCTTGCTCGAAAGCCCTTTTCCTCCCGAAGCGTTCATGGCGATGGAACTCCGCCCCGGCGCCCTGGATGGTGTTGGCGGCAAGGTCAAATATCCAGCCGCGTTCGGGCTCTGATATCGAGCGGAAAACGAACCATCCGCCCAGACCGGCGGTGTGGCATCTCACCTCCCGCCCTCATTTCGCAGCCAGACAATGGCGCGAGCTCAAACCGTAGCCGCAAAATGGGGAACATTGGCGCGCGCCGTGCCTGGCGTGACCGTGCCGGTGACAAAACTAACCGGAAAAAATAATCAGTGATTGCACGATATAGCTTCCTGGTGCCGCCGTGAACAATCCATAACCCATGGCACCATACGGACGTGGTTCGGGTGCCGGCAGAGTTGAAATGATCTACATCCCAAAGAGCCCAGGCTCATTTCCGCCATTCCCGCCGCCGTCTTCCGCGTGGCCTGTTATGGCGGCGCGCCAGCCAGCCTACCTGATTCCGTTTCCACTCCCGGTCACTACCCAGCCGATCACGATACAAGTGAGCGTACCGGCGAGCGGATCGCCGGTGCCATTAGTGATCGCCCCGACAGCGTCCTGCCGCATCTACGTGGAAGTCGCCACAACCAACTCAGGCATCATTTTTCTCGGCGTGCCAGGCCTAAACCAGGCAACCGGCGCCAATGTCATGGCGGTGCTCGCGGCTTACACATCGGCGACCAATACAACGCAGGGGCAGTGGACGGCCTGGTGCGGAGCTGATGAGCAACTTGACCTTTCCGACTATGTCATCGACGCTGCGATCAGCGGCCAGGGAGTGAGCGTCACATACTGGCCGCGTTAGGATGATCCTAATAAACGGCCTCCCACGGAAGCGAAACCATCAGAATCTCGCGGCCTGCCGGCCTAAGACCCAATCCAGGTAGGATTTCGTATCGACTTTCATTTCTTCTCCTTCCTCACGCTGAGCACTGCGCGGTCGGCCATCGCCTTGTCCTGCTTGCAGGTCACCTGAGTCTTTCTTCGGCTGCTGCAGTTTTTGTTGAGGGAAACCACTCAGGGAAATCCCTCAGATCTGAGTGGCTACGCGCAGGTTGGGCGCCCGACGCCGCAATTTCGCCCCGACCAGATGGCGCAAATATTGCGTACTAAACGGACCGAGCAAGACAACCTTGCTGGAGGACCAGCTATGAACTTTCCAAGCACTGGATTTCATCACATCACAGTGTGTTCTGGCAGAGCCCAGGACGACATCGATTTCTTTACTCAGGTGCTGGGGCAGCGGCTGATCAAGCAGACCATTCTGTTTGACGGACGCTTTGCCCACTATCACCTCTACTACGCCAACGGGCACATCGATCCGGGTACGGTAATGACCAGCTTCCCGTACAGCCGGGTGCAGGGCCGCCCCGGATCTGGCCAGGTGCAGTCCACCGCCTACTCAGTGCAGAATGGAGCGCTGCCTTTTTGGGTGCAGCACCTGGACCGGAAACGGGTGGAACACTCCGGGATTCAAGAACGCTTTGGGCAGCGCTTCATTGCTTTCAAACATCCGGCCGGCCTGGGATTTGAGGTGATTGAAGATCCACGCGAAACGCGCCAGGGGACGCCCATTGATGGGATCGGAGCCAATGAATCCGCCCGGGGCTTCAATTCCATCACGCTTTCAGTGCGCGAGATTGCAGAAGACGAACGGTTCCTGGTGGAAGCGCTGGGATTCCGTAAAACCGGCGTGGATGGCAAGTACCATCGCTTCGAAGTGGGCAAGGGTGGTCCTGGGTGTACGGTTGACCTGCATCACGACGCAGATCGGCCTTCGGGAAGCCGCACATTTGGCGCAGGCACGGTCCATCATGTGGCCTACAACGTCCCAAACGACGAGGATCTCAAGTGGCAGAAAAGCTATTACGAAGAGCTGGGCTACACGGATGTGTCCGAAGTGAAGGACCGCAACTACTTCCATTCCATCTACGTGCGGTCGCCCGGTGGAGTCCTGATGGAGTGCGCGGCAACCGCCGATGGCGGATTCGCCAAGGATGAGGCGTTTAACGAGCTAGGCACCCATCTTCTGCTGCCGGCGTGGTTTGAGGAACGGCGCGAGGAGATTCTGGCGACGCTGGAGCCGATCCGCGTGCCGGAGTGGCATCCCAAGGTTGCGGTGGACGCCAAGCATCCCATCGCGTCCCATCGGCAGCCGGTGTTCATTCGGGAGGAGGTTGGGGCCGGCGTGCACTAGCGTTCCGGGAAAATCTTCGGGAGATCCTTCGGCAGGATCTCCCGCCATCCATCCATTGGTTCGCCCTCTGGCCCGATCACACACCAGCTCCTGAGACGATTTCCCGAAAGGTAATCGAACCGTTGTCCGCGCGCGTCGAAAACATCGAGCGTCCCGCAGGGACGCCGTTCGATTCGCCCCGTAGTTAGGTGGCCCCTGACACCACTTTCCGCCAGAACGTAGACGAAGACCACTTCTGGGGAGAGCAGCACGGGGAACCCGCACGCAAGTCACGGGCCAGTTCTAGTGAGACGCCAGCACAGCGCGCTTGACGATCTGGGCAGGGTCGGCGCCCACGCGGCCGGATTCTTCCCGCGCGGCTGCCGCACCCAGTTGGAAATCGAATCGGATGGATGGAAGCTTCGGAAAGGGCGAAGCGGGATCGTTCATCTTCGTTTCGGTGATGAGTGAATCTGTTACGCCGAAGACGGTATCAGAATCGATATGGTCGTCGTTGCGCAGATAGAGCGCCGTCACCAGCTCGCGATAGTTGGGCGCGCCCACCAAGAAGTGAATGTGGGCGGGACGATAGCCATGACGGCGCTGCGCGCGAATCATGTCGCCAACCGGGCCATCCAATGGAATCAGGTACCCAAGCGGGCGAACGGTGCGCAGGTAGTAGGAGCCCTCCTCGTCGGCGTAGAAGCAACCGCGCAAATCCATCTCGGAAGGATCGTGCTTTTGCAGGTCGTAGAACCCGTGATCGTCGGACTGCCAGATTTCGATGGAGGCGTTCGGGATCGGCTGGCCAGCCAGGTTCACGGCTCGCCCATAAATGCAGATTTCGGAGCCGTCGCCCGGCGAAGCAATGGATTCGCCCAGCCTCTTGGTAGGCGCGCCCTGACGATAGAACGGGCCTAGCAAACTGGTCTTGGTCCCCACCTCCACCGAGCGGCGGTCATGCAGCGTATTGATGAGGCTCGATAGGCCCAGCGTGTCGGACAGCAGGATAAACTCCTGGCGATAAGGCGTGCATGCCTGGCCCACAGCGGTCAGGAACTTGATACCCTCCAGCCATTCCTCGGGAGTGAGGTCGGCCTCGCGCGCGAAGGCATGCAGGTGGCGAACCAGGCAGTCCATGATCTCGCGCAGGCGCGGATTGGGTGTCCCCGACATTTGCTCCAGCGCAACGTCGGTTATGGTTCTCTCATCGATAGCTACCATGCCCGCTATGGCAGCAATTCGACTTCCAAGCCGGCTGGCGAAGGGCGTGGCGGCGCCCTCGTTTCTGGAAAGCAACCATGCCGGCGCACTCCGTTTTGCCGGCTGTTACTGAGTGGGGCCGGCTGTTTCGGAGGGCGGTTGGTAGTTGTGCAGCAGATCCTGGTAGCCATTCATCGCCAGACGGCAGGCTAGTTCGGAGCCAGCGAACCGCGCACGATGCCAGGTTTGTTTAGGCGTATAGACGATGTCCCCCTGGCCGGCAATGAAGATGGGGAGAGACCCGATCTTGTACTCCATCTTGCCCAGCAGGATGAACCAGAATTCGGGCGATTCCTCGTGAAAATGGCCCTTGTCGGTATCGGCCGCGGGCCGCTGCTTCTTGGGATCGCCGATGATGATGTTGGCCACCGCGCGATCGTCGGCGATGAACCGGCGCTGCTTTTCGGTTCCCGCCACCACCGCGTTGAAATCGATGTACGGCTTGTTGCCTTGATCGTATTTACCGCGGCCTGCGATCCGTACTTTGACGAAGTCTACGCCATCCAGCGGCACCGGCGTTTCATCCACGGGATACATGGTTTGCGCGCCCGCGATGTTCACTTCCAGGCGCAGGGAAGGCTTGTCGCCCACCGTCTCCAGGCTGTAAATAGTGCGGTAGGGGACTTGCACCAGGTAGCCCTTCGACGCAACGAACGGCTCCTTGCCTTCGATAGTGAATCGTATTTGGCCATCCTGCACGATCCACCACTCGCGCGTGTCGGGACGGAAGCGTCGGGGCGTTTTCACGCCTGGGGCCATGGAGATGTAGTCGGCGTGGAGCAGAGAATCGCTGACCACGGTTTGAGTCCAGTTGGGCTGGCCCTGGTGCTGCGCAAGCAGGTCGGCGAGCTTCCACAGCGGGCGGTTGGGCGCCACCCAGGCGGCCGGCTGCACGGGGACCGGCGCCCAAGCCAATCGGCTGTCCTGCTGGGCACAGAGCGGCAGTGCGAGCGAAACCACCATGAGTACGAATCTCATGCCGCCAACGTTATCACTGGCTGGAGGCGGTGTAAACGGGCTAGCCGAGAAAGCCGATGGCGCGTCCGGCCAAGCCGACACCGAACCACAGGCAGATGGCAACCGCTGCGGCAATTTTCCCGCCCACCGGCGCCGACTTGCCTTCGTTCTTTACGATGCGATTGTAGACAGTGAACTGGAACAGCAACGCGAAAAACAGGAACAGCATTTTTACGCGAAAGGAAGTATTGCCGTAGCACTTCACCGCTTCCGACAAGAACAGCAGAATGCCGGAAGTGAGCATTACGGCCATGCTCCACCGGTTCCAGGGACGCAGCGCGCTGGCGACTTCGGAGATCGGCTGGGCTTTGTAGACCAGACCGAACTGTCGCAGCACCAGGACCACCAGCGTGCCCAGTAGCACGGTGAGCGCGAACAGGTGGAAGTTCTCAATGATGGGAAACGCTACTCGGGAATTGCGAATGGCCTGGGAGATTATGGTGTTATCGCACCATTGAAAGAAAGGGAGGATGGCTGTCATCGATAAAAAGGCCTCGACTTCGGTTTCCTAAAAAGTGTACGCCATGGTGCGGCCACAAGTGATAATCGCGATCCAAAAGATCAAGGAAAGCCAGCCGGCCAGGCGGGCTTCCATGGGCGGAACCAGAGCGTTATCCCACTTATCGATCTTCCGATAGATGCCCCGTTCAAACGTGAGCGCATTGACGGCCGCCAGGATGAGAAGAATGATTTTCGCTTTAAAGAAAATGCTGTTATAAGCCTTAACGGCCTGGCACCAGAACAGAAAGATTCCGGTGATGACCATGATGGCGAAGCCCGTAAACATCCAGGGCTTCATCTGTTCGTAGACTTCCGATACCGGGCGGCGCTTCATGATATAGCCCATAAGGCGCAAATCGGAAATTAGAAGTAATCCGACCGAAATGGAGAGGGCCAGGACGTGGATCGTCTCAATGATGGGGAACGTCCAGATGGATTCACGGATGGATGTGCCGATGTTGGTGTCTTGCAGCCACTCGCACATGCTCAGGATAGACATCTAGCAGAAACCTCCTTCGAAGCCGCTCGCGCTGGCGAAGCCACTCTCGCTTGGCACGCTGTCTTTGGTTGGGCGGAGACTTGATAGCCGCACGCGGGACGTTGAAGAGATTCCCATGATATACGCGCTATGATGATATGTCAATTGAACGACGTTGCTAGTAAGCCTAGAGGTTACAATTGCATGGATAGGCTGATTTTGGCCGGTTTTCGCGCAGTTAGTTTTAGCGTTGTAACGGTTTCTTTTCTTTCACTCCTCGGGGCCCAGACGCTCCAGACCCAGCCGGACGCCGCCGACTGGCCGCTGTATAATCGCGATCTGGCGGGCACGCGATTCTCGCCTTTGCGCCAGATCGACGCGTCGAACGTTGGCATGTTGAAGCAGGTGTGGTCCTATAACCTGGGCCAGGCAAGCGCCAACCAAGCGGGCTCCGAATTCACTCCGATCGTAATCAAAGGCGTGCTCTATCTGGACACGTTTCATTCCGTGATGGCGCTGGATGCCGAGACGGGCCGGGAAATCTGGCGATACGAATTGAAGGAAGGCGCGCCGTCCAAGCGCGGCGTTGCTTATTGGCCGGGCGACCAGGGCAACTCGCCGCGGATTATTTTCACCAGCGGCAGCAAAATGATCGCGCTGAACGCCGGAACGGGGAAGATCGATCCGGGCTTCGGCAACGAAGGCACAGTAGAAATGAAGGTGCCGTACAATTCCGCGCCGGTAGTTTACAAGAATGTGCTGCTGCTGGGTGCCAATACGCCCGAGACTCCAGCCACGGGTCCCGCGGGGGACACGCGCGCGTATGACGCCCGCACGGGCAAGAAGCTCTGGGACTTTCATTCGGTTCCGCGGCCCGGTGAAATCGGCCATGAGACCTGGCAGGGCGACAGCGCGAAGAATCGGTCCGGCGTGAACAACTGGGGTTTTTCGCTAACGGTGGATGCCGAGCGCGGCATCGTCTACACCGTATTTGGCGGACCCAACACGAATTTTTGGGGCGGCGACCGCAAGGGCAACGATCTTTTTGCGAATTGCGTGGTAGCCCTGGATGCCGAAACCGGGAAGATGAAATGGTATTTCCAGGTGGTGCATCACGATTTATGGGATTTCGATCTCCCCGCTCCACCCACTTTGATAGATGTGACGGTGCAAGGGAGGAAGATTCCGATTCTGGCGCAGACCGCGAAGACCGGTTATCTGTACATTTTGAATCGTGTGACCGGCAAGCCGGTGTTTGGCATCGACGAGAAGCCGGTGCTTGCAAGCAAAGTGCCGGGAGAGCAGAGTTCGCCGACGCAGCCGGTTCCGGTGAAGCCGCCGCCGCTTGCGCGCGTGAGTTACGGGCCCGAAGATATCGTATCGCCCGACGACACCAATGCGGAGCACTCGCAATTCTGCCATGAACTGCAAGCCCGAAGCGGAGGGTTTTACAATGGCGGGCCGTTTACGCCGTACGTTTATCGCGCGGCTGGCGCGAAGCCGTATTCAACCATTATTTTTCCGGGCGCGATCGGCGGCGTGGATTGGGGCGGCGCGGCAGCCGATGCCGGATTGGGATATTTGTTCGTGAATTCGAGCGATGAAGCCAGCATCGGATGGATTGAGAAAAAGCCGGCTGGGATCGCCGGTGTTATTTGACCGCAACAGCATCGTAGGGCCGATGTCACGGTTCCACTGGAGCGAGGGCAATCCGAAGGTGGGCAATATTCCTCACTCGGGCGAGCATGCGTGGCCGTGCCAGAAGCCGCCGTGGGGCCGGTTGGTTGCGGTGGATGCACGTACGGGCGATTTCGCGTGGCAGGTCCCGCTGGGAATTACCGAAGAATTACCGCGCGCCAAACGAAATACGGGGCGGCTGAATTTGGGCGGACCGATCGCGACTGCCGGCGGACTGGTGTTTATCGGTGCGACCAACGATCGCCGTTTTCGCGCATTTGATTCAAAGACTGGAAGGGAACTGTGGTCGGCCAAATTGGACGCGAGCGCGCACGCCATCCCGATCACCTATGCAGGTAACAATGGGAAGCAATACGTTGCGATCGTGGCTGGAGGGAATGGAACACTGGACGACGCAACGCCGGGAGCAGAAGCCCTGGTGGTGTTTGGACTTCCCTAGGGCTTCCGTCCCGGCGCAAATTAAGTGGTTTGACTTAGTTAGTGGGTACCGCCAGCTTCTACGGGAGCGGCGGAATCATTTAACATGATTTTGGACTTGGTTCCGCCTAAGTCCAGCTCCTTCAGCTTGGCTTGACCGTTTTCGGTCCTGATGTCCATCTGGGTGTCGGAGAACTTGGCGGCATTGGTCTCAACCTTCGCGGCGACCGCCACTACATTCTTGCCCTGCTTGAATGTAACTTTGTCGCCTTCCACTTTAACCTGGTAGTCGCCGGGCTTCAGTTCGTTGGTGCCCACCCAGGTAGGATCAGCGATCCGGACGTGGTAGGTGGAGGCGGCCATGGCGATGCCCAGCGAAAAGACACAAGCTCCTAGCATGAGTTTGTTGATCTTCATTTATTTTTGAGCTCCTTAGATTGAATGCGTGTGGTTCAGCTCAAACGAGGAGTGTGGATTATTGTAATACAGGCCACACTAGTAGTAACGTCGGACCGGCGGAAGGTTACTCGCGAAGATTAAACTTAACAAATAGTTAATAATGTGTGACTTAGGGCATCGTGAATATTAGATGAGAGCTTTCTTCCATTGGTTGCAACATAAAAGACATCAATTGCTTTGCGGCCCTCGGTGTCAATCAGTACGACATCGATGTTACAGCCCGCCATCGAAATCGCGGAAGACAAATCGTATAGCAACCCGGGCCGGTCTTCGGCGATGATTTCGATCAAAGTAGCGGTGTCGCAGGCATCCGGATCGAAGTGCACGCTCGGCTGCACGGTGCGCTTCTTCAGACGATTGTGCGCGGCGCGTCCGCGCAGAAGCTGCTCGGTGTCCAGCCGGCCCAGAGCGACATCTTCCAGCGTTTGCCGCAGGCGATCGTTTTCCGTGGGATTCAATTCCAGCGTTCGCCTGGGATCGGAGAAGACGAACGTGTCGAGAATGGCCCCTTGCGCGTTGGAGAACGCTTCGGCTTTTAGGATATCCATTCCGAAGCTGGAAATCGCGCCGGCCAGAGACGCGAAGAGAGCCGGACGGTCGCGTGCGACGATGGTGGCGCGATGAAAGCCGCCCCGCGTGTCGAGTTGCACGGCCACGCCGGCGCTTACTGAATTCGAAGAGCTGGCGTGCGCGCGGATGTCGTCGGGAGTGTGCGTGCGCAGATAGCGCGATGGGAAACCGCGGAGAAAATCGGCGGATTCCTGCGCGTCGCTCCGCAGGTCTGGAGGCCGTGGAGGCCGGGTGGAAGATCGGTGATGCGTTCGGTTTCAAGCTCCTTGAGCAATTGTTGATGCGTGACGCGATAGGTCTCCCAAAGCTGCTCGAGGCGCCAGGGGGTCATGGCGGCGGGATTCACGGCGGAGATATCCGCGTAAGTCAACAGTGTGAGCAGCTTCAGGCGTTCCAGCGTGCCGATGCCGCCGGCCAGCAGACGCGGCGGTGGCGGGATCGTAGAGATCGCGCGAATTCATCACCGCCGAGAGGTCGAGATGATGCTCGATCAGGAACTCGACGGTGTTCTGTTCCTCCGGGCGCATTTGGATGCGCTGCATCGCCGTGCGCGCCAACTGGACCGACAGGTGCGCGTGATCGCCGCTGCGGGCGCCTTTGCCGGAGTCGTGAAACAGCAGCGCGAAGCGCAGCAGGGCCAGGTCCTCGACTTCCGAAAGGATTTCGGCCAGCCGCCGCTCGGCGGAATCTTTGCTGGCTGCGAGTTCGGCTAGTTTTTCGATGGCGACCAGCGTGTGCTCGTCCACCGTGTAGCGATGGTAGAAGTCGGGAACCACCAGGCAGGAGATGTTTCGCCACTCGGGGAACATGGCCTGCAGCAGCCCGGTATCGTGCATCGCGCGAAGCGCGGCGGCGGCATGCGGCAGCGACAGGATGCTATGCAGATGCGGCCAAGCGGCTCGCGCGGTCGGCGCAGTATGCGGCGAAACGGTCGCAGGCTTGTTCCAGGCGGCGTTCGGTTTCCGCAGCCAGGGGGACGCCATGGCGCGCGACGAATTCCAGCAGGCGCAGGATGATCGGCGGATCGGCGGTCAATTGGCCGGGCGAACGCAAAAAGATGCGCTCGTTCGAGACGGTGAATTCCGCGTTCGAGAGCCGTGAGCGCCAATCGCGGAAGTGCGTCGCCAGCGAGCTTTCGCTTCGCTCGTTCAGATCGAGCGCGCGGCGCGCTTCATTGTAGATCGACGCGGGCATTGCGGAAATACTCGCGCATCAGTTCGGCCGGTTCTGCAAACTGGCAATAGGGCTGCGTGGCGAGCGCTTCCTGCGCATCGAAGCTCAGCAGGTTCTGATCGCGGCGCGCCTGGTAATGCAGGAAACATCGCAAGGAATGAAGGAATGCCGGGTGGGCGCAACAGGCGGGCGGTGACCTCCTCATCCGGCTTTCGCAATTTTCCGAACCAATGGACCAGATGGAGGTCGCGCAATCCGCCGGGCGTTTCCTTCACGTTGGGTTCCAGATGATACAACGTGTCCTGAAATTTTTCGTGGCGTTCGCGCGCGAGTTGGCAGAGATGGCGAATCAGCTCACGGCGTCTGGCGTTCGAAGAATGCCGGGCAGTTTGGTTTCCAGTTTGGCGTAAAGCTCGGACGAACCGGCCAGCATGCGGCGGTCGAGCAGGCTGATGTTCAGCTCGATATTGCCATCGTGAATTTCGGCGCATTCGGCCACGGTGCGCACCGAATGGCTCAGGCGCAGCCCCGCAGTCCCAGAGCAGGCGGACGAATTCGGCGAGCGCGTTCTTGATGGCCGCGGCTTGCGATTCGCGCTCGATCAAGATCAGCACGTCCACATCGGAGAACGGGAACAGCTCGCGGCGCCCGAATCCGCCGACCGCCAGCATGGCGACGCCTGGTCTCGGGCACGTTGCCAGCGACGCTTGAAAAGCATCGATGCGTCATTTGCTCGATCAGCGCGGAAAGCCCCGCCAGCACACCGGCGCGCGTCGCCCGAAGCAAAGAAATGCCGCTGAATCTGTTGCCAGCCGGGCGTGAGTGCAGCTTTTCCATAGGGGCGCGGGTGGCAAGCTTTGGACGGGAATCTTGCGGCACTGCGACTATGATTGTATCGTCTGAGGTATGGTGCTCACATCGCGATTCCTGGTTTTCTTGGGCGCGGCGCTGATTCTCGCGATTACGCCCGGACCCGGGATCTTCTATGTGCTGGCGCGCAGTTTGCGCGGAGGACGGAGGGAGGGCATGTTATCGGCGGCGGGCACGTTTCTGGGCGGCCTGGTGCATGTGGTCGCGGCGGCGTTCGGTTTGTCGGCGATTCTGGCGGCATCGGCTATCGCGTTTGAAACCGTGCGGTACGCGGGGGCGGCGTATTTGATTTATCTGGGATACCGGATGATTCGAAGCCGGAATCAGGAAACGGCCGATATTGCAGCGATGGGGACTTCGCGCGGCACTTTTATCCAAGGCGTGATGACGGAAGTGCTGAACCCGAAGACCGCGCTGTTTTTTCTTTCGTTCATCCCGCAATTCGTCGTGTTGCGGCAAGGGCCACGTGGCTGAGCAATTTCTGATGCTGGGCGCGATCTCGGTGACGCTCAACACCTGCGCCGATCTGATGGTGGCGTGTTTCGCCGGGCCGCTGGGATCGAGCAATGAAGCGCAGCGCGAAGCTCCGCAGCCGGCAGCGCGGCGTCTCGGGTGCGGCGATGATCGGGCTGGGCGTTTATGTGGCCTACGGCGCGGGCATCACGAACCTAGCGCTTAATAATAAGCCAGCGATTCCACGCCGGCGCCGCGCTTTGAAGCTGGACACCACGCGGCCCTCGAGCCAGATCCACCACCGAGACGGTGCCGTCGCCATGGTTGGCGATCAGCGCGGTTTTGCCGTCGGGCGCAAACGCAAATCCCATGGGATCTTTGCCCACTTTCAGCACTTGTTGCTTGCCGTGCGGTCCGCGACGTCGATGATGTTGACCAGCCATTCGCTCATATTGCAGACCAGGAGCTTGGAGCCGTCGGGCGAAAAGCGCGGCTTGAAAGCGGCCCGGGTGTTGCCTTCGAGCGGGATCGTAACTTCGACCGATGTCGGTGGCCGGATCGATGACCAGGAACTTGGGCTCGGCATAATCCACGGCCACCACATGCTTGCCATCGGGAGAAGCGGCGATGCCCTGCGTGCCGTTCGGCGCGGGAATGCGCGCCACGATCCGGCGCTTCTTCAGATCGATCACGCTGATGAACAGCCGGTCATTCTTATTCGCGACGTAGGCTTTGCTCGCGTCGGGCAGAACGGCGACCCAATGGCCGGTGCCATCGGTGTCGATGGCGGCTTTGATTTTGCGCGCCTTCGGGATCGATCACCAGCAGCTTGCGGCTGATATCGCAGGTGACGTAGATCGTGCCCGCGTCATCGATCTGAATGCCGTGCGGCGCCTGATAGGGCGAGACGTCGATGGTGCCGTCGACCTTCCGCGATGGCAGATCGACGATGGCGATGGTGTGGCCCGGATGCGGATTGCGGCCGTAGATGCCGTCGCCGTAGACCGGGAATGTAGGCGAATTTGTGATCGGGCGAGATGGCGAGATCATGCGGCGCGACGCCGACGTCCAGGTTCGAAATTTCGTGGAAGTCGGATGGATCGAGGAAGCGGACGTGCCGGCCGATTTTGTCGATGACAATCAATCCGTGCGAGCCGGTGGGGTTGTTGGGGTCGACGCTGCCGGCGGCGAAAACCAGCGCCGCCGCCGCGAGTCCCGCGAAGGCGAGCAACAACGTTCTTGTGGATTGCCATTGGTGGAATTATATATCGGCGGAGCGCGCGAAAGCGCCGGGCGGCAGGCGAGAGCACGCGGTTCCACCACATCAGCAACGCCGGTGACGAAGAGAAACGCGGGCGCCAGGCCAAGTGACACCCACAGCGCCTTGCTGGGCCATCCGCCGAAGTTGCCGAAATGCAGATAGCTGAACCAGCGGATGATTTTGTCGCCGGTGCTGTATCTGGGGCGAAAGCGAGGGCGCGCGAGTGGGAGTGCTCACCGGCGCATCACTGACGATGTATCGCGAATCGGGCGAGGACGTCTCGGGATCGGGCGATACACATCCAGCGGCGCGATCTTATTCACCAGCATTTGAAACGGTCCCGGAAAGCCAGCGTAAACGCCCACCAATCCGAACATCAACACGATGGGGAGCATCCACAGTCCGATCACGCTGTGCAGTTCCCAATTGAGATCGCTTCCAATTGGATCCGCGGCGGATCACGAGAGCCCGGCGCCAGCTCCGGACGCCTGGCCACCACAGCACGGCGCCGGTGATGGCAAGCACCAGGACGAAGATCGGCGCCCACGCCATTCACCAGGCGGCCCGTTTTCGCCGCCCAGCAGGTTCACATGCAGGTCGAGCGAGCCATGCCAGAAACTGGATCGAATAGGGACGCGACTCGCCGAGATCTTCGCCTGTGTAGGGATTGAACAGCCGTTCCTTGCTTATGGCCGTTGCGGTCCAGCCAGATGTCGATCGCCTGATTGGGCGCCTGGTTGGAAGTCTTGCGTCCCAGATCCAGCTCAGCTTGTATTGCGGGATAGGCGCGCAGCGCGGCTTCGCGAAGCTCGGTGGTGGGTAAGCCGCGGCGCCGGATCGCAACCATGCGTCGGCCCGGGCCAAAGCGAAGTGTACAGCTCATTGCGGAAAACGATGGCGCTGCCGCGTGACGCTGATCACCAGCACGTACAGGCCGAGCGCGATGCCGGTCCAGAGATGAATCTGGAACAGCGCCTTGCGAACCCAGACGCTTTTCGGACGCCGCAGCCATCGCTCCCAGGAATTCATGCCGCACCGCCGCTGCGAATGCGGATGCGAAACCGGTTAGCTGGCGGCCTTCTGAACAATTTGCGAAGGATCGGCGCCCACGCGTCCGCGAGCCGACGGCTTGCGCGGCGGGCAGCTTGAACATCGAACTTGATGGTGGGAAGATTCGGAATCGGCGAGGCCGGATCCTTGGCTGTTCACGCCGGTAACCAGCGATGCCGTTACGCCGAACACGGTGTCCGAATCGATGTGCTCGTCGCCCTGCAAATACAGCGCGGTGACAACCTCGCGATACCCGTCCGCGCCGATGATGAAGTGGATGTGAGCGGGGCGATAGCCGTGGCGTTTCTGCGCGCGAATCATGTCGCCCACCGGGCCATCCATCGGGATCATGTAGCCCAACGGCGCGATGGTGCGCAGATAGAAGCGGCCATCGGCATCGGTGCGGAATGTGCCGCGCAGATCCATTTCGGAAGGATCGTGCTTTTGCAGATCGTAGTTGCCGGTTTCGTCCGGCTGCCAGACTTGAACGGTAGCGTTCGGAACGCCTTCGCCGGCGGAGTTGGTCACGCGGCCGTAGAGGCAAACCTCCTGGCCATTGGTGGGCTTGGTGACGATGGTATCGCCCAGCTTCATGTTGGGCGAATCCTGGCGATAGAACGGGCCCACCAGGCTCGATTTGGTGCCGTTTTCGGTGGCGCGCCGATCGTGCAGCGCGTTCACCAGGCTGCTGAGGCCGAGCGTGTCGGAGAGCAGAATGAACTCCTGCCGGTACGCCGTGCATTTTTGGCCGACCGCCGTAAGGAACTTGATGCGCGTCCAGCCACTCTTCGGGCGTCAGGTCCACCTCGCGCGCGAATTCATGAAGATGGCGCGTGAGCGCGGCCATGATCTGCTTTCAGGCGCGGGTCGGGCGTGGATGCCATCTGGTCCAGCGCGGCTTCTGTGATTGTGTATTCGTCGATTGCTACGCATGTGTGTCTCCGTGGTCACCGCCAAGTTGCGGTGAAAAATGAGTATACAGCAGGATCATGCGGCCGCGCTTTACACTAAGGCCTATGCCGAATGTTTTGGTGACGGGTGGGGCGGGCTACATCGGCTCGGTGACAGCCCACCTTTTGAAGCGGCGCGGATATGGCGTGGTGATTGTCGACGACTTATCGCGCGGACACGAACATAACGTCCGCGGACTCCCGTTTCACAAGCTGCATCTGCAAGGAAACTGACGCACTGGCGGAGGTGTTGAGCCAGGCACACGTGGATGCGGTGATTCATTTCGCGGCTCACTCCATGGTCGGAGAATCCACCCGGAAGCCCGAGCTTTATTTCCTCAACAATGACGGCGGCAGCGCATCGTTGTTGAGCGCCATGATTCAGGCAGACGTGAAACGGCTGGTGTTTTCGTCCACCGCAGCGGTCTATGGGACGCCCAAGGTGGTCCCCATTCCCGAGGATCTTCCGTTCGATCCGGTGAATCCCTATGGCGAATCCAAAGTGCTGGTGGAGAAGATGTTGAAGTGGATGGATATCGGCACCGGGCTGCGCAGCATTGCGCTGCGATACTTCAACGCCTGTGGAGCGGACCCGGAATCGGGCTTGGGCGAGGAGCACGATCCGGAGACGCACCTGATCCCGTTATTGATCCGGGCCGTGGTGTCGGGGGAGCCGATGATGATTTTCGGCGATGATTACGACACGCCCGATGGCACTTGCATCCGCGACTATATCCACGTGACGCGATCTGGCGACGGCGCACGTGGCGGCGATCGAGAAGCTGCTGGCGGGTGGAGCGTCCGACGTGTTTAATGTGGGGACGGGCGGCGGGCAGTCGGTGCTGGAAGTGATGCGGGCCGTGGAACAAGTGACGGGACGGAAAGTGCCGCACGAGATCGGCCCGCGGCGGGAGGGCGATCCGCCGGTCCTGGTGGCGAATTCGGAAAAACTGAAGCGGACGCTGGGATGGAAGCCGAAGTTTATCGAGATGAAGGATATTGTCGCGACGGCCTGGCAGTTTGCGAACGCTCCTATTGACAATCGATAGGAGAGCTCAGTGCCCTTCGGCTTCCAGAAACCGCTCCACTTCGATGGCGGCCATGCATCCGGCGCCCGAGGCGGTAATGGCCTGCCGATAGGTCCGGTCCTGGACGTCGCCGGCGTGAAAAACGCCGGTGATGTTGGTGCGCGCGCCGCCATGCGAAACAATATAGCCGTCCGGATCCAGATCGATCTGGCCGGCGAACGGCGCTGGTGTTCGGGATGTGGCCGATCGCCACGAAGAAGCCGTCCACGTCGCGCTCCCAGATTTCATCGGTGAGCAAGTTACGCAGCTTCACGCCCGTAACCACGTGCTGGCTGGCGTCGTAGACGTCTTCCACCACGGTGTTGGTGAAAAATCTTGATCTTGGGATTGTTGCGCGCGCGCTCCAGCATGATCTTGGACGCCCGGAAATTGTCGCGCCGATGCACCAGCGCCACTTCTTCACCGAAGCGCGTGAGGAAATTGGCCTCTTCCATGGCCGAATCGCCGCCGCCCACCACCATGATTTTTTTGCCGCGATAAAAGAAGCCGTCGCAGGTGGCGCAGACTCGAGACGCCATGGCCGATCAGCTTCTGCTCGTTCGGCAAGTTCAGCCAGCGGGCCGACGCGCCCGAGGCGATGATCAGCGTGCGGGTCTCCAGCCACTCGTGATCCACTTTGATGCGGAACGGGCGCTGCGGACAGATCGGCTTCGATGACGGTGCCGTGCAGATATTCGGCGCCGAAGTGCTCGGCCTGTTTCTTGATGTTTTCCACCAGCAGGGGGCCGTCGATGCCGTCCGGAAATCCCGGGAAGTTTTCGACCAGCGTGGTGAGCGACAGCTGGCCGCCGGGTTCGTGTCCGGCGACGACTAATGGTTTCAGGTTGGCTCGCGCGGTGTAGATGGCGGCGGTGTTGCCGGCGCAGCCGGAGCCGATGATGATCACGTTGAACATGGTTTGGGCGAATTTTTATGCTAACACCGCTCCGCGCGGCTGCGAGCTAAGTGAACATGCCGGAGCGGACCACTTCGTTGGTGATCATCGCGCAGACGTAGGCCAGGAACGTCATGTAAGCTGAATTGAATGGCCGGCCACTTCCAGCCGCCGGTTTCGCGGCGCACCACGGCTATCGTCGACATGCATTGCATCGCGAAGGCGAAAAACACCAGCAGTGCGACTGCGCCGCCAGGGCTCAAATCGCTTTGCAGCGCCTTGCGCAGGCCGACCGATTCCGACGTGCCTTCGCTGTGGTAAATGGTGCCGAGCGTCCCGACAATCACTTCGCGCGCGGCGATGGAACTCACCAGCCCGATGCCGATCTTCCAGTTGAAGCCGAGCGGCTTAATGGCCGGCTCCACGGCGTGGCCGATCATGCCCGCGAAGCTGTCCGCGATCTCGGGCGGCTGGCCGTTTTTCACCGGCAGGTTTTCCAGAACCCAGAGCACCACAATCACAAGCAGGATCACGGTGCCGGCGCGGCGCAGAAAAACTTTGGAGCGGTCAATCAGGCGCAGGCTGAGCGAGCGCAGCGTGGGCCAGCGATAGGGCGGCATTTCGAGAACGAACGGCACGCGCTCGCTCTTCAAAATGGACGATTTCAACAGGCGCGCGGTGGCGATGGCCGCGACGAAGCCGAGGACATATAGCCCCAGCAGCGCGCCCGCCTGCATCCCGAAGAAGTGCCCGAGCAGCGGGCGATCGGCAATGAAGGCCGCAATAATCAGCGTATACACGGGCAGCCGCGCCGAGCAGGTCATGAACGGGGCGATCAGGATGGTGGCCAGACGATCGCGCTTATTCTCGATGGTGCGCGTGGCCATGATGGCCGGCACGGCGCAGGCGTAGGCCGAGATCAGCGGGATGAAGGATTTTCCCTGCAGGCCGAACTTGGCCATGGTGCGGTCGGCAATGAGAGCGGCGCGCGCCAGGTAGCCCGGAGTCTTCCAGGATTCCAATAAACAGGAACAGAAGAAGAATCTGCGGCAGGAAGACGATGACCGCGCCCACGCCGCTCCACACGCCGTCGACCAGGAGCGAGCGGAAAATGGAGGGCGGCAGAATGTGCTCGATCCCCTGCCCGGAAGTCTGGATCAGCGCCTGCAATCCATCCATCAAAGGCTTCGCGCCGCTGAAGATGGTTTGGAAAACCCCGGCCACAACGATCAAGAAGATCAGCGGTCCGGCGATGGGATGCAGGAAGACCGAATCCAAGCGCCGCGTCCAGATGGGCGGCGCCGGGGCATGATAACCGGCGCCGGAGCCGACGTCGTGCGCCCACTGGCGGCAGCGCGGAATGTCCTGCAAAACCGGAAGCTCCACGCGGGGAGGCGCAAGCGAAGTGGTGCCGGCCGACGTGCCTTCCATGAACTGGAAGACTTTCTCGATGCCTTGGCCCTTGGAGGCGCTGATGAGCGCTACCGGCGAACCCAGCTCAGCAGCCAGTTCGCCGGTGTCCACGTGCCCGCCGCGGCTCTTCAGATCGTCCGCCATATTGAGGATCACCAGCGTCGGCAGTTTCAGGCTGAGAATGGGTGCGGCGAGCACCAGGTGGCGGCCCAGGTTGGTGCAATCCAGGATTAATAGCAGCGCATCGGGCTTCGGGATGCCAGGCATGGTCCCGGCCAGAACGTCGCGGGTGACTTGTTCGTCTTCTGAGCGAGGGTTCAAGCTATAGACACCCGGCAGATCGACCAGGACCACGTTGTCGTGGCTAGCGCCGTGCATTTTGGCTTTGCCGACACGCTGTTCGACCGTTACGCCCGGGAAATTGGCAACTTTTTGCCGCAAGCCGGTGAGTCGATTGAAGAGCGTGGACTTGCCCGAGTTCGGCGGACCAATGATGGCGACCACGTGCGGACGCGCGCCCTTGTGCGAAGGCGGCGGTTCGGCAACGGCACATCCGGCGCAGCCGTGACAATCGCTCATAGATTCGAAGCCTTGCCTGGGACCTCTCTTGTTTGTACCGTTGCCAGGCCGCAGGATCAGCCGCGACGCGGTTTCTCGCCGAAGAGCAACTTCCGAGCCATCCACGCGATACACACGGGGTTCGCCGCCCGGCGCGCTGCGGGCCGGGACAATGATGTGGCCGGGAAGAAAGCCGAGCTCCATCAACCGGCGCGCGATGTCGTCGGGCAGTTCCAGGCGATCCAGCACGCCCGCTTCACCCTCAGGGAGTTGAGCGAGCGAGCGCCCAGGTGCGGAATTTGGCGCAGCGGGTGATCCGCTGTTGACACTCATTTGCAGCATCGATCAGTATCCGCCTCTCGGCATAGCACGTCAAGGACCTAGCGTAACGGGAGGACTAGGTCTCTGCTACAGTATAGCGGACCTTTTTAGTCGCAGATATGGCAGGACGAAGAAAATATTTTCGTGTCATACATATTGACAATTGCGCACTAAGATTTTATAATCGTTAGTGGAGTTAGATACTAGGAGGTAAATTGATATGTCTCTTGTAAGATACGCACCTTTTGCGGATACAGAAGAATTTCCGACTGGCCTGAGGCTCTTCCAGGACAGCATCAATCGCCTGTTGAGCGAAGACGGCGTCAAAACTCGGCCGTGGGCTCCGGCGGTAGATATCCTGGAGACCGAGAATGAGTTGATTCTGAAGGCCGATGTCCCTGGTGTCGACATGAAGGACGTCGACATCCAGCTTGAGAATGGAACGCTGACTGTAAAAGGCGAGCGGAAGTTCGAAAAGGAAGAGAAGAACAAGGGCTTCCACAGGATGGAGCGCAGTTATGGCTCGTTTGTTCGAATCTTCACAGTGCCGGATACGGTGGATGCGGAGCACGTGAAGGCGGCCTACGAAGCCGGAGTGCTGACGATTACCCTTCCGAAGAAGGAAATCGCCAAGCCCAAAGCGATTAAAGTGCAAGTCAGTAACAACTGACGTTGGCGTGAGCACAAAACATTTCACGTAGCAGAATCGGGGCGGCTCCGGCCGCCCCAAATTTTTTGTCCGCTTTTTTGGGTACTACGGCCCCGCGTGATAATCAAACAAGTGACAGGAAGGTGTTATGAACGGCGTTAAAACGGTTCTTCTTCTGGGCATTCTTAGCGGGCTGCTGTTGGCGGGCGGCGAGATGATTGGAGGACGCCACGGCCTTGCCATCGCGCTCCTGATCGCGGTGGGACTTAATTTTTTCAGCTACTTCTTTTCGGACAAGATGGCACTTGCGATGTACTCGGCTCAGCCGGTGACGCCGCAGGAGAATCCCGACGTTTACGCGCGCGTGTTCCCGTTAGTGCAAAGCCTGACGCAGCGCATGGGCTTGCCGATGCCGAAGCTTTGGCTCATTCAGGATCCGTCGCCGAACGCATTTGCCACTGGGCGCAATCCGGAACATGCATCTGTCGCATTCACGGCGGGCGTTCTGCAGTTGATGAACAATCAGGAATTGGAAGGCGTGGTAGCGCACGAGCTGGGGCATGTGAAGAATCGCGACATCCTGACCAGTTCGGTGGCCGCGACCATCGCTGCCGCCATCACGTTCCTGGCACGCATGGCGTTTTGGTTCGGCGGAAGCCGCGACGATGATGAACGGGGCAGTCCGTGGGCGGGGTTGGTCATGCTCATCCTGGCGCCCATTGCGGCCATGTTGATTCAGATGGCCATTTCGCGTACCCGCGAATACGCGGCCGATGAAACCTCAGCGCACGTCACGCACAATCCCGACGAGTTGATTTCAGCGCTCGGCAAGCTGGAGAGCTGGTCCAAGCGCATCCCGATGCAGGACGTGAACCCGGCCACCGCTCACCTGTTCATCATCAAGCCGTTCTCCGGGCAAGCGCTGATGCGCATGTTTTCGACCCATCCGGCCACCGAAGATCGCATCGCGCGGCTGGAAGCCATGCGCGGCAAATCGTAATGGATTACTTTCCAACCAAATGTTGGACGTCGCGGTTGTTCTCGGTGCAAATGAACTCGAGAATCTCTTCATTCGCCAGCTCGGTGACGCGCTTCTGCGTCCAGGGCTTGGCGAGAACGCCCGGGTCGTCAACGGTGATTTCGATTTCCAGATGGCCTAGATCGGGGCGATGGTAGCGCTCGATCACGTGCAATTTGTCGGAGTGCGGATGCGATTCCTGATCCAGCCAAACTCGCGGATCGAACGCCACGCGATCCACCACCAGCGTGTCGCCGTCCCAATGGCCGATCGAATGGCCATACCAGGCCGGGTTCGGATCGGCGGGATGGCCGCGGCCGTCCAGATAAATCTGGTGGAAGCCGGGGCTCTCATCGTCTGAGATGTAGACCAGGTAATCCTTGCTCTGGACGAATTCCCACAGCGGACCATTGCGCAGCGGACCCGAAGGCAGGCAATGCGCCTGCGGGCTATCCTTGCCGTTGTTCGCGCGGCGCTGGTTGGTGATCGCAATCGCAGCGGGCAAAAATTCGGGATGGCCGGGATCGACGACGCGCGGGCGCCACCAGACGCCGGAGAGATCGGGTTTGCCGTCGAACGTGCGCGGCGTGGGGCCGGATGGCGGCTTGTGCAGTTTCATGTCGGCAATCTGGTGCGTGCGATCCTCGCCCAACGTGTTGAGCTGCGTGGTGTCGCCCAGGCGGATATCGAGCGACGCGGTTTCAGACGCTTGCACCACAACGCCCTTCTTTTCGAACGGGGTGAGCGCAGGCGCGGAGGCGGTGACGTCGTAGGTGCCGGGCGGCAGGTCGGCCAGCGTGTATTTGCCATTAGTGGCGGTGATGGTTTTGAAAACGGCGCCGGATTCGGAGTTCTTGGCCTGTACGGCGTTGTTGTCGATGGGATCGCCGATGGAATCGACGAGGGTGCCCGTGATGGAGCCGGTGGGCGCCGCCGTTTGCGCGACGGCCGCCCACGAGAGAAAACTGCAAGGCAGATCGATTTTTTCATTTCCGTTTCCTGGTTGACCGAATGCGCCGGTACGTCAGTGGGATTCGGCTTTTCGAGTAAGTCTTATTTTCCACCAAAGTGAAGTCGCGCTGCGGGAAGCTGCTCGGAAAAAGCGGCAAGGCCCTCGCCGAGCAAAATGGGAACCACGTCGAGGAACAGCTCGTCAATGAGGTCGGCTTGAAGAAAGGCGCGCGCCAGTTCACCCCCGCCCATGTGACAAATGTGCTTGCCGCGACGCGCGCGGATTTTGCGGAGCCACACGGCCGGGGATTGATTTACGAAGATGACGCCGTCGCGCTCGCCGGGCGGTTGCGTTCGCGAGAAGACGTAGGTGGGGCTTGCGACGGGAGACTGGTACGTGCCGCCGCTCAGGGCGATGGCCACGTCCAGGGTTTTGCGGCCCATGACGATGATGTCGACCGTGGAGAAGAATCGTGTCAACGACGCCGAGCCGTCTTTAGTCATGACGAGGTAGTCCACCGACCCGTCGGGCCGTGCGAGGTAGCCATCCAGCGTGACTGCCGCTGTAAGAATGACTTTGCGCATGGAGCGATTGTACAATGAGGGCTCTCGTATTCAGATGACCTCCACTCCGGCCCAGGATTTGGCGCAACTTCATGAAATCCTTCAGAAGAAGTCCGTGCGGTTCGGCAGTTTTACGCTTGCGTCCGGCCAGACGAGCGACGTTTATGTGGACTGCCGGCTTACCACTTACGATCCGAGGGCGATGCCTCTGATCGGGCGTCTTTTTCTGCGCAAAATGGAAGAGAAAATGTGGTCTCCGGATGCCGTCGGCGGACTAACGCTTGGGCGCGGATCCGATTGCTTTTGCCATCGCGCGAGAAAGCTTGGATCGGCCGCCGGCCATCGATTGCTTTGTGGTGCGGAAAGAGCGCAAGCAACATGGGATGCAACGGTTCGTCGAAGGCCTGGAATCCACGGAGGGACGAAAGGTAGTTATCGTTGAGGATGTCTGCACCAAGGGCGAATCTACCGCCCTGGCGATCCGGAACGCGCAGTCGGTAGGGATGGAAATCCTTGGTGCGATTTGCCTGATTGATCGGGAGGCGGGCGGCGGCGAGCTTCTGCGCAATGAATTCGGGCTGGAACTGGCGAGCATCTTCAAGTTGGCGGATTTCAGAAAATAGTTTGGATGCTTTGGCTTTGGACAACCAGTTTGACACCCCATTACCCGCCCCTTATACTGAAAGTTAACTAGTCTTCTACGTTTCGGGTGCTCTGCCCGGGCCGAGGAAATCAGATGCCAAAACGCACCTTTCAGCCAAACAATCGCAAACGGGCAAAGACACATGGATTCCGGGTACGCATGTCCACGAAAAATGGCCGCGCCGTGCTTGCGCGACGCCGAGCCAAAGGCCGCCACAAACTCACCGTTAGCGACGAGAGAGCCGTCCGGTACGCCGACTAGCTTCGGCTTTCCGACCACTGCTCGGATTCTGAGAGCCGCCGATTTCCGCAAGGCCTACAACCAAGGAACCGATTTACGGGCCGATTTTTTGCCGCGTTTTGTCTGCGAGTGGCCCGGACGGAAGACAAGGGCCCCGGCTGGGATTCACCGTACCGCGGGCTTTCGGCAAAGCCGTGCTGCGGAATCGGGTGAAGCGAAGGCTGCGGGAAGCGCTGCGGGTGCGCTTGCCCGAAATGGCGCCGGAATGGGATATTGTGATCAACCCGCGCCGTCCCGCTATAGCGGCGCCGGTGGAGGAGCTACGGCGGGAAGTGGATCGGTTGGTGGCGCAATGCAGAAAGCAGTAATCGCTACTTTGCGTCTTTACAAGCGCTTCGTGTCGCCGTTTTTGCCGTCGGCCTGCCGGTTTTCTCCCACCTGTTCGGAATACATGCTGGAGGCAGTGGATCGATACGGCGTGCTGCGGGGCGTTGGCATGGGCCTGCGCCGTCTGCTGCGCTGCCATCCATTCCACACCGGCGGCTTCGATCCGGTCCGCTAGAAATTTGCAACATCATGGCCGATAACCAATCCAACAAACCCGGAAAAAAAGAGCTCACGATGGAGCAGCGGCTCCTGCTGGCGTTTGTGCTGATGGGATTGGTGCTGTTCCTCACGCCTTACTTCTACAAAGCCCCCCCACCGCCTCCCAAGAAGGCCGCGCCTGCAACCACCACTCAGACCACACCAGCCGGCACGAAAGCATCGCCGGCGCAATCCGCGCCGCAAGCCGCGCAATCCCAACCCGCCCCAACCGAACCGGTGCCCGGACAAATTGTGGCCTCCACCGAGCAGCAATTTGACATCGACACCGACATCTATCACATCACGCTGTCGAATCGCGGCGGAACGGTCCGCAGTTGGATTCTGAAGAAATACCGCGACAAGCAAGGCAAGCCCCTGGAATTGATCAACGCAGCGAGTTATGCGAAGGTGGCGCCCCCGTTTTCGATCGTTCTGCGGGATGATAAAGCGGCCGACGCGTTGAACTACGGCCTCTACGTCGCCAAGCCCGCGGCCAACGGGTTAGGGATCGAATACGAGTTCTCGAACGGCAAGGACTATGCGAAGAAGACGTTTCAGTTTTCGAAGTCCGGTTATCTTTCGCACGTCGAAACCGAAGTGACCATCAATGGCGTGCCCACCGACCACTTGATCCAGTGGCGCGGAGGCTTTGGCGACGCTACGGTCCTGAATCGCACTGCCGAAGAGCATGCCGTCTATTTCGATCCGCATGAAGCCAGCATGCTGGGCCTCAGCCAGGGCAAGCTGATCAACAAGGATGCCAAGTCGGTGAAAGACGGTCCGGTGCTCACCACCGGCGATTATTCCTTCGCCGGTTTGGACGACCGCTTCTTTGCCGCCGTATTTCTCCCCAAAGACAACACGCCAATCAAGGTAGAGGCCATCAAGGACGATGTGCCGCCCGCGCCCGCGGGCAAGGAAGAAATGCGGGTGGGCGTGGAAGTGGGCGGCGATTCGGTGAACAACTTCTCGCTGTTTGTTGGCCCGAAGGATCTGGATTTGCTGCGCCGCGTGGATCCCAAGCTCTCGCAACTGATCGACTGGGGCTGGTACGGAGTGATCGCCAAGCCGCTCTTCCTGGCCATGCACTGGGTGAACGACAACATCGTTCACAACTACGGCTGGTCCATCGTTTTGATCACCATCGTGATCAATGTGGTGCTTCTGCCGCTGCGGCTGAAGAGCATGAAGAGCCAGCGCAAAATGCAATCGTTGCAGCCGCAGCTGGCCGCCATCAACGCGAAATACAAGGGTCTCAGCATGCGCGACCCGAAGAAGGCGGAACAGAACCAGGAGGTGATGGCCTTCTACAAAAAGGAAGGCGTCAACCCCATGGGCGGCTGCCTTCCGATGGTGGTGCAGCTTCCGCTGATCTACGCGTTCTACAAAGTTCTGGCCGTCACCATCGAGATGCGCGGCGCGCACTGGCTGTGGGTTTCGGATCTATCCCAGCCCGAGCAACTGCCCATTCACATTCTGCCGCTCATCATGATCGTTTCGCAGTTCGTCATGCAGAAGATGACTCCCAATCCGGGCATGGATCCTTCGCAGGCGAAAATGATGATGTTTATGCCGCTCATGTTCGGGTTCTTGTTCTACAATTTTTCGGCCGGCCTGGTGTTATACTGGCTAACCAGTAATTTAGTGGGAATCGCACAGCAATGGGCCGTGAATCGGATGATGCCCGCACCACCGCCTCCTCCGCCTCCGGCCGCCGTGAAGAAGAGGGGCAAATAACCTAAGGTGGGAGAGAAGAACTATACAGTTGCATCCAGCGGAGTGCGCATCACTGAGTTCCTCCAAATGGCCATCCGCGGAATGGGCCTGGAATTGTCTTTTGAGATTTTGGAGGGGCAGCATCTGCATCCCGATCTCGAAGATCCCGATTTATTGGTGAAATTTTCGGGACCGGACGTCGACCTTCTGCTGGCGAACAAAGCGGAGTTGCTGCTGGCGCTGGAGTTTCTCACCATGGAAGCTCTGCGGATGCCGGCCGAGCACCACTCGCTGCTGTGTTTCGATTCCAACGACTATCGCACGCTGCGGATCGAGGAGCTGCGATTGAGCGCCATGACCGCCGCGGAGAGCGTGAAGCGGACGCGACGGCCGTTCCACTTTAATCCCATGAGCAGCCGCGAGCGGCGCATCATCCACTTGAGCCTGCGAAACGAGACCGATATTCGCAGCGAGAGCACGGGCACCGGGCCGTTTCGCCAGGTGGTGGTGCTGCCGGTCGATATGCCGCTGCCGGAGCCGATTCGTCCGCCCAGGCCGGGACCGCCCCCGCGCGGCGGCCCTCGCGACCGGGACCGCAGATCCGGACCTCCCCGGCGCGGCGGCTTCCGGCGGCCTTAAGCAACAAAGATCTGCGAATTCAGGACACCATCGTTGCGATTTCCACACCACCCGGCCGCTCCGGCGTGGGTGTGGTGCGTCTGTCCGGCTCCGATGCGCGGCGCATCGCCGAAAGCATTCTGCGATTTCAGGCCGGGCACGATTGGAAGCCCTGGACCCTGACGCTCGCGGAATTGATCGACGATTCGGGCGCTGCCGTTGATCAAGTAGTGGTCGCTTACTTTGCCGCGCCGCGCTCCTACACCGCCGAAGACCTGGTGGAGATTTCCTGCCACGGATCGCCCGTAGTTCTGCGATTCTGCGTGGAACGCGCGTGCGCCGCGGGCGCCCGGCTGGCGGAACCGGGCGAGTTCACGCTGCGGGCATATCTGAACGGAAGAATCGATCTCCCGCAAGCCGAAGCGGTTCGCGATCTGATCGAAGCCACTACGCTGTACCAGGCGCGCGTGGCCGCGCAACAGGTGGAAGGCTCCGTCTCCAAGCGCATCCGTCCCATCAAGGAGCAACTGGTGGAGCTGATCGCGCTGCTCGAAGCCGGCATCGATTTTGCGGAAGACGACATCAGCGTCGCGCCGCTCGCAGGAAATACTGCGGCGCCTGGACCCGATCGAGCAGGCGCTAGCGGCACTGGCTGCGACATTCGATTACGGCAAGCTGGTCCACTCGGGAATCACGCTGGCCATCGTTGGGCGGCCTAACGTGGGTAAAAGCAGCCTGTTCAACCGGCTGCTGGAACAGGATCGCGCGATTGTCACCGATATTCCCGGCACCACGCGCGATCTGGTGTCCGAAGTGGCGGCGATTCACGGAATCCCAGTTAAATTCATGGACACGGCCGGCATCCGCTCCGGCCAGGATTTGGTGGAGACCCTCGGGATCGAGCGCAGTTATCAGGCCATGGCCGATGCCGACGTGACGCTGGTGGTGTTGGATCTGGCGGCGCCGAGTGATCCCGATGATCTCGCTCTCATCGAACGCGCAAAAAGCCAAGGGCGCTGGATTCTGGTGGGCAATAAGGCGGACTTGCCGCGCGTCGCTTCGCCGCCTGGTGAGTTGATCGCCGTATCCGCGCTCACCGGGGAAGGAATCGGACATCTGCGCGAACAAATCGCGCCGATGGCCTCTCACGAACAGGACTCCGGCTTTATCACCAGCATCCGGCACGAGCAACTGCTGCGCGAAAGCCGCGAGGCGCTCGGCGCAGGCTCGCAAAGCGGCCGAGTTCGGCATCCCGCACGAGATGCTGCTGCTGGATCTTTACGCGGCGCTGCGGCCCCTGGATGCCATTACCGGAGCAACCACCGCGGATGATATCCTGAACCGAATCTTCTCGACGTTTTGCATCGGGAAATGAACCCTTAGTAGTGTTTACAATAGGATTAACTTTGGTTCGCCTGTTCGCACTCGCCGCGCTTGTCCTCCCCGCGCTCCTTCAGCCAGCGCTCCTTCAAGCGCAGCCGCAGCCGCAAGACAACCAATTGGATGGAAGCCAAACGCTGTTCACGGTACTGGCGGCGATCAATGCCGCCGGATACGACGCCAACATCGATTCGAACGCCAATTCACCGGTCCGCAAGCAGGTTCGCGATGCCATCGCCCAAAAGCACCTTGCGTCCGTGGAAGCGCTGAAGAAGTTTTACGCCGACCACCGTAAGGATGATCCGGAGGCCGACTTCAACCAGTACATCTCGTTCGCGCTTTCGCTCCAGGGCCCTCCCGATTTCCAATTCTGGATGCCGCCGCAGGAGATTCCGCCGGATGTCCGCAAGCTGGATGGGCTAACCGAACTGATCGCCAGCTTCTACAAGGAAGCCGATATCGAAGATCTTTGGAAGCAGTCGCAACCAGCCTTGGATCGTGTGATCGCCGAGTATCATAGCGGCGTCGTCCAGGCGTTGCTGGAGGCCAACGCCTACCTGCGAAACCCCACCAGCGGCTTACGTGGCAGCAGGTTTCAGGTCTATGTGGATTTGTTGGGAGCACCCAACCAGATTCAAACCCGCAGCTACAAAAATAACTATTATGTTGTTGTGACCCCGTCAGCGGAGCCGCAAATAGATCAGGTACGGCACGCCTATCTGCACTTCTTGCTGGATCCGCTGTCTCTGCGATATTTCGAACAATGGGGCCGCGACAAGAGCCTGGCCGACTATGCGCAATCCGCCCCGGCGTTAGAGGACGCTTACAAGAACGACTTTATGCTGCTGGCCACCGAATGCGTAATCAAGTCGGTAGAAAGCCGGCTGGCGCGCGGCGCCAAAAAGCAGGAGTTAGTGGATCAGTCGCTGCGCCAAGGTTTCGTGTTGACTCCAGCACTGGCCGAGGGCCTGGCGGTTTACGAGAAACAGCCCGAATCGCTGCGGAACTATTTCCCGGATCTGCTCGGTGAAATCGACTTGGAGCGCGAAGACCGGCGCTTGCGAAAGGTTGAGTTCGACAAGCAAGCGACGGTGCACGAAGCCAAAGCCGCTCCGCCTCCGCCCGCGCCCGTCTTGAGCGCATCCGCGAAGAATCTGGCCGAGGCTGAAAACCTTTACGCCAGCCGGAATCTCACGGCGGCCCAGGAAGCTTACGAGAAAGTGCTGCAACAACCAGCCGACAATCCGGTGCACGCCAGGGCATATTATGGATTGGCGCGGATTGCGGCGCTCGATCACGACCCGGAATTAGCCGAGAAGCTGTTCCAAAAGACGTTGGAGATGTCCCCGGACGACGAGACCAAGTCGTGGGCCTATTTGTATCTGGGCCGGTTGTCCGATGCCGCCGGCGAGCGCGAGCAAGCCGAGAAGCATTATCGCGAGGCGCTGGCGGTGACTGGAGCGCCCGAGCAAGTGAAAATCGCCGCTCAGAAAGGACTCGGGCGGCCGTTTCAACGGTAGATGGCGCGCGGCGCCGTCGAGATTCGAACCAGGAAAATTCAAGATCGGAAATTTCAGACCCTAGGAGCAATAGATGAAAAGAGCATTACGAAATATCGAGGCGCTGACTTGGGCCGCCTTGGCGCTCGGCCTTTCGCCGCTGTGGGCGCAGAAGCCCAAATCGCAAAAAGAGCAGCAAGCCATCATGGCCGTCCAACTGGCGAAGACGCCGGATGATCGAATCGCGGCCATTGAAAAGGTGTTGACGGACTTCGCCGACACCGAGTTCAAGACGGCGCTGCTGACGATGGCGGTCCAGACCGAGGAACAGAAGAACGACTTTGCGCAGATGGTCTTCTATGCGGACCGGCTGCTGAAGGCCGACCCCAAGAACGCCTTCGCGCTGGTCACTCTGGCATCGGAAACCGCCCGGCACACGCGCGAGAACGATCTTGATAAGGACGAACAACTCGCCAAAGTCGACAAATGGGCCAAGGACGGCATCGAAGCGGCGAAAACAATGCCTAAAGTCAGTCCGAATGAGACTGACGAGGACCTGGATCATGACCGGAAGGATATGCAGGCGCAAGGATATGTAGCATTGGGCATGGCCGATGTTCTCAGGAAAAACTACGATGGCGCCGCGACGAACTACCGGCAGTCGATCGAGGTCGGCGTTACTCCGAATCCGGCCACGCTGGTTCGCCTGGCGCAAGTTTACATGGCCACCGGCAAGCTGGACAACGCCGACTACACCTTGGATAAAGCCATCAACACCCCCAACGTTGCGCCGCAGATCAAGACGATTGCCGAGACCCTGAAAGCCGAGATCGCGAAACACAAGCCTCCGGCCGCTGCCGGCGCGCCCGCCAGCCCCGCGCCGGCTACCCCGGCGCCGCCGGCTAAGCAGCCTTAGCCGCGGAATGCGGAAGCTTTGAACGCGGGCCAGGCTGTGGAACTGGAGTCAGAAGCACTGGAAGCGGCGCTCGGTTATCATTTCGCAAGCCGGGAGCTAATTGCGCGCGCTTTCACGCATCGCTCGAGTGTTTACGAGAAAACTTCCAGCGCGGCCGCCACCGACAATGAACGATTGGAGTTTCTGGGCGACGCGATCCTCGGGTTCGTGGTGAGCGACGCGCTGGTGGCGGCGCATCCCGACTATCCGGAAGGCCGGCTGTCGAAACTGAAAGCGCACTTAGTGAGCGCGTCGCACCTGCATGAAGTGGCCGCGCGCGCTGAGATTTGGCGACTATCTGCTGCTCGGCCGCGGCGAGGAAATGAGCGGCGGCCGGGAGAAGAAAGCCCTGCTGGCCAACGCGGTGGAGGCGCTGATCGCAGCGCTATATCTGGACGGCGGGATGGAGCCGGCGCGCCGCTTTATTGTGCAACACGTCATCGGCGAAGCCGAACCATCGAGTGAAATGGCGCTCGCCACCGATTACAAGAGCGCGCTGCAGGAACTGGCGCAGTCCATGAAGCTGCCGCAGCCGCGCTACGCGATCGTGGAGGAGCGGGGACCGGAACACGCGAAAACTTTTCTGGTGGAGGCGCGCGTCGGGCGGGAATGGGTCAGCCGGGCCGAAGGCTTGTCGAAGAAGAGCGCGGGACAAAAGGCCGCGCAAGAGATTCTTCGTCAACTGGCGGAATCGGCGCACCAGTAGACGTTATCGTTGACCGGCAGTCGGCTTGGGCAACCGGTCCGGTTCGCCTTTCTCGCCGGTTTCATTCAGGATGACAATGTCCACGCGCCGGTTTTTGCGGCGGCCCTCTTCGGTGTCGTTGTTGTCGATGGGCGCGGTATCGGCGTAGCCGGCGATGGAAAGCCGTTCGTGCGCGACGCCGAACTTGGTGAGCAGTTCCACCAGCGCGATGCTGCGCGCGGCCGAAAGCTCCCAGTTGCTGCGAAATCGCGAGTTGTGGATGGGAATCGCGTCCGTATGGCCTTCCGCGCGCGCCGGGTTGTGCACCTTGTTCATGGCGTTGGCGATGGTCTGGATGGTGGGATAGAAATCGGAGGCGATCTCATCCTCGCCGGAGGGAAACAGCGCGGTCTGCGTGAAGCTGATGGTAAGGCCGCGGGGACCCATGCGTACCGCCAGGCGTCCGCTCTGGATCTCCTGATGCAGCTCCTTGGCCAAGATGGGCAGCAGCTCGGACAGCGTCAGACCCGATTGATCGGCGATGCCTGGCTTGGCTCCGCCGGCGTTGGGCCGCTGCCCGATCGTTTTCAAGTTCACCTTTTCACCCAGGAGCATGGAGAGGGTGTCTTTAAAGGACTCCCCTTGCAGCGCCCTTTTCACCGAATCGGACACGGCCTGCGCTTTAGCGTTGTCGGTTTGTGCCGTGGCAAACATGACGACAAAAAAGGCGAAAAGCAGCGTAATGAAATCCGCGTAGGAAACCAGCCACCTTTCATGATTGGGTCCGGGTTGCTGGTTCTTCCGCCTCAAGTGTTGTCGCATGGTTAACTCTTTGCTGCGGCGGCCAGCGGCTCCGCGGATCGTTTGCGAGCTTGATTCCCGTCGCTATCCGCTTTCCTTGTATCGCGCTGGTAGGCTTGCAACTTGCTGCGGATCAGCTTGGGATTCATTCCTTCCACGATGGCGACCACGCCCTCCAGCTTCAGTTCTTTTAATGCAGTTTCGTTCTCGATGCGCGCTTTGATCTTGGTCGCAGCGGGCAGCAGAACGATGTTCGCCAAGCCGACGCCATAGACGGTGGCAACGAAAGCGACGGCAATTCCGTGGCCGACCTCGGCGATATTGGCAAGATTCTTCATCACCTGAATCAGGCCCAACACGGCGCCGATGATCCCGATGGTGGGCGAATAGCCTCCGGCGCTTTCAAAGACCTTGGCCTCGGCCAGCGCCTGAGTTTCGGACAGCTCGATTTCGAGCTGCATCATGCCGCGGATTTCCTGGAGATCGGTGCCATCCACAGCCAGATTCAGGGCCTTGCGAAGAAAGTAGTCCTGAATATTCATGGCGTCATTTTCGAGCGACACCAGCCCGTTCCGGCGCGCCGAAGCCGCGTAGCCGATCAATTCGTTGATCACCGCTTCGGGAGGATCGGTCTTGTCGAGGAATACATGCATCAAGCGGTGCGCGGCGCCCAGGAGTATGTTCATGGGCGTGCTGACCATTACGGCGCCGCACGTGCCGCCCAGGACGATGATCGCGGCGGTGAGCTGTGTGATGTCCTTGAGCCTGCCGCCCTCCATGATCAGCCCGCCCACGATGCCGCCGAAAGCCAGGATCAATCCGCTAAACGTCGCGATGTCGGGACGAGTGACGGTAGCTCTGGGTGAAACGGGACGGGCCTTGGGGGCCGCGGTCAGTGGCTTGGCTTGATCCGCCATAGATTAAAAACTCAGGTTCCGGCTTCGGCGCCTAGTCCTCATGCGCAGCCACTAGTTCCGGACGATTAGCAATCAAGCGGCGAAAATCGATGACTTTTTGAATCACTTCCTCGGCAGACTCCAGGACCACCAGTTTTTGACCGGTGGTGAGTGCGATCACCGTATCCGGAGTTGCCTCCACGTGTTCGATGAGATCGGAGTTTAGAACCAACGGAACCCGATTGATGCGCGTCAGCCGGATCATGCATCCTCTTAGTCCGCATCCCGCAACCGAGCGCGCGGCGATTGTTTTCTTAACCCACCGACGCGATCCAGAGCCGTGCGACGCTCGTATTATTTGCCTTCAATTTGCTTATCGGTGAGCCGATCCAATGTATGAGCGGTGAGTGCTATCCGGGCAGCTTTACCAGGCAAGAACCGGGCAAAAATGGCGCGACCTTCGCCGGCTAGCTGAGAAGCTGCAGGATTTCGGTGAGTTCCTTGCGGATTGCGTCTAGCGCCGGGCTGGGATCGCCGAACAGGGCTGGTTGCGGACGCGATGACACCCCGGCGGATGCGGCGGCAGCTTTGGCGCCCGCGTCCCTGGATCGAGCATCCAGATACTTGCGCGCCCCTTCGATGGTATAGCGGTTGTCGTACAGCAGGCGCTTGATTTCCAGCACCAACTCCACGTCCTTGCGGCGATACAGACGATGCCCTTTGCCGGATTTCTTCGGCCCGAGCGAGGAGAATTCGGTCTCCCAGAAACGCAGGACGTACGGCTTGATTCCAGCCAGGCGGCTGACCTCACCGATGCGGAAATATAGTTTGTCGGGAATTTCAGGACGAAGTTCGCCGGCCGCCGCCTCTGGCATGCTTTCGACATTCTAACACCCTGGTTTGCCAGATTGAGCAATTCCCTACGTTTTTTTACACTGAAGACTGCCAAACATTTGAAGACTACAAAACATTCCAGCTTCAGAGAACGAGAGAACGACCGAAGGCCGGCGGCGAGCCACGTGATCGCGGGAGTCCATCCGGTTCGCGAGGCCCTGCTCGCGGGCCGGACTTTCGATCGCGTCCTGATCGCGCGCGGCGCTGGCGGGCCCAGGTTGCAGGAAATCATCGATCTGGCGCGGGAACGATCGGTCACGCTGCGCTTTGAGCCGCGCGAGGCGTTGGATCGAGCCTCTAACGGCGCGACCCATCAGGGCGTGGTGGCGTTTGGGGCCGCGCATCGTTATGCGGAGCTGGATCAAGTGCTTCCCAAGGCCCGGTTGCTGATCGTCTTGGACGGCGTTGAAGATCCGCACAATCTCGGAGCCATTATTCGCACCGCGCAAGCGGCGGGAGCAAGCGCTGTGATCGTGCCCGAACGCCGGGCCGCGCCGCTCACTGAAACCGTCGCCAAAGCGGCCGCCGGAGCGCTGGAGCACTTGGCCGTGGTCCGCGTAGGAAACGTAAACCAGACCCTCGAGGATCTGAAGAAACGCGGCTTCTGGATCTATGGCTTGGATGAGCGCGGCGGCCAGCTGTACAGCGAAGTGGATTATTCTGAGCCAACAGTTTTCGTCTTGGGGGGCGAAGGGCACGGCTTGCATGAGCTGGTGAAAAAGAACTGCGACGTTCTGGTTCGCATTCCGATGGCGGGCGCAATCGGCTCGCTGAACGTGTCGGTGGCGACGGGCGTGGTGCTGTTTGAGTGGCGGCGCCGGCATCCACGATAATTTGGCCTGTTACAATACTCTTATAAGCTCCTGTTCCGCGGGCCTCATTTTTATTCCGCCGCGCGGCCGCCGGTCTCATAAATACAGAAATGTCAGCTACTTCCGATCCCGCTATGTCTGAGCAATGTGCGCTCGGCTTTGGCCTCCGTTTTGAGGATCTCTACGCCCGCGAGGGGCTGGTGCGTCTGGACGCCGCCTTTCTCGCCCAGCTTTTGTCGTCCGATCTTGCTCTCCACGCTCAGCTTCTCGACGCCCGCGCAAATCCTGGCGCTCGGACGGCCAAGGAACAGTCCGAGCTGGTGATCGCGCTGGCGCCGCATGTCGAGGATTTCCTGGGCGAGCTGTTCGGAATCGCCAAAGAGGTCGCAGGCACTCCAGGCCCGGCACAACGCGTTCGCTCCGTTCTTCGCTTTCAAGCGCAAGTTCATTCAAAAGCGGGCCATCAGCGGCGTCAGCAAGGAGCAGGCGGAGGCGATCGACGGCCCGGGCTTGCGCCGCGAACTGGAAGCGCATTTTCGGGGAGCCGCTCACTGAGCAGAGCTTCTTCGCGCACGTTTCCAGCTGGCTGGAAAACGAAGCCGAGCGAGCAGGAGCCGATCCAAATCGCCGCGCGCTATGCCGCTTGGGCCGCGCTTTCGGAAGCCGGACGCAAAAAACACCACGGCGATGTCCTGTTCAGGGTGCCGCACAAGCTGGATCCGCTGCACCTGGTGCCGGTGGAAACGCTGCCGGAAGACGGCGTCGCCAAGCTGCGCCTGCCCGAAGAAACTGGCGCCATGCGCGAAGGCTTCCATCTCACCGATGCCGGCATGGACCTCGACGGCGCGCTCGATCAGGCCCACTACTGCATCAAGTGCCACAACCAGGGCAAGGATAGCTGCTCCACCGGCCTGAAGGAAAAGACCGGCGAATTCAAGAAGAGCGTCTTCGGCGTCACGCTGGCCGGCTGCCCGCTGGACGAAAAAATCTCCGAAATGAACGTGGTGAAGCAGCACGGCAACACCGTCGGCGCGCTGGCGATTGTCACCATCGACAATCCGATGGCGGCCGGCACCGGGCATCGCATCTGCAACGACTGCATGAAGGCCTGCATCTTCCAGAAGCAGGACCCGGTGGACATCCCGCAGGTGGAAACGCGCACGCTGAAAGACGTTCTGGAGCTGCCCTGGGGCTTCGAGATCTACAGCCTGCTGACGCGCTGGAATCCGCTGAACTTCGCGCGGCCGCTGCCGCACGCGCCGAGCCGGATATAAAGTGCTGGTGGTCGGGCTGGGCCCCGCCGGATTCACGCTGGCGCATCATCTGATGAACGACGGCCACACGGTGGTGGCGGTCGACGGGCTGAAGATCGAGCCGCTGCCGGAGGACATTTCGGGCGTCGATGCCGCTCGGGCGAGCGCGTCGCCGTTCCGGCCGATTCGCGACGTCAACGAGATCTACGAATCGCTGGACGACCGCGTGATGGCGGGCTTCGGCGGCGTGGCCGAATACGGCATCACGGTTCGCTGGAACAAGAATTTCCTGAAGATCATCCGCCTGCTGCTGGAGCGCCGCGCGCGAGTTCACGCATGTTCGGCGGCGTGCGCTTCGGCGGCACGCTGACCATCGACAGCGCGTTCGAGATGGGCTTCGATCACGTGGCGCTGTGCGCCGGCGCGGGCCGGCCCACGGTGATCCCGATGAAGAACGGCCTGGCGCGCGGCGTCCGGCAGGCGTCCGATTTCCTGATGGCGCTGCAGCTCACCGGCGCGGCCAAGACCAATTCGGTCGCGAATCTGCAGATCCGCATGCCGATCGTGGTGATCGGCGGCGGCCTGACGGCCATCGATACGGCCACCGAATCGCTCGCCTATTACGTGGTGCAGGTGGAGAAGTTCCTGAAGCGCTACGAAACGCTGGTGGCCGAAAAAGGCGAAGCGCGAAGTGCGCGCCGGCTGGAGCGCGGAAGAGAACCGAAACCGCCGACGAATTTCTGGCGCATGCGCGCGCCATTCGCGCCGAGCGCGCAGCCGCCGCGCAGGAAGGCCGCAAGCCGAATCTGATCGGCCTGCTGAACTCCTGGGGCGGCGTGACCATCGCCTATCGCCGCCGCCTGATCGATTCGCCCAGCTACACGCTGAATCACGAAGAAGTCTGGCCAAGGCGCTCGAAGAAGGCATCCGGTTCGCCGAGTGCCTGACGCCCGAAGCGGTGGAGGTGGATCAGTATCGGCCACGCCGCGGCGCTGCTGCGATGCGTGCAAGAACCGCCACGGCAGGTGAGCGCGGTGCGACATGCGCCGCGCGAAGTCGATTCTGGTGGCCGCCGGAACGCAGCCCAACACCGTGCTCGGCCGCGAAGATCCGCACAACGTGTTCCTCGACGGCAAATGGTTCCAGGCGGTGGACGAAGACGGCCAACCGGTGAAGCCGGAGCGCGTCGCCAAGCCGGCAGCAGTCTCGCGTGCTGATGTCGATGCGCCCGGACGGCCGCGGCGATCAGCTTCTTCGGCGATCTGCATCCTTCGTTCGCGGGCAACGTGGTGAAGGCCATGGCCAGCGCCAAGCAGGGCTATCCGGTGGTGTCGCGGCTGCTCGCGCAGCGCCGCCTGCAGCGCCCGCGCCGGCCGAGCTGCTGGTAACGCGCTTGAACGACGAACTGCGCGCCGTGGTGCAGGACGTGATCCGCCTGACGCCGAACATCGTGGAAGTGGTGGTGCGAAGCGCCCATGGCCGCGCGCGCCTTCCAGCCGGGCAGTTTTATCGGCTGCAGAATTACGAGACGCTGGCGACGCGCGTGAACGGCACCACGCTCGGCATGGAAGGCCTGGCGCTCACCGGCGCATCGGTCGATCGCGAGAAGGGCCTGCTCTCGACCATCGTGCTCGAAATGGGCGGCTCGTCCGATCTGTGCGCGCTGCTAAGCCCGGCGAGCCGGTGATCCTGATGGGACCCACCGGCACGCCCACCGAAACGCCGTCGCAGCGAGACCGTGCTGCTGGTCGGCGGCGGACTGGGCAACGCGGTGCTGTTCTCCATCGGCCAGCAGCTGCGCGCCAGCGGATCGCGCACCATCTATTTCGCCGGCTACAAGAAGATGATCGACCGCTACAAGGTCGAAGAGATCGAAAAGGCCGCCGACGTGGTGGTCTGGTGCTGCGACGAAGCGCCCGGCTTCACGCCCGGTCGCGTGCAGGACAAAGCCTTCGTCGGCAACATCGTGGATGCGATGGCCGCCTACGGCCGCGGCGACTTGGCCGAGCCGGTGCCGGCCATGACGCAGCAGGAGATTCCGCTGCACGCGGTGGACCGGCTGGTGGTCATCGGCTCGGACGCCATGATGCGCGCGGTGCAGCGCGCGCGCCACGGCGTGCTGGCGCCGTATCTCAAGCCCGGCCACAAGGCCATCGGCAGCATCAATTCGCCCATGCAGTGCATGATGAAGGAGATCTGCGCGCAGTGCCTGCAGCTGCACAAGGATCCCGATGACCGGCGAAGAGACCGTGGTGTTCTCCTGCTTCAATCAGGACCAGCAGCTGGATCACGTGGATTTCGGCAACCTGCGCACGCGGCTTTCGCAGAACGGCGTCGCAGGAGAAGCTGACCAAGCAGTGGATCGACCGCTGCCTGCGCCAGATCGGCGCGCGCGAAGAGCTCGCCGTCACCGGCGGATAGCTGCTGATAATATCTAGCTAATGCTCGACGCGCGCGGTTGGCTCTTCATCGCCCTCGGCGCGTTCACTGTTTTTCTGGTCTGGGCCTGGTTCCAAGGCAAAGGCCGCGCTCCCGGTGTGCCGTCCCTGTTTGAGCTGGTGCTCGGGATGGTCACGAATTTTTTCGATACCCTCGGCATCGGCTCCTTCGCGCCCACTGCCAGCGTCTTCAAGTTCCGGCACATGGTTCCGGACGAAAAGATTCCCGGGACCTTAAATGTCGGCCATGCGCTGCCCACGCTGCTGGAAGCGTTTCTGTTCATCGTCATCATGAAAGTCGACATCCTGACCCTCGTCCTGCTGATGGCCGCTTCGGTTGCCGGAGCTTGGTTTGGCGCTGGCGTTGTCGCGCGCTGGCCGCGCCGCTGGGTGCAGATCGGCATGGGAATCGCGCTGCTGGCCGCCGCGGGCTTCTTCCTGATGTCGAACCTGAATCTGTTTCCCGCCGGCGGCACCGCGCTGATCCTTCAGCATTGGCGCTTGTGGGTAGGCGTGATTGGCAGCCTGATGCTGGGCGCTTTCATGACGCTCGGGATCGGTCTTTACGCGCCCTGCATGATCCTGGTGAGCTTGCTCGGAATGGATCCCAAAGCTGCGTTTCCGATCATGATGGGATCCTGCGCATTCCTGATGCCTGTGGCAAGCGCCCGGTTCATCCAGGCCGGCAGCTATAGCCCGCGGGTAGCTCTGGGATTGGCCTTGGGCGGGCTTGCCTGGCGTGCTCATTGCCGCATTGATCGTGAAATCTCTGCCGTTGACGGCCGTTCGCTGGCTGGTGGTGGTGGCGGTGATTTATGCGGCGTTTACCATGCTGCGTTCGGCCACGGAGTTCGTCCGTCGGTTCCGCCCGGACCGCGTCCGCCAAAGCCAAGCTATACTGAATACAGACAGTCCTTGGGCCCCTACTTATGACCAGGCGTATTAAATTTTTTGTAGCATCCACCTCCACTTGCCTCGTTTTCGTGCTTTTGTTCGGCGCCATGCGCGGCAAGAGCGCTTCCCCCGAAGATACTTACCGGCACCTCGCCGTTTACACCGAAGTGCTCTCGCGAATCAAGAGCGATTACGTAGAAGAGCCCGACATGAAGAGCGTCACGCTGGGCGCGCTGAACGGGCTGCTCGAATCGATCGATCCGTATGCCAGCTATCTGAACGCCGATCAGTACAAGCAGTGGCTCAAGAACAAGGATGAGCACAAGGCCGATGTCGGCCTGATCCTTTCGAAGAAGTTCGGCTACGTTGGAATTGTGGACTGCGGTTCCGGGATCGCCCGCGGCGAAGGCCGGACTCACCACCACCGACGTTCTCGAAAGCATCAATGGCGTCGCCACGCGCGACATGCCGCTGGCATTTGCGCAGCTTCTGCTCGAAGGCGATCCGGGCAGCACCGTGGAACTGGGCGTGCTGCGATTCCGCAAGCCGGAGCCGCAAAAGCTGACGCTGACGCGCGCCATGGTCGTCTATCCGGCGGTGACCGACAAGATGCTGCCCGACCAGGTCGGCTTGATCCAGGCCGCCAGTCTGGATGGCAATCGCGTTCAAGAAATCGCGGCAAAAGTGCAAGACCTGCAGAAGCAGGGCGCCAAGGAATTGATTCTGGACCTGCGCCATTGCGCTACCGGCGATCCTGAAACCGGCGAGCAGCTTGCGAATGTGTTCCTGGACAAAGGGCTCGATCACCTACAGCGAAGGCCAGAAGGTGCAGCGCCACGACATTACGGCGGATCCGGCCAACGATCGCACGCCATCTTCCGCTGGCGGTGATCGTGAATCGCGGCACGGCCGATGGTGCGGAGATCGCGGCGGCGGCACTGATGGACGACAAGCGCGCCGAAGTGATCGGCGAGCGAACCTATGGCGACGCCTCGATCCGCAAAGCCATCACGATGGATGACGGATCGGCGGTGATTCTTTCGGTCGCGAAGTATTATTCGCCGTCCGGCAAGGCCATTCAGGATACCGGCGTCACGCCTTCGGTTCCGGTTCAGGAGGCCGAACCGATTACCGTGGACGATGACGGTAATCCCCAGACCGTGGAACCTCCGCAGCAACCAGCCGGCGAGGATCTGCTGCTCAAGAAGGCCATCGAGGTGGTGACCAAGGGCAAGAGCGAAGTGGTTTCCAACAGCGGGACCAAGGCGCTTCCAGACAGGCGGGACCGCCCTTGACTCCGCTGACGCCGCTCAACGTGCCGAAGCCTCCCGCCGCATCACTAGAGTTTTCACCTTTGCCCATTTACGAATACAAATGCGAAGGCTGCGGCGAAACCTTTGAAGTGATCCAGAAGTTTGCCGATGAGCCGCTGACGGTTCATGAAAAATGCGGCGGACATGTGCATCGGCTGATGTCCGCGCCTTCTTTCCAGTTCAAAGGCTCGGGCTGGTACGTCACGGACTACGCCAAGGGCAGCGGAAGCAGCCCGGCGCACACCGAATCCGGCAAATCCGAATCCAAAGGCGAAAAGTCTGAGAGCGGTAAGTCTGAGTCTTCGGGCAAGACTTCCACAGATACTGCGACAAAGACTGAAAGCAAGAGCGAATCGAAACAGGCGCCAAGCAGTAACAGCTCCAAAAACGATTAGGCGTCGCTTTCAGCTGCGGTGAACCGGGTCGATCCAGCGGGATTCTGAAGGCGGCTCGGGACTGGCAATATCCAGATTTACGACAATCGGATCCTGCCCGCTGCGCACAACCACCGCTTCCACTGGATTGTTCGGGTCCGCATTGATCTCCTGGTGGGGAAGGTAGGGCGGAACAAACACAAAGTCTCCCGGACCGGCTTCGTCCGCAAATTCCAGGTGTTCGCCCCAGCGGAATCGCGCGCGCCCCCTGATGATATAGAGGACTGTCTCCAGATCGCCGTGGTGATGGGCGCCGGTTTTGGCATCGGGTTGAATGGAAACGGTCCCAGCCCAGATCTTTGTGGCGCCAGTGCGTGCGTGATCGATGGCGGCGGCGCGCGTCATGCCGGACGTCTGCGGCGTGTTGGTATCCAGCTCGTGTGAGCGTATGATTTTAACGGCACTCATAGGACTAGGCGGGCGCGAGCCGGGCCTCCGCCGCCGCTGCTCTGCGCGTACTCAGCAACGCCGCGATGGCGCGAGATTCGTCGGCCAGCTCGCGGAATTGATCCGGGTAGAGTGACTGGTAGCCGTCGGAAAGCGCGCGGTCCGGGTTGGGATGCACTTCGACAATCAGCCCCGAAGCGCCCGCTGCCACCGCCGCCAGCGCCATGGGATGAACCTTGTCGCGCTTGCCGGTGCCGTGGCTCGGATCGACGATGATCGGCAGGTGACTCAGCCGCTGCACCGTCGGCACCACGCTCAGATCCAGCGTGTTGCGCGTATGATCGGCAAATGTCCGGACGCCGCGCTCGCATAGGATCACCTGATAATTGCCTTCCGACAGGATGTACTCGGCCGCCATCAGGAACTCTTCCACCGTGGACGACATGCCGCGCTTCAACAGCACCGGCTTGCGAGCCCGGCCAGCGCGGCGCAGCAGCGAAAAGTTTTGCATGTTGCGAGCGCCGATTTGAAGGCAGTCCGCGTACTCTTCCACCAGATCGAAAGTTTCCACGTCGATGGCTTCGGTGACGATGCCGAGCCCGGTCGCTTCGCGTGCATCGGCTAAATAGCGAAGCCCTTCTTCGCCCAATCCCTGAAACGCGTAAGGCGAGGTTCGCGGTTTGTAGGCGCCTCCGCGCAAAAGCTGAGCGCCGGCCGCTTTCACCGCATGGGCCGCTTCCAGGATCTGTTCCCGGCTCTCCACCGAACAAGGACCGGCGCAGATCGCCAACTCCTCGCCGCCCACCAGCACGCCGGCGACGTTCACCACCGTATTGTCGGGCTTGACCTCACGACTCACCAGCTTGTAGGGTTTGGAAACCCGGATGGCTTCGGCCACGCCCGAGAGGCTCTCGAACTCCTCGGCCGGGACAGGTCCATGATTGCCTGTGATTCCGACGGCGGTCCGCTCGGCGCCCGGCATCACATGGGCGCGGAAGCCAAGGCTCTGAATTCGGGCGCAAACCTGAGCGATATCCTGCTCGGTAGCTTGCGCGCGCATCACAATCAGCACACGGGTATAACCTCGAAACCAGTGTAACAACCGGGGGACCCGCTGGAAGACGCACGGCTCAAGCGATCAAGCCGCGGAATTTTGGGCTGGCATAACCGGGGAATACCGATCCCAGGTGGGAATTGCCCATGTGCCTGGAAACCAGCTCGCCGAGCACGTCGCGGAAGTCGGTGGTGAGCGCCAGATCGCGGCCCTCATAGAGCTGCTCCTCCTGCAGGCCGGGCCACTCGCCGTAGACCTTGCCGCCGCGCACATCGCCGCCCAGGACGAACATGACATTGGCATGGCCATGATCGGTACCGCGATCGCCATTCTCTTTGGCGGTGCGGCCGAATTCAGACATGGTGACCAGCGCGACATCTTCCATGCGATCGCCCAAGTCCCGATAAAAGGCAGCCAGAGCCTGGCTGAACTGCGCCAGATTGTTGGCGAGCTGGCCGTTGGCGGGCTGTCCGCCGGTCTCGTTGACGTGTGTGTCCCAGCCACCGATATCGGCGAACGCGACCTCCACGCCCACATTGGCCTTGATCAGTTGCGCGATCTGCTCCAGGCTTTTTCCGAAGCCGCCGTTGCCATAGTTCGCGCCATTGGCCGGCACGTAGACCTGTTTTTGGACAGACTGGATGATCTTCACGGCGTTGAACGTCTCCCGGCCGGTGCCATGCAGCGTCGCGTCCAGTGTGTTCTCATACATGCTCTCGAAGGTGGCTGCTTCACGCGTGTCGTGCAACTGAAAATCGTTGAGGCTGCGGACCGCGACGGCATCATTGGGGCCGCGCAGCGTCCGAGCCAGAGTATCGCCCAGGCTGACGGCGCGCAGGGGCGATGGGGCCCCGGATTCTTTCGACAGCGCCCGATTCAACCAGCCGTCAGTAGCGCCCTTAAAGCCGGGCGTGCCAGCCTCCATATAATCCTGCGCATCGAAATGGGAGCGCGTGGGATCGGGCGAGCCTGCCGCGTCCACAATCGCCAGGTGCTTCGCGTCGAACATCGGCTTGAGCGGTGCGAGGGCCGGATGCAGGCCGAAGAATCCGTCCAGGTCGATAGCTGCATTCGGCGTGCCGTCCGGTTTGGGGATGGCGATCGACGGCCGCAGATCGTAATAGCGCGATTCACCGAAGGGGATCACCATATTCAAGCCATCCACTGCGCCGCGCTGGAAGATAGCGACCAGGATTTTCTTGCGGGTCTCCGATGAGTCGGCCGCGTAAACCGATCTCGATAACCAGGCCGGCAGGGAGCCGACGCCGAACATCGCGAGTGCGGAGCCTTTCAGAAATGCACGTCTGGATGGCATTTGCATTTACCTCTTTTGGAAATCCGGCGACCCGATAATCAGAGCCGCAGCCATTGCCGGGTTCTTCTGCTTATTGTCATCTAAGGCCTTGTGAATAGCCGCGCGCGTCTGCGGCGACATATCGCGGAACATCAGCGCCTTGGCGACCTCATTCGGATCGTCACCAAAGCGCTTTACATCCACTTTTACGCTCTCCACGTGGTTTTGCGCCAATTGCAGCGCGAAGTTCATGCGCCCCAGCAACGAAGCCGAGTTCACCCATTCCGAATTTAAGTTCGAGTAACCGGTGGGCTCCAGTTTGCGATAGAGCGGCTCGCCCAGCCGCCCCACTTGATTCGCGAGCGCCCAGCCGTCGACCACATTGGCGTCCAGCGCGCGAGCCGAGCTCGTCACCATCTCGAAGGGCGATTTCACTTTGGCCCGGTACGCACCCTGCGACCAGAATTCCTTGGAATTCAGCATGGTCTTCATCACTTCGCGAATACTTCCGTTGGTGGCCAGGAACGTTTGCGCCATCCGGTTGACGAGCGCCTCGGGAGGGTTGTCGGCGACGAAGCGCTCTGCCAGTTCTTTGGAAATGAAATGCGCGGTGGAGGGATGCCTGGCGAGAATATCCAGCACCTGCTCGCCATCTTCGATGCCGCCTCCGGCCGCAATCACGTGCCCCAGCACGATCTTCTCGCCCTTGTCGTGCAGCTTGTCGTTGTAGAAAAATTCACCGCCTTCGCGCGGCGCGCGAATAGTCCAACCAGTGAAACAGCGCGCTACTTCGGTGACATCTTTCTGCGTATAGCCGCCATTCACTCCAAGCGTATGCAACTCCATCAACTCGCGCCCGTAGTTCTCGTTCAGCCCGCGCTTTACTTTCCGGTTCTTATTGTTGGCATCCAGATCCGGGCGCACTGATTCAAAGTTGTCCAGAAAGAACAGCATGGCCGGACTTTTGGCTGTGGCTTCCAGCAGATCGCGGAACTGGCCGAGCACATGCGGGCGGATGGCCTCGCGTTCGTACTGCGGGATCAGAAACCGATCGGCGCCCTTTTCGTAGAAGACGTTGAAGTGATTAAACCAGAAGTCGTCCAGCTCTTCGGCGAGCTGGCGGGTGCTTTCGATGGCGCGCAGCATCTTGGAATCGAGAAGATCGTAAGCCACCACCTGCTGCGGAGCATTCAGCAAAAAGATTTCGCGTCGAACGGTGCTGGACGCGGGGCCAAAAACCTGCAGCCGCTGCCGCTGCGTCATCGCGACGAGCATGTCTTCGATCTTTTCCTGCGGCATGGATTCCAGCAGCTCACGCTTCCGCTCACCGTTGCCCGAGCGCACGATTTCAAGTTCCACCGGGGTGAGCACTGCGTCCAAAGAGCGCATGGGTTCCAGGTCTTCCGGTTGGTCCGGAGCAACGGGAGCATTGGAAGCCTGGGCGATTCTGGTTTTGTAGCGCACCAGCAACCGCTCCACGCTCGAGCGCAGCAAGGGATCCTCCGGCAAGGGCTGGCGGCCTTGCGCGATGGCGCGGATGATCTGGGGCGACGGATAATGCTGCTCGGCCTCCAGCGGCGTCATGCGCAGCGATTGGAGCGCCTGGAGATGCGCTTCCAGCACCGGATTTTCCGCCAGGCGATCGGGATGAAGCTGCTGATTGATCCACTTCTTCAGGCCTATGTGCTTCACGCGTTCGATGTCGCCGGGCCGAGGCCCGAAAGTGAGGCGATCCAGCGCGTGGACGATCTGCTCGTCCTTCGAGAGCTTCTTTTGGAACAACTTGGCTTGGAGCTTGGCGGTGTCGGCGGGCTTGTGCGTTTTGCCGCTGGAAACGGCCGGTAGCATCAGGAGGATGCTGCAAAGCGTGGCGGCCAGGAAAGTACTGCTGGTTTTCATGAGCCTACAAACCATTAAACGTCATTCTGTGACAGAAGTTTACGGCGTTTTGCACTTAGCTCTCACATAGCTATTGACAATGTACTATAGGACTAATACACTATAACTGCTGTGACGCTCAACGCTGCGGATCGAAACAATGTCCGACGTATCCAGTTCACGCTGGACCAACGCAGCGGCGTTCCCGCCTATCGCCAGATCATCGATCAGGTGTTGGGGGGGATCGCGGCGGGGGCGCTGCATCCAGGCGATCAGCTTCCCACAGTGAGGCAACTGGCTGTCGACCTGGCCATCAATCCCAATACTGTAGTCCGCGCCTATCGGGAACTCGAAATCCGCGAGGTGCTGGCAACACAGCAGGGCACCGGCACGTTCCTGACGGACAAGAAGCTGCCGGTGGACGGGATGGAGCGGCGGCGGCGCGTGGCGCAACTGGCGGGCGAGATGCTAGCCCGCGCGGGAGCGGAAGGAATCGAGCTTTCGGAAATTATCGGCTATCTGAACGAATTGCAATCGGAGAGGAGAACCTGAACCATGCTGCCGTTGACAATCGCACGCAACTTAAAGGCCTCAACCTCGCGGCCGAGGCTGCAAATCAGCGCCGTGGGTACGGCCGTGTTCCTGATCTGCGTGATCCTGGGCGTGGCGCCCGCCATTCGCTATAACAATCCCTTGCCGGTGATCGCGGGCATTGTGATCGGCTTCTATTTTCTGTTCGCGATTCGCGTGGCCGAGCAATGGCAGAAGGCCGCGGTACTCCGATTAGGCCGCTATATCGGATTGCGCGGGCCCGGGATCTTCTTCATCATTCCGGTGATTGACGAGATCAGTGTCTACGTCGACCAGCGCGTTCGTGTGGTGGAAGTAAGCGCCGAATCCGCCCTGACGCGCGACACGGTGCCGGTGAACGTGGACGCCATCGTGTTCTGGATGGTCTGGAACGCCGAGAAATCGATCCTGGAAGTGGTTAATTTCAGCGACGCCATCCTGATGACCGCGCAGACGGCGCTGCTGGAATCGATTGGCCGGCACGATCTGGCGCAAATGATTACCGATCGCGAGATGCTGGGCCGCGAGCTGCAGCGTATTCTGGATGAAAAGACGAATCCCTGGGGTATTACGGTGCAGTCGGTTGAGATCCGCGACGTGCACATCCCACAGGCGCTCGAAGATGCCATGTCGCGGCAGGCCCAGGCCGAGCGCGAACGGCAGGCCCGCATCATTCTGGGCACGGCGGAGACCGATATCGCCGCCAAATTCGCCGACGCGTCCATGGTCTATATCAACAACCCAGTGGCGCTGCACTTGCGCGCGATGAACATGCTTTACGAGGCGATTAAGGAGAAGGGTTCGATGGTGATTGTGCCATCGAGCGCCGTGGAGACCATGGGATTGGGCGGGCTGCTCGGCACGGCATCGCTCTCGGGGCAGAAGCAATAAGCGACAATAGGCGAAGATCCGGCGCGGCCTTTTATAATGAAGCATGTCCACCAGCGCGCCGGCCACATCTTTGCACCCAGCAACGCCGGAAGAGATCGACAAGTACGAGCCCGTTATCGGCCTGGAGGTACACGTCCAGCTCAATACGCGCACCAAGATTTTTTGCGGCTGTCCCACCGGCTTCGGCGCGCCGCCCAATTCGAATGTGTGTCCGGTGTGCCTGGGGCTGCCGGGCGCGCTGCCGGTGCTGAACCGGCGCGTGGTGGAGATGGCGATTCAGGCGGCGCTGGCCACGCATTGCAAGGTCAACGCGTTTTCGCGATTCGCGCGCAAGAATTACTTTTATCCGGACCTGCCCAAGGGCTATCAGATTTCGCAGTACGATCAGCCGCTGGCCGAGCACGGCTGGGTTGAGGCGGCAGTGGACGGCGCGAAGAAGCGCATGGGCCTGACGCGCATTCATCTGGAAGACGACGCGGGCAAGAGCATCCACGATGGCTTCAAGGATTCCGACCGTTACACCTACGTGGATTTGAATCGCAGCGGGACGCCGCTGATCGAGATCGTGACCGATCCCGATATCCGATCATCCGATGAAGCGTACGCGTTTCTCACCGAGCTGAAGCAGATCATGCAGTACGTGGGCGTGTCCGAGTGCGATATGGAAAAGGGCCAGCTGCGCTGCGATGCCAATGTTTCGGTGCGGCTGAAGGGCGCTGAAGGAAGTTCGGAACGAAGGCCGAAGTGAAGAACCTGAATTCGTTCCGGTTCGCGAAGATGGCGCTGGATTATGAGATCGTGCGGCAGGTGGAGTTGCTCGAAGGCGGCGGGCGCGTGGAGCAGGAGACGCGGCTTTATAACGTCGCCACTGGCGAGACGGTCGGCATGCGCAGCAAGGAGCACGCGCACGATTATCGCTATTTCCCGGAGCCGGATCTGGTGCCGCTGCGCGTGAGCGCGGCTTGGCTGGAGCAGATTCGCGAGACGGTGCCGGAACTGCCGGCGGAGAAGCGCAACCGGTTCGTCGAAAGCTACGGATTGCGTGAATATGACGCGCACGTTTTAACCAGCACGCGCGAGATCAGCGAATATTTCGAAAAAGCCGCGAAGGCGGCGGGCGATCCGCGCATCGCCGCGAATTGGGTGACGGGCGATCTGCTGGGTGCGCTGAAGGGTCGTGAGATTACCGAATCGCCGGTTTCACCTGAGCAAATGGGCGAGCTGGTGGCGTTCATCACGAAAGGCGAAATCAGCGGCAAGATGGCCAAGGATATTTTCGCCAAAATGTTCGAGACGGGCGAATCGGCGGCAGCGATCATCGATCGCGAAGGCTTGCGCCAGATCAGCGATACCGGCGCGTTAGAGAAGATCGTCGACGAAGTGATCGCCGCGAGCCCCAAGCAAGTGGAACAGTACAAATCCGGCAAAACCGGCGTGATCGGCTACCTGGTTGGCCAGGTGATGAAGGCGAGCAAAGGTCAAGCGAACCCGGCGGCCGTGAATGAGTTGCTGAAGGCCAAGCTGGGATGACTCTGTGACTACGTGTGACGAGTGCGAGATTATCGGCCGCGAGATCAAGGAGTCTCTCGCCGAATTGAAGCGGCATTTAGACTTGACCGAACAGGATCGGCGGCTGGCGGTTGAAGCTCTGCTCGGGGGAACCGAGGCAGATGCCCTGCGTTTCGAGGAGCTGGTCTCTGGACCGTTGGCTCTGGAAGGTGCGGCGCTATCCACGAGAATGAATCGAGCCATGGGCAGGAAGATGTGGCATGAAACGCGAAGCGGCCACAGAATCGCGTGGGGACCGTGGGGCGGACTGCAACGTTAGTGCGTAATCCTCCGAAAGCGTTCACACGAGTGTGAACGCGGCACGCTAAAGCGTGCGCTACAACTACACGCCGAATCGGTCGCGGAGTTCCTTCCCATTTGCACTAGCGTGAGCCTGCGGCCTTCTTTTCGCGGCTCTGCCGACTCATCGGCCTTCTTATCAATAGTCCGTTACCGCTGATTTGCTTTCAGAATTTTCTTCCGCAGCCGGATGGATTGCGGCGTCACTTCCACGAACTCGTCGTCGCGGATGAATTCGATGGCTTGCTCCAGGTTCAGAAGGCGCGGCGGGACCAGGCGGATGGCTTCATCGGCCGTGGACGCGCGCATGTTGGTCAGCTTCTTTTCCTTGACGATGTTGACGTTCAAGATCGGCGTCGCGCGCGTTTTCGCCCACGATCATGCCTTCGTAAACCTCGGTGCCCGGGCTGACGAAAATCTCGCCGCGCTCCTGCAGATTGAAAATCGCGTTGCCGGTGGTCTTGCCCGGACGGTCGGCCACCAGCGATCCGGTGGGCCGCGACGGAATGTCGCCCTGCCATTCGATGTAGCTGTGGAACAGCGAGTTCATGATGGCGGTGCCGCGCGTGTCGGTCAGCATTTCGCTGCGCAGGCCGATCAGCCCGCGCGATGGCACGTGAAACTCCAGCCGCACGCGGCCCGAGCCGTGGTTCACCATCTTGATCATCTTGCCCTTGCGCTGGCCCAGCTTTTCGATCACCACGCCGATGATAGGCCTCCGGGCAATCGATCACCAGCAGTTCCAGCGGCTCATGCACCTTGCCGTCGATGGTCTTGGTCAGGATCTCGGGCTTGCCCACCATCAGCTCAAAGCCTTCGCGCCGCATCATTTCGATGAGGATGGCGAGTTGCAGCTCGCCGCGGCCCATCACCTTGAACGCGTCGGGCCCGCCGGCTTCTTCCACGCGGATGGAGACGTTGGTCAGCAGTTCTTTATCCAGCCGGTCGCGCAGATTGCGCGAAGTGACGAACTGCCCTTCGCGGCCCGAGAACGGCGACGTATTGATGGTGAACGTCATCGCGATGGTCGGCTCGTCGATCTGGATGTGCGGCAGCGGGTCTGGGATTTTCAACGCTGGTCACGGTCTCGCCGATGGTGATGCCTTCGACGCCCGCGATGGCCAGAATATCGCCCGGGTAACCGATGGTCTCGTCCACGCGCTTCAAGCCTTCGAACGAATAGAGCTTGGTGATGCGCGTCTTTTGCAGCGAGCCGTCCAGCTTGGCGATCGCCACTTCATCGCCGTAGCGCAGCATGCCGGAAAACACGCGGCCGATCGCCAGGCGGCCGAGATAATCGCTGTAGTCGAGATTCGCCACCAGGAGCTGCAGTGATGCGTCGGGATCGCCGGCCGGCTGCGGGATATGCTTCAGGATGGTTTCGAACAGCGGGCGCAGGTCGGTGGATTCGTCATCCATGGATAGCTTGGCGATGCCCGGCTCTCGCGTTGGTGTAGATCACCGGGAAGTCGAGCTGATCCTCCACCGCGTCCAGATCGATGAACAGATCGTAGACCTCGTTCAGCACTTCCTGAATGCGGGCGTCCGGCCGGTCGATCTTGTTGATCACCACAATCGGCGGGAGCTTGGCCTCGAGCGCCTTCATCAGCACGTAGCGGGTCTGCGGCAGCGGGCCTTCGCTCGCGTCCACCAGCAGCATGACGCCGTCGACGATCTTCAGCGCGCGCTCCACTTCGCCGCCGAAATCGCTGTGGCCGGGCGTGTCGACAATGTTGATCTTGATGCCGTGATAGCGCACGCCGGTGGTTTTGGCCAGAATGGTGATGCCGCGCTCGCGCTCCAGCTCGTTGGAATCCATCATGCGCTCGACGACTTGCTCGTTTGCGCGGAAAAGGCCGCTCTGCGTCAGCATGGCGTCCACCAGCGTGGTTTTGCCGTGATCGACGTGCGCAATGATGGCGATATTGCGCGTGAGGCGATTATGCTGCTGCGCTTCGCTATGATCGGTAGGGTGACTCAGGACTTCAGGTTGCATCTGGAGACGAATCCTACATGGTCGCAGCGCTACGCGTCGCGCGCATGTCGCGACTATATGACGACGCGAATTCGACCAACTGCTCCGGTGGTGGTGATCGTGGGCCGCCCGAACGTCGGTAAGTCCACGCTTTTCAACGCGATCATCGGCCAGCGGCGGTCCATCGTCGGCGATGAGCCGGGCATCACGCGGGACCGCATCCAGGGCGAGGCGTCGTATCTGGGGCGGCCGGTTCGAGCTGATCGATACCGGCGGCATCATCCCCAACGACGCCGAGATGATCCCGACCGAGATTCTGAAGCAGGCGCGCGTGGCGTTGGATCAGGCGGCGCAGATCATCTTTCTGATCGATGGGCGGACCGAGATCACGGGCACCGATCGCGACCTGGCGAAGATGCTGCGGAAGCTCGGCAAGCCGGTGACGCTGGCGGTGAACAAGATCGACGCCACGGCGCGCGAGGAGCTGGCGCACGAGTTTCATGCGCTCGGTTTCAAGGATCTGTTTCCGATCTCGTCCGAGCATCGGATCGGGTTCGATGAACTGCTCGATCATGTCACGAGGGATTTCCAGTGCGACGAAGGTGGCGAGGAGCCGGAGCCTGAGACGCGGCCCATCAAGGTCGCGATCATCGGCCGGCCGAACGTGGGAAAATCCACGCTGCTGAATGCGCTGGTGGGCGAGGAGCGGTCGATTGTGTCGCCGGTGGCGGGCACCACGCGCGATGCGGTGGATCAGAGCCTGGTGCATGACGGCGTGGAGTACGTTTTCGTCGATACGGCGGGCATCCGGCGCAAAGGCAAAACCAAGCTGATGGCCGAGAAGCTGAGCGTGGTGATGGCGCGCCGGCATATCCGCATGGCGAACGTCGTCGTGCTGGTGCTGGATGCCACCGAGAAGGTGGCCGGCGCTGGACGCCACCATCGCCGGCTACGCGCACGAGGAGGGCCGCGCGGTGATTCTGTGCGTGAACAAATGGGACGCGGCAGGGGATAAGGGCAAGCGCAAGTTCACCGAGGAGATCCGCGACGAGCTGAAGTTTCTGGCGTATGCGCCGATTGCGTTCGTTTCGGCCAAGACCGGTGCGGGCGTGGAGCGGCTGTTCGGGATGATCAGCGAGGCGTACGAATCGGCTTCCAAGCGCGTGACTACCGGCGAACTGAACCGCTTCATGGAGATGCTGGAGTTCGATCGCGACATGAAGATTTACTACATGACGCAGGCGTCGGTGCGGCCGCCGACGTTCGTGGTGTTCACCGATAAGGCGAAGAGACCTGCACTTTTCGAGCGAGCGGTTCTTGATCAATCAGCTGCGGAAGCGATTCGGATTTGAAGGCACGCCGATCCGGATCAAGGCGAAAGCGGCGTTGACAGAGTGCACGCGGTTTAAAACGCGTGGACGGAGTCGATCCCGTTGGCCTGCAGGACCACCTGCATTTTTTCGAGCGCCGATTTGTGGATCTGCGAGACGCGGCTTTCGTTGATGCCCAGAATGCCGCCGATTTCCTTCATCGTCATTTCGTTGGTGTAGTACAGGAACACTACCTTCTGGTAGCGCTCCGGCAGGGTCTTCATGGCGACGCCCAGCACCGAGCGCATCTGCTCGCGCGAGCACATGTTGTCGGGCTGAGTTTCGGGCTTGCTGGGAAAATCGGGAGCGGGCAGGTCGTCGTGCTCGGCGGTGCGCGTGGAGGCCGAGATCAGGCCGACGCTGCGCAGGTCCACCATCATCTGGCGCCAGCGCTCGACATCGACGCCCAGCTTCTGCGGCGATCTTCCGCTTCGGTGGGGGTGCGCTGCAGCGTGGCGGCGAGCTCGCGCGTGGCGGCTTCCACTTGCTTGTGGCGGCGGCGCAGGTCGCGCGAAGCCCAGTCGAGCTGGCGCAGGCTGTCGAGAATCGCGCCCTTGATGCGGTGCTTGGCGTAGCTGGAAAAGGCCACCTGTTTCTCGGGATTGAATTTGCTGGCGGCATCGAACAGGCCCAGCACTCCGGCGTGCACCAGGTCGTCCAGATCCACGTGCACCGGCAGGTTTTCATGCACCCGGACGGCGATGGCTTTCACCAGCGGCAGGTGTTCCAGCACGATGCGGTCGCGGCGCGCGATTTTGGCCGCCTGGCTGCATCTGAGCGTGACTTGGCTTTCTGCACCGGCGCGGTCTTGGTCACAGACGTGGTTTTGATTACAGGGGTCGTCTTGATCAATGAGTCGTCTTGATCTTCATCACGGGTCCCTTTTGCCTTAGTTTTTTGAGTCTGGGTGGTCATGGCTGATGCTCCTCTAGGTGCAAGCCTGTCGCCATAGAGGGACTAAGGGGAAAATGCAGCGATTCCGTAAAGGAGTCGTCTGTACTCCCGTACTGTCTAAGTCCCGAGACTCAATAGACATGCGATCCTACTAGGACGGTCCACCCGAGCAGGATGAATCGCGGGTACTAAGGGCCCAATCGTTCGTTTCAATTTCGTTCTGGAACGTACCAGCGATCCGCTAATGCCGAAACGGTACGCACGTTCCAAAATGAAACGAAAGCGAACTCCAGCCTCTGCACCTCATATCGGCGGCCTTCCGGTTATCTTCAGTACTGTTCTTGGGGGATGGCTAGGGATCTTTTTTTGCTACGGTTCTCTTAATGTATTGATGTACGTCTTTGCCGCGAGCCCGCCTAAGAAGATCCAGACCACCCAGCGAAATTTTCCGTCCAGCGTCAGCGTTGCCAGGACAGCGATGGCGGCGTAGCAGGCCAGTGCTAAGTAGAACTTTCGTCTTCTTCTGGGGCCTGAATCCTGCTCCGGATCTGGGTATAACGACAATGGCTTACTGCTGCGCGGGCTTCTGGTTTTGTGCCGGTACCGAAGGAACCGGCCGCCCCATCTGCGGGACCTGGCGATACGGCGTGTCCAACTTCACAGGAAAAGTCTGCATTTTTCCTTTCCTCATTGGCGTTCTTCGGGAACTCACAGCATACAACAACGGTATAATCTACTGAAACTCAAGCCGTAACGGGAGGTCAACATGGTGGAAGAACAGAAGTTAAGCGTCGGCGACGGCGTTGTTGGAATGCTGAATGTCTTTGTGGACCCCAAGGCGACGGCCAAACGGGTTCCGGCGCCGCTTTCGTGGCTTTGGCCAATGATCACCTTGATCATCATTTATCTGGTCGCGGGTTACCTCATGCTGCCCTATACGATGAGTCTGATCGATTTGAGGATTAGCCAGCAGATCAGCCAGCAAAATATGCCGTTGGAGCAGGCCGAGCGGGCCAGGAACATTGCCCACATGATCTACCAGTTTCTTCCCGTGGCTACACCGGTGATCGTGGTCCTCTTCGTGCTGCTATTTGCGTGGCTGGTAAGCGCCATGGCATCCATGGCCGGCCTTAGAACCAAATTCCGCGATGTTTTCTCGCTGATGGCGGCCTGTTCGTTGATTCCCGCGCTGCAACAGATCGCCACCTACGTGGTACTTCACACCAAAGGCGACGAAATCACTTCGCAGGACCAACTCACGCCGCCGTTCGGGCTCGACATCTTTCTTCAGAATATTCACGGCGCGTTGCTCGGGTTTGTGAATTTCTTCTCGATCTTTGAGATCTGGTATCTGGTCGTGCTCACCATCGGCCTGGCCTATCTGGGCAAATCAACCAAGGGCAAAGCGTTCTTTGCCATCACGCCGGCCTGGGTGCTGCCGTTGGTAATTAAGGTGGTGCAGGCGATGGTTCAGGGCGGGCAGGGGAGTTGAACTTAGCCCGCGGATTCTTCGGTTTCTTCGCCGGGCGGACGCTTATGCTTGGGCTTCTTGCGCTGCTTCTTCGGCACAATGAGCTTGGGCGATGGCACCGTGCCGACGCGTTCGCGCGCCAAGCGGCGGATTTCCGTTGGTACATCGAACTTCTTTGGCTTCTTTTTCGCCAGGCTGCCTGCCTCTTAATTGTTTCCGCTCATGCGCGGCAAGAATGCGTCGGATGGATGGCCCCGACGACAGCGCACCCGGCCCGCTATAGCCCCGTCGTGAATTTTATTTGAGAAAGATTGCTGACCCGCGAGAAACCACGCGAGCGAAATCACGATCCCTCCCCACGCCGGATGCTGCACACCGAAATTCGACAATGCACTCGTCATCCTGCCGGTTCACACGCTTTTTTGCGGCTGGTCTAACCATCCTATACCCTTGCATACCCTTGCATGCGCTTGACTTCGCGGCTTCTATTTCGGTAGCCTGACGATTCCACATGTCCTCTATCGACGTTCCCCTAGAGCGTGGCGGTTTTGGCAAGACGGCCCGCCGCGACGCCTGGTGGGTTTATCCGCTCCTTACTTTTCTCGGATTGGGCGCCTTTCTGGTCTACGCCAATTGGGCGGCCTTCCAGGGCAATCATTACACCTACGGTCCGTACCTTTCGCCCATGTATTCGCCGCTGATTTTCGGCCACCCGGGCGAGGATTCCTGGTTCGGAGCGATGCCCGCTTGTTTCCCGAGCTTCGTCACGGTCGCGATGCTGATCCTGATCTTCCCGGGCGGCTTCCGCATCACTTGCTATTACTATCGCGGCGCGTACTACAAAGCGTTCTGGGCCGATCCGCCCAATTGCACCGTGGGCGAGCCGCGCAAGAAGTATCTGGGCGAACGCTACTTCCCGCTGATCATTCAAAACATCCATCGCTACTTCCTCTACGTCGCGCTGCTGTTTCTGGTGTTTCTGGCGCACGACGTTTGGAAGGCGCTCGTGGTTCAACGGCAAATTCGGCATCGGCGTCGGGACGCTGGTGCTGCTGATCAATCTCGTCCTGCTTGGCAGCTACACCATTCGGCTGCCATTCGCTCCGCCATCTGACCGGCGGAATGTTCGATGTGCTCTCACGCCGGCCGATCCGCAAGAAAATGTACGATTGCGTGAGCTGCCTGAATCGCCGCCACATGCTGTTTGCGTGGCTGAGCCTGTTCTGGGTCGCCTTCTCCGATCTGTACATCAGGATGTGCTCCATGGGCATCTGGACGGATTGGAGAATCTTCTGATGGCGCGGAATATCAAACGTTCGAACATGACGTGTTGGTGATCGGCGCGGGCGGCGCGGGACTGCGCGCGGCTATCGAGGCGTCGGCCGGCGGGCGTCAAGGTCGGCGTGGTGACGCAAATCGCTGCTCGGCAAAGCGCACACCGTGATGGCCGAAGGCGGCATGGCGGCCTCCATGGGCAACGTGGACGATCGCGATAACTGGCGCGTGCATTTCTCCGACACCATGCGCGGCGGCCAATATCTGAACTATCCGCGCATGGCCGAGCTTGCACGCCAAAGAAGCGCCCGACGCGCGTGCGCGAGCTGGAAGCCTGGGGCGCGCTGTTCGACCGCACCAAAGACGGCAAGATTCTGCAGCGCAATTTCGGCGGGCACCGTTATCCGCGCCTGGCGCACGTGGGCGACCGCACCGGCCTGGAGATGATCCGCACGCTGCAGGATCACGGCATCCACCAGGGCATCGATTTTCACATGGAATGCACCGTCATCACGCTGCTGGTGAACGCCGGCCGCGTGGTGGGGGCATTCGGCTACGATCGCGAACGCGGCCGCTACAAGCTGTTTCACGCCAAAGCCGTGGTGCTGGCGACCGGCGGCATCGGCCGCGCCTACAAGATCACGAGCAACAGTTGGGAATACACCGGCGACGGCCATTCGCTGGCCTATCACGCCGGCGCGACGCTGCTCGGCATGGAGTTCGTGCAGTTCCATCCCACCGGCATGGTCTGGCCGCCCAGCGTGCGCGGCATCCTGGTGACCGAAGGCGTGCGCGGCGAAGGCGGGATTCTGCTGAACAACCAGGGCAAGCGCTTCATGTTCGACGATATTCCGCCGCTCTACAAGAATCAGACCGCCGACACTCCGGAAGAAGGCTGGCGCTACACGCAAGGCGACAAGAACGCGCGGCGTCCGCCGGAGTTGCTGACGCGCGATCACGTGGCGCGCTGCATCGTGCGTGAAGTGCGCGAAGGGCGCGGCAGCCCGCACGGCGGCGTCTTTCTCGATATCGCCTGGATCAAAGAAAAGCTTCCGAACGCGGCCGAGCATATCAAGAAGAAGCTGCCCAGCATGTACCACCAGTTCAAGCAGCTTGGCGACATCGATATCACCAAGGACCCGATGGAGATCGGCCCCACCACGCACTATATGATGGGCGGGATTCGCGTGGATCCCGATACGCAGATGTCGGACGTGGAGGGCCTGTTCGCCGCCGGCGAGTGCGGCGCGGGATTGCATGGCGCGAATCGCTTGGGCGGCAATTCGCTATCCGATCTGGTGGTCTTCGGCAAGCGCGCGGGCGAGTATGCGGCGAAGTTCGCGAAGGATCACACGGCGGGCAGCGTTGATAACGCGCAGGTGGATGAAGTGGCGCGGCAATCGCTCGAGGCCTTCGAGCGGCAAGGGCGAAAGTCCGTATCAGGTGCAGCACGATCTGCAGGACTTGATGCAGAACCTGGTGGGCATCGTACGCCGCGAGGATGAGCTGGAGCGCGCGCTGGAAGGGATTGCCAAGCTGAAGGACCGCGCGGGGAAAGTAGGCGTCGGCGGCAATCGCGAATACAATCCCGGCTGGCACACCGCGCTCGATCTGAACAATCTGCTCACCGTTTCCGAAGCCATCGCGCTGCTCGGCCCTGCAGCGGAAAGAAAGCCGCGGCGCGCATTTCCGCGACGACTATCCCGAGAAGGATCCGGCATACGGCACCTTCAATTTCGTGATCAACAAGGCGGCGGACGGGGCGATGAAGATCGACCGCGAGACGCTGCCGCCGATGACCGACGAGCAGAAACAGATCATCGAGGAGATGAAGTAAAGTGACGAGATGAAGTGAAACACAATGGCTAACGCAACTTTTCGAATCTGGCGGGGCGACGCGTCGGGCGGCCAGTTCCGCGATTACAGCACCGAAATCTCCGAAGGCATGGTGGTGCTGGATGCCGTGCATCACATCCAGGCCGAACACGCCAACGATCTGGCGGTGCGCTGGAACTGCAAGGCCGGCAAGTGCGGCTCCTGCTCGGCCGAAATCAACGGCATGCCGAAGCTGATGTGCATGACGCGCCTGAACACGCTGCCGCTCGACCAGCCGGTGACCATCCAGCCCATGAAGACTTTTCCGCTGATCAAGGATCTGGTCACCGACGTCTCCTGGAATTTCGAGGTCAAGATGGGCATCAAGAAGTTAAAGCCGCGCAAGCCGGACGCGCCGGACGGAACCTGGCGCATGCAGCAGGCCGATGTCGACCGCCCGCAGGAGTTCCGCAAGTGCATCGAGTGCTTCCTGTGCCAGGACGTTTGCCACGTGCTGCGCGATCATCACCTGCTCGACCAGTTCATCGGGCCGCGCTTCTTGATTTATACGGCGCAGCTGGAGATGAATCCGATCGATACCGAAGACCGGCTGCCGGACCTGCGCAAGCAGCAGGGCATCGGCTACTGCAACATCACCAAGTGCTGCACCAAGGTTTGTCCGGAGAAGCATCACCATCACCGATAACGCGATCATTCCTTTGAAGGAGCGCGTGGTGGACCGTTATTTCGATCCGTTGGCCAAGCTGTTCCGGGCGTTCGGGGCGAAGTAGGGCAATACCATACTCAATGCTGGTATCCGGTATGGTATCCTGAAAATGCCATGGGACCAGCACGAAAGATCACCATTGAAATTCCGGAAAAGCTTCTAGAGAAAGCCCAGGAAGCTACAGGTTTGGGTGTAACCCAAACCGTTCGCACCGGCCTGCAGTTAGTTGCGGCGTCGCAAGCCTATGCCCGGCTTCGCGAACTGCGGGGCAAGGTTCGCTTCTCGCTTACTCTAGATGAGCTCAAGGACGACCGTTGATCGCCGCTGACACCAGCACCTGGATCGCCTTCCTGCAGGGAGACAGCGGCGAAGACTTACAATTACTGGATAAGGCGCTAGAGGACCAGCAGGTTCTTATGGCGCCCGCGGTCCTCACCGAAATATTGAGCGATCCCAAGCTCCCCTCCACCGTGGCAGAAACGCTTTTGGAAGTGCCACTCATTGAGATTAAGCCCGGCTACTGGGAACGCGCCGGCGCACTACGAGCAAAGGTGTTGACTCAGCGCCGCAAGGCTCGTCTGGGCGATGCCCTGATCGCCCAGACCTGCATCGATCGTGGGATTCCGCTATTGACCCGCGACCGCGATTTCCGGGCCTTCACCGCTGCGGCTGGCTTGGATATTGCGATTGTGCTGCGCGCCGATTAGCGACACCTCTCACCGCTGAGCCGCCGCTTGCGATACACTTTCAGTCGAAATGGCTGGCCCACATCATCGTGATCGAGCGATTCCGCAGTTTGAACTGAAGCCGATTTCGAGCGCCGGAGTTTCCGAAGCTTTGGAAAAAGCCGCGCGCTACCGGCTGTTAAACGAACCGTCGCTCGCCGAGAGCATTTGTCTGGACGTGCTCGAAGCCGAGCCGGAGAACCAGCGAGCGCTAGTGACGTTGCTGCTGGCGCGAACCGATCAGTTCGGCTACGGAACGGCCATGGCCACGGCCCGCGAGCTGTTGCCGCGCCTGAAGAGCGAATACGATCAGCACTATTACGCCGGGATCATCTGGGAGCGCTCCGCTCACGCACAGATCCGGAAGGGCGCGCCCACTGCGTCCTTCAGCGCGTTTGACGGCTTCATTCAGGCCATGCGCTGCTATGAGAAAGCCATCGAGCTGCGGCTGCCGGGCAACGACGACGCGATCCTGCGCTGGAACACCTGCGCTCGGATTTTGATGCGCAATCCGAATCTTCGGCCTAAGCCGGATGAAGCGTACGAGCCTGTTACCGGCGAGTGAATCGGTTATAATGAAGTCATCCCGATGAAGTTTGGTGTCGTCGTGTTTCCCGGCAGCAATCGCGATCACGACGCTTGGTACGCCGTCTCGAAAATTCTCGGGCAAGATTGCGAAATCATCTGGCACGATGCCACGAGCCTGGGCAACGTGGATGCGGTGATCCTTCCCGGCGGTTTTTCCTACGGCGATTATCTGCGGTGCGGAGCCATTGCGAAGTTCTCGCCGGTGATGCAAAGCATCCGTAAGTTCGCCGCCGACGGCGGGCTGGTCCTCGGCATCTGCAACGGGTTTCAAATTCTGGTGGAAAGCGGGCTGCTGCCTGGCGCGCTGGTGCGCAATCGCGGATTGAAGTTCGTCTGCAAATACGTGCCGTTGCAGGTTGAAACTACTAACTCTCCATTTACTTCGGAAGCCACCAAGGGCCAGCGTCTGATGGTTCCGGTGGCGCACGGCGAGGGCTGCTATATCGCGGATGAGCGCACGCTCGATCAACTGGAAGCCGAAGACCGCGTGACGCTGCGGTATCTTGAAAATCCCAACGGCTCCATGCGCGATATCGCGGGCATTTTGAATGAAGGCCGCAACGTGATGGGGTTGATGCCGCATCCCGAAGACGCCACCGAGCCGCTGATGGGATCGAGCGACGGCCTTGTAATCTTTCAATCCATGGTCGCGGCATTAGTCGCGGCCCATTAGCGAATGACGCCACAAGTCATTACTCCGCAGACCATCGAAGCTCACCAGCTCACCGAGCCGGAGTACGAAAAGATCGTCTCGCTGCTCGGGCGCGAGCCTACCTATACCGAACTCGGCATCTTCAGCGTGATGTGGAGCGAGCATTGCTCGTACAAAAGCTCGCGTATTCATTTGAAGAAGCTGCCGACGCGCAGCAAGCTGGTGCTGCAAGGGCCGGGCGAGAACGCGGGCATCATCGACATCGGCGATGGCTACGCGATCGCGTTCAAAATCGAATCGCACAATCATCCCAGCTTTATTGAGCCGTTCCAGGGCGCGGCTACCGGCGTAGGCGGCATCCTGCGCGATATTTTCACCATGGGCGCGCGGCCTATCGCCGTGATGGATGCGATCCGCTTCGGTCCGCTCGATATCCCCCGCAATCGCCGCATTCTTGAAGGCGTCGTCTCGGGTATCGCGCACTACGGAAATTGCTTCGGCGTCCCGACGGTGGGTGGCGAGTGCGTTTTCGAGGATTGCTACAACGGCAATCCGCTGGTGAACGCCTTCGCGCTGGGCGTGTTCCGCAAGGATGAAGTCTTTTACGGCAAGGCCACCGGCGTCGGCAATCCGGTGATTTACGTCGGCGCGAAGACCGGGCGCGATGGCATTCACGGCGCGTCGATGGCGTCGGCCGAGTTCACCGAGGAGTCCAAACAGAAACGTCCGAACGTGCAGGTGGGCGATCCGTTTCTCGAAAAGCTCCTGCTCGAAGCCTGCCTGGAAGCGATGCAGACCGGCGCGATCGTCGGCATTCAGGACATGGGCGCCGCCGGGCTCACTTGCTCCACCTGCGAAATGGGCAGCCGCGCGGAAACTGGCATCGAGATCGATCTGCAATACGTGCCGCAGCGCGAGACCGGCATGACGCCGTACGAGATCATGCTGTCCGAATCGCAGGAGCGCATGCTGCTGGTGGCCGACAAAGGCCGCGAGGCCGAGGTTTTCGCCGTCTTCCACAAGTGGGGATTGGACGCGGTGACGGTGGGGCATGGTAACCGGCGACGGCATCCTGCGCGTGAAGGATCACGGCGAGGTGGTGGCGGAGATTCCGAATCGCGCGCTTGCCGACGAAGCTCCCCTCTACGATCGGCCGCATACCAAACCGCCGCGGCTGGCGCCGCTCGAAGCGCCGCCGATTCCGGATCGTTCGACGCCCGCGGCCATTCGAGCCGATCTCATCGCGCTGCTCAGTTCGGGCGATCTTTGCTCCAAGCGCTGGATCTGGGAGCAGTACGATTACCTGGTGCGCAGCAGCACCCTGGCCGGACCCACCGCCGACGCCGCCATCGTGCGCGTGAAGGAGACCGGAACATCCATCGCGATGTCGCTCGACGGCAACGGCCGCTATTGCGCGCTCGATCCGCGCGAAGGCACCAAGCTGATGGTCGCCGAATGCTGCCGCAATGTTTCCACCGCTGGCGCGCTTCCCGTGGCCGCCACGAACAATTTGAATTTCGGCAATCCCGAGCGGCCGGAGATCATGGCGCAACTGGTGGAGTCGATCGAAGGCATGGCGGAAGCGTGCGAGTTTTTTGAGACGCCGATCACGGGCGGCAATGTCAGCCTATACAACGAGACGCTGGGCGAAGCGATTTTTCCGACGCCGGTGATGGGGATCGTCGGCCTGATGAAGACCGCGCAGCCAACGCCGATTCACTTTCCCGAGGCCGGGCTCGATCTGATTCTGCTGGGCGGTTTCGGAAGCTGCGACGAAGCGCACTTCGGCGGAACCCAATACGCTAAGGTGATTCTCGATACGCTCTGGGGACTGCCTCCTAGTCTGGATATGGCTTATGAGAAGCGCGTCCAGCAAGCCATCCGCGAGATTATTTCGGCCAAGTTGGCCGACGCGGCGCACGATTTCAGCGACGGCGGTCTGGCGATTGCGTTGTGTGAAAGCTCTTTTGGGCCCGCGGGAATTGGCGCGCGCGTCGAAGTTCCGACGAGTATGCGCCCCGAATTCCTGCTGTTTCACGAAGGCCCATCGCGAATTGTAGTGGCAACGTCTCAGCCGGAAAATGTTGTGGAAATCGCGCGGAAAAATTCGGTTGAAGCGCTCGCGTATCGGTGTTACGATGAAGGAGCGGTTACGAATCGATTGCGGTTCGGAAACTTTGCTGGATTGCGACCTGACGGAGTTGAGGCAACCTTGGGAAACTTCACTCGAACGCCTGCTGCACCAGCAGTAGCGGATCCACCACTGCGCCGCGGGCATTCAAATGACAAACTCCGCGAGGAGTGTGGCGTTTTCGCCATTCACGGCCATCCCGAAGCCGCGAACTTAGCCTACCTTGGTCTCTACGCGCTGCAACATCGCGGCCAGGAGAGCGCCGGCATCGCGACCAGCGATCATCGCGAGATCCGCTGCTCCAAATCCATGGGGCACGTGGCCGACATTTTCACGCCGGAGCAGATCGCGAGCCTGCCGGGCGACATGGCGATCGGCCATACGCGCTATTCCACCGCCGGCGACACGGTCTTGCTGAACGCGCAGCCGTTCCTGGTGGCGTGCAACAAGGGACAGATCGCGGTGGCGCACAACGGCAACATCACCAACGCCGGCGAGCTGAAGCGCGACCTGGAGCGCGAAGGCTCCATCTTTCAAGCCACCAGCGATACCGAAGTCATCCTGCACCTGGTGGCGCGATCGCGCGAACGTACGCTCGCGGGCGCGTTGCGGGAAGCCCTGCTGCAACTGGAAGGTGCGTTTTCGCTGGTGTTCCTGGCCAAGGACCGAGTGATCGTGGCGCGCGATCGGCACGGCTTCCGTCCGCTGGCGTTTGGACGCATGCCCGCGCCGGAAGGCGGCACGGCCTACGTTTTCGCGTCGGAAACCTGCGCATTCGATTTGATCAACGCCGACTATGTGAACGACGTGGAGCCGGGCGAGATGGTGTGCGTGGGTCCGGAAGGTTTGACGCGCGAGCGCTGGGCTCCCGCTGCCCCGCAAGCGCATTGCGTCTTCGAGCACGTGTATTTTTCGCGGCCCGATTCCATTGTCTTCGGCCGCTCGGTGGGGCAGTCTCGTGAGAATTTGGGGCGATTGCTGGCGCGCGAATCGGCCGTGCCCGCGGACGTAGTGGTTCCCGTGCCGGATTCAGGCGTCGCGGCCGCCATCGGATTTGCGTCCGAATCTAATATCCCTTTCCGGCAGGCTCTGATCCGCAATCACTACGTGGGACGCACCTTCATTGAGCCTTCGCAAGCTATTCGTGATTTCGGCGTGAAGCTGAAGCTCAATCCCGTGCGCCACCAGTTGGAAGGCAAGCGCGTCATTTTAGTCGACGATTCCATCGTGCGCGGAACAACCAGCCGTAAGATCGTGCGCATGGTGCGAAACGCCGGCGCGCGTGAAGTGCATCTGCGCATTTCATGCCCTCCCACCATTTCTCCGTGCTTCTACGGCGTGGATACGCCGTGCGAGAGCGAACTGATCGCCGCCAATCAATCCATCGAAGGGATACGCCAGTTTGTCGAAGCCGATTCGCTGGCCTATCTTTCGCTCGAGTCTCTGCGGAAGGCTGTTTCCGACATGAAAGGCGAATACTGCTACGCCTGCTACACGGGCAATTACCCCACGGATCTGGTGCAGATCGAAGAATTGGTCGCCGCGCGCATCCGGCGCTAGGCGGCACAGCCGAAGGTACAATCAATACATGGGTGCAACCACGACGCTGGTAACCGTCCAAGAGTTCATGGAATGGCCTGAGTCTGAGGGCCAGCTCATGGAGCTCATCCATGGCGAGGTTATCAGCATGGCATCTGGTCACGCTCCGCACGAGGTTGTAAAGAAGAACCTCACTAAGATTCTGGTGCTTTGGCTGGCACAGAACTCCACGGCAGAATTGTTTGTCGAAACGATGTACCGGATTGACGAACTGAGCGCTCTGATGCCCGATCTCAGCGTGTTGTTTCCCGGACGCATTGCTCCCGGCGCAACCGGATTTATTCAGCGAGCTCCCGAATTGGCGATTGAAGTAGTCTCCTCGGAATCCGCCGCGCGTCTCGAGGATAAGATCGAGCTCTATCTGTCGCACGGAAGCAAATCTGTTTGGGTGGCCTACCCCAACAAGCGGGTCGTGCGCGTTTTTGATGTGAATGGCGGAGCGACGCGGTTTGAGCAGGACCAATCTCTCGTCGATCCCGCCGTCCTCCCTGGCTTCAGCATTCCTACATCGGCGATTTTCGAGGGTGTCTAGCCCGCAAACCAAATCGACACCGGCCATTGCCGGCCCCTCTGTTGCCGCCTCCGCGCTGGCGGTTCCGCATTCCCGCATTCGTGAACTGGCCGAGATCGCCATGTCCATGGACGGCGTGCTGAAGCTTTACTTCGGCGAATCGAACCTGCCCACGCCTGAATTCATCAAACGCGCCGCGCAAAAGGCGATGGCCGACGGCTTCACATTCTACACGGAAAACGCCGGACTGCCTTCGTTACGCAAGGCTCTCGCCCGTTACTATCAGGAGTTGCACGCTGTGGAACTGGATCGCGGCCTCCGAGTTCGTCGTCACGGCATCCGGCGTCCAGGCATTGCATCTGGCGATTCGCTGCGTGCTCGATCCGGGCGATGAAGCGTTGGTGCTGACGCCCGCGTGGCCCAACGGCGCAGCCAACATTGCGATGGCCAATGCGAGTGCCCATCGAGATCGCGCAGCCTCTGGTGGGCGATCGGTACGAAATCGACTTTTCGGCGCTCGAGGCGGCGGTCACGCCGCGAACGAAGATGTTGCTCTACACGTCGCCGTCGAATCCGTTGGGCTGGGTCGCAACGGTGGATGAACAGCGTCAGCTATTGGAATTTGCTCGCCGCCACCGATTGTGGCTCATGGCCGACGAAGTCTACGAGCGCTTGAATTACACGGGACCGAAGCCAACCACACCCGCGCCCACCATCTTAAAGCTCGCCACTCGCGACGACGCCGTGATCGTCGTGCAGTCGTTTTCGAAAGCTTATTGCATGACCGGTTGGCGTCTGGGATGGCTGGTTGCGCGGCGCGATCTGGCGGCGCGGGCTACGCAGCTCAACGAATTCGTGGTGTCGCACGCGCCCAGCTTTACCCAACGCGCCGGAGAAACCGCGCTGCTCTGGGGAGAAAACACGCTCGCGGAAATGCTAGTACGATTGCGGGAGAATCGCGACTTCTGTTTAGCTGCGCTCGCGAAGATGCCCGGCATTACAGTTCCCAAACCGGACGGCGCGTTCTACTTGTTTCCGAAGATCGCGGGCGCGGCCGACTCGTTCGATTTCTGCAAACGTCTGTTGATGGAAACGCAGGTGGGATTGGCCCCGGGCGTAGCATTCGGCGCCGGCGGCGAAGGATCCGTGCGAATTTGTTACGCCGCTGACCGCCCGATTCTCGAAGAAGCCATGGCGCGCCTCAGCCTGTTTCTCCGGTGAGTGCGCGCCAGCTCTCCTCTAACTCTGACTCTTACTGATGCGCCACGTTGTGCTTGTCGCGATAAATATTGCGGCTTAGCCGATTCTGCTGGTGATTGATTTGCTTCTTCTCGTTGTTCGTCAAATTGCCGCCGTTTTGCCTGCGATCCCGGCGCGTCTCTCGATTCAACGCCGATTCCTTGCGTTCCAGATTGGCGGTTTCGTTCGGCGTAAGCGATCCGGTCTTTACGCCGCTGCCAATCCGATCCTGCTGGTTTTCTTTGCGCTGGTGAATCTCCTGCGCCTGGACTAAACAGGTGGCGTTAATCAACATTCCTGTGACGGCAAGTGTTCGAAACATGCGCTTCATAGTTGCTCTCCTAAACCTGTAAACGCACTTTGGAGATGGAACTCTCGCAGGAATCCATTAAGTTTCGATTACGAAAATACTTACGTATGGAGAAAGCGCCGGACTTCTTCTTCCAGCCCCGGCGCGCAACCGATCCCATTACCGGCATAAATTGTTGAGCCGCCATCGATATTCAGATAGCGCGCGCCAGCCTCCTCGAGGATAATTTTGAGCGGCGCGAAATCCCAGGGCGACGCACTGGGCTCTATCCAAACTTCTGCCTGGCCGGATGCCACCATCATCGCGTCCGCCGCGCCGCCCAGCCCGCGTACTGCCCAAAAGCGCGCCATCCAATCGAGCAAGCGGTCCCGAAACGGCGTCTTCGCCGATCTTGTCGTATCCGTTCAAACAAAGAACGGATTCATCAACCGATGTTTTCGCGGATGCATGAATGCGCGCGCCATCGCGAAACGCGCCGCCGCCGCGGCTGGCCGTGTAGAGCTTCCCGAGCACCGGCAAGATTCACCACGCCGGCCACCACATCGCCATCCGCCTCGAGTGCGATTAAATTGGCCCACAGCGGATTGCCGCGCACGTAATCGCGCGTTCCATCGATCGGATCGATGATCCAGCGCCGCCCGCTGCGGCTCTCCGCCCGCGCTCCCTCTTCGCCCAGAATGCCGTCATCGGGAAATGCCTCGCTCAGAATGCGCGCGATCATTCGCTCGCATTCGCGATCCGCCTGCGTCACCGGAGACTTGTCGGGCTTGGTTTCGGCGACGATGTTCGGCTGATAGCGCAGCGCCAGCTCGGCCGCCTTCTTCGCGGCTTCCATCGCAACTTCCAGCTCTCGAGCCCAAGTGTCCACAGCTCTAAACCTCTAACACAATCCACACCGTAGCACGTCTACAATAGGCGAATGGGCGTTCGCACCATGTACGCGGTCCTGGAAGAAGCCGCTCAAGAGTTTTGGCAATGCGCCGGCGCTGCATCAGCCCACTGGCAAGGGCAATTATCAGACGTATACTTGGCTCGAGTACAAGCGCGCAGCCGAGGAAATTGCTTGCGGTCTGCGGCAGTTGGGCATCGGAAAGGGCGACACCGTGGCGCTGCATTCGGAGACGCGCGCCGAATTTTATCTCGCCGACCTCGGCATACTCGCGAATGGCTCCATCGCCGCGGCCCTCTACACCACATATCCTCTTCCCGATCAGGTGAAAAACGTGCGGGCCAGCCACGCCAAAGCGGTTTTCATCGAAGATCCCAAGAGCATGCAAGCGCTGCTGGCTGACGGCGGCGAGGCACTCGCCGGATTGCATTGGATCTTGCTGACCGGCGAATCCGAAGGCGCCCTCACGCTCGAGCAATTGCGGGCCAAAGGCCGCGCCGCGCTGGAGGAGGATCCGCACGCGTTCGAGAAGATTCGCGCGGAGGTGCGCACCGAAGATCCCGCGATTCTCTATCTCACCTCCGGCGCCACCGGCGAACCGAAGATGGGTCTGGTACGCCACGCGGCGCTGACCAGCAACATCGACATGGGACCGCAGGTGCTGCCGCTCACGCCTGCCGATTGCACCATCGCCTTTCTTCCATCGGCGCACATCGCGCAACGCGTGGTGATCGAGTTTCTGCCCATCCGCATGGGCATTCCGGTCTGGTTCTCGGAAAGTCTCGCCAAGCTGCCGCACGAGATGAAATCCATCCGTCCCACGTTTCTTCTGGCGCCGCCGCGCGTCTGGGAGCGCGTTTTCGCCAGCATCAACGCGGAGATCAAGAAGAAAAGCGCGGCCGTCAAGAAAAATGTTTCACGGCGCCGTCGGATTGGGCGCCGAAGTGAGCCGGCTGCGCGAGGAGGGCAAGCCGGTTCCGAAAACGATGCTAGCGTTGCTGAAGATCGCCGACCGCCTGGTGTTCTCGAAGATCCGCGAGCGTCTCGGCGGCCGTATTCGAATCGCCGCCTCGGGCGCGGCGCCGCTCGGCAAGGACTTGGCGCGATTCTACGCGGCCATCGGCATGCCGCTCATCGAAGGCTACGGGCTCACCGAAGGCGGCGTGGTCTGTTTGAATCCGCTCGATCGTCCGAAGTCCGGAAGCATCGGCGTGAAGCTGCCCGGCGTGGAGCTGCGTTTGGCCGAGGACGGCGAACTGCTGGTCAAGAGTCCGGCTCTGTTCTCCGGCTATTACAACGATCCCGAGGCAACCGCATGCGGTGCTGCGCGATGGCTGGCTGCTATACCGGCGACATCGCTGAAATCGATTCCGACGGATACGTGTACATCACCGGCCGCAAGAAAGAGCTGATCGTTTCATCCAACGGCAAGAAGATTTATCCCGCGCGCATCGAGATGCTGTTCAAGAGCGAGCCCGTCATCAATCAGGTGGTGCTGATCGGCGATCGCTTGCCTTACGTCACGGCTCTGGTGACCGTCAACGCCGCCGAAGTGGCTACCGTCCGCGGAGGCTGAAGTGAAGAAGGCCGTGGCGCGCGTAAACCGCAAGCTCGCGCCGTTCGAGCAGATCCGCAAGTTTCGCATCCTCGAACGTGACTTCTCCATCGAAACCGGCGAACTGACGCCCACCATGAAGGTTCGCCGAAATCGCGTGCTGGAGAATCATCGCGACCTGGTCAGCGAATTGTACATGGGGAAAGAGGAAAGCCAATAATCACGCCGCCGCGCGCCAAAATCATCCCGCAGGAAATTGCAATTCACGGCGATACGCGCGTCGAAAATTACTTTTGGCTGCGTGATCGGTCCGATCCGGACGTGATTCCTTATCTCGAAGCCGAGAATCGGTACACCGAGGAGACCACGGCTCCGACGAAATCTCTGCAGGAGACGCTGTATCAGGAGATTCTCGGCCGCATTCAGGAGACGGACGTCTCTGTGCCGGTGAGGCGCGACGACTATTTCTATTACACGCGCACCGAAGAAGGCAAGGCGTATTCGATCCAATGCCGCAAGCGTGGAAGTCTGGATGCGTCCGAAGAGATTCTGCTGGACGCCAATGTTTTGGCCGAAGGTCAGAAATATTTCCGGCTGGGAAACTTTGCGGTCAGCCCCGATCACCGGCTTACTTGCTTACTCGACGGACTTAGAGGGCGATGAATCCTACACCATCCAGGTGAAAAATCTCGCAACCGGCGAACTGTTGCCCGATCGGATCGCGAACACCTATTACACGCTCGAATGGGCCAACGATAATCGGACGTTTTTCTACACGGTTTTGGACCAGACCAAGCGCCCCTATCGCGCCGTCCGGCATGAACTGGGCTCGCCATCGGACATGATCGTGTATCAAGAAGATGATGGCCGTTTCGCGCTGGGGCTGAGCAAAACTCGCAGCTGGCGATTCCTGTTCATTGAGCTGTCGAGCCCGCTTACGTCCGAACTGCTCTACCTGGAAGCCAGCGAACCATTGGGAGAATTTCGCGTGATGCTGCCTCGGCGGCAGAACGTAGAGTATGATGCGACGCACCACGGCGAATATTTCTTCATACGGACCAACGACCACGCTAAGAACTTTCGACTCATGCGGACACCGGTGGGTGATCCTTCCGCGGCCAGCTGGCACGAGGTGATCCCGGCACGCTCCGCCGTAACGATCGAAGGTGTCGATTCCTTTGAAGACCATTTGGCGGTCTACGAACGCGAGCGAGGGATCGAAAAGATTTGCATCCGCGATGGCTCGGGAGCGTTCTCGCACTACATCGAATTTCCCGAGCCTGTCTACACGGTTAGCGCGAGCGGGAACGCGGAATACAGCACCAATCTCCTGCGCTTCAGCTATACATCCCTCGTCACGCCGGCGTCGGTATTTGATTACAATGTTCGCACGCGCGAGCGCGAGTTGAAGAAGCAATACGTAGTGCGCGGAGGTTACGACGCGTCACAATATCAATCCGAGCGGATATTCGCCCAAGCGCCCGATGGCGTTGAAGTGCCGATCTCGCTGGTCTATCGCAAGGGCTTTGAGCGAAATGGAGCGAGTGCCCTGCTGCTTTACGGCTACGGCGCATATGGCCACAGCATCGATCCACGATTTTCGTCCGATCGTCTCAGCCTGCTCGATCGCGGCTTCGTCTTTGCCATCGCGCATATCCGCGGCGGCGCGGAACTGGGCGAAGAATGGCACGATCACGGCAAGCTGCTCGAAAAGAAAAACACGTTCACCGATTTCATCGCATGCGCGGAACATCTGATTTCGGAGCGATACACCTCAGGCCATCGTCTCGCCATCATGGGCGGCAGTGCGGGCGGTCTGCTGATGGGCGCAGTGCTCAATCTTCGTCCCGAGCTGTTTCACGCCGCCATCGCGAAGGTGCCGTTCGTGGACACATTGAACACCATGCTGGATCCCACGCTGCCGCTGACCATGTCCGAGTACGAGGAATGGGGCAATCCGGAAGACGAGCAGTATTACGACTACATCCGATCCTATTCGCCCTACGATAATGTGGCCTCGCGCGCGTACCCGATGATGCTGGTCACCGCTGGTCTCAATGATCCGCGAGTCTCATATTGGGAACCGGCCAAATGGGTTGCAAAATTGCGCGCGCTGAAGACAGACTCAAACGTGCTGCTGCTCAAAACCGACATGGGCAGCGGCCACTTCGGGCCATCGGGCCGCTATGAAGGCATCAAGGAAGTCGCGTTCGACTACGCGTTCCTGCTCCGGTCGATGGATTGCGCCTAGGCGGTCAACGACAGCAGCGTTCGCTTGACCATCGCTTTGGTCAGCGGAACCTTGTACTTGTTTTTCGCCAGCGGATGCGCGCCCTCCACCGACGCCTCGCCGGCTTTCGCCGCCAGTTCAGGCGTGATGCGCTGGCCCGCCAGCATCGCTTCCACTTTCGGAAGGCGCCACGGGATGGGAGCGACGCCGCCGAGCACAATGCGCGCACTGCGGCAGACTTCATGATCCATTTCGAGCACGATTGCCGCGCTGACCACAGCGTGGGTCCAGGCTTCGCGATCCAGCACCTTATGATAGGTGCCGCGGGTTCCGGGCCGCGCCGCCGGCAGTTGAATCGCGGATAGGATCTCGTCCTTCGCCAGCACGTTTTCGCGCGCGGCGTCCACGCGTGGCAGTTGGAAGAATTCAGACGCAGGCACTACTCGTTCACCGGACGGGCCCGTGATGTGAAACTGAGCGTCCAGCGCGACAAGCGCCGGAGCGGTATCCGACGGATGCACGATGTAGCTGGGGCCGCCGCCGAAAATAGCGTGAAGCTGATTCTCGCCCGAAGCGGAAAAGCAAGTGTTGCCGCCATTCTTCAAACATGGAAATCCGTTGCGAAAATACCAGCACCAGGGACGCTGGCAGACGTTGCCCGCGAGCGTTCCGGCGTTGCGAATTTGCGGCGTGCCAACCTTCTCGGCGGCTTCGGCCAGCACCGTATATTCTTTGCGGATGCGCTGATCGCGGCTCAATGCGTCGAGCGTAGTCAGGCCGCCGATCTTGACATGGCCGCGCTGGTGCTGGATTTGATCCAGCCCGTGGATCGCTTTCAGATTCACCAGCACGTCCGGAGAAACCAGATGCTCCTTCACCATGCCCAGCAGATCGCTTCCGCCACCCACAATGGATGCGCTGCGGCCCTGGCTGTGCGCCTGGCTTAGCATCGACACCGCTTCGCGGAACATCCTTCGGATTTGCGTTGCTAAAAGCCCTCATGCCAGCACCTCCAGAAGCTTTTCGCGAGTGATGGGAAGTTCTTTGATGCGCTTCCCTGTGGCGTTGAAGATGGCGTTCGCCACCGCCGCTACCGAAGGAACGATGCTCGATTCGCCGATCGATTTCGCGCCATACGGCCCATACTGATCTTCCGTTTCGACGAACAGCACACCAATGTCGGGCGTATCCAGATGCGTCATCACGCGCGCGCCGTAGTAGCCCGCGTTCAGCGGCACCCCGTGCGCTGGATCGTACAAAAGTTCTTCGTGCAGCGCCATGCCGATACCCATGGTGGCGCCGCCCTTCACCTGGCTCGAGCAGGTGAGCGGATTGATAATGCGTCCGCTGTCGTGCGCGGCCAGATACTTCACCACGCGCGCGTGTCCCAGCTCGGTGTCCACTTCCACCTCAGCAAAATGCGCCGCAAAGGCGTAGCGCGCCGCATCTCTAAGCGGCGCCGGATCGGGCGTGGCACTGCCGGTGCGAACCTCGTCGCCTTGCGGCACGCCCTTTTCGGCGATCTGCTGCTTCAGATCCTTCACCGCCTGGATCACTGCGTAGCCGGTATGCGTGGTGGTTCGGCTGCCGGATTCGCCAACCGAATAGGGGCAGACTTCGGTATCGCCGCTCACCACGGCAACCTTTGCTAGCGGCACGCCTAATTCTTCGGCGGCGATCAGCGCCATGGTGGTTTTCGCGGCCGTGCCGATATCGGTGACGCCCACGTGCAGTTCATACTGGTCGTGCGAATTCAAATGAATCACCGCGCTGCTGCGGCCCACCGCCGCGCCGAATGCGCCCATCGCCATTCCGACGCCGCGTTTCACCGGTCCATTGCCCTCGCCCGGCGCGTGCCAGCGCTTCTTCCATTCGAACGCTTCGGCGCCGCGCAGAATGCAATCCTCCAGGCCGTAGCTGGTGTAAGGCAACTGGTCGTGATACTTCCGCGTCATGTTTTTCAAGCGGAAGTCGATCGGATCCATCTTCAGCTCATAAGCGACGTGATCCATCAGAGATTCGATGCCGAAGATGCCTTGCGGATAAGCCGGTCCGCGGAAGTTCGCCGAGACGGCCATGTTGGTGTAGGCCGGATACACTTTCTTCTCAACGTTCGGGCATTGATACAGTTCCACGCCAGCGATGTCGCCTGAGCTCTTGCGGTACGGTCCCATGCCGCTATAGCCGCGGAACTGGATCGCGGTCAAGGTTCCGTCGCGCTTCACGCCCACCTTGTAATATTGCTTGGTCGGCCAGCGCCCATGCACCGCGACGTAATCTTCCTTGCGCGTGAACTCCAGCTTCACCGGCACGCCGGCCTTCTTGGCCAGCATCGCGGCCATCAGGTCGAAATCGTGGCATTGATTCTTGTTGCCGAAACCGCCGCCCATGTACTTGCAGATCACGCGCACGTTTTCGAGCGGCAATTTCAAATCGTGTGAGATGTCGATGCGGCAACTGGAAATGCCCTGCGTGGAGGCGTAAACGGTCAGCTTGTCGCCTTCCCATTGCGCGATGCTGACGCGGATTTCGAGCTGCGCATTGTTCAGATGCACCGTTCTGTATTGATCTTCAAAAACCTGATCGGCGTCCGCGAGTCCCTTCCCGATATCGCCGCGGCGGTACGTTTCCGGCTCATGCTCGCCCTTGTTGTTGGGCGAAAGATTGCCGCCGGGTTGGATCTCGACCGCGCCCGGCTTCAACGCTTCCTCCGCATCGAGCACGAAGGGCAGCGTTTCATAGTCGACATCGATCAGCCGGATGGCGTCTTCGGCCACGTGCCGGTCTACGGCGGCGACGGCCGCGACCGCATCCCCCGCGAAGCGGACCGGATTGTTGAACAGGTAGCGTTTGTTCTTGGTGTCGCCGCTGCCCCAGATCACATCGCAATTTTCATGCGTGAGCACGGCCTTCACGCCGGGCAGCGCCAGCGCCTTGGATGCATCGATCCTGCGAATGCGCGCGTGCGGATACGGGCTGCGCAGAACGCGCGCGTAGAGCATGCCGGGCAGATGGAGATCGCCCGTGTACGTGGCCTTGCCCGTGACCCGTTCGAGAGCGTCCACGCGGGAAGCGGGATGTCCAACCGTCTTGAGCGAGTTCATGCCGTCCTCCCCGTCAGGCTCGCTGACGCCGCGGCGAGCACCGATTCCACATAGCGGTTGTAGTTCGAGCAGCGGCAGATGTTGCCCGTCATGGCCGCGCGAACTTCATCCGCGGTGGGATGCGGGTTGTGATCAAGCAGCGCTTTGGCGCTCATCAATTGACCGGACGTGCAATAACCGCACTGGGGTCCATCATGCTCGATAAAAGCTTCCTGCAACGGATGTAGATGATCGTTGTGTGCCAGGCCCTCCACCGTCTGCACCGTGCGGCCGTCGGCCCAAACCGCGAGCTGGCTGCACGAATACACAGGCTTGCCGTCCAGCAGCACCGTGCATGCACCGCACTCGCCGCGGTCGCAGCCGATCTTGGTGCCGGTGAGGCCCAGATGATCGCGCAGCACTTCCACCAGCGTCCAGCGATCTTCTACTTCCACGCTGGTGCTCAGTGCCATTCACCACCAGCGTGATGGATGTGCGCGGCGCGGCAGCAGGAGCCGCCGCTGCCGCTTCTTGCGCCGCCACTTCTTGTACAGCCAGCGGCACGCCTGTAGCGACCACGAGCCCGGCGCCCGTAGTCTCCACGAATCTGCGGCGTGAGATTGTGCTCATTTCGCCTCCTGTGGAATTCTACTCTCTATATATTACGTCTTGCGGCGGTTTTCCATGATTTGGTGAAACGACCGCCCGCGCAGCTCCTGGATGGTGAGGCCCGAGGCGGCCGCTTCCTTTTCGGTGAATGCGCCGCAATTCACGCCGCGCAGCAGGAAATTGAGCAGGCCCTGCCCGGTGGCGGCATCGTCGAAAACATCGCCCGCCAACGTTGCCTGCGCAGCCTTTCCTACAAAGTTGCGCAGGCGCGCGGCAGCCGAATCCAGGCTTTTCAGGAAGAACGCATACACCGCGGCATAGCGCGTGGGAAGCTGGCCGGGATGCAGATCCCAGCCCTGGTAATAGCCGTGCGCGAGCGAACGCTGCACCAGATCGAAGTGATGGCGCATGGCCCGATGCACGATCGCGCGATTCTCGGCCTTTTCCTCATTGCTGAGCGTGCCTCCAGCCGCGGGGCGATGGCGCGGAATCGGCAAAATCGTGCTCGGCCCATCGGAAAGAAATACCCCGCGATCGGCCGCGCTCACCTGCATCACGTGTCGCGCAAAATCGCAGGCGGGATGATCCAGGCGCTGCTCGGCCGCCGCGATATTGCAGCTCGCCGAATAATCATACGGCCCGAAGTGCAGGCCCCGGCAGCGTCCCCGCGCCGCTTCCAGCAGCTTCGGAATGGCAACAGATCCAGTGGAATCGATGATGCACTGGGGCGTTTCGATCATCAACTCGATTTTGAGGATTCCGGATTTCAGACCGAACCGGGTTTCCGCCTCATTGAGCAAGTGCACCAGTTCACTCACTTGTTCGGGCAGCGTGATCTTGGGAAGCGTGACGACGAAATTACCTGGAAGGCGTTCGGTCTTTTCGAACAGCGCTGTCAAGAACAGGTCCAGTGTTCGCGCAGCTCGCGGGCGAAGCGCATCGGTGAATGGCTTGATGCGAATTCCGACGAACGGCGGAAAGCCCGGTTTTCCCACTGCGCGCGCCAAAAACTGGGCAGCCGATACGGCGTGCCCGTCCTCTTCGGCCTCCGATCGATACCCGTAGCCGTCTTCAAAATCGATCCGAAAATCTTCCACCGGCTCGCGTTCCAGCTTGGCGACGGTGCGTTCAAAAATAGACACCGCCAGTTCGCCGGGCGGCAATCCCAGGCATTGAGCGAATGACGGCGCGTCCGGCGTGTAGTTGCGAATCAGCTCAAGCGCAAGCGTGCCTAACCGCGCGGGAGTCTCGGCTTTGAAAAGCTGAGCGCCACCGTACACGGTGTGGACGGGTTGGCGATCCGCTGCGGTCTCTAAAACCACCGGGTCATGAGCACTTTTTGCTCGGTGTAGAACATCACCGCGTCTTTACCGTGCGCGTGCAGATCGCCGAAGAACGAATTCTTCCAGCCCGCGAACGGGAAGAACGCCATGGGCGCGGCCACGCCGACGTTGATCCCCACCATGCCGGCTTCCACACGCGCCGAATATTCCCGCGCCGCTTTTCCGCTGCCGGTGAAAATCGAAGTCGCGTTTCCAAATGGCGACCGGTTCACCAGTTCGATAGCCTCTTCGAGCGTCTTCACGCGAATCACCGAAAGCACCGGCCCGAAGATTTCGTCCTTCGCGATGGTCATCTCCGGCTTCACGCCATCGAAAATCGTCGGCCCCAGGAAGAAGCCGTCGCCTTTCGGCGCCGAAGACCGGCCATCCAGCAGCGGCTTCGCGCCCTCCGCCACGCCCTTATCGATGTAACCCGCCACGCGTTCTTTGTGTTCCTTGGTGACCAGCGGACCCATGCCGACGCCCTCTTCGAAACCGTCGCCCACGCGCATGGCATTCACTTTTTCCACCAGGAGCTTCAGCAGCGGCTCGGCCGCGTCGCCCACCGGAACCAAAACGCTTCCCGCCAGGCAGCGCTCGCCCGCCGCACCGAACGCGGAGCTGATGATGTTTTCCACGGTCTTCGGCAGGTTCGCGTCGGGCATGACGACCAGATGATTCTTCGCGCCGCCCAGAGCCTGCACGCGCTTTCCTTCGGCGGCCGCGGTTTTGTAAATATACTTGGCCACTGGCGTGGAGCCGACAAACGAGATCGCGCGCACCAGCGGATGATGCAACAGCGCATCCACCGCGATCTTGTCGCCGTGGATCAGGTTGAAAACGCCGGCCGGAACGCCAGCCTCATGCAGCAGTTTAGTGGCGAGCGTGGGCGTCATCGGAACTTTTTCGGACGGCTTCAAGATGAACGCATTGCCGGCCGCGATGGCGAAAGGCCACATCCACATCGGCACCATCGACGGGAAATTGAACGGCGTGATGCCGGCGCAAACACCGAGCGGCTGCCGGATGGTATGGCTGTCGATGCCGCTCGAAACGTCGTTCAGCGAATCGCCCATCATCAGGCTGGGCATGCCGCAGGCCACTTCCACCATCTGGATGGAGCGGCGAACTTCGGCGCGCGCATCATCGATGGTTTTTCCGTTTTCGGTGGTCAGTGTCGCCGCCAGCTCATTCTGATGCTTTTCGAGCAGCATCTTGTAGCGATACAGCGGCTGCATCCGTTCCACAACCGGCACGTCGCGCCACTTCAGATAAGCAGCGTGCGCGGCCTGGACGGTGCGATCCACGTCGTCAGCGGTGGCGTAGGCAACTCGCGCGATTTCCGAACCCGTTGCCGGGTTTGTCACGGGCATGAGCTTTCGGTTGCCGGCGCTCTCCCACTGGCCGTTGACGTAAAAAGACACTGTTTCCACGGATGGTTGGCTTGCGATCATGTATTTAGCGTACTATTGCTTCCGCGAACCGCGCTGGAACAGTTCCAGATACAGGTTGTTCGGATCGCGCACCATGCAGAACTTCGATGTTCCATTCATCACCGGCTCGCCGTTTTTCGAAATCACAGTTACGCCCGCGGCTTTCAGCGCGCTAACCGTCGAGTCGATATCGCGCACGCCCACTTGCAGAATCGCGGTACCGGGATCCTGAATCCGCGTGTGCAGCGGCTTGCGATTGATATCTTTGAATTCCATGAACGCCATCATGACGGACGTCCCGGGAATGGTGGCCGCGCTTCTGCGAAACTGCGCGCCGGGCGTTCCGGCGGTGTCCATCATCAGCTTGGTGCCATCCCATGCGGTAGGCGGCAAGGTTTGAAATCCAAGGACGTCGCGATAAATGTGCAACGTCTGATCCAGATCCGCAACGATAATCTCGAACGCTCCGCCAATGATGTTGCTCGAAGCCGGAGCCGTGGTGGCGGGCGCCGGGTCGCGCTGCGAAATTTCGATGAAAAAGCCGTCCGGGTCCTGCACAAACACCACGTGGCCGACGCTGCCATTGGCTCCCTTGATGCTCGCCGGCTCGCCGCCCTTGCTGTTAATGTGCGCGTGCGCCGCTTTCAGCTTCGCCATCATCGCATCCATATCGCGCACCGTGAGAATCAGGCTGGCGGCGCCCGGATCCTGAAAACGCGGATGCGCCGCCTTGCGGGCGATATCTTTGTAGTCGATCAGCTCGACGCCCAGTTTCGATCCGGGAATTCGAAGAATGGCAGGCCGCGATTGCGCGCCGGGCGTGTTGCCCATGTCGATGATCCAGGGCGTGCTGTCGAAGGGACGCGGCGGATTGGGCATTTCCAGGCCGAGAACATCGCGATAGAAGGCCACGGACCTCTCAACGTTCGCAACGATGTGGCTGAAGCCTCCCACACCCACCACGTCGCCCGGAGGCGCGGGCGCTTGCGCGAAGGCGCAGACTGCGCCCCAAATGAGAACCACCGTGGCATTCCGTGACATCTTGGCCCGTAGCATCTTGGCCCGTAACATCTTCGCTATGATACACTGCCGCCGCAGATCCCATGCGCACAATTCTTCTGTTCGCGTTTGCAAGCGCCGCGCTCGGAGCCGCTCCCGACGGCGCGGCAGTTTTTGAGAGCCACTGCGCCACCTGCCATCAGACTGCGGCGTCGGGCTCGCGAGTTCCCACGCGCGCCGAGCTCGCCAATCTGACTCCCGAACAAGTGATGACGGCGTTGCTGCGCGGCAAAATGACGATCCAAGGCGGAGCGCTCTCCACCAGCGAGGTTCGCGCCGTTTCGTTGTATGTCACCGGCAAAAGCTTTTCGGCAGTGGCCATTGACCCGGCGGCGGGCCGCTGCGCCGGAAATCCCAAGCCGTTTTCGCCCGGCGCCGGCGATTGGAACGGATGGGGCGTGAATGTCTCGAACGCGCGCTATCAAGCTAATCCCGGGCTCAAAGCCGCGGACGTGCCACGGCTCAAATTGAAATGGGCCTTCGGATTTCCCGACGATACGCAAGCCGCGGCTCAACCGGTGATTGTCGGAGGCCGCATCTTTGTCGGAAGCAATGGCGGCACGGTTTTTTCGCTGGATGCCTCCACCGGCTGCGCGTACTGGTCCTATGACGCGGGCGGGATCGTGCGGTCGGCTATCAGCATCGTGCGGTCGCCAAAGTCTTCGCGCTGGATCGCCTATTTTGGCGACTATCATGCTTGGGCCCACGCCGTGGATGCGGTGACTGGCCAGGAGATATGGAAAGTGCAGGTCGACGACCATCCGGCGGCGCGCATCGTCGGATCGCCCACCTACTACAAAGGCCGGCTCTATGTTCCCGTGGCTTCTTCGGAGGAGCTGAACGGCGGTTCGCCGCAATACGAATGCTGCACATTTCGCGGAAGCTTGTCCGCGCTCGATGCCGAGACCGGCCATATGATCTGGAAATCGTATTCCATTTCCGATCCGCCGAAAACATATAAGACCAACTCGGCCGGCACCAAGCTATATGGACCCGCCGGCGCGGGCGTCTGGAATTCGCCCACCATCGATGTCAAACGCAAACGAGTCTACGTGGGCAGCGGCAATTCGTACACAGGCGTATCAGTCCCGACCAGCGATTCCATTCTCGCGTTTGATCTGGAGACCGGAAGTATGCTGTGGGCCGCACAAGTGACCCCGGGCGACAACTGGATGGTCGGCTGTCCGAAGAATCCGAATTGCCCCGAGAATCCAGGAGAAGATACGGACTTCGGCAGCGCGTCCGTACTGCGAACCATCGGCGGTAAACAGATTCTGGTAGCCACGCAAAAAACGGGCATGGTTTACGGACTGGATCCGGATCAGCGCGGCAAAATCCTGTGGAAGACGCGGCTGGGCGTGGGTGGCGCGCAAGGCGGCATCCTATGGGGCGGCGCGCTGGACGATCGCACCATCTATGCAGCCGTGTCCGATCAAAACCGAGGCCCGCAAGCAACGCCCGGAATGTACGCGGTCAACGTCGCCACGGGCGAGAAGCTGTGGAGCACGCCGGCTCCCGATGGCGCAGGCATCAAGGCGCAATTGTCCGCGGTATCGGCGATGCCCGGTATCGCTTTTTCCGGATCCTGGGGCGGGCACCTCCGCGCCTACTCCACAAAGACGGGCAAAATTGTTTGGGACTTCGACGCCATGCGCGCCTTTGAAACGGTGAACCATGTCGAGGCGCGGGGCGGATCGTTCGACGGCGGCGGACCAGCCATCGCCAACGGCATGGTTATCACCGCGTGCGGCTACGGATTCGTCGGCGGAAAAGCCGGCAACGTGCTGCTGGCGTTTTCGGTGGATGGCAAATAGCGCGGTCAGCGCTTTGATCTTCGACAGAAGATCCTTGGAGTGAATGAATCGTTCGCGGTCGCCATCCATGGCATGCGCCGTCAAGTCCAGAATCGGAGCGTGGCGCCCTGGCACTCTTCCAGCGTGTGAAGCTGGCAAGCCTTTCCAAGGATTCCAGACTGTCCTTCGCGTTCTTCCGTGGAAATTTGGGGCCAGCCAGTGCGGGAGCCTCGCGAAGCCCAGTGCCGGCGCTGCTATCCAGAAAAGGTCAGATCTGAAAACCTCCCCCGGAGCGTCATCTAGATAGCATGCCGCGCCCAGCGCAGCTACCGTCTCTGCACCAACGCATCATCGCCCTGACGGGCGAGATATTCGACCATTGGTCGCGCGATGAGGCTCCCCGGCTGGCCGCCGCGCTGGCTTATTACACGATTCTCTCGGCGGCCCCGCTTTTGGTCCTGTCGATTGCCCTGGCAGACCGTGTTTTCGGGCAACAAGCCATCCAGGGCCAGCTCGCCTGGGAAATTCAAACGATGGTCGGCGGGCAGGCCGCGCAGGCGATCCAAGCCGTCCTTCGCGACGCCCATCGCCCCACCAGCGGGCTGATCGCCACCATTTTGAGCATTGCCATCCTCATCGTCGGAGCCTCTTCCGTGGTTGTGGAATTGCACTCCGCGCTGAACGTCATTTGGGGTATTCCCGATTCCGACGCCGGCTCCTGGCTCGCGGGTATCCTCAGTTTCGTAAAGCTCCGATTTTATTCTTCGCTAGTGGTGATCGCAGCCGGATGCCTGCTGCTGGTCTCTCTGGTCGCCAGTATCTTCATCACAACCATCGGGCAGTTTTTCCACCCTCTCCTCCCCACGCCGGAATGGGTGCTGCATGCGGCGGCCTTCGGCGGGTCCTTCATCGTGCTGACAGTGCTATTTGGGGCGATCTACAAACTAATTCCCGACGTGCATCTTCGCTGGAGCGATGTATTTATAGGCGCGTCCGTCACGTCGTTATTGCTAACGATAGGCAAGCAACTCCTGGCCATTTATCTGGGACACGTGGGATTCCAATCCACTTACGGCGCCGCCTGGACCGTGGTCATTGTTTTGGTATGGATCTACTATTCGGCCGAGCTTTTCTTTCTGGGGGCTGAATTCACCAAGGTTTACACTCGCAACTACGGTTCCCATAGAAGCGGACAGCCGGCCCGGCCGCCAGGCGCTAAGATCAATCCAGCGGGGTGAAAGTCATCGTAACGAAAACGACGGGTTGGGGTCCAACATAAGTGCGGCGCTGCGTGCGGCTCCTGGGGAGGAGCACGTGTATCTTCGTCTCCATATTCGTTCTCCAGTCGATGGCGCAGAGCCCGGCGTTTGAAGGAAAGCCGATCGTCGATATTCAATTCCCCAATGGCCAGCCTTTGGATCCATCCGACTTAGCGCGTGTGTTGCCGCTGAAGAAGGGTCAACCGTTGCACTCAGCTGATGTGGCGCGCGCCGTTGATGGATTATTTGCCACCGGACGCTTCAACGACATTATTGTTGAGGGCGAGCCTTCGGGCGCAGGCGTGATTGTCCGCTTTGTCACGCGGAACGCCCGGTTTTTGGGTGGAATCGCGGTGGAAGGAAAGATTTTGGATGCGCCCAATCGCGCCCAGGTGTCGAGCGCGGCGCAGCTCTCATTAGGCGCCCCTTTTCAAGACGAAGACGTCACCCACGCAGTGGACCACATCCATCGTCTGCTGGAAGCCAACGGATTCTATGAGTCTCAGATCACTCCGGAAGTCGATCGCGGCAACGACGCTCAGCAAATCTTCTTAACTTTTCGGATTCATGAAGGCAAGCGAGCCAAATACGATACGCCGGCCATCACCGGCATGACCAAGCTGCCCGATTCCACCATTATCCGCGCCACCGGCTGGCGCCTTCCGATCATACATTGGTGGCGGCACGTCACCAGTTCACATACCCGCGACGGTGTGCAAGGTGTCTTGAAAAAATATGCCGGCAAGAACCGCCTCATGGCGCGCGTGGATCTGAAAAAGCTCGACTACGACGCCGCCCGTCGCCGCGTGCGGCCCGATCTCGATATTGACGCCGGACCCACGGTCAAAGTGACCGCCGTGGAAACTAAGGTCTCTCGCCGGGTGCTAAAGCGATATGTTCCCGTTTTTCAGGAAGGCGCCGTGGACGACGATCTTCTCGAAACCGGCCGGCGCAATTTACAAGACTATTTTCAGAGCCAGGGTTATTACGACGTCAGCGTGGATTTCAAAGTGCAGCCGGTCCGCGATGATCAGGAAACCGTGGAGTACGCTATTTCGCGCGGTATGCGCTACAAGCTGGTGCGGGTGAACATTACCGGCAATCACTATTTCGATACGGACTCCATCCGGGAGCGCATGTTCCTGCAACCCGCCGGCTTCCTGATTCTTCGTCACGGACGCTACAGCGAAGCCTTCCGGCGAAGGGACGAAGAAAGCATCGCCAATCTTTACAAGTCGAATGGATTTCGTGATGTGAAGGTAACCTCCGAAGTTACCCGCGACGTAGGAGGAAAGGCTGGAAGTATCGCCGTGACGGTTCACATTGACGAAGGCCGCCAATGGATCGTGGATGATCTTGCAATCCACGGTGTCACTCAATTCAAACGGGCCGATCTTCCCAGCCTCGCCTCATCGGACGGTCAGCCTTTCTCGGAAGTGAATATCGCGAACGATCGCGAAACCATCCTCACTTTCTATTACACTCGCGGCTTCCCCAAGGCGACCTTCAGCGCTTCCTGGCGCACGGTGGCGTCGGGACATGCCAGCGTGGTTTACAACATCACGGAAGGAAGCCGTGAATATGTGCGCGGCGTGCTGACGTCGGGGCTCAAGATCACGCGCCAGAGTTTGGTGGACCGCACCATCACGATGAAGCCCGGCGATCCCCTATCGCCGCCCGAGCAAACCAACATCCAGAAATCGCTCTATGACCTGGGCGTCTTCGCGAATGTGAATACGGCCGTGGAAAACCCGGATGGCGACACGGATCACAAGTACGTGCTATATCATTTCGATGAAGGCAGCCGATACACGCTCTCCGTAGGATTTGGAGCGCAACTGGCGCAATTCGGTACGCCCAACACCACCAGCCTCGCGGCGCCGGGAGGAACCACCGGCGTCAGCCCCGAAGGATCTTTGACCGTAAGCCGCTTGAATTTCCTGGGGCTGGGACATACCGTGAGCTTGCAAGGCGTGTACTCGTCCATCGAGAAACGCGGCGCCATCACTTACCTGCAGCCCAGATTGTTCGGTGTGGAAGGGCAAAACCTGACTTATTCACTGCTCTACGACGACACGCTGGATGTACGGACCTTTGCGGCCCGGCGCGAACAGGCTTCCGTGCAACTTTCGAAGAAATTCTCCAAGGCGCTGACCGGAGTGTTTCAGGCTTCGTACCGCCGGGACAACGTCAGCGACATCGTGATCCCGGTTCTACTGGTATCGCAATTCCTGGAGTCCGTTCGACTCGGCATACTTTCGGCCAACTTAGTTCAGGACCGGCGCGATAACCCCGCCAATCCGCATCATGGCATGTACAATACGGCCAGCTTCGAGTTGAGTGGAAGATTCTTCGGATCGCAGCGAAGTTTTGCCCGCATGCTTCTGCGAAACGCCACGTATTATCCATTGGGCAAAAATTTGGTCCTTGCACGCCAGACGCAATTTGGAGTGATTCTGCCCTTCGCGCCACCGGCCGGTATCGATGCTCAGGAATCCGTACCCCTGCCGGAGCGTTTTTACGCCGGCGGAGCCGATTCACTGCGGGCTTTCCCTTTCAACCAGGCCGGCCCCCGCGACATTGGCGCGCCGCTGGTGCCGGGGGGGCCATCTTCGGCGCCCACCGGCTTTCCGCTCGGCGGCAACGCATTATTCATTAACAACATCGAGCTGCGCTTTCCTTTCATCGGACGAAATATCCAGGGCGTGTTCTTTCATGACATGGGTAATGTTTATAAAAGCCTGGGCGATATATCCTTTCGTTTCCACCAAAACAATCCCCAGGATTTCGGCTACATGGTCCATGACGTGGGTTTCGGAATCCGCTATCGCACGCCGGTGGGGCCCATCCGCGCGGACTTCGCCTACAGCATCAATCCTCCTAGCTATGTTGGCTTCTCCGGAACGCCGGCCGAGATATTGAACTGCAATCCGAATACTTCGCCAATGCAACTGCCGGGCTATTGCAAAAGCACGCCGCAAAGTATCAGCCATTTCCAGTTTTTCTTTTCCATCGGGCAGACCTTCTAATATGCGCGGCTTGTTCGTCATCTTCGGCGCGGCGGCGATGCTTTCCGGAGCGGTGATTCTGGATCGCATCGTGGTGATCGCCGGAACGCATGTGATCAAGGCCAGCGACATCGACCGGGACATCCGGCTCACGGACTTCTTGAATCGAACGCCAATCAACTTCAGTCCGAGCGCTAAGCGGGAATCCGCCGAGCGGTTAATCGCGCAGCAAATCATCCGCGATGAAATCGTCAGCGGCGGCTATCGGCGGCCGCCGGAGTCCGAAGCCGCGCAGTTGGAAGCGGACCTCGTCCGCGATCGTTTTGGCGGCTCCGAACAGAGGCTCCAAGAAGGCTTGCAGCGCTATGGGCTGACCAAAACCGACCTGCGCGAACAACTGCTGTGGCAGATCACGGTGCTGCAGTTTATCGACCAGCGCTTTCGCGGCGGCGTGGTGGTCACTGACCAGGATATCCGCGGCTACTACGACCAGCATATTGCCGAATTGCGGCGCGAATATCCGAAGGACAACAGCTTCGATGCGTTGGAGCCGAAGATCCGCGACAGGATCGAAGGCGAGCGCATCAACGAGAGTTTTAACGAGTGGCTCGATCAGGCGCGCAAAAGTGAACGGGTTGAGTTCAAGCAGGGGGCGTTGGAATGAGCCGCCCCATGAGAATCCTGCGCAATGCCGCGATCGCGCTGGCCGCACTCATTCTAGTACTGGCGATCGCCGCCGTTCTGGTGGTGCAGTCTGCGTGGTTCCGGAACTACGTGAAGCAGACCATCGTAACTTCGGCCGAGGATAGCACCGGCGGAAAGGCCCAGATCGGAACGTTCCAATTCGATTGGAGACACCTGACGGCCGTTGTGACGGACTTCGTGATTCATGGCAACGAACCGCCGGGCGCGGCGCCCATGCTGCGCGTTGCTCGCGTGCAGTTGAATTTCCGCCTGTTCACCAGCCTGCATCACGTATGGGACATCACTTATCTGGGGATCGATCGTCCCCAAGCCAACGTGATTGTTTATGCCGATGGCCGCACGAATATACCTTCGCCGCGCCGGAAATCCACTTCGAGTAAGTCGCCGCTCGAAACCGTGGTGGATCTTGCGATCGGGCGCTTGGAATTGACTAACGGCCTGATCACGCTCGCTGCTCAAAAGCACGAACTGAACATCCGCGGAAATAATTTGCGCGCGCAACTCTTGTATAACGTTCTCAGCCAGGAATATCGCGGACAGGTTTCGCTTGAACCGGTTTATGTTGTTTCCGGCCGAAACACACCGGTGGATTTCACCGTGAATCTGCCGATGGTGCTCTCGCGCGATCGAATCGACGTGCGCGCCGCAAATATATTTTCAGCCGCGTCCGCCATCACATTCAACGCGTCGCTCCAGGATTTGAAGAATCCGAAACTTTCGGCGCAGGCCTCCGGACACATCGCTCTCGCGGACTTGAAGAACGCCGCGAATGTGCCTCTGTCCGTTCAAGGCGGCGAACGTTCCATCCGTGATCGATCTGAATGGAAACGCAAGCATGGCCGGCAATGCAATTGATATCACGGGACTGCGGCTGTCGCTGGGCCATTCGAGCATCGAGGCGTCGGGGAGCTTGAACCGCGGGCTCTCGTTCCAAAGTCGTCTAGCCCTGGGTGAGCTGGGCAGGCTCGCGAACCAGGCGAACTTTCCCAATGAAATGGCGGCTGTGAATGGAACCGCGACGCTCGATTCTCAAAACAATTTGACTCTGACGGAACTGCGAGCTTCGGCTCTCGGCGGAGAATTTTCCGGCGACGCCTCGTTGAAGGACTGGACCAGCTATCAAGTGCGCGGCGACCTGAAACACCTGGATCTGGAAAGCGCAATTCGTGCTGCGGGCCAAAGTAAACTGCCCTACGATGGCCTGCTTTCCGGTCCAATCAACATCGCGGGAAGCCTGAAAACCGGTCTCCATGGCCTCACGGCGCAGGCAAAGCTTTCCATTGCTCCCGGATCGCATGGGATTCCCCTGTCCGGCAGCCTGACCGCGGATTATTCGGGTGCAAAGGACGATCTCTCGATTCAAAAGTCGCTCCTCACGCTGCCGCACTCCCGGCTCAGCGTGGATGGTTCGGTGGGCAAGCAACTGAACGTCGCTTTGACCACCACCGATCTGGACGACTTATTTGCGGCTATCCCTGCGAGTTCCCGGCCACCGGTTCAACTGCATAGAGGCGAAGCAAGCTTTGCGGGGAAAGTTACGGGCAGCCTCACCGCGCCGGGCATATCCGGGCACCTCACCGCCAGCCGATTCAGTGTAGAGGGCCGGCGATTTGATAGCTTCAACGCCGACGCCACTGTGACCAAGCGTGAGGCCGTCCTCCAAAACGGCAGCCTGGCGCGAAACACCATGCAGGCTCGCTTCTCAGGCACATTGGGGCTGCGCGATTGGAAGTCTTTTCCAAACTCGCCTCTTGCGGTGAATGCTTCCATCCAAAACGGCGACTTGGCGGATTTGCTGGCGCTGGCCGGGCAGCCGAGCAATGGCTATTCGGGACAACTGAACGCGGATCTTCGCGTGAACGGCACGCTCGGCAATCCGCAAGGCGCTGGCACCCTGGTTGTGGTGAATGGCGAAATCCAAGGCCAGCCTTTCGATCGCGCCCAGGCGCAGGTGAATCTGAGCGATCAGTTGGTCACCGTGCCGAGCGCATTTGTTCAACTAGGCCCCGATCGAGTGAATCTCTCAGGCCAATTCAGCCATCCTCGTGACAGCTTCACCACAGGCCAACTGCGGGCCGCAATTCAAAGCGGTCAAATCAATTTAGCGCAGGTCAGCGAACTGCGGAAACGATGGCCGAACAGCGCGGGCATCATCGAAATCAACGCCAATGTCACAGCCAATGTGGCGAGACAAATCCAACTCACCAGCGTCAACGGAAACGCGTCCGTGCGGGGACTCCAGTTCGAAGGCCAGAGTTATGGCGATCTCACCGCCAATGCCACCACCAGCGGTGCAATCGGTAAATTACAATCTAACGTCGGACTTTGCGGGATCGAATATCAACGTCAACGGCAGCACCCGGCTCACGCGCGAATACCCGACCACGGCGCGCGCCACCCTAGGCAATCTACCGGTTCAGCGTCTGCTCGCGATGGCGGATCGCACAGATATTCCGGTCAAAGGACTGCTCTCCGGTACGGCGAACTTCACCGGCACCATCAGCAATCCGCAAGGCAGCGCGGACTTAACACTCGCCAACGCGACCATTTACGACGACGCCGTGAATCGCGTCCACGCCCGCGTGAATTACCAGCCGCAAAGTATCGATGTGCCGCAACTGGAGCTGGTATCAGGCCCGTCCCGGCTCGATCTAAGCGCCCGTTACGATCACCCCGCGGGCAACCTCGAATCCGGCAATCTGCAATTCCATCTCGACACCAACAGTATCGATCTTGCGCGCGTCAAAACGCTGGCCGAGACGCGGCCTGGATTCAGCGGAACGTTGCAAGTCAGTGCGGCGGCCGTGGCTCAGATACAGCAGGCTGAACCGCGGATCCTGGTTCGGGATGTGAGCGGCAATCTCAAAACCACGGGTCTCGCAGTGAACGGCAAGAACCTCGGCGATCTTTCTCTGGTCGCCAATACAGCGAACGGTCGAACGAATTTTACGCTGAATTCCGGCATCGCCGGCGCCTCCGTCGAGGGCCACGGAAGCGTTCAACTCGCCAACGAATATCCTGCGAATGCGCAGCTCATGTTCAGGAACCTGACCTGGAACGGATTGCGTCCTCTATTGGGATACGGCGCCGGCGAAGGCCGCGCATTTGACGCCGCGGCGGATGGGCAGGTTTCGGTGGACGGCCCGCTGTTAAACGCACAGAATCTGCGCGGCTCGGTGGAAGTGACGCGTCTGGAAGTAAACGGCGCGCCTTCTCCGTTTCAAAAAGCGACCCCGTTAGTGCTAAGGAATCAAGGACCCATTGCGGCCACCTTGGATCGCGGCGTATTGAAGATTCAAAGCGCGCATGTTACGGGCCCACAGACGGACTTCCAGGCCACCGGCACAGTGCCCCTGAGCGCTGGACAAACGATGGACGTTGCTCTCAATGGGAACGTGAATCTCGCGATCCTTCAGCAATTCGACCAGTCCATCACTTCGTCCGGCAATATCGTGCTGGCGGCCGGCGTGCGCGGATCGCTGACCAAGCCTCGCTTAACCGGCCAAGTGCAACTTCAAAACGCCTCCTTGGATGACACGGGCTGGCCAACCGGGCTGTGGAATGCGAAGGGCGTTGTCGCGCTCAACGGGGATAGCGCGGTGATCCGCAATCTCACCGCGGAAGCGGGCGGCGGACAGGTCTCCGTTACCGGCTCGGCGACGCTGAACGGCAGCCTGCGATTTGGCGTGCAAGCCAAGGCAACCCGGGTGCGATTGCTCATTCAGCAAGGACTGGGCGTGGTGGCATCGGCCAACATCGATCTTTCCGGGACGTTGGAGAACAGCACTATGTCGGGCAGCGTGACCCTCGAACAGGTCTCATATGCTTCCAAAACCGACCTCGGCTCCCTCTTGAGCCTGGCCGCGCCTCCGGTGCAAACACCTTCCGCGCCCTCGCCCCTGCTGGAAAGTATGCGGCTCGATATCCGCGTGCGCAGTTCCAGCGCGTTGGGCGTTCAGTCCTCTCTGGCACAGAATCTGCAACTGACCGCGGATCTGCGCGTCCGCGGGACCATGGCTTATCCGGGCGTCCTCGGACGCGTGCTCATCACCGAGGGCAAACTGGTGTTCTTCGGATCCACCTATACGGTGAATAATGGGGCCATTGCATTTTACAATCCCGTCCGCATTGAACCGGTTCTCGATTTGAGCCTCGAAACCAAGGCACAAGGTGTGGACGTAGTATTAAAGGTCAGCGGACCCATCGATGACATGAAACTGAGCTACACCTCGGATCCGCCCCTTCAGTTTCAGGAGATCGTTAGTCTGCTAGCCACCGGTACCACTCCCACATCGGATCCTACCTTGCTCGCCAATTCGCCCCAGCTTCAGCCTCAGACTTTTCAGCAGATGGGAGAATCGGCCATCGTGGGTCAAGCCGTCGCGAATCCTGTAGCGAATCAATTACAGCGGGTATTTGGAGTTACTCAGCTTAAAATAAATCCCGCATTCACTTCCGGGTCGCAACTGCCGGAAGCGCAGCTCAGCTTGCAACAGCAGATCTCGAATAACGTCACGTTCACTTACGTCACAGGATTGAACACCGCCAATGCGGAAACAATTCAAGTACTTTGGACCTTCACGCCGCGGTGGTCCGCCGAGGCCTTGCGCGATTACAACGGAATCTTCAGCGTTACCTTGACTTACAAGAGGCAGTTCCGCTAAGGGCTCTATTGATGGCGCAATGCCAGGACATCCACGGTCTGATCCCGCAGCGGAGTCCTCTCGGAGGCTACGATCGCTTTGGCTTGCGCCACTAACTGACTGGCTTGGTCCTTCAGATGAAGCTTCTTGAGCGCCTTGGAAAGGGAAATCATGGAAGCTGCCACGGCGTTATTCTTGCCAAGTACGCGCTGCTGGAGGTTCAGGGCTTCCCGATACTGCAATTGTGCGTTATTGTAATCCCTTTGCCCCATATAGAAGTCGCCCAAGTACGACAAAACCATGGAATGAACTAACGGCGCTTCGTCCGGATTGTTCTGGAAGGGAACCAGCGCCTGGTCAAACCAGGGCCGCGCGTCGGAGAATTTGTGAAGCTGCGTGTAAATGTGCGCAAGTTCGGCGGCTGCCGCGGAACGGGTGGGGGTGGGTCTAACTGAGACGCGATCCTCAATCGCCAGAAACTGGCGGAACATCTCGGCCGCTGCATTGTAGTCGCCGTAGAGGGCATGCGCTTGGCCGGAATGCATCAGGACGGTATCGTATATCGGGCTATCCAGACCATAGTTCAATTGTCCGATCTGAAGCGCTCGATTCCAGTCCCGTTGCGCCTCCGTGTACCTGCCCGTCACCATCAGGTACGCCGCCTGCGCATCTAGATGCCGGATCAAACCGGGGTCGCTCGGCTGCGCCCGGTTGGCCCTGTTCTCTGCTTCGTCCATCAAACGCGAGCCGTCGGGCAATCTCCCCCAGGTTGTGTATAGCCAGCCCAGGTCATCCATCGCTCCCACCAGGCGCAAATCATTGGGTGGCGCATTCCGTTTCAAGAGCTCAAGGCTCTTCTTGTAATATGCTTCGGCCGCCGGGAAAAGGCCGTGGATTTGGGTAATCTCGCCAAGCTCTGAGTAGACCGATCCCGCCGCGACGAGCTGACCTTTGGCAAGCAAAGAGTCCAGCTCCCGCAGATAGAGCTTGCGCGCCTCGTCATAACGTCCGGACGCTGCTGCGTTGTCCGCGTGAATCTGTAAATCCCTCGCGGAACTTTCGTTGGACAGCGCCAAAGCTCTGCCGGTAAATACAAAGGAAGCAGCTAGAAAAACGACAAAGAAAATCATTCACGCTCGCACGAGTTACCGAAATCCGAAGGTACAAACAGGGTGGCCTAACGGGCGCAGTATCGGCGGAATTACTTCGTGCGCCTCCGATAATTTGCGAGGCGCCCTTGGGAGCCTCACACCTTAGATAGCGCCAGCGGAGAGAATGTTTGTCGCTTCGATTCAACTTAACCGTGAGGTGGGGTGGGTGGTTGAGGGGAGAGGGCCCGCGCAGCGAGGCGGGCCCTGAAAAGGACTTATCGGCGGGAGACGGCGCCAATCTGCACTGCGTCTTGATGCGCCAATCTTAAATGCTCCTCCAGCATCGGCAGCGTCTGGGAGGCAAAGGTACGAACATCGGAGGATGCGGCGGTTTTCGCCTCGTTCTTAAACTGATCTACGGCTTGAGTGTGGCCCTGGACCATGGCGTTGATATAGTCTCTATCGAAATCCGATCCGGACAACTTGGCCAGCCGGGCGTAGAGAGCCATATCCTTGGCATCCACCTGATCCGGCAGAATTACGTTCTCGCGAGCAGCAAATACAGTCAACTTATGCTGCGCGTTGGAGTGATCCGTAACCATGCGGTCGGCAAATGCCTTCACTGGCGCGGCGGAAGCGTTCTGTTGCGCCAGTTCGCCCAAGTAAATCTCCGACAGGTTGATTTCAGCCGCATTTCGCAAGAACATTCTGTCGGATTTATTTACCAGCGGCTTCAGGTTCGCCTGCGCGCAAACCAAGAGTGGAAACACCATAGCCGCAATCGAACACATCACTAGACTTTTCATAATCTGAACTCCTTTCGGAGCGTCCGCAAGGCGCCCCTACTAATGAGATCAGGCAGATGAAATCAAGTTACCGGACCGGTTTGTGTTAACCGTGATGCCGCGCTCTAAACGCTGAGATAATCGGGCTGAATTGGACCAGTGCTGTCGCCGAGCTTGTCTGTCGGCACGCCAGCCTTGTCCAGCACGCTCAGCAGCAGATTGGTCATATGCGTGTTGTCAGGATACATAACGTGACGCCCCGGTTTCACCTGGCCGCCAAGCTTGCCTGCCATCAGCAACGGAAGGTTGGTGTGCTCATGCAGGTTGCCGTTGCCGATGCCGCCGCCATAGAGAATCAGGCTGTGATCGAGCAGCGAGCCGTCGCCGTCGGGAGTATTTTGCAGCTTTTCGAGGAAATATCCGAAACAGCGACACGTGATAGGTGTCGATCTTCGGCCTTCTTCGCGATCAGCACCGGATCGTTGCGATGATGGGACACAGCATGATGCTGCTCCGGCACTCCGATATTGGGATACGTGCGGGAGCTGAGCTCGCGCGCCATGATCATGGTGAATACGCGCGTGACATCGGCCCGATACCCGAGCACCATCAGGTCGTACATCAGCTTGGCGTGCTCTTCGAACGTATCGGGAATGTCCACGGGACGGTCCGGCAGTTCCAGCGGCGACGAAGCGCCCTTTTTCTCGGTGGCCTGGATGCGCTGCTCGATTTCGCGAACGGAGTCCAAATATTCGGTCAGCTTGGTGCGGTCGCCCGGTCCCAGCGTTCCTTGCAGCCGGTTCACTTCCTGCAACACCGAATCCAGGATGCTGCCGGTCTCGCTGCATCCGTGCCATGCGCTGCGCCGTGGTGCCGCCATCGCCGAACAAGCGCTCGAACACCAAGCGGGGATGCGCTTCGGCGGGATTGGGCGTGGTGGGGTTGCGCCAGGAAATGGTATTGACGAAGAAGCAATCGCTGGTATCGCAAGCGATCGGCGGTGGGCTTCTCAAGCACCAGTTCCATCGAAGGCACTTGCGAATCCCTGCCAATGACGCGCGCCGCCAGTTGATCCGCGGTGGTGCCGAGACGAACTTCCATCCCGGGCTGCGTGCGGTCCCAGGCATGCACACCGCTGAGCCAAACCGCCGAAGCGCGCGGATGATCGCCCACGCCGTCGCCAAAGGTGTTGGCCTGCAGATGCGCCAGGTTACTAACGATCAGCAGATTCTCGCGCAGCGCAGCGAGAGGGCTCAGACTGGGAGTCAGCTCATACGACGCGCCGACTGTCTTCGGAATCCATTGCTCCTGAATAAATCCGTTCGGAGTGTAGACGAAACCCAGGCGCGGCGTCGGCTTCACCGACTTCGCACTGAGAGCGGGCGCCATCGCGTCCAGAAGTGGTAATGCCAATGTAGCGCCCATCCCGCGGAGAAACGTACGGCGGGGCAGCGCAACTTTGGTCAGAAACATCGTCTACAACCTCCTACTTTGATCCTAACGTAACCTTGCCGCTGTGGTTACAGCCGGTGGACTCGCCGGCTCTTCCTGCGACTTCCGCATCTGGAACGGCGCGCTCTTCACTACGCCTAAGACGAGCGAAGCAAAGCTGTAGTTACTCGCGCGCGCCTGCTCGACGATGGCGCGCACCGCGGGCTGATCATAATACTGAACATTGCGGCTGATCCCGTACATCAGCAATTTTTCGGCAACCGTACGGACAAACTGCTCCGGATGCCGCAGCAGAGCCTTCTTTAGCTCCACTACGCCGTTAAACTTGGTTCCATCCGGCAGCACGCCCGAGCCATCAATCACCTGTCCGGCATCGCTATCGCGCCAGCGTCCCACGGCGTCGAAATTGTCCATGGCAAAGCCGATCGGGTCCATCCGGGCGTGGCAACTGGCGCACACCGGATTCGCGCGATGCGCCACCATCGCTTGCCGCATCGTCAGCGGCTTGCCGGTATCATTGGCCTCCGTCTTGAGCGCCGGAACATTGGGCGGAGGCGGGGGAGGCGGGCTGGAAAGAATATTTTCCAGAATCCATTTGCCGCGCAGCACTGGCGACGTGCGGGTGGCATAAGACGTCAGCGTCAGTATGCTGCCCTGCCCCAGGAGTCCTCCGCGCGGGCTGCCGGGTGGGAATGTGACGCGCCGGAAGTAGGTCCCTTCGATGTTCGGGATGCCATATTGTTTGGCCAGCCGCTCGTTCAGGAACGAATAGTTCGCGGTCATCAAATCCAGCACGCTGTGATTGCCGTGCAGCAGAACGCTGTCCAGGAACAGATCGGTCTCGCGCCGGAAGCTCTCGCGCAAGGTTTCGTCAAAGTCGGGGAACAGCAGATCATCCGGCTTCTTGGCTTCGATGTCGCGCACGTAGAGCCACTGCTCGGCGAAGTTGGTCACCAGCGATTCGGCGCGCGGGATCCGCCAGCATGCGCCGGACCTGCTGCTCCAGAACCGCCGGATCCTTCAGCTTTCCGTGAACCGCGACGTTGAGCAATTCGTCGTCTGGAATGCTGCTCCAGAGGAAAAACGAAAGCCGCGACGCCAGTTCCAGATCGCTGACGCGAAACGGCGTCCCAGGCGGGATGTTGGGCGGATCGCGCTCAATGCGGAACAGAAATTGCGGACTTACCAGCAAGCGCTCCACAGCCTGCTCGATGCCGCGGTCGAAGCTTCCATCCTTGTGGCCCTCGACATAGAACGGCATCACGTCCTGGAGATCGGCGTCGGTCACGGGCCTGCGATAAGCCCGCCGTTCCAGCGTGGAAAGAATCCGCTTGGCGCAAGCGGTCTCTTCAGCTGGGCTGGCGCCGGAAGATGGGTGGCACACAAAAATCCGCCGCCGGCTGGGCGTGTCCGCGGGGGTTTCGCCGTTGTATGGACCGCTGATGGTTACCATCTCGATGGCCAGTTCGGTGCCCCGGCCACGCATGCGGGGGCGCACCGTATCCTCGTCGCGCGCTTGATCCTTCTGTACAAAAGTGACTCCGATCATGCGCGGCCCGGCCTTCAACGGCACATGGATCTCCAGCGGCTTTGGCAGCTCTGCGAAAACCCCGGAAGCCGCCCGGTTGGGGTCTTTCGCCCACCTCCACCAGTTGTGCCTGCGCGCCATCCACTGTGATCTCGAGCTGATCGGGCTCGCGCGGGGGGCGAGCGAATTCAATCTTGAAGACGTAGTCGCCATCCAGGGGAATATCGGTCCGCACTCCCAATCCGCCCCGCGTGCCAAACGGAAGTCCTTGCACATGAACATCTTGCGTATGCTCACCCGACAGCCGGTAGGTATTCACCATCACCGGCATGGTGGGATCGCCAACTGCCAGCCGGCTGATCTTTCGCGCCGCTTCCAGATAGCTTTCCATGGCGGTGGGCGAGACAAACAGCAGGTCGGCGATGTTGTCGAAGCCGCTGCTGGCATTGTCGGGGGGCAGGAGCAGCGAATAATCCATCTCCTTGGGAAGCGCGTCCAGCGCCAGCAGGTCGCGAATGGCGTTTTCGTATTCGGTGCGGCTCAGCCGGTGCAGCAAGGGCAGTTTGCCGATTTCGACGTGCGCGGCCGAGGCCCGGTCGAGCGCGGTTTCCAGCCAAGCGGCGGTGGAATTGTAGGTAGCTTCATCGGGGCGGGGCATCGGGGCCGGCGGCATGGACTCGGTCCGCAGCTTCTGAACCACCTTTTCCCACACCTCGGCATGCGCACCAACGTGCTGCAACTCAGAAATATCCAAAACGAACCCACCGGTCTTCAGCTTGGCGTTATGGCAGACGGTGCAGTATTTCGGTGAAGACGGCGGCCGGAGGTGGTGTGGGAGCCGCCGCGCAGACCAGGGCTGCGGAACCTAAGATGAAAACTGCCAGTGGCTTAACCATCAAGCTTGACCATCCAGCATAGAGACGACACTACCCAACTGATATATTACACTCAAAGCGTGGAGGTCCCGGTGAACCGCCTGCGAACTCTCAAGATCCTTTGTCTGGTAGCGCTGTCGATCGGCGAGCCTGCATGCAGCCGATCTGCGTTTAATCGATGCAGTCAAAAACAGCGACTCCAAGGCCGTTCGCTCTCTGCTGCAACATCACGCTGACGTCAACGCCACGGAAGCTGACGGGTTTACAGCCTTGCATTGGGCCGCTCAGCGCGACAACCTGGAAATCGCCGACTTGCTGCTGAATGCCGGGGCGAACGTGAAGGCTGCTTCCCGCTACAACATTACGCCCCTGTCGCTCGCCTGCACCAATGGCGACGCCGCCATGATCGATCGGTTTCTGAAGGCCGGCGCCGACCCCAACGCCACCTCCGAGCAAGGCCAGACCGCCCTGATGACCGCCGCGCTCACCGGTAAAGTGGACGCCGTGAAATTGCTATTGGCGCATGGCGCCAAGGTCAACCTCAAAGAGCCTTGGAAGGGGCAGACCGCGCTGATGTGGGCGGCGTCGGAAGGGAACACCGATGCGGCCGGTATGCTGATCGAATTCGGCGCCGAGGTGAACGCGAAATCGAATAGCGGATTTACGCCATTCCTGTTTGCGGTCCGCAACGGGCATATCGATGCCGCGAAAGTGTTGCTGGAACATGGCGCCCACGTGAACGATGTTGCGCCCGACGGCACCAGCGCGCTGGGCATGGCGGTAATCAATGCTTATTACGAGCTGGCGGTGGTGCTGCTGGATCACGGCGCCGAACCCGAATGCGCCGGACCCGCGCGGATCGGTTTTGCATGCGCTCGCCTGGATGCGCCGGCCCGGATCGAGCCCCAGCGCGGGCGCGGGTGGTCCGCCGCTCGGTCCGCCCATCCCGCAAGGCAAGGTGGACAGCCTGGAACTGGCCAAAGCGCTGCTGGCGCACGGCGCCAATCCGAATGTTCGCATTGCATGGCAGCGAGATCAAATACAACCGCGACTTCGGGCAGGTGAAACTGCCTCCCGACATTCCCATCGGACGCAAATACATCAGCTACGTGGGCGCGACGCCGTTCTACGTTGCGGCGCAAAGCGGCGACGCCGAATACATGCGCGTGCTCGCGGCCAGCGGGGCCGATCCGAAAATGCCGACGGTGCAAAACATCACGCCTTTGATGGCCGCGGCCGGGATCGGGTATTGGGATGGCGAGAGCCCGGGACCCTATGCCGGGTGTCCGGAAAGCGAACGGCTGGAGGCGGTCAAAGTTGCGCTTGAGCTCGGCAACGATATCAATGCGCACGCCGATTTCGGCGATTATCCGATGGAAGGCGACGGCCAATATCTGCTGCTGAACTATCCGCTGAACATCAACAATATGCCGCCCAATGCGCTGGGCGACGTCCGCTGGTCCGGCGCTACGGCGCTGCATGGCGCGGTGATCTCGGGGCAGATTTCGATCGTGAAATACCTGATCGATCATGGCGCCAAAGTCGACGCCAAAACCCGGCTGGGCTGGACGCCGCTGATGCTGGCCAACGGGGTGTTCGTTTCGAATACCAAGAAGGAATTTCCTCAGATCGCAGACCTGCTCAAGAAAGAAATGGCCACTCGAGGCTTGCTGCCGGCCGAAGCTGCCTCCGCGAAATCCTCCGGGAATTCGCAAGCGCGCTAAAGAGCTTCTTCTAAACGTTTCGCCTGATTCCCTGACTCCAATTAGAGCGTCAATCGGAGCCCCCCAGGGGTAACATTCCTTCCCATTGGCTCGCTGGTTCGTCCCAACTCGCGACGCTGGAGCGATACAGCCAAAATTGTTCCTACTCCCGCCGATAAGGCAATCGTGTAGCAACGGGGCTATATGGGGACGAAAAAGTGCGCCCTCATTCTGAAAGGGAAGGTTACCAGGCTGGTTGTGAAGATATCCCGGTGGCGCCTGGCACTGCTGGGCACATTAGCCGCATGGTCAGGCTGGGCGCAACAACCCAAGGATGCCGACCTGTCCCAGGCCAGTCTGGAAGATCTCATGAACATCCGAGTGACTTCTGTTTCCAAGAAGGAGCAGAAGTTGTCGAAGACAGGCGCCGCGGTTTTCGTAATCACTCCGGAAGATATCCGGAGATCGGGGGCCAGCAACATTCCGGACCTTCTGCGGATGGTGCCAGGCGTGAACGTGGCTCAAATCGACGCATCCACCTGGGCCATCAGCATTCGGGGGTTCAATGATCTCTACGCGAACAAGGTCTTGGTGCTGATCGATGGCCGAACCGTGTACTCGCCCGATTTTGGGGGGGTGGAATGGGATGAACAGGACGTTCCACTCGAAGATATCGACCATATCGAAGTCATTCGCGGGCCAGGCGGGACAGTATGGGGGGCCGACGCGGTGAATGGCGTGATCAGCATCAGTACGAAAAGTGCGAAGGCCACCCAGGGCGGCTTGGTAACGGCAAGCGGCGGATCTCAGCAGGCGGCCGGCGGATTGGCGCAATATGGCGGGAGCCTGGGAGGGGACGGGGCTTATAGGATCTTCGGAAAGTACTCCAACATTGGGAGTAACGAGTTCCCGAACGGAAGGGGCGCCAGTGATGGCTGGCACATGTTGCATGGAGGGTTCCGTGCCGATTGGATTCTCTCGCCGCGGGATGCGCTGACGGTACAAGGGGACATGCTGGAGACGGATGGCTCGGAGTCTCTCACTACCTTAGTCTCGAACGCATTGCAGTTAGGGGAACAAACGCTAGCCAGCCGTTCCAGCGTCGCCGGCGCGGACGTGTTAGGGCGCTGGACCCACACTTTTTCAAATGGCTCGGATGTTTCGGCGCAGTCCTACTACAACCGAGACGATCGGACGTTGTGGGGGATTCACGACATTCTGGATACGGTGGATGTGGATGTTCGGCACCACTGGAAACTGGGGACCCGGCACGACATCGTGTGGGGCGGGGGATACCGGTTCACCAAGGACAGTTCGACACCGGGCTATGCCATTACCTTACTGCCCCTTTATCCCACCGACGAACTCTCGAATGTCTTCTTCCAGGATGAGATTGCACTCGGCGACTCTGTCTCCCTGACGGTGGGGTCGAAGCTGGAACACAACAGCTACACAGGCTTCGAATATGAGCCGAGCGCGCAGCTGGTTTGGAGTGCAACGGGCCGGCAAACCTTGTGGTTGTCGGGGGCCCGTGCCGTCCGCCAGCCCGCGCGGCTGGATGGCGCCTTGAATATCGACTATGGCACTCTGCCGCTGCCCCATGGCGGGTTCGAACTGCTGCAGGTCCTCAGCAATACCCATTTGAAAGCGGAGGAACTTCGCGACCTGGAGACCGGATACCGGGCGCAATGGAACAGCCGGATTTCGCTCGATGCCGCGGCCTTTTTCAGCTTCTACTACAGTCTCCGCACGCAAGTGCCGGGCATCCCTTACTGGAACCCCGACCCGTCCGCACCCTACCTGGTGATTCCCATTCGGGAGGGCAACCAGGGCTCCGGCCACGGTTATGGCGGAGAAATTTTTGCGAATTGGGAGGTGACTCCCCGGTGGAGAATCAGCCCCGGCTACAGCCTTCTCTTTACCAACGCCCAGCTGAGTCCTGGAAGCCGGGATCCGACGCTGGCGGTCCAAGCGGCTTCTTCGCCAAGAAATCAGTTTCAGCTTCGCTCCCTGTGGAACGTGAGCCGTCACTTGGAATGGGATACCAATCTCGGATACGTGGGAGAGCTGCCGGATGCTGGAGCAGGGTTCACGCCCAGCTATACCAGGCTCGACACACGCGTGGGCTGGCGTATCGGCGAGTATGCGGAATTCAGCCTGGCGGGCCAGAATCTGTTGACGCCCCGGCACCTCGAGTTCCACTTTGTATATCCTCTGAACGCGGTAGAGATCGAGCGCAGCGTTTCTGCGAGGATGACATGGCGATTCTAGCTTGCCAGCGCCGCGCCAGCATAGCCTTTCGAGCGTGCGCGGCGCTGTTTGTTCTAGGGGGGAACCTGCTGGGGCAGACCGGGCCGCCCGATCTATCGCAGGCCAGCCTGGAAGATCTGATGAACATACGGGTTACCTCGGTTTCCAGGAAAGAGCAGAAATTATCGAAGACCGGCGCGGCGATTTTTGTCATCACGGCGGAAGACATCCGGCGTTCAGGCGCGAATAACATTCCCGACCTGCTTCGCTTGGCGCCCGGCGTGGACGTGGCGCGGGTGGATGCGAATCGGTGGGCCATTAGCATCCGGGGGTTCAACGACCAGCATGCCAACAAGGTGTTGGTTCTGATTGACGGGCGCTCGGTCTACAGCCCTTCCTTCTCAGGGGTCTTCTGGGACATGGTGGACGTGCCGCTGGAGGATATCGAGCGCATCGAGGTAATCCGGGGGCCGGGCGGGACGGTCTGGGGCGCGAACGCCGTGAATGGCGTCATCAACATCATTACCAAGAGCTCGGCGGCCACCCAGGGGGGTCTCATCGCGGCGGGCGCGGGATCGGAAGACCATGCCGATACCTTGGGTCAGTATGGCGGCACCATCGGTCAGGATGGCGATTACCGGGTGTTCGGCAGGTTCTTCGACGCGGGCCATTCGGTATTTCCAGATGGGCAACGGGCGGCCGATGGATGGCTGGGTGGCCACGCCGGGTTCCGGTCCGATTGGAACCTCTCCCCCCGCGACGGGCTGACGGTGCAGGGAGACTTTCTCAAAACCGACGAGAGCCAGACCATCACCACGTTATTCTTCAATGCGCTTCCGCTCGCCAAGACATTCAACGACCCGCTCACGGTAACCGCGGGCAATGTGCTGGCGCGCTGGAATCACACCCTAGCGAATGGATCCACGATGTCGCTGCAAATGTACGACGATTATTCGCGGCACCTGGATCTGGGATTTGTGGATTCTCAAAACACTGTGGATCTGGACTTTCAACACCACCTGGCGCTGGGGTCCAGAAACGACGTTGTCTGGGGGCTGGGAGCGCGCGCCATCGACAGCAATTACGGAACTGGATACAACTTTACAATCCTTCCCAGTCATCGCTTCGACCGCCTCTTTAGCGCCTTCCTGCAGGACGAAGTGAAACTCACCGATGCGCTATCGCTCACCTTCGGTTCCAAGATGGAGCACAATGACTTTACCGGTTTTGAATTTGAACCGAGCGCGCAGCTGGTCTGGACGCCCGCTGAAAAGCAGACCGTGTGGGCGTCGGCTGCGCGCGCCATTCGCGAGCCCAGCTCCGTTGATGCCGGCATCCTCAATGACCTTGCGGCCATTCCTGCCGGCCCGGGGGTTGCGATACTCCAGGCGGTTGGCAACCCGCACATTCAAGCGGAAGACCTGCGCGATTTCGAGATTGGCTACCGCGCGCAGGCCAGCAAGCGTCTCTCGCTGGATGCCGCTGGTTTTGCCAGTTTTTATCGGAACCTGGAGTCGATTGCCGCGCTGCCGCCTTATTCCATGACCCAACAGGGAGTTCCGTACTTGATCCTGCCGTCCACTTTTGTGAATGGAGCGGGAGCCCGTACTTACGGCGCCGAGTTCTTCGCGAACTGGAATGTGGCCAGTCACTGGCGGGTCAGCCCCGGTTACTCTTATTTTCATCTCCACATTGATGGGGATTCATCCGGGCTCAACCCGCCGCCCGGCACCTCCCCGAATCACCAATTCCAGGTGAGATCGCTCGTGGACCTTCCGCACCATCTGGAATGGGATAGCACCCTCGGATACGTCAGCAAGCTGGCGGCAGGAACTGTTCCGGCATATGCACGGCTGGACTGCCGTGTCGGCTGGCGAGTGGGGGAGTTTGTCGAATTGAGCCTGGTGGGGCAAAATCTTTTGACACCGCGGCATTCGGAATTTTCCGATACGTTCTATCCCTTGAACTACACCTTAGTGGAGCGAAGTGTGTTCGGAAAGGTGACCTGGCGCTTCTGAGCCGGGAAGGCTCTGCACATGATGCTTCGGCTAGTGACGGCGATCTTGCTGGGAATGCTCCTCGCGCCTCGTGCGCGCGGCCAGGAGATCGACGAATATCAGGTGAAGGCGGCGTTCCTTTACAACTTTGCCAAATTCGTGGACTGGCCCTCGCGGACTTTCAAGACACCTCAGGATCCAATTGTGGTTTGCGTGCTGGGGCATAATCCGTTTGGCAACACCCTAGAGGAGGCGATTCGTGGAAAATCCATCGACGGCAGAGCATTTGCCTTTCGCCAGGTGGGGAATGCGGGCGAAGCCGATAGCTGCCAGATTCTGTTTGTCAGTTCAGCGGAAGAAAAGCGGTTTCGCTCGCTGTGGGGCGGCCCGAAGCCGGCGGGAATTCTAACGGTTGGCGAGGCGCAGGGCTTCGCCGCCAACGGGGGCGTCATCAACTTCAAACTGGAGGATGGCCGCGTTCGCTTCGAAATCAATGTCAGCGCCGCGGAGCTGGAGCAACTTCACATCAGTTCCAAACTCCTGAGCCTGGCCCAAATCGTGCGAACGGAGAAAACCCGGTGAGCTGGTCGGCGCGCTATCGCGATCTGCCCATTCGCTACAAGCTCCGGGTGATCGTCATGCTTACGGTGGGCGCCGCGCTGGCCGTGGCTTGCGGCGCGGTGCTGATGTCCCACTATTACATGCAACGCGATTCCTTGCGGCGAGATCTCAGCGTATTGGCCGAGATTATCGGAGCTAACAGTACCGCCGCGCTCAGTTTTGGCGATCGCAAAACGGCGGAGGAGCTGCTCTCCGGGCTGAAAGCGAATCGTTCTATCGCCATGGCTGCTATCTACTCAGCCGACGGAAAAATGTTCGCCAGCTACCGGCGCGATCCGCGCGCTACGGCTCCCGCGAGCTTACCGATCCAGGAACCTGGTTCGTCGTTTGAGAACAACCGGCTCCGCATCGTTCAGCCGATCCTGCTCCAGCACCAGTTGATCGGCGGCATTTATCTGGAATCGGACTTGGGCGAAGTCAATTCCAAAATCCGAGAGTTCGCGCTGATCGTGATCGTCACCCTGACGGTGGCGCTGCTGCTGGCCTTGATCCTTTCCGCCAGGCTCCAGACCGTCATCTCGGAGCCGATCGCCCGGCTGGCGCGCGCGGCCCACGCTGTCTCGGTTCAGAAGGACTTTGCGGTTCGCGCTGCCAAGACCGCCAACGACGACCTGGGACAACTCACCGACACTTTCAACGGTATGTTAGCCGAGATTCAGCAGAGGGACGGGGAGCTGCTAGGCCATCGCGACCGCCTGGAGCAGGAAGTCAGCGCCCGCACCGCGGAGTTGGTCGCCGCCAACTCGGCATTGTCGGCGGCCAAGGAAAAGGCAGAGGCCGCGAGCCGCGCCAAGAGTGAATTCCTCGCCAATATGAGCCACGAAATCCGAACTCCGATGAACGGAGTGATCGGGATGACCGAGCTGGTGCTGGACACCAGCCTCACCGCCGATCAGCGGGACTATCTGGAAACCGTGCAGAGCTCGGCGGAATCGCTGCTCACCATCATCAACGACATTTTGGACTTTTCCAAAATTGAAGCCGGCCGGCTGGAACTGGATTTTGTGCGCTTTCATTTGCGCGACAATCTGGACCAGGCAGTCCGCGCGCTGGCCGTCCGGGCGCACGAGAAAGGCCTGGAACTGCTGTGCGAGTGGAAGGCGGGGGTTCCCGACTTCGTGGTGGGCGATCCAGTCCGCATTCGCCAGGTGATTGTCAATCTGCTGGGCAATGCCATCAAATTCACCCAATCCGGCGAAGTTGCGCTGGAAGTTGAGTTGGAAGACAGCACCGGAGAGCAGGCAGAGCTGCATTTCGTCATTCGCGATACCGGTATCGGGATTGCTCCAGAAAAACAGAAGCTGATCTTCGACGCGTTTTCCCAGGCTGACGGATCGATGACGCGAGAGTATGGCGGTACCGGACTTGGACTTACCATTTCCACACGGTTAGTAGAGGCGATGCAGGGCCGGATCTGGGTGGACAGTACGCCCGGCCGAGGGAGCTCGTTCCATTGCACGGCGCGGTTCGGCGCCGCTCAAGATGCCAGTCCGGTGGAGGACGCCAATATCCCGCCAGGGCTGTCGGTGTTGGTGGTGGATGACAACGTTACCAATCGCCGCATCCTGACCGATCTTCTGCGGCGCTGGGGTACCAGGCCGGCTTCCGCCGCCAGCGGTCTGGAAGCGCTTGCTTTGACCGAGCGGGCTTTCCATGCCGGCGACCCGTTTGTGTTGATTATTACCGATGTCCACATGCCGCAGATGGACGGGTTCAAGCTCGCCGAGATGCTTCAGCAGTCGCCCTACCGGGCCAAAGCAGTGGTTCTCATGCTTACATCGGGAGAGCGTCCGGGCGACATCGATCGCGCCCGCAGGCTGGGTGTCACGAACTATTTGCTGAAGCCGGTCCGCAAAGAAGAGTTGAAAGATGTGATTGCGAGGGCGCTGGGCGGCGACGGCGCATGGAAGGAAAATCGCGCCGGTATCCAGCCCATTCGCGTGGCTGACGGCCACCAGCCCCCGGTGGCCGCCTCCCGCGTTCTATTGGCCGAAGACAATCTGGTAAACCAGCGTTTGGTCCAGCGACTGCTTGAGAAGCAAGGCCATAGTGTAGTGGTCGTGGGAAGCGGCCAGGAAGCCTTGCAATCCTTAGAACACCAGACCTTTGATCTGATCCTGATGGATGTGCAGATGCCGGACATGGACGGGTTTGAAGCCACCCGAGCCATTCGCGCGGCCGAAGCCCTTACCCAGGTCCACGTTCCGATTATTGCCTTGACGGCTCATGCCATGAAGGGCGATCAGGACAAGTGCCTGGCAGCCGGAATGGATGCCTATCTTTCCAAGCCGGTACACGCCGCGGATTTGCTCGGCACGCTGCAGACCTATGGAAGAAAGGACCGTATGGCTCTGCCTGTATAAGAAATCAAGCCGGCTTGCGGGATGGAGCCTGGAAGAAGCCCGCTAGGCGACCCCTTTGACGGCGAGCTTTCTAAACATTTCGTTGCCTTTTTCCGTGGGCCTATACGCCTTGCTCTTCTGGGAGGACTTGGGGCCTTTCGCTTTCACGACGTTTACGACAACCAGGAAGCCATCCTCCACCAGTTGCTCCAACCGCGCATTTGAATCCCCGTTGAATCCGGAACTCGCACCTCCGGCAGTACATACCGTTTTCAGAGTAGAGATCGTTTCAGCATCCATAAAGTTCAACCTTTTGGTCTCCAAGCCTCATGGTAACATCTGGCCTCTTGGAGTGCGCCGGCGTGGCGCTTTCTTACCAGCGTTGTTCGGTGGCGGGAGAGCAATTCGACAACATTCGGCTCTCGCCTTCCATGCGATCGAAGACCGACTGGAGCGCAACGCGCCCCGGACCCCACAAACGCAGCCAATAATATCGGTTGCTCCAGTTGGACAAACCGAAACCGAGGCCCAGGCTGAAGCCCGCGCGGGGATGCTCGAAATGCAATTGCATCTGGACCGAAGGATCTTTGAAAATCAGCGACGTGGGTTTTACCAGAATGGTTTCGCCGGGTCCAAGCTCACGCACGAAGACGTTGCCTGAAGCGTGCAACAGCAACAGGCCCGGCGCTTGCGGCGCGGAGAAGCGATCCATGAACATGCCGACCGGATAATGCGTTTCCTTGTCGTCTCCATTCTGCGTGGTGTACCAGATGTTGGTAGCGAACCAATCGTAGGCCACGTTGCTGGTGGCCAGCATAAACAGGTGCTCGCGCACATCCACATCTTCGCCCGGCTGCAAGGGAAGCGCGATCATTTCGCCGGGCGCGTCGCGCGAAAATGCGATGTGGCCGGGCCTTGCGCCTGCATCATGATGAGCGGCAGTCCCGCGAACATGCGCTTCCAACCCGAAGCGAGCGGCATGGTGGTGATGTTCAACTGCGGATCTTTCCACAGCACCACGTGATGCGTGAAATAGATGCTGTCCGAAGCGGAAAGATCGACGTCGGCCACCGGCACATAAAGGCCTTCGATCTGGCAGAAGGAGTTGCCGAACTGAAGCTTGGCCATGTCCTTGCGGCCCGGCAACTCGCCCCAGCCGGATTCACTGCGGACTTGCGGCGCTTTGACAGTGGCGCCGCAGCGCGGGCAGCTCAATTGAGCGGCGGAGATTTCGGCGCCGCACCACGGGCAGGCGGTTGGAGCAACGGTGGATACTGGCGGCGGCTCCGGAGCGCGAGGCGGCGGCTGAGCCGGGCGGGAATATTCGACAGGCGCCGAGGGTTGAGGGGGAGGCACGGGAGCAGCCGCGGGCGCACGTTGGATGGCGCCGCCGCACGCGGTGCAGAAGTTGGCTGTATCGGGAACCGGGTTGCCACAATTGGTGCAGAACATGGTCGCGTTTACTCGGTATGGTGATGCACGTACATGGACTGGATGCCGATGCGCCCCGGCCCGGTCATGCGCGCAAAGCTCATATTCGTTCCGCCGAAAAGTCCCGTGCCCAGGCGCTGGAACTCCACGTCCATGGTGACCGACGAATCCTTGTAGAGAAACGCGCCCGGTTCCACCATGATGCTTTCGCCGGGCTTGAGCTTGCGCTCGAAAACGTTTCCGTAGCCGTGCAGCAGAACCAGGCCGGGGCTATTGGACGTCACGAAGCGATCCATGAACATGCCCTGTCCGCCGAAGAGAATATTGGTGAGCCCTTTCACGCGCACGAAGGAATAATTGATCTGGTGCGAGGCCAGCACAAACGCGTGCTCCCGGGCGTCCAGCTCCATTCCAGGATGCAGCGGCAGCACCACCAGCTCGCCCGTGGCGTCGCGAGAGAAAGCAATGCGGCCCGGGCCGGTGGCCACGCTGATGATGAACGGCATGCCGGCAAATGCGCGCTTGAGGCCGCCGGGCAGTTGCAGCACGGTCAACGGAACGTTGTCGTCCTTCCACAGCATGATGTGGTGCTCGAAGAAAACCGAATCGTTGGCGCCCAGATGGATTTCGGCGACCGGGACAATTTCGCCTTCCACCTGGCAGGTGCTGGAGCTGAACGAAAACTCGGTCATATCGCGCAGACGCGGGGCTTCGCGCCAGCCCGACTCGCTCACCAGGTTGCGAATATCCAGCGGCGCGCCGCACGCGCGGCAGGTGAGCGCGCTTTTCTCGTTCATGCCCTGGCACCACTGGCATTGGATCCGTTCCAGCGGCTCGGCCATGTGAGTCGCATCAGTCATCTGAGTAGCACCTCCATCAAGAATATCTTCTGCCCTGCGCGGCTAGCCGCGATGCTGATAAATCCCGATCACGTTGCCTCCCGGATCGCGGAATCTCGCGGTGATTTCCGGCGCATCCGCACCGATGGGCTGAACCACCTCTCCGCCATTCTGAACGATCAAATCCAGCGTCGCGGCCGCGCTGTCCACCATGATGTAGACCATTAGACCAGGTGCCGCGGATGGCGGGCGGTTCAATATCCATGTTCCGCTGACCTGGCCCACCCCGTCGTCGAAGGTGACGGAGCCATCCGGACGCTCGCGCACGCTCCAGCCGAAGACGCATTGGTAAAAGTCCGCCGAGCGGGCGATGTCGGTGGCCGGAATTTCGATGTAGCAGATTTTTCCGTTTCCGAACGTGGGGGCCATCAATACGTGGGGGCCATCAATACCGTGGGGGCCATCAATAAAGACTATCGCGACAAATGGGCAGTTTCGCAACTCGTCAGGTACTGCTCGAAATCGCGGAGCCCTTCGGGCGATCCGATTTCATAGAAGCGTTCGTGAACCTGAAAGCCCGCGAGCTTGCCCTCCATGCTTAATTTGTGAAACAACGCCGCGAGATCGGAGGGCGTGGGGCCATCCAACAGATCACGGCGAAAACAGGACAGCCCGTAATCGATGTACTGCATGCCCGGCGCCGCTGCTTTGTCGTACAGGACGACGCGCCCAGGCTGGTAGATCACGTTGCTGCGATCCCAACGGCCTTCGTTGCGAAGGACGGTCATCAGGGCGGGTAAGTTACTGGCTTGAAACGCGCGCCAAATCGGGTCGAATTCCACGGGCAGGAATGAATCGCCGTAGATGACGAAGAAGCTCTCGTCGAGAACGCCTTCCTCCCGCGCCAGGCGCAGCGCTCCGGCCGTTCCGCGTAATTGCGCGCCTTCGTCCACGTAGCGGATCGCGGGAACCGGCGATTTCTCCCCGGCCCAATAGCGGCGGATCAGATCGCCGTGATGGCCGATGGAATAAATCACTTCGGTGATGCCTTGCGCGGCCAGCCAATGCAACTGGTGCCAGGCGAAGGGGCGCCCGTGCGCAGGCAGCAGCGTCTTGGGACAAGTCTCGGTGAGCGGACGCATCCGCGTGCCGAGCCCGCCCGCCAGAATCACGCATTGCATCGGATAATCCTCACCTAATCGCGTGACAATAGCTTCGAACCTTCGTGATCGAATTTGAAGCGGAACTCGCGCAGGCCTTCGCGCAGCATGGCGCGGCGCAGGGCGTCGCGATCGTCCGCATAAAACAGAAGGAAACCGCCGCCGCCCGCGCCCACCAGCTTGCCGCCCACGGCGCCATTTTCACGGCCGATTTCGTACCAGCGATTGATGCCTTCATTAGTGGTGCCGGGCGACCGTTCTTTCTTGTGCATCCAGTGCTCGTGCATCAGCTCGCCGAAGCGCCGGGTGTTGCCTTGCTCCAGCGCCAGCTTGATGCATTGCCCGAGCTGCTTGGTGAAGTGCAGGTTCTCGAGCATGGCATTGTCGCCCAATTCGGACCGGACCTTTTGGTCGTCCAGCACGGCCGAAGCATTGCGCGAATAGCCCGTAAAAAACATCATGAGACGATCTTCGAGATTGTAGAGCGTGCTATCGCTGATGTTGAGCGGCGCGACGTTGACAGAGCCCTGCTCGGAAAACTCGAAGCACGCCAGGCCGCCAAATGCCGCGATGTACTGATCCTGCTTGCCCACCGGCTCCTGTAGAATCTCAATCTCGATCTTGCAGGCCTCTTCGGCGACCACCGCCGGATCGACGTATTTGCGCTGGAAGGCGTGGACCGCCCGCAGCAGCCCGACAGTGAAAGCGCCCGATGATCCCAGGCCGGTGCCGGCGGGAACATCGGCCATGCTGACTACTTCGATGGGCGGACGGACATCGTGCATCCGGAGCGCTTCTCGGATCAATGGATGACGGATGTCGTCGAGCGCCATGGCGTGCTCCAGCGCAGAATATTTGAGGAAGTAACCGCCGCTAAAGGTTTGGTTGATGCCCACATAGATATGCTTGTTGATTGCGGCTGAAATGACGAAGCCGCCATAGCGTCGATAGTAAGAGGGCAGATCCGTGCCACCCCCGCCGATGGAGATTCGCAAGGGTGTGCGTGTGATGATCACGGTCAATAGAATCATCGGCATACCGGCAGTTAATCTATAGAAGAAGATGCAATTTCCCCGATCGAGCGGCATTTTGCTGCACCCTACTTCGATTGCTTCGCCGCATGGTATCGGCGATCTGGGCGCTGAAGCGCGCCGCTTTGTCGATTTTCTGGCTGATGCGGGCCAGAAGCTGTGGCAGGTGTTGCCGCTAGGTCCGACCGGCTACGGCGACTCGCCCTATCAGTGCTTCTCGGCGTGGGCGGGCAATCCGTTGCTCATCAGCTTGGAGAGGCTGGTGGAGCAAGGCTCCCTGGATGCTTCCGCGCTCGAGAACGCGCCCCAGTTTCCAGAAGACCGGGTGGAATTTGAGCGGCTCATCCCGTGGAAAACTGCGGTGCTTGAATCGGTCCGGCATGGCCCGGGCTTCGAGACATTTTGCGCGGCGAACCGGCACTGGCTGGATGATTTTGCATTGTTCGTGGCATTGAAAGAGCGTCATCAGGGCGCCGCTTGGACCAATTGGGAACCGGGCGCGCGCGACCGCGATCCGAAGGCGATATCCAAGTGGCGCGACCAACTCGCGGGGCAAATCGATTCGCAGAAGCTGCTTCAGTTTTTCTTTTTCGAACAATGGCGCGAGCTGCGTGAATACGCACGAGCGCGCGGCGTCCAAATCATGGGCGACCTGCCGATTTATGTCGCGCACGATAGCGCCAACGTCTGGGTCAATCGGCAGTACTTTCGTTTGGACCAGCAGGGCAATCCTACCGTGGTCTCCGGTGTGCCGCCCGATTATTTCAGCAAGACTGGCCAGCTTTGGGGCAATCCGATTTATCGCTGGGATGTGCTGGCCGCGGACGGTTACCGCTGGTGGCTGGATCGCTTTCGCGCGACGTTTGAAATGGTGGACATGATCCGGCTGGATCATTTTCGCGGCTTCGAAGCGTATTGGGAAGTCCCAGGGACCGAGGCGACGGCAGTGAACGGGCGGTGGGTGAAGGGTCCGGGAGCTGAGTTGTTCCGCGAGGCCAAAGCGAAGCTGGGCGAGCTTCCCCTGGTTGCGGAGAACCTCGGCGTAATCACGCCCGAAGTGGAGGCGATTCGGGAGGAGTTCGGATTTCCGGGCATGGCGGTGTTGCAGTTTGCCTTCGGAACCGATCCTCAGGCGCCCACGTTTCGCCCGCACAACTATCCGCGGGAAGTGGTGGCGTACACCGGGACGCACGACAACGATACGACGGTAGGGTGGTGGACGAGCAAAGGCCCGGGCGACAGCACGCGGTCGGACGAGGACATCCGGCGCGAGCGCGATTTTGCGATGCGGTATCTCAACACCGACGGCTCGGAGATTCAGTGGACTTTTATTCGCGCGCTGGAGGCTTCGGTGGCCAACACTGTGATCGTTCCTTTGCAGGACGTGCTGGGATTGGGGACCGAGGCGCGCATGAATCAGCCCGCGACGTTGGGTGGAAATTGGCGGTGGCGATATCGTCCGGGTGCGTTGCAGCAGGAACTGGCGCGGCGAATGCGGGAATTGGCGGAATTGTACGAATCGGGCGCAACAACTACGGTAGCCAACTCGGGAGTGCTGGCAGGCAGAAGCGGTGCAGCCGCGGCGAGCCGAGAGCGGAGAAACCAGGCCGAACTTCGCGGACCTTCTGAAAGAGAGCGATGTACGAGAATCTGATGGAAGAGGTCGTCGGGGAAGAAAACCGGCGGAAAGCCCTGGAAGCGGTGAAACGCAACCAGGGGGCGCCGGGGATCGACCACATGAAGACGACGGAACTGGAGAAACATCTTCAGGCGCACTGGGACAAAATCGGAGCGAAGCTGCTGGCGGGGACCTGGGTGCCGAGTCCGGTGAGGCGGGTAGAGATACCGAAGCCGAACGGCGGGACGCGAATGCTAGGGATTCCGACGGTGATGGATCGGCTCATTCAGCAGATGTTGCTGCAAGCGCTGACCCCGATCTTTGAGCCGCTGTTCAGCGAGCATAGCTATGGATTTCGACCGGGGCGCAACGCACAGGACGCCATGCGAGCCGCGCAGCAGTATGCGCAGGAGGGGAAGGACTGGGTGGTGGATCTAGACATCACGAAGTTCTTCGACCAGGTCAATCACGACATTCTGATGGGCCGAGTTGCAGCAGTGATTCGGGACAAGCGGATGTTGCATTTGATTGGGAAGTACCTGCGGCGGGGAGCGATGGTGGACGGGTTGGTGGAAGCCAGTATGGAAGGAACGCCGCAAGGCGGACCGTTGTCTCCGCTGTTGGCCAACCTCTATCTGGATGCACTGGACAAGGAACTGGAACGGAGAGGGCACAGCTTTTGCCGGTATGCCGATGACTGCAATATCGACGCAGGCAGTCTAGCGGCGGCGGAGCGGACACTGGCTTCGGTACAGGCCTGGATCGAGAGGCATCTGCGACTGAAGGTGAATGCCGCTAAGAGCGGTACGGGAGGGTCTGGGAACGCAAGTTCCTGGGCTTTCGACTGGATAGGGAAAAGCGGATCGGAGTAGCGCCGGAGAGTATCGCGCGATTCAAAGCGAACGTTAGCGCAAGGCCGCGCTGGCCAGGATGCTCAGCTTTTCCCAGGTGGGAACGCGGATGCGCTTTTCGAGCACGTTAAAATTGGAACGCTCAATGCGGGTGAGCAGGCGCCGGTAGATTTCGATGAGCGCCCACAGCGAGGGGCGGCTGCGCGCGTGAACCAGCGCGATCAAGGGCCGCGATTCGTCATAGTAGGCGCGCGCGCGCTGCGCCTCGAAGCTCATCAGGCGGACGAAGCGCTGATCGTGCGTGGCGAGATCCGCGCTGAACTGGCGGATGTCTTCTGCGGGAATGTAGATGCGGCCGTTTTCGCGATCTTCGCGCACGTCGCGCAGGATGTTCGTCAACTGAAACGCGATGCCGCATTTTTCCGCGAGCTTCAAGGCCTCGGGAGATTCAAACCCGAAGATGTGAATGATGGTGAGTCCAACGACGCTCGCCACTTGATAGCAGTAATGATAGAGCTCGTCGAAGGTCTGAAGCTGCTTGGGCTGCAAGTCCGAGCTGACGCCCTCGATCATCTCGTAGAAGTACTCGCGCGGGATGCTGAAGCGCCGGACGGTATCGTGAAAAGCCGGCCACAGCAGATTTTCGCCGTATTGGCCCGCCAGCGCGCAATCCAGATCGCGCCGCCAGCGCTCGATGCCCTCGCGCGATGCTCCCTCGCCCTCGCTGATGTCGTCGCAATAGCGCATGAAGGCGTAGATGGCGCACATGGCGTCGCGCTGTTCGCGCGAAAGCAGCAGGAAGGAGTAATAGAAATTCCGGGCTCGCGTTCGGGCGATACGGCGGCAGAAGGCGTACGACGCCTCCAGGCCTACAGCGTGTTCCACAGGCTCCCGACGAGTAACTGCACACGCTCGAACTTGGAGATAGCCGGACGCCGCGCCAGCACGTTGTAATTTTGCTGCTCGATCTTTTCGAGCACGCGCATCCCGCCGCGGCTGAACAGATCCAGATCGAACGCCAGGCGTTTGTCCACCGTTTTCACCAGCGGCAGACCTTCCATGAAAAGCTTGCGCGCCACCTCGATCGGCATCGCGCATCACGGCTTGAAACGCCGGGTTGAATGTGCCCGCGCGCAAATCGGCGACGGTATAGCCGTGCCGCGCCAGAACATCCAGCGGCAGATACACGCGATCCTTTTCCAGATCCACCGTTACATCCTGCCAGAAATTGGCGAGCTGAAGCGCCGTGCAGGTGGCGTCCGACATGCGGTCGCGCTCGGCGTCGGCATATCCGCACAAGCCGCAGCACCAGGCGGCCCACGGGATTCGCGGAGCAGCGGCAGTAGCCGAACAGCTCGTCCCAGTTCGCGTAGCGGGTCACGCGCTGGTCCTGTTCGAAGGCGCTGATCAGATCGGCGAAAAGCTGCTTCGGCAGATCGTACTTTCGCGCCGTGCCTTCCAGCGCGACAAACACGGGATGCTGGACGTGCCCGGCGTACATCGCTTCCAGCTCCTCGCGCCACCAGGCCAGCAGGCGCAGGCTCTCGGCCGTGTCGCCGATCTCGTCGCCTAGATCATCCGCCCAGCGGCAGAAGGCGTAGACGTTGTAGAAATCCTGGTGCAGCCGCTTGGGCAGAAGAAAACTGACGACGTGGAAATTTTCGTAATGATGGGTGGCCAGCCAGCGCGTGTACTGCTCGGCTTCCGCTTGCGAATAAGTGCCGCCCAGCGCCTCGGCGAGAATTGACGTAGTCTTTGGGCGCAGAGGCAGCGGCACTACGGTATGATCGCGGTCTTCATGTGACCGTTGTGGCTCATCAGGTGCCGCATCACTTCCAGCAGATTGGTGAGCGGCTCCACGCGGTTGACGAAATCGCGCGCGGTGATCACGCCGCGGCTGACAAAATCCAGCGCCTTGCGGATGTGGGCCGGCGTGTGGTGGAAGCTGGCTTTGCAGGTGATTTCCGAATAATGCAGCAACTGCGTGTCGAGCTGGATGTGGCTTTCGTTGGGGCAGCCGCCGAAGAAGTTCACGATTCCGCCGCGGCGGAGCGACTTGGCTGCCGTTTCCCAAACTTCCGGATTGCCCACGGCTTCGATCGCAATGTCGGCGCCGCGGCCACCGGTGAGTTCGCGTACTTTATTCACCGTTTCGCCGGGATCGCCGGAGATCACCAATTCATCGGCGCCCATGGCGGCGGCGCGGTCCAGTTGCGTTTTGCGGCGTCCCGAGCCGATCACGCGCGCGCCGTAAGACTTTCGCCAGCCGAACGAACATCAGGCCGATGGGCCCCAGGCCGATCACCGCGATGGTATCGCCGGGGCGCATGGAGGTTTCATCGATGCCTCGCAACACGCAGGCCAGCGGCTCCACCAGGGCGGCGTCCTGATAGGTTACGTGCGAGGGAATTTCGTACATATTCCGTTCGACGATGCGCGCTGGAATGCGGATGTACTCGGCGTATGCGCCGTTGTTGAACAGCAGATCCTCGCACAGATTCTCATTGCCGCGCTTGCAATAGAAGCACTCCATGCAGGGCGCGGAGTTCGCCGCCACCACCCGCTGTCCGACGCGGAAATTGTCGCACGTCCTTGCCGACGGCCACGATATCGCCGGCCAGCTCATGCCCGAACAAAGCGGGCGGAACGATCATGCGGGCGTGATAACCGCGGCGAAACACTTTCACATCGGTGCCGCAGGTCAGCGCTGCTTGCACGCGTACTAGTACGTCGCCCTCGCCTATGCTGGGTACGGCCACCGACTCGATCTGCAAGTCCTCCTTGCCATACAGCACGGCCGCTCATCATCTTGCGTCTGCACTAAGACCACCTTTGGGGTTGCACTATAATTTTCAACGATTTAGGCTCAGGATGCAACGCCAGCTCGATGCCGGCGCGGATCTCGTTCAACGGAAAACGGTGCGAGATCAGATCCTCCACCGGCAACGCGCCGCTGAAGACCAGATCCGCGGACTGCTTCTGTAGATCCACCGAGGCGCTGTAGGATCCAAAAATATTCGCGTTCTCCCACGCAGATGTCGGCGCCCGAAAGCTCGACGCGTTCCTGATGCGAGGTTTGCGCGAACAGCAGGATGCGGCTGCCGGGGCGCGAATAGCGCACGGCCTGCTCGACGATCCCGGGCGCGGAGGCGGCGACAATCACCGAATCGGCTCCACGGCCGCCGGTCATATCCAGGATGCGCTCCTGCAGGCCGGGGTCGCGCGGATCGAGCGCCGCGGCTGCGCCGAAGCGCAGGGCTAATTCGCGCCGGAACGGCATGGTGTCGGTAGCCACCATGGTGGCTCCGGAGCGCTTCACCAGCATGGTGAACAGCAAGCCGATCGGGCCCTGGCCCAGGATCACAACGACGTCTTCGGCGCTGCGGGTCCAGTTGAACCACGCCTTTCACACAGGTATTCACCGGCTCGACGAAGCAGGCGCGATCGAAAGACACGCCTTCGGGAATTTTCTCAACGCCGCGCCGGACGATCCAATCCATCACGCGGACATATTGCGAAAAACCGCCGCCCGCCGGCTCGTAACCCGCGGTAACGCCCACTTTCTTATAAACCGGGCATTGCGCATACAGCTTGTGGCGGCAGTAGAAACATTCGCCAGCAGGGGATGTGATGGAAGACGATGACGCGATCGCCGGCGGAGAATCCTCGCACGCCGGCGCCGGTGGCCGCCACCACGCCGGCCGTCTCATGGCCGAAGATGCGCGGCGGCGCGAGCAGGTTGTATTCGATCTTCTTGAGATCGGTATGGCAGATCCCGCAGCTCTCCACGCGAATCAGCAATTCGCCCGGGCCGATGGCGGGCGTCGGCACCTGCTCCACCGACACCATGCTGTCGCCGGTGTAGACCGCGGCCCGCATTGCAAGCGGGCGCTGCAACTAACTCAGAATCGAGCGTCGGCAAGAAAGTCTCCCAGCGCCTGAGAGGCGCGTTTCGTTGTCTTATTCAGTTTAATCAGTTCCGGGAATACGGCTGACGGGCCTGCGCAGGGCCGCGGCCAGGATTCTGGCGCGGCTGAAGCGGCCATCGGACGATGCGCATGTGATTAAAATCCAGCGGGAAAGCTTTCGTCGCGAGGTATCGGTAACAACGCGCACCGCATAAAACGGAATGTTCGTATTGTTGCGCGCGCGCTGCCACGGCCGCGGCTTCCATTTCCACGGCATCCGCGCCGGTACCGGCCAAGCTCGGCTTTTTCCGCGGCTGTGGATACGACGCGATCGACGGAAAGCAGTTTCCCGGTCTTAAACGGCTTGGCAGCTGGACGGGAGCCGGGCCGGCATCCAAGCCCACGATTTCGGTAGCGGCAAAAATGTCGCAGGCGTCGAGCGCCGGATCCAAGCCTCCGCAAAACCCGATGCTGATCAATGCTATCCATTGTCTGTCTCATTCTCACCATGTCCACCGCGGCTCCAGCCAAGTTCGGCCCCGGACCGTTCGCCAACATAGCGACTTGCGCCCCGTTCAAGCTGGCCCAGCCGCGCGAAATCGACCGGCCAATCGGGGCTTCGCCACGCTCGTCGACATGACGCAGCAATCCTTCCAACTCACGGCGCTCGGCGGCCACAAATACCAGCAATTACACGTAACCGTTCGCGCGAAACCAATCCACAGCGCGTTTCAGAGCGCCATCCACCGGCCGCGGATTGAATCCCAGTTCACGCTTCGCCTTGTCGAGCGAAACGAACATTTTCTTGCGCGCCATTTTCACCGCGTCGATCGGCGCCCGCGGCTCGTGACCGGTCAAATTCGCCCAGCCGGTGCTCGCCAATCCGGCGGCATAGGCGACCGCGTAGGGGATCCGCCAGCGCGGAGCTTTTCCTCCGCTGATGGCCGCCAGACGCGTCAGGATCTGCTGCAGCGTCAGATTTTCGCAACCCAGGATGTAGCGCTCGCCGCTCGCGCCCGCGCTCGCAGGCCAGCAAATGACCCTCGGCGGTATCCTCCACATCCACCAGATTCAAACCGGTATCGACAAAGGCCGGCATGTCGCCTTTCAGATAATCGACAACGATCTTGCCGGTGGGCGTGGGCTTGAAATCGTGATCGCCGATCGGCGCCGTGGGATTTACGATTACCACCGGCAGGCCCGGCGCGCGCAAACTCCAGCGCCACCTGCTCGGCCTGAAATTTCGATCGCTTATAGGCTCCGGCCATCTCCTCCAGATCAACCTGCGGTGTCCTCAGTTGCCGGGCTGATCCGCCGGGCATTCCAATGCATCCCACGGTGCTGGTGTAAACCACACGCTCCACTCCGGCGTCGCGCGCGGCCGTCAACAGGTTGCGCGTACCTTCCACATTGGAGCGGTAAAGTTCCGAAGGATCTTTGGCCCACAGCCGATAATCCGCCGCCACGTGATACACGACGGCGCAGCCAGCCACGGCGCGCTCCAGCGATTCCGGATCGCGCAGGTCTCCCACGACCACTTCCCCATCCAATTCCCGCACTCTGCTCGTATCTCTCACCAGAGCCCGCACCTTTTCCCCGCGTGCAAGCAATCGATTGGCGACATGCCACCCCAGGAAACCGGTCGCCCCTGTAACCAGCGTCGGCCTCACCACCGACGCTCCGGCGCGAATGCGCCGATTCGGATCCATTGATCTGCCCCGTATCCGGATTGATCTTCAGAAAAGTATTCAGCGCCAGCAGCGGGAACGAATGCCGGTACAAGTGATAGCACAGGTAAAAGACCTGCGGAAATCCCGTTCCGGTGGCCAATTCTTCATCCCAGGTTCCATCGCTTTTCTGGGTCCGAATCAAGTATTCGATACCGTCGCGCAGGCTGGTGCTGGTGGTATCGCCTCCGGCCAGCAGCGCCAGCACGGCCCACGCGGTCTGTGAAGGAGTGCTCGGCGCGGCCACGAAGCTCTTGCTGCTGGTAGCTTTCGCAGCTCTCGCCCCACCCGCCGTCAAAATTCTGAATCGAGCGCACCCATTCCAGGCCGCGCTGCACGTACGCTTCGCGATCGCTCACGCCGGCGGCGGCCAATCCGCGCAGTGCCAGAAATGTGCCGTAGACGTAGTCGACACCCCAGCGTCCATACCAGCTTCCGTCTTCTTCCTGCGTGCGGATCAGGTATTGCACGCCCTTCTCGATGGCCGGATGGGACCGGTTATATCCATACGCGCAGAGTGCTTCCAGCACGCGGCCCGGTGATATCGGGGCAGGTGGGATCCAGCATGGCATTGTGGTCGGCGAAGGGAACGAAGCTCAGCGGCCGCCAGTCATTATCCACGTCGAAGGCCGCCCAGCCGCCATCCTTGGACTGCATATCGAACAGCCATTGGATGGCGCGATGTTCGCAGGCCTTGCTGTTCTTCCGAGCGCGAGGCATTGCGAGCGGTTGAGCGCCAGCAGCACCATCGCAGTGTCGTCAATGTCGGGATAAAATTCGTTGGCGAATTCGAAATACCAGCCGGAGGGTTCGGTTTTCGGGCGCTTGACGGACCAGTCGCCCTTGCGGCGGACTTCTTTGGTCAGCAGCCAGTCGGCCGAGCGGCGCAGCAGCGTCGTGCGGCGGCTCGACGGCTTCGCCCAGCGCGAACGCCGCGATGCCGTATCCCACACCACGGAGAAGCAGGGCTGGAAGAAGAAGCGCGTCGCCGTCGTTCACCATCAAATTGTCAAACTGGCGCTGCGCTTCCAAACGCTCCGGGCTGTCGGGCGCATAGCCCCAGCAGATCCAGCGCCATGATCACGTACATCATGGGCGGATAGATGGCCGCCACGCCGTCGGTATGGCGGGTGTGCTCCAGCATCCACTCGCCGGCCTTGCGGATGGCGCGCTGCCGTATGGACTTCGAGCCGTGTTTCTCCCACAAGCTTCAGAATTTTGTCGATCCGCAGAAAGACATTGCGCCAGGTGAAAGCTGGCCCGGTCGCGGCGAAACTCCATTTGCTGGTCCATCGGCGACGAACAGCTCCTGGAAATTGAATCCCGCCGGCACCGGACGGCGCGGATTCAAGGCATGCACGATGGAGAGCGGAATCACGATGGCGCGCGTCCAAGACGACATCTCATAGATGAAATTGCCGAACAGCACCATCTCGGGAGGAATGGACGGCGCATGATCGCGCGGGAACAGATCGAACAGGCTGAGATTGATTTTGACGTAGCTGTTAGCGGCCTGAATGCCGCCCAGCGCCAGGATGCGTTCGCGCGCCCGCGTCAGGCGCAGATCGTTATAGTCGAGCCCGGCGAGTTTCAGCGCGAAATACGCCTTCACCGTCGCGCTGAGGTCGGTGGGGCCCTGCGGATAGATATTGAATCCGCCATCGGGTAACTGGCGCGCGAGAATCGATTCAGCGGCTTTGTCGATCAGCTCGCGCGTCGGAGGATTCCAGACGCCGTTGACCGGCGGATGCAGCCAAAGTTGCAGACAGAATGTAATCGGATTCGAGCGTGGTGTCGGCGGTAAGCTCCGCCCACCAATAACCTTGCTCGGACTGGATACCGGTGAGATAGCTCGGTGGCGCGGCGCGCGGCTTGCGAAGCCCCTTCCACCAAAGTGCCGGCGACTTGCAGCTTGGGGCTCATACGCGAGCGATGGTGGTCAGCTTCAGCGCCGATCGCTCCAAATCCGCGGGAAGATGGAACCGCACGTCTTCTTCCTTGAGCTCCATCTCTTCCATGTAGTCAAACCCGAACTTCGTTTCGAGCGATTGGATCAGTTCCTGCACCAGATTTTCCGGAGCCGACGCGCCGGCGGTAACCGCTACGGTCTGGGTGCCATCCAGCCACGCCGGATTTACTTCGGTGCTATCGTCCACCAGATACGCGGGCACGCCTTCGTTCTGGCAAACTTCCACCAAGCGCCGCGAATTCGAACTATTCTGAGAACCAACCACCAGCAAGACGTCCGTCAGAGGCACCACAGCTTTGACGCCTAACTGGCGGTTTTCCGTTGCATAGCAAATGTCCTGGGTTTTGGGACCTTTGATGGCGGGGAAGCGCTCCTTCAGCCGCTGCACGATATCCTTGGTCTCGTCCAGGCTGAGGGTGGTCTGGGTGAGAAAAGAGATTCTCGATGGATCCTTCACTTCCAGCTGGTCGACGTCTTCGACCGAGGAAACCAAAACGGTAGATTGCGGCGCCTCACCTAACGTTCCGATCACCTCGTCGTGGCCGGCGTGGCCGATCAGCACGATGGTGTAGTCCTGGCGCGCGAACCGCACTGCTTCCAGATGGACTTTGGTGACCAGCGGGCAGGTGGCGTCGATCACCTGCAGCTTGCGCTCCTTGGCTTCCTGCCGGACGGCCGGCGAAACACCATGCGCGCTGAAGATGACGCGCGCGCCTTCGGGCACTTCGCTCAATTCTTCGACGAAAATGGCGCCGGCCTGCCGCAGTTCGTCCACTACGTGCCGATTATGTACGATTTCTTTACGAACATATACAGGCGCGCCGTAAAGGTTGAGAACGATCTTCACCACGTCGATTGCGCGCACAACTCCGGCGCAAAATCCCCGCGGGCGGAGAAGGATGATCTTTTTCATGGGACTACCGTTGCGAACCTCGCCCATGGGCCTTATTATACCAGCCACATGGCGAGTTACAGGATGCGTTACGATTTGTTAATAACGCACCCAGTAAGTTGGGCGTAACCCGGCGAGCATGAACACATAAAGACCCGCGAACGTCAGATGTTGTTTGACGCCGTACATGAGGCTTCTCGGGCTCCTTCCATTACTTTTGCTCACTCGTGTTGCCGCCCAAGCTCAGACAGTAATCAATCTGGTGACGGATGCGGCCAGTTACGCGCCCCGAGTGGCTCCGGGGCAACTGGCGACGCATTTTTGGATCGAACCTGGCCAATTCGACGCAGGAAGCCGCCGGATTCCCGCTCCCCAAGACTATGGCGGGCGCGACGGTCTACGTCAACCAATCGCCCGTCCCGCTGCTTTATGTCAGCCAGACGCAGATCAACTTTCAAGTGCCGAGCGGTCTTGCCGCTGGAACGGCCAGTATGTACGTGACGCGCAGCGGCGGCCAAAGCGCGCTGTTCCAGTTCACGGTTGTCAGCAGCGCTCCAGGAATTTTTCAAGACACCAGCAATCACGCGATTGCGCAAAACCCGGATTACTCCACCAACTCGTCAACTACTCCTGTGGCTTCCGGCGCCGTGTTGGTAGTGTATTTGACCGGGCAAGGGCGCGCTGGACAATGCAGTGCCGGATGGGCAACCGCTACGCCGAACTCGCCGCTCTCCTCGGCCACGGCAACCGCGACGGCCACCATCGGGGGAATGAACGCGACGGTCCAGTTTCTCGGATTGACGCCGGGATTCACCGGCCTGGCGCAGGCCAATATCGTGGTGCCGGCGCTCGCCACGGCGGATTATCCGCTGGTGATCACGGTGGGCGGCTACGTGAGCGCTTCGGCGATGGTTTCGGTATCGGGCTCGGGTACGGCGCCGCCCAAGTTCCTTACGCTGGTTGGCCAGTTGACTTTTGCAAACGGCGGCGCAAGCAGCGTCGCGATTTACGGCAACACCACTTATCTCTGCGGGCCGAATCGGATCAATATCGTCGACACCAGCAGCGTGACCGAACCGGCTTATGTCGGCGAGTTTGGCGACATCGGACCTGGCGGGCAACGGTGGTAAGTGCGCAATCAACACCAGCACATCCGAGCCGATTCTCGTGGACATCGTGGGACCAGGCACGGCACCGACTTTGGCCGTGTACAACATCGCCGCGCCTGAGAATCCGGTGAAAGTGGCCCAGCTTTCCACCTCACCGTACACCTTTCTCACGGATATCAGCTTTCTTGGAACCGTTGGATACTTCAGCACCAGTTGGTTCAACACCAGCGGGAACTCCATCAGCGCGCAGTACGGGAATTTCATCGACTTCGATTTCAGCAGCTTGTTTCCCGTTCTGCTTTCGGCGCTTTCGAGCGGGCCGGGATCGAGCGGCGCCAGCGTGATGCCGAACGCTCTGGCGTTAGCTACCGTCGTTGGCGCCCCAGCCACCGCGTATATCACGAGCACCACCTCCAGCGGAGCCAGCACTACCGGAATCGCGGCCTTGGACGTGGTGAATATCAGCAGTCCGCAAAGCATGCAAGGCATCGAGCAGGTCACCGCATCGAACGCCGCCATCTTTCTGGGCTTTGGCTACGACGAAAATCTGCTGCTGGTTACCGGAAACACCTCCAGCTTCCGCAACCCGGGCGTGCCCGATTTCAGTATCAACGGCAATCTGACGCTATCCACCATGAACATCGCGAATGTGCAGAGCCCGGTGGGGATCGCAAATGTAGCTCCCCCGGCTATTCCGGCCATTCCGACCACAGGCACCTACGTGGTGCAGCCTTTGGAAACTGCGTCGCAGACTTCCGGATCGAATATTTTCGCCATCGTTAACAATCCGCCGTCCACAGACCCGGCCGGCCCGAGCAGCCTTTGGATTGTAGACGCCACTACGCCTGGTTCTCCCGTGCTGTATCCCTTCAGCACGCAATTCGGCATGACCGATGTGACGGCTGCCAGCGGCTATCTTTTGGTCCCGAATGTGAATGGCTTGATGATTTACAGCATTCAGACGCCGTAACGGCGCGGCTCACGCCCGATAAACGGCGGAGGATTGTAGTGATGCATCTTCGATGCGATCAAGTCCAGCAGTTGATCTTCTTTTTCAATGTGAACTCCAATCTTCAGCCAATACACCGCCACGCCGGCATGTTCCAGGGCAGCCGCGATGCTGTCGGGTAAGTTCATCGCGTCCTTTTCGGTGGTGAGCAGCACATTCGATCCGTGCAGCCTCGCCTGGGCCGCCAGGCGCTGCACCTGCGCGCAGGTGTAATGATGATGATCGCCGAAGGCCCAGTGAAACACCGGATGAAGACCGAGGGATCGCAGTGTTCCCCAGAAGCTGGCGGGATTCGCCAGGCCGCAGAACGCCGCTACCGGGCCCTCGATGGAAGGACGCGGCTGGCGCGTGCGGTAATCCACCCAATAGCGATGCTCCAGGCGAGCGCGAAAGATGGGCGCAGTCGGATGGAACACGCGTAATTGCCGCAGAATTCCTTCGTACTCCCGATCGGGCGCGGCGCGCATGAGCACGAAAGCTCCCGCCCGCGAGAGCGCGCTCATAGGTTCCCGCAAATTTCCCAAGGGGAAAACCGCGCCTCCACCAAACGGATTCATGACGTCGATCAAGACCAGATCCAGATCGCGCCGGAGCCTGGTGTGCTGGAATCCGTCATCCAGCAAGAAGATGTCGGGCCGGTATTTTTCCTCGAGCAGGCGGCCGGTAATAAAACGGTCGGCGCCGATACCCGCGTGCGCATAGCCCGATTGCACGAAGATCTGCGCCTCGTCTCCGGTGAAGCTGACGGGCGCGGGCTCGCCCGCCTCCACCAGAATCGAAGTTTCGATGGAGCGGCGGCGATATCCGCGCGTCAGGATGGCGGGATGATGCCCGGCTTCCCGCAGCCGCTCGGCCAGGTGATCCACCATGGGAGTTTTCCCCGCTCCGCCCATGCTGATGCCGCCGATGCTGACCACCGGCGTGGCAAGACGCCTGGCGTGGGCAATTTTGCGGCGCTGCTGATGGGCGCTGACGGCGGCCCAAACCTGAGCGAGCGGCCAGAGCAGGAATCGCGCGGGGCTCAAGTGGCTCCAGCATGGAACCGCCAGGTCCTGCCAGCGGAGAATTTCGGTCACTGCCTTTCTGGTGGCGCCTCGTTTCGCGGCGGCCAGCGCCGCGGCGCGAGCGCCCAGGTCGCCGCGCAATCGGGGATCGTCAACTAGTCTCGCGACGGCCTCGGCTAGCTCGCCCGCGCCGCGGATTTCCAGAAATGCGCGCTGCTCGCGAAACTCCGCCGCAATGGCCGCGAAGTTTTCCAGGTGCGGCCCGGTGACGATCGCCTTACGGCAGGCCGCTGGTTCCAGCACGTTGTGGCCGCCGCGCCGGGCGAGCGTGCCGCCCATGAAAACCACATCGGCTATGGGAAACAGGCTGGCCAGTTCGCCGATGGAATCGAGCAGGACCACGCACGGCAGCGCCAAATCAGCATCAATGGTTTCTTTGGAGCGGCGAACGTATCGCAAGCCGGCCTGGCCGCAGCTTCGCCTCGGCTTCATCGAAGCGTTCCGGTTTGCGTGGAACCAGGATCAGCAAAAGCCGGGGATGAGTTTGCACAAGCTGCTGATAGGCGCTTAATACGGCGTCGTCTTCGTCGACGTCGTCGCGATCCGCGCCAGGCATGGTGCTGGCCGCAATCCAAATCGAGGCGGGGCGCAGCTTACCGATCAGCTCCGCGATGATGCGCGGTGGCTCTCCGCGCGATGGCTCCGCGTCATATTTGAGATTGCCGATCGTTTCCACCGCGTGCCGAGGCGCCCCGAGCTCCAAATAGCGGGCGGCATCCTGACCGCTTTGCACCAAAATGGCATCCGGCTGGCGCAAAGCGTCCTCAAAAAAGAATCGCCAGCGGCGATAGCGCGGGAAGGCCCGATCCGAAATCCGGCCGTTCACAATCAGCAGGCTGCAGCTCGCGCGCTTAGCTTCACGGTACAGTACCGGCCAAATCTCGGTTTCGAGGACCACCACCAGGGAAGGACGAATCCGCGCCAGCACCCGCCGGACGGCAAAAGCGTAATCGATAGGGGCATAAAAGATGCCATCGGCCAGCGGGCCCAAGCGCTCCTCGGCTATGGCGCGCCCTGCAACGGTAGCAACGGAGACATACAGAGGAATGCTTGGACTGTGTTCGCGAATTTCACGTAACAATCCAGCCGCGGAAACCACTTCGCCGACCGAAACGGCATGCAACCAAATGGCGCCTGGGGGCGTCGGGTGAAAGGACACCGGCTCGCCGCCCAAGCGCTCGGAAAACCGGCGGGAATAGCGCGGATCGCGCGCCGAGCGGTAAACGAAATAGAATACAAGCAGTGGTCCGGCGGCGACACGAATCGCCCAGTAAAGGATTTCAATGAGAGCGCTCTTAATTTGCCTGAACCTATTCATGGCCGTGCTCTTTGTTGCTGGCGAAGGCAGGCTGGCTGCCGACAACAACAAGGACGCGGGCAAATTCCTGCCCGGGCCGGCTTCGTCCTACCAGACGAAACAGACCAACAACCACGTAACTGTGGCGGCGGTCCCTTACGACACCGAAGAGCTGGCTCACACGGCATTCGGGAAATTGAACCCCAATCAATATGGCGTTCTGCCCGTTCTCGTCATCATCCAGAATGACACGGACCAAGCCCTCAAGCTAGACCACCTGCAAGCTGAATACACCGGCGTGGATGGCCGCGAAGTGGAAGCGACGCCCGCCGACGAAGTCCAAACGCTGGGGGGCCCGGACCGGCCGAATGTGCCGGTGGCCACGCCGATCCCGATCCATCGAAAGCACAAGAATCCGCTGGATGTGTGGGAAATCGACGGACGGGCGTTCGCGGCCAAGCTGCTGCCGCCGCATGAATCGGCCAACGGGTTTTTCTATTTTCAGACCACGCACCGGCCCGGTTCGAAATTTTACCTTACCGGTCTCAAGGTGGCATCCACCGGCCAGGACCTTTTTTACTTCGAGTTCCCGCTCGAGAACCCGAAGTAGGCGGGCGCGGCGCTTACTTTTTGTCGGCGGGAGCGGCGGCTGGCGCGGCGGGAAGTACTTTGGCCATCTTGATCTTGTCGATCATCGGGAAATTCTTGACCAGATACGCATCGCCTTCGCTCTCGATTTTGTCGGGTTCGGGTCCCTTGCCATTCATCTCCGGAATCTCGCCGTAGCCGCTGTACAGCATATCCACCACCTCCATGCCCGAAGTCACCTGGCCGAACGGCGCGAAACGTTGGGGGTCGAGAAACGCATTGTCTCCAAAATTGATGAACACCTGCGTGGAGCGGCTATTCGGATTTTGAGTCATGGCGAAAGTGACAAAGCCACGCTTGTTGCTTCCCATCACCGGATCGTCGGGAATGTTCGCGTTGTCCCATACTTTGTTGATCGCCGGCTTGGGACTGATCCCGAACTGCACCATGAATCCCGGATGCACGCGGTAAAACGCCACGCCATCGAAGAAACCGGCCTTCACCAGGTTGTAGAAGCGATCCGCGCCGTGCGGCGACCAATCGCGATGCACTTCCACAACGAAATCGCCCTTGGTGGTCATGAATTGCGCTTGGAAGACTTCCGGGGCTTTGGCTCGCAAGGACGCAGGATTCATCAACGAAGGTCTGGCAACCGCCCGGTGGGCAACGTGCGTGGCCGCGCTTTTGGACGCCGGAGCTTGCGCCAACAGGCTGGAACACAAAACAATGCTCGTGAATAGTGCTTTCATGTAGCTCGATTATACTGAAAGTCATTTCGCGTGATGGGCACTCGGCGGACGCGCCGCTGTGGTTCACCGGCACAAATCCAGAAGGAGCATACTTATGATCTTTGGCGCCCACGCGATCGTATACAGCAAGGACGCGGACGCGGATCGCGCGTTCTTCCGGGAGGTTCTGGGATTCTCCGGTGTCGACGTTGGGCACGGATGGCTGATCTTCGCGCTGCCTCCGGCCGAAGTGGCCGTTCATCCCTCCGAAGAGAACAACCGGCACGAGCTCTATTTCATGTGTGACGATCTGAAAAGCGAAATGGCGGCACTCGAGAAGAAGGGTGTCCAATGTTCGAAGGTGCAGCAAGAAAGATGGGGTTCCATCACTAAGTTCCGGCTTCCCGGCGGAGGCGAAATTGGTCTCTACCAGCCGAAGCATCCGTTGGCATTGACTCGTGCCTCGAGCTGAAACACTGCCCGCCTGCCAAGACGTGTAGAGTAAAATTCAGCATGCAGTTTCCTACGCGGCTCCTGTGCCTGCTTCTGGTGTTCATCACGTGGCTGGCGGCTTCCGCGGGAGGTTGCGCGGCCGCCGAGTCACTCAAGCTGACTTTAGCGGAAGCGATTCGCCTGGCCTTGTTGCCCGCGGGGCAGGCCAGACTGGAATTGGCCGCCGAGGCGGAGAAGGTAGCGGAAATTCACGTGAAGCAAACGCGCGCCGCTACTGCGCTCCAGGTGGATGGCGGCATTTCCGATCGTGTTTTGCGTTTCGACCTGCGCTCCATCGGCGTCGACATTCCCCAGGTTTCCCCCTTTGTCTCGAACGTTCAGTTTCCGGCGGTAGTGGGGCCGTTTACCGTGATGGATTCGCGGGTGCGAGTGACCAAGAGCGTGATCAACCGGGCCGCCGCCCGGCAGGTCCAGGCTGCTCGCGAAGAAGTGGAATCGGCCAAAACTCAAAGCAAGGCGGTCGCTGGCCAAATCACGGCGGAAACCGCCCGCGCCTATTTGAGTGCGCTGCGCGCGAAATCGGAGGCGGATCTGGCGGCCGAGAGCGTGAAGCTTTCGGACGAAACGGTCAGCCTGGCGGACGCGCGCAAAAGCAAAGGACTGATTACGGGCAGCGACGTGCGGCGGGCAAATCTGGATCTGGCCGAGGCTCGTGAGACGCTGCTGGAGGCGCAGTCGGCCTATCGAAGCGCGGTTTTGCAGCTCGTGGCGGCGATCGGCATTCCTTTGGACACGTCCATCGAGTTGACGGACCAGCCTGTGTACCGGCCGGAGAATGAGACTTTGGAAGACGCGCTCGAAATGGCTTTCCGTTCCAGAAGCGAACTCGCCGTCGCGGATTTGGGCGTGCGGAATTTGCGCTTGAACGAGCGCGCCGTCGCAGCCCAGGCGCTTCCAACGCTGGGAGTTTTCGCGGACGCCGGCGCCGTCACCGTGGCTCCCACGCCCACCGGCGATAACAACATCGTTTCCACCCCAACCTACACGGCTGGCTTCCAATTCACTGTGCCGATCCTGGACGGCGGGCGCCGCGCCAGCCAAAGCGCCGAGATCGAATCGCAGATTCGCCAGGCGGACATCCGCCGTCGGGCCATGCGGCGGCAAATTGAAGTCCAGGTCCGATTGGCGTTCGAATCGCTCCAAGCCGCGGCCCGCGAAGTGGATCTAGCCAAAGAAAAGGAAACGCTGGCCGAGGCGGACTCCGTGGAGACGCGGGCGCGATATGATGCGGGCGAGGCCAGCGGCGTGGAACTCACCGAGGCCCAAGCGCGCACCTTCCGTTCGCGGCACGACTATATCATGGCGGTCTACCAGCACGAAGTGGCGCGAATCTCACTGGCAGAAGCGACCGGCGATATCGCGGGAATGAAGTGGTAGGGATGAAGTGGTAACTGGGCGAATCAAATGGGCGGCCATCTTGTTGGTTGCCGTGCTCGCCGGCGGAGCTTGGTGGCTGTTTGAAAGCCGCCAGGGAAAATCGGTCGCGCAACCGGTCTCGGCCAATGCGTCCGGGCGCGTTGGAACCCCTGTGGGCGTGGGATGTATCGGCCGCGTGGAACCCGAGAACGGAATCATCGTGGTTGCTGCCGCTCCGGCGCTTGGGCGAACTCCCGTCATCGCCAGGCTGCTGGTCCAGGAAGGGCAGATGGTTGCGGCTGGCGAGGTGATCGCCACACTCCAATCGCTGCCAGATCTGGAAGCCGCGGTCAGACAGGAAGAAGCGAAGGTGGCCGTTGCAAAAAGCCGCCTGGCGCAGCTGGAAGCCGGGGCGCGTCCTGGCGACGTGTTGGCGCTCAAGTCCGAAGTGGCGAGGCTCCAGACCGAATCGAACGCCGCGCGGCAAGAGCTGGACCAGAAACAAGCGCTGGCGCAGAAGGATTTTGTTCCGCGCGTTCAGGTGGACCAAGCCCGGTTGAAATCGGAGGACTCGGACCGTTTGCTCGACGCCGCCCGCCACCGTCTGGAAAGCTTGACCGAAGTGCGGGAATCCGATGTAAACCTGGCCAAGTCTGAATTAGCGGCCGCGCAGGCGGACCTGGACCGGGCCCGCATCGAACAAAACGCGGGAACCGTTCGATCCCCGGTGAGCGCGCAGGTGATTCGGATTGTGGCGCGCGCCGGCGAAGCGGTGGGACCCGATGGGGTGGTTACGCTCGCCGACACCAGCCGCATGGACGTGATCGCCGAAGTTTATGAGACGGACATTGCGCGCGTGCATCCGGGACAAAAGGCCGCGATCAGTTCCGCATCCCTGGCGAGCTCTCTGGAGGGGGTGGTGCGTTCGGTCAGCCCGCAGATCGAGAATCGCAGCCTCCCGATGGAGCCTTCGGCGGCGGCCGACGAGCGCGTCTATCAGACACGGATCAGCGTGGATCATCCGGAAATACTCGCGCAGCGGATCAATGCCAAGGTGAACGTACTCATCGAGCCATGACCGCAGGAATTCATCTCGCCTGGCTTCAACTTACCAAGCAAAAGGGTCACTTCCTGGCGGCGCTGGCTGGAGTGGCGTTTGCGGTGACATTGATGTTGGGCCAGATCGGATTGCGGGACTCGCTGCTCACCGCGGCTATCCGGCTCTATTCGCACTTGAACGCCGATGTGGTAATGACAAGCTGGCAATACCAGTTCGAGCAAGGCGCTGGCGTGATCGCCCAGGAGCGGTTCGCCCAGGCGCTGGCGGTGCCGGGCGTACTTTCGTGCGCGCCGCTGGACATCGGATGGGCTGCACTCAAGAACCCGGTCAATTACCAGGAACATCAGATCGTTCTATTAGGCTTAAATCCCGCGGACGACGTCTTTCGGTTCGATGGCCAGCCTGTGAAGTTCGGTACCCTGACCGAAAGCGGCGCATTGCTCTTCGATGACGAATCGCGCGCGATGTTCGGCCCCATCGCCGCGCAAGCCCGCGCTCACACGCCTGTTCAAGTGCAAGCCTCGCGGCACGAAGCTGAAGTGGTGGGGTTGTTTCGCCTGGGCCCGGGCTTCGGAACGGATGGCCATTTGATCGCTAGCGATTTTACATACCGCATGCTCACCACCGGCACCAGTTCAACCTTGCCCGCCTTGGGATTGATTCGGATCCGGCCCGGCGCCGACGCATCCCAAGTGGTGCGAAACTTGTCGGCCGCGCTTCCTTCCGATGTCCGGTTTGTCACCATGCCCGATTTCCTGGAGCAGGAAAAGAGCTATTGGCTTCGAGTCTCGCCGATCGGTTTCGTGTTCACTGCGGGATTATTGATCGGCCTGGTGGTGGGGTCGGTGGTGGTCTACCAGATCCTTTATAGTGATGTCTCGAATCATCGAGCCGAGTACGCAACCATGAAAGCGATGGGCTATCGCGACGGCCAGCTCTCGCTGCTGGTCATGCGGCAGGCCGTGTTGATGTCGGTGCTTGGCTTTATTCCTGGAGCCCTGTTGGCGGATGCCATCTACACCATCACGCGCAACGCCACCTTGCTGCCGCTTGAAATGACCGCTGTTCGTTCCGCTCAGGTGTACCTGCTGACGTTGATCATGTGCGCGGGATCGGGTGCTTTCGCGATGCTGGCATTGCGCAAGGCGGATCCAGCAGAGATTTTCTGATGAAACTCGCGTGGCTCATCATCTTCGCCGCACCGCTGTTCGCGCAGCAGGCTCGTCCGCCGGTGGTGCTGTTGAATGGTTATCAGTCCTCTTGCAGAGGGACATCCGATGCGTCGGCTACCTTCGGCGCGATGCAATCCCTGCTAACCGCGGACGGATGGCAGGTGGCTTTCTTCGACAATTGTTCGGTGCTGCCTGGAACCACCGGCAGCGGGCGCCCTACCATCGAGCAACTGGCGCAGGCGTTCGGCAATTTCCTCGACAACCTGGGAGCTCCCGAAGTGGACGTGGTGGCGCACAGCATGGGCGGCCTGATTGTACGCGCCTGGCTGGCGGGGATGCAACCGCAGGGAGGCTTTTCGCCGCCTCCCGTGGTCCGAATCCGCAAGGCGGTGTTTATCGCGACGCCGCATGCCGGATTGCTGGCGATCGCGGGTCTGGTGGGCGGGAACGCCACGGACTCGCAAACCATAGAAATGTTCGAGGGCAGCCACTTTCTTTGGGAGCTGGGGGCCTGGAACCAGCGAATGGACGACTTGCGAGGAGTCGACGCTATTTCGATTGTCGGAAATAAGGGCGGAAGCGCGCAATCGAAGAATACGGATGACGGCGTCGTGCCGGTGACCTCGGCTTCGCTGGCGTCAACAGTCGGCGCGTCGCACGTAAGAGTGCTGCCGTATTGTCACGCGGACAACCTACCCTCGTTTCTTTGTGACGGCTCCGGCATTGCGGTGGTCAACGATCGGAGCCATCCGACGTATCAAATTGTCACGTCGTTCCTGCTCGGAACCACGGACTGGCAGAGCATCGGCGCCGACGCATCGCAAGATGCGGTTCTTTCCAAATATGGCGGTGTGTTACTGGACGTAACGGACAACTTGGGAAATCCGATGGCGAACCCGGGCGCGGCCGTTCTGATGAACGCTCCCGAGGCAGGCGATCTGCCGTGGAATTCACGAGGAGTTTTTTTCGCCGATTATTTACCTGCAGGACAGTATCAGGTGCGCGTCAATGGCGGAACATATCCCTTGCCGATTGTTGCGGGCGGCCACGTTGCTATGGAGGTTAAACCGGGGCCAATGATCAATTTAGTCGCGCCCGCGGCTGCGAACATTCCCTCGCTGGAGCGCGCCCCCGGCATGCTTGTTGCGATCTACGGCTCCAACCTCAAGGATGCCTCGGTCACGATCGGCGGAATTGCTGCGCCGGTTTTCTTCAATTCCAGCGGGCAAATCAACACCATCGTTCCGGCGTCATCGACAGGACTTGTGCCTCTCACGGTCACGAATTCACAGGGGCAAGATACTGTGAACATTTTGCTGGAACCCGCTGTGCCTGCCCTGTTTTCAGCGGACGGCAGCGGGACGGGCGCTGCACTGGCATTGCACGCTGGCGATTTCTCGACAGTTTCCTCGTCCCAGCCCGCTCAACCAGGCGAAACCATATCGATCTTCCTGACTGGCCTGGGTGTCCCGACTCAGACGCCCGTGATTCAGGCCAATGGTTTGCCGGTGAATGTCGTTGGCATCGCGCCGGTAGCGGGGTCGCCAGGAGTGATCCGGCTGGATTTGGTGGTGCCGCAAGCTGCGTCATCCCGGGTTCAGCTCCAAGCCGTGATTGGAACTTTCTTAAGCAACGTGGTAACGCTCGATATCGCACCCTAAACCGTTCAGTTCGAGTGGCGCACGCGCTCGCAGCCTTCCAGAATCAGCCCCAGCGGTCCGGCGAAATCCAGAAACGCCCGCTCGTCAGCCGCTGTGAATCCATCGCCGCCGCGCTTGTTCACCAATTGCGCCACGGCGTGGATCTGTTCCTCCCTGTTTCGGATGGGCACGCACAAAATGCTTCGCACTCCTGAGCCCAATACGTCTCCGGAGAGATTCACAATCTCGCCGCGCTCGGCCGCCTGTGCGGCCAGATGTGGCGGAGTTCCGTTCGAATCGCCAGCCGTTATCGTGGGCTGCAGCTGCCCATTGCGGACCGCGAGTAGCCCCGCCGCCTCCGCGCCAAGCAGATTCGCAATCTTGCCGAAAACCACTTCCAGAAGGTTTCCGAACAATACCGGAATGCCGTCGCGATCTCCCATCTGCAGCACGTTCAAAAACTGTTCAAATTCCCCGGCCATCACTTTCAGCAGTTCCAGGAACTCCATTTCATTCATGCGGCCCAACAGCACTTGCAAGTGCTCGCGGCCGGGCATACGAGCAAGCGCGGTCAACAGGTGGCCGGCGTGCGGCGACATCACCGCTCCGAACGATCCCAGCCGCCCGTCTTCGAGCAGCATCAGCCGGTCCGCGATATCCAGAATGCGGTTGTCATGGGTTACGAGAAGTACGGCGCAGCCCTGCCGGCGCGCCAGTTGCCGCAGCAATTCCACCACGTCGCGTCCGGATTGTTTGTCGAGCGACGCGGTAGGCTCATCGGCCAGGACAATCTTCGGCTGCCGGACCAACGCGCGCGCCACCGCTACCCGCTGGCGCTGGCCGATCGACAACTGGTTCGGAGGAAAGTCCATCCGGTCGCCCAGGCCCACCGCTTCCAGCATACCGATGCTCCTGGTCCGCGCTTCGCGCCGCCGCAGAGGCCTCACCCCCAGCGACATCTCCACATTCTGGCGGGCCGTCAGGCATTCCAGCAGATTGTGCAATTGAAATATGAACCCGATGTTCTCGCGAATCCGCACCAGCGTGCCGGGACTGGCGCCGCATAGTTCCTCGCCGAGAATTTTCATGCTGCCCTGCTGCACCGAGCGCAGCGCCCCGGCCAGCGTCAGCACGGTGGTCTTTCCGGAGCCCGAGGGCCCGGTGACGATCACGATCTCACCCGGCCAGATGTCGCAGCTCACATCGAAGAGCACCTGCCGGCGAAGCGCGCCCGCGCCATAAGAGTGGTTCACGTTGCGCATGGAGATCACCGGAGCTTCTGAGGTCAGCATGGCAGTCAGCGATCTCATTTGAGTGACTTCAGGTCCACATTCGGATCGGCGGCCTGCTCGGGTGTTATCGCGGTTCCGGCTCCGATCAGCTTTCGCCCAGCCAAGTGGTCGCCTGGACGATTCACCGAATCGACGGCGGCTAATTTACCTTCCCTGAAATAGAAAACTGAAAACTTGCGGCTCTCGGGTTCGCCGCGAGTGACCACCTGCCCATAGCCAACCGAAAGTCCCGCCATTTGCAGCTTGATATCGAATTGGTCCGTCCAAAACCAGGGCACCGCACGATAATGTTCCGAGCGCCCCACGATAGCCGCCGCGATGCATTTGGCCTGGTCCACGGCATTCTGCACGGACTCAATCCGCACGCGCCCGCCGGCAAATGGATTTGGATGATCGGAACAGTCGCCGATGGCATACATGCTTTCATCTTCGGTCCGCAGGTGCTCATCGACAACAATGCCGTTCGAAACGCTGAGCCCGGCGTCGCGCGCCAGCTCGATATTCGGGACCACGCCAATCCCAACCAGCACCAGATCGGCCGGAAGACGAGAGCCGTCACCGAGGATCACCTCGCTCACCTTCCCTTGATCGCCGGCGATCTCTGACATTACGGCATTAAGCGAAATCTCCACGCCTTGGCTGGTGTGAACATCGCGATAGAAATCGGAAAGGATTGGGCGAAACCACCCTCGGCATCAGCCTGGACTGCACCTCCAGCACGCGAACCGATTTCCCCAGTCCGCGTGCGGCAGCCGCAAGTTCCAGCCCGATGAATCCTCCGCCAATGACGACGATATCGCGCGCGTAAGCCAGGCGCTGCTGGATCTCGACGGCCTCGGCATCGGTACGCAAATAGCGGATGCCGTCCAACTCCGCGCCTTTTACGGGCAAGGTCCGATTGCGCGCTCCGACCGCGAGCACCAGCGCATCGTAATGAATACTGCGGTGGACTCCATGGCTGGATATGAGGCTTACTGAACGATCCACGCGGTCGATTTCAGTTACCTTCGTGCCCGCCACCAGCTGGATGCGATGGCTCTCATAAAAGGCGAAAGGCCGCAAGGCAATGCCTTCGATATCCTGCTTGCCGGCCATGAAGCCCTTGGAGAGCGGCGGGCGCTGGTAGGGAACATTGGGCTCGTCGCCGATCAGCGTGACCGGTCCCTCATAACCTTCCATGCGCAGCGATGCGGCAACCTGGAAACCGGCTTGCCCGGCTCCAACGATAACTACGCCGTCCGACTTCATTGCATTCGCCCGACGTGCCTTCATGCCCCAGCCCTTATTGCTGGGTCTCAGGCGTCCTCACAATCAGGCCATCCAGCTCCTTAGTCACTGGTATCTGGCAGCCCAGACGGCTATTCGGACGGCGCTCGGAAGCCGTGGTGTTGAGCATTTCGTCCTCGTCTTCCTGGATCGGATTCAGCAGGCCGAGCCACGCTTCGTCCACATAAACGTGGCACGTGGCACATTGGCACGCGCCGCCGCATTCGGCGACGATGCCGTCAATTCCATTCTTAATGGCGCCTTCCATCACCGAGTCGCCGATCGGAACGGCGACCGTTTGAGTTTCGCCCGCGTACGAGATGTAGGTCACAGAGGCAGTGTCTGTTTGCTTTTTTCCAAAGAGGCTCATGATTGTCAATTACTGAATAGCAGAAACTTAAACCCTGCCGCCGTACGCCAGCCCAGACGTGCAGACGCTCCGGATCATTTCCCGATCAGATGCTCGGCGTCGACATTGAATTCGTTGCAAACATATTCGTGAATCTCCCAATCGGTGAGCAGCGTGTAGGTGCGGTTGAACGTGTGCGGCTTGGTAAAGGCCTTGGGATCTTCCATGGTAATCTCGACGCTCAGGTGCCCCAAATCCGGGCGCTGGTAGCGCTCGATCACGCGCAGTTGATCGCTATGCGGCAATCCTTGCCCGTTCAGCCAGGTTTTATCGTTGAACCCAACCGTGTCCACCACCAGAGTGTCGCCTTCCCACTTCGCGATGGAGTCGCCCATCCAGAGCGGGTCCAGATCCTTGGCATGCCCGCGCCCGTCCAGAAAAAACTGGCGATAGCTGTGCACGTTCCCTTCGTCGAGCATGACCACCAGTGTCGGGGTTTGCACCAGTTTCATCGGAAAGGGAGAAATTCTGGGTACGCCGGCGGGCAGGCAGTGTCCTTCCGGATCGTCCTTGCTCAAGTTCGCGCGGCGTTCTTTGTATAGAGCCTGAGCCCACGGCGTTAAGGAAGGCTGTCCCATGGCGAGGAAGTTGGCGGGGGTCCAAACGCCGGAGAGATCCGGCTTGCCATCGGGCATCTTGGGCGCGGGTCCTTCAGGAATTTTGTCCTTGCGGAGGGTGCCGGGAGCGGGGCCGCTGGGAGCGGGGCCGCTGGGAGCGGGGCTATCGGCGCCGGACTTTCCGGGTGGACCCTGCGCGGCGGCTAGCGCAACCATGGCCAAGGCCGCCATGAGAAAACCGAGGGATCGCTTTTTCGCCATTGGATACGCCCGTACTACTTCGACGGCGGCGCAGTGTCGGCTGACGACCCCGCGAATACTTTCCGGCCGTCGGCCAGCGTGATCAATCTCGAATTGGCGTGGATGGAACCATCGGCCAGCGGCTTCCCATCCTTTGCAAGATAGCCATCCACAGTCACCTCATCGCCGGGCTTGAGCGAATTCCGGGTCCATCCGCCGCGCATCAGCGCATTCGGACTGAGCGATTCGAAGGAGTAGGTGACCACCTTGCCATCTTCGCCCTTCACGTCCACCCAAACATAGGCGTGGGGATTCACCCAGGCCACTTTTTGAACCACGCCGTGGACCGTAAGGGTCTTCTTCGAGTCGTACTCGGCCGCGAAGGAATGATGCGCCAGCAGGGGAAGGGAAGAGCACAGCAATCCAACAGCAACAGCGAACTGTGCGCCTACTTTGGTCAAAAGACACCTCCAACGACAATCCATCGCGCGATGCGACGCGAAACGGTATGCTATCGCGCTCGGCATCGACAGTCAAACGCGACCGAGGCCGGATGGGGGAACGGCGAGCGACCGGGACCGATCCTGGGCTTGTGCGCGTCTGGGGGAGCGATCGTGGTCCATGCGCGCGTCCGATGTCACCGGTTGGCTCTGATCGGCAGAGGCGCTGAGACCTGCAGCTTCTCTATGAACTTAAAGAAATGGAAGCCGGAATCATTAGCCAAAAGAGTTTTCCCGGCTTCCAATCAAGGAGGTGTTGACTCCTCTATTGGATGCGTGGGAAGAGCAGCTGTTACAGGGAAAGAGCCGAAAAATAATGGTCGCTTTTCTACCGAGCCTGGGCGAGATTCTCTTGAATCTTGCTGGACAATTCCTTGGGGGGATGTTGCGAGAGCGCGGCAAGCAATTCCTGTTTGGCATCGCTGGTTTGCTTGTTCCGCAAGAGCGCGAATGCCAGATGATACCGAAATGCCGGCTGGTTCGGATATTTCCTTACCAGGCTGCTCAGCACCTGGATGGCGCTTTGATTCATTCCACGCTTGGCGTATACCCAACCGAGTGTGTCGATAACACCAGGATCGCTCGGGAACTCTCGAGCCACGGTTTGGGCCAGCGACATCGCCCGATCGAGATTCTGTCCGGCTTCAGCCAAATTGAAAGCCAGATTGTTCATGGCCGTTACGTCGTTCGGGTTGAGCGCGAGTTGTTTGTTGAGTGTCGCGATGGCTTGCTGCGCGTGTCCGCTATCGCTTTGCAGGATGGCGATCACGTTCAATATTTTGGCGTCGTTCGGCGCCAGTTCGCTCGCCTTTTCATAGCTGGCTAGAGCATTCTGAGCGTCGCCTCGCCGCTGGTACAGGTCACCCAGCGCGGAGTAAACTTGCGCGGATTTCGGGCCGTTGGATTCAAGCCAGTGATACTGCTCGGATGCCAGATCAAACTTGCCTTCCTCGGTGGCCACCGAGGCCAGCAACAGGCGGACGGGGCTGGCGTTTGGCTCTTGCTTGAGATCTTGCTCCAGCAGGGCTTGCGCTTTTTCGGGATGGTGCTCCAGCACGCAGAGCTGAAGCAGGCCCTGAAGCGGGCGGAGGTCGCTGGAGCCCTGCTGATAAAAGCGGCGATAGAGAGCCTCGGCCTTTCCGTAGTCTTTCTCGGCCGCAGCCAGCGCAGCCTGCTGCAGGCCCACTTCCTTGGAGTTGGGTTGCAGCCGCCCCAGCGCGTCGAGTTCAACATCTGCTTCCCGATAGGACCTGTTTCCCACTAGTGCGGAGGCCCTGAGCAGCTTGGCGTCCAGATTATTGGGATCGAGCGCCAGCACTTCCCCGGAAGCCTCCAAAGCTAATGGGTAGTTGTGGGCTGTCTGCGCTATGTCTCCCAGCAAGAGCCGTGGAGCTATGTAGTCTTTCCGCAGGTCGGAGCTCTTCTTCAGTTCCTGCCAAGCGGCGGCAGTCTCTCCCTGGTCCAGATACGACACGCCCAGGTTGTAGTGCACTTCTGCATTTTGCGGATCCTGCGCGGCTAGCTCCTTGAGTTCCTGCATCGCCAAATCCCGTTCTTTCGGGTTTTGGCTTTTGCGCAAGAGAACAGCGCGAGTCAAACGCGCACCGGAATCCTTCGGATTGCCCTTCAGAAATTGATTCAGTTCGCCGATTGCTTCCTCTCGCTTGCCAAGCGCCGCCAGCGCTTGAGCGGTTTTCTTGTGATAGAAAGCCTGGCTGGGCGAGCGTTGGATTCCGGTACGGTATTGGGCAAGAGCGTCATCCCAATCGCGGGACCCGGCGTAAAAGTCGCCAACTAATGCCGAACCGTTAGGGAAGCCGGCGCGATCATTCAAAATCGCTTGCAGCGTGTGTGACATCTCCGGACCATGTCCCGACGATCGATACACGGTTGCCAGCTCCAATCGGGGACGCGCGTCCTTCGGAAAAGAAGCGATCTCTGATTCGAGAAGATCCTCAGCCTCCGCCCAGCGTTGCGCGCGCACATAGCGCTGTTCCAACAGGTCGTAAACCGCTGGTACATCCTCACGCACGGTAAGAAGGTGCCGAAGCAAGTCCTCACCTTGCCGGTCCTGGCCCTCGACGAACAGGACCTGGGCAATCGCCAGGTTCACGCTTGCATCGTTTGGCCGGATGGCGTCGGCCTTTCGCAGTTCAGCCAAGGCGTCGTCATATTTTCGGTCGATCACCAATATGTAGCCCCGCAGCCGCAAGCCATCAAACGAGTTCGGATTTTTCTTCAAGAGCCGGCCGGACTCATCCGCCGCTTGCTGGTAAAGGCTCTTCCAGGCAGGCCACTGCTGGTAGGCCTCGATGGAAAGGTTGGCTACCTCGACAGCGTAACCCTCGTTTCCGCGATCGTAACTGGCCGCCCGTTCAATATCCTCCAGGGCTTTAAATCCGCGGTGCAGCTTGTATTCCAGAAGGCCGAGGCGATAATAGCCTTCCGCGAATTTCGGGTCCTTCACGACGCTCTTGCGATATTCGATTTCTGCGTCCGCGTATTTGCCGGCCGCCTCCAAGCGGTTTCCCCGATCCAGATAGGTTCGCGGCGACTTACTGCAGGCCATCTGCAAGCACACTACTACCAGCATCCCGGCATACCATTTCATACTGCGAGTTAGACTAACATTGCGACTAAATTGTTTCGCTTTTTGCCCGCCTTTACTCTTTTCGTGACGCATGGTACGAGTTACTTCGAGCTGTCACTTCAAGTACGAATATTTCCGGGATATTATTCTCGGCAGAGCGATGTATCGAAGCGCGACGATGAGTCGCTCTTCGGAGCTTCAGCGGAGTTGTGAATTGGAAATAGCAAGACCAATTACTCTTACGACGAGCTTACAGCGTAAGGGAACCACTTGTAACATTACCTGCTCTGCCAGGAGGAGCCAATGAAATCTTTCGCGCGATTGAGTCTGATGGGGTCTGGCTTAGGCCTCTTTTTCTTGACGGCGGCGACGCCGTCATTTGCGACTGTTGTGGGTAATCTTTATACCGGCGGGAACGGCCAGGTAACCGTGACGCCCACAGGGATTACCTTTCTCGAAAACGACACCTCGGGCGGGTCAACCGAGGTGGGTGGCGGGACCACCTTGACTTATTCGGGCAGCCCCGTGCTGGCGGTTGGTAATCCGGTTGACATCAACGGCGGCGCCACCATCAGCCCGACCGGGCCGCCGACCGGCGGCGTTTATCCGGTGAATGTGCCGATTACGTTTCCCGACCAACCCAGCCTGAGCATTACCCTGAATTCGTTCGGCCCCGGCAGCAGTACGCCTTGCTCGTCGGCGATCACCGTTGGGGAGTCCTGTTCCCCCGAACTGAGCAGTTCGCCCCTCCTCCTCTCGCCCATTATTCTCACGGAAACTTCAACCGGAACAAGCGCTGCTCTGGGTGTCATGGGAACCGCAACGGACGGCTCAGGGACGAGCAACGTCTCGGGCAACTTCAGTGCAACCATCACCGGCCAAACTCCGTCCGAGCTCGCCGGGTTGTCCAGCTACACGACCACATCGTCCGGCACCTTTGTCATTACTGCCATGAGTCCCGTACCGGAACCCCGCTCTGTTGCCCTGGTTTTGATGGCGGGTCTGCTGATGGGGCTGATAATCGTCAAACGCCGCAAGAGCGAGGCGTAGGGCCTTTCCTATGCAGTCGCAAAGCCGAACGGAGGAATCTTTGCGGGTTTAGTCCCCCATTTCGGTTAGTATCCGACCGGACCCGGTGACGGGTCCGGTCTTTCAATTGCAGGTCGCCTTTAAGTTGTATTTCAGGACCGTCGCCTAGTGTCCGGGCGAGGGCCGCGAATCCGGGTCTGTCACCTCGCCCACCGTGTCCGCTTCGCAGGCCGCCGTCTTTGATGCTTTCGACTTCGCGTGGCGTCCCAACTGATCCACTCGGACGCTCGGGGATTCCCAATGATAGTGCCAGTTGCCGCGCACGCAAATGACTAGTTCGCCGCAGCGTGACAGTTGAGCGATCAGCTTGGGATCGTGATTCGCGGCTTCGGGCCACATTCGCCCCTGGTTCTGGGAGGTGCAGGCAGGGCGGGAATCGTCAGCGGAAATGCACAGGGAAGGCATAACCAGCAGCAGACAAGCTTGGAGCAAACGGAGCGGCATCGCGTTCGTTCCAGTCTACTGGCGAAACACCAGGAGCACAAGAACGGAGCAGCCGTGACGGCGTCGAAATTGTACTGGGACTACCCGGACGGGTTAAGTGCCAAGCCCCGCTATCTCATATTCACGAACTCGTCTCTGACCGGGTTGGACTGACTTCCCGCGCGGACTCGAGCTTCCAGATTGCTTTTGCGCGCAGGCAATATGGCCGTGGTATTCGAATGTGCGGCCCGCGGAGAATGCGTTGCATCTTCGCTATCTCCGCCGCCCACCAGCGTTCGAAGTTCCCTCGCTATATTCTGCAGGGCTTCGGCCTGGGCCGACATTTCCTGGCTGGCCGACGCGCTCTGCTCGGCGTTCGCGGCGTTGGACTGCGTAACCCGGTCCATCTCGGCGATTGATTTGGAAATGTGCTCGATGCCGCGCGCCTGCTCCTGGCTGCCCAGGTTCACTTCGTCCACCAGAGTCTTTACTTTGGCGGTGCTTTCCGTGATCGCGTGGATCACTTCAGTGACGTGCTCCAGCCGCTGGCTGCCTTCATTGGATTTCGCGATAGACTCCTCGATCAGCGCGGCGGTATCTTTGGCGGCTTGCGCCGAGCGTTGCGCCAGGCTGCGGACTTCGTCGGCCACCACCGCGAATCCCATGCCGGCCTCGCCCGCGCGCGCCGCTTCTACGGCAGCATTGAGCGCGAGAATGTTGGTCTGGAATGCGATTTCATCGATCACTTTGATGATCTTGGAGATTTTATCGCTCGATCCGGTGATCTCCTGCATGGACTGGACCATCTCTCCGAGCGTGCGATTGCCTTCCGTCACTCGTTGATCCACTTCGGCCATCACGCCCGCGGCGGCTTGCGAATTCTCGGCGTTCTTGCGGGTCATCGAAGTGATTTCTTCGCTCGATGAGGAGGTCTCTTCGAGCGACGAAGCCTGCTCGGAGGCGCCCTGCGCCAGGGTTTGGCTGGAGGAAGCTACCTGGGAAGATGCGCTGGTGATCTGTTCGGCGCCCTCGGCCAGGTGGGCGGCCACACCGCGCAGATGACGCGTGGTCCGGATGACTAATCAACAGCACAATGGGCGAGATCCCGAGAGCCACAAGCAAAAGGATGTAAGCCATCCAATGCGCGCGGGATGACGCCAGCGCGCCCTGGTCGGAGCTCTCTTGCATCAAGCGCTTTTGCAAATCGACCAGATCGTGCGCCGCCGCTTCCAGCGCTGTCAATGACTTGTTCGAACTATCGTCATAGATTTTCAACGCGCCTTGCGCGTCGCCCTTCATCGCGGCTGCCGCCACCTGCTCAAAGTAGCCCTGGAAGTTGGGAAGCTCGCCTGCCATAAATGCGACATCTTTTCGGCTTTGCTCGGTGACCAGCAGCGGCTTGATTTGGCCGAGAAGCTCGGCTACGCCGGCAGCGCGGGTTTCAAACTCCTGCTTGTTGCTCTGCACCTTCTCGGGGAGTTTGTGCAGTGCGAAAAGCATGACGCCTCGTTGGCAGCTCCGCATGCGGAACAATTGCCCTTCCAATTCCGATGCAATGAATATCTTCTTCGCGGTTACGTTGGTTGCTGTTGCCAGCGCTCCCGCCAAATTTTGAACCGAATACAAGTAGCCGCCAGCCAAGGCTATGGCCACCAGCAGGATTGCGGCGAACCCCAGCATCAGTTTCTTGCCAATCGTCATCTCGAGACATTTCGATTCTTCCTTCCCTCGCCATCTCATCGGACGCGACCACCGCGCTCAACGCGGTCAATTCCGCGGCCACGCGACCGAGCGGGACTACACGGTCCACCGCGCCCATGCGGATGGCCTCGCGCGGCATTCCAAAAACCACGCAACTGGCTTCGTCCTGCGCCACCGTCCGCGCGCCGGCGCGCTTCATTTTGAGCATCCCCTGCGCTCCGTCCGATCCCATGCCGGTGAGAATCGCGCCGACGGCATCGCCCTTGGCAACCTGGGCCACCGATTCGAACAGCACATCCACCGAAGGCCGCTGATAGCAGACGCGCGGGCCGTCCTGGATCACCACGCGGTACTCGCCGCCGGACCGGCGCAGCGTCATGTGAAAATTGCCCGGCGCGATCAACGCCAGCCCGGCCGTCACCCGGTCGCCATCGGCCGCCTCCTTCACGCGCAGCCGGCACAGATCGTTCAAGCGGTTCGCGAAGGCCAGCGAGAACACCGGGGGAATGTGCTGCACAATCACGATGCCGGGCATGTTGGCGGGCAGCCCGGTGAGCACTTCGCGGATCGCCTCCGTTCCGCCGGTGGATGCGCCGATCGCAATTATGGTGGAGCTGCTGGCGCCGGAGAGAACCAGCGGGGCCGCGCGGCGCGGGCGCCAATTGCGGCTTGGCTTTCCCCACGCGAGCGCTCGCCGCCGCGCGCACCTTGTGCGGCAGATCCTGCTCAATTCACCCACCGAATAGGGGCCGCCCGGCTTGGCCAGCACCTCCACCGCGCCGCATTGCAGCGCTTCGAGCGCGGCCTGGCTGGACGACTGCGCCAGCGAGCTGATCACGATCACCGGCAGGGGATGGAACCGCATGAGCTTCTTTAAAAATGTGAGCCCGTCCATGCGCGGCATCTCGATGTCGAGCGTCAGCACGTCCGGGCGCAGGCTCAGGATTTTGTCTCGCGCCACAAACGGATCAGGCGCCGTGCCCACCACTTCCAGATCCGGCTCCGATGCCAGCGCTTCGGCCAGCATCTTGCGGACAATGGCCGAATCGTCCACAATCAGCACCCGGATTTTGCGTTCCGCGCCCATACGGTCTGTTGTTATGCGCTTCCGGCGGCCGGCGGAGCGGGCTGCGAAATTGGAATAAAGCGGATGGAGATGGCCAGCATCCCTTCGGGAATCGTGAAGCAGCGGTGCAGCAGTCCGTCGCTCGGCCACTCCATCCAGGGCGTCAACTCCGGGGACGATAGCGCCAGTTGCGATTCCGGCCATAAATGGCTCAGCATGGCCCCGCAGAGGATGTTGGTGAGCTCCTGGATCACCTGGCCGCGCTCGGCGGCGGTGAGTTCCATCGGGTCCAGACCCAGGAATGAGGCTGCGATGGGATCGGTTGCCTCCGCCGAGACCCCCAGCAGCATTTCTCCAAAGTGCGAGCCTGTCAAAGCGAATGCAAGCGCAGGAGGCCAATCCCAGCCAGGCATGCTCGCACGGGGCCAGCTCGGCTTCGGTGAAGAACATCGTCTCCAGCACCTGGGCCGCTACCACGCGGACCGTATCGCTGGCCGCCGGTTCCAGGTCCATCCTGGATTGTTGTTCAAGCTCGGGAGGCATCCCGTTCTCCTAAGACCCGTTCCAGCTCATCTCGCAAGCTCTCCGGCGAGAACGGCTTGGACATATAGCCCTGCGCGCCCAGTTCGATCATTCGCACGATCCTTTCGTTGGTGGCGTCGGTGGAAATCACCACCGCCGGAGTGGTCTTCAAGGTTCCGTCCGCCTGCAGCTTGAGCAAGAGTTCCTCGCCGTTCATGCCCGGCATGTTGATGTCGGTCAGGATGATGTCCACCCGATGCGCGCTCAACTGCGCCAGCGCCTCTTCGCCATTGCCGGCTTCCACGCATTCGCCAACCTCGAATCCCGACAGCGTGCAGCACGCGCCGGATAAAGCTGCGCATCACCGGCGAATCATCCACGATCAGGACTGAGTAAGCCATGGATTGCTCCCTCGCTGTTGAACCAGCATCGCTGTTCCATCCTGCCGCCCCGCCGTGCGATCATTCATTGCCGTTCCGTCCTTTGGGACCGGCACTGCGCACCAGTTCCCGCTCCATGCCGCCCCCTTCACGAACCCACAGACGGCCGGTTGCGACTTCCAGCCGCGTGGTCCGGGACACTTCTCCGCCCACCGCCTCGGCCGCTACCAGAATCCCCGCTTTCCACAGAATCCGCCGCGCCGCCAGATAGTTGCGCTTGCCGATTTGAAAGACGCCCTGGCTGTCCAGCACCTGCGCCCCGCCGGTCAGCCGCACCACCATCCGTTTGCCCTCCGCCGCCCGCCGCCTTCAGCACGTCCATCATGCGCGGAATCCCGGTGTCGGCAAACATGAACGGATTCTGCTCGGCTTTTTTGGAATCGATGGCCGATTCGGGCAGCATATAGTGCAACAGGCCGCTCACTTTGGTCACTGGATCGTGCATCGCCACCGCGATGCAGGACCCCAGCGCATAGGTCACCAGCACCGACTCGGCGTCCCGCGTCACCTTGCAATCGGAAATCCCCACGATCACCGAACTTACCGCCATGATGTGTTCACCGCCAAAGCTTTGATCCGCCCTCCGGCTTCTGATTGCGGTAAGTCGCGGGCCGGACATAATGCAGCCCGTGTTCGACGCCGGTGAGCGATTCGGAATGCCCCACAAAAAGATAACCTCCCCGCTCCAGACACCCGCTCAACCGCTGCACGATATCCTGCTGGGTTGCCTTGTCGAAATACATCATCACGTTGCGGCAGAAAATCACGTGAAACAATCCCCGCTGCGGAAACGGCTCGATCAGGTTCAGCCGGGCGAACTCAATCCGTTGCGTCAAAGCCGGCTTCACCTTGAAGAACCCCTGCGACTCCCCCTGGCCGCGCAGCAGATAGGCGCGGCGCCAGGGCTCGGGAACGTCATCGAAACGGCTGGCCGGGTAAACCCCGCGCCGCGCCGCGTCCAGCACCCGGGTGGAGATATCGGTGGCCAGGATATGGAACTGCCGGCCGGACGGTCTACGGCCATCGCCTCGGCCAGGCACATCGCAATCGAATAAGGCTCCTCGCCGCTCGAACAGGCCGCGCTCCAGACCCGCAGCTGTGGAAACCTCCCGAAATTCTTCGTTCACAGCGCGCGCCAGAAATTCGAAATGCGCCCGCTCGCGCAGGAAACTGGTGTGATTGGTGGTCAGGGCGTCGATCAGCTCGATCAAGCGCTTCGCCGGTCGAATCGGCCAGCACGTGGCGGTGATATTCGGCAAAGGTGCCAAATCCCAGCTTGCGCAGCTTCTTGCCCAGGCGCGCCGCCACCAGCGCCTCCTTGCCGCGCTTCAGATCCAGGCCGAAGCGCTCATAGGCCAGATCGGAGATCTGGCGAAACTCGTTCGCGGTCAGTTTCAGCTCGCCGCCTCCTGACCCGGGCGCCGGCAAGAAGACTACATCATTCGCCATGGCTTGCCCTGGAGGCTCCAAACAGGCCTTCCGGGTCCAGAATCAGGCCCACGCGCCCGTCTCCGAGAATGGCGCCGCCGGCGACTCCGGGGATGTTGCGCATTCCTTCGCCCAGGCTCTTGATCACCACCTCCTGCTTGCCGATCAGTTCATCCACCATCAGACAGAACAGCTTGCCGCCGCTCTCGGCCACGATCAACAGGCACTCCCAGGGTTGTTCGTAGCGGGGCTGGACGTGAAATCGCCGGTGCAGCCGGATCACCGGGCAGCAGTGTGCCGCGCACCATGGCCATCTCCTGGCGGCCGTGGATGGTGGAGATGGCTTCCTCGGCCGGCTTGAGCATCTCCCGCACCGCGAAGATGGGGACGATGTAGCGCTGGTCGCCGACGCCCACCACCAGGCCGTCGATGATCGCCAGCGTCAGCGGCAGCTTCAGCAGGAACGTGGTGCCCTGGCCGGCTTTCGAAATCACATCCACGCGCCCGCGCAGCTTCTGCACCTGCTTGCGCACCACGTCCATGCCCACGCCGCGGCCGGAGACGTCGGTGATCTTGTCGGCGGTCGAAAATCCGGGATGAAAAATCAGTGCGAAGATCTCGCTGTCCGGCAGCTCGGGCGTCGGCTGCAATCAGATTCTTCTCGCGCGCCTTGCGCAGAATCTTCTCGCGCTGCAGGCCCCGCCCGTCGTCGGAGATCTGGATGACGATGTGACCGGCCTGATGGCCGGCCTTCAGCGTCACGTGCGCCGTGCGCCGGCTTGCCCGCTTTGACCCGTTCCTCGGGAGTCTCGATGCCATGATCCACCGAGTTGCGCACCATGTGCATCAGCGGATCGGCCAGCTCCTCCACGATATTGCGGTCGAGCTCGGTCTCTTCGCCCGCCAGTTCCAGCTCCACCTGCTTGCCCGCCTTGCGCGACAGATCCCGCACCAGGCGCGAAGTCTTCTGGAACAACTGCCCGACCGGAATCATGCGCATGGACATGGCGGTGCGCTGGACATCGTCGGTGATGCGCGCCAGTTGCGAGAGATTGCGCGCCAGGCGCGGCTTCAGCCCGGTCGCCAGATCCGGATCGTGCCGCACCAGCGATTGCGAGATCACCATCTCGCCCACCATGTCCACCAGGTAGTCGAGCTTGGCCGTCTCCACCTTGATCGAGCGCGCTCCCGCCGGCCGCGCTTCGGCCACCTTGGCGACTTCGGCGCTCTCGGCGGCCGGGGTCTCGGCCGGGGTCTCGTTCGGCGTCTCGGCAGGCGGCGAGACCGCCACTTGCCGCGCCAATTCGGCCAAGCCCGGAGTACCTGGCTCGGGCAGGGCTTCCGGCTCCGCCTCCCCGGCTGGAAGCGCCGGGCGCTCCCGTCACCAGGCCGCGGATCGCCTCGAGAAGTCAACGCGCTTCCGGACGCCGCGGGCGTCTTGCCGGTCTGGAGCATCGCTTCCAGTTCCGTCATCCAGACGTTCAGGTAATCCTTGCTCTCCAGAATCCGGTCGATAATCGCCGAGGTAATCGCCAGCTTGGCGTTCCTGGCCAGATCGAGCACCGTCTCCACTTCGTGCGCCAGGTCGCGCACCGCGTCCAGATCGAGGAAGCCCGCCATCCCTTTGATGGTGTGAAAACCGCGAAATATCGCGTGCAGCGCTTCGGAATTGGACGGATCTTGATCGAGCGTCAGCAACTGCAGCTCGATGGCCGTCAGGTGTTCGCGCGACTCCAGAATGAAATCGCCAATCAGCTCCGGATCGCTGGCCAACGGATTCGCCGAAGCCACCAAAGCCGGCGACCCAGTTTCGGCGCCGGCGCTTTTCCCCGGACTCGATTTCTGGTCAGACTCCGAGCTCATGCCCGCGCTCTCTTTCCCTGAGGCGTCGTAACCACCTGGGTCCGCGTCTCCATCTCAGTCCTGGCTGTCCTGTCCGGCTTTCGCACTCAGGTGCGCAGCAGATGCGGAACCGGAAAGCCGGTTCGCGTGGTCTTCTTGCCGGCGTCCACGTTGGGGGCGATGCACACCTGCACGCACATCCGGTCCTCATCGAGAGCGAACGGGACCACGGTCCACTCCTGATTGCCGGAACTGCGCGTTTGAAAGTTACGCCCATAAATCACCGTGGGAGTGCTCAAACCCATCGCGCCCAGCCGGCTTTCGAGCGCCGTCTTCACGTTTCCGATGATCATGTTCGTCACCTCCGCCACCGCGTCCAGAACGTCTTCATCGATCGCGGTATAGGGCGCCATCAGCAGCGCCGATGCGATCTTGGCGGCGCAACCCGCCGAGCAGGCCAGGCTCCCCGATCCTACCCACGAACCCGCCAGCCCGATCAGCGACACCACGCCCGAGCTCGGAACGGCCTCTTCCTTCTCCACAAACACCTCACCCGGCAGCACATTCAGATTCAGCATGGTGGTGAACACCTCGTCGGTGGCCGACCGGATGGCCTGTACCAATTCGTCCTGCGAAAGCGGCTGCACCGCCTCTGTGTCGGTTGTCATCGTTTCCTCGGTTTCTGATTCAGCGCTTTCTGATTCAGCGGTCTCTCCGCCGCCCGGCCAGTCTCAGATCAGCCCCACCAGCTTTTCTTTGATCTGTTCGGCGGTGAAGGGTTTGCGGACGTAGCCGGAGGCGCCGCGCTCCACCGCCTCCAAAACCTTGGCCTGGGTTCCTTCGGTGCTGACCATCAACACCGGGATGCCATGCCAAACCTGTTCGGCCCGCATCTTCGTCAAAAACTCCAGGCCGTCCATGTTCGGCATGTTGATGTCGCTCAGCACCAGCCCGATGGTCTGCCGGCGCAGTGTTTCCAGTGCTTCCACGCCATCGCCGGCTTCGTACACCGTGCCGATCGGAATTTCGGTCTGCCGTAATACTCGCTGCAGAATCTTTCGGATCGCAGCCGAATCATCCACGATAAGAACGTCTAACACGGGTGCCTTCCCCTCCCTGGCTCTTTCTTGTCGGCCTGTCTTTCTTATCGGAATAAGGCGCGGTTCTTTAGGGAAAAGCGTGACGTAGGGGCGGCCAGGATGGCGCGCGCGAGAGGTCTCGCCAGATTGCGTGCGGCATGCCGCCAATGTCGCTAGCTGCTGGCAGTCCCAGCCACGATGATGGCGATGGGCGTATCCCCTACTTTGGATTGAAGCACCCAGTCGCTATCGCCCTGCTGGCTGAATCCCGCAGAGTCGCTATCCGCCTTCCAGCAGCTCAATACGGCCGGATGGTTTGTGTGCGAGGATTTGCGGCTCATCGCCACCAGGGCCTCGAAATTGGGAGTCGCGTTTAAATCCCGATCGTCCGCCGCCGGCGTCAGGAGTAGAAAATCCCGCTGCGGCGCCGCCCCTTCGTGGGCGCCATTGCTAGGCATTATGCCGTAGCGCAACGTATATACTCCCGCCGGAATGGTCTGGCCGCGGCGGTCCGATCCCGGCCCGTCGAAACGGATCACACCCAGCAGCGCTCCCACCGGAATGTTCGACAAGGTGACATTCTGCTCCTTGGAGGCCGGGCCGGAAGGGGGATTGGTGCGAAGCCAGATCTCGCAATACTTCGCGCCATGATTGGTGATTTGAAACCCGGTCTTCTCGAGAGCTTGCGCGATGCCGGACGCCAGTTCGGGAGGAGGAGATCCGGCTTGGTCGGCTTTGTATTGCTGCGCCCAGATGGTGGCGGGCACCAGAAGCAGCGGCCAAGTCCATCGAGCGACCCTAAGAGCGCGTCCCATGGTTTCCATCGTAACCATTCTCCGCTGGTTTCTGAATTGACAGAACGCGGCGTAAGGCCGCGGGGTGAAGAAAGAACCAGGTCCGGGGTACATCGGCGTCCAGGCAGCGGGCAGTTGTCTTTTTTCGGCTTCGCCCTAAAACACCAGCGTTTTCAGTTGCCGATACAGCATGATGCAGGCTGGGCCGAGTGTCACCAGCAGCACCGACGGGAAGATCAGGAAGAAGACCGGGAAGATCAGTTTCACACCCACTTTCCGGGCCTTTTCCTGGGCTAGCTGGCGCGACCGGGTGCGCAGATACCTGGCGTGCGAACGCAGCGCCGGGCCGATGCTTACCCCGAAGCGGTCGCTGTCGATCAAAAGATTCGATAGCTTGCGCAGTTCGGGTTCCTTGTTGCGAGCGGCCAGCGCGCGGAAGGAGTCCACCCGGGTGCCGCCGGTTCTCAGCTCCATATAAAGTTGCGCGAGTTCCCCGCTCAGGTCCGGATAAGTACGCTTCAGGCCGCGGCTGGCGTCGGCAATGGATTGATCGAGCGCCTGACCTGCTTCCATGGCGAGCACCATGAGGTCGAGTGCCGGGGGGATGGCGCTGCGCAACCGCTGGGAGCGGGCGCGCACGTGCGAGCTGAGGACGCGATCCGGCAACAGGAACCCGAGTCCCAGTCCGCAAATCATGGGAAGAGGAGTAATGGAAGGATCGTGCTGGTAGAGCAACGCCAGGATCCCAAACAGGCCGGCGATGAACAGCGCGCTGCCACACTTGATTCCATAAAATATGGGCAACGCGGTGGGCCATCGGTATCCAGCCGCCGTGAGCCGCATCCGGTAAGGATTTTGTTCGTTCTTGGCGGCGGGGAAGTTCTCACCGATGGATTGGAACAGGTTCGCAAAGGCCGCGCGCGAAGTGGCTGGCTGCTCTCCGGCCAGCACTTGCCCGGACCCTTGCAGATTCCGCCGTTCGGCCAGGCGCTGGTAGAAATAGCCAGCCAGCGCTACCGCGGTCAGAACGAATGCAAAGAATCCGGCCCCCACCCAAATCTGCGTCATAAGGCTCCCGGTGTCCTATCCGCGCACGTCATATCTTGATGTCCACGATCCGCCGGATCACCAAGTGCGCCGCCACCAGGCAAACCACCGCCGCGGCAATCAAAATCTTGCCGTAGGGATGGTAGATCAAAGTGGTGAGATAGGACGGATTCACCAGCATCATGACTCCGGCGATGGCGATGGGAAGCACCGTCAGCACCGCGCCGGTGAGTTTGCCATGCGCGGCCAGCGCCCGGACTTCTCCCTTCAACGCCACAGACTCGCGCATATTCTCGGCCAGCTTTCCCAGCACTTCGTTCAACTTTCCACCGGTCCGGTTTTGCAGTTGGACCGCGGATGCGAACATGCTCACTTCGAGCAGCGGCATGCGTTCGGAAAGATTGTGGAGCGCTTGCTCCCAGGACGTTCCCAGGTTTCCTTCCATCGCCGTTTGGTGCAATTCAGCCGCAACCGGCTGCTCGCACTCCTCCGCCAGGATGTCCATAGCGGCGGGGAAGGGATGTCCGGCGCGCAACGAACGCGCGAGCGAATCGAGCGCATCCGGGAAATTCTCCTCGAACTGGCGGAAGCGGCGGACGCGGCAGCGCAAAATATAGAGATAAGGTAAAGCGCCCACGCCCACCGCGATCAGCAGGTCCGCCCAGCCGGGAACCCAGTCGAATTGCATGGCGAAGCCCAGCGCCACGCTGCTCGCCAGCAGCATGAGCAGCGTCACGCGCCCCACCGACCAGGTGAGCCCGGATTGCAACAGGTGCCGGTGCATGATTCGCACGAAGTCGGACTTCTCGAGCAGCCGGGCCCAGGGCGAGATGGTGCTCAACGAGTCGTCCTTGAGCAGTCGGGGGCTTTCGTCGAGAAGGTGTTCGGAGATGTCTTCGGCCGCCGCGGCCGCGCCCATGCGCTGCAGCGTGAACCATCCGATGAGCACGGCCAAGCCCGGCCGCCAGGAAGACGGTGAGAAAGACCAGAATGGCGGAAAGCGCCAGCACCTAACGCCTCCCTCCGTTGCGCGCGACCGCTAGCGGGGACGTCTGCTGGATGACAAGCGTGGAAACGAAGATGAGCAGATGCCTGTTCTTCCAGGAACGGCCGGGAAACAGCCGCTGGGCCAGGTTTTGTCCGGACGCGTCGTCCGGGAAGCCCTGGACCAGAAAACTGGAGCTGTCCGCCAGCCCGGCGTCGTATTTTTCCGTGGTGATTCCCGCGCCGTTCGGCAGGCCCAACTGCGGTTTCACGCGCAGGCCAAGTTTGCCGCTGGGCATCCATTCCGGCGAGAACTGCACGCGCAGGGCGTAAGGTTTGGGGCCGGCGTGGTAGCTGATGGGCCTTCCCAAGCCCGCCATCAGCCTTTCGCTCGAAACCATTTCCACTTCGCGCTTTTGTTGGAGGCTCTCGATCAGTTTTCGGGCCTCCTCGCTGGAGCGGAACGCGGACACTTTGAAAGAATCGCCGGATGCATGACTCACCGTCTGAGCCTGCAACTCCGCCAAAGCATGGTCGCTCACATCGAGTACCCGGACGTGCATTTGAATGGGATGATCCCACACCGCGCGGCTGGACTGACCCGGCGATTCGGTCTCGCCTGTCTTTTGCGCGCCACCCGTGAAAAGCGCAGCCAGCGTCAATGCATGGCGCGGTGTTGTGGCCAGGATCCAGCGGATTTCGAAGCGCCACGCGAATACGGCTGCCCGAGTCGGCGAGCGCCATCATATCGCTGTCCTCAGCCCGGATGAGCACCGTCACGGCGGCGCCCGCCGGACGATTGCCGTTGGCGTCCGGCGCGCTCACGGCTAGAATCTGGACATTCTGGAGCACGGTGCGCAGCTCGGTAGAGCCGTTTCTTTCGGATACCGCTTGCACGTCCACCCGTGAGCCCGGACGCAGCAGGCTCAACACGCTCTCCGACTGAAAAACATGCAGCGAGATCGCGCGCATTCCAGCCGGCACGCGGCCCCCGGGGGCTTCTGAAACCCGCGGCGCCACGCGTTCCTGAAGCAGCGGTTCATCGGTTTTTAACGCCGTTAAGAGGGTGGCGCCGGCCGCATCCTCCGGCTTTGAAAACGCGCCCTCCAGAACACCCTGCACTTCCGAGACGCGCAGATCGTTGGGCTGGATCACGGTCCCGCGATCCAGATCCCGCGCAGCCACCACAATGGCATGGCCCGGCAGCTCGCTCGAAGACCGCAATTTGCCCGCGAACAAACCGTAAAAGACGCCCGTGGAAATGATTGCCACTACAAAGGCAATCCCCAGCAGTGGAACCAGATTTCTTTTCATCGCGACGTGGTCTTCCTCTCCAGCCACCTGGCCCGCCTCCTGATAATGAGGTACACCGGGGGCTCCATGCCACTTAAACGGCAGAGGGAGCAAGAGAAAGTATCCTGTTTTGCCCTAAGGTTCTGGCCTTAATTGCCTTAGCTCTTCCTACTACCTGTCCGGGAACGACACTGAAGCAACCAAGTTGCAACTGGAAACATCCAATCAATAGGTAAGTGAAAGAAAAACATATGTTTCGACATTACAAAGCTCTTCTTGGGGTGCTTGCTCCGATTCTCTTGGCAATACCGGCGGCCGCGGCCAGCAGCGCCATCCCGGGGACGTTGAATTACGTGGAAGGACAAGTGGCCGTAGCCGGACAAACGGTCACGTCGCACTCGGTAGGGACCGTTCAAATAGGGCCCAACCAAGTGCTGGAGACGGGGCAGGGCCGGGCTGAAGTACTGCTCACTCCCGGCGTCTTTCTCCGGGTTGGCGACAACAGCGCAATCCGGATGGAATCTACCGGTTTAGCGAACACGCGAGTTGAGGTCTTGCGCGGCCAAGCCATTGTAGAGGTAGCGGAGCTCTTCAAGGACAACAACCTCTCGGTTGCGATGCATGGAGCGACTACCAGGCTGGATAAACAAGGTCTCTATGCCTTCAACGCGAATTCGCAAGTGGTTCAGGTATTCGATGGGAAGGCCACTGTCGAGCAAGGCGATCGCGAGAAGGGCCTGAAGAAAGGCCATGAACTGGCTCTCACCGCCTGGAACGTGACCCATTTCGATCCTAAGTCGCAGGCCGCGCAAGATCCGCTCTATGCCTGGAGCAATCTGCGCTCCGAGTATGAAGCCGAGGCCAGCATGCAGTCGGCGCGAAATGTTTTCGTAAACGGCGGCGCATATTGGGATGGGCCGGGTTGGTACTGGAATCCCTATTGGGATCTGTATGGATTCATCCCCGGTGACGGCATTTGGTACAGTCCGTTTGGCTGGCCGTTTTATTCGCCGTGGGTGGCCTACGGGTATGGATACGGATATGGCGGATATGGGTTCGGCGGCTACGGCCATGGTGGTTTCCATCACGGATTTAATCATGGGTTTGCCGGACTCCAGGGGCATGGGCACATGAGTGGCGGCGCCATCGCCGGTGGCCGATTTGGTGGTGGAGCGCGCATGGGCGGTGGATTCGGCGCACGCGGGTTCGCCGGTGGTATGCGCGGTGGATTTGGCGGTGGAATGCGCGGCGGATTTGGTGGAGGCGGAATGCGCGGCGGATTTAGTGGCGGCGGCCGCCGCTAGGACCACGGTAAAGTCCCCGAGCTAGAGACGGAAGGCTCAGTATTCGCGAACAAAGGTGTCGATACCTTCGCTCTCGATCCGAGCCTTTTTTTCGTTGAGGGCTTCGCGATTATCGAAAGGGCCGATGAGGACGCGCATAAGCTGCGGCTTTGGCCCTGGGGCTACGTGCGGGTCCAGATTGTCAGCGCGGAGGTGTTGCACGAAGCGGCGAGTGGCTTCCTGGTCGAGCGCACCCACTTGGATAAAGACCTGTCCAGGATTCGGCGTGATCATCGGAATGCCATCCTCTGGAGATATCGCTGTGAGGGGCTCAACGCCGGCCGCTTTCTGTGGCGGGCTGGGCGGTTCGATGTTGGCCGGCGCCTTTGTCTCCGGCTTGGATTCCGCGCTTTGGGATTCCACCACGGGGGGTGTGACCGCAGCTTTGGGTGGCACCGGAATGGCCGCGCTTACTGCTTCAGTTCGTGGATGTCCGTGAGCCGCGACAATTCGGCCGCCGAGATAAATTCCCGCAATGAACAGCCCTACCACGAGCGTTGCCGGTATCCAGATTAGAGGAATTGTTTTTCTACGCTCCTCGACGGACTCATCGGGCTGCGCGCTGGTATTTTCCGGAACATTGGGAGGCTTGATGGTGATCATTCGCGCGGTTGCCTTTGTAAGAACGTCACCGTATGTATCGGCGAAATGAAAGAAATCATCAGGGCGCGCATTTCTTTGGCGGCTAAAGACTCCGGCTTCAACGGCCGAACTCCCCTTCAGGAGCCGGGAATCCTTGATTCGATCCGCTATTGTGTGTTCAGCCCTGGTCTTGTTCGGGCTAATGGTTGAAGCCCACGAAGCTGTGGTCCGCCATCAGCCGCATGTGGCTGAATCGCATAAGCCGCATGAGGCTTTGTCCCGCCGCCCGCATGCGGCCGTCTCGCATGGCACACCGCAAAAGCCTCCGAAGCGCCAGGCCCTGCATGCCAAGCCCCCGAAGGTATCCAAACACTAATCGACAAGGCCCTAAATCCAGTTAGCGTTGTCGTATTTCCAGGTACGTTACGGGGATAGGTGCTAGTCACGGCTCTACGGGAGTACTCGGGTCCATTCTTTCTCAGATCACGCTGATTGCTCCATTACTTTTCTGGTCCGTTGCTCGCATACTCAGTTAGGCACATGAAGCACTGGAAGCAACTCCGCAAACTTCTCGAATACCTGTCGCCGGAGCCTTCCTTAGTTTCGCCGCGGAAGCACATTGACGTGATAGCAGCGCTGCTGGCGGTGGCGGCCATCGCCGGCGCAGTTGTGTTAACGCCATCGCACCGTGCCAGATCACTGGGCGCGCCGCCGGATGTCTGGGAGATCCTCCACCAGCAACTATCGAAACGGGCCCAAGTGGATTTGTTTGACGATTTTAGCCAGGGCGTGGATGATTGGCAAAGCGGCGAGAATCTGGCGAGCACCTGGTCTTACGACAAAAATGGATTCGTCAATCCGGGCTCTCTTTCGTTCCTTGGGCCCAGCATGCACCTGACGGACTATGACCTGGACGCAGTGGTGCAAATTGAGTCGAAGGGCGTGGGCTTGGTTTTCCGCGCGGCTTCTTCAGACACCTATCAGGCGATAAAGCTGCTAGTGCAGGGTTCGAGCGCGATGCCGTCGCTTGCGGTGGAGCGATATGCAGTATTCTCGGGACACCCGTCGCGCGTTGTTCGCACCCGCTGTCCCGAACAATTTCTATCAGATACGTTGTACCACGTGCATTTGGAAGTTCGCGGGAACGCCTTCTCGCTGTACGTTCAAGGGATCTTGATGGATTACTGGTCCGATGCCCGGGTAAAGTCGGGCGGGATTGGCCTGTTCTGTTCCAAGGGTGAACACGCTCGCATAGCGTGGGTTCGCGTGACGCACAACACGGACTCCATAGGAAAAACGTGCTCCCTTTTAGCTTCGATGTTCTAGAACATCTTCCTGCCCCAGCCGGAGTAGGGCATGTTCCCGCGGTATACAGGAATCAGGGAGTTCGGCCGATGGCTCGAAGATGGGACCTTTGAGCCCGTCCGACAATTTCTATTTGTACCTATGGCGATCCCCCAACTCGCCCGGGACGCTATATTTGGCCAAGAGCTTTGAGACCGCTGAGGCGTTGTGCCGCGGATTAGCGGAAGACGGCTACATCGTGAAGGTGATCCATATGACCACCGATACGGAACTTGAGTTGTGCGATGGAAAATTGCGCCCCGCCGCCCTAAACTCTGCTTCCACCCCCAATCCCGGCCCGTCTAACTCAGGAATGAGCCCCGCTTTCGTATAGAACCACTGATAGCCTTCAAGAAGAAGACTTGGCGATCAACGAAAGCGTCTGGGGCTGGTCACTTCCGTAGGACGAAGAAACCCTGGCCGGCATCTCGGTGGGTCTGGAATGCCGCGCCCTCCCCATGGTCCGAAATTGGTAGCCGTCAAACACAATAGATACGCCAATGTGGGTGCACCGCACAACCGTACCCACTGTGATCAACTGCAACGGCGTCGTTCCATTTAAGAGGCTCGGCCACTCCACAAATATCTTCAACCGCGTACCCTCGGGAATGTTGCTGGCACATGCCAAGAGCATGCCGCTGCTGCTCATGTTCACGGTCTGCCCAAAGCCGGCAACCGGGCCGGCCGCTCCCATAGTTTGGTAACGGACGTTCAACTCGAGCGGATATCTCGACTTCACCCGGCGTTCGTTGTCCATAATCAACATCAACTCCTCTGGTCCTCCCTCGCCTTGCGTCTTAATCACTTACTGCTAACCACACCCATTGGCACGAACCAGTGCAACTGAGGGACCAATTGGCGTCTTCTCTCTAAGCCAAAGAAACATCGCCGTAAGTGCTTCTCTTCAGAGGAAGAGTTACATGCTGATCGGTAAGAATTTTCAAGGCTCTCAGATAGGGAAGAACCATTTGTTTAGTACGGTGAGTCTTTCGGTTAGTGTTTGATATGTGAACAGACTAAAGGGAAGCACTTAGGCAAAGCGGAACAACTTTACACACAGGGTGGGTCAAAGTGTAAGCGTTACAATGAGTTAGAAGGCGATGTCCATTTTCCACAGCAGATAGCCGATTGCTTGCCGCAAATCCTGCCAGCGGGCTTGCCACTCTCCGGTGGGAATGGAGGGACGCGGCGACCCGTAAACTTTCATGCCGCTGGATTCCAGCATTTTCTTCACCCGAAAAATATGGTAGCCATCACTGACCACGATCGCACTTCTCAAATTCATGCGGCGCATGATTTCAGCAACGGCCGCCACGCTCTGGGCGGTGGTTTCGCCCTCGCGCTCCACGACGACGGCCTCGGGCGGCACGCCGTGCTGGGTGAGATACGAGCGGCCGACGGAGCCTTCGGTAAAAACCGGATCGCCACCCGCGCCGCCGGTGGTGATTACGCGCGGGGCCATGCCTTTCAGGTATAGGATCAACGCGTGGTTCAAGCGCGCTTCCAGCACCGGCGAGGGTCGTCCTCGATATTCAGCTGCCCCGAGCACGATGATCGCGTCGGCGGGTTGAGCTTCGTCCACCAACGATTCCTGCTGAATCTCGCGGGACACCTTCCGCACCTCGAGCGACGCCGCTGCGGCTACTGCCACTAGCGCAATCACTACGATCCATTTCATGATAGAAGCACCGGATTCATGATCGATCTGGCGGGCGAGTTACCAGCGTCCTCACATTACAGTATGCCAACGCTGCTGAGCGCGCGAAATCCGTTGCTGAAGGAAGTTCGCAAAGCGATTGCGCGCGGCACGCTCACCGAAGAGGGCCTGGCGGTGGCGGAGAGCTTTCATTTGCTCGAAGAAGCCTTGCGCAGCGACTGCGAGATTCCGGCCGTGTTCGCCGCCGAATCGGTTCGCGCGGCCGTCGAAAGCCATGTGCGCGGGCTGAAGAAGACTCGCATCTACGTCCTGCCCGACGAGATCTTTCGCGGAGTCTCGGCCACCGAGGCGAGCCAGGGCGTGGTGGCCTTGGTGCGCCCTCCCAAGTGGACGCTCGATCAGCTCTTCCGCGGCCATTCGCTCACCATGGTTCTGGACGGATTGCAGGATCCTGGCAATGCAGGAGCGATTCTGCGCGCGGCGGAAGCTTTCGGCGCCACCGGAGTGGCGTTTCTCAAGGGCACCGTCAGCCCCTACAATCCGAAATGCCTGCGTGCTTCGGCCGGATCTATTTTCCGGGTTCCGGTGGCGGCCGCGCTCGATCAGCAGCTTTTTTTGGCGGCGGCCGAACAACGCAAGATCGCGGTCTGTTCGCGCTCATGCCCAAGGGCACCACCGATGTCGGCGAAGTACGATTTGGGCGGCAAGTGCGCCATCATCGTGGGCAGCGAGGGGCGCGGCGTGAGCGAGCGGCTGCGCGACAAGGCGACCCCGATTCGGATTCCCGACCGTGGGCGTCGAGTCGCTCAACGCCGCCCTTGCCGCGGGCATCGCGCTGTTCGTCGCGCGCAAGCAGCGGATGGCCGCCGGGTGAGCTATGAGCCTGTTTGATCCCGATCCGCTGGCCAGTCTGAAGGACGATAGCCAGCGCCCGCTCGCCGAGCGGATGCGTCCGGAGACGCTCGAGGAATTCGTCGGGCAGCAGCATATTCTGGGGCCGGGCAAGCCGCTGCGCATGCAGATCGAGCGCGATCAGCTGGGCTCGATCATCCTGTGGGGGCCGCCGGGCGTCGGAAAGACCACGCTGGCGCGAATCATCGCGCGCATGACGCATTGCGATTACATCCCATTCAGCGCTGTGCTGAGCGGCATCAAGGAAATCAAAGCCGTAATGGCCGATGCCGAGCGCAACCGCCGGGTGGGACGCCGCACGTTGATCTTCATCGACGAAATTCACCGCTTCAACAAAGCGCAGCAGGATGCCTTTCTGCCTTACGTGGAGCGCGGCGACATTATCCTGATCGGCGCCACTACGGAAAATCCGTCGTTTGAAGTGATCTCGGCGCTGCTTTCGCGCACCAAAGTTTACATGCTGAAGCCGCTCACCGAGGAGGAGATTTTCGGTTTGCTGCGGCGCGCGCTGCCGGTGGTGAAAGTGCGACGCGTCCGGACGATTTACTGCGGCAGATCGCCACCTACGCCAACGGCGATGCGCGCACCGCCTACAACATCCTGGAACTGGCCGCGGCGGCATCCAAGGACGGCCGAGCTCACGCCGAGGCGATCGAGGACACGCTGCAGCGCAAGACGCTGCTCTACGACAAAGCCGGCGAGGAACATTTCAATCTGATTTCAGCGCTGCACAAGTCCGTGCGATCCAGCGACGTGGACGCAGCGCTGTATTGGCTGGGACGGATGCTGGAATCGGGCGAGGATCGCATGTACATCGCCCGGCGCCTGGTGCGCATGGCGATCGAAGACATCGGCCTGGCCGATCCGCGCGCGCTCGAACAATCGATTGCCGCGATGCAGGCCGTCCATTTTCTGGGAATGCCGGAGGGCGATCTGGCGCTGGCGCAGCTTGCCATCTATCTTTCGGTGGCGCCGAAGTCCGATGCCTCCTACCAGGCTTTGAACCGCGTGATGGAGGCAGTGGAGAAGCGCGTAGCCGAGCCTGTCCCCTTCCACCTGAGGAATGCTCCTACCGGCGCCATGAAGCAGTGGGGGTATGGGGCTGGCTACCAGCATGCCCACAAGCTGGAAGACGCCTTGCCGGACATGGAGTGCCTGCCTGAATCCCTAATAGGTACAAGGTTTTACGAGCCAACCAAGCGCGGGCTGGAGCAGCGGATCGCGGAGCGTTTGGAAGAGATTCGTGCCCGCAAGAAGAAGCCGGACACCTCATCTCCTAAGTAGACTCGCCAGGTAATCTCCCCCAAGGTACTACCACTTCCACGCGAAGTACCACCCCAAATTAGGAAGAATCCGCTATAGGAGCGCTCGGCCGGATGTCGCAATCTAGGGGTGCGAGAAAACGGAAAGGAAACAACAGCATGTTGGTGCCGGGAGCAACCATGAGCTTGGAAAAAGATAAAGACGATCGCCGTGGCGCGGACCGTTTCCCCATCGAGCGCGAAGTTCGCTACAAGATTTTGAGCCGGAAGAGCACGGTGGAAGGCGAAAGCGGCACTGGCTTGACGATCAACATGAGCAGCAACGGCGTTTTATTCACTACCGATCGTTATCTGCTGCCCGGCAGGCGACTGGAAGTTTCCATCAGCTGGCCGGCCCAGTTGAACAGCAGAGTTGCTTTAAAGCTGGTGGCGCGCGGCCGCGTGGTTCGCTCCGAAGAGGGCCGAGCCGCCATTGAAATCCACCAGTACGAGTTCCGGACTCAAGCAAGCTCAGGCTCCTCGGTGGTCCAATAATAAATCCCTATTCATAAGCCATCGATCATGCCCATTTGGGGCGCCGTTCGGGAAGGTACACTATGAGTGATGCGGGTCTCGGCTCGTTAGCGCTCGGAGGAATCCGACCTCACCCGGATGCGAAGCCTGGTTGCACTACTTTGTCTTGGGTCCGGCTTTTCCCTAGCCGCTGCCACGAAACCGCCTACGCTGGCTGAAGCCAGAGCCTTCCTGGATCGCGCGCAGGCGAAACTGCTGGAGCTTTCCGTCGCAGGATCAGCGCGCCGATTGGGTGAAGTCCACCTTCATCACCTACGACACCGAGATTCTTGCGGCCAAAGCCGACCAGGACCAGATCGCGGCCACCATGCAACTGGCCAAGGAGTCCACGCGCTTCGCTCATCTGAAGATGCCGGAGGATATGGCGCGCGAGTTCAAACTGCTGCGCCTCTCCCTGACGCTGGCCGCGCCGTCCGATCCCAAGGAAGCCCAGGAGCTGACGCAGACCGCCACCCAGATGGAAGGCATTTACGGCAGCGGCAAGTATTGCGCGCATGATGGCGAGTGCCTGGATCTGGATCAGTTGAGCGACATTCTGCGAACCAGCACGGATCCGGCGAAATTGCTGGATGCCTGGCGCGGATGGCGCACCGTTTCGCCTCCCATCCGGCCTCTGTTCCAGAAATACGTCGAGCTGGGGAACAAGGGCGCGCGGGAATTGGGCTTTGCCGACATGGGCGCGATGTGGCGCTCGAAGTACGACATGCCGGCCGACGCATTCCCGGCCGAGATGGACCGGCTGTGGGAGCAGGTGAAGCCGCTGTATCTTTCGCTGCACGCCTACGTGCGCTGGAAGCTGCGCGAGAAATACGGCGATCTGGTTCCGGCCAGCGGCCCGATCCCGGCCGATTTGCTGGGCAATATGTGGGCGCAGGAATGGGAGAACATTTATCCGCTGGTTGCGCCCGAAAGATGCCGATCCCGGCTACGATCTGACGGCGATTCTGAAGGGCCGCGGCACCACGCCGGTGGATATGGTGAAGTACGGCGAGCACTTCTTCACTTCGCTCGGATTTGCGCCGCTGCCGCAAAACATTCTGGGAACGCTCCATGTTCGTCAAGCCGCGCGACCGCGACGTGGTGTGTCACGCCAGCGCCTGGGATGTGGACGCTGTCGACGACCTGCGGATCAAGACTGTGCATCGAGATCAACGCCGAGGATTTCTCCACCGTCCATCATGAGCTGGGCCACAACTTCTACCAGCGCGCCTACGACCAGCAGCCGTTCCTGTTCCGCGACAGCGCCAACGACGGATTTCACGAAGCCATCGGCGACACCATCGCATTGTCGGTGACGCCCGCCTACCTGAAGAAGATCGGGCTGCTGCCGACGGTTCCCGACAGCTCGAAAGACATCGGCTTGCTGCTCTACAAGGCGCTCGAGAAGGTGGCGTTTCTGCCGTTCGGGCTGATGATCGACAAGTGGCGCTGGCAGGTGTTTTCCGGGCAGATCCCGCCCGACAAATACAACGAGAGCTGGTGGAAGCTGCGCTTGCAATATCAGGGCATCGCGCCGCCGGTGCCGCGCAGCGAGGCGGATTTCGATCCCGGCGCGAAGTATCACGTGCCCGCGAATTTCCCCTACGCGCGCTATTTCCTGGCGGACATTTTGCAGTTCCAGTTTCATCGCGCGCTGGCGAAGGCCGCCGGATGCACGGAGCCGTTGAATCGCTGCTCGATTTACGACAGCAAGGTGGCGGGCGATCGCCTGAACACGATGCTTGCGATGGGCGCCAGCCAGCCGTGGCCGAAAGCGCTGGCGGTGTTGACCGGGCAAGAGCAAATGGATGCGACCGCGATTCTGGATTACTTCGCGCCGCTGAAGAAATGGCTGGATGAGCAGAACCGTGGAAAGCCGATCGGTTGGTAAGCTGGACACCATGAACGCTGTGGAAACGTGCCCCATCTGCGGCGGCTCGGGTTGGAAGATCACCGAGCGCGAAGGAATTTCGGGCGCCGAGAAGTGCCAGTGCGCCGATGCGGGCCGGGAACAGCGCATTGAAGAGCGCGCTGGGATTCCGCTGCTGTACGAGAACGCTTCGGTGGATAACTTCATCCTGCCGTCAGGCAATCCGCAGGCGCGCTCGGCGCTGGCGAGTGTCGTGCTCACGGTGCGAGGCTACGTGCGCGAGTATCCCGCATGGCCCGAAGCCCGGACTTTTGTTTCTGGGCGCGCCGGGCACGGGCAAAACCCACCTGGCCGTGGCGGCGCTGCGCGGATTGATCGCGCGCGGGTTCGAAGGGATCTTCTACGATTTTCAATCGCTGCTCACGCGGATTCACAAGGGCTACGATCAAGGCGTCCGGTTCGAGCGATCGAGAGGCGTATCAATCGGCTCTCGACGCCGAGATCCTGCTGCTGGACGATGTGGGGGCGAGCCGCATTAACGATTGGGTGGAAGATACCGTGACCTCCATCGTGACGCACCGCTGCAACTCGCGCAAAGCGACTATCGTCACCAGCAATCTGCGCGATCCGGAAGCGGGCGACAAGCGCGGATCGGGCTTGCAGGAAGATATCCATAGCAAGTTTTTTCTGGAAGAGCGCATCGGTATGCGCGCGCGCTCGCGCTTGTTTGAGATGTGCAAGCTGATTCCGATGCCGGACGTAGAAGATTATCGGCTGAAGAAGCGCTGAATTCGAGTTTTATGTTATGAGCATAGTGCCGTTCCGGATCTCGGATCTAGCAAGAAACACCTCCGGAATTTCGGGCGTTGAGATTCCGTTCTGTTGAGGACCCGGACAGTGAAATTGGCCACAGATCAACGCGGATAAACACGGATCTGTTGTTCATCGGGGGCCATTACTCCGGCAAAACCCCGCGCGCTAGGATGAAGGAGATGACCACCGCAAATCCCCTCGCCTATCTTTCCGAGCAGTTAGAAGCCTGGCGCAAAGCCGGGTCTTACCAGCGCCTGCACGTGCTCGAATCGCCGTGCGAACCGATCTCGCGCTTCGATGGCCGCGAGGTGATCAATCTGGCGAGCAACAATTATCTCGGGCTGGCGGACCATCCCAAACTGATTGAGGCGCAGGTGAACGCGGCCAGGAAATACGGCGCGGGATCGGGGGCGGTGCGGACCATCTCCGGGACCATGAGCATCCACATGCAATTGGAGGAACGGATCGCCGATTTCAAGAAAACGGAAGCTTGCGTGGTATTTCAATCGGGCTTCGCGGCGAACGCCGGAACGGTTTCGGCGATTCTGGGTCCGGAGGATCACATCGTTTCCGACGCGCTGAATCACGCCAGCATCATCGACGGCTGCCGGCTATCGAAAGCCAAGATTCACGTCTTCCCCCACAAAGATACCGCCCGTGCGGCGGAAATCCTGAAGGAGCTGGACGGCGCCACTGGCCACAAACTTCTGATCACCGATGGCGTGTTTTCGATGGATGGCGATATCGGGCCGTTGCCCGCGCTGGTGGAAATCGCCGAGCGCCACGGCGCCATCATGATGATCGACGATGCGCACTCCTCGGGCGTGCTGGGACGCAATGGGCGCGGCACGGTGGATCATTTTGGGTTGCACGGCCGGGTGGATGTCCAAGTGGGGACGTTCTCGAAGGCGATCGGCGTGCTCGGCGGATATGTTTGCGGGAGCCGCGACCTGATCGAGTTTTTGTATCATCGCGCGCGGCCGTTTCTGTTTCTCGACGTCTCATCCGCCGGCAGTCGCCGCGGCATGTCTCGCTGCATTCGACATTTTGGAGAGCGAGCCGGAACGAATCGAGAAGCTGTGGGAAAACACGCGGTATTTCAAGTCCAACTTGAAGAACGCCGGGTTCGATACCGGCGAAAGCGAAACTCCCATCACGCCGATCATCGTCGGCGAGGCAAGAACCGCGCACGCGTTTTCGGCCGCACTCTTTGAGAACGGATTGCTTGCTACCGGAATCGGCTTTCCCACCGTGCCCGAAGGCAAAGCGCGCGTTCGCACCATTGTAACGGCCACACACACGAAGGATATGCTGGACCGGGCATCAGCAATCTTGACTGCCGTCGCCAAGAAAATGGGCATCCTGGCATGAGCTCGGCGAAGACTTCGGTGCGTCCAGCGGACATCGCGGCCGGCGTGCGGTTTCGCAGCCATCGGACCTCGCAATTCTCCGAATCGGTGATCCGCGAAATGACGCGGCTGGCAATCCAGCACGATGCCGTCAACCTGGCGCAGGGCTTTCCGGATTTCGGCGCGCCGGACGAAATCAAACGAGCGGCCCAGGATGCCATCGCGGCCGACGTGAATCAATACGCCATCACCTGGGGCGCCAAAGCCATTCCGCGACGCCATCGCGGCGAAGTATCGAAAGTGGTACGGCATCGATTACGATCCCGAGAGAGAAATTACGGTTTGCTGCGGCGCTACCGAAGGTATGATTGCGGCGCTATTGGCCGTAACCAATCCAGGTGACGAGATCATTATTTTCGAGCCATACTACGAAAATTACGGTCCTGATGCATTATTGTGCGAGGCGGAATGCAAACTGGTCCGGTTGCGGCCTCCCGATTGGACTTTCGATCCGGACGAACTGCGCCGCGCATTCTCTCCGAAGACCAAAGCAATCATTTTGAACTCGCCCAATAACCCGACGGGCAAGGTGTTTACTCGCTCCGAGCTGCAAGTAATCGCGGATCTCTGCCAGGAGTTCGACGCCCTTGCAATTACTGACGAAATTTATGAACACATTATTTACGCGGGCGCATCTCACCTCCCGATAGCGACATTGCCGGGAATGCGGGAACGAACTGTATTGGTGAACAGTATGAGCAAGACCTATGCCGTCACTGGTTGGAGAGTAGGTTTTGTTCTGGCCGCGCCGGATCTTACGGATTCCATTCGAAAGGTCCACGACTTTCTAACGGTTGGCGCGGCGGCGCCTTTGCAGCAGGCTGGCGTGGTGGCTTTGAATCTGCCGGATTCATACTACGAGAAACTCGGTGTGGAATATCAAAAGCGAAGAGATCTTTTATCGGAGCGTTTAGAGCAGGCTGGATTCCGCTGTTATCGTCCGAACGGCGCTTACTACATCATGACCGACATCAGCGCCTTTGGATTCGCGGACGATCTTTCTTTCGTTCGTCACATGATCGAAAAGGTTGGCGTTGCAGCGGTGCCGGGCTCTAGTTTTTTTTCTGATTCTCACGCAGGAGCAGCATTAATTCGCTTTTGTTTTTGCAAGAAGTATGAGACTCTGGAAAAGGCGGGCGACCGCCTCCGTCGAATCTAGAGTTACCCTGTAGGTACACCTGCCAGGTAGCACATAAGAAGCAGTTCCCGGCATGTCCCCCGGCTGGAGGAAATTATGCTGCGTAACTTTCTGTTGCCTGAAAGCATCGCCCGAGCAGATGGCACTGGACCGGAGATTGATCTCGGTTCCAAGCAAGGTAAGTTGCTGGTGCTCACGCTCGGCATTACGCGAATTCTGGAACAAGAGAGCTTGGAAGTAACCGTGTGGGGTTCTCCCGACGGCGAAAAGTGGGAATCAAAACCGCTGGCGAAGTTCCCTCCCAAGTTCTATTGCGGCCTCTATTCCATTTTGCTGAATCTTGGGTCTCGCAGACGAGATGTCAGATACCTGCGCGTCCACTGGAAGATGAGCCGGTGGAGCAAGCGCGAAAGAATGCCCATGTTCGGCTTTTACGTTTACGCGGAAGAGTCCGGCGCGCGAGTCAGTGTCGCCGTGGCTTAGTCAATTTTCCCGAGTTATAACCGGTTGATCAAACTGGCGACGTAGCCGGCGCCGAATCCATTATCGATATTGACTACAGTTACGTTACTGGCGCAGCTGTTTAACATCCCGAGTAACGCCGCCAAGCCCGTTGAAGCTTGCGCCGTAGCCGACACTGGTGGGCACGGCGATCACGGGGACCGAAACGATTCCGCCCACCGCGCTCGGCAGCGCTCCTTCCATTCCCGCCGCTACCACGATCACGCGCGCTTCCATGAGCTGTTCGCTGTGGGCGATCAAACGATGGATTCCGGCAACGCCAACATCATAAATGGATTCCACTTCGTTGCCCATCACCTCGGCTGTCACCTGCGCTTCTTCGGCGACTGGGATGTCGCTGGTGCCCGCGCAAACCACGGCCAGCTTGCCTTTGCCGCGGATGGTGCGGTCGCGCCAGATTCGCACGGCCCCGGAAAGCGGAAAGTGTTCGGCGTCCGGAAAGTCCGCTTTCAAAAGCGATGCTGCATGCCGATCGGCACGCGTAACTAGTAAGTTGGGCGGACTTATCGAGCAGCCGCGCGGCAATCGCGCCGATCTGCTCCGGCGTCTTGCCCTTGCCAAAGACAACCTCGGTAAGGCCGTGCCGCAGAGCGCGGTGATGATCCAGCTTGGCGTAGCCCAGATCCTCGAACGGCAGGTGGCGCATGCGGTCGAGCGCTGCGTCCACATCCACGGAGCCTGAGTACACCTGCTCCAACAACGCGCGCAATTGATCGGAATCCATCTCAACTTGAGGGTAACAGGCGCCGCATCGTCAAAGACGCAGTCACCATTGGAGCTGTTGGCCCACTTGCAATCCGAATTTCTTCGCCATTCCATCCGGGATCTCGATCACGTAGGACGAGATCCGGTTGCCGCCGTACTGCGGGCATTGCTGGCCTGAGTTTTGCAAGGCTGCGCATTCTCGCACGATCTCAACGATGTTTCGATTCGAATCGAGCCAAATGATATCGAGCGGAATCAGGGTTTGATACATCCAATACGAGTACTGGCCGGCTTTGGGCTCGACGAAGAGCATCCCGCGATCGGAGGCCAGAGATGTGCGAAACATCATTCCGCGCAGCAGTTCGAACCGGCTGATCATGGTCTCCACCCGAATCACCTGGCCGCCTGGAAGCGTCACGGGCCGCGTTGGAAAGTCTTCCAGAGTGGTAGGTTTGGGCCCGCACGATGCCAGAAGCAGCGCAGCCGCGAGAAGAAGGCCCGGGAAAAGATGCCGCATGAATTAGAATGGTATCGCACGGGAGGATACAGAGAATTAGGATGGCGTTTTGGAAACGGTTGCGGCTTACGCTCGAAATGATCAAGTTCGAGCACTCCGTGTTCGCGCTGCCTTTTGCCCTTACGGGCGCGTTGCTGGCGTTTCGCGAGAGCCATTTCGACGCACGCGGATTCGGTTACAAGCTGCTGTGGATTGCAGTCGCCATGGTGGGCGCGCGGTCGGCCGCAATGGCATTCAATCGGATTCTGGACGCCGATATCGACGCGCGGAATCCGCGCACGCGCATGCGCCACATCCCCGCGGGAATCCTGAGTGTCCGTTTCGCCTGGGGCTTCGTGATGGTTTCCGTTCTGGTGTTCCTGCTGGCCGCGCGTGCGCTCAATCCGCTGTGCTTGAAGCTGGCGCCGGTGGCGCTGGTTGTGATCTTTTTCTATTCGTTCACCAAGCGCTTTACCACCTTCTCGCACTTGATTTTCGGCTTGTCGCTGGGAATCGCGCCGGCAGCGGCGTGGATTGCCGTCCGGGGATCGCTGGACCTCGCGCATTCTGTGGCTGACGGCCGCCGTGACATTTTGGACCGCGGGCTTCGACATCATTTACTCTTGCCAGGATTATGAGTTCGATTCGCAGGCCGGGCTCTTCAGCCTGCCGCGGCGATTTCGGCATGTCCGGCGCGCTCTGGATCGCCCGGCTATTTCACATCGCAATGATCGCTTGCCTGGTGCTGCTCTCGCTCTCGTTCGGGCTCGGGGTCTTGAGCTGGGCGGGCATCGGGGCTATCGTATTACTGCTCCTGTACGAACACCGCCTGGTACAGGGCCGACTGATCTGTCGCGCGTGGACGCCGCCTTCTTCACCGTGAACGGCTACGTAAGCGTGCTATTCTTTCTTTTTTGGGCGGCCGACATCTACTTCTTCGGCCTGAGGGCCTGAAGCGCATGCAAATCCATATCGAAGACAAGCGGTTGCGGCCGATCTTGGAGAAAGTTCAAGCCGATGTGCGCCTGGATGCTCGAGGACGGCGTCGCGCTGTTCAAGAGCTCGGACATTCTGGCCGTTCGGCTACATGGCGAATCTGGTTCGCGAGCGCAAACACGGCAACGTAACGTGGTTTAACGTGAACCGCCACATCAATCCCACCGATGTCTGCGTGGCGAGCTGCAAGCTGTGCGCCTTCGGCAAGCGTGCCAAGGATCCCAAGGCGTATACCTGGTCGCTCGATGAAGTGTGGCATCGCGCCGGCGAGGGTTGGAGCGAGGCAGTCACCGAGTTTCATATCGTCGGCGGTCTGCATCCGGAACTGACGCTGGAGTGGTACTGCGAAATGCTGCGCGGGCTGAAGCAGCGATTTCCCGAGGTTCACCTCAAGGCGTTCACCATGGTGGAGGTCGCCTACCTGGCGCAGCGGAGCAAGCTGTCGATCCGGGAAACCCTAACGAAGTTGATGGATGCGGGCGTGGATTCCCTGCCGGGCGGCGGCGCGGAGATTTTCAGCGATCGCGTGCGGCGGATTATCTGCGATCACAAGATCGACGGAAGCCAGTGGCTGGAAGTGGCGCGGAGCGCGCACCAGCTCGGATTGAAATCCAACTGCACCATGCTGTACGGCCACATTGAGACCGAAGAGGATCGCGTGGATCATCTGGTGAAACTGCGCGCTTTGCAGGATGAGACCGAAGGCTTCCAGACCTTTATTCCACTGGCGTTCCATCCGGCGAATACGGCGCTGGAGCATATTGCCACCACCACCGGATTCCTGGATTTGAAAATGATCGCCGTCTCGCGCCTGATGCTGGACAATATCAGCCACATCAAGGCCTACTGGATTATGATGACCCCGCGCATCGCGCAGATCGCGCAGCGTTTCGGCGCTGATGATCTGGATGGCACAGTGGTGGAAGAGAAGATTTACCACGAAGCGGGCGCCACCACTAGCCAAGGTATGCGGCGCGGCGAGCTGCTGCGATTGATTCGCGAAGCCGGGCGCGAACCGATGGAGCGCGATACGCTGTACCGGCCGGTAACTCGCACGGAAACCGCGTTCACCGTGCTGGTTTAGGCAAAACTACTTTTTAGCTTTTCAGGAATTGCGCGGCGCCCACTTTGCCCATGTAGCGCTCTAGCACGCGCGTATCGGTCTTGCGTAAATCGACTACGATTAAGCCATCCAGCGCGTCGGCAAAACGCCGGTCCACATGGAAGGCCACTAATTCGCCGCCGAGCTTCAGATACTGCTTCAGCAGCACCGGCACGCCTTTGCGATCGGTCTCCACGTCGGCGATGAGCGCGGAGAGCTCCTCCACGTCCCAGACCGTGGCTCCGATCAGTTCGTCCGTTAGTTTGGACGGTCGTTGCCGAAATGGATTGCGCGCGCGCACCAGCGGAGCAAGCTCCGGAGATTGGCGGTAGGCGCTCAAAAACTTCACCATCAAATGGCGCGAGGCTGTGGTGTAACCGTTGCTGATGCTCACCGGTCCAAACAACAACTTGTATTGCGGATTCCGGATCAGGAACTGCCCGATGCCTTTCCATAGCAGCAAAAGCGGCGCGTAGGTCTTTTGATATTCCGGGCGCACGAAGGATCGGCCCAATTCCAGAGCCGGACTGATGCGATCCAGAAACGCTCGCTTCCATTGGAAGAGCTGGCTGGTATAGAAACCTTTGGGGCCGAAGCGCGGGAGAATCTCGTCCGATGGGCCCAGGCGATAGGCTCCCGCCACTTGATGGGTCTGACGATTCCAGACGAACAGATGCCAGTAATGATCGTCGAAGCGATCCAGATCGATGGGCTTGCCGGTTCCTTCCCCTGCTTGCCGAAACGTAACTTCGCGCAAGCGGCCGATTTCGTGTAAAACATTTGGGATCTCGCCTGCTTTGGCGAGCAGAACCGAAAAATCTTCCGTTTCCACCAGAGTTCGTTCAGGGGCGAGCTTGGCCACTTCGCCCGCCAGCAGGTCGTCTAAAACCCCGGCCGCCGGGGGCTCAGACCGGTTGATGGCAAACTGCCGGGGAGCTTCGCGATTCTGCAGCAAATACGTGCGGTGGCGCAAATAGCGAATGAGAGCGGCGTCATCCTGATAGGCGCGGATCTTGGCCGGAGGAATCGGGCTGCCGATACGGACCTCAATATTGCGATTGTGTTTGTTGAAAAACTCGTGGGGCAGCAGCGCTGTGCGCACGCGCGGATGCAGACAGCCCAGCAAGTGGAACCAGGCGCTGTTGGCGCCCAGCAAGTAGACCGGCAGCACGGCCGCGCCGGTGATGCGGATCAACCCGGCGACATGGTGATTCCATTCCGGGTCCGTGATGGAGCGTTCTTTGAAATTCAGCTGCGACACTTCGCCGGCCGGGAACACGGTGAGCAGGCCGCCTTGTTTCAGCCACGCGATGGCGTCCTTCAGACCTTTGCGATTGGATCGCGCGGCCTGCTCGCCTCCGTATGGGTCCACATAAATACATAAGGGATTGGTTTCGGGCATGGAGGCCAGCAGATGGTTGGCCATCACCTTCACGTCCGGACGAACCGAGAGAAACAACGACGGAAGGATTGCGCCCTCAATCAATCCGAAGGGATGATTAGCCACGGCGACCACGGGTCCTTGCTTCGGAATCAGGGCGAGATCGCGCTCGGAGACTTGCGGGTGGACGTTCAGCAGCGCGAGCGGATGGCCGGCAATCAGCCGGTTATCGGCGCCGGGAACATCGTCCCAAAGGCGGTCCAGACGATCCAATCGCAGCAGTTTTTCGATCGCGCCTTCCACCGGCGCAGGCAGCTTCTGGCCGAGCAGCGTGGTTAAGGCGTCCCGCATTCACAAACATAACACCACTGAAATGTGAAGCCGTGATTACTGCCGTGTTACGGTTCGCGCAGCGCGCGATGGTTGTTTACTGCGTTTCGGAAACCACCAGTCCGAATTGAGGCATTTGGTAAATCCGTACGCCGTCGGCCCAAAGCCATCCTTCGGCTTTGAGGACATAACTGCCGGCGAGGCGTTCCACTTTCGTCACTCTCACTTCGGTTTCGATTCGCCGGTTGAGCGGCGTCACTTGTCCGCGATATTTCCAGACCGAATCGAGCGAGGCTTCAAAACGCGGCTGCTGAAATTCGCGGCCGATACCGCGGTGGATGGCGTAGAACTGGAGGGTTTGGATCAACGCTTCGAGTCCGAGAGAGCCAGGCTGAACCGGATCCTGATAGAAATGCGCCTGGAAATACCAATCCGAGGGACGAACCTCGCGGCTGCCTCGGATGCGGCCACGCAAGGAGCCATCCGGATCGCACCACAAGCCGGTGATGCGATCGATCATCAAGAGTTTGGCGGTCGGGAGCCGCAGGCGTTTATCAAAATATTGCTCGGGAGAAGGGGATAGTTCCACGTGGAATTCGGACGGTTCGGCAAACGAGACGAGCTCGGAAGCAGAAGGAGGGAGCCCAGCCTGCCGCGCGAGATCATCCTGCGTGAAAAACCCGAATCCCGTTTTCATCTCCAGAAGCGGTTCCGCGCCAAGGAACATTTGCACATCAAACGAAACCAAAGTCACCGTGCCTTGCCGCGCCACGTTCAGGAGCTTCGCGTGAGTTGTGATTGTGCTGGGACGCGCGGGCACGGCTCGGAGCCTTCGCGCGGAGCCATCCAGATTGCGGAAATACAGTTCCGTCTTGGAGCGAAGCGGGATTCCGGTGAAGCAGCTCAGCCATCCGCAGGGCTGCAATCCGGCCTCGATGAGCACGGAGAACGGCAGGTCGTCTGTTCCGTTCTGCGCGAAGTACCAGGCTTCGGGATCAAAATCGAATTCGGACTCAACGCTGGAACCCACGCGCTCGATTCCGAAATCGCCATCCACGCGCGTGATCCGCGTAATGCAGTGATACGGTGGTCCAGGCAGGCGAGGGCAGCGCTCGTGCTTATCGAAACGTGCGTATGGCTGGCCGAATGCTTCTGAAGGAAGTCCCCAGGCGCAAGCGAGCAGTGCCCTATAATCGAGCGGAACGTCATTCACGCGCGCCACCTCTCTGCGCTCGCCGGACCAGTTCTCCAGTTCCGGGCAAGGAGCGTCGAGTGGATTGCCGGGAATCAGCTTCAGTCCGATGCGCCGGCCATGAAACGCCTTCAGCCCGTCCACGGTGCCCAGCACATCGGCATACAAAACGGGCTCCGGGCCATCAATGAAATCGTCCACGAACATATCGCAAATCAGGAGCCTTGAGTCCGGCGTCACTTGCCCGCGGCAGCGCAGTTCGAACGTCTCATCGCGGACCGGCTCGAAGCGCCAGCCATCGCGATCCAGCGTCAGTCCCAGGGCCATCATGTAGAAGGCCATCAGTTGGAGACAGCCTTCCAGCATGATGGTGCCGGGCATGCATGGGTCGTCCTTGAAATGTGAAGTGAAGAGCCAGCTATCCGGCCGAACCGCGTATTCGGCGCGGCAATGACCGCGGCGCCAAGGACCGCCTTCGAGCTGCAATTCCGTGACAGTGTCGAAGAGCAGAACGTCGGGCCGCGCGAAAGAGGGCGGCCTTTGTTGCGCGGCCGAGAGTTCGAAACCCGCTCCGAAGCATTCGTAGATGCGGCCTTCAGCGGCCGCGCCGATCCGCGCCGCATCGAAACGCGAGGCGATTTTCGTTACGCGCGGCGTGGGCGCTTTCCAGCCGTTCCGTGGGGGCTCGGTATCCGGGCTCCATAAGACGCCGGTAGAACTGCGCAGCTCGGCGTCGGAAAAAAATCCAGCTTGCCCGTTCCGCACCGAGAGAGCGAGCCGTTGGCCCACGAAGCAATCGTACTGGAAGAAGAAAATACGAGCCTCGCCCTGCCGCGCGTGCCCGGTGATGCGAATCTCGTAGCGCAGCGTTTCGCCGCTGCGAGCGAGGCGGTCATGAAACTGGACTTCGCAGCCAAGCATGCGATAAACGCGTTCGCCGCGCACGTGAAAGTCGACGCCCAGCCAGGAGATTAACAACATGTCCGCCTGGCCGGCTTCGATCATCAAGCCTGCCGGAATGCTGTCGCGATGGAGAAACCAGGAGTCGCGCCGGATGTCGGTCTCGGTGTGGATCACCCCCAGCTTCATTGATCGGGGCTCGGCTTCGAGTTTGGTAACGCGATCGACCAAGAGCAGCGGCGGCATCGGCAGACGGCAGATGCGGCGGAAAGTATCCAGCTCCTCGAATTCCGGCCCATACACCTCCGAAATCCTTCCGGATGCCGCCGCTTCGAGTTGGGAGCGCGTGAAGATCACGCTGGCCGGCGACGGCTTCGCTTCCACCGCGGTGGGGCGGACTTGCAATTGGCCGCTCACGAATTGAGTAAACGCCCGCTGCGAGGTGGCAAGGAACTCTTCGTGCATTCGCGTGCTGGTTTCCTGGAAACGCGTCTGTTCGGCCGCCAGCCGCTGCATGTGCAGTTCGAGGAGCGACCTTGGGGACGCACCAGTTTCCGGAATTTTCACTGGCGCCGAATGCGCGGGAAGACACAAAGGTCTGCGCGGGGTTTCGACCGTATGCGCCAACGTTCGCTCTTCCAGCTTAGCGAGATCGATATCGAATCCGGCCGCCATCAGTTGCGCGGCGGCGTGCATCATCTGTGTGAGTGAATCCGTTCCAGGCAGATCGAGCGCGATGGCGGCATACTCGCGATCTCCCAGAATCTTGCGAATCCAGGACGTACAGGTTCCCCGCGGCCCATGCTCCAAAAATACACGAACGCCGTCGTTCCAGGCCTGCTCGATCACGCGGGGGAAATCCAACATTTGAAGAGCCTGCGCGGTGAGCGCGTCGGCGACAGCGGAACGGTTGAGCCTGTAGGAGCAGCCGGTCGAGAGCTGATAGAACCGCGGGCCGTTCACGGGCACGAACGTTTCACGATCGTGCAGACTGCGCCAGGTATCGGCGAACGGCTGGAGATCCGGGCAGTGCACCACCATGTCGAAATCGATCCGCTGCGCGGCGTCTGCACCTGCGCGTACGGACGCGCACGCTTCGCCTGGTCCGGCGATCAGATACTCTCCGGGAGCGTGAATGGCGAGCAGGCGGACTTGCGGGGCACGATGCAGAAGGTCTCGAAGGCGGCTTTCGGAAATAAGGACGACCCAGGTCTCCCATGGAGCTCCAACTACCGCGGCAAACTCCCCACTTAAGTGTTTGCTGAAGACGCCGGAGGCGATGAACTCGGAAAAGAAGCGATCCGGGTCGCGCCATACTTGAAACGCGAGTAAGCTGTTTGTCTCGCCCGCGCTGAAGCCAATGGCGGCTTGCGGCTTTAGCCCGAACCATTGCAGCGTTGCCCCGGCGTGCACCTGGCAAAGCAGCGTGGTGGCGGCGAGATTCTCGTGCGGAGCGGCAGGGCGGGCAGTATCTTCCAGCATCCAAGCGGCGGCCGGCGCGAAATCGGGAGCGCGCCCGATGACGTCCCGCACAATATCGGGGAAGGCCATCAAGAGGCTGCGTCCAGCACCGTGATAAGCAGACGCCGCGCCTGGGAACACGAAAGCGAGTTCGCCTTGGAGCGGAGTCCGGCGATAGTAGATGCCGTCGGATGCCAGCGCATCCAATGGTCCGCCCGAATTCAGCGCATCGAGCGCCCGCGTCCGTTTTCGGCTTAAATCGTTTTCACTCGCAGCGACAATGACAAGACGTGAGCCGTCTGCGCCGGGATAATCGAAAATACGTGGCGCGCCATCCATCAGCAAGGGCAACGGAGGCCGCGTGGGATGCGCCGCGAAAACTGCTTGGCCGAGTGCTCCGCCGAGCGCGGACACGCGCACCTCCACGCGGCGCAACTCAGCAGGGGCGATCCAGGGACTGCTGGATGTACGCGCTCCGTGCGCACATTCGAGTACTGCCCCGGCAGCTTCCAACATGCCGGAAGCTGCGTGCGCATGCCCGAAGCGCGAAGCAACGCTCACCGATTTTTCCGCAGGCATCGCGTCGTCCGGATCGAAGATCGCATAAATGCGATCGCTCGCGCGCTCCGCGTCGACCAGCCGTTTCATCGCGAAGAATACCGCGGCGTCCCCTGGCGCATGTTTGTCCGGCGGCAATACGGCGCGAGCGGCGGCTTCATGCACGGGTCCGCAGCAAAGATCCACCGCACCGGCGATGGCCAGATCGATGGACCCCCGCTGGAGGGCCCGCGCCGCGAGACGAAGCGCCACCAGTCCGGAAAGCTCCTCGGCCATGACGGCGAAACTAGGACCGCGCAGGTGGAACCGGCTGCTGATGCGGTTAGCGACGATGTTCGCCAGACCTCCAATCACCGAAGCAGGAACCCACGGAGGAAGTCCCGAATCCTTGGGCGGCGCGTCCGCTCGGGGTGCTATCCGGGAGCCTAGTCCGAGGCGGGCTCCTTCCGGGTCACAGCTCAATCCCGCGTAAACGCCGGTACTGACTGCCGAGATCTCGCCGGCTCCTGCGATCGCCTGGCTGGCCGCGGCGAGAGCCATTACCTGCTGTCCCAAGCTATTTTCGAGATCGGATGGCGGGAAACCTAGCCCGTCGAGATCCAGCTCAATTGCTTCGGTTCGGCGTGAACCGGGGCCCTGTCCAAACAACGCGCGGGTAAACTGATCGAGATTTCCGCAATCGCCGGCAATGACGCCGATGGAAACGATGGCCACAGGCGATCGAGGTGCGCCGCGGAAGAATGGTGCGCACTGCCGCTTGCCCGGCCCACTCTTCCAGGATTAAGTGTGCGTTGTTTCCGCCGAAACCGAAGGCGCTCAGTGCGGCCATTCTCGGGCCGCCGGTGTCCCACGCTTCGTTGGCGCGCAATAGACGGAAGGGCGACGAACCGAGCAACGCGAGCTGGTCTTCGCTGTGACTGACGTGCAGTGTTGCGGGACGCGTCCGCTCGGCGAACGCCCCGAGAAGTTTTAACAGGCCAGCCATTCCGGCCGCGGTCATCGGATGGCCGAGATTCGATTTCACAGACCCGATGGGTACGCCGTGCAGGCCCGCGAATACTCGTCCCGTACTGCGCAGTTCGCAGGCGTCGCCCACTGGCGTACCGGTGGCATGGCATTCCAGCAGCGAAACCTGCGCCGGTTCCACGGCCGCAATCCGATATGCGGCGCGGATGGCGCTCTCTTGCCCGCTTTCGGATGGCGTCATCAGGCTGGCGCTCCGTCCATCATTGGAAATACCGATGCCGCGTATGATTCCGTGGATGGTGTTGCCATCGCGGACCGCGTCGGACAACCGCTTCAGCGCGACAAAGGAAGCGCCCTCGGCCGGCAGCAGACCATCGGCGTCTTTATGAAATGGGCGAATCCGGCCCGTCGGGCTGATGGCTTCCAGAGTGCTGAAGCCGACGTGGAGAAACAGATCGTCCCCCCGGCTTACCGCGCCGGCCAGCATGAGATCGGCGCGGCCCGATTGCAATTCCTCGCAAGCCAATTGGATGGCGTAGAGCGACGAAGCGCAGGCGGCATCCAGGGCAAAGGCACCGCGATCAAGCCGGAGCGCGCGGGCAAGCAGATGCGCGGCGAGACCGGAGTTGAAGCGCGCCACCGGATCCTCGGGTTGTCCCAACCAGAAGGATTCGGCGAAGCTGGCGAACTTCTCCGTAGGAACGCAAAGCAGGCCGAAGATGGCGCCGGTGCGCGCGGGTGTTCCATCCGAGGCGCTCAGTCCGGCGTCGAGCAGGGCTTGGCGCGCGGTGTGGAGCACCCAGCGTACTTGCTCATCGTGCCGTAGTATTTCAGACGCATCAATTGCGAAACCGTTCGGACGGAACTGACTGGCGAAATCGGAAACGTAACCGCCCCGATCCGTACAGGCGCGGCCACGCTGGTGGCCTTGATCAGTGAGGATCGCTTTTTTCGAAGCGCGCCAGCGATTTTCCGGGCAGCTTGAAATCTCGCAACGGCCGCCGGCAACCAGATCCCAAAGCTGCTCCGGCGTGGATGCCCCAGGGAAAAGACAGCTCCTTCCCACGATTGCGACGGGTTCAAAGTCCATTCACGCGCCCAGGCTTAGGCCCCCGACGCGGCGTACATTTCTACGCCGGTCATCAGCGCGAGCAGTTCTTTTTCGAGCGAGAAGAATGCGATGTCGCAAACGGTCCGATTGGCTCCGGCCGACGCCGAGACGCGGCACTCGACGGGTGCAGCGCCGGGATCGCGGAGGATCCGAATGCCAGCGATACGCATGGGCAGCGTCGCCTGGTCTAGTTTCAGGAATCCCCAAAGCCTGGCCAACTGCAGGCCGCCGTCGAGCATTCCGGGATCGTACCCGCCCGTTCCATGACGCCAACGCTCGCCGTTGCGCGCCCGCAGCGTTCCCGCGATGCCGTGTTCGGAAACTCCTTCGATGCCGCGAATCATATGGAACTCCGGGCCGTGGAAGAGCAGCTTGCCATAGATTTCGGTTTCGTTCCAGGGAGCCGCGGAGAGCGGTCCTGGATCGGGCGGCGAAAGGGAACCACTGAATGCAGTCTCATTTATCGAGGGCCAAAGGTTCGCTTCATAGTGGCGCGTGCCATCCGGCGATACCAGCTCGAAGGTGGTCTCGCCGCGGCGTCTTACGGTCAACAGATTGCCGCCATCGTGGAAGTTTTCGAGCCGGATGCCACGAAGCACCTTCACGTCGGCGCAATAAGCGGGCTGCTCTAATTGTCCTTGCTCGGCGGCGGCGCGCAGCATCAGCCCAACCGCTTCCACCACCGGAAGCACTGGAATATCGTGGATGACGTGATCGTTCAGATGCGGATGCGTGGCATGCTGGATATGAACGGTCAGTTCCGGCGCGCGTGCGGGCAGAGGGCCGCCGATCACCACTTCGATATCCGATCCGCCGCTCAGCAGTTCCTTCGCAAACGCGCTTGCGCCTTCCGCTAATCCGATCAGGGGAACGTTCATTTCGGCGAAATGTTTGGCCAGCGCGGGCGTGACCATCCCGCTCTCCCAGGGGCCCCAGTTGATGGATCTTACCATGCAGGATCTACCGCGACGCCTCGCTTCGGCGTGAGCCACTCGATTGAAAACCTCGTTCGCCATGGCGTAAGCTGCCTGGCCCCGATTGCCGTAGCGCGCGGCTACTGAGGAGAACATGCAGAGCATGGCGAGCGGATCCTGCGCGGTTGCGTCCAACAGCACGCGCAGCGCATTGACTTTGGTCGAGAACACCGTCTCGAATTGCTCGCTGGTGAGATCGGAGATGAGTTTGTCGGCCAGAACTCCAGCAGCGTGAATCACGCCGTGAATCGGCCCCCATTGGCTGCGGACGTCGGCCAGGGCGGCGCCCACAGCATCGGCGTCGCGAACATCCAGCGCGAAGTAGCGGACTTGCGCGCCGGCGCGCTCCAGTGCCTGGATGGTGCCGCGGACTTCGCGAGCAGCCAAAATTTCCGCGGCCTGGGCCTTCAGTTCCAGGGGTGAAATCGATCGGCCTTCCTGGCGGAAAGCCGCCAGCAGCGCATTCTGAACGGATCCAGCTTCGAGGCAGGATCTGGTTGCGGCGGGTTCGTCTGCAAGAGGCGTGCGGCCGAAAAGAACGAATCGTGGTCGAAGTGTTTTGGCGAGTTCCTGGAGACACGCCGCGGTCACGCCGCGCGCTCCGCCGGTGGCTACGATTACTGGATTGGGTGGAAGCTGGGCATGTATGGCCGCATCGAAAGAATCCCATCCCGTTTCGATGACTTCCGGAGCGTAGCGCGAGCCATCCGCGGCAAGTTCGATTTCCTGTTCCGGACCGCCAGCGAATAATTCGTCCGATAGCGCCTTCGCGATATGTTCCGGCGCGCGGTTCTGGATATCGACGCGGATGGCTTTTACCCGCACGCCCGGCCATTCGAGCGCGGCAGTCTTGGCAAGTCCCGAGAGGCCTGCATCCCAGGGCAGCGAACTGTCTTCCACGGTGATGAACGCGCCTGGACATGTACCAAGGCGGCGCGATGCGGCTTGGGCGAACAGCAATGCTTGCCAGTGCGGTTGAGTCAGACAAATCCAGACGTTCGCGTCTCCGGAATCGTTTCCAACCGTGGCGTGATAGCCGCGCATATCGAGCATGCCGGCGAGTGCGGTGGCGATGCCGCCTGTGTCATAGGCGATCACGACGTGGTCATCAGGACGCAGCATCGCATGGCCCGATGCGGGCTTCGGACGCGGCGATACGATAGAGCGCTTCGGCAGTTCTGGGACCGGCAGGACCGGTTGCGCCTCGCCATCGAGCGCTGTGACGATATCCCCGAGGGTGCTCAGCGTGACCAGGCTTGCCGAGTCCATATGGGCGAGGCTGGGGAAGCGCTCCTGCAGCGCCGAAAAGATCTCCACTCGCTTGATGGAATCGATACCGAGATCGGCCTCCAGCGCCATCGCCGGTTCCAGCATGTCGGCGGGATAGCCGGTCTTTTCCGCCACCACCTCCCACACAACGCCGCGTGAGGAATTGTCCATGGGGGCAGGAGCAGGTGCTGCCTCTGAAGACGGTGCCACTCCGTCAAGCGCGGTGACAATGTCCCCGAGCGTGTGAAGCGACACCAGGCTGGCCGATTCCATGCCGGCCAAAGCGGGAAACCGTTCCTGTAGCTCCGAGAAAATTTCGACTCGCTTGATGGAATCGATGCCGAGATCGGCTTCCAGCGCCATGGCCGGTTCCAGCATGTCGGCCGGGTAGCCGGTCTTCTCAGCAACCACCGCGCAGACCACTGCGCGCGAGGACGCTACCGGCAATGGCGGCGCGGACACTCCGGCGTCCAGAACCGGCTGCATCGCGAGGGCGGCGGCCTCCGCGGCCTGCAACGGACGGACGTCGACGGCGACGGCGACGTTCCCGTGGGCGCTTCCAAACGCCGCCTCCATGCTCCTCAGAAACGCCTCATGACCTTTCGCGAGATTCGCTTGCCAATCTAGGTGCGCGGCGGTGATGGATTCCTGGAAGACGCGGTAAGCTTCGGTGGAATCACCTTTAGCGGCGATCGCGGGCGCGTCTGCAACCGGGGGCGGGAGCGCACCGGCGCCACCTGAAGGCGGATAAGGGCGTCCGTAACTTCTGCCATCGATAGGCATTGAAAATTTCGGCTCGTTTGGCCGCGACAAATCAGTACATACCCGGTGCCCCTGCCGGAAGTTTTTCCAGTTCATCGCGATGCCTGAAACGGCCAACGCCCCCAAGCCTTCCCAAAGCGCTTGCACGCCGCCTCGGGCCGGCCGATCGAGCGCGATCGCCTGATGCTCGCGGCCTTCGAGAATGCTTCCCACCAGCGACGTGAGAACGTCGCGCGGGCCAACCTCAAGAAAAGTACGAACGCCATCCGCGTACATGCTTTCGATCATCTCGCCGAAGTATACGGGCGCGGCGATCTGCAGCGACAGATCTTGAGCGACGGCTCGCGCTTCGGCCGAGTGGAGAGCGCCATCGCGATTCGAATAGAAGGGCAAGGTGGAAATACTAATCGACAGTTGTTTGAGGTATTTGCCAAAAGCGTCCGCGGCAGGCCGCATCAGAGGCGAATGGAACGCCGTGGAAACCGCAAGACCGATTACTGCAAACCCCGCGGCGCGAAGCCTGCGCTCCGCCTCGGCGAGTGGACCGGCGGCACCCGAGAGCACCACCTGTGCCGGGCCGTTATGATTCGCCGGCGTCACGTCCAAGCCCAGGAGCACTTCCCGAATGTGGTCCCAAGTGGAGCGAACGGACAACATACCCGCTGGTTCGGTGGAGGAGTCCCGCATCAGTTCGCCACGCCGCCGCGCGATGGCCAGCATGGTGTCCAGGCCGATTCCGCCCGCTGCGAAGAGCGCTGTGATTTCGCCAAAACTATGCCCACCCACGCAATCAGGCCGCACTTCGAGCTGATTCAGCAACGCCAGCAATGCGGCGCTTGCGGCCCCCGCCGCCGGCTGGGCCCATTCCGTGGATGTTAGTTTTCGCGATTGCTCTTCCTCTTCCGATGGCGAATATGCGCGCGGAGGAAAGACCGCCGCTGCGGTCTCGGGAACCTTCTCCCACACCGCAGCGGCTTCGGGGAAAGTCATCGCCAGGTCCGAACCCATGTTCAGGTATTGACTGCCTTGTCCGGGAAAAAGGAACGCGATCTTTCCAGCAACCGTTTGGTTGCTCATGCTGGCGCCCGGCACGGTTTTTCCGTCCGCCAGGTAGCGCAGCTTTCGCGACATCTCCTGACAGTCCGCGGCAATCGCGGCCACGCGATGCGGCAGCGACGCATCAAACGCATATTGGCTTGCTACCGCGATGTTCGCGAGCGGAACTGCATCCGCTTCGCAAAGCACGGCGGTTTCGAGACAAGATTTTCTTAGCGTGCCCATATTGGCCGCGCTCAAAAGCACCAGCTCTGGACCTTCCGGCCAGATTCGTTTCGGCCGCGGATTCAGACCTTTGTACTCTTCCAATATGGCGTGGAAGTTGGTCCCGCCGAACCCGAAGGAGCTCACCGCGGCGCGCCGCCCGGAACCATTCCGCGGAATCCAGGGACGCGCGGTCCGGTTCAGGTAAAACGGACTCTCTCCCAGTTGCAGCGCCGGATTCGGGCGCTCAACTTTGATGGTCGGCGGAAGCGTCTGATGATGCAGCGCCATGGCGGTTTTGAATAAGGCTGCCGCGCCCGCCGCAGCTTTTGTGTGGCCCACCTGCGATTTCACGCTGCCCAGCGCGCACCACGCGCGGCCGCCGTTCGCGGCAGGTTCGAAGACTGTCCGCAATCCTTCGATTTCGGCGGCATCTCCCGCGGCCGTTCCGGTTCCGTGCCCTTCCACCAGTTCGATGCTGTCCGGACCGTAGCCCGCGTCGTCATACGCCCGCTGCATCGCCCGCGCTTGCCCGCCGGGCAGCGGCGCATAGATGCTTTTTGAGCGGCCGTCCGAAGACGATCCGATGGAACGAATCAAAGCGTAAATATGGTTCCCATCGCGCTCTGCATCGCGGAGCCGCTTGAGCGCGAACATCGCGATGCCTTCACCCAGCACGGTGCCATCCGCCCGATCCGAGAAAGGCCGGCAATCCCCGGTGGGCGAGAGCGCGGGTGTTTTGGAAAATGCAACGAACATCGAAACGTCGTTGAACGTGTCGGCGCCGCCGGTGATCACCAGGTCGGACCGGCCAAGACGAAGTTCATCTAACGCCATCGAGATCGCCGCCAGTGAACTCGCGCAAGCCGCATCAGTCACGCAATTGGTGCCATGCAGATCGAATCGATTCGCGATGCGTCCGGCCACCACATTTCCCAACAGCCCGGGGAAAGTGTTTTCCTTCCACGGCAAATACGATCCTGCGATACGGTCGCAAATTTCGCCCACTTGAGTTTCCGCAATCCCCGATTCGCGCAGCGCCTTTACCCAGATCGGCCGGTTCATTCGTGACGCGACTTCCAGAAAAAGCTGCTGCCCGGAGGTAACGCCTAAAATTACGCTCGCGCGTTCGCGATCGATCTCCGCAGCTTGTCCTCTCGCCACATCCTCCAGTACGCGCTTAGCCGCCACCAGAGAGAGCAACTGACAGGTATCCGTTGCGGAGAGGGCGTGCGGCGGCACGCCGAATTCGAGCGGATCGAATGAGCAGGGCGAAAGAAAAGCACCGCGCTTACAGTAGGTTTTGTCTTCGGCCCGCGGGTCCGGGTCGTAATGATCTTCCACCAGCCAGCGGCTGGCGGGAACGTCGGTAATCAGATCCTTGCCGCCGACGATATCGCGCCAGAATCCCTCTTCATTTTCGGACCCGGGGAAAAGAGCGCTGACGCCCACTATAGCAATCGGTTCGTTATACACAGGCTGTCTCGGCGGAAGTTCGGTATCCGCGAAGGCGCGATTTCAACTCGCGCGGCGCATAGGAAAACAGGCGCTGCGGAACGTTGCATCCTGACGCTCGAAGCTGCTGCGCGCGCGTGAGGGCCGCCGCTCCGTACAGCAGGTTCAGCCCGATTTCGGACACAGTGCGATTCTCAATTGGTTCCAGAAACGATCCGGCAGCCCACGCGTTGAACGCGCCCATGGCGGGCCCGCACCAGATCTGGTAATCCACCAGGCGATCTTGGTCGCCGTTAATCGCCCAACGGCTGGACTGCCCCAGGTACCAGCGGAACACCAGCGCCATGCGATGCTTCGGCTCGCGCTCGGCGCGTTCCACCTGCCTGGGATCATTGGCCTGGAAATAGCGCCTCGTTTCTTTCCACACGCGCTCCACCGGCTGCCGGAACACATCTTTTTCGAGCGAAGCGATCAACGCCGGCGGGATTTGTTCGAGCGACTCATGCGTTCGATAGAGTTCGTAAAGCTTCGTCGCGCGCAGCGGAAAGAAAAGCCCTCGCTTCAGCACCTGCACCTTCACGCCGAGTTCGAACATGTCGCCGGCAGGCGCCATCGTCACATCAGCGATGCTCGCCGCGGCCAGCAACTTTTTTCCCTGTTCGCTGAGGCCGCTTTCTCGAGCGCACTGATTGATGGAGCCGGTCAGCACGTATGCCGCACCCAGCGCAAATGCCGCGCTTACGGCGCCCGGAGTTCCGATGCTGCCCGCGGCGCCGATTCTGGAAGGTACTGCAAACTTGTAGCGGTCCTGCAATTCATCACGCAGAGCGAGAATCGCAGGCAGAAGCGCGGTGAGAGGACGGTTGTCGGTATGGCCGCCTGAATCTGCTTCCACGGTGACGTCTTCAGAGACGGGCACGCGCCGCGCCAGCGCTGCTTCGGCGGGTGTAATGGCACGCGACTTCCATCAGCGAATTCAGGATCGGCTCCGGAGCTGGCGAGAGAAAATGTTTCGCCACTTCGGGCCGCGAAATCTTCGCGAAAACGAAGTTGCGGCGGATCACCGATCCATCGGGGCTCTGCGTCAGTCCCGAGCAAGCATATCTCACGATGGACGGCCGCATCGCCATAAAGGCCGATGCCGACATGTGGCGCACGCCGTGACGCAAGTAAATGTCGGCCGTTTTTTCTTCCAATTGCGGGTCGTTGAGCGAATGAATCAGGTTCGAGCCCCAGGACGCTTCGGCGCATTCGGAACCGAGGCGCACCACTGCCTGCTCGATTCTGTCCAACGAACATCCGGCTGCGCCGAAAAAACCGAGCCAACCCGCGCGTGCCGATTCGGCGACCATTTCCACGGTCGCGATGCCGTTGGCCATTTCGCCGCACACATATTGAAAGCGCACGCCGTGGCATTTGCTGAAAGAGCTTTCGCCTAGATTCTCCGGGCGAATCCCCGGCAGACATTCGACGACATCGTTGCCACCGGAGGGACGGTCAAAAGTCAGCGCAGGCGCGCATCCCGGGCCGCCGCGCACAAGATACACGGGTTCCTCGTGGTGCTGAACGGCTCTTTCTAAGTCCCACCCGGAACCGCTCGAACCTAGTTCCGTCACTGCTGAATGCATTTACCGATCGTGATGAGTGAAGGGTAGCACGATCACTGAGATCGCATCAGTTCTTGAACGGCATCGAACAGCCGCTGGGTGAATGCGTCGTAGTCCTCTTCGGGCGACGCGCGGATCCCCGCGCCGGCTTCTATCCGAACCGGGGCAAGCCGTATCCGCCGGCTGGCTCGGCCCCAAACCTGGCCCGTTCCCGTGATGCCAATCGGAATTGTATCCGCGCCGCTCTCCACGGCAACAATCGCCGCTCCTTTACGGAAGGGCTGCAGCTCCCCGTTCATCGAACGATGGCCTTCCGGAAAAACGCACAGCACCATGCCGCGCCGCAGACCTTCGGCGGCGAGCCGGAGCGCCGTGCGCAGATTGCGATCCGCGTCGATCGGCACCGCGCGTGCCGTGCGTCCGAACCAGGATTGGAAGCCGCTTCGCACCAACCTGCTGGTACTCAGACTGAACATCCGGCGGAAGACGCGATACGGCAGCGTGCCGGCAATCAGCGGGAAGTCGAGATAGCTTTGATGATTCGCGCAGAGGATGAAGGGGCCTTGGGCCGGCCACGGTTGCGCGGCTGCGAAAGCGATAACGCAGCAGAAGCTTCGCGATCAGGCAGAAAGTCTTGGTGGCCGCAAAAAACAACGGCGCGGCCAGCGGCCTGGCGCCCAGGTAACGATCGGCCATGGCCTGTTCGGTGTCAGACAGCGGTTCCCGCAGGATATCGCGCCATTCGGCCCAATCTGTTTGCAACGCCGTGCGATCCCGCGCCAGGGCGAGAACGTCGCCCACGGTGAAAATACTCGCGGCCTGCTCCGGCGCGATCCGAAATCGGAATGCCTCCTGCACGTTCGCCAAAAGTTCCACGCGCTCGAGCGAATCGAAAGAAAGGTCGAGCTCGAGGTTCATGCCGGAATGGATCTCGCGGCCTGGCTTGATGCGCGCGATCATCTCCCGGATGGTCGCCAAGCCCTCCGGTTCTCCTGCGCGATCCAGCGGCGCTTTTTTTCCTCGGAAGTTTTTCCGGCACGCGCGAACTCTTCCTGAATTCGGAATCTCTGCAGCTTGCGCGAACTGGTTCTGGGCAGGGACTCCAAACGGATGTCGAAGCCGCTCAGCTTTTCGTGCGGCGGCAGGCTGCGGTTGAGATTATCGATCCGGTAGCGGAGCTCTTCGCCGATATTGACGATCCCGAGTTCGCGGAGCCTCTGCGAATCCGGAACGATCAGGGCATGCAGCCGTTCAGCGCCGTTGCGATCGTCATGAGTTCCGAAAATACAAATCTCCTGGATCAGCGGGCAGTTGGTCTGGAACCAGGTTTCCAGCGGCTCCGGGAAAATATTCTTTCCGGAACTGAGGACGATGACTTCTTTCTTGCGGCCAATGATATGCAGATCGCCGCCGGAGATCCGGCCGATATCGCCGGTGCGAAGCCACCCATCCACCAGCGTCGCGCGCGTGGCATCCGCGTCCTTCCAGTAGCCTTGCATGATGTTGCCGCCCCGCAAGAAGACCTCACCCTGCCCTTGCGTGTCGGGCTCATCGATGCGGATTTCGATGTTCTTCAGCGCGCGGCCGCTCGAAAGGCCGCCCTGTAGGCTCATCGGCGAGATGGCCGCGAGACCCGAGGTTTCCGTCATGCCGTAGCCCTGAAAGAAGGCGAACCCGAGATCGTGCAAGTCGGATGCGATCTCAGGCGAGAAACGCGCCGCGCCTACACCAAATCCGCGCAGCCGAGTCCCGAACCGTTTGTGCACTGGCCGGAAAAGGGGACGCCCCGCGTTCCATCCCAGGGTTGTGCGAAAAAATCGCGAAAGCCTGAGGAGCGCGTGGAAGACCATTCTCCTGGCCCATGGCTGGCGGGCAATCTCGCCGAAGATGCGGCGGTGCAGTTGGTAGTAAAACAGCGGCACGCAGAGAAACGCTGTGATGCCCTGCTCGCGAAACGCAGCCACGATAGCCTGCGGGTCGCGCGATTGCAGATAGGTAATCCGCGCTCCGGTGTACAAAGGTGCAAGCAGGTTGGCTTGGATCGCCATGATGTGAAAGAGCGGCAGGATGGAGAGAATATGGTCGCGCTCGGAGAGCGGGAATACCGCGAGCGTGTCGTGAATCGTTATGAAGATGTTGGCGAGGCTGAGCCGCACACCTTTCGGGGCGCCCGTGGTGCCGCCGGTGTAGAGGAGGAGGAAATCGCTCTCCGGATCCCGCGAGATCAGCGGCCAGGGGGGCAGGGCTGCCGGATGCTCAAGCGCCTGCGGATCGAGGATCACGAGTTCGGGAAGGCGCTGGCGGATGGCGCACGCCTGCTCGGAGAAGTCTCCTTTCGCGGGGCAGATCAGCAGGCCGCATTCGGCATGGGCGATCACTTCACACAGCCGCGCGGCGTCTTGCGAAGAATCCAGCGGGACGATCACCACGCCGGCGCTCGCCGCTGCAAGGAAAGCCACGCCGAAATGGTGATCGTTCGGCATCAGCAGCGCGACGCGGCTTCCGCGCTCGCCGCCCGCGTCGCGGATGAGTTGGCTCAGGGCGCGGGACCGCGCGAGCAGTTCGGGAAACGTGACTGGATTCCGTGAATGTTTCCGATATGGTTTGCAATGCGACGTCGTGGGGGCGTGCGACGGCATGCCGCTCCAACTGCTCAAAAAGATCGATTGCCAAGGCCAATTGTTGTGAGACTTCAGTTTGACATATCGGTTTTGCAACGAGCCGCCAAAAGGCCCGTCGCCGCGGCGAGATCGATGTCGGCGACGAGCAGCCCTTCTTGGCCGTAGGGCTGGTAGCAGAGCAGCGTCCCATCGGGACGCACAACCGCGGACGTGGTGGGCGAACCCGGCGCTTGCGACGTTTACCGTCGCGATATAGCACGTGTTTTCCGCGGCGCGGCACGAGGACCGCTTTCTCATGGAAGGAATTCGCGGGATCGGCGAAAGTAGAGGGAACGAAGCCGCCTGGTTCGGCTTCGTGGAAATGAGGATGGAATACGATGCGGGCGCCGCGCCGAACAGCCCAGCGGACCGTTTCCGGATAGCGCCAGCCCTCATGGCAAATCGCGATACCAAATGTCAGCGCACCGGTTTGAAAGACTCGCCTGCCGGAACCGAATGAGTAAGTGCCTTCTTCGGAAGGATCGAGCTGGACTTTATCCTGAAAACCGGCCAACGTTCCATCCGGATTGATGACGAGTGCAGTGGCCAATAGGGCGTGATCCGCCACGCGTTCAGTGCCGAGAACCACCGCGATATTTGCCTTCGCGGCGGCCGCCGCAATGATGGACCAGGCGCGTTCGAGAAACGCGGGGTCGGGCGGCGGCACCGCTTTGCCCATGGCCCGGTAACCGGGAACGAAACATTCCGGAAAGCAGATGATCCCGGCGTTCTCGATAGCCGCTTGAGCGATAGCATCGACGGCCAGAGTAATCGATTCCTCGGGATTGGCCGGGAACCGGATGTTGGCAAGTGCGATTCGAAACACGCTCATTCAGCAACCCAATTTTATCGCTTGGCTAAGTCACGACGAAGCAGTAGCGTGAAATATAATGTCTGTCGCATCCCCGAAAGTAGCTCGGGGACAGGAGAATTTCGAAATGAAAGCCACCTTGTTCTCGATTGGCGTGAGCGCGCTGTTTGAGCGTCACGGCGCTCCAGATAATGGCGACGGAACCGGAGTGGGGTCCTTCCCGCGTGAAGGACTGCGATCGGGAATGCCTGGTCGGCTTCATGGACGGCTACATGAACGCCATCTACAAGCACGATCCCAAGGCCGTGCCGCCGCTCGCGATCAACGTCCACATGACCGAGAACACCGGGCGCATGGACGTCGGCGAAGGCATGCTGTGGCGATCCAAAGTGGAGCCGACATCATTCAAAATCTATATCGCCGATCCGGTGGCGGGCCAAGTGGCATTGCAGGCCCGCCTCCTGATTCAGGGCCGAAGCGCGCTGGTGGGCGTGCGCTTGAAAGTGGATCGCGGCAAGATTTCCCAGATCGAGCAGCTTTATGATCGCAACATCAACGATGCGGCCATCCCGCTCTTAACCACCCCTCGGCTCGGCTTGGTGACGGATATTCCGCCCGCCGCGCAAAGCTCGCGCGACGTTCTGGATTACGCCGCGAACTCTTACTTTGATGCGCTGGAAGGCGATGACGGCAAGATCGGCGCTTTCGCCGACGATTGCGTGCGCCACGAGAACGGTTACCAGACCGTCAACAATCCGCCGCCCGGCGGCCGCATGATGCCCGCGCCGCCGCTTCCCAACCCGAATACGCCGCAAGGCCGCGATCAGCTGAAGTTCAGCATGCTCACCTGTTCGCAGCAAATCGACACGCAAGATTTTCGCGTATATGAAGCACATCCGGCCGCGGCGCATCCTGATCGACCAGCAGAAAGGCATCGCCACGGTTTTCGCGCTTTTCGTCCACGACGGAACCCGCCGCGGCGCACCTCCCGACGCGCCCCCGGGCATGCTGATGAACGCGATGATCGTGGAGACCTTCGGTATCCGCGGCGGCAAGATCCACGAAGTGGAAGCGATGCCCTTCGTTACGATTCCCTACGGCTTGGGCGATGGCTGGACCGAGGGTTCCGGGCGCTGAGACGCCGCCTTCCGCCTTCATACACCGCCCGGCGGCGCTTGTATCGATGACGGATGTCCGGCCAGAACTCGCGCAGAACATTCGTCCCGGCATCCACTCCCAGGGTTATGCCGCCGGACAGGAACCCATAGGATACGCCGCGCACACTGGCCGGCTGCCACAATCGCGAGACCAGCCCGCTACCGAACGCCCCAGCAATCTCGCCTCCGGCTACGGTCTTTCGTCCTGTTGTGGTTTTGCGCGTGACGACCGTCGCCAGCAGCGCGTAACGAAGCCTGCGGCGAAATCCATGCTGGTTGGAGCGCCGGTATCCAAGCTCTTCGTGAAGCAGACGCGCGACCGGATACTCGATCGACTTATGCACCAGGTGCTTGCCGAAAGCCGAGCCCAGGCGCTTGGCAAATCCCGCGGCGCCTTGTCCCCATTCGTGCGGCGTGTCGGTAGCTTGGGTGATTCCGGCGCCGGCGGCCGCCCGCGCCAGCGCACCCGGGCCAGCGGCGTGTTTCATGTAGTGGCGAAAGGTTGGTTGTCGAGGTTGGTCGGCAGCGCGAACGCAGAGAACAACCGTTACAAGCAATAAGATCGTCCATAGCGCGCGCCTGCTCACCTACCAGCTAGACGCATCCTTGAGGATGCTATTTCCCAATCATGTGCTGGACAGACTTTTCGTTTTCCAGGCAGATTTCATCCACCAACTCCGTATCTACCTGAATCGCCTGCTTCAAAGTGACCGTCCAGGGCTTGGTGTAGGCTTTCGGATCGTTCACGGTTACTTCGATCTCCAGGCTTCCGATAATTGGGCCTGCGGAATCGCTCGGTCACTTTTGCGGCGCTGGTCATTGGATTGCCCCTCATATCCAGCCACAGGTCGTCGCGGAATCCGATGGTGTTGACGACTAACGTATCGCCCTCCCATTTGCCGGACGAATAGCCGTTCCAGGACGGCTGCGGATCTTCCGGAAACGGACGCGCATCCGTGAAGATCTGCCGGTAGCTGGCGTTGAATTCGTCCAGAATGACCAGCAGCCCCGGAGTCTGGATGAACTTCTGCAAATGCGGAAACGCGAACGCGCGCGGGAAAATTCGGCGGCAGGCAGCGCGCATGCGGATCGTCTTTGGAAAGATTGGCGACGCGCTGCTTCACCAGCGCGGCGGCCCACGGCTGATACGGCAGGCCGCCGGGAACACTGGCGCCGAAATCCACGGCTTCCTTCGAGAGGCCAATTTTCTCGATGCAATTGTCGCCATCGCGCAGCTCTTTGGGACACGGCAGCGCGTTGCCGGCCAGCCAGATGCCCGAAAGATCCGGCTTGCCATCGGCGTTCTTGGGCGTCGGCGCGTTGAGATTGGGCTTGCCGCCGGCCAATCGAGGGACGCCCGCGGTCGGGATAGTGAAACCATTGTGCCGAAAGCGGAACGGCGCACAACAGGCCCAGGCAAAGAAATCCCCAACCAGCTCTCAGATGCAATGCACCCTCCCCGAAAATGAACGTGTTCCATGTTATCGAAGTCCGGCGTCACAATGGAGGGACGGAGGCCCGGATGAGCGAGACGCTCTTTGACGTGATCGTTCTCGGCGCGGGACCCACAGGCGAAAATGTCGCCGATCGCGCGGTGAAGGGCGGCTTGACTGCCGCCATCGTGGAATCGAATCTGGTGGGCGGCGAATGTTCCTATGCGGCCTGCATCCCGAGCAAGGTGCTGTTGCGCAGTTCGGCCGCCCTGGAAGCCGCCCGCCGCGTGGATGGCGCGAAACAGGCCGTTACCGGGCGGCTCGATCCATCAGCCGTGCTCGCGCGGCGCACTCGCTTCACCGATTCGTGGCACGATGACGGCCAAGTGGAATGGTTGAGAAACGCCAAGGTCGAACTGGTGCGGGGGCAGGGACGCCTGGCGGGTGAACGCGTGGTGGAAGTAGTGGGAGGCGATGCTTCCGTCACCCGGCTCACAGCGCGCCACGCGGTTGCCATTTGCACCGGAACCGCACCGATGCTGCCGCCCATTCCCGGCTTGGCCGAAGCTTCACCCTGGACGAATCGGGAAGCCACTCGGGCCGATCGTATCCCGCCGCAGATTGGTTGTGCTGGGAGGCGGGCCCGTGGCGTGCGAACTTGCGCAGGCCTTCCATTCGCTCGGCGCCAGGGAAGTCACGGTTCTCAATCGCGGCACTCGGCTGCTTGAACGCTTAGAGCCGTTCGTGGGCGAAAAGATTGCCGCCAGGTTTGGCGAACTTGGTATTTCGCTGCACACCGGCAGCGAATGTAACGCGTGTCCAGCGCCGGTCCCCTACAACTCCGGTGCAAGTCTGGTTCGACATGCCGAGGGCGACATAACCTGAGCGTCGAAGCCGATGAGATTCTCGTCGCCACGGGCCGCATTCCTAACACTAAAAATATTGGACTCGAAACCGTATCGCTAAAGCCGGGCGAATTGGCTGGATGTCGACGATACCTGCCGCGTCAAAGGGGTTGCCGGTGGCTGGCTTTATGCGGCGGGCGATGTGAATCACCGTATCCTGCTCACTCACATGGGCAAGTATCAGGCGCGGGTATGCGGGGACGCCATTGCCGCTCGCGCAAGAGGGCAGCTTACCGAAGACCCTCAACCGTGGACACGATTCGCGGCCACCGCCGACCATCGAGCAATACCGCAAGTACTCTTCACCGATCCGGAAGCCGCGGCGGCCGGGCTCACTGAGGCAGAAGCGCGCCAAGCCGGCCTGCGCGTTCGCGCCGTGGAGTACGACATGCGCCACATTTCCGGGGCGGAAATCCTCGCGGATGGTTATCAGGGTCATGCGAAAATGATCGTCGATGAGGACCGCCGCGTCATCGTCGGCGCGGCGCTGGTGGGCCAGGATGTCGGTGAGCTCATCCACGCCTTTACGGTTGCAATCGTTGGGGAAGTTCCGCTCGATCGTTTGTGGCACGCCGTTCCGTCGTTTCCCACGATGAGTGAAATCTGGTTGCGGCTGTTGGAGTCTTACGGATTGTAGGACGGACGATATGGGATTCGTGCTTCATCACCATCACCTTAATATTCATCAACGAGAACGAGAAGGGATCGTCATTCTGGACCTGGACGGCAGGCTGGTCATGGGCGGCGGCGATATCGCGCTGCGCGATTTCGTCCAAGCGCTTCTCGACGGCGGCAATCGCCAGCTGATTCTCAACCTTGTCAAGGTTTTCGAGATAGACACCGCGGGCAACGGCGTTCTGCTGTTGCTGGCCCAGCAATATCGCGATACGGGCGGGAAGCTGGCGCTCTTCAACATCGCCCACGCGCACGGGAAACTGTACGAAATGGCGCGCTTGGAGGCGGCGGTGGAAATCTATCGCGACGAACTGGACGCGGTGAACAGCTTCTTTCCCGATCGCAAGGCGCCGCATTACGACATCCTTGAATATGTAGAAAGCCAGGCGCACCATGAAGACCAAACCCCCAAAAGCTAAAGCGGGCCCGCTCGAAGAATACCGCGGCAAACGCAACTTCGACGTTACCAGCGAACCGAAAGGCACGCGCTCCGGCGCGAAATCGCCCAGCGAGCTGCTGTATGTGATTCAGAAACACCAGGCGTCGCATCTGCATTACGACTTTCGCCTGGAATGGCGCGGAGTGCTGCTTTCGTGGGCTGTGCCGAAAGGCCCATCGCTCGATCCTTCGGTGAAGCGTCTCGCCACTCGCGTGGAAGACCATCCGCTGGAATACGGCGGCTTTGAGGGCGTGATTCCGGAAGGCGAGTACGGCGGCGGGACGGTGATGCTGTGGGATCGCGGCACCTGGACGCCCGAGGTGGAGGACGTGGATGCGGCGCTCGAAAAGGGCGACTTGAAGTTCACGCTCTTTGGAAAAAAGCTACGGGGATCGTGGGTGCTGGTCCGAACCAAGCTTGGGTATGGCGGCTCCGAAGAAACCGCAATGGCTGCTGATCAAGCATCGCGACCGCTACGCTTCCACCGACGACATCCTAATCGACGAGCCGCGCTCTGTTCTCACCAAGCGCTTGCTGGCTGAAATCGCGCGCGAGGAAGGCGGCGATGTGGCCCGGGCCGCGAAGGGTGATCCAGCGGGAGCGCCGGCGGCGCGCCGGTAACCCGGACGCGCCGATGACCGTACGCATCCCATTTCGCGTTCAGCCCATGCTTGCAACGCTGGTCAAAGAGCCTTTCCAGCGGCCGGGCTGGGTGTACGAAGAGAAATATGACGGCTATCGCATCCTCGCGTACAAGGAAGGCGATCGCGTGACGTTGCTTTCCCGCAATGCGAAGGATCGCACTGCTCACTTCAAGGCGGTGGCAGACGCGGTGAGCGCGCTGAGGCAGGAAACTCTGCTGCTGGATGGGGAAGTGGTGGCCTTCGATCGTCGCGGCGTCTCGCGTTTTCAGCTTCTCCAAAATCTCGCCGACAAACTGCACTACGCGGTGTTTGACTGCCTCTATCTCGATGGCCGCGATCTTCGCGCGGAGCCTCTTAGATCGCGTCGCGCGGCGCTCGAGAAGGTTTTGGGGAAGCCTGCGGGGAAACAGCCCACGCTTTTCTCGTCCGCTCGTCTGGCGGACGACGGACTCAAAGCGTACGAAATCGCCAAGCAAAAGGGATTCGAAGGCGTGGTGGCGAAAGACGAATCGGCGCCTTACACCGAAGGCCGCTCCGCCAAGTGGCTCAAGTTCAAGGTGAAGCAGGAGGACGAATTCATCATCGCCGGTTACACCGCGCCCGCCGGCGCCCGCGAACATTTCGGCGCGCTTCTGTTGGCGGCTTACTCCGGCGGCGAATTGAAGTATGTCGGCAAGGTCGGCACCGGTTTTTCGCGGGAAACACTCGCGCAACTTTATCGCAAGTTTCAATCTCTGGTGCGCCAAAAAGCTCCGGTGGTGGATCCTCCACGCGAGCGCGATGTCACGTGGCTGGCGCCGCGCCTGGTTGCCCAAATTGCCTATGGAGAATGGACCAACGATCGCAAACTGCGCCAGCCGGTGTACCTTGGGCTGCGCGACGACAAACGCTCCGAAGAAGTCACCATCCCGGAGGCCAAATGAATCTGAACGACATGATCACTCACCCCGACAAAGTTTTTTGGCCCGACGAAGGTTACACCAAGCTCGATCTGGCGCGCTACTACGATGCCGTCTTCGCCAAGCTGCGGCCCTATGTCGACGATCGCCTGCTGTCGCTGGAGCGCTGCCCGGACGGGATGCGGGGCGATTGTTTCTATCAGAAAGCCGCTCCCAAGGGATTGCCTCAAGACACGCCCACGCATCGCATCCACCACCAGAATCGCGACGTGGAATATGTAGTCGGCGGATCGAAAGATACGCAGCTCGCGCTCACCAATCTGGGCTGCATCCCGGTGCATGTCTGGGCTAGCCGCGCCAGCTATCCACAGCAGCCGGATTGGATGGTTTTCGATCTGGATCCCACGTCGGGCAAGTTTTCCGACGCGGCCAAGGCCGGTTTGGTGGTAAGGAAAGAGCTCTACGAACTCGGCCTGACATCCTTCGCCAAGACATCCGGCAGCCGCGGCTTGCACGTCTTCGTTCCGCTGCGCCTTGGCCCAACCTACGACGACGTTCTGCCTTTCGCCAAACAAATCTGCGAGCGGCTGGCCGGCGGTCATCCCAAGGAATTAACGGTGGAGCAGCGTATTGAAGCACGCGGGCAGCGCGTGTATCTGGACCCTTTTCGCAATGCGTTCGGCGCCACCGTGGTTGCGCCCTATTCAGTGCGCCGCCGCGAGAAAGCGCCTTTCTCCATGCCGCTCGATTGGGCGGATGTGAAGCCCTCGCTCGATCCATCCAAGTTCAACCTGGGCAATTACGAAAAGGTTCTCGCCGGGTCCGATCCCTGGAAAGATTTTTTCAAGAGCCGGCAGTCACTGAACCTCAAGAACACTAGCTCGAAAAAAACATCCGCCAGGTAGTGGCCACCAGCGCGTGCGTCACCATGCTGGCCCGCACGCTGCGCGCTCTGAGCAGCGATAGCCCGCAGAAGATGCCCAAGACCGCCGCGACGATGGCGATCCGCCAGTTCGGAAACTTCCGGAACGGCAGATGCGCCAATCCAAACAGCACCGACGGCGAGCAAAAGACCCGGCGATGTCGCTGTGCGCGCCGCTGCGCGAGCACGCGCTGCAGAAATGCCCGAAAGAAAAACTCTTCGGCCAGCGCCACCACCCAGAAGAATCCCCAAAACGTGAGCACCAACACGAGCGCGAAGTTCCACCACGAGTTGATGCAGATGGAAGCGCCTAAGCGCACCATGTAGACGAGCGCGGCGCCCATGGGCAGGAAATAGAGGAAATGCTGGGCGCCGATGCGCCACTCCTTCGCGCGTGGGCAGGAAGCCGAAACGCGCCTCGTCAAGCGATCGCAGCGAAAGCACGGCCATCAATCCCAGCCGGATCCACATCAGCTGGCCGAGAATCCCGAGCGCGACGTGCGGCGCCGGCCGCCCGTAGATGTGATCGAACTATCCGGCTGATAGTACACCGCCGCCATGAAGCCGAGAAACAGCAGATCGGCGAGCATCGCGCGCGGCGGATCCAGCGCATACCAGAACGCCGCCACCAGGACAACTGCGAGCAATTCCGCGAAGCGAGACGAGATGAAACGTCCGCGTAAGCGAAGCTTCGATCAGATAGGGGAGCACGCCGCTGGCTGCCAGCAGCGCGGCGCGCAGCGGCTTTGGAGCCGAGCGCGTCAAACGCTTTTTCGGACCGAAGCGAAACCCGGGGCCAAGATAGAAATGCGAGCTCGGCCAGGAACGCGGGAACCACGGCCCAGGCGATGCTGAGGATATATGCTGTTGTTGAGAGTAAATGTAGGCTGCGATGCAAGCTGCTATCCACACCAGGGACAGCGTCGTCAGAAACTGGCGCATCTGCTTCATCCTAGCATCGGGGTTTTGGTTTCCGCGCTGGCTTCCCGTCGCACCGGCCGAAGATCCACCGCCGAATCTGGTCCGCATCTGATTGCCGCGCGCGAAACGCAACCGCGCAAGAGCAAAACAACTACACTTATCGCCAGACCGTCACGCTGGATGAGCTGAATCCGAACGGTCTCGCCGAAGGCACTTACCGCGAGGTTCGCGACATCATCTTTTCGCCCACCCAGGAACGCACCGAAGAAATGGTTGGCAAGCCGTATCTCCACGCTGACGCACCTCAAATTGACCGACGAGGATTTCCGCGACATGCGGGAGATCCAGCCCTTCCTGCTTACCAAAGATCAGGCGTTTCTCTACGAAACGCAATTTCGCGGCGAGGAGACCATGGACGGCGTGGATTGCTTCGTGGTGCAGATCGAGCCCCGCCAGATCCTGGAGGGCCAGCGCCTGTTCGACGGCATGCTGTGGGTATCCAAGAAAGACTATTCGGTGATCCGCAGCGAAGGCAAGCCGTTCCGCAGATCCGCACGCTGAAGAGCGAGAATCTGTTCCCGCATTTCACCACGATGCGCCGAAAAGTGGACGGCGATTTTTGGTTCCCGGTGATGACTTACGGCGACGATACGCTGTATTTCCGCGGGGGCGCGCAGCGCGTCCGGCTGACGCATCCGGTACACAGAGTATCATCGGTTCGGCGCCGACTCCAAGATCACTTACGGCAAGTAAGCGCGGAACTGCCGCGTTAAAAGCTTCGTATAGAAGTGTAGAATCGAGATATGCCAACAGGAGGGTGCATGGCGCAGCACGTGAAGATCCTGGGGATTTTGCACATTGTGTTTCGGGGCCATGGGCGTTTTTGCGGCGATTATCGTGCTTTTGATTTTCGGCGGGATTTCGGCCTTCGTGGGCATGTGGGATCACTCATCCGAAGCCTCCGGCTTCCCATCTTGGGCGTGATCGGCGGCTTCGTTTTCATTCTGCTGCTGGTGCTTTCGCTGCCGGGCCTGGTCATCGGCGTTGGCTTGATGCGATTCCGGCCCTGGGCGCGCATCGCTGGCAATTGTACTGTCGGCTCTCGACTTATTTAACATTCCGTTCGGGACAGCCCTGGGAATTTATGGTCTGTGGGTGCTGCTGAACCAGGAGACGGAGCGGATGTTCGCATTTCCGCCCGCTCGCGTGGCCTGAGCCCAGCCCGGAGCTTGAGTCCAGCCCGGAGCTTTAATCCAGATGGATCCATGCCGTCGCCAGTGCGGCGCATCCAGTCATTCAATAACGCCTTCAATTCATCGCGTTTCAATTCCAGGGCCGGATCATGCGCGCCGTTGTCCATCTCCATCGGATCTACACCGAGATTGTAGAGATGCGTGACATTTTGCGATTGATCCACCACCAGTTTGTCCAGCCCGCGAACCACCATGCGCCATTCGCCGGAGGTTCCGATCTGGCCGGCACAATAAATCGACTGGGGCTGCTCGCGCATGAGATCGCGGCCCTGCATGGAATCGCCGGCGCTCAGTCCGCACAACGCGAGGAGCGTCGGCGCCACGTCGACGTTCGAAGCGAGCACGCCGGTCCGCCAACCCGGCTGGAGCCTCGAATAGCGCAGCATCAATGGAATCCGCACCGAGGGTTCCAGCGGACCCGAGCCATAACCATGATCGGAGGTAAACACCGCGATGGTGTCGTCGGCGAGCTTCATGCTATCGATAGCGGAGAGGATCTGCCGGGCGTTATCGTCCACCACGCCTGCGTCCGCCCGCTGCCAGGCCACCAGCAAAAAGAACGGATTATGCTGGTTTTGTTGGATAAAGTCGATAGGCCGGCGGTTCTCGGCGGTCTTCTGCGCCCCACCCAAGCGCCAATCCCCCAGGATTGCGGTTTGGTAACCGGCTGCTTTCAAGTGACTGGCGATAGTAGGTTGATCCGCGGGCAGCGGGACGCCATCGCGCGGAACACCGCACGCGAACGGAAAACGCCCGGTAGTCAGAGACGCCTGCGACGGTCCCGTCGAGGGACAAGAAACATAGCTCCGCTCAAACTGGACGCTTTGCTGGGCGAACCGCGCCAAAGTCGGAGCCCGAACGGAAGGATCGAGGGTAAGATCGGGAAGGCCGCTCGCCAGCATGACGACGATATTAGGCTTGCGGGGCTGGGCCGAGGCGAATTTCGCCGAGGCGGCCAGAATTCCCGATTGGATGAGGAAATCCCTGCGACTCGGCATGGCTGTTTTCCTTGGTAACACACTAAGGCGGTTCGGGGGAACGTCCGATGACTTGTTTGATAGATTCCATGCGACGACTGCGGGTGCACAATCCATCCCGAAACACGATGCTGGCGGACCGAGCCCAGATCGCCGACACCAGCAAAACGCGCAAAACGGGACTATTGAAGCATCAAGGGCTGGAGCGGGGAGAAGGCCTGTGGATTACCCCGTGCGAAGGCGTGCATACCGTGGGCATGAAATTTCCCATTGACGTTTTGTTCCTGGACAAGAAGCGCAAAGTGTTGAAGATTCGCCGGGCTATGCCACGCTGGCGCATGGCGGCGTGCTTATGGGCACACTCGGTGCTGGAGTTGCCCAGCGGCACGGCGGTAGCCACCAATACCACAGCCGGGGATCAATTGGAGTTCGAAACTTACGAAACTTAGGTGGCTGTCCGCCAGGCTTGCCCGGCAGGTCCCCCAGGTCTCCTTCAAAAGATGGATAATCAACGAAGGAGATACTCACATGAAACTGGTTTTGTCTTTAGCGGCGACGTTGGCCATGGGCGCGATGGGACTGCTCGGAGCGAGCTGGACCGGCACCATTAGCGACAGCATGTGCGGCGCTACTCATCCTTCGGGCACGCCCGCGAAGCAGTGCACCACGGGATGCATAAAGAAGGGCGCCAAGTACGTAGTGGTGGTGGGCGACAAAGTGTACAGTATCGCCAATCAGGACGCGCCTGGCCTGGCGAAGTACGCAGGCGATCAGGTGAAAGTCACCGGGAAGATGGAAGGCGACACCATCACCGTAATGAAGATCAAAAAAGCCTAAGAACTGGACCTGCTTTCTAGGCCAAAGCGCGGGAACCCGAGCTGATCTTTTGGTGTCCAATCGGCGGAGGGAACAATGCCGGGCTGGTTTACGGCGCTGGGCATGGCAGGTATGTTGTGCCTGCCTTTGACCCGCGGAGTCTGTCAAGACGATCCTGACGACCAAATCGCGGAGTACGCACGGCTAGTAGCGGCGGACCCCGCAAGCTCCCTGGCACATTATCGTCTGGGAGAAGCTTATCTTCACTACGACAACTTGCAATCAGCGGTTGGCGAGTTTAGCCAGGCTTTGCGCGGTGATCGCGATCCGGCGTGGACTCAGGTTTGGTCGCATATTCATTTGGGCAGGATTTTCGACGGCACCGGCCAGCACGATCGCGCGATGAGCGAGTATCGTGAAGCGCAGAAAACCGGTGACGACACTCTTGGCGCGCTGGACGAAGCGAACAACTACCTGAGACTCGCCGAACACGCGATCTACCTGCCACCGGCTTCCCGGCCGGTGGTGAATCGCGAACCGATTCAAAAGGCAGATCCCGAATACACCGAAGAGGCGCGCATAGCGGAACTGGAAGGCACGGTTGTATTGAACGGGGACATCGACGAGGAAGGCTTCGCGCGAAATTTAAAGGTGGCGGAACCGCTCGGGCTCGGGCTGGATGAGAAGGCCATCGAAGCGGTGCAGCAATGGCGCTTCGAACCGGTTGTGGACCACGGCCGACTCTATCAGACTGCCGCCCGCATTACCGTCGACTTTCGGCTCTCTACGAAACGATCGCGCTGGCACTTGATTCAGGCGCAATTCGACACCCCGCCCGGGGCGTCGCGTCCGGTTTTCAGCAACGCCGAATATCCCATTGGCGCCGGGATTGGGCCGGAGGCAATGGAGGAAGGCCGGATGGTTGTAGCGATGGGTCGCCTTGCGACCGCCAAACTCACTTTCGATGTCGATCCGCATGGAGTCCCCATGAACCTTCGGATAGCGAACGCTTCCGAACCTGTTTGGGGCAGCGAAGCCACGGCCATGGTCGGCCAGTGGCGATTCACGCCGGCCATGAAGAAGGGGATCGCGATCTCAGTGCCCTGCACGCTGGAACTGGTCTGGGGCCAGAAACAACTCACCAGCGATTCAGAGCGTCAACTGCACGACGTGTTCGCCGCGCGGTAACGTCAGAACAAAATCTGAGCCGGATTGAAGAAGCTTTGGATCGCAAGGCGCGCCGTCGATTTCGAATTTACGAGGGTGCGCGGTCAAGATCGCCAAGGCGCGCGCACTGCTGGCATAGGAAAAGCGCAAGCCATTAGCAACAACGCTGGCGGAGCGCAAGTCCCCGCTGAAATCGGCGATTCTGAGTGGAGCGTCCTTGGGCGCCGGTTCAGCCACGTTGGGGCCCGGCGGAAGCCAAAGCGTTGTTTCGTTGCGAACGGGCCAGAGCCGGCCATTCACCTGCGCCGGTCCTTGCCACGGCACACCCACGCCATAACGCGACTCGATGACAATCCGCGAGCCGTTCTGTTCCGATCTTGTCCACGCGGGCGGCGGCCGAGGCGAGCAGCGGAAGATCGGGCGTCAGGATGGAATTCTCGAAATAAAGCGCCACCCGCGGGAACGACTGCGCGGCCAAATGTACCAGCTGGAACAGTTCGGTGCCAGTTTGTTGTTTCGTCGGATAGACGTCCTGGTAGCGCTCCACGATGTTGATGTCGATCGCCAAGCTGATCGGTGTGCTTGGTGAGCGGCTGGTAACGCGCCGCAATTTGCGGATAGCGCTGCGGGCCCAGGTTCCAGATGGTCGCGGGATCCTCGATCAGAAAAGTGAAGTCGTGCTGATCGAGCAAGGGAAGCACGCGCGCCGCGTCGGCGCCGATGAGATCGTGCATGCGCGTGTCGAAGCGATCGTCCACGTGAGTGAGCACCAGGTCCAGATCGGGCTTGGAGGCGCGGATGGCTTCGATTTGGCCGATCCATTTCTCCTGCTGGCGGCGCGCAAGATCGGCGCGGTAATCGAGAAACGGCCGGAGGCGGCTCGTGATCCGGCTTGGACGTTTGAAACAGCTCGATCGGGTCAAAGCCGTGCGAGTCCGCGGAATTCGTTGCGAACATCCTGGTTCATGGGCGTGAAGCGGGCCGGGTTCGCGGCGCCCTCCAGCGATTCGAAATACAGCTCGGCCAGGTTTACGCCGTCCCAATCGAAGCGGCCGACCAGTTGCTTCACCCCTTCGAGACCGCCGCGAAGCAATCGGGATTGTTCAGGTTCATCAGCTTGCGCCAGTCCAGCTGAGCGTCCTGGAGGATCGCGGTTTTCTCGCGCCACTCGGGATGCTCGTCCCAGAACTTTTCGCTGACGTGCGGCAGTTCCAGCCAGACATAGACCAGGATGGCTTTGCGATGGCAGGCTTCGATCAGGCGCCGGAGATATTCGTCGGACTCGGGGTTCTGCTCGTAGTAGTGCCAGCCGGCGACGTGGAGCGCGCCGATGCCGGCTTTGCGCCAGCGCTCGGCGAAATAATCGAGGTCTACGCGCGAGCGATAGGCGCCGTCGAAGAAGGCCCAAAGCGTTCGCTCTGGAAAGGCGGCTGCACGCCGAGATCGTGGAGCGCCTGCAGCAGGTACGGAAAGCGCTCGTAGCCTTCTTTGCCCGGCGGCGCGGCGATCCACAGCACCGCGCCCATGCCGCGATGCAAAGCCACGATCACCGGCGCGTGGTCCCAACGCTCGATGGCCAGAATCGCCGGCGTCTTTGGGCACATTGAAGACCGGAATTTCGAGCGGCGATTCCCAGATGATGGGCAGCTTCGGCGCGTGCTGGTCGACAATGCTTCGCACCACCACGCGTTGGTTGCTGGGGGTAATGCCGAGCGCGGCGGCGAGTTCGCCCTGGCCCTCCAGGACCACAATGCCGCCTTGCTCGATGCGCTGGATCCACTGCGGGACCGACCCCGGGGCGACGTTGCGAACCACGAAGAGATTTGCCGGGCCGCCGGCGGCGCGGGTAATCCCGATAGAGGAGAAGATCTGCGGCCAAGGGCCGGGATCGTCACCCGCAATGTGGTAGTGGAACGTGGCGGCTGGAAGAGAGGCAGCACAGCCGATCAGAACGAGCCCGAACTTAGCGCGTAAACGCATACCAGAGTCCAACTCGAAGATCGAAATAGTTGGGACGGCGCGGATTGTCCTGTGTTGATGGTGTAGGCGCCGCGCAGAAAGTTCACCGAGAACAGCACCGACTTGGGCAAATCTCGAAAGCGGAAACGCAAGCCGGGGCCAGTTTCCACATAGTTGGCCCAATATTGATGGAGCCGGTCCGCGGTGGCGTTGGCGTTCCAATAGAGCTGGGCTTGGAAACCGCCGAATCCTTCTGCGGAGGCCAATGTGTAGCCGGAGCGGTTTTGCGAATAGTGCAGCATATCGTCTTGAAAGCGGCTGACGAACACCGCATCCTCGTTGGTCTCAAAGAAGAGCCCTTTGGAGCTGCTCATCAGATGGCCGAAGCCTTTGGCGTAGGAGACGCCGCCGCGATAGTCGGGAATCATCGCGCCAACGTCGGTGCGGTTCGGAAGATAGTTGACGGCTTCCCCGGCTTCAAACCAGCCCGTCATGCCGCGCCACGGAAGCGTGGCCAACCCGGCGCCGAAGATGAACGAGCTTTCCGAAAGGTATTGCGGGGCGACGTTGCCGGTTGTCGGCCCGATGGTCTCCGCGAGTGTCGCCGACGAATCGACCGAGACATACGGACGGATCGGGAGACGGCCGAGCTTCAGTTCGGTTTTCACTTGGCCGTAGCCGAAAGCGTCATGCCAGCGCGTGGAGAAGAACGGAAAGATCCAAACGGTGGTGCGCAGGCGCTGAAATTGGGGCGCCAGATTGTGATAGGCTTTCTTGGCTTCGCCGGAGATGGCGGGGTCGGGGCTTTTGCTCGCCAGATCGAACCATTTGACGGCGTCGCGGTCGTCATGCAGAATGTTGTAGACCCAGCCCAGCTTGAGCATCATGGAAAAGTCGACCGGATCGTTTTCGTGCGCGATGGTGAGGTATTTCAGCGCGTCTTTCAGATAGCCCGCCTTGCATGCTCTTCTCGGCCAGCGCCTTGGCTTCGTTGGAGGTCTGCTGCTGCTGAACGTTGCCACGGCTAATGAGCTTCAGAGGAAGCTTGAGAGCGACGCGCACGCGGTCCGCTAGTTCCTCGTCATCGCCTTTCAGCACCTGGTCGAGCAAAGGCTGCGCGCCGGCGATAATCCTGGTGATTCAGCCGCAAGAAGCCCAAGTTGAGCTGAAGTGAGCAGGTCGTTGGGCGACGTGTCATGGAGGATTTCGAACTGATGTTCGGCCTCTTCTTCCTTGCCCATCGCGAGCAGCAAGTAGGCGTATTCGCGCCGGAGTTCGAAGTTGTGGGGATCGAGTTGCGAGCGCTCTTTCAAATTCGTAGACGTACGGGTAGCGATCCGGCAGAAGTTCGCGCGCTTCCTCGGCAACGCGGGCAGGTTTGCCCCGCGACGCCGCCAGCAGCAAAAAATCGGCCTCTTCGGTTCGGCCCAGCAGTCTCCAGACGCGGCCGAGATCGAGCATCAACGAGCGCTCGGCGGGCCGAAGCTTCCAGGCTTTCTCATAATGTTCGGCGGCGAGAGCGAGTTCATCGCGCTGCTCGGCCAATGTCGCGAGCTCCTGATGCGCGCTGAAGTTGCCAGGCTCCAATTCGATTGCCTTTTGCCAGCGTGCGATCCCCGCGGCGAGCGGCTGGTCGATATTTTGGAAAGCCTGTTCGGCCGTGTCGCGCACGGTCCTCGCCGGTTTTGCGGATGCGATCGAAGATGCGGCGCGCCAGCGCCTGCTGTTTGGTCTCGTAGCATAGGAACGCGTATTCCAGCGCCACGTGCTGATCCGTGGGATCCAAGCGCATGGCCTCGCCGAATTGGTCGCGCGCGGCTTCGTTTTCTCCCACTTTCAGCAGAGTGTACGCCAGATCCTTGCGAATGGATGCGCGGGCCGGCGCCAGCGCGATAGCCTGATTGAAACCCGCGATGGCTTGATCGTAGTTCTTGTCGCGCAGCGCTTGGTAGGCTCGTTCCAGAGGCTGATACGCGGGGTCTTGCGGCTGCGCCGCAGAGGCCACGGCTAACAAGAGTAGGAACGTGATTCGGGACAGCATGCGGCCTCTTGGACAAAGGACTAGTGGCGATGAGCCCGAAGTTCTCTCACTTTTGCCGGGGCGCCTGAACGGCAAAGCCGAAGGAGCGCTTGGCCGGCGTCGCGGCGAGCAACGCGCGGATCGCTTCGAAGACTTCACGGATTTGGCCGTCGTGCCTTTGAAACCTCGTTTCCAGTTCTTCGAGGCGCAGGGCCAGGTCCTTATGCGTCGCGAGCACTTCGCGCAGCTTGACAAAAGCACGCATGATCGCGATGTTCACCTGGATCGCCCGCTCGCTCTTAAGCACGCTGGAAAGCATCGCGATGCCCTGTTCGGTGAAGACCAACGGAAGGTAACGGCGTCCACCCCAACTTGAGATAACAGTTTGTGATCTCAAGTTTTCGGCTTCTTCGCCGGTCAGTTGGAACATGAAGTCCGCTGGGAAACGCAGTATATTGCGGCGAACGGCTTGGTTGAACGTTCCCGTGGTTACGCGATAAAGCGCGGCCAGATCGTTGTCGATCATGACCTTCTTTCCACGGACAAAATAGATGCGCCTGTCGATAGCCGAGCGCTGAACCACCGCGGTAAGTCGGGCGCTGGGTTGCTTTCTCTTAGCTTTCATGTAAGGGGAAGTAGGCCGAGGGGAGAGGTTGTCTCAGTCCGAATGCGCCACGACGGCGCCGCTAGGCTTCCAAAATCACGATCGCCATGGCCTGAACCGCGGTATGGGTGATCGAAAGCGCGATATTCCGGACGCCCAGGCGGTCCGCGAATTGGGCGGCCGCGCCATGGAGTTGCAATGTGGGACGCCCCGAAGGCAGGTTCGCCACTTCGAAGTCCCGCCAGCGCACGCCGCGGCTCCAGCCCGTGCCGATGGCCTTCATCCCGGCCTCCTTGGCGGCGAATCGGGCCGCGTAGCGTTCAAAGCGGTTGGCTTTCCGTTCGACGTAAGCGATTTCGGCGGGGGTGTAAATGCGCTCGATGAAGCGTTGTCCGTGGCGCTCGATAGCCTCGCGAATGCGGTCTACCTCCGCCAGATCGACGCCGGTTCCGACGATCACAGTTCCGCACCGCGGGAGGGATTAGTCTGGCGTGCATGGCTGATTCTCTTCGCCGTGTCCGTCTTCCCCGTGACGGCCGAGTCCTCCAGGCGGTTATCGTGATCGAGATGCATGTGCCTGCTGGAAACGACACTGTGAAAGCAGGGCAGAACTATGGTGCCGCGCAACATGTCGCGAAAGGCCTCCGGCCGGCTGGCGTACTCGGGAAAGGCCGTCAGGTGATCGCTCATTGGTATAGCCAGATTAGCGGAGCCGGCCTCGCGCGGCAAGCTGTTGCTCAAGGGCACCACGCCTTGCCGCGGTCGAGCAGGGATGACGTAAAGCGGCCGGTGTCGCGGGAAGTCCACCTGTTTCGGAAAGACGTGATGTTGATGCCTCGAGCGGCAAAGAGGGGAGGCTCCGGGCGAACTCAAGCTACTTCAGCTACTCCGGGATTTCCTCAAGCCCAGTTAGTGGGCCCGAGCCGTGAATGAGATCTCGCGGCGTGAGTGGGCCTATTCGGATTTGCCGCCCGCCGATTTGCGGTACTCGGCCCAGCGGCGCTTCTGCGCGGCGGCGATTCGTTTTCGAGCGGCCGCGCTCAGGCGGCTTGCCGCGCGCTTGGTTGCGGAACCACCGTTTGTCGATCTGCCGTTTGTCGATCCACCGTTAGCCGAACCAGCGTTGGCCGAACCGCGCGGGCGTCCTCGACGGCCCGGCGTTTTTCCCAAGAGTGCACGCACTTCTTGAATCTGCTCGTCGATCCGCTGTTTCTGCAGCTCGAGGCCCTCGAGAGCCGCCGTCAACAAGGAATGATTCCGAATTGCGTTTCCTGTACGAGGCATTGGTGCTCCTAATTCGATGATACCCAACCGAACCTGGGACTGGGATTACGCTGCTGGTTACCTTGTTACGGGGCTTCCGTTAGAGTGTGCTCGGTGAGGCTTCTCTTGGAATCCAGTATGAAAGTCACCGGACCGTCATTAATGAGGTGGATTTCCATCTCGGCCTGAAAGACGCCCGTTTCGACGGCGATGTTACTTGATTTTAGTCGCCGAATAAACTCTTCGTAAAGAGACCGCGCCTGCTCTGGTGGGGCGGCATGGTCAAAGCTTGGCCGGCGCCCTTTTCTGCAATCCCCATACAAGGTAAATTGCGAGACGACTAACGCCGCGCCACCTGTATCGAGTAAGCTGCGATTCATGCGGCGCGCTTCATCGGGAAATATGCGAAGTTGGACCACTTTGTCTGCCAGATACTCGGCGTCTTCCGGAAGATCCGTTTGCGTGACGCCCAGGAAGATCAAGACTCCGGCTCCGATGGAGCCCACGGTTTGGCCCGCGACGTTCGACACTGAGCGCTCTTCACTCTCTGCAAAACGATTCTCACGAAGTGGCCTGAATCAGAACGGCTAAGCGCCGGTAAGGACCAGTATGCCATTGCAATGCGGTCGGCAGAACACCTCATATCAGGCAAAACGTAAGGTAGGTAGATCCACCGCGCTAGGGCGATTCACTGATCTGCAACTGGACCAAAGGTCCTGATAATAGAACTGATGATCCACCAGGGTATCTTCAAACGCCGCCGCATCCACAGCAAAATGCCTGGCGGCTTCTTCAATTTCGAAGAAGAGGGTACCAGCACGCGGCTGTATGGCTTCGGCCATGGCGATCACCTGCGCTTGCGCGACGAATTCGGTAACATCTGGCGCGGTACCGCGGAAAAGGTGAGTGAGGAATCGGTCCGTTACACGTTTCGCGACGCCAACGGCCGTACCATCACGGGAGTTTCCGACAGCTTCGGCGTCGTGCTTCGCGACGGGCGCGGTAAAACCTGGCGCGGATTTATCGACTAGTAGGGCCAGCGCCCGCGCGTTACCATCAGCGGGAGTGTGTCTGAGAACCATTTAATTCCTCTCCCTGTAGTGCTGGGACCCACCGGCTCCGGAAAAAGCGATCTGTCGCTTTACCTGGCCCGAGCCATCGGCGGAGAGATCGTCAATTGCGACTCGCTGCAGGTGTACCGAGGCTTTGACGCCGGCACCGCGAAGGTCCCGCCGGCCGAACGCCAGGGCATTCCTCATCACCTGCTCGATGTTGTGGAGCCCACCAGCCTCTTCACGGCGGGTGATTACGCGCGCCTGGCCGAGGCGGCGATTCGCGAGATCTCAGGGCACGGAAGGACGCCCGTGTTGGTGGGAGGCACCGGCTTCTATCTTCGAGGCCTGCTAGAGGGCCTCTCGCCAGGGCCTTCGCGCGACGACACTCTGCGCGCCCGGCTACAGGAGCGGGAACGGAAGCGGAGCGGGAGCTTGCACCGCATCCTGGCGCGTCTCGATCCTGTTTCGGCGGCGCGCATTCATCCCAACGATAAGAACAAAACCATGCGCGCACTCGAGGTCCGCCTCCTCCAAGGAGAGCCGCTTTCCTCGATGTTCGAACGGGGACGCACCGCGCTGGCCGGCTTCCGCCCCGTCAAGATCGGATTGGACCCGCCGCGAGAACTGCTGTACGCACGGTTGAATGAGCGGGCGCGAAAAATGTTCGAATGCTCCTTGGTCGAGGAGGTCCGCCGCTTACTATCCGCCGGCGTGCCGCCAGAAGCAAAGCCCTTTGAATCGCTGGGCTATAAGCAGGCGTTAGAAATGGTGCGGGGGCGCATCACCCTGGAGCAGGCCATCGACTCCGCGCAACTGGAAACTCGCCGGTACGCGAAGCGCCAGCGGACGTGGTTTCGAAAGGAACCGGGCGTGCACTGGATGCAAGGCTTCGGTGAGGACCCGGGCGTGCAAACGGAAGCGCTCTCCATTCTCCGGCGCGAACTTTAACTCACAAAATATTCACAAAAATTGTTCGGAACACAAATGCATCCTCGACGTATCAATACATGAAGTGAGTAAGTTTCACCGAGGAAGTCCAAAGAAATGTTGAGGAGTTACAACAATGGTTAAGAATATCGTACTGGGATTTGCGTCCATCGCCTTAGCTGTCGCCAGCGCGGCCAGCAGCTATAACGTTACGTTCTATCAGCCCGTCATGATTCACGGCTCGGAACTGAAGCCAGGCGACTACAAGCTGGAACTGAATGGAGCCACAGCGATCATCAAACAGGGCAAGACTGAGACCCAAGCGCCCGTGACGGTTCAGAACGACGACGGTAAGAAGTTTCCGCGAACCGCGGTGCGGCTGAACGGTAACCAAGTGGAAGAGATCCGTATTGGCGGCACCCACACGCGCGTCGTCTTCGACAAAACATCGAACGCTACCAACTGAGATCGCGTTTTTGAGTTTGAGGCTCCTTCTCCCCGAGCCTCTTTGAGGCGGCGGCCCACCGGCTGCCGCCATTTCATGAGTTGACCTGGTAAAAGCCCACGCGCGGTAAAATAGATTCGTGCTCCGTATTTTATGCGTCCTCGTGAGCGCGGGTTTCCTGCTCCCGCCCGCGCAAGCCGCCACATATCTGGTTCTTCCGTTCTTCAACGTTTCGAACAATCCGAATCTGGACTGGATTGGCGAGAGCTTGGCCGACTCGGTCCGGGAAGGCCTTGCTTCCGAGGGGCTGATGGCGCTCAACCGCGACGACCGCGTGGAGGCTTATAGCCGCCTGTCGCTTCGTCCCTACGCGCTACTCACCAAGGCGTCGGTAGTCAAGATTGGCGAGGAGCTGGACGCCGAGCAGGTGGTGTTCGGTCAATATGACGTGAAAGCCGGCGCTGACCCTGCCACCAAAAGCCTGGGTTCGCTGCAGATCACGGCGCGCGTGCTGGACTTAAAGCATGTGAAGCAGGGCCCCGAGTTCCGCGAAGTAGGCGCCCTGGAAGATTTGGCGGCGTTGCAAGAGCACCTGGCCTGGCAGACATTACGCTATCTGAAACCCGCCAGCGCGCCGTCGGAAGCCGAATTCCAGCAGCGCCATCCGGCGGTGCGCGTGGATGCCGTGGAAAACTATACCCGCGGACTGCTGGCCACCAATGCCGACGATAAACATCGCTTCTTCACGCAAGCCGCCCATTTGGACGCCCACTATTCGCTGCCCGATTTTCAGCTCGGCCGGCTGCTGTGGAGCAAGAAGGAGTATGGCTCGGCCGCCGACTGGTTCCAAAAGGTGCCGCCTGACGACGTCCATTATCACGAAGCCAGCTTTTTCCTGGGCCTTTGCCGTTATCACACCGGCGACTTCGCGGGCGCCCAAGCTGCGTTCCAGATGGTGGCGCACGTGGTTCCCCTCAGTGAGGTTTACAACGACCTGGCGGCCGCGGAATCTCGCGCCAATGTCATTCCGGCCGCGGTAGATAATTTCCGCAAAGCGCTGGAGGGCGACGCCAGCGATCCGGTCTATCAGTTCAACCTGGGCTACGCACTCTGGCGGACCGGAAGCTTTAGCGCCGCCGCCGAGCGATTTCACAGCGTGCTGGATCATGATCCCGACGACGCGGTAGCCGCGCTTTTGCTGGAGCGCTGTGAAAACCGCAGCGGTCCGCGGCCGGGTGACTCGCAAACCGAAGGTCTGGAGCGCCTCAAGACAAATTATGAGGAGAGCGCCTACTTGCAGTTGAAGGCCGTATTACAGCCGGACAAGCCCTGACGGACAAGCCATGAATCCTCCCCAGCGCGATCTCTGGCCATGGGAGTACCCCGGTACCGCGGTTTAAATTCGGGAAACGGGTATAATCCAAAAAGCTCATGCTGGAAGCCTTCGGCCTTTCCGATCCTGGCTGTGTCCGCCAAAACAACGAAGACTGCTATCTAATCTCTCCCAAAGACCATGTCTACATCGTGGCCGACGGGATGGGAGGCGCCCAGGCAGGCGAGCACGCCTCCAAGCTGGCGGTTGAGACTGTGGCGGCGGTGATTCAGAACGCGTCGCTGCCCGACGCCGAAACTCTCTTTCAGGCGTTTCGCGAGGCCAACCTGCGAGTGATGCAGGCCGCCGCCAGCGATCCGGAACTGGAGGGGATGGGGACTACCTTGGTGGCGGCGCTGGAATCCGGACCCGAGCTGCTGATCGCCAGCGTTGGCGACAGCCGGGCCTACGTGTACGACGGCGAGTTGACCACGGTCACCGAAGATCAAACCTGGGTGAACGAGGTGGGCCGGAGGCTGGGGATCGACGAAGCCGCTCTAAAGACTCATCCCATGCGGCACGTGCTGACCATGGCGATCGGCGTCAGTCCGGAGTTGCGTGTACATTCCTACACGGTGCGGCCGCGTCCCGGCGAATTGATCCTGATTTCGAGCGACGGTCTGCACGGTGTGGTGGAGCAGCGCGTCATTGCCGACAGCTTGTCGGGCAACGGTTCGCTGCAAGCGAAATGTGAACGCTTGATTGACGCCGCCAAGCAAGCCGGCGGCCCCGACAACATCACCGTGGTGCTGTTGCAGGCTAAATAAGCTCAAACGTTTACCCTCTTTTACACCGATTTCGGTAACCGCTGAGCTATTCAGTGCGATCCTTTAGCTAGTGCGGCGGATTTTATTGCTGTTGTCCTTTGGATGGGTCTCTCTCTGCGCCTTGCTGTGCGCGCAGAATAGCGTCACATCCAGCGGAACGGTCAAGTTTGGAAATCAGCCACTGCCGGGCGCGACTGTGACCGCTACCGAGGGCAATCATCGCGCGGTGACCACAACCGACGAATCCGGCGCTTATCAATTCACCGATCTCGCTCCAGGGACTTACAACGTCGAAGTCCAGATGTTTGGTTTTCAGCCCGCTCGCAAGCAAATCCAGGCCAGTGCCGCGGCGCAGCCCACGGTGTGGTCGCTCGAATTGCAACCCCTGCGGCAGAGAGAGCCCAGAGAGATCGCACAGCGTCCCCGGCAGCAAGCCGGCGGCTTCCGCGCCGCGGCGGGAACCACGGAAGCTGAATTGGATCAGATCGCGGCAGCCGCGCCGCAAGACAACGCCCCACCGCCGGCCACCGCCTCTTCAAACGCGAACGAAGCGTTCCTGGTGAATGGATCGCTGAGCAACGGCCTGCAAACAGGTCAGGATGATTTCGGATTGCGCGGGCCGGTGTTTGGCATTCAGGCGCCCGGGGGCCTGCCGGGCGCGGGAATCGAAGGCCAGCCTGGAGGTATTCCAGGTGCTCCCGGTGGACCGGGCGGCGGTGGCGCTGGTGGACAGGGCGGCGGTGGATTTGGCGGTGGACGGGCGGCGGATTTGGCGGCGGATTTGGGGGCGGGCGTGGTGGATTCGGTGGGCCTGGCGGCCGGCGCGGCGGCCGTGGCGGCAACGGCGGATTCATCGGCAATCGCAGGAATCGCGGCCGCCAGGGCATCCATGGCAACGTGTCGTTCCAATGGCACGGCGCCGACACCGACGCCAAGCAGTTCTCGTTGAGCGGCCAGCCCGCGCCGCAGCCGGATTTCAATAATTACCGTTGGAGCGCCGTACTGGGCGGACCCTTACGCATTCCCCATTTGCTCAAGGGCGACTCTACATTCTTCACGCTGAGTTATTTCGGTACGCGCGGCCAGAGCCCCTTCTACAACGTTGGCACAGTGCCAACGGCCGCCGAACGCAGCGGAGACTTTTCACAAACCTCCATCAATGGCGTGGTTCCGAACATCTATAATCCCGCGACCGGCGCGCCTTTCGCGGGCAACATCATTCCAAGCAGCCTGATCAACCCGGCGTCGGCGGGATTGCTCCAATACATCCCTCTGCCGAACCTTCCCGGCACCGTCCAGAACTTCGAGTTCGTCACTGCAATTCCTGCGGACACCGACAACATCAGTTTGCGTTTGAACCAGAACGTCGGGAAGAACGACCGGGTGGCGTTGAACGAAAGCTTCCAGCGGCGCAAGAGCGATAACGCGCAACTGTTCGGATACCTGGATCCCGGCAACGGCTTCGGCGACAACACGAATCTGAGTTGGACTCACAACATCGGCTCAAATGCCCTCAATACAGCGCAAGTGACGTTCAATCGCAACCACACAGCGCAGGATTCCTATTTCTCGTACGGAACCAACGTAGCTGGCGAACTCGGCATCCAAGGGACTTCGCAGCAGCCGATCAACTACGGCCCTCCCACTCTGTCCTTCACGAATTTCGCCAGCCTCACCGACGCTCTTCCGTCCAATTCAGCGGTGCAGTATCTTTCAGAGGGCGATTCCTATAGCTGGGTGAAGAAAAATCATACGCTGACATTCGGTGGCGATTTTAAGCGGCAGGATCGCAACACCACTACCGACCAGAATGCGCGCGGCACATTCCAGTTCAGCGGAATCGCCACCAGTGCTTTCAATGCAAGCGGCCAGCCGATCCCCAACACCGGCCTGGATTTCGCGGATTATCTTCTGGGCCTGCCGCAGTCGAGCTCGGTGCAGTTCGGCGACAGCAGCGTGTATTTTCGCCAAAATTCCTGGGATGCTTATGCCAATGACGATTGGCGCGTAAATCCGAATCTGACCTTGATGTTCGGCTTGCGCTACGAATATTATTCGCCGCTCTCGGAAAAATACGGGCACATTGTGAATCTCGACATCGCGCCCGGTTTTGCCGCCGTCGCTCCTGTGTTAGCCGGTGCCATCGGACCCTATTCCGGCGCGTTTCCGAACAGCTTGATCGAACCGGATCGCAACAACTTTGCTCCCCGTGGCGGCCTGGCCTGGAAACCGAGCTCGAAGCATTCGACAGTGGTGCGCCTCGGTTATGGCATTTACTACAATCCAACCGCGCTGAATCGTCTGGCCACCGAACTTTCCCAGCAGCCTCCCTTCGCCCAAACGCAGACGCTGACCACCAGCGTCGCCAACGTGCTGACGCTCGAAAACGGGCTCGCCACCGCCCCCACCAACGCCTCCATCCTGAACACGTACGCAGTCCAAAAGAATTACAAGATCGGCTACGCGCAGAGCTGGAACGTCAGCGTGCAACAAAACTTGAGCCGCTCGTTTTTCATCGAGCTAAGCTACCTGGGGACCAAAGGGACCGATCTCGATACCGAAACCATTCCGAATCGCGCGGCGCTAGGCTCGTCGCCGCTGAACTCGCAGCAGAACCTGCAAATCGCCAACGCGGAGCAGTTCACCTACGACAGCTCCTGGGGCAATTCGATTTACCATGCCGGCCAAGCGCGATTGATGCGGCGTTTCTCGCGCAACATGTCGTTCAACATCATTTACACGCTTTCCAAGTCCATTGACGATAGTTCCACGTTTGGCGGCGTTGGCAACGTGGTGGCGCAGAACGCGTTCGATTTGAGCGCCGAGCGGGGACTGTCGAGCTTTGACCGCCGGCATGTTCTGAATCTGAACTACGTCCTCAGCACTCCCACGCAAGCCAGTTGGTGGAAGCGCAATTGGACGCTCAGCGGCTCGGCGCTGCTCGAAAGCGGCACACCGCTGACGGCGCGAATTCTGGGCAATCAATCGAACGTAGCGGGCACCGGAGTAGTGGGCAGCGGACGCGCCCAAGCCACTGGCCTGCCTGTAACCGATGGCAGCGGATACTTCAATCCGGACGCCTTTACTTATCCGCTTCCAGGCGAGCTGGGCGACGCGGGACGCAATACCATTCCGGGGCCCTGGTCCTGGTCGCTCAATACCGCGTTCGGCCGCTATTTTACAATTGGCGGCGAGGGCAGCCGCAAGCGTATCGAACTGCGCTTGGAGACAAACAATACTCTGAATCACGTGAACATCACGAATGTGAACACTGTGTTTGGCTCCGCGCTCTACGGCTTGCCGACCACGGCTGGGCGCCATGCGAACGGCCGACATCAATATCAGGTTCCGTTTTTAGGGAGATGCCCGCCATGTCCAGAAGCGCCTTGAGAGTTTTTGCCGCGATGCTCGCTTGCGCGGGACTGTTGGCGCAGGATCAGCAGTCGCCCACCTTCCGAACCAGCACCAACCTGGTCATCATCAACGTTGCCGTAAAAGACAAAAGCGGTAAAGCGATCGAAGACCTGAAAAAGAACCAATTCACACTGCTCGAAGACGGCAAGCCGCAACAGATCTCGGTGTTCGAGCTGGAGCACCTGAACGGAACGACGCTGCCGCCGCTCGAAGTGCCTGCGCCCACGCTCAAGACGCGCGGAACGGTGGAGTCCAAACCAACCCCGCCCGCCGAAGCCCCTCCTGCAAACCCGACCCTCAAGTCCGGACCAACTGAAGGACCGGCGGCTGATCGCGATGTTCTTCGATCTTTCGTCCATGCAGCCAGCCGAGCAGATCCGCGCGCGCGACGCCGCCACCAAATTCATCGACACGCAAATGACCGCGTCGGACAGCGTGTCCATCATGACGCTGACGAACGATCTGCGCGTGGTGCAGGACTTCACCAACGATCGCGAGACGCTGCTGACGGCGATTCAATCGCTGCGCATCGGCGATTCGAGCGAACTGGCGGCCCTGGCCGCAACCGGCGCCGATGCCACCGATGACAGCGGGGAGTTCACCGCCGACGACACCGAGTTCAACATCTTCAATACCGATCGCAAACTGAGCGCGCTCGAAGACGCCGCGCGTAAACTGGCTCCGTTTCCGGAAAAGAAAGCGCTCGTATATTTTTCGAGCGGCATCGGAAAGACCGGCGTGGACAATCAATCGCAGATCCGCGCTACGGTGAACGCGGCGGTACGCGCCAACGTTTCGTTTTATCCCATCGATGCGCGTGGCTTGGTGGCCATGGCGCCGGCCGGCGATGCGACCCAGGCTTCGCCGAAAGGTACGGGGGTGTTCACCGGCGCAGCGCAAACCAGCGCTCGCGGCTCATTTCACGATTCGCAGGACACCATCTTCACGCTGGCGGCCGATACCGGCGGAAAGGCGCTGCTCGATAGCAACGACCTGACGCTCGGCATCAAGGCCGTGCAGACCGACATCAGCAGCTACTATGTTCTCGGTTACTACAGCGCGAATCCCGCGCAGGACGGCAAGTATCGGCACGTAACGGTGAAAATCGCCGCGCTGCCCGAATCGGCGAAGATCGATTACCGCAAGCGGCTATTATGCCGGCAAGGTCTGGGGCAAGATGAATTCGAGCGACAAGGAGCGGCAGCTCGAAGACGCGCTCACGCTCGACGATCCGTTCACCGATCTGCCGCTCGCCATGGAGGTGGATTATTTCCAGACCGGGCGCGACAAATATTTCGTCCCGATTACCGTCCGCATCGACGGATCGGCGCTGGATCTTTCGCCGAAATCGACCACCGATCTGGATTTCATCGGCCAAATCCGCGATCTGCGCGGAAAGCTGCTGGGCGGCGTTCGCGACGAGATCAAGCTGAAGCTCAGCGAGGAGAATGCCGCGCAGCTCGGCCCAGCGCCACGTCGAATATGACACCGGCGTGACGCTGCCGCCGGGCGACTACAATCTCCGGTTCCTGACGCGTGAAAACCAGAACGGCAAGATGGGAACGTACGAAATGAAATTCACGGTTCCCGATCTCAGCAAACAATCTTCGGCGGTGCGCATGAGCTCGGTGGTGTGGAGCAACCAGCGCGAGCCTCTGTCGGCCAGCATCGGCACGGCGGGCGATGAACAAAAAGCTGTTGAACGAGCATCCGCTGGTGGAAAACGGCGAAAAGCTGATCCCCGACATCACGCGCGTGTTCCGCAAGAACCAGAAGCTGTACGTCTATTTCGAAGTCTACGATCCGGGAACCGTGGCCTCGCCCAGCGTGTCGGCCGAACTGACGATGTTCCGCGGAAAATCGAAGGCGTTTGAATCGGCGCCGGTGCGCGTCACCAAGCCAAAATCGGGACGGCCAGAACACTCTGGCGTTCGAATTCCAGATGCCGCTCTCCAATATTCCGCCCGGACGCTATACTTGCCAAGTAAGCGTCATCGACGAACAAGCCCGAAAATTCGGCTATGCGCGTGCGCCGCTGGTAGTTTTGCAGTAATTCCTCAGAGTTTAAAGTACTTAGGCAATAAACTGCGCGGGAAAATCCCATTGAGATCTCCAACTTTCCGCCGGATGGGAATGGGAACGTTTTTCAGGAAGATCCGCGCGGCAAAATCGATAGCGTTCGCACACCCCGGCCTTTGAGGCGCGCGACAGCTGGCGGAAATGTCAGTCGATAGTGGTTGAAGCCGCGCCGACCTCCGCCCGATATTCCTCGATGCACTCGATAATCTGCTGCGCCTCTTCTTCCTTCAAGCCAAGGCCCAACCCCTGGAACAAGCCCAGTTCCTCGCTCGCAGAGAAAAGAACCGACGGCTGTGGAACATACCCATCCCCGTACCACGGCTTCGGCCGATAGGCAAATTCGAGATCCCGCTCAAGCGTAGTTTCTTCGAGGACTTGATTCCAAAAAACTGCTTGTGGATACAAAGATACCCGTCCTCCAGAGTGGCCCGATCCGCCGGTAAGGCGCTCATCTGCAAAAGTGCCGCAAGTGACCCAATCCCGATCGCCACAAAAACAAGCCTAATTGAAAGTCGAAAGGCCGACCAGATCGCGAGCCAGCAAACGCCAGCGCCAGTCAGCAGTAGCCTTAGGCGCGCACCTCGCGATGGACCAATCCGGATTTCCACCTTGGGGCCGTTGTTTCCGGCAGTTTTTCGGATTTCAACTCGCATCATCCACCACGCGATATTCTAGTTTAAGCTAAACATTTAGTGCAAACAGCGTTTCTTCGCCGCCTTTTTCACAGCTTTGGTCGCCGTGCTTCAACCGAGTGAATCCACCTGCCGTTCTCAAACACACGCCATGATTTCCGGCCGAACGCTCGCCTTCTTGCGATGAGCAAGCACGCTTGCTTGGACGCGTTTGGGGCTCTTCTTCGGATGGGCGAAGCATTGAATGGCTTCTTGAAGATTCTTCGGATCGCGGGCCACAATTTAGCGTTGCTCGGGTCGATCCCTGGATTTGCCGCGGTTGCTATTGTCGTTATTTGTGCTACTTGAGGTTGTATTTAAACGCAAACTGCAGCCGGATCTCCTGCCCCTTAAAATCGTTGGGCAGCGGAGGGAAGGGAACCGACGCGCTGATCCCAGCTACTGCCGCTTTATCCAAAGCTTCCGATCCCGAGGGCGTGGCGATCACTACCTTCGGCACCTGCCCGTTGCGATCGATGATGAACTGCAACTCCACCACCCCGCGGTTGCCCAGCCGCGCGCTCTCCGGAATCACCGCGAACCAGTTCTGGCGAACCAGCGCCAGGATCCGAATCAGGTAGGGCCCGAAATCCGCGCCCATCGGGTCGCTCATCAGCTCCAGGCTGCTGCCGGTACGTCCGGGTGAAGGCGGCAAATGAATCCCCGGCGGCAGATCGGGCGGCTGATCCACGTCGCCCACTACGATCCTGCCCTGCCCGCCACCGCCGCGTGCCACCTCGCGTACCGCTTCCTGGACACTCGCCTTGGGCGGTTGCAGCTTGGCTTGACCTTTGTGCTCGCTGGGTCCGCCCTGTCCCGGTGTTTCAAACGCCAGCTTGGGTTGCTCCACCGGCTGAATCTGTGGCGGAGGAGGAGCCTTCGGGGTGCCGGACAGCGCGGGCGGCGCCAGGGGAGCGTTTTGCGCCGTGACAGGCGTCTCGATCTTTGGCGGCTGAGCAATGCGCGGCGCCGCGGGTGCTTGCTGCGGTCCAGGCGGCAGCGGATTGGGCGGCTTGAACGCTCGCACGGCGGGCGCTGGGGGCAGGCGCTGTTCCGAGGCCGGACGCGGCTTCAAATCCTCCACGTTCACTTCTTTGGCCACCTTGCCCTTGTTGGGCGCCTTCTGCGTCAGATCCTGCGGCAGGATCAGATGAACGGCCTGCCGGAAATCGGGAACCACCTCCGGGCCTTCCTTCAGCGCCGGGCCGCTCAAACTCGCCAGCAGAAACACCACAGCGAGGATGCCGGCGTGTACTACCAGCGTGCCAACGCCCGCGCGCCAATACCGGTTCCGGTCCGCGGACTCGTGCCAGTCCAGCAGTAAATTGGGACCGGAATCCGCGCCTGTTGTCATGATGCCCAATGAAAGACGTTTAGCGCGTGCCTGCCGTTGCCAAGTAGTTGCTAGCTAAGTGATTGGAGCCGTCGCGAGACCAACTTTGCGTGCTCTTCAATTTTATCAAGAATCGCCAGCGCCACTTCGAGCGCCCGCAGTCCCTCTTCCCCAGGCACCAGCGGCCGAGTGCGGTTCGGCCACCGCCTCCAGGAACGATTCCACCTCCAGCCGCAGCGGCTCTTCCTTGACCGCCGGCAGCGGCTGAAAACCGATCTGCTGGTTGTGCGCCCACCGTGAACGCCACCGCCTCCTGCTTCTGGTAGTCGAGCGAAATGTACTGGTGCGGCTGGAAGAGCCGCAGTTTGCGCACGCGCTCGGTAGAGACGCGGCTGGCCGTGAGATTGGCGATGCATCCGCCCGGAAACGCCAGCCGCACATTCGCGATATCCACTTTCTCCGACAGGATGGATATACCCGCCGCGCGAATCTCCTCGGGCATTGCGCCCGCCAGGTCCAGCACGATATCCAGGTCGTGGATCATTAAGTCCAGAACTACGTCCACATCCAGGCTGCGTGGGCTGAACAGGCTGAGCCGGTGAATCTCGAAGAAGAGCGGAATGGTCGTGATTTTCTTGAGGGCCGCTACAGCCGGATTGAAGCGCTCCAGGTGGCCGATTTGCAGGATGCGTTCGTGCTCCGCCGCCGTGTCCACCAATCGCCGCGCGGAGGCCAGATCGGCGGCAATCGGCTTTTCCACCAGCACGTCGATGCCGGATTCCAGCAACTCGCACCCAACGTCGCCGTGCAGCGAAGTGGGCACTGCCACTATGGCCGCATCCACGTTGCCCTGGAGCTCGCCCAGCGTCGCGAACGTCAGGCAATTGTGCTCGGCCGCGGCCTGCGCGGCGCGTTCCGCATCGGAATCCACAACGCCCACCAGGGTGGCATTCAACGATTGGTTCAGCACGCGCAGATGGTGCCGTCCGAACACCCCCGCGCCGATAACGGCGACTCGAATCTTGGTCAAAACTTAACTTATCATGGGAACACAGGCGATCCATGGCAACTACGTATCTGAGTCCGCAGCAGTTGAAGGATTTCGCCCAAAAGGTGGATGAAGTTGCCAAAAAGTTCCCGGCTGAAGTGGTACGCATCCGGCACTCGTTCAGCCGCGATTGGGATGGCGACCCGGCGATCTATTTTCGAATCCTGCTTGACCGAAAAAGCACGAAGAGACCACCGCCTCTCGGAGCTTACCGAACGTATCGGAAACACACTATAGATGATCTGGCGCTCTATGAACAGTTCTCAGAGTATATTCCGTATTTCTCATACCGGACAGAGACGGAACAAGACGAACTAAAAGATCCAGAATGGGAATAGCCGAAGATCTGCTAACGCTGGCTGGCCGTCTTGCCAATCCGGCGCCAACCGATCCAGAGCAAGCTTCCTTGCGCCGATCGATTTCCACCGCCTATTACGCTCTGTTTCACCTTTTGATACATGATGCAGTTCAGACGTGGTCTGGATCTCAGTCGGCGCGATTCGGATTAGCGAGAAGGTTTGAGCACAAAACCATGAAGCAAGTGTCGCAAACAGTTATGCAAGGCTCATGGCAAGGGTGGAGCACGCCCGCACCAATGTTGCCAGCTGAGCTACAGATCGTGGCAAAGATGTTTGTTGAATTGCAGGAGGATCGTGTGCAGGCGGACTACAACAACGCAAAAGTCTGGGTACCCACCGATGTACTCGCAAAGGTGGATCGTGCAGGATTAGCGTTTGAGAACTGGGCCAAGATTCGAAACCACCCCGCCGCGAACGAATACCTGCTTTCACTCCTGATCGGCAACAAACGCGAATAGCGGCGCTACCCTTCCGGCTCGCAGCCCACCATTGCAATCTTGCATTGATCGGCCAGTGCCAGCATCGCCTCGCGATCCAGCAGCAGCGTCCGGCCCGCATCGACGGCCAGCGCGGTCGCACCGGCTTTCCGCATCGCTTCGATGGTCCCCGGACCCGCCACCGGAACGTCGAACAGCAGATGCCCCCGCCGCCGCGAGACCTTCACCAGCCGCAGCGGCTTGCCGTTCACCAGCGACGCCGCGCGCTCCAGCATCGCGTCGGTGCCTTCCATCGCTTCCACGGCCACGCAGGCGCCGTCGCAAATCGCGACGCTTTGGCCGACATCCATGCCCGCCAGCGTGTTCGCGATCTTGCCGGCCATAGGCGATATCGCGCTCCTCCTCCGATGACGGCTTGCGCTTGCTCAGCACGCCCACGCCCGCCAGCAGCGGCTTCAGCAGCAGCGTGGAATCGGCCAGACGGATGCCTTCGTCCGCCAGGACCTGCGCCACGCCGCCGATCAACGCCTCGGTGTTCTTCTGTTTCAGCCCCGCCAGCAGCTTCACCAGCCTCCAGTCCGGCCGGATGGAGGAAAAAATCTTGGCGTGCTTCACCTGCCCGGCCATCATCACTTCGGTGATGCCTTCTTCCTTGAGGATTTCGATCAAGCGCGAAAGCTGGCCGAGCGAAATCCAGTGGCAGCGCTCGGCGAGTTGCTCCACTTCGGGCGACGCTTCTTCCTTGATGGCGAGCACCACCACTTCGTCGCCCGCGCGCGCGCGCCGTTTCGAGCGCCAGCAGCGGGAAACGGCCGTTGCCCGCGATCATGCCGTACCGGCTCATTTCACAAACCCGCGCTCGGACCGTTCGATGAACGCCAGCAGCTCGCACACTTCCGGGCAGTTGGGCACTTCCGCGCGAATGCGCTCCACCGCCTGCGTGGTGTTCAGCCCGGATTTGGTCAGAAGCCGGAATGCCTTGTGCAGGCTTTCGATCGCCTCCGTGGTGAAGCCCCGCCGCTCCAGGCCGACTTTGTTCTCGCCGAAAACCTTCGATTCCCGCGGGCTCACGGTCATCGAATACGGCAGCACGTCCTGCGTCACCACGCTGTAGCCGCCGACGAACGCATGCTTCCCGATGCGGCAAAACTGATGCACGCCGCTGAACGCCTCGATCACCGCCCAATCTTCCACGATGACGTGGCCCGCGAAGGTGACCGCGTTTCCGAGTTGCGTGTGGTTGCCGATGCGCACATCGTGCGCCACGTGCGCGTAGGCCATCAGCAGATTGTCGTCGCCGATTTGAGTGACCAGCCCGCCGCCCTGCGGTGCCGCGATGGATGGTGACAAATTCGCGAATTTTGTTCCGGTTGCCGATGCGCGTTTCGGCGCGCTCGCCCTTGTATTTCAGATCCTGCGACGCCACGCCCACGGTGGAGTAGGGAAAGAAGACATTGTCTTCGCCGATCTGCGTGACGCCTTCCACGTACACGTGCGCCATCAGGCGCGTGCGCGCGCCGATTTCGACATCGGCGCCGATGATGCAGTACGGCCCGATTTCAGCGCTTTCCGCGATCCGAGCTTGCGGATCGACGATGGCAGCCGGATGAATCGCCATGCGCGGCTTAGGCCACTGGCACCGGCTCTTCCACTCGGCGGCTTCGCGATCCTGCAGCACGCACATCAGCACGGCCTCGGCCACCACCAGCTCCGTCCACGGTGGCCTTGCCCGTGCATCTTCGCGATGGCTGGCCTTGCGCTTGGTGACTTTCATCTCGATGCGAAGCTGATCGCCCGGCCGCACCTTGCCCCGGAACTTGGCTTCTTCGATGGTTGCCAGCAGCACCAGCTTGTTCTTGCGGTCGGGCAGCGACTTCAACACCAGCACGCCCGCCACCTGCGCCATGGCCTCCACCACCAGCACGCCCGGCATCACCGGAAAATCGGGAAAATGGCCCACAAAGAACGGCTCATTGACGGTGACGTTCTTGATTCCGACGATGCGCTCCTCTTCCAGCTCCAGGATGGAATCCACCAGAAGCATCGGATAGCGATGCGGCAAAATGTCGCGGATCTCCTGGATGTCGAGAAGGGGCATGCGAACTGGCTATTATAACAGGCAGTGCATCCGTTTCTTGCTTTTGCGGAAGCGAAGCAGCCGGCCATCGTCGCATTGATTCGCGAGTTGGCAAGGTGCGAGTCGCCGAGCGACCAGCCGCAGGCCGTCAACCGCTTCGTGAATCTTCTGGCCGGCCGTCTGGACGGCGCGGTAAACGTGAAGACTCTGCCAGGCGGCCGCTTCGGGCCTCACCTGCGCTGCGAGTTCAAGCTGCCGGGCGCGAAAGCCGGGCGCCGGCAAGATTCTGGTGCTGGCGCATTCCGATACCGTTTGGCCGCTTGGCACGCTGGCGCACATGCCGCTCCGCGAGGAGCAGGGCCGCCTGTGGGGGCCGGGCGTGCTGGACATGAAATCGGGCATCGCGTTTTTCATTTTCGCCATCCATACGCTGCGCATGCTCGAAATCCCGGTGCGCCGCAACATTCGTGTTTCAGGTGAATTCGGACGAAGAAGTCGGCAGCGAGACCTCGCGCCAGTTCACCGAAGAGGCCGCGCGGCAGAGCGCCGTCGTGCTGCTGCTCGAACCGGGCACGGGACTCAAAGGCAAACTGAAGACCGCGCGCAAAGGCGTCGGCGATTACACGGTCACCGTGAAGGGCAAGGCGTCGCACGCGGGCATCGATTACGAAGCAGGCGCCAGCGCGGTGGTGGAGTTGGCGCGCCAGATCCCGAAAATCGCGGCGTTCACCAATTTGAAGCAGGGCATCACGGTGAATCCGGGCGTGATTTCGGGCGGCACGCGCACCAACGTGGTGGCGGCCGAGGCGCGCGTGGAAGTGGACATCCGCATCGCGAAAGCGCAAGGACGCCGCGGCGCTGGACAAGAAATTTCGCGTCGCTGCGTCCGATCGACAAGCGCTGCTCGATTCAGGTGGAGGGCGGGCTGAATCGTCCGCCTATGGAGCGGACGCCTGCCATTCGAGGCTTGTTTCAGACCGCGCGCGCGTGCGCCAAGGAACTCGGCGTCACGCTGGAGGAATCGTCCACCGGCGGCGGATCGGACGGCAATTTCACCGCGGCGCTCGGCGTGCCCACGCTGGATGGACTGGGCGGAGTGGGCGAAGGCGCGCACGCCGCGAACGAAAGCATCCTGCTCGATCGCATCGCGGATCGTACGGCGCTGCTGGCGATGCTGCTCTCGCAGCTCTAAGAAGCCTTGTGGCGCACGCACTCATGCGTGCCGCGTTCACACTCGTGTGAACGCCGCCCGCAGCACGCGCGCCAGGTCGTCTTCTTCCTGCTCGAACACGGTTCGCAGATCCAGCAGCAACCGGCCGTCTTCGATCCGCGCCACCACCGGCGGATCGCTCAAACGGCAGCGCCGCTCGGCTTCCACGACATCCGCGCAATCGATCGCGATCAGCCAGCTCCGCAGCGGCTGCTCCGGCGTGGATCCGCCGCCGATCACCGAGCTGCCTTCGATCACCTGACGCGCGCAGGCCATCCAGGCGGCCGCAAGCATGCTTTCGGATCGCGCGCGCAGCTCCTCGCTCGATTGCGAAATCATGCGCAGCGCCGGAATCTGGTCCCAGCGCTCCAAAACCAGATTGCGCAGCGTGGTTTCGAGCGCCTGGTAAATCAATTTATCCAGGCGCAGCGCGCGAAACATCGGATTGCGCCGCAGCCGCGCGATCAACTCGCGCGTCGCCCGCCAAAATTCCCGCCTGCGGGCCGCCCAGCAGCTTATCGCCGCTGAACGACACCAGATTCACGCCCGCGCGAATGCTGTCGGCCACCAGCGGTTCTTCCACGCCGAACGCCCGCAGATCCGCCACGCATCCGCTGCCGAGGTCTTCGTACAACGGAACGCCGCGTTCCTTTGCCGAGCGCCGCCAGCTCGCGCAGCTCGGGCCGCGCCGTGAATCCCTCGATGCGAAAATTGCTCGGATGAACGCGCAGCAGCAGCCGCGTTCGTTCGTTGATGGCCTCGCGATAATCGTCGATGTGCGTGCGGTTGGTGGTCCCGACTTCGCGCAGGATCGCGCCCGAGCGCTGCATGATTTCGGGGATGCGAAACCCGTCGCCGATCTCGATCAGCTCGCCGCGCGACACGACCACTTCAAATCCCGCCGCCAGCTCGTTCAGCGCCAGATAAATCGCGGCGGCGTTGTTGTTCACCGCGATGCCCGGCGCGCCCGTCAGCCGCTCGATCAATTCGGAGGCATGCACGTCGCGCTTCCCGCGCCGGCCGGCCGCAAGATCGTATTCCAGATTCGAATAGCCGAATAGCGGCTCGAAACGCGCCAGCGGAGCGCGGCCCGAGGTTGGTGTGCAGAACCACGCCGGTGGCATTGATCACGCGGCGCAGCGACGGCGCTTCCAGCTTCGCCAGATTGCGCTCCACGCGCTTCTGCGATCGGCGCGGAGCTTGCGCGTGACGTCCCGGCGCGGATCTCTTCACGCGCTTTTTCGAGCACGCGGCGCACTTCTTCGACGATCAGCCGCCGCGGGAAACGCCCTTCCAAATGGCCGAGTGCACGCCAGCACCTGGTCTACCGCCGGCAAGTCGCGCAATTGGGTTGAAGCAGATCTGGAGCCGCCACGCCACGATCTTATCAGCCTCGCTACTGTGTTATCTTCCTGGTTTCATGGACTCCATCACGCTTCTCGTCATTTCCAGCCCGCAATATCCGTTTCTGCGCTTCCTGGACGATCTCCCGCAGCCCGTCACCGTGTTCACCAGCGAAACGATCTCGAAGTCCTGAAGCAGCACGCGCCCGAGGCCGATGTGATCCTCAACGGATTTCACGATGGCTCCGAGCTCGCAGCCATCCTGCCGCTCGCCGAGCGTGTGAAGTGGATTCACGCCTTGTCGGCGGGCGTGGAGAAAGTTCTGTCGCCCGAACTGATCGCAAGCCCCGTCCCGTTAACCAACGGCCGCGGCGTGTTTGGTCCCGCGCTGGCCGAATTCGCCATCGCCGCCATGCTTTATTTCGCGAAAGATCTTCGCCGGCTGATCCGCCAGCAGGAAGCGGCGCGCTGGGAGCAATTCGACGTGGCCTTTCTGCGCGGCCAAACGCTCGGCGTGATCGGCTACGGCGGCATCGGCCGGGAAATGGCGCGCCTGGCCCACGCGCTCGGCATGAAGGTGCTGGCTCTTCGCCGCCGCACTCCTTCCGAGGAGATGATCCGCTAATGGAGCGCTCCTTCGCGCGCGAGCAACTGCACGAAATGCTCGAGCCTCTCCGATTACGTGTTCGCCGCTGCGCCGCTCACGTCCGAAACACAAGGCATGCTCGGCCGCAGCGAGTTCCATTTCATGAAGGACTCCGCGGTATTCATCAACGTCGGCCGCGGCGCGGTGGTGGACGAACCGGCGCTGATCTCCGCGCTCAACCAAGCCATGATTCGCGGCGCCGCGCTGGACGTTTTCGAAAAGGAGCCGCTTCCCGCCGGACCATCCGTTTTATCGCATGGAGAACGTTCTGCTCTCGCCGCACTGCGCCGACCACACCATCGGCTGGATGGAGCTGGCGGTGAACCAGTTCATCGAAAATTTCGAGCGTTTCCGCAACGGGCAGCCGCTGGAATATCATGGTCGACAAACAAGCGGGCTATTAGACCGCGTTCCATGGCAGCCATTCGAGCTCTCCGATATTCAAGCCGCGGCCGAGCGCACGCGCGCGCATCGTGCATCGCACGCCGGTCTTCACGTCACGCACCTTCGATGCGTTGGCCGGCGCGCAGCGTCTTCTTCAAGTGCGAAAATTTCCAGCGCGGCGGCGCGTTCAAGATCCGCGGCGCGTCCAACTTCATCCTGTCGATTCCCAACGGACGACTTGCCGCGCGGCGTGATCACGTATTCGTCCGGCAATCATGGGCAGGCGGTCGCCATCGCCGCCGAGTCGCGTGGCATTGCGGCCACCATCGTGATGCCCGCCGATGCGCCTGCGTCCAAGCTTGCGGCCACCCGTGCCCATGGCGCCCGAATCGTCACTTACGATCGCGCCACCGAAGATCGCGAAGCCATCGCGCTCAGAATCGCGCAAGAAACCGGCGCTACCGTTGTTCCTCCCTACGATCATCCCTGGACCATCACCGGCCAGGGCACCGCGGCCTTGGAATTTCTCGACGAAGTTCCCGATCTCGACGCGCTGGTGGTCCCGATCGGCGGCGGCGGATTGATCTCCGGCAGTTCCATCGCGGCCCATGCGATTCGCCCCGGCATTAGTATCTTCGGCGTCGAGCCGGAGCAGGGCAACGACACACTACTGTCATTGCGCGCCGGCCAGCGCGTCTCCATCCCCATGCCCGAAACGATCGCCGACGGGCTGCGCGCTACCAAACCCGGCGCACTCACCTTTCCCATCATTCAAAAGCACGTCGAAGACATCTTCCTGGTGAGCGATGCCGAGATTCGCGAAGCCATGAACTTCCTGCTCACGCGCATGAAGATCTTGGTGGAACCGAGCGGCGCCGCTTCAGCCGCGGCCGTCATGCACGAAACAGTTGCCGCCCGGCATTCACAAAATCGGCGTGATCCTCTCGGGCGGAAACGTCGATCTGATCTTCTAGTCGCCGGTCTCTTCCAGAAAGCAGCTCTCGAACGCGCGATCCATCAGATCGTCCGTCAATTCAAACGGCAGCTTCTCGAAATGGATCAAGTCGATGGCGTGGGAGAGAATATCGCGCGGATGGCAGCGCCGAAACGGCCGCCGTGCTTTGCGATAGTGCTTCTCGATGAAGCGCGCGATCAGCCCGTCGGGATGCGCCAGGCTTCTGCGATTCGCAGAAACGGCGGAAAATCGTGCGTGAACTCGTGCTCGTCCGGGCTGCGCAGCAGCATCTTGTATTGAATGCGGCGCAGAAACGCTTCATCGCCCAATTGTTCCGGATTCAGATTGGTGGAAAAAATCAAAAACGCCTCGAACGGAACGGTAATCTTGCCGCCGCTGTTGAATTTCAAGTAATCCACGCGGCGTTCCATGGGCACGATCCAGCGGTTCAGCACCTCTGCCGGCGTACACTGCTGCCGGCCGAAATCGTCGATCAGATAAATCCCGTTGTTCGCCTTCAACTGATACGGCGCGTCGTAAATCTTCGACGTCGAGTTGAAATTCAGATCCAGCATTTCCAGCGTCAGCTCGCCGCCCGTGACGATGAACGGCCGCCGGCACTTGATCCAGCGGCGATCATGTTGCGGCCCGGCGCTGAATACCGACTGCTCTTCGGTATCATCCACGCGCTGGTGATACAGCGGATCGAATACCTGAACGATGGTGCCCTGACAATCCAGCGCATGCGGGACGTACACGCACGAATCGTCCACGTTCATCAGCGCTTCGGCCAGAAACGTTTTCCCGTTCCCCGGCTGGCCATAAATCAGGAACGAGTTTCCCGAGCTCACCGCCGGGCCGATCTGCGCCAGAACCCGCGGCGTCACCACCATCCGCCGATAAGCCTGCTGCAGGGCGTCCGGCGTGAGCCAGCCATCGGCGCGCCGCTGCCTTCGAACGATTTGCGTGTATTGATGCAACGGAACGGGCGCCAGGCCCGCGTACTGGTTGCTCTCCATGCACTCGCGCGCGGAGTTCCGCCCGGTCTCGGTCAGCGCGAACAGCACCGTGCTGTTGCCCATCCCGAGCGACTTTTTGGCCTGAATGAAATGCTGCTGTTTAAAAAAATCGATGGTCCCTTCAATCAGGCTGAACTTGAGCCCCAGCGCCTCCGACAATTCCCGGCCCAGCATGTCGCCCCGCGCGTACAACAACTTCAAGATGAGCTGCTGGAGTGTGGATTCGGCCAGGCCGGTTTCTTGCAGCGTCTCGGGCACAGGCGGTACGACGCTCGCGTTTTCAGAGTCCTCTTCCGGCGCCCCGCTCTGAGATCGTGAAAGAAGTTCCAGGCCCTTCGGTGCGTCTTGTTTCAGCGCACCTTCAGATTTGTGTGTGGACAGAACGGATACGGACTGCATGATTGGTGAAGACTCAGTCTGGGACTTTGGTACGCTTGCCGCAATAGGAAGTTGGTCCTTTTTCGCATAAGTAGAATTCCCAGGTTGACAAGGTGCTCCGTAATACGACGCCCGGTTAAGTGACCCTAAGCCGGTCACTCTCGCTGGCCGCCGCTTGCGATCGCCGCGCCGTCCACTCCGCCCCGGCCAGCACCACCAGCGCCGCCGCAAATCCCCACAAAATAATGGTCACCGTGTAATAGAAAGGCCCGTATTCGGACTGTAACTTGGCCCGGAGAAACGGCCAGGTCCACAGATTGATGTACTTCAGGGCTTCCAGCAAAAGCCCGACGATGATGGCCGCCGGAGCAATACGTGCAGGCTTGATTTTGCAATTCGGCAGCAGCCAGTAAATCAGAAACAGTACCAGCATCGACATCGGAACGGCTGCTGCCTTGAACATCAGCAGCCCGATCAGGTTCGCCACCGGCGCCGTCTGCCGAATCTTGATGCCGGTCAGGTACTCGTTGTTTAAGGCTGTTAGTGTGGTCGAAAAGAGCATCAGCGCGCCGCATGCGAAGATCAGTCCCAGGCTCACCAGCTGATTTTTGAAGTAGTTCCGGTTCTTCGGGCAATTCCAAACGCGATTCAACGCCACCTCCAGCGGCTCAAAGATTCCGCTGGCGGTGAAAAACAACAGCACCAGCGAAATCACCTGAACCGGCCCGCGCGACGCTACGGTGACTTCGAAATTGCGCCGGATGAATTGTCCGAAGGCGTCCGGGAAATAGTCGTCCAACGCAAAGTAAACAGCGCTCACGCCGGCCCGCCATTTCAGAACGTACCGGCAGATCGAAAGCATCACCGTGAGAAACGGAAAGAAGGACAGCAGCAATCCAGCCGACACCGAGAATGCGAACACATGCACTTCGGTTTGCATCAGGTAGCGGCAGGTGGGAAGCAGTGCGCGGCCGAGCCTTCTCACTTCGTTACCCCGCCATCACGCGCCGGCCCTCCATGCGCCAGCGCTCCGACAGAACCATCCCGATGGCCTCGCTGTAAATACGGTGCTCTTCGACAAGAATCCGCGCGGCCAGCGTCTGTTCTGTGTCGTCATCCAGAACCGGTACGGCGGCCTGCAAAATAATCGGGCCAGCATCCAACTGCTCGTCGACAAAATGCACGGTGCATCCGCTGATCTTGGCGCCATGATTCCAGCGCTTGCTTCTGCGCATCCAAGCCCGGAAACGCCGGCAACAAGGACGGATGGATATTCAGCGCGCGCAGTGGAAAGGCCCGGCAAAACTCGGCGGTCAGCAGCCGCATGAAACCAGCCAGGCAGACCAGTTCCACGCCGCGGTTCTGAAGTTCAGCCACCATGCGCCGGTCATACTCCTCGCGCGGAATGCCTTGGGAAGGCAGCACCACCGCCGGCAAGCCGCGCTCCCGCGCGATCTCGATCCCGCGAGCCCCCGCACAATTGGATATCGCCACCACGATCTCCGCATTCAGCTTGCCGCGCTCGATGTTTCGCGCGATCGCTTCGAAATTCGAGCCCCGGCCGGAAAGCAGGATGCCCAGCCGCTTCACACATACTCCACGCGCGGGCCGCGCGATTCCACCACCTCGCCCATCTGGAAGCACGCCTCGCCCATCGTGCTCAACAGCGCGCGTGCCTTTCCCAGGTTGCGCTTCGCGATCACCAGGATCATCCCGACCCCCAGGTTGAACGTCCGCCGGTAGTCGGCCACATCCAGGTTGCCGATTGCGCGCAACTCCTCAAAGAATGGCGGAATGGTCCAACTGGAGACATCCACGCGCGCGGCCAAGCCCTTCGGTAAAATCCGCGGAGTATTGTCGGTGATGCCGCCGCCGGTAATGTGCGCCGCGCCCTTGAGAAAACGTGCATCGATCAACACGCGGATCGGCTTCAGGTAGCTGCGATGCACCTTCAGCAGTTCATCGGCCAAGGCATCCGTGAGCGGACGCCGCGCTGTCTCGAACAGCAGCTTGCGCGCCAGCGAATATCCGTTGGTGTGCAGCCCGTTCGATGGCAAGCCCAGCAGCACATCGCCCGCGCGAATCGACGCGCCGGTCAGCATCTGCTTGCGCTCCACGGCGCCCACAATAAAACCCGCCAGGTCGTACTCGCCTTCCTGATACAGCCCCGGCATTTCCGCCGTCTCGCCGCCGATCAGCGCGCAGCCATTCGCGCGGCAGCCTCGCGCCGACGCCCTCGATCACCTGCCCCGCGACTTCCGCATCCAGCTTCCCTACAGCGAAATAATCCAGAAAAAACAGCGGCGCCGCGCCTTGCACCGCGATGTCGTTCACACAATGATTCACCAAATCTTCGCCGATGGTGTTATGCCGGCCTGTCAGGAATGCGATCTTTACTTTGGTCCCCACGCCGTCAGCCGAACTCACCAGTACCGGATTCTTCCATCCGGCCAGCAGGTAGCCTCCGCCGAAGCTGCCGATGTCGGTCAAAACGGAGCGCGTGAACGTGCCGCGCGCATGCTTGCGGATCAGCGCCACCGCGCGGTCCGCTTCGTCGATGCTGACTCCCGCATCTTGATAGGTGATTGCTTTTCTGGAAGCCATCGTTGCAGATACGCCAGTCAAACTGAGCGCGAACCCTAATGATACGCGATTGATTGATACGCGATTGATGCGATGCCGGCCCTGCCTCTTCCTGTTAAACTCGGGCCTGTTGACTTGTCCGCACTGCAGGCTCGAATCGCCGGCTGGCGCGAAAACCTGCGACTGCGGGTACCTCTTTCTCGTCCCGCTCGACCAGCAGCCCCCGCTGCGCCGCACCAGCAGGATCCCCGCCGCTCTTCGATCTATCTCCGCGATGTTCGGCATTTTCATCTTGGGCGTCATTCTCGTGGGCTGGTGTTTCTATTTCCTTCTCGTATATAAGGCCGAAGGCACGCAGATCGCGGCGTTTGATGATTTGATTCTCGGAACAGGTGCAGGCTTGCTCATCGCTGCGGTTCTGCTTGTAATCGGCCTGGGGCGATAGGCCGCCGGCTTCTGCGACCCCATCCAAAGTTCGGGGTTATACTTAAAAGCGAAGAAGTCTGTCCCTGGATCAAGCGATCCGGGTATGGGAAAGAGAGCCCCTTTTGATGATTCCAACGCGCCGGTTGGCAAGCCTCCCCTGTTTTCTGTTGGTAGCTTCCGTGGCCTTCACGCAACAAGCTGCCTTCGCCCAAAAAGCTCCTGCTCCCGCCCCCACGGCAACTTCGGGACAACCTGACAAAGCGACCGCGTATTACGAATACTCCCTCGGCCACCTGTATGCAGAACTGGCGGCGGCCTACGGCAATCGCGGCGAATACTTCAGCAAGGCCGCGGACGCCTACCGCGCGGCTCTCAAAGCCGATCCCAGCGCCACCTTTATCGCCGAAGAACTCTCGGACTTATACATCCAATCCGGCCGGCTGAGGGAAGCGGTGCTGGACGCCGAAGACGCGCTCAAACAGAACCCCAACGATTTGAACTCGCGCCGGCTGCTGGCGCGCATCTACACCCACCTGATCGGCGATTCTCAGACCAACCAGATTGATCCCGACATGGTGAAGAAGGCTGTTGAGCAATACCAGAAAATCACCGAAGCCGATCCCAAGGACGTGGACAGTTGGATCATGCTGGGCCGCCTGCAGAAGGCGCTCATGAACTCCACCGAAGCGATGGCCGCCTACAAGAAAGCGCTGGAGCTGGATGCCAGCAACGAAGACGCCATGACGGGCTTGGCCACTGTTTATGCCGATCTGGGCGATAACAAAGCCGCGGCGGAGATGCTCCGCAAAGTGGCGGACAAGGACCCCACGCCCCGCAGCCTTACCAGCCTGGCCAGCGTGTATGAGCAGTTGAAGGATTATTCACTCGCAGCGGAAATGCTGCGCCGCGCGCTGGACCAGCAACCTGGGAATACCGAGTTGAAGCAGGCCTTGGCCGAAGATTTGCTGCTTTCCAACCAGTTGGACGACGCACTGAAGCTGTATCAGGAAGAGGCAGCCGAAGATCCGAAAGACATCAAGGCGGAGCTGCGTATATCCCAGATCTACCGTCAAAAAATGGATTTCGCCAAAGCTCGCGAAGCCGCGGACAAAGCCAAGGATATCGATCCGAACGATCTGGAAGTCCAGTACAACGACGTGAATTTGCTGGAAGCGGAAGGCAAAATTCCGGATGCGATCAAAGCCTTAAAAGGCATCCTGGATGCCACCGTCAAGAAGAGCTATAGCGCGTCGGAAAAGAGCAGCCGGAGTTTCCTGCTCTCGAACCTGGGCGACTTGGAGCGGACTGTCGAGCAATACGGCCCCGCGGTTGACACCTTCCGCCAGCTGGCCGATCTTGACCCGGACGGCGCGGCGCGCGCGGAAGCCGAAATCATCGAGACCTATCGCGAAGCCAAGGATTATCCCAAGGCTGAGGCTGAGGCCGACACGGCCGTCAAGAAGTTTCCCAAGGATCGCGTCGTGTCCGACACGCGCGCATCTGTGCTGTCTGACATGGGAAAGACCGATGCCGCCGCCGCCGAAGCCCGACGGCTGATGAACGGCAAGAACGATCGCGAAGTGGATCTGAACCTGGCCGACATTTATGAGAAGGCGAAGAACTTCAACGAAATGGCCAAGGTGTTGGATGCCGCCGGTGCCCTGTCCCAAACCAGCCAGGAGAAGCAAGATGTAGCGTTCCGCCGCGGCGCGATGTACGAGCGCATGAAGAACTATTCGGCGGCCGAGGCGGAATTTCGCAAGGTGCTGGACATGAATCCGGACAATGACGCCGCTCTCAACTACCTCGGCTATATGCTGGCGGACCGCAACGAGCGCCTGGACGAAGCGCGCGATCTGGTCAGCAAAGCAGTGTCGCACGCGCCTACCAGCGGCGCGTACCTGGACAGCCTGGGATGGGTCTATTTCCGCTTGAATAAGCTGCCCGAGGCCGAAGACAAGCTGCGGGAAGCGTTGCGCTACATGTCGCGCGACCCCACCGTGCATGACCATCTGGCCGAAGTTTACTTCCGCGAAGGCAAAATCCGCGAAGCCATCGCTCAATGGCAAAGCTCGGTTCGCGAGTTCCAGGCCGGCCCGCCCAGCGACATGGATCACGGGGAGCTCGCGAAGGTTCAAAAGAAGCTGGAAGACGCCAAGGTTCGCCTGGCCAAAGAAACCGGAGCCAAACAGCAGTAAGGACTGGGCGGGTGTGGAAGCGCATCTTCGCGCCGCTGGTGGTCGCTTGCGCGTTTCAAGCGGCGTTTGCGCTTCCTCTCCACGCCCAGAAGTTCTACACCTATGTGATGGATCTGGGGCCGGACTACGTCCAGTTGGGGTGGGGCACCACATCCGGGCGAAAACACCATCGGCCGGTCGTCGCCTTCCTTCGGCGACGCTACCGTTGAAATTGCGAATCGCAAGCTAATCTCAGTCGGCAATTCCATCACGGTGGGCGATCTGAAGCCCGACCATTCCTACAAGTACACTGTCTCCCTGCATGGGATGTCGCTGGGCGAAGGCGAAGTCCGAACCTGGGCCGTCCAATCCCAGAGGCTCACCTTTTTCGTGGTGGGCGACTTCGGCGACGGCAAAGCGCCCGAATACAACATCGCGCGCGCTATGTGGCAGGAGTTCCAGCGCCGCGCCGGCACCAGTAACCCTGTCCGCTTTCTGCTGAGCGTGGGCGATAACGTCTACGGAGATGTTCGCGGGCTGGGCTTCGGCTTTGGCCACACCGGCTCCAGCGACGAAGACTGGGGCTCGAAATTTTTCCAGCCCTATCAGCCGCTGCTCGCGAGCATTCCTTTCTTTCCAGCGCTTGGCAATCACGACGGCAACGAGTCCGAGCGCCATCGCGATCTGGCGGCCATCCTGGACAATTTCCCGTTTCCGCAAAACAAGCCCGCCCGCTATTACGACTTCACCTATGGCGGCCTGGCCCAGTTCTTCGCGCTCGACAGCACCAGCAACACCGTATCGGGAGCATCCCAGGCCAACTATTTGGAAGACAGCCCGCAGTTCCACTGGATGCAGTCCGAATTTTCGAAGCCGCATCCGCTGTGGGTGATTCCCTACTTCCACCATCCTATGTTCACCGCCGGACCCGATCATCCTCCCAGCCTGCAGCAGCTTCGCCACTGGTTCGCGCTGTTCACCAGCAGCGGAGTCAAAGTGGTGTTTTCCGGCCACGAGCATAACTTCCAGGCCAGCGAAGTCAGCCCCGCTACTGGCGGAATTCGCTTCTTCGTCAGCGGCGCCGGCGGCGAGCTGCGGCGCGGCAACGTGCAAAAACATATGCAGCGCGCACACATTCAGGCCTGGGCCGAACAGAATCATTTTCTGGAAGTGGACATCGACGGAAAAACGATGCAGGTAACGCCGCTGTCCTACCAGCCTCTGAAAATCGTAAACAGCGCCGGCGCCCCCGTTCCCATTCCCTTCACCGTCACCCTAACTCCGTAAAGAAGCCGGCTCTCGCTGTACAATGGATCTCTCTATGGAACATTTCACTTGGGACTCGGTCCCACTGGAGGTCATGAGCGACATGATCTCGCGCAAAATTATCAGCGGCGAAAAAGCCATGATCGCTCAGGTCTTCTTGAAGAAGGATGCCGTAGTGCCCGAGCATCAGCACGAAAGCGAGCAAGTGACCTACATTCTGGAAGGTGCGCTAAAGTTTGAGTTGGAAGGCAAACAGGTAGTGGTGCGCAAAGGCGAGGTGCTGCGTATTCCGTCCTATGTTCCGCATCGCGCCGTGGCGCTGGAGGACACGCTCGATCTGGACGTTTTCTCACCCATCCGCAAGGATTGGCTGGCGAAGGATGACGCGTACTTGCGCCGTGGCGACCGCGAAGCGACGGAATGAAAGCGGCGGCATTGCACCATCGAACCCCCGAGTATGGTAAATTTCCACCGATAGGAGCTTGTTCATGAAAAGTTATCTCGCCGGCTTGGTCTTGCTGGCTCTGCCCTGCGTGTCACCGGTTCTCGCGCAAGAAAAGCAAAACTTTACGATTAACGCGAGCACGCCCGAAGGGCAGTTGCTGCAGTCGCTCGCCCAGGAAACAGACGACGCCCGCAAGATTTCGATATCTCGAGGATTTTCTCGCCAAGTATCCCAAGCACGAGGCGGCGGGATGGGTGTCCGCGCAATTGGAGTCGGCGCTGCTGGCGCAGAAAAATTATGACAAGGTTCTCCAAGTGGCCGACATGGCCATACGCCAATGGCCCCGACATGGATGTCGCCTATTACGCCCTGAAGGCCGCGGTGGCCAAGGGCGACATTCCGGCGGCGGAGAAGTGGTCGGCGCGGACGGCGGAGGCCGCGCAGAAGATCATCGCGTCCGACGAAAGCCCCTGCCGATGACGACGAAAAGCATCAACTGGAGTACGCCAAGGAAGTGGACGAGTATTCCGAATACGCGCCTGTACGTGCGTCGCGCTGAAGGCGCAGCCCAAGGAAGTGGTGGATCTGGTGGATCAGATGATCAAGCAGAATCCCAAGAGCCAGTATCTTGCCGCTGGTCTCCGGTAACTTATTTCGCGGACGCTGGAAAAGGCCGGTGAAGGAGCGAAGGCCTGCCCCGCCGCCGAAAGAATGTCCGCGGGCGCATCCAAGAACGCCGAAGCCATGCTCTTTGCCGCCGATTGTTCGATGCGCGCGCAGAAGGGCGCCGGCATGATTACCTACGGCGACAAGGCGCTCGAAGCCATCAACGGCCGGACCAAGGAAGAGGGCATGAGCGACGCCGAATGGGCCACCGAAGAAGGACGACATCATCGGCAGGGCGCATTGGTACGTCGGCGTGGGCTACAGCCTGGAAGGAAAGTACGGCCCCGCCAACAAGTCGCTGCGCGTCGCCCTGCCGATGCTCAAAGGGCAACGAGCAGCTCCGTGGGATGTGCCTCTTCTATCTGGGGTTGGCCAACTACAGCTTGGGCAAAGCCATCGGCGACCGCGGCCAGATGCGTCAGGGCATGCAATTCTTCCAGCAGTCCGCCGCCATCAGCAATCCCGATGCAGGATCAGGCATCGCGCAACGCCAAGCTGGTGCTGAGCGAACTCGGCGGCAGGTAACCGCCCCATTGCTGTCCTGAAACGCGCGTTCCGCTGGGCTACGCTGTGGCGCACGCCCTCGGCGTGCCGCATCGACACTCTTGTCGATGCCTGGCGCTTTCCAGCTAGCCCGCGATCGATTTCCAGTTTTTCGCCAGATGCTCGGCGCGTGCGCCAGGCCAGCGCTTGCATGGTGAGCGTGGGATTGCGCGCGCCGCTGGTGCCGAACACCGAGCCGCCCAGCATCCCGAGGTTCGGCGCTTCATGCGAGAATCCCCAGCGATCCACCACGTTGGTATCGGGATTATCGCCCATGCGCGTTCCGCCGTAGGTGTGCGTGGATAGCGCGGGCCCGAACGGCCGTCCTTTGACCACTTCAATGGCGCCCGCCGCGCGGAACCATTCTTCCATCTTGTCCTGCGCGTGCAGGGCCGCGCGCGTCTCGTTTTCCTTGGGACCGCTGGTGACGCGGCACACCGGATCGCCCAGCGGATCTTTCACCTCGGGATCCAGATCGAGATACGTGTTCTCGTACGGGAAGCTGTTGGTCTGCAGATAGCGCCGAGGTCCAGCGCGCCGGCGTTTTCGTGCACGAACTGTCTTCCACTTCGATCCCCACGCGGGCGCGCGGCCGAACGTGCTCATGCTGGCTGCCGCGATGGGATGCTTCTCCGTGAACGCGCACAGGCTCGCGCCGCCGATGAATCCGAGGCCGGAATGATCGAACGTATCGTCGGCCCATTCGTCCACCACCACGCCTTGCGAAAGCATCGCGCCGTACCAGATGTTGATGTCCTGCGGGAACAGCGCCGTCACGCCCACGCCCGCCTGCGCGTCCCAATGCCCGAAATAATGCTTGCCCACCTGGCCGTGATTGTTCGAAAGGCCGTTCGGATACGCCTTGGATTTCGATAGCAGCAGCAGGCGCGTGTTTTCGTAAGTGTACGAACCCACCAGCACAACTTTGGCCGGCTGAAAATATTCCTTGCCGTCGCGAATGTAGAGTACGCCGGTGACCTTGCCGTTGTTGTCGGCCACGATGCGCGTCACCTGCGCGCCATCGAACACCGTCAGGTTCTTGGTCTTCTGCGCCGTCGGGAATGGTGGTGAAGCAGGTCGAGTTCTTCGCGCGGACATGGCATCCGCCGCGATCGCAATAGCCGTGATACGCGCAGGCCGGCCGCCCGCGATACGGCTGCGAATTGATGGCGGCGGGCGCGTGAAACGGCTTCCAGCCGAGCGATCGCGCGGCTTTGTGCATCATGATCCAGATAATCGCAGGTGCGCAGCGGCGGCATGGGATATTCGCGCTGGCGCGGGCCTTCGTAAACGTTGCCCGCCGGATCGAGCTTGCCTTGAATATTGCCCGGCCTTGCCCGAAACTCCGACCTCGTGCTCGACGATGTCGTAATACGGCTCCAGTTCGTCGTAGCTGACCGGCCAATCTTCGAGCGTGGAACCTTTCGGAAGCAAGCTCGCGCCGTAGCGCTTGATCGTTTCCGAGCGCGTCTTGAAATCCCACGGCTTCAGCCGCCAGCTCTGCGCGTGATAGTGGATCGACGTGCCGCCGACCGCGTTCATCATCGGATGCGCCGCCGCTTGCCGCGCCTTGGCGTCGGGACTGGTGCGAAACGTCGGGATTTCCTTCTTGGCCTTGGGAACGGTGGTCACCAGGCCGCGCACGTTGTTGTGAATTTCGTCCGGCTTGAAATCTTTCACCGGATCCATCCACGTCCCGGCTTCGATGCCGGCTACTTTCAATCCAGCGCGCGCCAGCGGCAGCACCGCCACGCCGCCCGCCGCGCCCAATCCCACCACGGCCACATCCACCGGCTTCAGATTAATGGCCATGATTTTCTCCCGCGGCGCCGTAAGCGGAATGATGGTACGGCTTGATCTCCACGCCCATCTTCTGCTCGTCTGGCGAAGTGGCCAGGCGCGGCCCCGGGATATCGGATCAAATCCCAGCCGGCGAAATTCCTGTTGCCGCCGTAGTAAGGATCGCCGAACATGCCTTCCAGCGTCAGCCGCCGCGCGCGATTGAAAAACGCGCGGGCATTCGCGAAGCCCTCGGCCGATGTCCGCTCTCCATGGCAGTGAGCACAGCGTCCTGCTTGTCCGGCGATAACTCGATGAAAGGCCGATCCTGCGAGCGGCGCGCGAAGGCATCCGTCGCTTCCAGACCTTCGATGAACGCGGGTTTCTCGGCCGCCAGATAATCGCCGAGCGCGCGGTTGATGTATTCCGTCACGCCGCTCTCCGACGCGCTGGGCCCCAGGTCGTCTTTGGGGATGATGCGGTCGACAAACGCCGCCAGCAATGCGAAGCTGGTCGGAGGAAAGCGCGGACTGGGACTGTGCGGCAGCGCTGAGCGCGGCGACTGGAATAATCGCCGCGCTACACGATCACTGCCCGTCTGGACGATTCAGTCCGGCGTGGATCTTCAGACATGGCACTACCGTGGAACAGCCCGATATAAACGCCGCTCGCCAGGATATGGCCGCTCATGCGCTTTTTCCAGTTCATCGCGATTGGACGTGGCCGGCATTTCGAGCTTCGAATCGAGCGCGTACATTTCCAGCGTGTAGTGATGCGGCAGGCCGGGCGGCGGGCAAGGGCCCATGTAGCCGTTTCTGCGCGCGATGTTCACGCCCTGCATGCATGCCATCGGGCATATCGGCTTCGCGGCTTTTGATCGGCGGGTAAGCTGGTGGAGCTGGCCGGAATGTTCCAGGCGATCCAGTGCGTCACGTCGTCGAACGACTTGCCGGGATGCACGTCGCCATCGTGGAAGATCAGAGCGAAGGACTCATGGTGCCGGCGGGCGCGCCGCTCCACTCGATCTGCGGCGAGCCTCCGGGCGGCTTGGCGGCGCAGGTATACTTCTCCGGAATGTCGCCGCCGTCGCTATAGCCCGACACCGTGATTTTGAGCGGCGACAGGAATCCCGCCTCCGCCGCCTTTATTCTGCGCGAAAGCGGCGCCGGCGGTGAGCGCCAGGGCGGCCGCAAAAATGGTGCAAGATCGCATGTGTCCGTTTCTCCTATTGTCGTTTACTTGCCCGTGTAGCTCACGCGCCAGATAGCTTTATAGCCGTCGTCGGTGAAATACAGCGAGCCATCTTTTGCCACCACTACCGCCACGGGACGGCCCCAGGCATTGCCTTCCGGCGTGACGAATCCAGTGACGAAATCTTCGTAGACGCCGCTGGCATGGCCGTTCTCCAGCGGAACGCGCACGATCTCGTAGCCCGCGCGCGCGGAGCGGTTCCAGGATCCATGCTCGGCGCCGAACAGATCGCCGCGGTATTCCTTGGGAAATTGCTTGCCTTCATAGAACGTGATCCCGAGCGACGCGTTGTGCGGCTGCATCAGGACATCCGGCACAATCACTTTGTCCTTGAGCTCGGGATGCTTGCCTTCCAGCCGCGGATCCTGATTGCGCGCCCATGTAATACCAGGGCCAGCCGTAGAAGCCGCCCTCTTTCACGTGCGTGATGTAATCCGGCACCAGGTTGTCGCCGAGCTCGTCGCGCTCGTTCACCGAGCACCACAGCTCGCCGGTCTGCGGATTCACCGCCAGGCCCACGGGATTGCGGATGCCCGACGCCGTAAATTTGCACGAACTTGCCATCCGGCGTGTATTCCAGAATGTCGGCGCGATGCAATTCCTTGGGATGCGTGTCGGGATCATCCACGTTCGAGCCCGAACCCACCGCCACGAACATACGCTTGCCGTCTTTGGAAAACACCACGTCACGCGTCCAATGGAAGCCGCCGGTGGGAACCTCCGGGATGATCGTTTGCGCCGGTCCGGTCGCCTTCAAATCGCCGATTGTGATACGGAAAGCGAACCACCGAATCCGTGTTGCCGATGTAAACCCATTGCGGATTGTCGCCCGACCGGATAAAACGCGATGCCGAACGGCCGCTTCAGACCGGTGGCGAAAGTGGAAACCTGCTCGGGCTTGCCATCGGCGCTGCGGCCGCGGAAAACTTTGATTTCGCCCGGCATGCTGTCGGCCACGAAGAAATCGCCATTGGGCGCCATGCGAATCTGGCGCGGCTCGGTGAGCCCTTCATGCGTATACAGCTCCACCTTGAAACCGGCCGGCGCCATGGGCCACATGTTTTCGGGCTTGGCCACCACTCTCGGGAAATTCTGGCTCGATTTGGTGGCGTAGGGCTTCGGAAGATCGGCGGCGGTGATCTTGTGGAACAGCCCGGGCTTTTCCGTTCGATAATCGGCGAAACGCCTGCTGGCCGGTGACCAGATCCTTAGTATCGATCTTGTCGCTCTTGCCTCCGGCGGCTTGTAAAATCCAGCCCGCGCCGGCGATCAACACACCAGCGGGAACCATCCAGAACAACTTTTTCATCTTGCCTCCCAGCGACGGTCATTATATCAGTCGTATCGAGGGCGTTTCGAAGAATGGCTCGGTTACCGAGGTGGGGATTGGGGCTTAGGGATTGGCAGCCAGGCGCGCGCGGGTTCGCCAGCACAATTCGGAATCAGGCGGGATGATTGCGCGAAGTGGGCAAATGCCTCGACGTGGGCTTTAGGGATCAAACGTCGTGATATCCTTCAGCCTTCCTCACCGATGTCCAGGCCGTTAGGCTGATTCTCCCGCCTATTCTCTCGGTAGCGAGGCACGGGACTGGAGACGGTCCTAAAATCTACGGCGCTTATGTAATGAATATCAAAACTCGAGGCCCGCGATCGGCGGAGCTATCAAGCTAAGCCGCACCGTATCGAGGAGTATCGTCCCTGGGAGAAGATCGCGGCTTGGCAGTAGGGCTGCGGAAGGGCAGACCTCTCACTTCTCCCCAATATTCTCACCCGCTACCACATCTACAGTACTAACCCCCACCGGCCGATCAATTCAAAGCAAGCTAAATCCTAAAACTGTTCCTATTGGGAGAATCTTCCGGTGTTTCCGATTATCGGTATCCTCGTCGTCCTCGGCTGTATCGCCGGTGGCTATCTCATGGAAAAAGGGAACCTTTTGGTTCTCATGCAGCCCGCCGAGCTGATCATTATCGGCGGCGCGGCCATTGGCACCGTGCTCATTGGTAATCCGCCTTACATTCTGAAGTCGATCATCACCAGTATCTTGTCCGTGTTCAAGGGCGGCCATTACGGCTCAACCACTTACCTGGATACCCTGCGCTTTTTAAACGACTTCTTTGGCACCTCCCGCAAGAACGGCATCACGGCACTTGAAACCGACCTCGACGAACCCGACAAAAGCGCCCTCTTCAAGCGCCATCCGTCCTTCGCAAAGGACAAAGAAGCCATGCACTTCTTTTGCGACACCATGCGAACGCTGCTGGCGGGCGGCGTCGAAGTTCATGACCTGGACCAGATCATGGAGACCGATCTGGAAGTCCTGCACAAGCAAGCTCTCCTGCCCGCGGCAGCCATCTCTACCATGGCCGACAGCCTCCCGGGATTGGGAATTGTGGCGGCCGTTCTGGGCGTCGTAATCACCATGAGCGCACTGGGCGGGCCGCCCGAAGAGATCGGGCACAAAGTCGCCGCGGCGCTGGTGGGAACATTCCTCGGCATTCTGCTCTGCTACGGATTTCTCGGCCCCATGGCCGCCAACATCAAGAAACAAACCAATGCCGAGAGCGAATATTTCCTGTGCCTTCGCATGGGATTGCTGGCATTCATGAAGGGCGTACCGCCGATCCTGGCGCTCGAAGCCGCGCGCCGCGCCATCCCTCATCACGTCAGGCCGACCTTCCAGGAAATGGATAAAGCGTGCCGGAAACCCGCGGGGGCTCCCGCCGAGGCCGCCGCTTGAGCGCGAAGAAGGGCCTCGCGCCCATCATCATCATTCACAAAAAGGCCGAGCACCATGACGACGAGCATGGCGGAGCGTGGAAAGTCGCTTATGCCGACTTCGTGACGGCCATGATGGCGCTCTTCATCGTTCTTTGGCTACTGAGCGCCAGCGAAAAAGTTCAAAAGGCCGTCGGCGGCTATTTTCAGGACCCCACCGGCAAAGGACACCAGGTGGGCTCTACCACCGCCGGCAACGGCGAGACCTTGACGCTCTCCGAAAAGCAATTGAAGGAGATCAAGGACAAGATCGAGCAAGCCATGAAGCAGATCCCTGCGTTCAAGGACATGCAGAATCAGATCAAGATGACTATGACGGCCGAAGGGCTGCGCATCGATCTGCTGGAGACCAAGCGCGGGCTGTTCTTCGAGACCGGAAATCCTGCCCCCACTCCAGCGGGAGGCGAGCTGCTGAAAGTGCTCGCCGGCGAACTGATGAAACTCCCCAACAAGATCGCGATCGAAGGCCACACGGACTCCACGCCCTACGGCCGGCCCGATTATTCCAACTGGGAACTCTCGGCCGATCGCGCCAACGCCGCGCGAAGAATCCTGACCGAATCCGGACTCCCGGACGACCAGATCAGCCAGGTGCGCGGCTTTGCCGACCAGCGCTTGCTGCTCAAAAACGATCCCACCAATCCTTCCAACCGCCGGATCTCCATCATCGTCCGCAATCAGGGTATGGACCTGCAGGAGGAAAAGATGGCCAGCACCCCGCCGGCACCTGCAAAATCGGCGGCGCCCGAAAAGGCGTCCGCTGTCATGTTGCCGCCTCCCGCGCCCGCCAAGAAGTAGCATCCGCAAGAAAAGCATCCGTACGCGCGCCCGGCATCTCCTGTTGTATACTTCGGCATGAAATTCAATTGTCCAAGGAGACGAACGTGAACCGCATCTCAACCCTGACCCTGATGGGAGCTTTGCTCGGCGCCGCAGCCCTCAACGCTCAAAATCCGCTCTCTACCGATACCAAGAACTTCTATAACGGAATCAAGAATACCGTGACCAAAGCCGCCGAGGAGATGCCGGAAGCGGACTACTCGTTCAAAGCCAGCCCCATGGAGCGTACCTACGGCGAGATGGTGGGGCATATCGCCGATGTCCAAATGGCATTGTGTGGCAACGCACAAGGGGAACAGAAAAAAGGCGACGCCGGGTCCAAAACCAGCAAGGCCGACCTGGTGGCCGCGCTCAAGGCTTCCTTCGATTTTTGCGATGCAGCCTATGATTCCCTCACCGACGCCGATGCCGCCAAGATGGTCCCGATGTTTGGTCCCAGAAAAGCTACCAAGCTGGCCGTGCTCAATTTCAACATCGCGCACGACAACGAAATGTACGGCCAGATGGTAGTGTACCTGCGGATCAAGGGCATGGTGCCTCCCTCCAGCCAGCGCCGGCAGCCGTAAGCGCTAGCGCTTAAATATTTTCGGGTGCAGATGCGCGGGCATCCGCGCATGCGTCAGGTCCAGGTCATCGCGCAATAACGGGATGGTGAGCGCTACCGTCTCGGGCGCGGACGGATAGTTCTGGCTGATCGAAATCTTCAACGCCTTTGCGGGCGTCTCCACCAGCGTGAGTGATCGGCTGGCGTCCGCAAGCGACCGCAGCATCTGGGCCTGCTTCACGTCGTCGCTTGTAATCAGCACCTCGCGCAAAACCCGCTCGGCTGAGGCATACGTCAGCACTCCTACTAGGTGTGGGTCTTTGTCCTCGGCCGGCACGTCGAAGCCGGCGTAACGCATGGTCTGGATATCGCGGCGGATAGAAAAGCTCACCAACGGGACGTAGGTATCGAGCAAGCGCTCGCCCGTTCCCAGCTTGTAAACCGACCACCACTGCGTTTCTTCCAGCCCGCGCAGTACCACCAGTAACGCGTCGTCGATTGTTTTGGAATCCACGCCGTTGATCTTGAGTGAATAAATCGGCTTATGCTTCGGGTCCACTCCCAGCGGCCAAGCCTCCACGGTGGTGGAAGCCTCCATCCCGATCTCGTCCACCACCTGCTTAGTCCGCGTAGTTGTGCGGAGCAACAACCGCTGGCCTCGGGGCCGGCCAGGAACACCGCTGCCGGTCACCTCATACGCGACGTTCGCGATAGCTACCGTCTGCTGGCCGTCTTGGCTGACGCCATACACCACGCTCGCGGGCGACTGCGCTTGGAATGGCTTATGCGTTTGCGCCAGCGCGGCCACGGCGGCAAAGATAACCGCGATCGGCTTCATGCTCTCTATTCGTAGAATTGCGGAGCTTTCTTTAGCTTGGCGAATGCCGCGTAGTCGTGCTGGATCCAAAGCTGCGCGCCGGTCTGTTTCAGGAACGCCTCAATCTTTTCGCGCGTCACCACCGTCTGCTGCTGATCGTATTCGAACGTCGGCACGCGCTTCAGCTTGCGTTCTTCCGGGTAATGATACAGATCGCCACTCAGCACGATCGGCCCGGTCTTCTTGAGCTTCAAGAACAATACCTGATGGCCCGGCGTGTGTCCCGGCGCCAGTTTCATCACCACCGTTCCATCGCCGAAGACGTCGTAATCGTCGGTGGGGATCAGGATGGTCTTGCTGTTTTTGAGCGCGGAGTAATTCGCCGGATTCATCTTCTTGTCGGGAAGCACCGGCGCGAACATCGCGTCGCGCTCCACCTTGCGCGCCAGCCACGTGGCGCTTGCGAATTGATTGGCGTTGGCCACGTGATCGTAGTGATAATGCGAGAACGCCAGATACTTGATGTCGGAAGGCTCGTAACCGGTCTTCTCCATCTGCGATTTCAGCGTTTCCGTGATGGTGGCGTAACCTTCCAGCGCCGATTTCGCGCCCGGCTTCAGAGCGCTGTCCGGCACCGCGCCCACGTCCCACATGAGCGTCCCCTTGGGATGCACAATCAGATAGCAGCCCACCGAAAGGTTGGTGGTGGCCAGCTCTTCCTTCTTGAAGCGGAACCGTTCCGGATCGGAGATATCCAGACTGCCGCAGTTGAACACGTACAGGCGCAGCGACTTCGGCGGAGGAGGCGGCTTGTGTTCAGCATGCGCCAGAAGCGGCGCAATCAAAACAGCAGCGATAGTCGCGAGTTTGCTGATCAGCGGTTTCAATCAGCAATCATCATATTCCATTTCGCGCCCGCTATTTTGCGCGAGCTTTACGGCGCGCGAAGACGAGACCGGCGAACGCCAGCGCGCTGAGTGCGAGCGTGGATGGCTCCGGCGCCGGCGGCTCCGAATGTCGGTTCGCCCGATTGTGTGAGGAAGCCATTGCTTTGATCCAGCGTCACGCCAGGCGACAGCTCGATGGACAATGCGCTGGTATGAGCGCCGTCGGCGGAAGCGTCGCCAAAGGCGGATGCTATCGCATTCGCGCTGAAAGCGAAAAGGTCGTGCGTCGGATCGACGTTTAAAACGATCGAGATGTCCCGGTCGATACTGTCGCCAGCGGTGCAGCCAGCATAAAGGCTGAGAATGTAGTCGCCTTCGCAGATCGCTGCGCCGGCCCCGATCGTACTGCCCAGCTGATTAGCGACACCAGTAATTGGATCAATGGAATAGGCGAAGGCCGTCATGCCCGCCGAATATTCGTCCCCTATCCCTTGATACGTACTCGAACTGGCTATATCCGAAAGGATTGCGTCCACATGCATCGTGATGGTAACCGTCCCAGTTCCCGCAAACGCCAGGTTCGTGTAGAGGCGCGCGTTCGCATCCGCTTGATCGCTCGGGCCGCTGTCAGCGAAGGCTCCAAGTGTACCCGTAGGAACATCCGCGAATCCGCCGAAGAACTCGTCGCCCCCGCCACAGAAGGACGCCGCGCACATATTCAGTTCGGCGGTGGTTCCAGTGGGAATATTGGGGTTGGCGGCATTCAAACCGACAACGGATCCGTCCGAGATATAGTCCTTACCATCAGTGTATTGGCTGCCATAAATTTCCGCTACGAATGCGTCGGGTGTGGGGTCGTTCACGCCAATGGGAAGCGGTATGGAAGACGCATGAGCCCCGCCCCTCATCGCAAGCAGGCACAGCAAAGGAAGGACAACCCGAACGGTGCTACTGCGAAATGTCGATCTAACAAACATGCAGCTCTCCTTGCCAACAGATTGGCGGCTATCCACGCAATAGTAGGCGACGATCCCGAGCGCCACAATGACCTAAAAGATCATTCGCGCCGGGTAATGAAAGAATGTCTGGATGCCCATCACCTGGCGTCCTGTGACGGCGGCAGATCTGATCCCTTGCCTGGCGCTACAGCCAGGCCAGCGCGGGGCCGGACTGGTGGGTGAAGAAGCCGCTCTTGTTGTCTGGCGACGATTGCAGCGCGATCCTTTATTCATCGGCGCTGTGTTTGAGGCAAACCCAACCATCCGCGGTCATCGGCTGGTTTGCTTCGGCGCGTCGGTATTTGTCTCGTCTGCGTTTACGGATGCCGAAATTGCCAATCCGCGCTGCGATATCAATTCCAGGGTGATCGCGAGCGTGCATGCCGGCGAGCCGGTGGTTCTGACTCGGGAGCAGATTGCGCGCGCCAACGCCGGTGTGGGCCTCGATAGCGTGATCCTTTATGGCGTCTGGAGCGAAGAGATTATGACTCCGGACCAGGCAGCCGAAGCAAGAACCGCAGTACCCACAGCATTTATTCAACTGCAGGCCGGATACCGTACTCGGCGTTTTCTTTGGGAAAGCGCGTCGCAGCCCCAGGAACGATTCGCGCGGATGTCGGGGTTTATCGCGCCATCGGGGAGTTCCCCGAAACTGGCAGGGCGTTGCACCTTTGTAGCCGCGAAGACGCCGTCGGTGTACCGGCCTCTCTGGCGAATGTTCTGTTCCGATACTCTGAGCCGGTGCTCGGTCTGCACGAGTCGGACCAGCAGTTGCTTCGGGCGGCGCAAAGCGGAGCCACGGACGTGGAATTGGCCGCGTCCCTCAGATTAAAAATGCCCGCTGTGAAAGCACGCTGGCGTTCGGCCCTGGCGCGCATTGCGGACGCGAAGCCCGAACTGGTGGGGGACATCAAGGATGGCGCCGCCCGCGCGGCTCGCAGAAGCGCCATCGAATACTGGCGTACATTCGCGAGCATCCGGAAGAGCTGCGCCCTTACGACGGCAAACAACAGTCGCGCCGCAAAAGCACGGCATCGCCCGGGGGCTTGTAGGACACGTTTTGTCCGGCTCGCTAGCCTTGCAGCGGTTCCAAATTGGTTCCATGAACATCACGCTCAAGAACGTGCCGGATAAGGTTTACCGGACGGTCAAGCGAGCGCCCAAAGAACAGGGCCGCAGTCCCAACGCACAGATCATTCATGCACTCGAAAACGAACGTCGCCTAACATGGAGGAAACCGTTACGGCGAAGCCAGAAGTGATCCGGTGGCTGAAGCGCTCGCTTGAGACCGCTAAAATCGCTCGCACAAAGTCAGGGTGAACGGCACCACCACCACCGTGGATAGCAGGTATCTGAGAATCATCATTCACGCCAATGAACACATGGGCGATCGGTCGCCTGCGCGCGCATAAACGGGATTGTGCCGCCCTGGCCGGAGCTGCCGCAAAGTAACGGAGGAAAGTAACGGTGGGACGCCCAGCCCGTCCCCTGCTATTATGGAGGCGGAGGTCTTTGCATGGGTCCCGTGGGTGTGCAGGAGATGATGGTCATTTTCCTCGTCGCCCTTGTCCTGTTCGGCCCCAAGAAACTGCCCGAGCTTGGCAAGACGATCGGAAAAGCGATCACGGAGTTTCGCCGTGCTCAAAGCGAACTCAAAGCCACTTTCGAAACACACATGCGCGAGTTGGAGAAGGAGACCGGTTCGATCAAGGACGTGACTCGCAGCTTTACCAACGAGATTACGAACCACTACACCGGATACGATTCCTCCTATTATGATTCCGGCGCCTATGGCGCCAGTTCACCATCCACCGAAGCAAATCCATCCACAGTAAGCGCACCCGCACCTTTGGGCGCCGAATCCAGCGTGTCTCCCGTAGAGACGTCAGTCAATGGAACCGTAGCGCGGACCAGCAATGGTACGGAGCATCCCTCCGATCACCCTTCGGGGGAAGCTGTTAGCCAGCCCGCCGAGCCGGAGTCCATTAACACCTGAGAGACAGCGCAGAAAACGTAGCACAGCATGGAAGACGATAAGCGGGGAGTTCCGCCTCCCGACGGGGAAGGATCGCCCGAGGTTTCTCAAAACCCTGAAGTATCTCAGGGCCCTGAAGTATCCAAGGGTGAAGTTATCGCCACTCCAACCGTGGAAGTGGTGACGGAGACCGGTCTCATCCGGCGTCCGCCGCCACCTCCGCCTCCTTCGCCTCCTCTCGATCCGCAGGATGAGGAAGAGGACCGCATGCTGCGCATGTCCTTCATGGAACACCTGGAGGAACTGCGGGATCGAATTATCCGGGCTCTCTACGGCCTGGGAATTGCTTTCGTTTTCGCCCTGGCGTTTGCCGGCAAGCTCTGGGACATCATCAGCGACCCGGCGGTGGATGCTCTAAAGCATCTGCACGTCACTCCGCCGCGCCTGGTGATGACTACGCCCATGGAAAGCTTCTCGATCATCTGGGTGGAGCTGCCGCTGCTGTGTTCCGTCTTCCTGGCTTCGCCTTGGATCGTGTACCAGGTTTGGGCCTTCATCGCGCCGGGGCTGTATAGGAAAGAGAAACGAATGGCCTTGCCCTTCGTGCTCCTCACGGCCGGGCTGTTCATTACCGGCGGGTGTTTCGCGTATTTCCTGGCTTTCCGCTATGGTCTCGAGTTCCTGCTCGGCATCGGCATGAGCAACAACGTGCAGCCCATGGTTACGATCACGGAATATTTCGACTTATTCGTCAACGTGATGCTGGGTGTTGCGCTGGTGTTCGAACTGCCGGTGGTGATCTTCCTATTGACGCTGCTGCACCTGCTGTCGCCGCGCTTCCTGCTGCGACATTCGCGTTACGCCGTCCTGGCCATCGTCGTCGCCGCCGCCATCATCACGCCGACGCCGGATGTTTTCAACCTGATGCTGTTTGCCGTCCCGATGTGCGCGCTGTACTTCGTCGGCGTCTTTGCTGGTCTGGCATTGGTGCTGCGCCGTGAGGGCCGTACTTTGCCCTGGCGCAAAATCATCCAGACCGTGGTGATCGTGCTGCTGATCGCGGGCGCCGTGGTGGCAGCGATGATCCACTTTCATATGCATTTGATCAACAAGTGGCCGTATCTTACCAAGTAGGCCGCTTGATCTATTACTACTAGCGGTACAACGCGATACCGTGCGAAATTGCTGGATTTTTCCAGCGTAGTCGTCTACGATGGAGGGACCCCGCAAACAAATTTTCAAGATGGATATTGTCAAGGCACTGCGAGAGCTTTACAACGAGAAGAAGCGTTTGGACGTGACCATCGCCGCTCTGGAAGCCCGTGTCAAAGCCGCGAGCAGGGGCCCCGCCGCGAAAGCTTCCAAACAACGCCGGGGCAGAAAAAGCATGAGCGCAGCCGAACGCCTGGAAGTGTCGAAGAGAATGACATCGTATTGGGAGGCCCGCCGGGCCCAGCTCGGTACAGCGCCAGCACCGGCGCCTCCAACCAGTGGGGACCAACCGGAGCAGTCCAGCACCAGTTCCGCTTCCTAGGGACTGACTTAGGGCGTTTATTTCTTAAAGAACCACAGCCAGAAGTATTGCTCTCCTGCTCCATGCCTGTAGCGCGGCTCAAACCCGCACCGGAACGCCATGTCCACGGCTTGTTGCTCTGAGAACGGCACTCCCAGCCACGTATCATCGGGCGTGGTTTGTAATGTGCTGTCCCCTTGAACCTGAAACTTGAATAAAGCGCCGGGACGGAGCAGCCGGCTCACTTCCCGCACGTAATTTTCAATAATTTCGCGACTAGGAATGTGCTGGAAGACGATTGAGGAAAATGCGAAGTCAAACTCCACCTCAGGCACCACAGTTAAGTCCTTCCCGTTGTTCTGATAGACGAACGCGTTCGGACGGTCCCGCAGCGCCAGTTTTGCCTGGCGAACCATTTCGCCGCTGACATCCACTCCATGTACCTCGCCAAAGAGATTCGCCAGCGCTCGCGTTACTCGCCCCGCGCCGCAGCCGATTTCGAGGACGCGCAAGTCCTTTGCCGGTTTCCCCTGACAAACATTTACAAGGTCAGTCAGGATCTCATCGGCCACTGTTCGTTCCCCGGTTGCGAAGAAGTCCTCGTCCGTCCATTCCGCAGTTGCCGTGTTAACGTAGTAACGGGCGTTCTCCTTGGCCCTTTGGTCCCAATCCTCCCGCATCTTTCGCAATTGCTCTTCTGTGCTAATCTCGCTCATAAGATGTCGACTTGTAGCCCATTGTCCCATATGCCTCTTGGGGAATGGCCTGGAGAGAACGACGCAGAGTACTGGCCCAGAACGCAGTCAAAAATGTTACCGAACCGTGTCGAAACTAACCTCCAGCTATTGACCCCGCGGTTATAACGGTTTAGAGTCTTAGAGACAAGAGAAGAAATGGAACAGCGTAAAGCCCAACGATTCGAATTGAAACTCCCCCTGGAGCTGATCCGTAAAGGGTCCCAGGCACTTTCCCAGCACGGCGAAACCAGAAATCTCAGTTCCGTCGGAGTACTCTTTGAAGCGGGCGCTGCCTTGCGTATCGGCGAGCCCGTGGAGTACATGATCACTCTTCCCGGCACGCCGGACCGTGGGGACACCCGGGTTCGCCTTCACTGCCTCGGAAAGGTTGTGCGCTTCTCCCCGGAAACGGGAGTGGCAGCCACGCTCGAACGCTACGAGTTCGTCCGCTAACACTGGCTCAATTCCCGCAGCAGCCGCAGGGTCGCGTGCTTGCCGGTTTCGCCCACTTCTCCCACCGGGCCTACGCAGGCTGGACACCCCGCTTCACAACTGCAGCGATCTAAGACTTCCAGCGCGCTACTAAGAAGCTTCCCTCGCAATTGGAACAAAGGCTGGCTCTGTCCGATGCCGCCCGGATAGTTGTCAAAGAGAAACAGGTCCGGCTCAAAACTTCCCGCGGCTCCCGAAATATCTTCCGTGATTGCAACGCCCAAATCCCTGGGATCGCACATCAATAGCAGCGCGGCAACGGTTCGCATCACCTGCGCCAATCCCGTTAGCCCGCTCTGCCGCTCGGTGGGTGTCATCTCTGGAAATCGGGCGAGAAAGCTCTCGGGAAGATGCAGCCAAAACGCGGTAGTATGCAACTCCTGTTCCGGCATGGAGAGGTTGCCCGCGCCGATGTTCTCCATGGTGTAGAACTTGAGCTTCTTGAAACCCACAATCTGGGTGTTCACCCGCACGTCGCCATGCGCCGCCCGCGCGCCGTTTACGTCCGCCGATTCAAACTCCTCCAGCTCTTTCACCTGCGTATAGTCGATCGCATCGGTGAAATAATCGCTGTCCACGCGCCGCACATACGCCTTGCGGCCCTCGTAGTCCAATTTCTCCACCTGGAACTGCCGAGCCTCATGCAGATAAATCGCCTTTTCATGCAGCGTGGTGGGTGCGGCCGTGAAAGACACCTCGGCAATCACCTGATGATTTCCCGTGATGTCCACCACAATGAAGTTGTCGCTCGAAATCGCGCGCAAGCTTACCGTATCGGCGGGATAGGTATCCGACGTCCAATGCCAGCAGCCGTTGGAGCGATGCAGAAGGCCGGCCTCCTCCGCCAAAAAGCGGCACAGCTCGGCAGGGTCATGCGGGCCAAACTTTTCGCCGTCGCGAATGGGCAGCTCAAACGCGGCGCACTTCAAATGATTGAGGAGAATCTCCAGATTGTCCGCATTGATGTGCGCGTGCTCGGGCGACCCTTCGAAGAAATATTCCGGATGCTCCACCACGTATTGATCGAGCGGGGCGCTGGATGCCACCATCACTGCGAGCGAGGCGCTCTGCCGCCGTCCCGCGCGCCCGGCCCTTTGCCACGCCGATGCAATCGAACCCGGATAACCGGCCATCACCACCGCGTCCAGCGATCCGATGTCCACGCCCAGCTCCAGTGCGTTGGTGGCCACCACCGCCCGGATCTCGCCGTCGCGCAGCTTGCGTTCAATCTCGCGCCGCTCGCGCGGCAAGTAGCCGCCCCGGTAACCGCGCACTGCGTCGCCCGGCAATGGCCCGCGCTCGACGGCATCGCGCAAGTATTTCACCAGGATCTCGGTCGCCAGGCGGCTGTTCGCGAAGACCAGGGTCTGCTGATGCCGCTCGATAAATTCGACGGCAAGCCGCCGCGTCTCCTGCAAATAACCGCGCCGGATGCCAAGCTGCTTGTTCACCACCGGCGGATTGTAGAACACGAAGTATTTCTCGCCGCTGGGCGCGCCGTTGCGATCCACCAGCTCAAAGGGCGCCTCCGTCAGCGCCTCGGCCAGTTCCTTCGGATTCGCAATGGTGGCCGAACAGCAGATAAACTGCGGCTTCGATCCGTAGAATTCGCAGATTCGCCGCAGCCGCCGCAGCAGGTTCGCCAGATGGCTGCCGTACACGCCGCGATAATAGTGCAGCTCATCGATCACCACGTACCGCAGGTTCTCAAAACATTTCGCCCACTTGGTGTGATGCGGCAAAATCCCGCTGTGCAGCATGTCGGGATTGGTGAGCACCACATTCGCCCGCTCCCGGATCGCGCGCCGCGCGTCCTGCGGCGTGTCGCCGTCATAAGTGAACGCGCGAATCTCGGAACCCATGGCATCCACGGCCGCCTGAAACTCGTGCAACTGATCCTCGGCCAGCGCCTTGGTCGGAAACAGGTACATCGCCCGTGCGCCCGGATCGTCGATTAGCCGTTGCAGCACCGGCAGGTTGTAGCAAAGCGTCTTGCCGCTCGCCGTCGGCGTGACAACCACTACGTTCTGTCCCTCCGAGCAGCGCTCAAACGCATCCGCCTGATGCACGTAGAGCTTGGGAATGCCCCGCGAAACCAGCGCATCTCGCAAGCACGGGGCCACGCTGGCGGGGATCTCGGCATATTCGCCGACCCGCGCCGCCTGATGCCGGATGGCCCGAATCGGAGAATCGGGCGCTGCCATCCACTGCTCAAACCGCGCCACGGAGCTTTCAATACCTTCGTTCCGACGCGCGATTCCAAACACATCGGGAGATTCTGAAAATCCGAGCGCCAGGTTCATGCGTGTTCGCCTTTTCTTTGCCAGCTTACACGATGAAGGCCGCGTTGTCGAGGACTGAATTCGGGATTAGTGACCGCTGACGTCTTCTCTCTGTGTCTTTAGGCGTCAGCCTTCTTCGCCGCGCCGGCCAGATGGATGCCCAGAAACGCCAGCGTCAACGACCAGGCTTCCTTTGCCGCGACGGCATTGTAACTGGCGCGCGCATCGCAGAAGAAGCCATGATCGGCTTTGGAGAACACGACGTTCACGTAGTCTTTCTTGGCCTCGTCCAGCGTGCTGGTCACCGCTTGTATCGAGTCCGCCCCGATATGGGCGTCCAATCCGCCCCAGAAGAAAAGCGTGGGAGCCTTTAGATCCTTCAGACGGTCGAGCAAATTGGGAAACATGGGACTCGGTCCGATGCCGCCGCCATAATAGGAGATCGCGCAATCGAGGGGAACCGTGAGCGCCGCCTGAATCGAGGTCCGGCCGCCCAGGCAGTATCCGGTGGATCCCACCGGCAAGTTTTTCGCCTCGCCGCTCTTCAACCATTGATAGGTTGCCTGGATGTCGGCCGCGAGACCGTCTTGGGTCAGCGCCTGCATGTGCGGCATCACCTCGGCGAAATTTGTGTAGCCGGCTTCCAGGCCGGGCGCCGTGCGATGGAACAGTTCGGGCGAAATCGAGAGATAGCCCTCGCGCGCGAACCGCTCCGTGACGTCGCGAATATGAGCGTTCACTCCAAAGGCTTCCTGAAACACGATCAACGCCGCCCGAGGTGTTCCCTCCGGGCGGGCAACGTAGGCACGCATCGAACTTCCATCGCTGACAGAGAGTGTGACGTGTTCTGTTTTGGGGTTCATGGTTTTGACCTCCACGATAATACCGCAACATTCGCCTCGCGCATCGCTTGTCTGAAGAAGATCCGCAAACTTATCCCGCGTATCGTGCATCTAACGGACAGGTAGGTTAGTTGTGAATCTTCGCGGAGGAGACTGGACAGCCGATTTTCCAATCAGTTCGAAGGCGAATTGGCTCGCATGGTTACAAAACAGGTGGGTTCATCGAATCGTTATCGCCCTCGTGGCAGTTGTGACAATTGTTACAGCCGCTACTTGGGAATTTAGAGATTCCTGGATTGAATCGGGCGTTTTTCATGAAGCCGACCGCCACCTGTCTTACCGCCTGGCGGAAGGAAAGAGCGCGTCCATCCACTATCCGAAGGACGGTCCTTACGATTGGACGCTCGGCTACGCCCGGATTCCCGCGTTTCTTCCGCGCCTGGAAGCTAGTGGCTATCGAATCGAGGAACAGGCTTCCAGTTCCGAACTGCTGGCTTCGCTTTCGGGCCTGGGGCTCTATCCGGTTTATCGCCAGAAAGATCAGGCCGGATTGCGGATCGTCGATCGCGATGGGCACGATCTGTATTCTTTCGACCGGCCCGAGCGAGTCTACCCGAATTACTCCAGCATTCCTCCGCTCGTTATCCAAACGCTCCTGTTCATCGAGAACCGGCATATGCTGGATGCCAAGCATCCGACGCGAAATCCAGCAGTGGAGTGGGATCGGTTGGGCAAAGCGGTCATTGATTACAGCCTCCACACGGTGGATTCCAAACATGCCGTGGTGGGCGGAAGCACGCTGGCCACCCAGCTTGAAAAACTGCGGCATTCTCCAGGCGGCAGAACCAGTTCGCCTCTGGATAAGCTGCGCCAGATGACATCGGCGACGCTCGCAGCCTATCAGGATGGCCGGAGCACGCTCCATGCTCAGCAGGAAATCATTCGCGGTTACATCAATTCGATTCCGCTGGCCGCGTCGCAGGGCTATGGCGACGTGCAGGGTCTGGGCGATGGGCTGTGGGTTTGGTACGGCGCCGATGTTTCCAAGATTAATCCCCTGCTGCGCGCACCGGAAGCCTCGCTCAGCGCGCACCAAATGAGGATGCGGGCGCGCGGTTATCGGGAGGCGCTCTCGCTATTACTGGCCTTGCGGTCGCCGCATGTTTATCTGGTGCAAGATCCAAAGGCGCTCGATATCCAGACGAACCGCTACCTGCGGGCGCTCGCCGAACGCGGCATCATTTCGCATCGGCTGCGCGATCTTGCCTTGAAGCAAAAGATCACTCCGTTCAGGCGAGCTCCGGCCCAACCCACCGTCAATTTCGTAGAGAACAAGGCCCCCGACAGCATCCGGATGTCGCTGCTGCCGCTATTGGGCGTCGGCAATACCTACGATCTGGATCGCCTGGATTTGACCGTTCACACCACCTTGGATCAACCCGCACAGCAAGGAATCACCAACTTCTTTGAAAAGATTGCCGATCCCAAGCAGGCAGCCGCGGCCAATCTGACGCAGTATCAATTGCTGGAACAGAGCGACCCGTCGAAGGTGGTTTACAGCTTCACGTTGTATGAGCGCAAGCCGGGCGTGAATGTCCTGCGCGTACAAACGGACAACTTCAATCAGCCGCTCAACATCAATCAGAACACCCGGTTGGAGCTGGGTTCCACGGCCAAGCTGCGGACGCTGATCAATTATCTGGAAATTGTGGCGGATCTGCATCGGCAGTACGCCGGAATGAGCGCCGCGCAGTTGAAGGCTGTGCCGATTCTGCCGGATGACCACTTGACCGCATGGGCGGTTCAATATCTCTCGACGGCTCAGGATCGAAAGCGAAGAAGCCATGCTCGAAGCGGCGCTCCAGCGCAAGTATTCGGGCAATCCCGGCGAGGCGTTCTATACCGGCGGCGGCGTCCATGTGTTCGCGAATTTCGAGAAATCCGAGAATTTTCAGAACTTCACCGTCGCCAGCGGCTTCCAGAATTCGGTGAACCTGGTGTTCATCCGGTTGATGCGCGACATCGTGAACTACTACCGCTATCGCGTGCCCGGCGCCACGCCCGCCGTACTCGAGGATTGGGACAACCCGGCGCGTCACAGGTATCTGGCGCGTTTCGCCGACGAGGAGGGCAAGGTCTACCTGCTGCGCTTTTACAAGAAATATCAGGGCGAGACCCCCGATCAGGCGCTGGAGACGCTGGTGAAGGGAATCACCCTGACCCCGCTGCGGGCGGCGGTGATTTATCGCTCCATCCGCCCGCAGGCTTCGCTTCGATCAGTTTGCGGCGTTCATGAACAAGCATTTCGCCAAAGGCGTGCTCATCGATAAGAACAACCCGTCCGAGCTCTACGAAAAATACGGGATCGATAAATTCGACCTGGCCGATCGCGGTTATCTGGCGCATGTTCATCCGCTCGAGCTGTGGATGCTGAACTATCGCGAACAGCATCCCAATGCCGATTTCAAGGAGCTCGCCGGCGCGAGCGCACAGTTGCGCCAGGACGTTTATTGGTGGTTGTTCCGCAGCCATTCCAAGCACCAGCAGGATATCCGAATCCGAACGCTCACCGAGCAGGACGCGTTTCGCGAGATCTACAAAGCCTGGAAGCGGCAAGGGCTATCCGTTCAATTCGCTGGTTCCTTCTTATGCCACCGTCATCGGTGTTTCGGGCGACACACCCGCCGCCCTGGCTGATCTGATGGGCATCATCTTGAACAATGGCGTGCGGAATCCCACCATCAAGATCGAACGCCTGCACTTCGCCGCCGGGACGCCGACCGAAACAGTGCTGTCGCATCGACTGATCCCCGGACAGCACGTGATTGCACCCGACATCGCCGCCCTGGTGCGCCAGCAATTGATCGGCGTGGTTGAGAACGGCACTGGACGGCGAGCCCATGGCGGCATCGTGATGCCGGACGGCCGGATCATTCCCGTCGGCGGCAAGACCGGCACGGGCGACAATCGTCTGGAGAGCTTTTCCGCCAATGGCCGCGTGATCGGCGACAAGGTGGTGAGCCGGACCGCGACCTTCGTGTTTATGATCGGCGAACGGTTTTACGGAACGGTCCTCGCCTTCGTGCCCGGATCGAAAGCAGCTTCTTACAAATTCACCAGCGCCTTAGCGGTGCAGATCTTCAAGGACCTGGCGCCACAGCTCAAGCCGCTGATCGCCGGGAAAGAACAGCCGCACTCGGTATCGCCGCTGCTGACGAAAATCGAGCGACCAAATCCAGCCTCCAGCATCCAACGCTAGTGGCCTGATAAAATTCTAGTGACCTGATAAAACTAAGGTCCCGCTTGATGCCGATTTCTGTCGCTACAACCCATGCCGCCGATGCGCGCCCGGAGTCTCTTCTGGTTGCGACGGATTTGCTGCAACTCATTGGAAACACGCCATTGATCCGTTTGGAGCGGATCGCCCGTGAGTACCCGGGCGTGGAGATTTTCGGCAAAGCCGAGTTCTTCAATCCCGGCGGCTCGGTGAAAGATCGGGCCGGTTTGAACATGGTCCGGGACGGCGAGCGCACCGGCAAACTGACGCGCGACAAGATCATCCTGGACGCTACCAGCGGAAATACGGGCATTGCTTACGCCATGATCGGCGCGTATTTGGGCTACAAAGTGAAGCTCTGCCTGCCGAAAAACGCCTCCATGGAGCGCAAGCACGTACTGCAGGCGTATGGCGCCGAGATGGTGTTCAGCGATCCGGGCGAAGGCTCCGACGGCGCGATCCGGCTGTGCCAGGAGATTTACAAAGCCGATCCCGGACCGCTATTTTTATCCCGATCAATACAACAATCCAGCCAATTGGAAAGCCCACTACAACGGAACGGCGCTCGAGATCCTGGCGCAGACCGAGGGCCGCATCACGCACTTCGTGGCGTCCATGGGCACCAGCGGGACGTTCATGGGAAACACGCGGCGCCTGCGCGAGGAAGTTCCCGGCATCAAGTGCATTTCGGCGCAGCCGGCCTCCGGATTTCATGGCCTGGAAGGTTTGAAGCATATGCCGACCGCGATTGTTCCCGGTATCTACGATCCGGCGCTTGCGGACGAAAATATCTGGATTGAAACTGAAGACGCGTATGCGATGTGCCGCCGCCTGGCCCGCGAAGAGGCGGTGCTGGCCGGCATCTCCTCGGGAGCGAACCTGGTGGCAGCAACGAAAATCGCGCGCAGACTGGCGGATACGGGCCAGCCGGGCGTGATCGTCACCGTGCTTTGCGACGGCGCCTACAAGTATTTGAGTGAACCCTTCTGGCATGATTAAGATCAACAAGCCGGCCTGGGATACCATGGTGTCCCACGTCGAGAGCACTTTTCCGAAAGAAGGCTGCGGCCTGATGATCGGTTCGGACGGCGTGGTGGCGGAGGCCGTGCCGCTGCCGAACAGCTACAGCGGGCCGCAGGAGGATTTTTTTGTAATTGATCCGAAAGATTTGCATCGCGTGGACCGCGAGTCGCGCGAAAAAGGCCTGGATGTGCTGGGCGTGTTTCATTCCCATCCCGATTGCGACGCGTATTTTTCCAAGCGCGACCTGGAGCACTCCTGCCCCTGGTTCTCATACGTCGTACTATCGATAAAGAAAGGGCGTTTCGACCACGCCAATAGCTACCGCCCGGATTTCGACCAGACGGAAGCTCCCAAGGAAGAACTGATCTATGGCTAAGATTCTGATTCCCACTCCGCTCCGCCAATACGCGGACAAGAAGGATTCGGTGCAGCTCACCGGCTCCACGGTTGGCGAAGTGCTGAAGTCGCTCACCAGCGAGTACGCGGACTTGCGCCGGCACCTGTACAACGACGAAGGCAAGCTGCGGAGCTTCGTGAATGTGTACGTGAACGATGAAGACATCCGCTACCTGAACAAGGAAGCGACGCCGCTGAACGATGGCGACACGGTTTCGATTGTGCCGAGCATCGCGGGCGGATCGGCCGGAGTGGCTGCCCCTCCGGCGCCTCCCTTGACGCTGTCTAAAGACGAGATTCTGCGCTATAGCCGCCACCTGATCATGCCGGAGGTCGGCATGGAAGGCCAGTTGAAGCTGAAGAGCGCGAAGGTTGCGCTGATCGGCACCGGCGGATTGGGCGCGCCGCTGGGCATGTATCTTGCGGCGGCGGGAATCGGGCGCATCGGTTTGGTGGATTTCGACGTGGTCGATTTCACCAACCTGCAGCGCCAGGTGATCCACGGGACCAAGGATGTCGGCAAAAAGAAGCTCGACTCGGCGGCCGAAACGATGCTCGATATCAATCCTTACGTCGAGATCGACCGGCATGAGACGGCGCTCACGAGCGAGAACGCGCTTGAGATTTTGAAAGATTACGACATCGTGGTGGATGGCACCGACAATTTCCCCACGCGCTACCTGGTGAACGACGCCTGCGTGCTGCTGAAGAAGCCGAACGTGTACGGATCGATTTTCCGCTTCGAGGGGCAAGCCACAATCTTTGCGTATCCCGGCGGGCCTTGCTATCGCTGCCTCTATCCGGAGCCGCCACCTCCCGGCCTGGTTCCAAGCTGCGCTGAAGGCGGGGTGCTGGGAATTTTGCCCGGGACGGTGGGATTAATTCAAGCCACGGAAACCGTGAAGTTGATTCTAGGCATCGGCGAGCCGCTGATCGGCCGGTTGGTTCTCTATGACGCGCTGGCGATGCGGTTCCGCGAGCTGAAGCTGCGTCGCAATCCCGAATGCCCGGTATGCGGCGATCATCCGACCATCACGAAGCTGATCGATTACCAGGAATTCTGCGGCATCCCCAATCAACCGCACCAGGAGGCGACCACGCAGGAAAGCATGGAAGGCGACATCGAACCAACCGAGGTAAAGGCCAAGCTCGATCGTGGCGACCGGTTCGTTTTGATCGATGTGCGCGAGCCGCACGAATATCAGATCTGCAATATCCCGCAGGCCAAGCTGATTCCGCTCGGCGATCTGCCCAAGCGCGTGAATGAGCTGAACTCAGCCGACGAGATCGTCGCGCATTGCAAAAGCGGAATGCGCAGCGCCAAGGCGGTGGATTTCCTGAAGCAGGCCGGGTTCAAGAAGGTCCGCAATATGAAGGGCGGAATCTTGGCCTGGAGCGATAAAGTGGACCCGAGCGTCCCGAAGTATTGATCGGCGACTACTTCTCGGCGGGTGGTTTCTCAGCCTCGCGAACGTCTTTGCTGACCTGATGCTTGTCGTTGTGGAAGTTCGACCAGTCGCCTTGCACCGGCGGCTGGAGCATCACCCCATCAGCGGCGCATCCGACACTCAGCATTGAAAAAATGACAACGGCTAGAACCGCCAAGATCCGCATACTTGGCCAATGTAGCATAGAGGCGCCTTGAGGCGCTAAGCCTATGCTAATATTTGGGGAGAACACTCCTCTCTAGGAAGAATCTTCATGCCGCTCAACATCAAACATGCACAGGCCGACTTATTAGCACGCAGGCTCGCCGAAGTCACCGGCGAGTCTATTACCGACGCCGTTATCAAAGCCTTGCGCGAGCAACTTCAGCGGGAAACTGGGAAGCGCTCCGTGCCGCGGCTAGAAAGCGAACTCCGGGCAATTAGCCGCCGGTGCTCCTTGTTGCCGGATCACGACACGCGCAGTGCGGAAGAAATTATCGGCTTCGGCGAACACGGTCTCCCGAGATAGGTGTCTATGGTGATCGATACCTCGGCGGCCGTCGCCATTCTTCTCGGCGAGGCCGAAAGGGACGAATTCATCGCTGCCATCGCCTCCGATCCGGTTCGATTGATATCAGCGGTAAATGCTCTGGAAAGTGCGATTGTCATGGAGGCTCGAAAAGGGCCGCCTGGCGGACAGGAATTCGATCTGCTGCTTCATAAGGCTCAGGTCGCTATCGTTCCGCTGCAGGCAGACCATGTCGAAGAAGCGCGCGCGGGGTGGCGAAGCTTTGGAAAGGGCAATCATCCAGCGGCCCTGAACTTCTGCGATTGTTGCGCCTACGCCCTGTCTAAAATCTCCGGCGAGCCTCTGCTATTCAAGGGTCAAGACTTCGCGCAGACTGACGTGGTTCGCGCGATCCCGGTACAGACGAACCAGCGTGTCATGAAGATTGTTTTACAGAGAACGTACTATCAGCAAGGCTTCTTTAATGTTTCCGTGGAAGATGACCGGCAATTTGGCCCGCACAACAGCAAGATCGAGATATTGCTGGCCGATTCGAACGACACGATTGAGGGAACGATCAATCGGACCGCGCAACCCAACGGCACGGCAAGGATTCTGGGTCATTCCGGCCTCCGGAATTATTTTCGATCTCAATTTCGACCGGGCGATCCAGTTTTCGTCGTGATCGAATCGCCGCAGCGGATTCGGATTAGCGCCGCGCGTCCTTAAACTCGCTTGGTTGCGCGCCTGCTCGCTGGGCGTGTTTGGGGAGCACCCAGAACACACGCAACAAGACTCGTTCGTGAAAACTCGCGGCTCGAAGACAGAAAGAAGACAAATCAGCTATCATGACCCTTACTACCACCCGATAAGGTATCTAAGGCTAGCAGTTATGCACTCATCTTCTTCACATCGGGCCCAAGTCTTGGAGCTCGAACTTGCAAGGTTTCGTAAACGGGCAGGCGTGTCGCTGGAGCAAATTGCCCAAAGCACCAAGATCGGCTCGCGATTTCTCAAGGCCATCGAGGGCGAGCAGTTCGAACAGCTTCCGGGGGGAATCTTCAGTACCAGTTATCTCCGGCAGTATGCGGAGGCGATCGGGTACGACGAGGACGCTTTGGTGGCGCACTACAACCAAAAGATGAATCCGTCCGAGCCGGTCTCCAAAGCGCCGCAACGGGAAGCCGGCAGCCGCGGTCTGCTGGATCGTTGGTTGCGGACCGCGGCCCCAGCGCCCCGATAGACCTCGGCGGCGGTCACGCGCTTGCGCCCCTTGTGCCTGCGCTTCTCGCGCTCGCGCCCCTTGCGCTTGCGCCCCTTGCGTTTACGCCCCTTGCGTTTACGCCCCTTGCGTTTACGCCCCTTGCGTTTACGCCCCTTGCGTTTACGCCCACTAGCCCCGGCCTAGGCCAGAGCTATCCCCTCCAAATTCTCGCCTTACTCCCTCGAATTGATTCTGCGCGCGTCGATATGAGAACAGGGAGGCTCACGTGAGCAAAATGCTCACCGCCGATGGCGCCAGCCATGAAGATATCGGGTTCGAACTCTAAATCGACTTCCGGATTGGGCCGCTCCGAGGCCGTTGGCGCCGCCGGAGCTGGAACGGCCTCCAAACAGCCCGCACGACCGACGCCGGCATCCGATCGTGCACAGATTTCCAGCCTAGGGAGTTATCTAGCCTCGGCGCTCGATGGCTCCCCGGCGCACATTGCCAAGGTGAATCAACTCGGCGCGGCCGTATCGAACGGGCAGTATCAGGTGGACGCTCACGCGGTCGGCGGCAGCATCATCCAGTACAGCATCGAGTTTGGTGGGGGTAGCTATCGCTCGCTGAATGGCTAAAGCGATGTCGAACCCGAATCAAGAGATCGAGCGAGTCAGACAGGCACGCTGCATTCTCGAAAGAATGCGCGGGCGGCTGTTGCGGCCCAACTTTCAAGCGCTGGATTCGAGCGCGGCGGATTTAAACCTCGCGCTGGAATGTCTCCGGCATTTCGATGTCAGCCTGAAATCACCCCTCTGGCAAGGGCTGGCGCGGCGCAAGCTCGAACGAGAAGTGCTGGCGCTGCGCCAGGCCATTCGATCGGTGGAGGAACTGCTCAAAAACGCAGGAAAGTTCTATGCCGGTTTGGCGCGCTTGATGACGCCCGATGACGCTCCCGCCTGCTACACTGCTGCGGGAACCAGCGGCGCGCCGCCGGGCGCCGGTACAGCCAGTGTGGTATTGCACGGATAACCTACATGGGCAATCTAACAACATCGCTGATCAATGCCGCCAACGCGCTGCAGGTGTATGGAAGCGCGTTAAACGTAACGGAGAACAATGTCACCAACGCGAATACTCCGGGGTTCGTGCGGCAGTCCGCTACGCTGGTGGCGCAAGCGTTCGATCTGGCTACCGGGGCGCCCGGCGGAGTGCTCCTTGGTCCTACCGGAAGCTCGCGCGACCAGTTCGCCGAACAGGCGGTCCGCGTCCAGCAGACCGCCTACGGATACGATCAGCAAAAAGTTGCCGATCTCAGCACCGCGCAAAACTACTTCAGCCTGTCGACCACTTCGGGCATCGCTCCCGCCATCAGCGCATTGTTTCAAAGCTTTTCGCAATTGAGTGTCACTCCCAATGACGCCGTGGCGCGGCAGACCGTCTTGAACGACGCCACCACCGTGGCGCAGAATTTCAACGATACCGTCAACGGATTACTCAGTCAAACCAATGACCTGCATCAGGCCACCGCCAGCACCATCGCCACCATCAACCAGCTGGCGGGGACCATTGCTCAAATCAATTCGCAAGACGCCAGAGATCCGAGCGGGGGAGTGGACGCCGGCGTGGATGCCCAACTGAACTCCACCCTCGAACAATTGTCTCAGTACGTCAACTTCACCGCCTTGCAACAGCCTAACGGGCCATTGTCGGTGTATATTGGCGGCCAAACCCCGCTCGTGATCGGTAATGAAACGTACGCCATTCAAGGCGATTTCTCCACGCCTCAAACCGCGATCCTGAGCAGCACGGGCGCCGATATCAGCTCCCAGGTCACGGGCGGGACGTTAGGCGCCGAACTGGATGACAACAACAACGTCCTTCCTTCTTACGTCAGCAGTCTCAACACGCTGGCCCAAACCCTGGCGGATCAAGTCAACAATGCGCTCAACAACGGGATCGATCAAAACGGCGCGGCGCCGGTTACCAACCTTTTTTCGTATGACGCCGCCTCGGGCGCTGCCCTAACCCTCGCTGTTAACCCGCTGACTCCGGATCAAATCGCAGCGGCGTCACCAGGCGCTCCCGGAGGCAACGGCAATGCCCTGGCGTTGGCCGCACTCGCCAATGCGCCCGTGGTCAACGGCTACACCTTTGCTCAGGACTATGGAAATCTAGGGGGCCAGGTGGGAAGCGATCTGGCGGCCGCACAGAACAACAGCGCTACCGATCAATCTCTCTTGAGCCAGGCGGAGTCCCTGAGGCAACAGACCTCCGGTGTGTCGCTGGATACGGAAGCCGAAAGTTTGCTGGAGTACAACCGCTCCTATGACGCTATTTCCAAGATGTTGGGCGTTCTGAACTCGCTGAGCCTCGACATCGTCAACCTTCTGCCTCCCATCAGCAGTTCGTAGACCGTGCTCGAAAGGATTCCTATGATCAGCTCTCTCAATCCCGCGGCTCAGACCTTCCTCGCCGGCCTGAACCAGATTCAGAAGAGACTGCAAACGGCGCAGACGCAATTGACTACCGGGCTCCAGATCAACAATGTCTCGGACGCGCCCACCGAGATCGCCGACGTTTGGCAGCTCAACTCGGAACTGGATCAAACCAGCCAGACCAACACCAACCTGGGCCAAGTGGCGACGGAAGTCAACACCGCACAATCCGCCCTGCAATCGGCCGTCACGCTGGTAGAGCAGGCCGCCACTTATGGCGCCCAAGGCGCCAGCGACACTTCTACCGCCACCACCCGGCAGGATTTGGCAAACGAACTCGGGGCTATACTCCAACAACTGGTCTCCGCAGCCAATACCACCGTCCAAGGCCGCTATATCTTTTCAGGCGATACCGATCAGACCACGCCTTATTCCATCGATCTTACGCAGAGCAGTCCAATCAGCGCTTACCAAGGCACCGCTTCCACCCGCGAAATCCAGGGCTCGGATGGCAACGCTTTCCAGGTTGCGCTCACCGCCCAGCAGATTTTCGACAGCCCCAATGCCCAGGACAACGTCTTCACATCCATCACCGATCTGATGCAGGGGTTGCAGAATAACGACGATACCGCCATCAGTTCTTCCCTATCCGATGTTCAGAGCGCGGACACGTTTCTCAATCAGCAACTGGCATTCTATGGAACGGTGCAGGATCGCGTGGCGGGCGCCGTCAGCTTCGGTCAAAACTACACCACCGAGTTGCAAACGCAATTGAGCGGCGTGCAGGATGCCGACGAAGCAGCGTCCATCACGAATATGACCCAGGCACAAACTCAACTGCAGGCCGCCCTGCAATCGGAGGCGCAACTGCCGCGCACCTCGCTCTTTGACTTTATTACCTAGGCTGCGGGGCGGTTCTTTCTGCGCCAACCTGAAAAGACGATGAGATAACCCGATTGGAAGAATCCACCACCGCCTGCGCGACAAATGGGAATCGCCAGTCTGTCAGTTCGACTTCCCGCGCTCCCTCCGGATTGTCCAACGGTGTGACGGACCAAAGCGGATACTGCGCAAAACGCAGGAACACTGCCACGGGATGAGCGTGGCGTGCGGCTTCGATTGCAGGACCGGGCGGAGGTTTGAAGATGATCGTCCCCGCGGTCGGATCGAATTCTTTCAGCACATTCACCGTAAAGCGTATTACGAACTGGGGCCGTTCAATCCAGCCCGTCCACACTAAGGGACTAACCCCCGCATCGGGAAACGCGGCGGCCCGAATCGGTGGACCGCCTTGATACTCGCGCGCATTCAAAATCTCGACGGCCCGTTGATGCCATAGGAACCGGCCGAAATCATAGACCAGGAAGAACGACAGCGCAAAGATCGCCAACCCGCGCCCAGTTCCCGCTTTAGCGCCAATCTCTCCGCTCACCAGCTTTCCCAACATCGGGCCCAGCCAGCCGAGCAGCAGGACCGCCCAGACGATCAGGTCGAAAAGATTGATCAGATCCAGGTGAAGCCATTGGGAAGAGAAGGGATAGAACAGGCGGATCCCGTACGTGTTGGTCCAATCCAGCAGCAGATGGCTGGCGACGCCTGCCAGCGCGAGCCCCCATGCCGCAATCCAGCCTTGCATGGTCCGCCCCACCGCGCACACCAGCAGCACCGACAGCAGGGCCATCAGGGGCGCGGCGGCGATGGAATGGGTAATCCCGCGATGCTGCTCGAAATAGTACAGCGGGCCGCGCACGATGGTGACAAAATCAATGTCCGGAATATTCGCCGAGATGATCAGCAACAGAGTGGCGCGCGGATAAAAGCGATTCAAGCCTGCGCGGCTGAGCATCAACCCAGTTAGCGAGTGGGTGAGGTTGTCCATGCGGCGTCGCTGACACTGGCGGGGACGCGGGCGGGCCGCCGGGCGCGGAAGCCGGGCGGGACCAGGAGCGTAAGCGCGTTCGGCACTATTTCCACGCACGCGGGCGCCACGCCGGCATACTCGCCGTCCACCTGCAAGTGGATCTTGCGGCCGCCGGGCGCCGAGAATGCAGCTTGCCGCGTTCGCAGAATCGTGATGCCGCGCATATCCTGCTGCCGGTGGACCACGACAGCCAGCATATATTTCAAAAATCCGAGCGAACTCTCGCCTTCAAACAGCACCATCTCGAACTCGTCATCCAATAACGAAATGGTGGGCGCGATTTCCAGATCGCCGCCATAGTTGCGGACCCGGCTGAGCAGCGCAAAGCCGGCACGATACTCCGCCCTTCCGCCCGCACGGTAAACTCCGGAATGCGGCGGCCCAACTTCGAGAATCCACCGATCCAGTAGGCCACTTTCCCGAAGGCTTCCTTCATCCGCTGGTTCAGGTGATAAACGATATCGGCATCCAAACCCGCGCCCGCCATCAGCAGGAAATGCCGGCGCGAGTCTTCCGTCTCGCCGGATATCAGCCCCAACGCCACGCGCTCTTTCACCGAATCCGCGAGAACACTAGCGGCGTGTTCCATCGTCCTGCCGATACCCAGTTCATTGGCAAGCACGTTGGCTGTTCCCGCTGGCAGAATGCCTAAGGGAACGTCCGAATTAACCATGCCGTTGACGGCCTCGTTGATGGTCCCATCGCCGCCGGCCACCAGGATCAGATCGGCTCCGCGATCCACGGCCCGGCGGGCGATCTCGCCGGCGTGACCCGGTCCGGTGGTGGCAATGGAATCGACAGTGATCCCGTGCGCGTCCAACAACTCGATGGCCCGTCGAAGCGCATGCTTTCGCCGTCTGAGTCGGCCCGCGTAAGGATTATAAATGAGAACAGTCTGCCGGTAGCTCTCGATAGTACCCTAATTATAGTAGATGCCCGCCCACAAAGTAGAGGAAAAGAAGATCGCCGAAGAAGTCGAGGATCTTCGGGAAAAGCTGCATCATCACGAGTATTTGTATTACGTCCTGGATCAGCCCGAGATCAGCGACGCTGAATACGACCGGATGATGCGGCGGCTCCAGGCGCTGGAGGCCGAGCATCCCGAGCTGGTCACTCCCGACTCGCCCACCCAGCGCGTGGGCGGCAGAGCGCGCGAAGGATTCGTCAAAGTACGGCACAGTTCACCGCTGCTCAGCCTGGACAATGCGCTGAACGAAGAGGAAATGCGCGCTTTCGACCAGCGCGTGCGGGAACTGCTGAAAGGTGAACCGTACGAATATGTCGCCGAGCTCAAGCTGGACGGGTTATCGATGGCCGTTCATTACGAGAACGGCCGCATGGTTCGGGCCATCACACGCGGAGACGGCCAGGTGGGCGAAGACGTAACCGAAAACGCCCGCACCATCCGCTCGCTGCCGCTGCGCGTGAAGTCCAAGCTGCCGGCATTTGAGGTGCGCGGCGAGGCGCTGATGACGCTGCAGGCCTTCGAGCGGATGAACGCACGGCAATTGGAGCATGGTTTGCCCGCCTTTGCGAATCCGCGCAACGCGGCCGCGGGTTCCCTGCGGGCGCTGGAACCGGCGCTCACAGCATCGCGGAAGTTAGACTACTCACCTTATTTTTTGCTCGTCGGCGGACAATTCCACTACGAGAGCCACTGGGAGTCCCTGGAAGAATTGGTCCGGATGGGATTCAAGGTCAACTCGCATCGCAAGAAATGCGCCGGTCTGGACGACGTGCTGGAGTTCTATCGCAATTGGGAATCCAAGCGCAGTTCGCTCGCCTATGAGATCGACGGGGTGGTGGTGAAAGTGGACTCCGTCCGGCAGCAGCGCCTCCTCGGCTGGACCGCCAAGGCCCCACGCTGGGCCATCGCATTCAAATTCCCAGCGCATCAGGAGCAGACGGTCATCGAAAACATCGAAGTGCAGGTAGGCCGCACCGGGGCGCTTACGCCGGTGGCGCACCTGAAAGCAGTCAACTTCAGCGGCGTCACGGTAACCCGCGCTACTTTGCACAATGAAGACGAGATCGCGCGATTGGGCGTCGAGATCGGCGATACCGTGCTGGTGGAGCGCTCGGGCGATGTGATCCCGAAGGTAGTGCGTGTCGTAAAGCAGGGCGACGGCCGCCACCCGTTTCGCATGCCGAAACATTGTCCAGTATGCGGCGGCGAGATCGTGCGCGAAGAAGGCGAAGCGGCCAGCCGGTGCATCAACACCAATTGCCCGGCGCGGCTGAAGGAATCCGTGCTGCACTTCGCGGCGCGCGGCGTCATGGATATCGATGGCATGGGCGACGTGCTGGTGGATCAATTGGTCAACCGCGGCATCGTTCGAAGCGTGGCCGACATTTACGGGCTGACCGTCGACCAATTGATGGACCTGGAGCGCATGGGACAAAAGTCGGCCGAGAAAGTACGGCGCAATATCGATGCGTCCCGCCAACAGCCGCTGCCGCGCGTGCTCAATGGCCTGGGGATTCCGTTCGTGGGCGAGCGCACGGCCCAGATTCTGGCTGAGACCTTCGGCAGCCTGGACGCAATCGCCGCGGCGGACGAGGAGACGCTGCAGCAGGCCGAAGAAGTTGGGCCGAAAGTATCGCAAAGCATCCGCCAGTTCTTCCACGAGCGCCGAAATCGCGATCTGGTGGAGCGATTGCGCCAGGCAGGTTTGACCTTCGAGCATGCCATCAAAGAGAAAAAAGCAGCCGGAAAGCTGGCAGGCAAAGTCTTCGTGCTCACGGGCACGCTTCCCAACCTCTCGCGTGAGGAGGCCAAGGAGCGCATCGAGGTCGCGGGAGGCAAAGTAACCGGGTCGGTGAGCAAGAAGACCGATTATGTGGTGGCGGGCGCCGATCCCGGCTCCAAGCTCGACAAAGCCAATTCCCTGAGCGTTCCGGTGATCGGCGAACCGGAGTTGCTCGCGCTATTGCAGTAGACTTGGTACGGAGCCGAACCGCGCCTGGGGAAATTCATTCAAACCAAGCTCATCCCCACCCTCGCTTCGTGGGGGCCCGGCGGAGTTTTCCTGCTCGCGATTGCCGATTCCACCGGCGTTCCGATGGTGGGCGGCGTGGACGCGATGATCATCGTCATAGCCGTGGTCAGCCGGCGCCAGGCCTACCTGGCGGCCCTCACAGCGATTCTCGGCTCCTTGGTGGGAAGCTTGATCCTCTTCCTGATCGCGCGCAAAGGTGGCGAAGAATATCATCGCCATCACACTTCCAGCACCAAGGGAAGCAAGCTGCGCGCGTGGTTTCATGAGTACGGCCTGCTGACTGTCTTCGTGCCTGCCTTCGTCCCCATCATCCCGCTGCCGCTCAAGATTTTCATCATTTCGGCTGGCGCGCTCGGGGAAAGCGTGCTGAACTTCTCCATCGTACTGCTGGCGGCGCGGGTTCCCCGCTATTTGTTCCTGGCTTGGCTCGGATTGCGCCTCGGCACGGACACGCTGCCTTTCCTGCGCCAGCACATTTGGGAGCTGATTCTTCTGGCCTCGGCTTTATTCGTGGTACTTTACGTCGCTGTCCGCTTTATTCACGATCGCCGACTTAGTAAGTCGCGCTCTACTGTCCCAAAGTGAAATTTACTTCGATCGGCGCAATCACTTCCACCGGCATGCCATTCAGCAAGGTCGGTTTATAGACCCATTGCCGTACTGCTTCCAGCGCGGCGCGCGCCAGCATCGGGTGACCGCTGACTAGTTGCAGATTCCGGATGGTGCCGTCCTTGCCAATGGTGCCAATCAGGCGAACCACGCCTGAGATCCGGGCCGTAATCGCGAGAGGCGGATAGAGCGGAGTCACCTTTCGAATGAGCTTCGCCATCTGAACATCGCCGCCCACGGCAATGGGAGCGGTGGTCTGTTTTTGCATGGCCGTTACGGGTTTGGGAGGCGGCGGCGCCACCACGTTCGGAATGAATGCTCCGAGCATGTTTGTACTTCCGCCGCTGCCGACGCCAGGCCCGAGAGTTGGCGGAGCATCGGGAGCGAAGCTGGCCGGTGAGGCAGGTGCGGAACTGAGGCTCGCTCGCGGATCCCAGCGGAACGACCGATGCGGCGCTATCGACGGCGTCAAGCTCGTATTGCTTGAGGGATGCGTCGCCGGCTGGGGAACGGGTGGCGCCAGCGGCGCGGGACCAACCAGGATGTCTTTCCAATGAACCGCCGGTAAGTGCTCGCGATAAAGCAGCGGAACTAATAACACGAAACTGAGGACGAGTAACTCAGCGCTCAGCGATGCCAGGAAATTCCACGGCCCTTTTGTGTCTTGATTGAGAAGCAGAGATTGTTCAAACACGTCACTATAGACACCGCGAATTGCAGTTGGTTCCCGCGGAGTTGTTCCCAAACGGGAGGCGCCGATTTCTCGGCCAGCGCCGCTATTTCGGCAACCTGCGCTCGGCACCCCCGCGCAATTATTTGAAAACCAAGGGGGAAACAATGGACTGCGACCTGCCTCTAAGGACAGAGGTAGGCGAATGTTACGGATCACAGTGCAGCACAGCCCAGAGGCTGTTACGTTCCTGGTGGAAGGCAAGTTGATCGGCCAGTGGGCGAAGGAATTGGAAGAATCCTGGAAGCAGACATCCTCCATTCCGGGCCATCGGGCGCTGATTATCGATCTCACCGAAACACTGTTTATCGACGAAGAAGGCCGCCGCGTTTTGGACAAGCTTTTCCGCGAAGGAGCGGTATTTCGCACGGCTTGCCCGATGACCGAAGCGATTGTGTCGGAGATCACTGGAAAGTGGAAGCGCGTGCAGCGCGGCGCAATGCTGCCGGCCATATTGCTGGTGCTGGTGGCGACATTCGCCAAGGCCGCGCCGCCGGAACCGCTGCGGCTTACTTTGCATGACGCCGTGGAAATGGCGCTAAAGCAGAATCCCCAGGTGCAGATCGCGAATCTAAATGTGGCAGTGAGCCAGGAAAATCAAACTATCGCGCGGTCGGCTTTGTTGCCGCAAGCGAACCTGGCGGTTTCCGAAGCTGTGCAGCGCGATAACCTGGAAGCGTTTCTCGGCATGCGAGTTCGCGGTTTCCCGGGACACTCCGGACCGTTCTGGCTGTTCCAGGGCGGCTCCAACGGCTCGGTGCCGTTGTTTGATTTGGCGGCGTGGCATCGCTGGCGCGAATCCAAGGAAAATACCACCGGCGAGCGCGCTCAGGATCTGACGGTGCGTGAGCAGGACGTGCTGCTGGTGGTATCGCAATATCTGGGAAGCTTGCGCGCCAGCGCCGACGTGAGCGCGGCCCAGTCGCGCGTGGAACTGGCCAAAGCGCTTTTCGATCAAGCCACCGATTTGCAAAAGAATGGCGTCGGCACCGGGATCGATACGCTGCGCGCCAACGTGCAATACCAGAACGAGCAGCAGCGGCTGATTGAAGCGCGCACTTCACTCGAAACTTCGCTGTTCGGGCTGGCTCGCTTGCTGAACGTCGATCCGCACCAGCAGATCGAGCTGGCGGACTTGTCCGAGTTCTTTCACACGCCCGCTTTCTCGGCCGATGAGACTATGGAGCGGGCTTTCGCGGAGAGGCCTGAAATGAAAGCCCTCGCATCCCAGATTCGCAGCGCTGAGCTGGAGAAAAAGGTCGCGCGAGACGCGCGCATACCGCGGCTGGCGTTGAACGGCGAATGGAACGAAGAAGGGCTGTCTCCGGCCAGCGCCATCCCGGCTTACACCTTCGCGGCCAGCCTGGATGTTCCGCTCTACACCGGCGGACGCATTCGCGCGCAGGTGGCCGTCGATGACATCGAGCTGAAGAAACTGGCCCAGCAGCAGACCGACCTCCGCAATCAGATTGCGCAGGAAGTGAAAACCGCCACCGCGCAACTGGACGCGGCGAAGAGTGAAGTGGACGTCGCCAATCTGGGAGTAGATCTGGCACGCGAAGAAGTAACGCAGGCGCGCGACCGGTTTCAAGCCGGCGTCGCGAATAATATCGAAGTGATCACCGCGCAGGATGAATTGGCGCGCGCTAACGATAATCAGATCGTAGCCCTGTATACCTATAATCAAGCGCGCGCGGATCTGGCCCACGCCACCGGCCAGATGGAATCGCTGTACGCCAAGTAGAGGAAGGAAAGAGAATGGAATCAGAAACTGTGGATCAAGAACACGAGCCGGAGTTGGCCAAGCCTGAACCGCGCATCACCGAAGCACGAGCGCTGCCGCCTCGGCCGAAAGGCGCATCGCGCAAGCTTGCCATCTTTGGGACGCTGGCGGTGCTGGCGGGCATCGGCGTGTACTTGTGGGTCCATTCTCTGAATCGTGTCTCCACCGACGACGCGCAAGTGGATGGGCACATCATTCCTATTTCGCCGAAGATTTACGGCAAGGTGCTCGAAGTGCTGGTGGATGACAATCAGCAGGTGAAGCAGGGCCAGGTGCTGGTGCGGATCGATCCAGGGGATTTCCAGGCTAAAGTGGACCAGGCGCAGGCCGCCGTGGCGGTGGCCGAAAGCCAGGCTCAGGGAGCGAACGCGGGCGTGCCGCTCACTCGCGACACCACAGGCAGCAGCGTTACGGCAGCGGAAGCGCAGTTGGCCGCCGCGCGGGCCGATTACGATCAAGCCAAGGTGGAGTCCGAGCGCGCTTCCACGGCCGACATCGCGGTGGCGCGCGCTAATGTGGAAACCGCGCAAGCCACCGCCGATCATGCGCAAGCGGACCTGAACCGCATGAAGACTCTGGTGGATAAAGAAGAGATCTCGCGTCTGGATTACGATTCCTATGCCTCATCCACGCGTGTGGCGCTCAGTCAATTGCAGGCGGCCAAGGACAAGCTGGCGTCGGTAACCAAGGATGCCGAGACAAAGAAGGCAGCGTTGTCGTCGGCGCAAGCCCGCATCGCCGAAGCACAAGCAGGCATCCTGCAAGCCAAGGCTACCCAACGCCAGGTGCCGGTCCGAGTGGCCGACGCTACGTCCGCCGCGGCCAGCATCGGTCAGGCGCACGCCAACCTGGAAGCGGCCAAGCTCGATTTGAGCTACACGACGATTGTGGCTCCCGTGGATGGCGTGGTAACAAAGAAGACCGTCGAGGTAGGGCAGGTGGTGCAACAAGGCCAGGGCCTGCTGATGCTGGTTCCGTTGCAGGACGTGTGGGTAACCGCCAACTTCAAGGAGACGCAACTGGCTGATGTCCGAACGGGCCAGCGAGCGGAAGTGAAGGCCGATTTGAGCGGTAAAACTTATCCCGGCCACGTTGATTCGCTCGCCGCCGCCACAGGCACGCGCCTCAGCCTGTTGCCGCCGGAGAACGCCACCGGCAACTACGTCAAGGTGGTCCAAAGAATCCCGGTGAAGATCGTGCTCGATCCCATTCCGGGCGGCAATCAAGTGCTGCGGCCGGGCATGAATATCGAAGCGACTATTTTCACCAAGTAATCATCCGAAGAGCAGTGCTATGCCGGCCGTCTTACAAACCGAAGTAGTGGAGGTGCGCACGCCCGCCCCGCCCGCCGCCACTGCCGCTATCAACCCCTGGGTGATCGCCGGCACGGTGATGCTGGCGACGTTCATGGAAGTGCTGGACACCAGCGTCGCCAACGTCGCGCTGCCGCACATCGCGGGCAGCCTTTCCTCCAGCGTGGATGAAGCCACCTGGGTGCTCACCGCATACCTGGTGGCCAACGCGGTTGTTCTTCCGCTGAGCGGATGGTTCTCCACGCTGTTCGGACGCAAGCGATTTTACATGGCGTGCGTGCTGCTGTTCACTGCCAGTTCCGCAATGTGCGGCCTGGCGCCCAGCCTTCCGATGCTGATCCTGTTCCGCGTGCTGCAAGGTTTGGGCGGCGGCGCGCTGCAGCCGGTATCGCAGGCCATCCTGCGCGAGACATTTCCGCGCGAAAAACAAGGCATGGCGATGGCGGTCTACGGCATGGGCGTGGTGTTCGCGCCGGTGGTCGGACCTACGCTCGGCGGATGGATCACCGACAACTACACCTGGCGCTGGATCTTCCTGATCAATGTTCCGGTCGGCGTCTGTTCCTTGCTGCTGACGTCGCTGCTGATCTTCGATCCGCCGTATTTGTTCCGCAAGACGCTGCGCGACGGCCTGAAGATCGATTACGTCGGCCTGGGCTTATTGGCCACCGGGCTCGGCTCGCTCGAAATCATGCTGGACGAAGGCCAGCGCAACGATTGGTTCTCATCGCACGGGATCGTCGCCGCCGCGGTCATCGCCGCCATCGGTTTGATCGGCGTTGTGGTGTGGGAGCTGCGGCAGAAAGAGCCGGTGGTGGATTTTCACCTGCTGAAGGACCGCACGTTCGCCATTTCCACGGCCAGCATGTTCGTGCTTGGCTTCGTGCTGTACGGCAGCACCATGGCGCTGCCGCTGTTTCTGCAAACCCTGCTCGGCTACACGGCCATGCAAAGCGGACTGGCGCTATCGCCCGGCGGGCTGATGATCATGATCATGATGCCGATCGTCGGAATCCTGCTTTCCAAAGTCGAAGCGCGCTGGCTGATTATCGTGGGCCTGATCGTTTCCGCGCTGGGCCTGTTCCAGATGTCGCATTGGAATACGCAGATCAATTTCGGACACGCCGTCAGCGCGCGCGTGGTGCAAAGCCTGGGGCTGGCCTTTCTGTTCGTGCCCATCAACACGGTGGCGTTCTCCTTCATCGCGAAGGCAAAAACAGGCTATGCCACGGGCTTGATCAACCTGGCGCGCAACATCGGAGGAAGCAGCGGCATCGCGATTTGCACTACGTTGATCGCGCGGCGCGAGCAGTTCCACCAGCAGCGGCTCATCGAGCATCTTTCTCCGCTGGATCTTCCCTATCAATCGGCGCTCGCCGGAGCAAAGCAAATATTCGTCACCCGGGGAGCGGACCCCGCCCAGGCCGCCGCGCAAGCGCACGGATTGATCTACAACATGGTGCAGCAGCAAGCCGCCATGCTTTCATTCAACGAAGTTTTCTGGGTGCTGGGAGTTGCGTTTCTGGCGGTGATCCCGCTGATGTTCCTGATGAAGAAGACCGGCCCGGTCAAGGGCGCCGTAGCAATCGAATAGGCTGGCCCGAACCTTATTTAATCTGCTCGTCCTTATTTAATCTGCTCGTCCTTCTCGACTTTGCCGTCGCGGACATGGATCACGCGGCGCGCGCGATTGGCGATGTCGGCTTCATGGGTCACCAAAACAATCGTGTTGCCTTGCTGCCAGAGCCGCTCGAACAACGTCATGATCTCGTTGCCGGTGGCGGTATCCAGCGCGCCGGTGGGCTCATCGGCCAGCAGAATGGAAGGATTGTTCACCAGGGCCCGGGCCACCGCCACGCGCTGTCTTTGGCCGCCCGACAGCTCATTCGGCCGGTGATTCATGCGCGATTCCAGATCCACCGCGCGCAAGCGCCGCTTTGGCGCGTTCCAGCCGCTGTTCCTTGGGAACACCGGCATAAATCAACGGAAGCTCGACATTGTGCAGCCCGGAAGCGCGCGCCAGCAGATTGAAAGTCTGGAAAACAAATCCGATTTCCTTGTTGCGGATATGCGCCAGCTCATCGTCCTGCATGTCGCTGACTAAGTTGCCGTTGAGATAATAGAGGCCGCGCGTGGGCGAATCCAGGCAGCCAATCAGATTCATCAGCGTCGACTTGCCCGACCCGGAGGGACCCATGATCGCCACATACTCGCCGCGCCGGATCTCGATGTCCACGCCGGAAACGGCATGGATTTCCTGATCGCCCATCACGTACGTCTTCCACAGATCGTAAGTGCGGATGACGATCCCTTCGCGCTTTAAGCTTTCGCCGCGATCCACTAAGTCCTGTGTCGCAGTCGCCATCCGCTAGCTTTCCGACTTGCGCTGTAAACACCGTGTTATCGATCTTTACCTTGGCGAGATTCCGCAGCGTACGAATCACTTTGTAGGAACCAGTGATGATCTGGTCGCCTTCTTTCAAACCGCCCGTTACTTCGATATCGGTCTCTCCCGTGATCCCGGTGGTCACCGGCACGAATTGCGCTTTGCCGTTTCTGACCACGAAGACGCCCTGCAGCTCTTGCTTTTTGGCCTTCTCCGTCACCGGATCGCTCGAAGCTTCCACGCTGCCGCTCTTTTTCGCTGGTTCAAGATCTCCGCGCGTGCGCACGGTCAGCGCCTGAATGGGAATGGTCAGCGCTTGCTGCTTGGTGGCGGTGGTGATCTTGCCGGTGCAAGACAATCCGGGCCGGATATCATCCGGCGGATCGTCCAGCGCGATCACCACTTTGAAATCCTTGGCTTCCTGATCGGAAGTATTGCTTTGCGACGCTGCCACGCCGCTGGACCGCAAGATCGCCGTATCGCCGATCTCGGTCACATGCCCGTGGAAGGTACGGTTGGGCATGGCGTCGATGGTAACCGTGGCCGGCTGGTTCACGGCCACATTCACGATGTCGGTCTCATCCACTTTCACTTCGGCCGTAATCACCGACATGTCCGCGATGGTCATGATGGTGCTGGCCGCCGAGTTCTGTACGCCCGGCACCACGGTTTCACCCGCGCGCACCGGCAAATTGGTCACGATGCCATCGATCGGCGAAGTGACGTAATACTGGGACAGGATATCCTTGTAGCGATCCAGGTTCGCTCGCAATTGTGCGATCTTTTTTTGCGCCGAAGCCAGCTGGTCGCCGGGATTGGGCCTCTTGCGCCTTGGCCTGAGCAAGCCGCGCCTCGGCTTCGCCCATGGCCGCGACGGCGGTGTCATACTCGGCCTTCTTTTGATCGAAATCCTGCTTGGCCAGCAGTTTTTCCTTGTATAGTTCCACAGACCGGTCGTAATTGGCTTTCGTGCGGTCCAACTCGGCTCTGTTTTTCTCCAAGGTGGCGGCCGCGGTAGTGACACCGTCGGCCTGGGACTTCAGGCCCGATTCAGCGGCAGCCGAATCCGCCAATGCGGTTGCGATGCTCGCGTCTTGCGCCACCACGTCCGCGTTGGCCTGCACGGACTGCATCTTAGCGACCACTTGGCCCTTTCGGACCCGGTCGCCTTCCTTCACTAGAATTTCGGTGATCGGCGCGGGTCCGATGGTATTGGCGCCGAGGTTGATATAGTTCTTCGGATTAATTTCGCCGGAAGCGGTTACGGTGGCCACCAGGTCCTGCCGCACCACGCGGCCGGTCTGGACATTCACAATACCGCGCTGGTTGTACTTGATACTGGCGAAGACACCGCCGGTTACCAGCACAACGAGGCCGATCGTCAGCAGAATCTTAGAGTTTGCCTGCACTTGGGATGGGTCTCCCCAGTTGGTTTAGACGTGTCTCTCGAATGTTTTGTTCGATTTAATTTTAGTTTAGCACGCGCTTGCCGAACCTTTACTGGTGGGCGCCGCTAAGCCTTCGGGTGGGCTTTGTCATACACCGCCATCAAATCCGCCAGGGATACCTGCGTGTACTTCTGCGTCGTGGATAGCCGGGCATGGCCGAGCAGTTCCTGAATGGCCCGAAGGTCGGCGCCATCGCTCAGAAGGTGCGTGGCGTAGGCGTGGCGCAGGCTGTGCGGGTGGATAGAGGAATCGCCGGTGATCATGCGCGCGTAAAACTTCACGATTCCGCGCGCGCCGCGATCGGTGAGCCGGCCGCCCCGATGGTTCAGGAACAAGGCCCGCTCGCTCCCGATGCTTCGGTTCCCGCAGAGTGAGATAGCGATCCAGCGCCCCGCGACGCTTTGCCGGCGTAGGGAACCTGTCTTTCTTTCTTGCCCTTGCCGCGCACGCGAATCCAGCGCTCGTTGAAATCGAAATCGTCCAGATTCAGTCCCACCAGTTCGCTGATGCGCAGCCCGCACCCGTACAGCAGCTCGAAAATCGCCAAATCGCGCGCCGGATAGGGCCGCTCGAATTTGTCCGCAGCCGGCAGAACGCCATCCACCAGCCCGTTGGTTTGTTCGGCGGTCATCACGGCCGGCAGGGTCTTGGGCGCTTTGGGCGTGCGCACCAGCCGCGCGACGTTTTTTGTCACCAAGCCTTCGCGCAGCAGAAATTTGAAGAAGCGACCGCACGGCGGCCAGTTTCCGCCGCATGCTCACCGCGGTGAGCCGCTGTTCGTATAAATGTCCCAGCCATTCCCGAATCGCGAGCGAGTCGATCTGCTCCACGGTTGGCTTCGCCTTGCCCGGAATGGCGAAATAAAGGAGAAATTGATCCAGATCCGACGCGTAGTTCCGCACGGTGTGCTCCGAAGCGTTTTGCCGGCGCAGTTCGTCCAGGAAAAGTTCGACTTGTCCGTCCAGCTCAGGCATAGACCAACCGGTACTCGTCCAGCTTCTCCAGCGCCCGCCGGCAGATTTCGGCATGGCGAGCCTTTTTGTCGTGGCGGAACTTCAGCCGCGTTGGTTCATCGAGCGAGGGCAGCAAATCGAAGGTGATATTGGCGGGCTGGTAGTTGCGCGGATCGGCGCCGGAAACGTAGGCGCACAGCGATCCGATGGCGGTTTCGCGCGGGAAAGCCCGAATCTCGGCGCCGGATGCCAAGCTCCGCCGCGTGCCGTCCCGCAACCAGGCCGGTAGCGATGGATTCCACGTAGCCTTCCACGCCCGAGATTTGCCCGGCGAAGAAGATCTGCGGAGCGGGTACGAAGCTGGAGCGTCGGCGTGAGCAACGCGGGCGCGTTGATATAAGTGTTGCGGTGAATCTGACCGTACCGCAGGAATTCGGCGCGCTCCAAGCCCGGAATCATCCGAAAAACGCGCGCCTGCTCGGGGAAACGCATGTGATTCTGGAAGCCCACCAGGTTATAGCTGTCCGCTCGCAGATTTTCCTGCCGCAGTTGGACGACGGCATAGGGACGCCGGCCTGTGCGCGGATCCAGTAGACCCATCGGTTTCATCGGACCGAACCGCAGCGTCTCGCGCCCGCGCCGCGCCAGCTCTTCGATCGGCAGGCAGGCTTCGAAGAATCGCGGCATTGGTCTTCGGGAATGTGCGACGGAACAGGCTCCGCGGCGAGGAGCGCGTCGACGAATCGCTCATATTGCTCGCGATCGAACGGACAATTGATGTAATCGTCGGTGCCATCGAGCGACTTGCCATAGCGCGAAGCGCGGAAGGCTATGGATAGATCGATCGAGTCCGCTTCGACGATGGGACTGATGGAATCGTAGAAAAACAGCCGCTCGGCGCCCGTCAGCCTCCCGATTTCTTCCGCCAGCGCGTCACTGGTGAGCGGACCAGTGGCAATAATCGTGATGGCATCGGCGGCGATCGCCGTCGCTTCCTCGCGTCGCAATTCGATGCGGGGATTCTCCTCGATGGCGCGGGAAACTTCCTGTGCGAACAGCTCGCGATCCACCGTGAGCGCATGCCCGCCCGGCACGCGAGCCTCGCGAGCCGCCGCAGCAGCAGGGAATCCAGCCTGCGCAGCTCTTCCTTTAACAGCCAGGGAGCGGTGTTCTCGGACTCGCTTTTGAGCGAATTACTGCAAACCAGCTCGGCCAGCCGGTCCGTTTTGTGCGCGGGGGTCGGCCGCACCGGCCGCATCTCGAACAGCACGCAATCGTACCCGGCGCGCGCGATCTGCCAGGCGGCCTCGCATCCGGCTAATCCGCCGCCAAAAATATGAATCGGAGTCACTAGGTTCAGGATACAGTGTGGAGCGGCGCTCCTCAGTACTTCTGCTTCTTTACGAATGCGCCCGCTTCGGCGAGAATAGGAACGTGCGAAAGAGAATTGTCGGTACGGACCGGGCGGTTGCTAAACCAGGCCCCGGCCCGCGCTGGATGGATCTCGGAGAGATTGCGACCGTCGAAGTCACCTCCGAAGATCCGGGCTTTCCCATCGAGTCCGTCTTTAACGCCGAAGGCGGCCCAGGCTGGCGAGCCTCGCAAAAGGGCGAGCAGCAGATCCGTCTGATCTTCGATCAGGCCGTCGCGGTGCATCGCATACAACTTCATTTTCTGGAGCCCACGCGGGACCGCCTGCAGGAATTCACCGTCCGATGGTCGGCGGCGGATGGCGGGCAGCCCAAGGAGATCGTGCGGCAGCAGTGGAATTTCAGTCCCGCCGGATCCACCAGCGAGGTGGAAGACTATGAAGTGAATCTGGATGGGGTATCTACCGTGGAATTGGTAATCAAGCCGGATCTCACGCACAATGAAGCGCTGGCCACTCTGGCTGCGTGGCGCGTAGCCTGATCGGTCACTATCGCATTGCAATCGCGGCGTCGGGGGGAGGACTGGCCAGCTCCGGGTCGGGCGTGCGGTGTTCGCGCCGGCTGCGAATCGATTGCACAATCCAGCGGCTGGCCTCGAAGGTCCGCCAATAAGGGTTGGTGCGCAGCAATTCGTCCCGTGCGCTCAGGATTTCGCGCCGCGCGAAGCGTTGGAATTTGTTGCCGTGTTCGGGAAGCGGCGTCGAATCCACGGTGTCGGTAGAGAGCCGCGGGGTGCGACAATCGTTTAATTCGATCGCCACCATGCGGCCATCCGTCACAATGGGATCGCCCGTCGCGTTGCGGGCCACTCGTGGAAAGTCCGGCCGGTCCGTCCAATCGAGGATGCTGCCGCAGGAAGAGAATGCCAGGTCGTAGGCGACTTTATCGCGTTCCTGGTCGATGTACTCGCCGATCTTATGCGAAAGCTTTTTCCCGGGCCGCAGATACGCGAAGTCGATATCCCGTGTAGCTGCTCCCACCCACAACTCCCGCCCGCGCCACGTTCCCGCGGCTCTCCACAAGCGAATATGGTGGCGCTTGGCGACGTCATTCAGGCCCTTCTGCCAGGACATCGCAGGCTCGGCGCCATTCAATAACAATACGGACATGGGCGCCGCGCCATCGCCCCGCAGCTCAGCCACCGAACGAATCCATTCGATGCGGTCCCGCAACGACGGCGGACCGGGTTGTGTCCAACCAGCGGCATCGAAAGCTCTCACGATCTGATCGTGGGAGCCAACGAAGAGAACGTTCGTCAGATCCGAGGACCGGCCGGAGACGGGGACGTGGGTCCGATAAGGCATCAATGCGGCGATGCGCTCCAGCTCTTCACGCTGGTCGTCAGAGAGCTCGGGAGCAGTCTGCGGGTTGGAGTGGAGCGATGCGTCCAGAAGCAGCGGTTGGGTTAAGTTCAACGTCAGCTCGACACCGGCGGGATAGTAAATTTCCGGTTCCGGAAGTTCCATGATCAGGGACCGGATGGCCCACTCGGCGAGTTCCGCGTGGATCTCCCACTGCAAGGCGGTTCTTATATAGCCGCTGATTCGATAACACAGGCTGCTGGTGGAGCGCACGCCCCGAATGCGGCCATCTCGAGAGACGCGCTCCCGGCCGTTGTCCACATCCGCCACTTGCGCCGAAACGGGGATGATTTCACCGTTCGGTGTGGTGATCTGGCTGAATTCCAGATCGAGCGAGGCTGTTTCGTGGCGTAATCCTAACCCCACCCGGGTAACCGATTTCACGGTCCCGGCCAAGATGCTTCCCGCGGGCAGTGCCGTTTCTCCATCCATGATGAGTGGCGCAATCAGAACCCCGCTGACCGGCGATCCCGCGGCACTGGCATAAGAGCCCACCGGGGCGGTCAAACGGATATGAAGCTGTGTACCTTGTGGGAGAGGACGGATGGTCAAGGCGGCAATCGATAACAGCACGCTGAGGAGCGTGGTCATCATGTCAGGCGATCTCCGCTCGCGCCGATTCGCGGTGAGTGCCGATCGCAAGCCATTCGCATTAGTGTACTCTATGATCGGTCGATCGTCGAGACTTTATTACGGTGTCTATATGGCGGCAAATTGCCGCTAACGGAGGAACTGAACCGTAACGCGCAGCCCGATCGGGAGGGCATTGGCCGGTTGATTCAGATCGGCCGTAACTTCGAGTATGTCTCGGTCGGCTTTCTGTGCCGGATCGCCGGTGATGACCGACTTGCGGCCCATCACGTCCGCCATTTTGGTGACCACGCCGGAGAACGTCCGGCGCGAGTAGGCATCCGCGGAGATCAGAAGCTTCTGACCGACGTGCACATTCGCAATGTCGTTTTCATCCACCTCGGCGCGGACGCGCCGGCCCGACACATCCGCCAGGGTGAAGAGCGGATGCGGGGAAATCAGCGCGAAGGATTCGCCCTCGCGCAAGAGAACGCGCAAAATCGTGCCGCTGATGGGCGCCCGCACCACGCATTTGTCCAACTTGTCCTGCGCCAGCTTGATACCTGCTTCGGCTCCGCCCAGATCGGCATCGGCCCGGGCCAGTTCCTCCGGAAGAGGACCGGCGTCGACCAGCTGTTCAGTGCGCTGTGCCTGCTGGAATTGGGCCTCGGCCACGTCGCGGTCGCGCTGGGCTTCTTCAAACATCTGGCGGGAGACTTCCTGGGAGTCGTAAAGCGTGGACATGCGGGCCAGCTGAGCCGCCGCCTGATTCAGGATCGCTTTGGCCGCCGCGGTTTTTTGAGCCGCTGCTTCGCGCTCTTCGGGACGGCTTCCGCGCTGCAAACGCAGGCGGGCGTCCGTTAGACTGTCGCGCTTCGCCGTCGCTACTTGGAGCTCCGACTGCAAATCATCGCACGCCAAGTCGGCCAGTACGTCGCCCCTCTTCACACTTTGGCCTTCCTGAACATGAATTTTCCGCACCACGCCATCAATCGCGGCGCCGACGTTCACCACGTCGGATCGCGCTTCGATCCGGCCCGGAGACGCCAGCGCGATAGCCGGCGGGAGCGATGCGTTCTGTCCAATGCGAACCGGGTCGCTGTGGGCAGACGCTCCGGCGTGAGAAAACATGGAATATACGGCGACAACCGCGATCAGCAGACCGAGGAGCACCACCGTGAGCCGCGTCATTCCGCTCGGCACTATCACTTTCATGGATCAATTCCTCCCGGCACTAAATTTTCTGGGGCCACGCGCCCGTCCTCCAGCCTCACCACGCGGTCGGCAAATCTGGCCCAGCGAGGATCGTGCGAAACGATGACCACGGTGTGCTCGCCCTCGCTGGCCAGCTTCCTCAGGATTTCGCAGATTTGCCGCCCGGAATCGGAATCGAGCGAAGCGGTGGGCTCATCGGCAAGCAGAATCTTCGGATTCGAAATCAGCGCGCGCGCAATAGCCACCCTTTGCTTTTCACCGCCGCTCAGCGCATCCGGCTTGAGGTGCAGCTTGCCCTCCAGTCCCAGACGAACCAGCAGATCCACCGCAATGTTCCGGCTGTGCTTGCGTCCTGCTCCGGCAATGTCCGATTTGATCACCACATTTTCAATCGCGGATAGCGAATGGAACAACCGGAATGCCTGGAAAATGAAACCGATCTCGCGCCGGCGCAGGGCCGATCGTTCTTCGGCGGTGCACGCAGCGGTATTGGCCCCTTGAACGAAAACCGATCCGGCATCCGGGGTGAGAAGACATCCGAGCAGAGACAGTAAAGTCGTCTTTCCACTCCCGGAAGGTCCCATGACGAGCGTTAAAGTGGACGGGGCGAATTTCAGCGATACATTGCTCAGCGCGCGCACGCGTGTGTGGCCCGATCCAAACCAGACGCTGGCGTTTTCGACGGCGAGCGAATGGTCAGGCACGGAACACCTTCGCCGGCTCCACGGTGACCGCAGCGCGCACCGAGACGATGGAGGCAAGTCCGCACATCACAAGCGCGGGGAGCAAAACTCCAGCCGGAAGCCACCAGGGCGTGGATATCCAGGGAATGTGGGGCTTGGCGGCGTTGAATCATCGGACCGGTGATCAGGACGCCTAGCAGGTATCCGGTCAGTCCGGCGAGCAAGGCCTGGGAGACGATCACGCCCACGATATAACCCGGCGAGGCGCCCAGCGCCTTCAGCGTCGCAAACTCTTCGATGTGTTCCATGGTGGTGGAGTAGATCGCCTGGGAGACGATGGTGAGCCCGACGAAAAATCCCAAGACCGCCGCCGCCAGGATCGCGCCTCCCGCGCCGGTTTGGGAGGTCCAATAAAATTGAGCTCGGCGCGAAAATTCCTGGCGGGTGGACACCTCCACGCTGGGTAATCGGGCCTGTAACTCGCGCTGCACCGCCTCAATTGCGAATCCCGGCTGCACGTGGACCAGGATGAACATGGTTTGGTCGGCGGGCAGCCGCAGATAGCGCGATGCGTCGGTATAGGAAGTGAAAACGTAGGGGCTGCCCAGAAACGAGCTGAATCCGGAAGTTTTTCCCACCACTCGCGCGCGTTGGTCGTTGATTTCCACTTCCAGGGGGAGGCGGCCGGGAATGTCAAGCATCTGCGCATTGCTGCTGTCGACAACCAGAGCTTCCGGCGCGATACCGAGCGGGCCACCGGTGAGTTGGGGGATGGGAAGCCGCGCCCCGCTGTTCGTGTCGGCGCCGATCAATGCCACTTGCTGCTGGCTGCCATCGATCTTGCGGAACTGCACCAGGCTGGTACAGATGCGGCTGGTGCCGATGACGCCGGGAACGCCGCGGGCCAGATCGGCGAAACGCCTCTCAATGGGAACGGCAAATTCGAAGCATTGTACTCCCCGGCCGGTGATCCAGATGTCGGCGGCGGTGGAATCGATGATTTTCGACGCAGCCCGCAGAAATCCCAGCAGGATACTGCCCTGAAAAATCATGAGAAACACCGCGCAGGTAATGCCGAGAACGGTGACAGCAAACCGCATCCGGTCGTGCGTGATGTTGTACCAGGCCAGCCGCATCGCCTACACCGCAGTCTCCCAGGACCTTTTCCTTCGGCTCGAAAGGAGCTTCCAGGGATTCGGGAAAAGCAGGCCCGTGCGGGCGCGATATTCCAGATATGCCTGGGCCAGGGAACTTCGCGCAAACTTCTGTTCTTCTTCAGCCGCGGCTTTCAGATAAACGACCAGCATGATTGCGATGGTCGGAGCCAGCCACCAGCGGCCGGTAGCGACCCATCCCGCGAGCCAACACATCAGGTAAGAGCAATAGAGGGGATGCCGGATCATCCGATAGGGACCATACGCCGTCAGGTGGACGGGAAGATCCGGAGAGAATGCCGCTGACAACGGCTGGCGCAGGTTGGTCTTAATTGCCCACCAAAACAATCCAAGTGCTCCCAAATAAAGCGCGGCCCCACTGATGCCGCGCGCCGCGTTTACGTCCGGCGTTGCTGCAATGGCCGCCAAGTGGAGCAGCCCGAACACGATTCCGCAGGCCTTGATCAGCTTCATTCCAGGCGTCAAACCGGCGGGCTGAACGAAGAACCGGCGCATGGCCCAGCCGAAGCTGGCCAGGCATGCCAACAGGAGCAGCCCCAAGGGAAGCGGCGCCGAGATCCACTGCCATGCGGATGCGATCATGCCGCCGATTCGTCCTCCGCTTCCCGGCAGATTACGGGAACTTCTCTCAGGCCCGAACGGCAGGCGTCCATCCACTTGCTGTAGCGCGGGTTGGGACGCGACGAGTCGAAGCGCAGGACCTCCATATGACAGCGGTAGTGCGCGTCATAAAAGGAGGGCAGTTCAACGCCGCCCGCCCGCATTTGTTGGCCACCGATCCGCTTCAAGACGGCCGACGAGCAGCGCCGCGTGCTAGCGGTGCTGATTCCCAGGGCGCCGCCGCATAACTGCGCGAAAGCGTAAGCCGTGGCAATCATCCGGAGAGCTTCCGTGGTGCAGCGCAATGCCTCCGCGATTACCCATCCACCCAGCTCGACGTAGGTACAGCCTCGCCGCCTGGCGTCGTGTAGATCCGCTTCCACGGCCTTTCGCAAATCCCCGCCCCAGGTTTCCGATTGCGCCAGCGTCGACTGAGAAATTGCCAAATCATTGAAACCAGCGCCATCTCGATGCGGCTGGTAGCGCATGCACGCGGCAACGCGCCCTTCGGGGTCCAGCGTCAACAAGTGCCAGCTATCCCGATCGGCGGCCTGCACGTGGCGGCCATCGGGCGCCAGTTCGGAGGCGCCCACCGCTCCTTCGTGCAATGCGATCCTTCCCCGCAACTTTTGTGCTTCGGCCAGCCGGCTACAGTGGATGGACGAATCTATGACGACATTCGTGAACGTGCCACGAATGACCGGAGCCGGCGAAAGGAGGAGATTCTTCCTTTGCACACCGGATTCATCTAATGAAAACAGTCTCATGCCAGTAGAACCTCTTGAAGAAAAACTTATCTAGACAGCCTTCGGGCGGCGTACTGAAGGAACAAAGAGATAAACGAACAGTGGGGCCCTGCCCGGCCGGGCTACAGCACGGCGACCGCGGAATTTTACTACTCAAGTGGTAATACCGCGAACTGGCCCTCACTGCGCCGGGCCAGTGAGAGCTTAAAAAAACTTTAAGGGCGATAGTACCATCCATACAGTACCTTTGCAAGCAGAAAAGCCACTCGAATAAGCTTTTCAACTGTTCAACTTTGTTTTTTTACTATCTAATGATCGACTGTGGGGTGGGTGTTACTTGAATGTGATAGAACTCATAGCCTAGTACTAGTGAGGTGCAGTACACTTTTGGCGTTGCGGTGGGTGAGCAGCGCAATGTCATCCGGGCTGAGTATCTCCGGGAGTGCATCGAGAAAGGCTCGGCCCCGCGTGTTGGAGCTAAACGGGTAGTCTACCGAGAAGAGCAGGCGATCGATGCCAACGACATCCATGGCGCAACGGAGTGGCGGCTGAGTGAAGTAGCCGCTGGTAGTGATGTGGATGTTGGACCGGAAATAGGCTGCGACAGGCTGACGAAGATGCGGCGCCGCTTGGGAGAGGATGCCACTGGAACGGGCGAGCGCGTAGGGCAGGCCTTCGCCCATGTGGCCGATGATGAGTTGCAGGGCAGGCAGGCGATCGAAGAGGCCGGCCAGGATGAGTCGAAGCGTGCAAGCCGGTTTCGGCATGCCATCCCCAGCCCGCGATCGAAAGCATACGGCCGGCCTCTCCGGGCAGGCCCGAGAAATAGGCGCGATCAACAGGCTCTGGCGGAGGCGCCGGATGAAGATAAATAGGGACATTGAGATGAGCCGCAGCCTCAAAAACCGGCAGGAAGCGGGGATCGTCGAGGAAAAGGCCGCCGGTGGTTCCATTGACTAACGCGCCGTGGAAACCGAGCCGCGTGATACAGCGCTCCAGTTCAATGGCTGCCGCGGGGGGATCTTTGAGAGCCAAGGTGGCGAAGCCGCCAAACCGGTTCGGATGGGCGCGAACAGCATCGGCCAGCTCATTGTTGATGTCGCAGGCAAGCGGCGTCGCACTGGCCGCCTCCAGCGCATCAAAACCCATCGCGGCGAGCGAAAGTACCTGAAAGTCGATGGATGCCTCATCCATCGCGGCAATCCGGCCGGCGCCTATCTCGAGGAGTTTGGGTTGGAGCTCAGCAAGCTGCGGAGCGGCACTTTGTCCATAGACTCCGGTAGCTTGGAGGAACGACCGGGTGACGAAATGCTCTTCGATCGCGATTACGGGCATCTGGCCCGCCTACTGCTGCGCGGCTGTGGCCTTGCCGTGCACCGCCACGTATTGCTGCACTCGGCTGTTTTTGCGGCCGTAGGTCAAGTAGATGACCATTCCGATAATCAGCCATATGACCAGCCGGATCCAGGTGGCCAGCGGCAGGAAAACCATCAGGAGCACGGAAGCGATAATGCCGAGAATCGGCACCACGGGCACGAAGGGAGTCTTGAAGGGGCGGTGCAAATCCGGGCGGCGCACGCGCAGCACCCATACCCCCGCACAGACGATCACGAAGGCTAGCAGCGTGCCGATGCTGGTCATTTCATTCAAAATGCCGATGGGCAGAATGGCTGGAAGAAACGCTACGAAAACTCCGACCACGATGGAGGAGATCCAGGGAGTCCGGAAGCGCGGATGTACTGCACCCGCCCACTGCGGGAGCAGGCCGTCGCGCGACATGGAGAAAAACACGCGCGATTGGCCGAGCAGCATCACCAGCATCACGGTGCTGAGACCCATGATGGTTCCGATCAAGACCAGAAACTCGCCCCAGCGCACGCCAGTCTCAGCCATCCCTAAGGCGATGGGAGCGCCGACGTTCAGCCGCGTATAGCTGATGACGCCGGTGAGCAGCCAGGAGGTCACGATATACAGAAACGTACAAAGCGCCAGGGATCCGAGAATGCCTACCGGCATATCCTTTTGGGGATTCTTGGCCTCCTGGGCCGCGGTGGAGACGGCGTCGAATCCAATGTAGGCGAAGAAGATCTTGCCGGCACCGCGCATTACGCCCGACCATCCGAACTGCCCGGTGACGCCCGTATTGGGTGGAATGAAGGGCGTCCAGTTGGCTTTGGCGAGCGCCAGGTGCTGTAAGACGTAGCCGGCCGCGATGGCGATGAAGACCAGCACCGTGCCCACTTTGATGAAAACGATCACGGTGTTGATGGTGGCGGACTCCTGGATGCCGATCACCAGGATAGTAGTCACGATGGCGATCGCGAGAAAAGCGACCACATTAAATACTGCCGTCGCATGCGGGAGTGCAGCCACGTCTACGCCCGCCGGCAGCGACGCCACGGGCTGCCACATTTGCCGATAGTAGGCGAGATGGGTGCCTGGCGTATCAATCCACTGCGGCGGCAGGTCCAGGCCCAGCCGCGCGAGCAATTGCACCACGTTGGCCGACCATCCAGAGGCCACGGTCGCGGCCCCGAAGGCATATTCGAGGATCAAGTCCCAGCCGATGATCCAGGCGAAAAGTTCGCCCAGCGTGGCATAGCCGTAGGTGTACGCAGATCCGGCAATCGGGATCAAAGAGGCGAATTCGGCATAGCATAGCCCGGCGAAGGTACACGCGATTCCGGCAAAAATGAAAGACAGCACAATGGCGGGGCCGGAGTTCTGTGCCGCCACCGATCCGGTGAGGACGAAAATGCCGGTGCCGATGATGGCGCCAATGCCGAGCGCGATCAGATTGGTGGCGCCCAGCGCGCGCTTGAGGGTGTGCTCGCCGACTTCGTCAACCTCCTCCTTGATCATGTTGAGGGGCTTTTTGACAAGGAGATCCAGCATGGTTTGTGTGCAGCGTAACATAATGCAGACGCATCTGCACAAATCGGCGTTGCGCAGGCCGGCGCGACGGGTAGCGACTGAGCGGGACTATACCTTACCGTCTCGATCTACGGTTTCGATGTACAGACAAAGTTGGCGGCGTCATCGATACTACCCGATCCCTGATAGCGCGCCACTTGCGGATAGGCACACAAGGGACGCGTGCGATCCACCCGGCCAGCGGCGGAGTGCGAGGCGACGATCCGGGTTGGCGGGTTGCCTTTTTCCACCCACTGTTCCATTGCGCCGATGGAATCGAACGAGTTCGGACCCTCGCCGCCGCCGCAATGATCCATGCCGGGAACCATGAACAGGCGGATGGAGTTTTCGGTCTTGGATGCCCCGCCCATTTTGTCCAGAACGCTGGTGAAGTAGTTGATGCTGTTCTCGGGGGCAATCAGCGGATCGGTCCAGCCGTGGTACATGAGCAGTTTTCCGCCGTGCGAGAAGAACTGCTTCAGGTTTGGATCACTCGCGGTGATGATGTTGTCATCCACCTTCTCGGCCAGAGTGACGCCCTGGTCGAAATCGAAAGTGCGCCAGTCCCAGTTCGGATCGTGATAGACGATATCGCGGAACTCGGCCATGCCGATCTCGGACGGCTCCTTGCCGCCCGCCATGAAAGCCCAGCCGCGTTCGCTGCCCGGTTCGAGACCAGGGAAGATCGCTTGTCCGGTGCGAGGATTGGTGGCGGGACCGTAGATTCTCCTAGCCGCTTCCACTTGTGGCGTGGTGAGGCAGGTGGGCGCATCGGCGCCCGGACACGCCAAAACCTTGGGATCGAAATGACACTGGCGCGGATCGTCGATCAGACCGTCCTTCAGGCCGTCAGTGGCGTCGCAAGCTTGGATGACCGCCTCATGCAGCATTCGATATTTCGACGGTGGAATGAAACCGGCCGGATCTTTGTGCGTCGCCGCGCCCAGCCAGACTACCGAAGTCATCAAATGGATCCAGTTATTGGCTGGGGCGCCGGCGATGATGCCGTCATAATCCTTGGGATATCGCTGGGCTTCCTTCAAACCTTGCTTGCCGCCAGAGGAGCATCCGATCCAGTAGGAATATCGCGGGCGCCTGTCGTAGTATGCGGCGACGATCGCCTTAGCTTCGAGCGTCATCTCGTGCACCGCGCGATATCCGAAGTCGATCACCTTCTCGGGATGGCCCAGCGCGAAGCTGCCGTCCACAACTCCGCCGGCATGCCCGGTGTCGGTGCTGGCGGACGCGTAGCCTCTCTGAAGCGCGGCCATGAGCGCGTCGTAGCTGATAGAACCAGTCCAACCTCCGTTGCCCACGCCTTGGAACTTGCCGTTCCAGCCGGCCGCTGGAAGCCAGACTTCGATTTTGATATCGGAATCCTGGGTGGGACGCAGCGTGGCGGCTACCCGGCAGAAGGCAGGCAGGCTTTTGGGTGAGATGGGCGAGGGTGCGAATCCGCCGGCCGGCATCGTGAATGCCGCGGCGGCGACGGACTGCGCCGAGGTGATGGTGGTGTCAGGCAGCTTTAGGGAGGCCAGACTCTCGCAGTTTGCGGCGTTGGCGGGCAGCACGGCGTAAAACAGGGCGAACAGGACAATGAGGCTCCATCGATTCGGCGGCATGTTGGAATCGATTATATGCCGCCTGAGCCTTTCACATTTCTTTAAAGCTTTCGAGGAACTCTGCGTCGCTGGGCGTATCGGGCAGCGGGTTTGTGCGAGGCAAGCTTCGCCCCCGGTGATTTTGCCACAGCCGACTTAAGCGCGTGCAAGCCGGCGCCGCTGGCGGGCGACGGCGATAGCTTTCGGGACATGCTAGCGGACGCCAGCACTTGCTTGGCGGGCGGCGGCCTTCTGAAAGCGTTTTGATCGTCGCTATCCACCATCCGGGACAATTTGCGAACCGCTTGACCCATGGCTTCGGCCTGCGCGGACAGCTCTTCGCTGGCCGATGCGCCTTGTTCGGCGCTAGCGGCGGTGCCCTGCGTCACCTGATCCATCTGGGTGATCGCTTTGGAGATTTGCTGGATGCCGCGGGCCTGTTCCTGGCTGCCCAGGTTGACCTCGTCCACCAAGGTCTTCACCTTCACCGTGCTTTCGGTGATAGCGCGCATCACATCGGCGACGCGCAGCAGCCGGGTGCTGCCCTCGTTGGATTTGGTGATCGATTCTTCGATTAGGGCGGAAGTGTCCTTGGCGGCTTGAGCGGAGCGTTGGGCCAGGCTGCGGACTTCATCGGCCACCACAGCAAATCCCATGCCCGCTTCGCCGGCGCGAGCAGCTTCCACCGCCGCGTTCAACGCCAGGATGTTGGTTTGGAAAGCGATCTCGTCGATAACCTTGATGATTTTCGAAATCTTATCGCTCGATCCGGTGATCTCCTGCATGGATTGCATCATTTCTTGCAGCGTCCGGTTGCCTTCGGTAACGCGCTGATCGACGTCCGTCATCAGGGTGGCGGCGGTGGAGGAATTCTCCGCGTTCTTTTGCGTCATGGACGTAATCTGTTCGCTGGATGCGGAGGTCTCTTCGAGCGACGCGGCCTGTTCGGAGGAGCCTTGCGCCAGCGCCTGGCTGGAAGAGGCCACCTGCGCCGAAGCGCTGGCCACCTGTCCCGCGCCTTCGCTCAATTCGGCGACCGCTTGGCGCAACGCCCGGGTCAGGCTGCGCACAAAGAGAAACAACGTGCCGCTTCCCAATCCGACCGAAAGAAGCAGGACCAGCCAAGCGAGCCATTTCAGTCGCGCACCCGTTGCCAGGGACTGGGCGGTGTACTTGGTGCCAAGGGCGTTATTGTAGTCGACCTCGGCGCGGATCGCGCTGTTGACCTCATCGATGAGAGCGGTTCCTTGAGCGAACTGCCGGTACGCTTCCTCGTTCTTCTTGGCATCGCTGAGGGCCACGGTTTTGTCCCACAGCTCGTAATAGCGCTGCAACGCAGGATCGATCTTCTGATTGATGGCGCGCTCTTCATCGGCATAAATCGCGCTTTGAACTTCTTTCTGGCCTGCGGCTATCTCGGCCTTGAGTCGCCGGATCTCCTGCCCCATGTGTTCCTTATCGCTTGTGTCGTCCGAAGCGATGTGCCTCCACATGTCGCCCCGCAGTTCCATGAAGGAAGATTCCAGCTTGCCACACGCGGTAACGCCGGCCAGTGCGTCATCGGCGAGCGAGTGTGCAACCTTGTCGTAGCTTCTCAGGCCGATCAGCGTGACAATCCCCAATACGATCGTTAATCCGACAAGCAGCGCGCCAATCAGCGTCAGCTTCTTTCCAACCGTCATTTGCGAGTCCATAAGCTTCCTGAGTAGCCTTATCGGGCGCGAGGCAGTTTTCGAGAGTTCGGGTTAACGGGCGGCTTTTGCCAGGAACTCTTCCGAAGGGATGGTCCAGCCGAAATAGGTTTCGATGTTGAACAGCGTAGCTTCCTGCATGGACGGCGGACCCGCCGCCATGGTCGCGTCGGCGATCAGGACGGGCCAGTAATCGAGGAAAAATGCGTCGCGCAGCGTAGATTCCACGCACACATTGGTCGCAATGCCGGTGAAGAAGAGATACTGCACTCCGCGCGCTTGCAACTCGGCATCGAGCGCGGTGCGGGCAAATCCGCTGTAGCGCGTCTTGACGATCACGATGTCGCCCGGCTGGGGCGCCAGCTCGTCCACAATCGCGAAATCCCACGTGCCCGCGGTGACCAGTTTGCCCTTCAGCTCCGGACGGCAGTTCATCAGGCGGATGCCGAGCTCCTTGTGCCAGTTGGGCGATTGCGGGCCGCCGCTGTCGCTCAAGTCCGCCTGGTAACCCATCTGCAAATACACCACCGGCATTCCCGAGCGGCGCGCGGCGGCCAAAATTTGGCCGATCACGCCGACGACGCGGGGAGCGCCCGAAAGATCGGCGCCGGCGATGTCGAGCATCCCGTTTTTACTGGCGAAGGCATTCTGCATGTCGACCACCACCACAGCCGACTTGGCCAGATCCACTTCCACCGGTTCCGGCTTTGCTTCCAGTTTCATGGCTATTTCTCGTCGGCCGAGGGCCCGTAAACTCCCGGCACCGCCACGTCCAACAGCCGGAGATAAACCGTCAGTTGGCCCCTGTGGTGGACGACGTGACTGATCACCCGCCGCCGCAGAAACTCCAACCGCGGCATCCCAAAAAACAGACTGGCCGACCTCGATTCGATGAGGTGCTGGTCGTTCGCGATAGCGATTGCCTCGCGCGCCGCCGCGATGTTTTGGTCCGCTAATTCCAGCAATTCAGCCTTCGACGCCACGTCGACCGGCCGCTTGGCCTGCCCGCGGATGACGGCGGCCGCCGCCAGCGGGATTTGCGCCAAGTGGTTCGCCAGCCGGCCGAGCGTGGAGGATTTTTCATGGGGTTTCCAGGAAAACTTGTCCTCCGGCACGCACTCCAGAATCTTCCGCATGCTCGACATTTCCCGATCGAATTCCTGAAGCAATGCGTCGCGGATCGCCATTCAGCCTGAGCGGAAGAATAGCATATTCGGCCGGCTACACGAGAGCCGGTTCTTTGACGCGCGGCGCGGGAGCCAACAGCTTGCGTTTCTCCTGCTGCAACGTATGGACGGCCATCAGCGCGCCGATGGGGTGCGCTCCCACCGCCGCCAGCGGATCGGCGTCGCGCCCGGGTTTGTCGCCGTTGATATGCCGGAACAGAAACGTCTCTTCGAGCGCCAGAGTGTGTTCCGGGCTCAAGGCATACTCGGCGGCGACGGCTACTACATCTTGGAAAGCTCGCACCCGCAGGCTGGGTTTGAATCGCAGATCGTAGAGCAGCTTGTTCAGCTTGTACGCAGCCAGCGGCGGATGGTTGTAGAAGTGGTAGGGATGGTTGTGAAACGTGTAGGGTTGAGGGGGCTCGGCGTGGGGCTTCTCACCAGGATGGAAGACCGCAACGGCGTGTCCATGATGAGTGGTCTCCTGATAGGAGAGCAGTTCCATGTGTTGCGGCCCCACCGCACCCAGTACGGCGGCCCAGGGCAACATTTCCGTGTTTCCAACTTCGTCCAGTTGCTCCGCGCTGAGGTTGATGAACGAGTCGCTATGACTGTTCTCGAGCTCGTGAATGCACCAGCGGTCGAAATCGTAGGCGGGTTTGTAGTATTTCCAGGTGCCTGGATAATGCGACATGCCGCCGCTTGCGAGCACCGCCACGCGTTCGGGCCGCGAAGCCACGATCTCCGCGATGGCTTTGCCTAGCGCGGCGCAACGGCGGGCGCTCGGCAGCGGCGGCAGGTATGTATTGATGAAGATCGGAACCACTGGAATGGCACGATTTTGCAGCACCCATTCGAAGATCGCGGCGAAGGAATGGCCCAGATCGGCTTCTTGGGAGTACGCCATGTCGAAGTCGCGCGCCACCAGTTGATCCAGCACCGCTTCCGCGAGACCCTGATGGATGGGCGGATTCCAGGTGCGGCCGGCGAAGGCCGCGGTGGCGTTTTCGCACGACATGATCGCAAATGTCGGGACGCTCTTCAGAAAGAACGTCTCCATATGATCGCTGGCGAAGATGATCAGTGCGTCCGGCTTGGTTTCATCCAGCAATTTGCCGAGCCGAAGCATGGCGGCGATTCCAGCGTCCAATTGCTTGGGGTCCTCTTCCGGCGGCCGCGTGAAAAGCTGCGGTGCGTGCATGGTCGCCATGGCTGCAACAATCTGTCCCATTTGCCCTCCTGCTAATGCAGGACTACGGGATGCAATTGAAAAACCACGGAATAGAGGCGTAGAAAAGGCGATTTTCTGGTCGAATGAGCGAAGGGCCTCAAACGGGCTGCGTGAAATCGCTCAGGGGGTCATTTGCCGAACAGATCTTTGTAGTTCCGATTGTTCTCGCAGACGTACTCGTCCACCTTCTCCAGGTCGCCGCGGAGCGGAAAAACGCGGCTGAGGGTCCAAGGCTTGGCGAAAACGTTGGGGTCCTCGATGGTGGCATCCCACTGCAGAGTCAACCCGGAAGATTCGCCCGTTGAGCTTTTCGGCGCAAAGGGCGTGAATGAGGATTCTATCCGTGGGTGCGATCACATACGGCGGGCGGGTAGTGGGGGCAGCTTGTGCTGGTGGATTATGCATCGAGCACCAACAAGCGATTGTCGCCGCATTTTCATCTTTGATAAACATTACCGACCAAGGATGATTTTAGTATATTATCGTCCAATGGCAAAAAAGAAGAGAGGCATTACGTTTCGGATTTCCTTGACCTTTGGACCGCTGCTGCTGTACACCCTCGTAATTGCGGCTATCGCGGCGGCACTAGCATACTTTTACGCTGAGGCAAACGCGTCTAATCGGCAGGTTATCGGCTACGGGTCTTCTCTATTCGGTGCGATGATCGCTTTGTCGGGACTATTGTACACGGCACAGAACATCCGTGATGCTAATGAGGAGAAGCGCAGCATCGCGGCAGCTCGATTTGTCGAACGATGGAATGCGCCGCAATTTTTCGACGTTAAGAGTCAATGGAGAAGGCTACAGGAGGAGATGGAGGCCCTCTCAGCGGAACAACGCGCTAACACGCTGGACCAGGATCTGGAAAAACGTACCACCGTCGTAGAGATGTTCAATTTTATGGAGGAAATGGCGGTTGCCATCAACACGAGTTCCGTGGATGAGGAACTACTGAGGCGCTTCTTCAAGACGATAGTGACTCGTTACTACGACGACTACGAGTATTGGATAAAGCACCATCGCCAACATCGCCGTGCGCCAAGATTCTGCTGTGAGTTGGAAATCGTTGCCCCAAATTGGAAAAAGAGCCAAGATCCATAGGACTCAAGGCTCCCTTTCTGGTGCGTAGCAAATAGAAGATTCTGCTACCTTTAGGGGTCAGCTCCGTCGCTAATTTGTCCCGCGATTCCTAGTTTCATGCTTCTCCTCACAGCACTTTAGATGCCAGATTCCGTTTAGATGCCAGATTCCGTCTCTGGTTGCGATACTTTTGTCTGAAAGTATCACCTAGACAGACGCGCATTACAAGCCAAAAGTTTACTAGCAGTACTAATCGGCACCTGGATGGTAAAAGTTTAGCTCCTAACGGCGACTGCTTCCATTATGCCACAAGTTCTGTAAGAGTCCATACATGATCCGTCGGTTTCCCGATCCGCCTCTAACAGGTCGGATTCGGTGCGATTCAGCTCGGCTTGGTACTCGGTTATCAGCGCGTCCATGTCTAACATACTGTCCAGGAGGGGATATTATTAGAGAGGGTGAACGAGGAGGCAGCCAACACAGCCTGACCCCTACGTACAGCGGGCGTCCGATGCTTCGGCCGGGGCTCGGTTGGTTTTGCGCAAGACCCACGGCGGCGCATAGAAGGCCGAGAGCAAACAGGTTACGCATGTTCTTAGAATGCCAGATTCAAAAGAAGGCGATTCCTTGCGACGCCAGAATCACGGCGGCCCACAGAATAAGCGACAGCGCGTAGGCGAGTTTGGCGGGCAGAAGCGCGGCGAATACCAGCGACAAGAGCAAAAGCATTTTCACGCGGAACGAGATGCTGTTGTAGCATTTCAACGGTTCCAGCCAGAAGAGAAGAGCGCCGGTGAGGAGCATCCAGGCCAGGCCGATCCGCTTCCAGGGGCGCATTACCGAAAACAGCACCGCGCCTCCGAACCACGCGATTCCGAGCACGTGCAGCGAGCCCAGGATGGTAAATCCCCAGGTGGATTCGCGCAGCAGCGTGCTGGATGGGGTGTCTTGAATCCAGCGGCAGATCGCCAGCAGAGACATCGCTCTAGGCGTCGAGATCGGCGATGGCTTTGGCGCTGATCACGACAGAAGACCATAAGATCAGCGAAAGGATGGCGGCGGCTCGGCCATTTCCAGCCCGCACCGCTTTACGATGCACGGTGAAATGCGCGAGCCATGCGAGGGCGAGCAGGACCATCTTCGCCAGGAATCCGGAATTGTGAACGTAACGATGCACATTCGAAAAGAACAAGGCGGCGCCCGTCACCAGCATGACGGCGAATCCCGCCCAGGTCCACGATGCCAGTCTCTTAGCGACGGCCTGATCGCGCGTCCCGAATCCCAGCAGCCAAAGATCAACAATCACGATGGCGCCCACCGACAACGCCAGGCCCATCACGTGGATCGCTTCAGTGATTGGAAAAAGCACTACGCTTGCAAAGAGCGGCTCAGCGCCCGCCCGCGGTTTCCAGGACTCGCTCGGCTTTGGCGCGTTGCAGCGGCCACATGGTGAAGAAGTCGGCGTAGGCGACCAGGAATGGAAATGTCACGGAGAGCAGCGCCGACGCCAGCCAGATTTCCGACTCATACGCCGGCGCTCCGGTCCCGAGTTTTCCGGTAACCACATGCGCCAGCGCTCGGTACATGATGGCAAACAGGTTGCCGAGCACCGCGGAGGTGACGAAATTCAATACGCCCTTTAAAGGCTGCTTGAAGTTCGGGAACAGCGATCCCTGGAGCATGTTCAGGATGAAAATTGTTCCGAAGAGAAAAGGAATGGGGACTTCAACCATGAAATCCACCTGGTCCATCTTCAGCACGTCCACGCCAATATAATAGGCGCCCCAGCCGATGATGAGAGACACAATAGTCCACACGATGCCCAGCATGGGCTGCTTCATAAGCGCGGGCGATTTAGTGAAGGGCCACAAGTCGAAGTTTAAGGACACGAACATTACCGTGATGGCCGTCACATAGAACACCACGCACGTCCAGCCGCTGAAAAGGCCATGCGGATCTTGCGAGGGAACGTACACCGGCGCGCCTTTCAAAAAATCGAAATTGAAGAAGATGCGGAAGAAAATATAGTTGATGGCATAGCAGGCCACCATCATCGCCACTCCCACCCCAATTGGATTCTTGATGAAGGCGGTGAAGGGCCAGCCGCCCCACATGATGGCCATCCAGAACATGATGACCACCGAAGCGATCATGCATTGCGTGAAAATCGGGGTGGGAGGGCTGATGGCGCTGCCGACGCCAATCCAGTGCGCGAGCACGACAATGATTCCGGCAATGAGCGCAATCAGGCTGAAGAGAATGCCGCGAACCGGCTGCGACCGCTCGGCGGCAAAGCGCGGCTGCTTCATCCCCCACGTCACGCCCATGACAATTTCCATGGGGATGAGGCAAAGCAGGAAGGTGGCGATCCATCCGGAAAACCGCGGGAAGTCAAATAGCGAAATAAAACCAAGCGAAATGGCCATGATAAAGGCGGTGGCGAGTGTGCCGAGTAGAGGTTGTTTGAGCCCGGACAAGAGATCTCCTTTCATGCCGCCAGGCGATCTTATGGCGAAGACGGCCGCGATTGGGATCGCGGCTAGTCATACTATCACATGCGGCCAGCCCGATGACACGAGAGTTCAGTAAGTGTCGCGCCAAAGTGAGAAGTTCCTAATTGGCCAAAGTAGAAAGTTCCTATTGACAGCCGCAAGGCTGGAAGGATGGAACGAATCGCGATGAGCAAGAGGAACGGGACTGGTTGGACTGGTTGAAGAGAGCCCGCGACGGCAAGATGACACAGCGGGAAGCGGCGGAACGGATGGGAGTGAGTGAGCGCTGGGTGCGCAATTGCTGGGGGGATGAAGAGGCAGGGAGACGCCGTGGTGGTGCATGGGCTGCGTGGACGGGCCTCCAATCGCAAGCTGCGGCCGAGACTCAGCGACAGGCTCTGAAGCTTCTGAAGCAGCCAGACTGGCATGACTTCGGGCCAACCTTCGCCAGCCAACAGTTGGCCAAACGGCATGGGATCGAAGTCAGCGACGAGACCGTACGGAAGTGGATGATCGAAGGCGGACTGTGGAAGAGCAAGTCACAGCGAATCCAGGAGGTGCATGTTTGGCGGCCCCGGCGGAGTGGTTTTGGTGAGTTGGTGCAGTGGGACAGTTCGGAGCACGACTGGCTGGAAGGCAGGGGGCCGGTGCGGTATCTGGTGCGGATGATCGACGATGCGACCAGTTGGAGTTGGGGACGTTTCGTGGAGCAGGATGCGACACCACACACATGGGTGTGCTGTGGGAGTACCTGGAGAAAAACGGACGCATGGTGGATGTCTACACGGATCGCGATTCGATGTTCACAGTGCCACCACGACCCGGAGAGAGTCGGGAGCACAGCGCGCAGCAGACCGGCTGACCCAGCTCGGGCGGGCGCTACGGGAACTGGGAATCGGTTCGATTTTGGCTTATTCGCCGCAAGCGAAAGGGCGGATCGAGCGCAGCTTTCTCACCGCTCAGGATCGTTTGGTGAAGCATCTGCGGCTGGCAAAGTTTCGACCCTGGAGGGCGCTAATGTGTTTCTGGAGAAAGAGTATTGGCCGGAGTGGAATGCGCATTTCGCCCGGCCGGTGGCAGACTTCCCCAACCAGCATCGGGCGCTAACGCCACAGCTGGACCTAGCCGCCATTCTCTGTCACGTGGAAGAACGGGTAGTTGGCAACGACTACACTTTCTCCTTCGCCGGCCGTCGCTATCAGATCGCGCGCTCCCAGGTGCGAGCTGGCATGCGACGCCAGCGACTCCGCGTGGAACTCCGCCTCGACGGCGAATTGAAAGCGCGCTACCAGGGGCGCTACCTCGAGATTGCCGAGTGCGGCGCGCGGGTTGTCGGGGCTGAACCGAAGGCGATCAAGCCGGTTCGCAAGGATCACAATGCGGGAGGCCGGAGCGGTTGGATGCAAGGCTTCTTTGATCGCCCCAGTCCGCCACTGTGGAAGTTGCTCGGAGATTGAGTTGAAAAACCGATATGGAAGACGCGCTTTTCTTAGGCCCAAAGCCTCCGCTCCGAGATTTCACCAAAGCAATGGATCCCGGCTCGACAACGCCCTCCTGGCGCTCCGGAAACAATCACGGGTTCTGCGACACAGGAGGGCATTCGCCGATTGCTTCGGAGCCAACCCCGTCGCATCGGCTTTGGGCAACCGCCCCGGGTGCGACCCCGGTGCGGCTGTGCGAACATACCATGAAGGTCCCAAACGGGTCCTCACAACCGGAACTTTCTACTTTGGTGGAAACCGGAACTTTCTACTTGGTCCGACAACGAGAGTTCAGTAAGATTGTGGAGTCGCATGCCCACCATTCAGCACATCCTCTTCCCGTTCGATTTCTCGGCCGCCGGAACGGCTGCCATCCCGTACGTTCGCGCGCTGTCCAACCAGCTGCATGCGCGCGTGAGCATTTTGAGCGTCGTGCCTCCGGCCTGGGTTTCACCGCCCGGCTTGATTCCTCCGCCGGCGGGCTCGGACCCGATGGCGCTGCAGAAAGCAATGCAAGACCAATTGGACAAGCTCGCGATCTACGGCCTGGAGTCGCCTCCGGCGCGGCTGACGGCTTTGGGCGATCCGGCGGAGAGAATCGCTGAATTCACGCGCGACAACCGGGTGGATCTGGTGATGCTTCCGACGCACGGCCACGGCCTGTTCCGCCGGCTGCTGCTGGGTTCGGTGACGTCCAAGGTACTGCACGATGTGCATTGCCCGGCCTGGACCGCGGCGCATGCTGAAAAACAGCACACCAAAGAAGTGCCGCACAAGATCCTCTGCGCGCTGGATGGGAGCGCGAAGAGCCTGGCGCTGGCACAATGGGCCGCCGACTTCAGCCACCAGATGGGCGCCGGCCTCCAGTTGCTGCACGTGGTGCGGACCATCAGCGATTGGCTGTCGCTGGAAAGCGAACAGACGCTCCAGGAAGAGCTGCGGGCGGAGGCGCGTACCCGCATCGAAGCGAGCCTGAAATCCGGCGGATTGGACCTGCCGCTGCGCATCGCGGTCGGCGAAATTGTGACCACCATCACCGAAGAAGCGCGGCAGGAGGGCGCGGACCTGATCGTGCTGGGGCGCGGCGCGATGCACGAGTCGCTGGGCCGTCTGCGCACGCACGCGCACGGGATTATCCAGCGGTCGCCCTGTCCGGTGCTAAGCGTGTAGCGTGGTCCCGTGTTGATGGTTCTGCTCCAAAGTGTGAGTTCCAAGCGCGGGCGCGGCTTCACCGCGATTTTTCGCCACTTGGGAGCGTTGGGGCTGTTCTTTCTCGCCATCCTGGATAGTTCTCCGCTGCCGACATTTGGCGGGCCCGATATCCTGATCGCGATTCTGGCGGGCAGTCACCGCAACCCCTGGTACGAATATGCGGCGGTTGCCACCGCGGGCTCGGTGATCGGCGCTTTCATCACGTTCCGACTCGCCCGCAGAGCCGGCGCGGCCTATCTTCACAGCAAATTTGGACAAGGCAAGGTGTCGGCATTCCTGAAGCTGTTTCAGAAATGGGGCACGGGAACACTGGTGGCGTCCGCCGCCATTCCTTTCCCATTCCCCACCAGCATGGTGTTTGCGGCCGCGGGCGCTTCCGGCTACCGCATGAGCAAGTATCTGCCGACAGTCGCGGTGTGCCGGGCCGCCCGCTATTCGGCCATCGGCATTGTCGCCGATCTGTATGGGCGCCATTTCATCCGCGTGATCCGGCATCCCACGCAATATTGGGGCTGGATGTTGCTGTTCGCGGCGTTGATTATCGGCTTAATCGCCGGCGGAATTCTGATCAATCGGCGAATCGCCGCGGAGCCGGCCGGATGATCGCACGCCTAAGTTCCAGAATCAGTTATGCACGGCCGTATACAAAGTCTGCACGCCGCTCTGCCCATTCAGCGTGAACGTAACGGGCACCAGGTCGTTGTCCGGAACATTCGGCACAACGATATTGAACTGATAGAGGCCAACAAACATGGGAGCCAGACCTCCGTAACTCAACGTGGCCGGCGTGGATCCGAACATAACCTGGAGGCCGTTCAATTTGCTAGTGGCACCCTCGTCAATTTGTCCGGCGGGAACGTTCGGAGTGGCTGCGCCGAAACCGATTCCGTAGGTGGTGATTGTCTCTCCCGGCTTAGCTTGCCTGGAAGCTACGCCCGCGATGGCCCCGGGCGGAAGAACATAAGTGCTGGCGTCGGAGAATAGCGCGGCCAGATATTGCGAGCCGTTCACCACGAAAACGGGCGGAGCAAGCAGCCCTGGCTCCAACGGATTTACAGTTATCGAAAAGGGAACGCTGGTGCCTTTAGCAGTAGTAACAATCACCGGTTGCGGACCAGTGCCTGCCCCGTCCGGCACTAACGCATCCACTTGACCGGGGTTGATGTAATAGATAAACGCAGACTGGCCCCCGACCGTCACTTTGGTTCCGTCGAGCGAGGTTGGAGCGTTGACGCCATTGAAATCCCCGCCGCCCCATTCCCGCGAATCCGCGGCAAGGTTGGCTCCGTAGATCTCCATCCAGGTTCCCTGCGTGACTGCATCGAATGCGCCGTACGAACCGGCGCTGATTATGGTTCCGGTGATCTCAGGACCCACGTTGCCGGCCGATCCCAAAACCAGCGACAGACTATCGGCAATGCCGTCATTGTTGAGACCTACCTCGCGGGTCATGGTCATCAAAACATGAATCACGCGGGTACCGCTCGGCACGTTGCCGCTGGTGGACCGCTGGAGGAGTCCACTGTTGTTATTCCGATCGGCCGCCAAAACCGGACCGATCTGGGCGCTGCCCAGCACGGTGCCAGTCCAATTCTGAAATTGAATCGTGAGGACACAGTTATCGTCCTGGGTTGAGAACCCACCCAGCCAGCCGGCCAGCGCATAGGGTACATTCCCGGCATCGATCAGCGTGGCAGCGGAGGAAACATCAATGTCCTGGAAGGCGGTGCCGACCGGATTGGAATCGTCGGAAACATCCTGACCGCCATAGAAGTAACTGCTCCCGGCATCGGAAGGTCCGCCGGTCACCTGATACAAGTCGCCCCCGGGATCCTGATAGGAATCGGCCGTAAAGTATGGGCTCCGGACCCAGCCAGGAACGTCTGTGGAGACCTCGATTGATGAGTTTTGGTCCAGTCCGGGTGAGGCGTCCGCGCCTGGATTAGTAATTAGATTGATGCCAAGCAAAGATTGCGGCGTGGACGGCGAATTCAAAATTAGCGATAGATTGTCGGCATAAGCTTCGTTATCGGAGCCGTTCACCCAATTCATGTTCAACGTCAACACCGCCTTCCGTGTCCCAACCGGAACCTGCCCGATTTGACGCCGAAGATACAAGCCATTTTCCAGGTTCGCGCGATCGGTGGGCGCCACCGGACCCAAGATCACGGTAGTAAGCTGATTGCCGCCGGCACCCTGAAACGCCACCGTCAAGGTTGCGTTGTCGTTGTGGCCACCGTAGCCACCGAGATATCCAGAAGCCGCAAATGTCACGGTTCCCGCGTCCAGCGTAGAAGCGCCCGCCGACACATCGATGGTTTGGGTGAAGGTGCAACTCGCCGGATTGCTGCCTCCCGCGAAGTAGTTGTTGCCGGCGCCTCTGGGAACGATGTCGGCTGGCGAAATGCCGTTGATGTTCATCCACGCTGTGCTGTAGGTGTAGACATCGCAGCCAGCGGTGCGCGACCAGCCGGGCACCGTGGCCACCGAGGCTGTGCCATCACCCCCCGCCCCGGATTCGGCGCCGGCGTTCACGATCAGATTGCCGCCGAAGATGGTGGTTTGAGCGGCCAGAGGGAGAACTGCGCACGTCAGGACGACGGCTCGGAAGATTGTTTGCATGGGTTTGGACACGGCTCTATGCGCCTTGCTGCCAGTCTAAGGCAGTATACATCGGCCACATACGACCCCGTGTCATGTTTATCGCTGATAATTCGTAGGTGATTTTACTGAGATCGTGAAGTATGGCGTCCCCAAGGGGATTCGAACCCCTGTTATCGCCGTGAAAGGGCGGTGTCCTAGGCCGGGCTAGACGATGGGGACTTTCCGGGAAGGAGCCTTGCAGAAACCAATGTAACACGCGTTCGCCGGCCTTCGGCGAAGATGCCCGGTCTTATAGGGTCTTCAAGTACGCGATTACGTCGTTTTTATCCTGCTCGGACAATTGATCGGCGTACGCAGGCATTCCGTTGCCGCCGGTGTTGATCAGGTCGCGCACGTTGGCTTCGGTGACCGGTTTGCCATTGACCAGCTTGTCCATCTTGAAGAGCCCCTTGAGCCCCGGCCCGACTTTGGTGTCGGTGCTATCGGCGTTGTGGCAAACCGAGCACTGATCGAAAACGTCCTTGCCCTTGGCGGGGTCGCCCGGCTTCGCCTTATCCTGGGCGTACAACCCGGCCATTAAAATCGCGCCCGCGGCGCAGCCTACCATCCAATTCCGCATTCCAATCCTCCCGAAGATAGTTACTCACCCAGGATACAATCTTCGCGGCGGTGAGTCATCTGACCCGGACTATCCTGAGCAGGACCGCTCCAGCTTAAGGCCTATCTACAGGCAGCACGCGAAAGCGCCGGCGACCCTCAATGCGATAGGTTTCGAAGTCCGCATAGTCCACGGTAAAGATGGTCGAGAGCGATTCCCTTTTCGCGAGATGAACCAAGGTGCCGTCGGCGAAATCCATAGGGCGATCCCAATAACGGGACATCAAGGCGTGGATGTGCGGGAGTTCGGAATCCTGAATCTCCGCCAGTCTCACCGCGCCGGAACGAACAAACGTCCAGACTGCCTCCATTCCCCGGCGATCCTGGCTGGCCAGGTGAAATACTTCCGTGAGAACTGCTTCGGACGTCGTAAGCGGAAGCCGGAGTTGCGCAAACTCGTCCTGGCAGATATTGTGCCAGCGATCCGCTCGATCGAGCAAAGCGAGGATCGCGCCGGTATCGATGAGAGCGTCAACGCCCATGCCGCTGCCGTATGAGCCGCCTCACGATCTCACGCGTGTTCTCCGCGCGTCGAGGGTCGTCGCCCGCGATCGTTCCAATGGCTTTCGAAGCAGCTTCGTGAAGACGCTTCTGTTCGCGATCGTCGTCCTGGCCAGCCGTCCCTTTTTGAAGCCAATCCTGCGCGGCCAAGTCCAAAACAGCAGAAAGCGAAAGCTTCCGGCGGCGCGCTTCGCGCTCCAGGCCGGTCTTCAACTCCCTGGAGACGCGCCAGCTGTATACTTCTGTCTTCATGCACTACATTGTAGCGCATTGCCCCCGGGCACTGGCCCCGGATCGTCCCGCTAGAATGTTCCTATGGTGCGTCCTGAACGAAGACGCGATGTTCTAACGGATGAAAGATCCGTCCGGGTAAGCGCCGGAGCGCCCGGTAGCAGACTCCAGGCGGGAGGAGAGATCCAACCGTGCGAAGCGGAGTGTCGAAAGCCCTTGAAAGAGAGGGGAGCAAGCAAGCGGGCCGCAACATTAAGTGAACGCTGCAGCCACGTCATATTTTCAGCCGAAAGGTGTTTGAAAGGGCCGAGCCGGTCATATCACGGCGAAGGCAACAGACAGCACTCCGCAAGACCGGATGGGGTGCTGGACCTTTCCGGGGTACTGGGCGGTGGCACGTTTGCAAAGAAGATCGCGGAACAGGAGAGACCCTCCCCGGCAGCCCTGTCGGGCGAAGACCGGGCATATAAGGCCGGAAGGCTGAAAGTGCACGGAGCCGGGAGGGAGTCCGAGGGGTTCGTAGTACCTGAGAAGGCGTGCAACACAACGCGCCGGAGGGAAGGGACCCTGCTTTGATCGGGCCTGTGAGGAGGTAAGTGCGAGGGCATGCTGGAAACAGCCAATAACCCCACTGAAAAAGTACGACAACTCCAACGCAGGCTATGGGTGTGTGCCAAGTCGAGTAAGACGCGGCGTTTTCACGCACTGTACGACCGGATTTACAGGAGTGACGTCCTGTGGGAAGCGTGGAAGCGGGTGCGCAGCAACAAGGGAGCGGCGGGCGTGGATGAAACCACGCTGCGATCCATCGAGGAACGGGGAGTGATGCAGTTTCTCGAAGGGATACAGGCTGAACTCAAGGCAGGCCGATATCGTCCTTCACCGGTGAAGAGGCGATGGATACCGAAAGCAGACGGGAAGCAGCGGCCATTAGGCATACCGACGGTCAGGGACCGGGTGCTCCAAATGGCGGCGAAACTGGTGATCGAGCCGATCTTCGAAGCGGATTTTCAATCCTGCAGTTATGGGTTCCGCCCAAAGAAGAGCGCGACACAGGCGCTGGAAGCAATCCGCGAGGCGGGCAACCGGGGCCACAGTTTTGTCGTGGATGCGGACATTCAGGGCTACTTCGACAGCATCGATCGAAGCACGTTGATGGAGCTGGTGAAGGAGCGAATCTCGGATCGAAGGGTATTGAAGCTGATACGCCAGTGGCTGGAAGCGGGAGTGATGGAAGACGGCACGGTGAGAGAGACGCTGGCGGGAACCCCGCAGGGCGGAGTGATCTCGCCGTTGTTGGCGAACATCTACCTGAACAAGCTGGATCGCATCTGGGCGGCGCGTTGTATGTCGCTGGGGGTGCTGGTCCGGTATGCCGATGATTTCGTGGCCATGTGCCGAACGGAATCGGCGGCGAAGGAAGCGCTTCGACGGATCGGACTGGTGATGAACCGGCTGGGTCTGAAACTGCATCCGGAGAAGACGCGGATGGTGGACTTGAGACGTGGGAAGGGAAGCTTTGTGTTTCTGGGCTGCACGATTCGAAAGAAACGGAGCATACAGCGGAACCCGCGCATGCATTTCATGCAGCGGTGGCCGTCGCCGAAGGCCATGAAGCGAATCCGGGAACGCGTGCATGAGTTGACCGATGCGCGGCACAGCGGGAAAGATGCGAAGCAGATTATTGCGACGCTGAATCCGGTACTCCGGGGATGGGGAAACTACTTCCGGTCGGGTAATGCCGAGCGGAAGTTCAATCAACTCGACAGCTATGTGTGGTCGCGGCTGACGCGCTGGATGGTACGGCGCGGAGGGCAGCGGACCGGTCGATTTGAGAAGTGGACCCATGAAAAGTTTGTGGGTATGGGTTTATATCAGTTGCGAGGTACCGTGAAATACCCGGCGCAAGCCACACCAGTAAGATCATCGTTAAGCCGTGTGCGGGAAAACCGCACGCACGGTTTGAAAGGGGTCGTTAGAAACGGGCTGGCGTAAGCCGGTACTGCGCTAACATCTACCAATGGCCAAAGCTCTGAAGGAAGGCGACACTGCGCCGGCGATTCATGCCGAAGATGATAAGGGACAGCCGTTCGATCTCGCCGCGCTCAAAGGCAAGAACGTGGTGCTGTACTTTTATCCCAAGGCGGACACGCCCGGATGCACACGGGAATCCTGCGAGTTTCGCGATCACTCCAAGAAGTTCACCAAGGCCGACACCGTGATCGTGGGCGTGTCGCCCGATAAAGCGGCCGCGCAGTCCAAGTTTAAAGACAAATTCGATCTGCCCTTCACGCTGCTGGCCGACGTGGATCACAAAGTGGCCGAAGCCTATGGGACGTGGGTGGAGAAGAGCATGTACGGCCGCAAGTATATGGGAATCGAGCGCAGCACCTTCCTGATCGGGGCCGACGGGAAGATCAGGAAGATTTTTCGCAAAGTGAAGCCGGACGGGCATGCCGAACAAGTGTACGAAGCGCTCCAATCCGCGTGAACGTTCAGAAGCTATAGCGCAGCGCCAGCAGCGCGAACGAATTGCGATGATACTGGCCCAGAAAAGTCGCTGTCATCGCCACGAATCCAACTGTAGCCGGCGGTGGCGCGCCAATGCTGTCCGAAGGCCTGCGAATATTCCGTACGCAGCCAGCTTCCCTCACCGTTCTGCCGCACCGCCGCATCCACGGCCACGCTGCGATTCGTATCGATGGTGTACTGGGCGTGCGCCAGCACCGCCCGCGCAAAGCCAAGCTCAGGCGAAAATTGCAGCGTCGGAGCGCGCGCCGTAATGGCATCGCCCGCATAGCCCGCGACGATGGAAAGCTCCTTGATTTGGCGCTCGAACTGAAGCACGTAGATCACGTAGTTATCTTGTTGGCGATCGGGCGAGGTGTAATAGGCGGCTTCGGTCTTCACAGTGAACCAGCGCAGCGGCACGGCGGCGTCGGCGCCATACAATCGGAGCTCGGGGTAAGTGCGAAGATAATCGATCGCATTTCCCAGCGGGCTTAAGCTCCCTTGAAACACCGGCAGATAATTGAAGCCATCGTAAAAGCTCGCCGAGACTTCATAGCCTGAGCCGATATGATTCCAGCGCGCGCCAAAGGCCGAGCGTCCCGGAAATTCGGACCCGAGATCCACCAGCGCGAGCCCTTCCACCGCCGCGGAAGCACGGTCCAGCGTTGATTGATCAGCGGCGTGCGGCTGGGCGTGAAGCGCGGCTGCCAAACGAAATCGAACGAATCGGTGCCCGTGTCGTAAATGACTCGCGCCGCCAGGACGGCCAGGAAATCCGGATCGGTGACGGTGAGAAAATCCTTGGGCGCAAAGCGATCGGTGGGATTCAGAATGTCGGCCTTGCCCCAGCGGATGAACTGCTTTCCGAAATCGGCGGTCAGTTTGCCCTTGGTAATGGTTGCGCTGAACTCGCGCAGCGACAACGCGGGACGCCGGAGCGAGCGATCCTGCCAATCCAGGTGCAGGCTCCGCTCCACTTCTTCGTGCGTATCGAAGCGCACGTCGAACGATCCGGCCAATCGCAGCCACGGGAGCGCTTTGTAGGAAGCCTCATATCGAAACAAGCTGTCGTCGACGGCTTGGCCGCTGTCGTTGGGCGCGGTTTCGGGATATAACGATAGATCGCTTTCCACAAATCCGCGCTGGTTGAAGTTTTGCGCGGCCGCGGGGAGCCACAAAAGCACAGGCAAGAGCGCCCGCGCCAGCTTATCCACGCCTTAGAGCCTCGAGCGTGAAATCCTCGTCCTTCATCGGCACGTTGTATTCGAGTTTCTCGAGCTTCAATACTGTGCGGCTGTTGCGTCCGGCATCGAACACTTCCACAGTTCGTGGGGTCCAGATGCCGCCGGCGTCTTCAATGTCGCTGTAGTGGATGCGGCGGATGAGCTTGTCTTTGGAATAGCTTTCAATTTGCGCAACCACATAGTTGTCTTTGCGAACCCAAACCAGCGACGACGTGTACTGCGAGGATTTCGATTGCTTGGGCTTTGATTCGATCTTCCAGCAAGCCGCGCCGTCGATGGTGTCGCTGCCCGCGAGCTTATAGTCAAACTGATCCACGTCCCGCTCTTCCAGATCTTCGAAGCTGAAGTCGGTGCCGAAGAAGCGCGTGGAGCGGTCCTGAGTCGCGATGCGGCGGTCGCGTTCGATGGCCGGGGTCCACATCCATTGGTCCGAAGCGCGGTCGGTATGATTCACGATCAGCAGCGCCACGCCCTTCACTTCGGCCGGCGCCGTGAATCGCAGAATCACTTTGCTGGTTCCAAACGATCCAATGCGCCAGTACTCCCAGCGCTTGATGCTGACTTTCTTTGAAGCACCGATCACTTCGAGCGTTCCTTCATACCGCTGCGATTTGGATCGCGAGTGGTTTTCCGATTCGGTGATGATTTGCCGGGCGTCCTGCGCTGAAGCGACTGCAGCGACGAGGAGGCAGAGCGAAATGAGTCTATTCATACTCCAGAGCCTCAACGAGCGATCCGCGAACGGCCGTTTCCGCCGGTGCGATCGCGGAAAAGAACGCCGACCGCCAGGATGCCGGGCAAGAGCAGCAGAGCGATGCGAAAGGGATATTCGTAGCTCAGCCGCAAGCCGGCCATGTCTTCAGCCGAAATGTGCAGACTGTAGTAAAGTTGCAGCGCTCCCAGCGCGAGGCCCAGAATCAAGCCAACCGTTCCCACCGCCAGCGCCTCCAGCCAGATGGTTCCGCGGATCTGATTGCGCAGCCCGCCTACGGCTTGCAACACGCCCAGTTCGCGGCGGCGGTCGGTGATGGAAACGGTCAGAGTATTGACGATGCCCAGGATCGCCACCAGCACCGCGACCGCGATCTGCACGTACGTGATGCCGAACCACTGATCGGTGAGCCGCAGAATATAACGCCGCACTTCTCGATTGGTGAGCACGAACAGCCGGCGCTGGTCCGCCGAACCTCTCGAGAATTCGCCGCTTCACATCGGCCTCCGCTGCGCCGGGCGCAAGATAGATGCGGAAGATGTTCACCGTGCTGTCGTTCCAGTAGCGTTTGTAGAGCGAGCGATCCATCAGCAAGCTGCCTTGCTCGTCGGAATAATCGGTGACGATTCCGGCGATCGGGAGATGCAGGACGCCGCCGGGGCGTGGGGATGTCCACGATGTCGCCCAGTTTGAATCCGCGCAATAGCGCGAAATTCTCCGACGCCAGCACGGCTTCGCCTTGCTCTGCCCGCCGGAACATCTCGTTTGCATTGCCGGCCACCGGCGGCAAGCGTGGCATGCTTTCCGCAGATCGCCTGATGTCGGCCGCGACAAACATGGCCGGCTTGCCTTGGATTTCGATGCGCGCGTCGCGCACCAGCTGCACTTCGCCTACACCCGGAATCGCGCGCAACTGCGCGCCCATCGATTCGGGAAAACGGAAATCGCGCTGCGTGAGGCTTTGCGACGGCGAGACGAACAGGTCCGGATTCAGCGCCACGGTGAGCCAGCCGTAGATGGAATCGTAGCTCGCGCGCGCCAGTCCGCCGAGTGCCACCACCAGCGCGAGCGACAGCATCAGCGCGGCCACTGCGCCCGAAGTTCGCCGCGGCGCCTGCAGCAAGCTATCGGCAGCCAGCGTTCCTTCCACCGGCCGCATCCAGCGCAGCAGAGGACGAAGCGCGCGCGCCAGCCAAAGCGCGAAGGTGGGCGTGAGCAGCAGCGCCGCGAGCACGGCCAGCGCGTCGCCTATATAGAAGAAGATGCGAAATCGCTCGAACAGCAAAGCATCGCGGCAGCCGCCGGCGGCCACTACCAGCGCAGCCAACCTGCGCACGCGATTCTCGCCTGCGCTCAACTGCTGGTATTTGCCTTTCTGCAGCGCCTGCACCGGATCCACGCGGGCCGCGCTGCGCGCCGGGATCAGGGCCGCCACCACGCTGGTAATCACGCCCAGCACCACTGCGAATGTCAGCAACATGGGATTGGCCGAGATCTCATCAGCCTTTTGCGCGATGCCGTAAATCTGCCCCAGCAGCGATCCGATGTAGCCCGTCATTCCGCGCGCGATCGCGATTCCCGCCAATACTCCGACGACGGACCCGACACAGTCCCGCGACCACGCTCTCACCCAGGAACAGCGTGCGAATCTGCCGCCGCGTAGCCCCCAGCGCCCGCAGAATTCCGATCTCCGCGCGCCGCTGCGTCACCGCAATCTGAAAGGTGTTGTAGATGATGAACATCCCGATGAAGAGCGCGAAGACGCTGGTGACGTTGGCGGTCAGCGTGTAGACGCGCGAGATGGAATCGAACTGCTGCGCGCGCGCGGACGGCTCTTGCACCTGGAAACCGGGTCCCAGCAGCGCTTCGAGCTTCGTTTTCACGGCGCCAAGGTTCGCGCCGTCTTTGATCGCGAGATCGATGCGATCGAATTTCCGGCCGCGTCCGAAGACCTTCTGCGCGGCGTAGATGTCCATCACCGCCAGATTGCCGCCAAACGCGCTGGTCAGCCCGCCCGATTTCATGATGCCGCGAATGGTGAAAAGCTTCCGGCCGTCCATGGTGCTCATGGGGACTTTGGCGCCCACTGCCAGGTGATTCTCGCGCGCGAAGGTGTCGGTCACCATCAGCGAATCGGGCTGAGCCAGGAACACCAGCGGATCGTCAATCGCCTCGTCGCTCGATTCCAGATCGTAATCGCGCAGGCTGCGGTCGCCCAGCATGTCGACGCCCAGGATCAGCAGATTGCCTTGCCCTTCGACGCCTGTGTTCACCACCGCTTCAATCACCGGTACCGCGACGCGCACTTCCGGCACGGCCTGCACCCGGTCCAGAACATCTTCGTCGAAGCCCGTTTCGCCCGCCGAGATCTGCAATTGCGTGGAACCGGCGATGTGATCCACGGTTTGCCGAAACGCATACACCACGGATTGATTGGCAGTGTGAATGCCGACAAACACGGCGACGCCCAGCACGATGCCCGCGATGGTCAGCAGCCAGCGCGGCAGATGCTTGCGCACATAAGGCCAGCTAATGAGTTTCAGCAGAATCATGAACAGGTGTGCGCAGTTTGCCCGCGCGGTCTTCTTCAATCCGCCCATCGCGCAAGGCCACCAGGCGCGCGCAGCTTTCGGCCACGTGAATGTCGTGCGTGACGATCAGTACCGTCGAGCCCAGGCGCTCATGCAGGTCGCGAATCAGCGCGAGAATCTCGGCGCCAGTGTGCGTATCCAGATTGCCGGTGGGCTCGTCGGCCAGCAAAACCGGCGGGTACACCGAAAGCGCCCGCGCGATGGCGCAGCGTTGCCGTTCGCCTCCCGAAAGCTCGTCGGGTAAGTGCTCGCGACGTGCCGACAGGCCCACCAGGTTCAGCAGCTCGCCGGCGCGCTCCTCGATTTTCTTCTTCGGCCATCCGCGCAGATGCAGCGGGATGGCGACATTCTCGAAACAACTCAGCGTCGGCAGCAGATTGAAAAATTGGAAAATGAATCCGATCTTGTCGCGGCGCAGCCGTGTCAGTTCGTCGTCAGAGAGCCCGCTCAGCCGGCGGCCGTCGATTTCGATCTCGCCCGCCGAAGCGGTGTCCAGTCCGCCGATCAAGTTCAGCAACGTCGATTTGCCCGATCCGGACGGCCCCACAATGGACACCATTTCGCCGCGTCCGATGAACAGATCTACGTTTTCAAGAGCGGTAACCTTGCGCTTGCCTTGAAAACTTTTGCTGACGTTCGCGAGCTCAATCACGCTACTGCTATCATGACCGAAAATCAATGCGCATCGGAATCGACGCCGGCGGAACCTTCACCGACTTCATTGTCGTCGCCGACGACGGGACAATTGAAACCTTCAAGCTGCGGTCGAATCCGCGATCTCCGGCGAGCGTGATCCTGGCCGGACTGGCGCAGGCGGCGGCCGGCCAGCGCGCCGAGGTGATCCACGGATCCACCGTCGCTACCAACGCGCTGCTCGAGCGCAAAGGCGCGCGAACCGCGCTGGTAACCACGGCTGGTTTTGAAGACGTGATCCACATCGGCCGGCAGAATCGCGCCGAGCTTTACAACCTCACGCCCAAGCTGCGCATCGCCGATCATCCCGCGGACGATGTGTTTCGGAGTGCGCGAGCGGGTCTATTTCGACGGGACCATCGCGCAAATCGCCGTCCGCGCGCTGAAATAGCGCGCCTGAAAGCTCGTCTGCGCCGCGCGCGAGTGCAATCCATCGCCATCTGCTTTCTGCACGCCTATCGCAATCCCGCGAACGAGAAGCGCGTGGCGAAGGCGCTCGAAGGGCTGGGCTATCTCTGCACATCTCACGATGTCTGCCCGGAGTTTCGCGAATACGAGCGCTCCTCAACCACATTGATCAACGCCTACGTCGGTCCGCTGATGGACAGATATCTGGCCGAACTCGAGCGCGGCGAGCCAGCTATCGGATCGCGATCATGCAATCGAACGGCGGCTTCATGTCCACCAAGGAAGCGCGCAAGCATGCCGTTCGCACGGTGCTTTCGGGACCCGCCGGCGGCGTGGTTGGCGCTCTAGAAGTGGCCAAGCTGTCCGGCTTCTCGCGAATCCTTGGCTTCGATATGGGCGGCACTTCCACCGATGTCAGCCTGTGCGATGGCCAGCCCCGCGAAACGCTGGAAGCGTACATCGACGGGCTTCCCGTGCGCGTGCCCATGCTCGATATTCACACCGTAGGCGCGGGCGGCGGATCCATCGCGCGCGTGGATGAAGGCGGGTTGCTGCGCGTGGGACCCGAGAGCGCGGGCGCCGATCCCGGCCCGGCCTGTTACGGCAAAGGCGACTAGCCCACCGTGACGGACGCGCACGTCGTGCTGGGGCGCATCGCGGCCGACCAGTTGATCGGCGGCGCAGATGCATCTGGATATCGAACGCGCCGGCGACGGCCGTGGATTCGATCGCGCAGCAGCTTGGTATCAGCCGCGTTCGCAGCGGCCCAGGGCATTGTGCGCGTCGCCAACGCCAACATGGAGCGGGCGATTCGCTTGGTGTCGGTGGAACGCGGCCACGATCCGCGCGATTTCGCGCTGGTGGCTTTCGGCGGATGCGGCGGGTTGCATGCTTGCGAGATTGCGCAGGAGTTGGGCATCCGGACCGTGCTGGTTCCCGAGTATGCGGGCGCGCTCTCGGCGCTGGGGATGCTGCTGGCCGAGCCACGTCCGCGATTATGCGGCCGGGGTCCTGACGCGTTCGGAATTCGAGCGCGAATTCGTGCGGCTGGAGCGCATCGCGCGCAAGGACTTGCCCGGCGCTGAACTGATCCGTTCGGCCGATATTCGCTATACCGGCCAGAGCTACGAACTTACCGTGCCCTGGAACGCGGCCGATCCCGCCGCGCCTTTTCATCAGGAACACCAGCGCGTGTACGGCTATTCGAATCCCGAGCGAGCGATCGAGATCGTTACCATTCGCGTCCGCGCGCGCCTGGATGTTCCAAAGCCGAAACTGCTCTCGCGACGCGCCAGTTCCCGTAAGGCAAGGCGGCCTGCCTTCAGGCGCATTCACTCCGCCGGCGCCTGGCGAGATACACCCGTCTACGAGCGCTCCAACCTCCCATCAGCGACGCTCCGGGGTCCCGCGCTTGTCCTGGATTACGGTTCCACGACCCTCATTCCACCCGGGTGGGCTTTCTCTTTGGATCAGGCGGGTAGCTTAAAGCTGGTTACGGCGTCAAACTAAGGAGAGAGCTCCATGCCCACCATCCGTCCACAACAGTGGAAGTTCACTTTGGGTTACCTGGCCTGGGTGATCCTGACTATCTGGTTTCTGCATTCCATCTTCACTCCGCCACAGGCGCGCGAGTTGTCCTACAGCGATTTCCTGAACGAAGTGAAGGCCGGCCACCTGGATGAAGTCCACATTACCGAGACCAAGCTCATCGGCACTTACAAGAAGGACGTGCTCAAAACCCTAAAGCCGCCAACCAAGAATCCGCAGATCCAATGCGATCGGATTCCCGGCCTGGACTCCGCGCCGCTGGTGCAGGACCTGGAAGCGCAGCACGTGAAATTCTCGGGCACCATTCCGTCGGGCGATATCTGGACCGGCGTCCTGATTTCGTGGGGCCCGCTGCTGCTCCTGTTCGTCATCTACTTCGTGGCCATGCGAAAAATGCAGAAAGGCGGCGGTCCGCTCAGCTTCGGCCGCAATCGCGCGAAGATCCACGATGCATCGGAGAACTTGGATACCAAATTCAGTGACGTGGCGGGCGTTGAAGAGGCCAAAGGTGAGTTGCGCGAGATAGTCGACTTCCTGAAGAATCCCGCGAAATACCAGCGTCTCGGCGGCCGGATTCCCAAAGGCGTGCTGCTGGTTGGGCCTCCCGGCACCGGGAAAACGCTGCTGGCGCGCGCCGTGGCGGGCGAGGCGGGCGTGCCGTTTTTCTCGATCTCGGGATCGGAATTTGTCGAAATGTTCGTGGGGGTGGGCGCGGCGCGCGTGCGCGATCTTTTCGAGCAAGCCAAGACCAAGGCGCCGTGCATCATCTTTATCGACGAACTGGATGCGATCGGTAAATCCCGCTCGTCCGGAGCCATCATGATGAGCAACGATGAGCGCGAACAGACCTTGAACCAGTTGCTGGTGGAAATGGATGGCTTCGATACGTCCAAGGCGGTGCTCATCATGGGCGCCACCAACACGCCCGAGGTTCTGGACCCCGCCTTGCTGCGTCCCGGCCGGTTCGATCGCCAGGTAATACTGGACCGGCCCGACCTGAAGGAACGCGAGGCCATCCTGCAAGTCCATGCCCGCAAGCTGAAGATCGGCCCCGATGTCGATTTCGAAAAGATCGCCGCCGAGACTCCCGGAATGGTGGGCGCCGACCTGGCGAACATCGTCAACGAAGCTGCGTTGAACGCTGCCCGCCGCAACGCCGAGCAAATCGAGATTATCGATTTTGAGCAGGCGGTGGATCGCGTGACGCTGGGCTTCGAGAAAAAAGGCCGCCTGATCAGCAAAGAGGAAAAGGACCGCGTGGCCTACCACGAAACCGGTCACACGCTGGTGGCACTCTCGGTTCCGAACGCCGATCCGGTGCGGCGGGTCTCCATCATTCCGCGCTCCATTGGCGCCCTCGGGCACACGCTTCAGTTGCCCACCAAAGATCGGTTTCTCCTGACTGAGCCGGAGCTGGAAGATCGTATTTCGGTTCTGCTCGGCGGCCGCTGCGCGGAGGACATTATTTACAACGGAGTCACTTCCACCGGCGCGAGCGACGACTTGGCGCGTGCCTCCGAACTTGCCCGCCAGATGGTGATGCGATACGGGATGAGCAAGAGCCTGGGCAGCCTGACTTACGGTGTTCCGCACGAATCGCGCTTTCTGAAAACGCCGTTTGAGAGCGAAGAGAAGAACTATAGCGAAACCACCGCCGAGCAGATTGACGCCGATGTTCGCGAGATCAGCGACCGGCTCTATCAGCGGGTGAAGTCGATCCTCACCCAACGCCGCGCCGACCTGGAGCTGGTGGCTTCGGTGCTGATTCAGAAAGAAACTCTGGAGCGCGAGGAACTCGACAAGCTGCTCTCCGGCGCAGGCCATCCAGCGACACCAGAAACAGAAACAACCCCGCCCGTACCTACTGGAAGGTCGGTTCTGGGGTAACGATTACCACTGCGGAGGCAATGGTATGCCCGGCGGCAAGTGCCCCGAGTACCGGTGGACGGGCGGGATAATCGGAAGGATGGGAAACCAGAAGCCTCCGCCGGGAACGCCGGGCGTTAAAGCCATGGCAGGCGGAAGGATCGGAACCGTAGGGGTCAGTTCCTCGGGCGACGGCGGCAGTTCCGGCGTCACTACCGGGAGTTTAGGGAACGAGTAGGCGATCACCGGCATTTCAACGGGCGTGTCCAGGACTTTCTCGGTTGGTTCGTCCGTCCGGATCGGCAGTATGGCATGCGCGGAGTAGCAGTTCAGGCAGCGGCCGCGAACCAAACGGACACCATCGGTGAACACTATTTCTCCCGCCCGAAGCGTTTGCTCCTTCGAAGTCCAATAAATCTTGTCACCCCACCGGTACGAAACAAATCCCGGCAGATCTGCCCTCAGCTTTACTTGCCTCAATTTGGCGAAGTCAATCTTCACATAGTTGGCTTTGACGGCCGGATCGTTCATGGCTTGTTTGGCTTCATCCAGGCTTAGGGCGCCCCCTGGCACGATAGAGTAGGGGTAAACTTTGCGTGTCCCTTGCACTACCACCACCATGGTTTCATAGACGCCCGGGGGCGTCGGCAAGCGCGCCTGCCGGTTCGAAGCGTGACGCCAGGGCGGGATTTGATGCGTCAACACGGCAGCAGCAATCAAACTGGAGCTAACAGAGATAAGAATGACGACAAGCCCCGCCCATTTCCAAAGACCAAGACGTGGCGCAGGTGCGGGGGAATCCTTCAGTATGCGCCGCCTGCAGCTGGCACAAACCCCGCCACGATCGGCCAAGAGCTGCTGGCAGGCTCGGCAAAGCTTGGCCATGTGGGATTATCGCGCTTTTGGATACTAGTACTCAAGTTGTAAGGCTAGACTTTAACGGTTACAACAATTGAAGATAATCGCAAGAACAGAGCGGCTGGTTCTTCGCCGATGGATCGAGCCCGACCGCGAGCCGTTCGCCCGGCTGAATGCTGATCCGCGCGTGATGGAGTTCTTCCCTCAGGCCCTTTCTCCCGAACACGTGCTTTATCGGCTTCGGGGCGCTACTTGGGCCAAATGGTGAAGTCGCGGAAGGCCATGCGGACCGGCGTTTTCATATGCGTCAGCGCGTCATTCAGTTCGAGCAGTTCGCCGCGCCCCATGTCGAGGGAGTGCTCGTCCGGTTGGTACTTGGTGCCCACTTTGTAATCGAGATAAGGCGTGCGGGATTGTTCAATGTGGCAGCCGACAATGTGTGTGATGATTTTCCTTTCGGTGAACCGGACCATCCGCTCGGTGCTGGCGACGAAGGCAGGAAAGTCGGCCACGTAAAGGCGGCCGGGATAGAGGCTGTCGCCGGCGTCCAGGATTCCGGTCTGGCGATCGTAGTAGGCCAGGCTCAGTACGTCGTGGCCAGGAATAGGAAAGACATCGATGATGCGGCCGCCCAGATCGATCTTCCCGAAGCCGTCGGGCCAATGCGGGATATCGAAGGTCTTCATGGTCGCTTCGATGGTCAACGGCACAACGGTGGTGTTGGGGCGCGCGCGAAACTGGGCGTCGCCGGCAATGTGGTCGTCGTGCGAATGCGAGTGGCCGACAATCAGCGGCGGAGGTTCTCTGTGATTGCGCCTGGCCCACTCGTCGATGACGCCCGAAACCGCGGACCCGACGTGCGTTTCACCCGCGCCGGTGTCGATCAACAGGGCCTTTTCACTGCCGAAGAATAGATACAGGAAGGGCTTCTCGTAATTGACGCAGCCGTTCTCGCGCAGAATGTAGAGGTCGGGATTGTAGGCGTGAATCTCCCACTCCGGCGCGTCGCCGCAGGTGGGCCCGCCGGTGCGCCAGGACTTGGGAAGTTCGCCGGTGCGGACCCCGCCGCCATCGGGCTGTGGGGCTTGCGCCCAAATGCAGCCGGATAGCAGCAGTGCCGCCAGGCTAAATTGCAGAGCTCTCATTATCGTCTTCAAAATTCCAAGCGTAGCGCGAACTGCATGGAACGCGGCTCCATGGTGCCCTGAAATTCTCCGAACGTTTGCGGCGATTGCAGGCTCAGGCTCGGATTGGTAAAGTTCGGGTGGTTGAAAGCGTTGAAGGCCTCGGCGCGAAACTGCAGCCGCTTCCCTTCCCAGGGCAGGCGGAAGGCCTTGGTGAGCGCCATGTCGACGTTGAAAATCGGATCCAGGCGCACCGCCGCGCGGGTTCCGGCGCCTTCCGGCGGTTGATCCTGAAAATTACTGGAGACGCTGGTATTCGAGAAAATACTGGGAATTCCATTCTGGTCGATGTGGACGCCGCCGGACGGCGTGGGCGTGTTCATTACCGCGAGCGAACTGAGCCAGTAATTGCTGTTGTAGGCGAGGTCGCCTTCCACGGCGCTGGGCAGCGCGGTGCTGTACCGCCAGACGCTCGATATCTGCCAACCCCCGACAATTTCGTCCAGCCACAAAGGAGCGCTATGCAGGAGCAGCTGATCCTTGCCTACCGGCAGCGCGTACATGAAATTCGCGTTGAAATTGTGGCGGATGTCGAAGTCCGAAGATCCGCGGAAGGCACCCAGGTTGTAAATGTCCTGGATGGAAGCGCCCTGTTCTCCGGCGCCGGACTCGGCCGCCGAACCATTGTCGATGGAGTGGGACCAGGTGTAATTGAAATCGAATTGGAAGCCGTTGGAATAACGCCGCCGGAACGTCACCGTTAGCCCGTGGAAATCAGCTTCACCCGCGTTCATCCACATCGGCAAGGTGCTGCCTTGCTGTGCAAAGAACGTGTAGCATCCTGGAGCGCTCAGGCATTTGCCGGGGATGTACTGGCCGGAGATGCGATCGGCCGCATGCAGGCTGTCCAGGAAGCTGCTGCCGAAAACTCCATATACGCTATAAAAATAGTTCGCCGAGGCGCTGCCCGGGAAATACGCGTTCTTGTATCCGGGCCACACGTCGTTGACGAACGGCAGATTCGGGACCAGGCCGGGGTTGTTCATCACCTCCTGCGCTACCATGGCAGCGGCATTGTTGTAGGGAACACCGGCGGCTTTTGCCAGGTAATTGGCCAGGTTATACACGGTCTGCGCGTTTTGCTGCCAGGTAATACCCGAGCCCGGATCTTTGTAATTTTCGAGCGGCGTGTAAACGTCGCCCTGCATCAGCAGCCGGCGCGAGAGCCGGCCGATGTAGCCCACTTCCATGGTGACTTTGCCGGGCAATTCGCGCGAATAGTCCGCATTGAGAACGATCGAATATGGCGTTTTCAAATCCGGCGAGATGCCGAGAAACGTTCCCGTGATGGCTGCGATGGCCGGCGGCGTATAGGGAAATCCGCCAGCCGGAGCGGGTGGCAGATCGGGATACGTTCCGGTGAAACGCGGGGATGTGGTGAAACTGTACGAATCGGGGAAATTGGTGGGATTGGAGAGGCCAAGCGAGCCGTATTGATCGTAATTCACGATCAAATCGTTACCGAATTGATCGTAAGCAAGGGCGCCGCCCACGCGGAGAGCGCCATTCTTTCCAAAAAGTTTTCCGAGCAGGCCGGCGTGGTCCGTGGGCGCGTAAGCCAGCCCGAAGCGCGGAGCGAAATTCGCGTTATCCGGACTCCACCAGGACGGTTTCCCGTTCACCGGCCCGTTCAGGGCGTAGCTGAGCGTGAAATCGGACATCTGATTGGCCGGGACGCCGAGCGACTGTAATCCGTTGCGCTGCGCCAGGTATTGATCGAGAGGCACGGTGGTATCTACTTGCAATCCGTTCGCTTCATAAGGCGGCCGGAAATTTTCATAGCGAAGGCCGATGTTGATGGTAAGTTCGCGGTTCACGCGATACGCGTCGCCAATATAACCCGCGTAGCTATGTTCGATGAACGACCGCTGCTGGGGCGTCCCCTGCGTCAGCACTTGCCCGTTTTTGGTGTATTGATACGTCACGAAAACGTCATTCAACACGCCCAGCAGCATGGCTGAAGCGTTGGTCACCGCGGTAGGATTAGCCAATTGCAGATTAGGATTGCCGAGCTTGCCGGCCAAATAGCTTTGCACCGAGGTATCGATGTCTTCGCCGAGCCCGATTAATTCCGTGGCGCCGTAAGCATACAGTGGATAGGCATTGGTGAAGGTCGACGTATTATTCCGGTTGTAGCGGAAGTTCAAACCCATCGTGATGGTGTGTTTGCCCTTCGTCCACGTCACATCGTCGACGAAGTTATTCAGCGGATTCGTCCTTCCCCTGGCGCGCGCGCTCCAATTCTGGAGCGGAGACAGAGCGGTGGGCTCGAATTGGAATCCAGTACCGGAGACGCCGGAGAGGTTTTCGTTCAGGCTGGTGAGGCCATAAGTGAAAATATTGACGAGGTTGGGGCTGAGAACCGCGGTATAACGAGCTGACAAACCCTTGTTGTTGTCGCGCTCGATGGAGGCCGGCGCCTGTCCCGGAAACTCCGCCAGAATCTGGTCGATGGTGTTGTCGCCCAGGCTTCCGCGCAGGCTCAGGGTGTGTTTCCCGGCATTATCCAATCGATAGTCGACCTTCGCCACCCAAGCCATTTCGTTGAGCCTGTCGGGAGCGTTGAAGCGGTAGCCGCTGAAGTTCAATCCTCCATCCTGACCGAAAGCCGGGTCGTTGCCGGCCGGATACTGATTCAGGATTTTCTGGTAGGGAGTGTTCAACCCGACGCCCAAGGGATCCACCTGCGGAAGTTCTGATGGGCGCGATCGTCTGCACGCTTCCATCCGTCAATTGAGCCTGGAGGATCCCCTGCTTCAGGGTTTCCGAGGGCACGGCCCGCACCTGAGCCACGCTGCTGGCGTCGATGCGCTGTTCCCAGTTGACGAAATAGAACAGCCGGTCTTTCTTGATCGGTCCGCCGATGGAAGCCCCGAACTGATTGCGGACCAATTGTTGCACCGGCACTCCGGACTGGTTATTGAACCAGGTGTTGGCCGAGGTCGCGGTGTTGCGATTGTATTCGTACAGCGAGCCGTGAAGCTGGTTGCTGCCGCTCTTGGTGATCAGCACCACCTGGCCGCCCGAGGATCGCCCTTCATCGACGCCTTGCCCGCTCACGGTGACGCGAAATTCCTGCACCGAATCGAGCGGAACCGGCAGCACGGAGTTGAAGCCGGAGTTGACGTTTGCGCCGTTTCCGTTCACGCCCTGGTAGGTGGTGCCGGTGGTGGTGTTCTGCGATACCAGGCCGGCGTTCTGGTTGTCATTCACATCCACGCCATCCAGCGTGATGTTATTCTGATCACGCCGCGCGCCCAGCACCTCCCCGTTCGTAGTGACGCCCGGCTGCAAGCTCAACAGTTGGACGACGTTTCTGGTTTCGAGAGGAAGTTCGCGAACTTGCGTTTCTGAAAATGCATTCCCCACCGATGCATCCACCGTATTGATGGTGGATGCCTCCGCGCTCACGTTCACTGTTTCGGACGTTTTGCCGAGTTCCAGGTGAAGATCGAGCGTGGTGGGAGTGTTCACCAGCAACTGGATGTCGGTGCGCGTGAGGCGGGCAAAGCCCACCATGTTCACCACGATTTTGTAAGTGCCGGGAGCTACCTGGACGAACTGATATTCGCCGCTGGTGTCGGTGGTGACCGATCGGTTGAAGCCTGTTCCGGCATTGCTCAGCGTTACCACGGCGCCCGAGATCACTCCGCCCTGGGGATCGGTGACCGTGCCGCGAAGCAGGGTAGTGGACTGCGAAACGCCGCTAAAGGGAGCAGCCGCAGTAAGAAAAAGAAAGGCTAAAAGCCGAGATAGGCCACGTTTGGCACTCATAGCCACAACTCCTTGAAGTGAAGGTTGAGTGCGAGAAACTGGCTCGCTACACGTGGCGGCGCGTCGCAATCCTTGCGACCACACCAGGACGGCCTACCATCCGGCTTAGGTTGGTGAAAAAAGTATATGGCACCGCTAGTGCGGTGTCAATTCCCGGAACGATAAATTATTTTATGCTAAGCGATCAATTCGTGCAGGACATTTCCGGCCACGTCGGTTAACCGGAAATCCCGGCCGCTGTAGCGGTAAGTCAGCTTTTTGTGATCGATGCCCATCAGGTACAGGATGGTGGCATGAATATCGTGGACGTGCGCCGGCTTTTCCACGGCTTTGAATCCGAATTCGTCGGTTGCACCGTAGATGGTCCCGCCTTTCACGGCGCCGCCCGCCAGCCACATGGTGAATCCGAAGGGATTGTGATCGCGGCCACGCTTCACGCCGCCGCCGGCCATGCCGCCGACTTCACGCACCGGCGTCCGACCGAATTCCGATCCGCACACCACCAGCGTGTCTTTCCACAGGCCGCGAGTCTTCAGATCCTTGATTACGGCGGCGAAAGCCTGATCGGAATTTTTGGCGTTGACCCGGTGTCCCAAGATGTCGGCGTGAGCGTCCCAGGGATCGCCCTTGGAATAATAGAGCTGCACCATGCGCACGCCTTTTTCGACCAGGCGAACAGCGGTAAGAGCTCCGCGCGCCACTTCCCCCGGACCATAAAGATCGAGCGTGGCCTGCGATTCCTTGCGGATATCGAACACATCGGGGGCTTCGGTTTGCATGCGGTAGCCGATCTCCATCGATTGGATGACGGCTTCCACTTGCGGATCGGTCCCCGAGTCGTCAGCCCGAATTTTCTCCAGCTTCTGCAATAAATCGAGCTCCCGGCGCTGCTCTACCAGAGAGAATTTGGGATTGTTGACGTAATTCAGAATCTTTTTCGGATCGAAATTCTTTTCGACCACCACCTTCTGGTGTTTCGGCTTCCCGTCCTTGCTCATGGCCGCTTTGTCGGCCATCTCTTCGGGCGCGCCATCGGGATCGGCTTTCATGACTTTGTTGGAAATATACGTGCCCTGATTGATGGCCGGGAGGAAGCCGTTGCTCCACAGCGGCGGACCAACGGTGGTGGGGATATCCGGACATAAAACAACGAAGCCCGGCAGGTTCTGGTTCTCGGTGCCCAGGCCGTAAGTCATCCAGGCGCCCATTGACGGGCGGCCGGCCTGGTTGGCGCCCGTATTCAGCATCAGACAAGAAGGCTCGTGATTCGGAATCTCCGTGTACACCGAACGGACCCAGCAAATGTCGTCAACCACTTCAGAAAGGTGCGGCCACAGGTCGCTGACATCCATGCCGCATTGGCCATGCTTCTTGAACGTGTAGGGCGACTTCATCAGTTCGCCGGTTCTGCGCTCGGTGGAAATAGAGCCGCCGGGCATGGGCTTGCCATCGTATTTGTCGAGCATCGGCTTGGGATCGAACGCGTCGATGGTGGACAAGCCGCCGTTCATGAACAGGAAAATGACGCGCTTCACGCGCTGGGGATAATCGAGCGTTGCGACGCCGCCGTTGCCGGCGCCGGTAATTCCGGCTCTCGCCATGGAGTTGCCTAACATTCCGGCGAACGCCATCATCCCGAAGCCATTGCCGACACGGCGCAATGCATCTCGTCGGGTGAGCGGCTGTTGTTGCTTGTGATCGAACATTTTCAGCACCTTTGTTTCAGATCTTGTTTAATTGATAAAGATGAATTCCGTGGAACTCAAAAGCACCTTGGCGTAGCGGCCCCAGGCGGTGGGCTCGTATTTGATCTCTTTGGGAGCCTGTCCCTTGCGGCCATCCAGGCCCATGCCGCCCATCATCCCCATGCCCATGCCTGCATTGGGCGCGGCGTCGGCTTCGGCGTCGGCTTCCCCGTCGGCCGGCTTCGCGGCATCGGCGGAAACATCGGGAGCATCCGGCAAAATCCCGGCCGCCGCCGGCTTCGCGAGCACGCCGCCTGGAAGAGCGGCACTCGTAATCACCTCTGGTTCCGAACCTTCGCCATCCTTTTTATGCTTGTCATCTTTATGTTTGTCCTTGGATTTGGCTTTGTCCTCTTCGTACTCTTTCATGGGCTCCGAGCGCAGATAAGCCAGCCCGATTTGAATCTCCTCTTCGCTCGGCAGACGGCCGTAGGTCAAGGTGTACATCTTGCGAATGCGAGCGCGATTGTCCGGCTCCGCGGCCACCCGCTTGGCCAGTGCTTCGGCCTCCAGCTGGACAAAGTCGCTATTCATCAGGAATAGGCGCTGTAGCGGAACCGTGGTGGTGAAGCGCTTTTCGGCGCTGATATTCGGCGGCGGAAAATCGAACAGTTGCAGATAGGCGTCCAGCTTGTAGCGGCTCACTTTCCCATAAACGGTGCGCCCTTTGAAATCGGGCGTCAGTTCGTGCGACGGCCCGCCAGCCATCGTGTCCAGATTGCCGGCAACATCCAGCACCGCATCGCGAATCTGTTCGGCATCCATCCGCTTGCGATTCGCTCGCCAGTAGAGCCGGTTGCCCGAATCCTTCTCGAAATCCGCTTTGTTGTCTTCGGTGCTCAGTTGATACGTCGCGCTCAGCATGATCTCGCGCTGCAGCTTCTTGATGGACATGCCATCTTTGACAAACGTCTTGGCGAGATATTCGAGCAGTTCAGGATCGGTAGGCCGCTCGCCGCCGAAGCCAAAATTGCTGGGTGTATCGACAATGCCGGTGCCGAAATGCCCCTTCCAGATTCGATTCACGATCACGCGCATGGCAATCGGCTGGTTCACAATCAGGTTCGCCAGTTGCATGCGGCCGCTGCCTTCCGTCAGAGGCACGGGATCGCCATTCGATAGCACGCTCAAGAAATGCCGCGGCACTTCAGGTCCCAGATTTTCCGGGTTGCCACGAAGGGCCACTTGGATATTGACAGGCTTATCGGAGTCCTTGACGCCGTGAATGAATGGGTAGGATGGATCAAGTTTTTTCTCGAGGGCGGCAATGTCGTCCTCAGCGGCTTTCAGGCGAGCCTGCGCCTCGGGCCCGAGCCTGGATTCCAGTCCCCAGCCGCGGAAGAGAAGCACTCCAGGTTTACCCTGCCGGTCCATGCTGGCGTTGGGGTCTTCGGAATCTTTCAGCTCGCGCTGGAAAATCTCCATCCAGAAATTGGTCACGTCGTCGGGAAGCGATTTGAAGCGAATCAACGCCCCTGGGTTGAAGTCCTTGTTCGAAACGAAATTGCTCGGCTTGTCGGTGCGTTTTTTCGGCTTGGTACCGTCCAGATCCTTGTCGACCAGGACCTTGTTTTGAGCGTCCAGATCGTTCTTCTGGAGCATCACCTGCTCCACTTCATCCTGAAATTGTTCCGCCAGTTTCTTCGCCTCGGCCCGGGTGCCGCCGTCCTTCTTCAGCATGGCCTGCCAGGCATCTTTGTATTTGTACTTGTCGGTGGGCTTGGCCATGTATTTGATCCACCGCTCCAGGAGCTCGTAATCCAGCCTGCGAGACTCCACCACCTGAGCCATATCCTTCTTTTCTTTTCCGGTTACTTCCCAGACGCCTTCCAGATAATTCGCTGTTTGCAACGCCAGCGAGCTGGAAAGCTGGTTAGAAGCATCCTGCGTCATCTGCTTCGCGATTTCCTTTTTCTCGTCGAGCTCGTCCTGCAACTTCAGATATTCGGCGACCACTTTTTGCGGCGCCCTGGGATACTCTTCGTAAATCGTATTGAAGAAGACGCCCGCCAGCGCATAATAATCGGTCTGCGGAATGGGATCGTACTTGTGATCGTGGCAACGCGCGCACGCCACTGTGAGGCCGAGAAAGCCGCGGCTGACGACATCCACGCGATCATGCCGCTCGTCGGCGCGCGTCACTTCGTTGGAGCCGTTGTCGTAATACCAGGGCCCGAGCCCGAGGAACCCCGTCGCCGGCAGAGCTTTGTAGCGGATTTTCGCGTCCATCAAATCGCCGGCCAATTGCTCTTTGACAAACTGATCGTACGGCATGTCGTCGTTGAACGCCTGAATCACCCAATCGCGATACGCCCACGCATTCGGATAAGGCCGGTAGCCCCTGGGCTTGGGATTCAAACTGCGATAATCGTCTTCGCCGTAGCGTGCGACGTCGAGCCAGATTCTTCCCCAGCGTTCCCCATAATGCGGCGAGGCCAACAGCCGGTCCACCACTTTTGCGAAAGCGTCGGGCGATTTGTCTTTTTCGAACGCCGCAATTTCTTCGGGCGTGGGTGGCAGGCCGATCAGATCGAGCGTCGCGCGGCGAATCAGATCCAGCTTGGTGGCCGGTCCCACTGGTTTCAGGCCCTCCTTTTCCAAGCGCGCCAGCACGAAGCGGTCGATATCGGTCTTCGCCCACTTTGTATCTTTGACTGTTGGAACCGGCGTCTCTTCGAGCGGCTTGAAGGACCAAAAGGCACGGCGCTCGGGAGAGATCGTATACTTGCCCTTGCCGGCGGCGATTGATTTCCCCGCGTTCTTCGGCCATACGGCGCCGGCCTTCACCCAAGCTTCCAGCACGGCGATTTCCGGATCGGTGAGTTTTCCGCCCAGCGGCATCTTCAAGCCGGGATCGGTCTGCCGAACGGCGGTAATAAGAAGGCTCTTAGCGGGGTCTCCGGGAACAATGGCAGGCCCATGGTTGCCGCCCTTTTTCATGCCTTCCTCGCTGTCCAAGTGGAGCCCTCCGAGGCCCGACTCGGCATGGCACGCGAAGCAATTGTTAGCCAGTACGGGACGTACTTTGGCTTCGAAAAAATCCGGATCAGCGGGGTTGGAAGTCTGCGCGTGCAACAAGCCGATCGCAGACAGCCACAGAACTGATGCTCTTATGGCAAAGCTCTTCATACAGGCGTAGTTCCTTCGGAGCACGAGGTGCTCAGGTTACCCGGCAACAGTGCGGGTAGGAAAAAGCCTGTACGTGGGCCTGCCCACGAGTATTATACCCTAAACGCTCGCTTCGGCTACAATGAAGTTTCCCACCTGAGCAATGCGTACTCTAATCGGCGTTTTCATTGTTGTTTTTGCGGTTTCGGCGGCATCTCCCGCTTCTCGATCGGAGGCGCCCAGGCAGGGCATCCGAACACCGGGAGTTCAGATCCCGTTCTCCAGTTTGAAACCGGACGCGACGTTTCCAACCCCGGACCGGCCGGAATGGATGTTCTATTCGACTGAGATTTCTGTTCCAGCCAAAGACCACCTCGATAAGATCGATACCAAAACCAATAAAACCGGGGATCCCGTCGCTGGCATCCAGAAGCCCTGCGGCGGCATGGTTTCCGCCTTCGGCAGTCTCTGGGTGCCCGCTTGCGGCGATGGATCGCTGGTTCGGATCGATCCGAAAACGTCCAAGGTTATCGCCACGATTGGTTCGGGGACAGCTGACGTCCGAGGTTCCATTGCGGCCAGCGCGGACAGCGTCTGGTTGTTGACGGATTCGAAGACAACGGTGTCGCGCATCGATCCCGATCAGAACGCCGTGGTCGGCGAGATTCGGGTACCTGCTGGTTGCGAAGGATTGACGTTCGGCGAGTCGGCATTGTGGCTGGCTTGTCCGAATGAAAACAAAGTTCTGCGGATCAACCCGGAGAGCAATCTCGTGGATAAGGTGATTGATGTTTCGGCTCGGCCGCGGGCGCTGGCGGTGGGCGGAGATGCGATTTGGGTGCTGTGCGAAAAGGAAGGGAAAGTCGATCGCATCGATCCGAAGACGAACAAGGTTGAGAAGTCCATTGCGTTGGATGTTCCCGGCGCGAAGGGTGCGATTGCGTTTGGCGACGGCGCCGTTTGGGTAACAATGACAGGCTTTCCACTCACGCGGATCGATCCACAGTCTGAGTCCGTCGCTCAGCAGTTTTATGGCGCCGGTGGCGGCGCAATTCTCGCGAGCCCCGGCGCTATCTGGCTTTCGAATTTAGACAGCGGCACGTTGCTGCGAATCGATCCGAAGCTCGTTCTGGCAACACTCGCCGAATAACTGGCTGTCGCGGCTAGTGGGTGTGTGAGTGCGAGTGGCGGACCGGCATGCCGCGCAGATCTTCGGCGGTCACCACTTTGTGACGCGTCTCGGCCGGCACGCTCATCTTCTGTTCCACCCATGCTCTTAGCTCTGGAACACCCACGCCGCCGCGCAGATTGGTAAACAGGAATGGCCGATCGCCACGCATCTTGCGCGCGTCGCGCTCCATCACTTCGAGCGAAGCGCCAACATAAGGCGCGAGATCGATTTTGTTGATCACCAGCAAATCCGAGCGCATGATGCCCGGGCCGCCCTTGCGCGGGATTTTGTCGCCGCCGGCGACGTCGATCACATAAATCGAAACGTCCACCAGCTCCGGGCTGAACGCCGCCGCCAGATTGTCGCCGCCGCTTTCGATGAAAACCAGCTCCAGGTCCGGATGCGCGTGCTCCAAATTCTCGATGGCTTCCAGATTCATGGACGCATCTTCACGAATGGCGGAGTGCGGGCAGCCGCCGGTTTCAACGCCCGTGACGCGCTCCGGCGGCAGCGTGCCCTGACGAATCAGAAATTCGGCGTCCTCGCGCGTGTAGATGTCGTTGGTAACCACGGCGAGGTTCACCGGCCGGCCAAAGGTTCTGGCTCAGAACATGTACGAGCGCGGTTTTCCCGCTGCCAACGGGTCCGGCGACGCCGATTCGAAATGCGCGATGCGTATGATTGTGGTTCATAAAATTAGAAGAGGAAATAACGCTGCGCCAGCGGCAGAACGCTGGCTGGTTCGCAGGTGAGAAGCTCGCCATCGGCATGCACTTCGTAGGTTTCGGGATCCACTTCAATATGGGGCGTGGCCGAATTGTGGATCATGTCGGCCTTTCCGATCTTCCGGCAATCTTGCACGGGCACCAGACGCTTGTGCAGGCCGAGCTTTTCTACGTATGCCAGCCGATGCGAGCGAAATGAAGGTGACGCCGGTGGATTGCGGCGCGGCGCCGAACGATCCGAACATCGGCCGATACAGCACCGGCTGCGGCGTCGGAATGGACGCATTGGCGTCGCCCATTACGCTCCAGGCGATGAAGCCGCCCTTGATCACCATTTCGGGTTTCACGCCGAAAAATGCCGGGCTCCATAGCACCAGGTCCGCCAGTTTGCCGGGTTCGATGGAGCCGACCTCGCTTGCAATACCGTGCGTGATGGCCGGATTGATGGTGTACTTCGCGACGTAGCGCTTGATGCGCTGGTTATCGTTGCGCGAGGAATCGCCGTGGGCAGAGCGCCGCGCTGCACTTTCATCTTATGCGCGGTCTGCCAGGTGCGCAGTGACAACTTCGCCGATGCGTCCCATGGCTTGCGAATCGCTCGACATCATGCTGATGGCGCCCAGATCATGCAGGATATCTTCGGCCGCGATAGTCTCTTGCCGGATGCGGCTTTCGGCGAACGCGACGTCTTCGGGAACCTGCGGATTCAGGTGATGGCAGACCATCAACATGTCGAGATGCTCGGCGATGGTGTTCACGGTTAGCGGGCGCGTGGGATTGGTGGAAGACGGCAGAATGTTCGGGAAGTCCGGCAATCTTGATGATGTCCGGCGCATGGCCGCCGCCAGCGCCTTCGGTGTGATAGGTGTGAATGGTTCGGCCAGCGATGGCGGCGATGGTGTCGTCGACGAATCCCGCTTCATTCAGCGTGTCGGTGTGAATCGCGACCTGGACGTCGATACTCGTCGGCCACACGCAGGCAGTGTCGATCGCGGCGGGCGTCGTGCCCCAGTCCTCGTGCAGCTTCAGGCCGCATGCTCCGGCGAGGATCTGTTCCGCCAGCGGCTCGCGCGCGGATGCATTGCCTTTGCCGAGAAATCCGAAGTTCATGGGCCAGGCTTCAGCGGCGCGAAACATCATGCTCCAGGTTCCAACGGCCCGGCGTGCAGGTGGTGGCGTTGGTTCCAGTGGCGGGGCCGGTTCCACCGCCGATCATGGTGGTGGTGCCGTTCGAAAGCGCTTCGTAGATTTGCTGCGGCGAGATGAAATGGATGTGGCTGTCGATCGCGCCGGCGGTCAGGATCTTGCCTTCGCCCGCGATCACTTCGGTGGCTGCGCCGATGACCAGATCGGGATCGACGCCCGCTTGCGTGTCCGGATTGCCCGCCTTGCCGATTTTCACGATGCGGCCGTTGCGCACGCCGACGTCCGCTTTCACGATGCCCCAATGATCGATAATCAGCGCATTGGTGATCACCAGGTCGAGCGCGCCGTGCTCGGATTCGCGGGTGGCGGTGGAGCTTTGGCCCATGCCGTCGCGAATTACTTTGCCGCCGCCGAACGTGATTTCGTCGCCGTAAACCGCGTAGTCCTGCTCTACTTCGGCGATCAGTTCGGTGTCGGCCAGGCGCACACGATCGCCGCGCGTTGGTCCGTACAGATCGGCGTAAGTGCTGCGCGGAATCTTCACAGCTCATTGTTGGTCTCATTAAGCGCTCCATTCACCTTTCCGTTGTGTCCATACACTGCGCGCCGTGCCCGCGAACGCACCAGCGGCACTTCTTTCTCTTCGCCCGGCTCAAAGCGGATCGCCGTGCCGGCCGGCGATATCCAGCCGCATGCCATAGGCAGCCGCGCGATCGAAATCGAGCGCGGAATTCACTTCGAAGAAATGATAATGGCTGCCGACCTGCACGGGCCGATCGCCGCGGTTGCTCACCACCACTTGCGCCGTGAGCGCGTCCCGCGTTCAATTCCACGTCGCCCTCTTCGAGAAAGTATTCGCCCGGATGCAACGTTGTTCTCCTATTGAATCGGGTCGTGAATGGTCACAAGCTTGGTGCCGTCGGGAAATGTCGCTTCCACTTGCACTTCGTGGATCATCTCGGCGACGCCATCCATCACGTCGGCGCGCGTGAGAATGGAAGCGCCCAGGCTCATGATGTCGGCGACGCTCTTGCCATCGCGCGCCGCTTCGAGCATTTCGGCCGAGAGAATCGCCATGGCTTCCGGATAGTTGAGCTTCAAGCCGCGCGCGCGCCGCTTCTTGGCCAGTTCGGAAGCGACGAAGATCATGAGTTTTTCCTGCTCGCGCGGAGTCAGATGCACTCGGCTCTCCCTCCTTAAATCAATGAATTTTTCTTGGAAGCGTGGCGACACGGCCACAAAGAGACCACTTGGCGGCTTTCCAGAATTCCAGCCAGTCCGCTTGCCAGCGACACGGCCGCTGACTCGCGACGCCGCGAATCACTAGACCATGCGCCCGCAACGAGGTCACCCCCCATAATACTCTCAGAGCCGGAAAGCTGATCGGCCACGATTTGCAATTGCGATTCGAAAGTTTTCCAATAGCCGGGCGACTCGCCGGCGCGGCAGACGTAGCACGAGGCAAAATGTCGAAATGGGCCGAGCCGTGCGATGGAATCGAGGCGTTCGATGCAGCGGCGTCAAGCGTCCATCGTTCAATCGCGATGGGCTGCCCGTCAGGCGATCAGTTCGAAATCGCGATGTGAGCGATTCGAAGCGGAAGATTTCGTCCGATGCTTCGCGGCCCGGCGCTACGCGGTCCCACCAGATAAGTGAGCCGCCGCGTTCTAGTCTCCACGCGAGCGTCTGGTCGAAGCGCGAACCGGCAAAAGGGATCAACTGATCAGGCAAGATACTCCAGGTAGGCGTCCGCTGCGATGTTAACATCGGTGCGCTGCGATGCACGGCTGTCGGGCGAGCGGCTGCGATAGACCCGCGTGGCGCCGGTGGACGTGACTTGCGCTTGCGCGCGCGGGGCGACGTCCGATTGCCAGGAAAGCGAATCGCGGTCGAGAATTCCGCCGGAGAGATTGTGAACGTGCGCGAGCGTTTCCCCGGACGCGCGCGCGAAAACCGCGCACCACGCGCCAGGGCGGCTGCTGCTGTTTAACGCGCAGAATGGTCACGCCCGTGTCGTTCGAGCTTCGAAAGACAAGATGCAGGTTCGAGGAAGATGCCATCATTCAGCTCATGAACAGGCGCGTATAGAGGCTGGCATGGCGTGCCGAGGCAACATCGACCAGGGGCGTGAAGCAACTGATTTCGGCTGGTGGCGTTGCGGCGCCTTCTTCCGCGGCGCGACGGATCGCCGGTTTCAGATTCCAGAGAATCTGGTGCGCCTGCGGTTTGGCCGAGCGGCAAGCAAGCGCTGGCATGCGGAAACTAATGCCGTCATCGATTGCTGAAGATAAGCCGCGGCGGCGGTAGCAGGCGTCGATCTCCAAGCACGCCCGCGGCGAATCCGAAGCATGCCGCCAGATGAACTTCGGCTCCGGATGTCAGAGGCGGCGATCAACAATTCATCGCCCGAGATATTCGCGGCCAGGCGCAGGAATCGGCGGCCCATCGCGGAGGAAGCGTCGCGGGATTCGCGCGCCAGTTTGCGCGCGCCGAGCTCGGCGTTCAAACGGAGCCACTCAGGGATACTGGGCGCCGACAACTGGCCGCGCAATAAGCCGCTTCGAGCGCGCCCGTTTCAGCGAGATAATCCACGCAAGAAGCGCTCCAGGTTGTCGACGTGCAGCAGACCGGCGTCCACCAGCGATTCCAGGCCAAACGAGTGCGCCGCGCCTCCGATCGGGAACGCACTGTCGGCGAGTTGTTGCAGCTTCAGTAGCGAAAGCATCATGCGAAGAGGCAGCGCACGTTGTCGGGAAAGGATCGATGGCGGCGGGTTCGTCCCAACCGAGTTCGGCATCGAACAACATCAAAGAACGCGCTGCGATTCACGTCTTGCCCTTGCAGGCGGCTGGCCAAGAATATCGGCCGTCGCAAGATTAGGCGCTCGCGGCGACGTATCCGGCATTAGAGATCAAGTCATAGTTTCCCCAGCGGCTGCGGTATAGGCCCTTGCGGTTCCATCGCACGGCCGAGAAAAAGCGCTTCGTTGAGGCCGCTCAGTGGAAACAGCGCGCCGTAGACTTTCGCGATATTGCAGCAAACGCGCGCGAAGTAAGTGATGTTCGGCCCGTGCCAGCGGAACGCAATGGCATCCGGGATCAAACCGAACAAGATTAGAGATCCCCAGGCGCGTGGGTCCTTTGAACTTCGCGAAGCTGATCATGGGGCAGCCCAGATAGGGAAGCAGGACTTCGGGAATGTAGCCCAGAAGTTCGGGGTGTTGCAACGCGACTCCGCGTTCGATCAGGAGTTTTCGACGCACGCGGGCGCGGCGCACGCTTCATCCCAGTACGCTTCGGTGACATTGACATATTGCGCGGAATGCTTCGCCAGCACTTCGGCCAAGCCAGTGCGGCGAAGATATTCGGCGTCCTGCTGGCGGATCCAGGCACGATTCTCGCGCGCTCCGTTTTCCCAATCGAATCGCGCTTCCCCGGTATTTCTGGAAGAGGTGTGGCCTTCGAGAATGATCGCGGGCGCCGGGAGAGCGCGGAGCAAAAGATCGAGTGCTGCCGGATCGGTGTATGTGCCGGTAGCATAGCCATGCCAGGTGACTTTGACGAGTACGCGCTCGGGATTGCCCGGCGGCAGGATCTGTTCGAGCACACCGGCCATCCGGCCGCAGTCCGTCACCGACGCGATGACGCCCGCGCCCACGGTCCAGGATGCAGGTTCGCGCAGCGGGGCTTTGCTTCGGCGAAGTCACCGCGCAGCGATTCTCGCGAGTGCGCTTCTCGTTCCACAGCCGCGTGATGCGTTGCGTAAGCCAGGCAATGAGGGCCGGATGATCGCCCGGGGGCTCCGCCATCCGCCAGGTGCGAGCTTCCGGATGATCGCGCTGAAAATTCTGGAGAATCACTTCCGCGAACTCGACGTGCTCGGTTCGCCATTGCGATTTGGGAAGAATGACCCAATTCAGCGGACGCTGCGCGCATTTTTCCAGCGCGCAACGCGAGAAACGGCTGCGCGTGCCGGATGAATCCGACCTCGGCGGCCGCCAAGCCCCAGTCGTTCCCAAATCAGGCGCATCAGCCGATAGCTTTGCGCGCGGCTACCCGAATCGCCATGGCCGCTGGGGGCGAGGATCAGGCCGATATGTTGCATGGCGCCCGGCTCGGCAGCAATGGCCCGCGCTACTTGGTCCGCGAGAGCAATCCGGACCAGCAAGGGATGCGCGGGGTCAAGGTCGTCATGATGAAATGCGATTTCCGGATGCGCTCGCCGCGCCTCGCCGATGGCCTGGCCCAGAGCCTCCCGCTGCATCAGATTGAAATCGAATGAGACGGGAAGAACGAAAATTTCCCGATGCGTCACTCGTCTGAAGCGCAAGAGAGTCGATCGACGCCAGCTTCACCGAAGGTCGGAAGCCGAGGATTTTTCGGAGGCATCCGCAGCCGTACCGGCTTGCTCCAAAGCTTTGCCCCATGCGGCGTCCCTGGTGTGCAGATCGGTGGCGAGGATGAACGCGGGTGTCAGCGCAGCTTCCCGCCTATCCGGCCGTGCTTGGTCATGGAAGCCAGCACGTCCACCATCGCCCGCACCGCGACCAGCGCCGTGATATCGGAAATATCGTAGGGCGGCGAAACCTCCACTGCTTCCATCGCAGCGATTCCTTCTTTGGCCACGCCGCGCAAGATCGCGAGAGCTTCGCGCGGCAGAAAACCGCCAGGCTCCGGCCAACCGGTGCCGGGAACGAATCCGGCATCGACGGAATCCACGTCGAAGGAAAGATAAACGGCGCTGGCGCCTTTCCAGGCCACTTCCAGCGCGATCTCGATGGTCTTGTCGATTCCGATTCGCTCGATGTCCTGAATGGTGAGCACCGTCGATCCGCGCTCGCGGCCTTTCTTCACGCCGGGCCGCGGCACCTGCCAGCCGCCGATGCCCACTTGCACCAGATTGGTCGGCGGGCAATTCGGAATATTCGTCGCGTGGAACCACGGACAAGTGTGCATGATCTCGTCCATGTCTTTTTCCTGCGTGTCGATGTGGCGGTCCAAATGGATAATGCCGACCTTGCCTTCCACGCATTGCGCCACGCCGCGCGCGCACGGGAAGCCGATGGAATGGTCGCCGCCCATGATCATCGGCAGCGTCCCTTGCGAGAGGATGTGCGCAACTCCCTTCGTGATCTGGTCGTGACTCTTGGTGATGTTCGCCGGGCAAAAGATATCGCCGACGTCGCACATCTTCAGCGACTCGCGCAGGTCCACACCCATTTCGAAATTGTAGGTGGTGTATAGCGACGAAATTCGCCGGATGCCCTGCGGGCCGAAGCGCGTTCCGGCGCGATAGGTTGTGCCGATATCGAACGGCGCGCCGACGAACGCTACATCATACTCGCCTACTTTGCGCACGTCTTCCAGGTACGGCGTTTTCAGAAAGGTGTTGATTCCGGACCAGTGCGGCAGTTCGCCGCGCTGAAAACAACTGATCTCGGTTTTGTCTTGGATGGAATCGACGCATTCCAGGCCGAATTCTTTGCCACGCCGAACCTCCGCCTCCCATTGCCGCGATGGAATCTGGCTCTCTTCGCGGAGGGCTTTCATTCCTTCCAGTTCCGGCAGTTTTATTTCCCTGGTGTGTTCCCGATGCTTCGGGGCATGGTTCTTGTAAAAGGACATGAAGGCTTGATTGTACTGCTTTCCTTTCTAGTTTAGAGTGCGTTTTACGCTTCCGGGGCGCCGGGTTGCTCATCGCTCTCGGCGCCGCCGTTGGGGAAGGTAGTTTGTTCCACGCGGCGGATCAGACCGGCGATCTCTTGTTCGTCGTATGTGTCAGACATGAGGGTATCAGACACGGGGAGATCCAGCACGATGTTAGCCCCATCGTCTTCCGACGCCGCGTGCGGCCAAGAGCGATGACGCGCGTCGCCAGGATCACGGCCTCACGCGGGTTATGCGTGACAAAAAGAACGGTGGTGCCGGTTTCGCGCCACAGGTCTTTGATCAGCCGCTGCATGCCCGCGCGCGTTCCGGGATCGAGCGCACTGAAGGCTTCATCCATCAGCAAGATCTTGGGCCGCATGATCAGCGCCTGCGCGATGGCCACGCGCTGCTGCATGCCGCCCGAAAGCTGGTGCGGATATTTCACAGCGTCCGATTCCCGCAGGCCCATGCGGCGCAGATAGCCGATCGCCTCAGCCCGAAATTCCTTGCGGCGCGCGCGCCGAGCCGGGGAGAAGCCGCCGAAGAATTCCGATCTCGGTCACTTCCAGGCCGAACGTAATGTTCTCGAGCACAGTGCGGTCCGGAAAAAGCGAATACTTCTGCGGCACATATCCGCAGCGGCGATCCGGTTGCCGGCGCGGGCTTCCTTCCACCAGCACCTGCCCGCCGGTTGGCATTTCCTCCGCGAGCACCAGCCGCAATAAAGTAGATTTTCCGCAGCCAGTTTGTCCAACGATGGAGAGGAACTCGCCCGGATGGATGTCCAGGTTGACGCCATTCAGGATTCGCTTGGGAGCCTTGCCGGGCTGGCCGTATTCGACGACGACATCCTGGATGCCGATCAGAGGGCGCGCGTTCGCTGCTGCCTCGGACATCCTCACATCCGGATTGCTCGGAGCAGCTTTGTCATCCAATATCGTTCGTGCCGTGGCCACGCCCGTTATGCCTCCTGAAACCAGGGATGCAGTTTTCGGTTCAACGTGCGCATCCCAAAATCCACTAAGAACAGCAGCAATGCCACCCACAGCACATACGGAATGATGGTGTCCATGCCCATATGGCGGCGCAGCAGAGCGATGCGATATGCCAGGCCATCCTGCGACGCGATCATTTCACCGGCGAACAGGAACAACATCACGGCCTTCAAATTCAGCCGGATGCTATTCAACACGCGCGGCCAGATTTGTTTGAAGACGATCCGGTAGGTGATGGAGAAATCGCCCGCGCCCAGCGTAAAACCTTTCACGATCTGCTCTTTCGGCACGCCGCGCGTGAGATTGAAAGAATCCAGGATGATGGTTGGCGCGACGCCGACCACGATCAGCATCATCTTGGCCAGTTCCTCGATACCGAACGCAATGAACAGAATCGGAAGCAGCGAGAGCGCGACAATCTTGTCGAAGAACAGCACGAATCGCAGGAAGAACGATCCTACGTACGGGAACATGCCCATGTGGAGCCCGAGCAGAACGGCGGGAAAAAGCAGCGCCATGCTGATCAGGAAACGGCGGCCCGTCGCCACGGTGTCCTTCCAGAGCATGCTGTTGTGAATCTTGCTGGCCAGCGATTGCTGATCGGGATTCCGGCGCAACTTCATCGTCCTCGGCAGGCTTCAGCATCGGCGTCGGCGAAGGCCTGGCCCATCTGCCGCAAGCGTGGGCATAACGCGGTCGTCCGGATTATCGATGATGGCGGCCGCGGGACACCCAGAAATAGCTCGCCATGCCGGCTGGCAAATAGGAACCAGGAAAGAATCCAGACCGTGGTGCGCGAAGGATGGGCGTGAATCTGGAGCATGCTCACAGCTTCCTCCGCGGCAGCTAGTTCCATGTACGATGCGTCGAAGCGCAAACGCACGCGATCCTTCTTGCCTTGGATGGAGCCGTCCGGGAAGCGGATGGCAACGTCGTCCGGCCGAACTGGTCTTGTCGCCCAGCAAGCCATGCGAGAAGCAGAACTGCCGAACCAGCTCCATGGTCTTCTTCAACTGGTCGGACTTTGTCATCTGGACCGCGGATGGAGCCGTGTAGAACAGATGCGTGGTGGAAAGCTGTTCTTTGTACGAAGCCAGCGTGTCTTCGGAAACCTCGCGATGGATGCAAGCACCTTGTCGCCTTCCGGCCCCGGCTTGGCCATCTCGCGGTCAGTTCGTACCATGCGCCGGCGATCGCTTTGGCGAAGCGTTTGCCGGATCCATCCGGCCTGTTAAGAACGTCGGTGCGGACCACCATCAGGTCCAGAATTTCGCCGGGAATCTTGGACGAATCGAAAATCTTGGTGATGCCCTTGCCTTTGAGGATCTGCGAGACGAGCGGCTTCCAGGTGACCACCGCGTTCTGGCTGGTGTCGCTCAGGAACGCGCCCGCGATATCGGAGTCCGAGGTGTTGACGTACCTCACGCGTTTCAACTCGCCCGCGAGATTGTTGATCGTCATGCCGCGCTCAAACAGGTATTGCGAGACGGTCTTCTCCACCAGCAGCACGCGCTTGCCGGGAATCTGGCCGAGCGTTAGATTATGGCGCACCAGCACAGCATCGTTGCCGTTGGAATAATCGCCGGCGATGATGGACGTGGTGTCGATGCCGGCGGCGGCCGGCATGTCGAGCGCCTCCATGTTGGTCATGGCGCAAGCGTCGATGTTCTTGGCGACGAAAGCATCGAGCGAAGGCGCGTAATCGAAGCGCTGCACTTTGATGGCGACGCCGTATTTGTCGCCCCATTTCTTCAGCAGTCCGGATTTCGCCATGTACTGGTAGGGATCCCAGCCGACATAGACGGACCAGCCCACAGTGAAAGAAGGAGGATTTCCGGACGCGCTCAAGAGCCCGCCAGCGAAAAGAAAAAGTGCGGATAAGAGGTAGTAGGAGTTTGCGCATCTCAACCGTCCGTGCAGCAGAGCACAACGTGGCTACATGGCCGGTTGGATATCTCAGTATATCGCAACGCAGACCAGCGATGCACGCGCCGCCGCTGGCTCTTTCGTTTTCGTGTTTGTCCTTTTCACCCTTGAGTGCCTTCTCAATGGCGACCGCGAGCTCGGGCGCATCCGGCGTAACGTCGGGCTCAAAGCGCTCGACAACTTTGCCTTCGCGATCCACCAGAAACTTCGTGAAATTCCAGCGAATGGGTCCGCCCGTGGTCGGATTGGCTTGCTTATCCGTCAGGAACTGATAAAGCGGCGCCATGTGCTCGCCGGCCAGCGGCAGCTTCGCGAACATCGGAAACGTGACTTTGTACTTGCCGTCGGCGAACTGTTGGATGGCATCGTCGTCCGCTGGTTCTTCCTGGCCGAAATCATTGCTCGGGAAACCCGAGAATCACCAGCCCCTGGTCTTTGTATTTCTCATACAACGCCTCCAGGCCTTGGTATTGCGGCGTGAAAATACTCTTGCTGGCGACATTGACGATCAGCAGTACCTTGCCGCGATAACTGGAGAGCGGCACGGGTTTGCCATCGATCGATAGCGGGATGAAATCCAGGACCGTAGTGGCGTGCAGAAGCACGCCACTCACGGCCAGGACCATCAGAGCAGTGAATCGTCCGCTTAAAATTCATAGCGAGAGCGAACTGCATCTCGCGCGGCGGCATGGTGTTCTGATACTCGCCGAAGGTGCCGGGATTGTACAGCGCCAGGCTGGGTTGGATGAAGTTCACGTTGTTAAACGCATTATAGGCTTCGGCGCGGAACTGGATGCGATGCCCTTCCCAAGGCAGCGGGAAGGATTTCGCGACGCCGAAGTCGAAGTTCTTCATGCCGGCCAGCCGAATCAATGCGCGCGTTCCGACGTTCCCCGGATACGCATCGGCGAAGCTGTTCGCAGCGTTGGTGTTGGAGAACAAGCTGGGATTGCCGTTGCTGTCGTAACCGGTTTGGGTATTTAAAGGCCCAGTCGGGATGGCGAGCGTACCTTGCCAGTAATTGGTGTCCCAGGTTCGATTGCCCTGAATGACGGTGGGCAGACCGCTCGAGAAGCGCATGATGCTCGAAACCTGCCAGCCTCCGAACATTTCATTCGCCCAACCCGGCGCGCTGCTCCAGAACGGCTTGCCTTTGCCGACCGGGAGTTCGTACACCACGTCGACGTTCACCTGATTGCGGATGTCGAAATCCGATGAGCCGCGGAATTCGCCGGGATTGAATATATTCTGAATAACCGCGCCATCCTGGCCGGAGGCGCCTTCGGCGGCCGACGCGTTGTCGATCGAGTGCGAAAGAGTGTAGTTGAAATCGAACGAAACGCCCTGGCTGAAGGCGCGCCGCAAGCTGACGGTGGCGGCGTTGATAATTGGCGTCGCCGGCGTTCATCCAGGTGGGCATGGAGCTTCCCTGCGGGGCGAAGAACGTATAGCAGCCGAACTTGGAGGCGCAGGTGCCGGGCGCGGTGTACTCGACCCGGAATCCGGTCCACGGAGTGCAGCATGTCCAGATAGCTGCCGCCGTACACGCCATAAATGCCGTAGAAATAGTTGGCGGAGGCGCTTGCCGGGGAAGAAGGCGTTGGCTACCGGCGCGAACATATTTTGAATGTACGGATTGTTCGGCACCAGGGAAGGATTGTTCATCACCGCCTGCGCGGCGGTGGCGGATCGCAATTTTGCGTGTTGTTCCCCAGCGACGCGCAGACGCTGTTGTACGTATTGCGGATGGCCGTCATGCTGGTGAGCCAGGTCTGGCCGGACGCGGTGTCCTTGAGGTTTTCGAGCGGCGTGTACACGTCGCCCTGCAGCAGCAGCTTGCGGGAAAGCCTGCCGGCGTAGGAGACCTCCAGCGTCAATTTGCCGGGCAACTCGCGCGCGAAGGATGCATTCAGCAGGATGGAATACGGCGACTTCAGAGATCGGATAGATTCCCTGGAACTCGCCGACGATTCCGTTGACGTTCGGGCGGAGTGTAGGGGAAGCCGGTGGTTGGAGCGGCCGGAAGCGTCGGCCCACTGCCGTTGTAGCGCGGCGATGTGGAGAAAGTATAGGAGACCGGGTTGTTCAGCGTGGTCGCCAAACCAAAGGAGCCGAACTGATCGAACTCGGTAATCAGTTCGCTGCCGAAGCGATCATAGAGCATGGCGCCGCCGGCACGCAAAACGCCGCCGGAGCCAAAAATCTTTTGCAGCAGGCCGCCGCGATCTTTGGGGCTGTAGGCCAAGGCAAATCGCGGACCGAAATTGTTGTCGTCGGGATTGTACCAACTGGATTTCCCGTTGACCGGACCGTTGAGATTGTAGCTGAGGATGGCGTTGGGCATGGCGTTGGAAGGAACACCTTGCGATCCAAGATAATCGCGCTGCGCGAAATACTGGTCCAACCCGATGTTGGGGGCCACTTGCAGGCCGTTGGCCTCATAGGGCGGAGGGTCGTTGGTGTAGCGCAAGACCAACGTGAGAGTCAATTCGCGCGACACACGCCATTGATCGCTGACGAAAGCCTCGTATTCGCGCATCGAAAACTCACGAGCATCGGGCGCTCCCTGCGGCAACAAGGTGCCGCCCTTTCCCACCTGATACGTCACCTGCGTGTTGTTCACCAAGCCCAGCAGGATTCCGAGCGCAGGACGCATCGTTATACGGGTCGTTGAGCGCGAAATTAGGGTTGCCGGTTTTGGCGGCCATGTAATTGGTAAGGTCGGTCTGGATGTCCTCCCCCAATCCCACCGCCACGTTGTCGTTGAAGCCATAACTCGGGTAGGACTGCGAGTAAGTGAACTTGTTGTTCGTCATGATTCGGAAATTGATACCCGTAGTAATGGTGTGCTTGCCTTTGGTCCAAGTGAGCGTATCCACGATAGTTCTTCACGGGCAGAATGCGGCCGTTGGCGCGCGCGTTGTAGTTCTGCAACGAGTCGAGCGGTCCCAAGTTGAAGGCGTCGCCCGGCGTTCCGGAGTAAGCCAGACCCTGGCGCGTGTAGCCGAAGGTGAAGTTGTTGATCAGGCTCGGCGTCAAAATAGCGGTGTAAGTGGCCGAGATCCCCTTGCTATTGTTCAGCAGTTCGCTGGCCGGCTCCTGGCCGGGAAACTGGGCGAGAGCGTAGGCAGATCCTGATTCGCATTCGACAGAGTGCCGCGAACCGAAAGCGTGTGTTTGCCCGCGCTGTCGAGAATGAAATCCATCTTCCCGACATAGGCGCGATTATCCAAGGCGTCCGGTGCGTTGAATCGAAACCCGGTGAAATTCAAGCCGCCGTCCGCGCCATAGGCCGGATCGTTGCCTGCCGGGTATTGTTTCAGGAAGTTGAGATATCCGGGATTGATCCCGATGCCCAGCGGGTCCACCTGTTGGATCTGGGAGGGGGTTAGCGTATAGTTGTTTCCGTTTGTGTCAGCGAACGTCAGGATGCCCTGTTTCAGGTTCTCGGTGGGCACCATGCGCTCCACGGCCTGCGAGCTGGCGTCGATACGCCGTTCATAATTGAAGAAGTAAAAGATGCGGTCCTTCTTGACGGGTCCGCCCAGCGAGGCGCCGAACTGGTTGCGATTCAGAGGCGTGATTCCCACGCCGTCGCGATTGTTAAACCAACTGTTCGCCGCGGTAACCGTGTTGCGGTTGTATTCGTAAGCCGAGCCATGCAACTGATTGGTTCCGCTTTTGGTGACCAGCACTACTTGGCCGCCCGACGAGCGGCCTTCGTCAGCGCCCTGGCCGGCCACCGTGACGCGAAACTCCTGGACGGAGTCCAGTGGAATCGGCAGTACGGAGTTGAAGCCCGAGATGGGTGAGTCGCTTGAGGAAGGCTGGGTATTGGAACCCTGCGTGGATCCGAAGTCAGACCCACCGCCGATACCCGAGTTCTCGTTGTCGTTCACATCCACGCCGTCCAGGACGATATTATTTTGATCGCGCCGCGATCCCATCACCTCGCCCTGCGATGTGACGCCCGGTTGCAGGCTCAGCAACTCGACGACGTTGCGCGTGTCGAGCGGCAACTGGCGGATCGAATGTTCGGTAAATGCATTCCCAACCGACGCGTCGGAGGTGCTCACGAGCGAGGTCTCCGCCGTGACATTGACGGTCTGGCCCGTGGTCCCCACTTCCAGTTGCACGTTGAGAGTCGCCGGAACGTTGATCTGCAAAACCACGTGCTCCGTGTCGCTTTCGCAAAAGCCAGGCTTGGTGACACTCAGCGTGTATTCGCCCGGCATCATCTTGCAGGAATTGATATTCTCCGGTGTTATCGGTAACCACTTGCCGGAGAGCTCCGGTGGTCGCGCTGCTCAGTGACACTACCGCGCCGGGAATCACCGCGTTTTGCGCGTCGGAAACAACCCCATGCAAGGAACTGGTGGATTGACCTGCAGCATCGATACGGCGACTATCGAGACGGCCGCCAGCAAGCCCAGTCCTGTCAAACAGACTTCGCCAAGAACTCCGTACAAAAGTCCTCGTCAACATGTACCTCTCCTCTAATCTGAAAATTGGAACGTCACCACGGAGCGACATGCTCGGGCGCCGACAAGGCGAGAGGCCGCAAAGGCGGTGCGGCGAAGCAACTCAGCGAAGAGCAGCTTGTTAGACTGCGGGGTGGTGCGGCACTAAGAAATCCGCACAGAAAAACACTTCAGAACTTAGGAACCCCACACGGCAGTTTTCTAATTATCACGCCCGTCCCCAGGGGTGTCAAGGAAATCTGTATCGGAAATTCTTATGAAAGTACTAAGCTTTGGCGATACTAAAAGCGGGGCTGTGCCTTCAGCAACGATCCTAACCCCGGCACCTTCAAGCGACGATGTCGTGGATCACGTTTCCAGCAACATCGGTCAGCCGGAAATCGCGGCCACTGTAACGATAAGTCAGCTTGGTGTGGTCGATGCCCATCAGATACAGGATGGTGGCGTGGAGATCGTGCACGTGCACCCGCTTATCGACGCCCTTCCAGCCGAAGTCGTCGGTGGCGCCATACGACATGCCGCCCTTCACGCCGCCGCCGGCCAGCCAAACGGTAAAGCCATGCGGATTGTGATCGCGGCCGTTATGCACCTGCGCCGCCCATGAATCCGCTGCCGACTTCCACCACCGGAGTGCGGCCGAACTCGGAGCCGCACACGATGAGCGTTTCATCGAACAGCCCGCGCGATTTCAGATCCTTGATGAGCGCCGCAAACGGCTGATCGGAATCCTTGCCGGTCTTGCGATGCAGCTCGATGTCGAAATGATGATCCCACGGATCGCCTTTGGCGTAATACACCTGCACCATGCGGACTCCGCGCTCCACCAGCCGCGCCGCAGTCAGACAGCCGCGCGCCGTGCTGCCTTCGCCGTACAGCTTGATGGTGGCCGCGCTCTCTTTGCGCACATCGAATACTTCGGGCGCTTCCGTCTGCATGCGATAGGCCGTTTCCATGGATTGCAGCGTGGCATCGAGCTGCGGATCGTTGGCGTGCTCCTGCTGCATTTGCAGCCGATCCAGCTCGCCGAGCAGATCGAGCTCGCTCTTCTGCTGCTTCAGGTCGAACTTGGCGTTGCGGATGTTCGGGATCAGCTTCTCGGATCGAATTTCTTCTCGCGGACGTTGTCGGAAATGTAGGTGCCCTGATAGACGGGCGGAAGAAACGCGGAATTCCACAGCGGCGGCCCAACGGTGGTGGGCACTTCGGGGCACAGCACCACGAAGCCGGGCAAATTCTTATTGTCGGTGCCCAGCCCGTAGGTGAGCCACGACGCCCATGGACGGGCGGCCCGGCTGAATATGGCCGATGTTCATCATCAGCAGCGACGGCTCGTGATTGGGGATGTCGGTGTACATCGCCTTGAGCATGCACATGTCGTCGACGCATTCGCCCAGGTACGGGAAGATCTCGCTCACCTCCGTGCCGCTCTGGCCGTACTTCTTGAATTTGAACGGCGACGTCATCAGATTGCCGGTTTTGCGCTCGTGATCGGGAATCGCGCCCGGCAGCGGCTTGCCGTTGTACTTGTCCAGCATCGGCTTGTAGTCGAAGGTGTCCACCTGCGATGCGCCGCCGTTCATGAACAGGAAAATGACGTGCTTGGCTTTGGGTTTGAAGTTTGGAATGCGCGCACTTGGGCACTCCCTGTACCGTCGGCCGCGTCGGCCTTGGCGAGCGATTCACCCACCAGGCTGGCGAAAGCTCAGCATGCCGAAGCCGCTTCCCATCCTGCACAATGCTTCTCGCCGCGACAGCGGCCTGCGGGCCGGTAAATGCAACATCGTCTTTCTTCCTTTCCTTTCACCACTCTGCACGTCTAATTTACAAATTCAAATTCGTTGGAGCTGAGCAGCACACGTGCATACTCATACCAGGCCGTGGTCGGTTGACCGGCGACCTGGTTTCCGGGCGTTTCCGGATGTGCCTGCAAAAAATCCAGGCCCGCTTTGGTTTCCGCTTCGCTCGGGTGCGCGGCCGAACAAGAATGCGATAAGCCTTTCCGATCCGCGCCGCGTCGCTGCCTTCGTCGTACACGCGCTTGGCGAAAGCCTGCGCCTGTTTGTAGACAAAGCTGCTGTTCATGAAGAACAGCCGCTGCAGGGGAACGATGGTGGTGAAGCGCTGTTCGGCGGTGAACGAAGGATTCGGGAAATCGAATACCTGCAGGAAATTGTTCAGCCGGTAGCGGCTGACTTTGCAGTAGACGGTGCGGCGATGGTTGTCGTCGCTGAAATCCGTGGACGGCCCGCCGGCTTTCTTCAAATCCAGGTCTCCGGCCACAAAGAGCAGCGAATCGCGAATGGCTTCGGCATCCAGGCGCTGCCGGTTGAAGCGCCAATACAGGCGATTCGCGCCGTCTTTCTCGGCGTTCTCGGCGATTCGACTCGCTGCTGAGATGGTAGACGGAAGAGAGCACGATCTCGCGCTGCAGCTTCTTGATCGACATGCCGTTCTTGACGAAAGTCGCTCGCCAGATATTCGAGCAGCTCGGGATCGGAGGGCGGATCGCCCGTCTTTCCGAAATTGTCCGGCGTTTCCACAATTCCCGATCCGAAATGCCATCTCCAGACGCGATTGACGATCACGCGCGCCGCCATGCGGGCTGGCCACGATGTCATCGGCCAGGTCCAGGCGGCCGCTGCCGTCGGTAAACGGCTTGTGAGTCGGAGGGCGACAAAATCGCCAGAAAACGCGCGGCACACCTGATCGCCCAGCGTGTGCGGATTGCCGCGCACATTCACGTGCATGGTTCCCATGGTCTTGCTTATCGATCGCACCGTCCAGGAACGGATATGGCGCTTGCGCTTTCTTCAGCGCTTCGATTTCGGCGCGCAGGGCGGCGACATGCTCGGCCACTTCCGCCGAAAAATGCCGCTCCAGATCCCAACCGCGCAGCGACAACAGACCCGGATCGGCCTTTTGTCGCTTTCGGAATCCAGGTCGGCCTGGAACAGGTCGAGATACAGATTCGTCGGCTCGATCGGCATGGTCTTCAGCTCCAGGTCGCAACCCGGGCAGAACTGATCGTTGGTCTCGAACTCGTTCGGATAAGCGTCGCGCCGCGGCTTTTTGCGCACGCCGGCTTTGGCCTTGATGATGTCGTTCTCTTCCTTCAGCGCCTTCGCATCGCGTGCCACCGAGAGAACCAGATTCTGGAAATTGTCCGCCAGAAACTGCGCCTGTTCCAGCGTGCCGCCGCACTTCACCATGTCCTGCCAGTCCTTCAGGTAGGAATAATGCTTGGGCGGCTTGGCCAGGAATTTGATCCAGCGCTCGAGCATCTCGGGATCGACTTTTTGATCCGCCGCGGCTTCGGCCACCGTTCTTCTTCGGCTCGCCCGTAACCTGCCACGCGGCCACCAGATACTTCGAGGTCTTTTGCGCCAGCATCTCGCGAGTACAAGTCGCTCTGCTGCGTCATGAAATCATCGAGTACTTCTTCCTTGTCGTCGATGTCTTTCTGCTGCTTCTCCCAGAGCGCCATTTCGGCCGGCGAACTGGCCGGATATTCGTGGTAGGTGGTGTTCAGGAAAATCGCCGCGAGCGAGTAATAATCCTTCTGCGTGATCGGATCGTATTTGTGATCGTGGCAGCGCGCGCACGCAACCGTCAGCCCGAGCATCCCGCGCGTCACCATGTCGATCCGCTCGTTGCGCTCGTCGGCGCGGCCCTGCACCGGCTCGGCCTGATCCCACCACCAGGGGCCATCGCCCAAAATCCCCGTGCCCGCGATATCCTTGTCGCGCTGCGGCTCGGCATCAGGTCGCCGGCCAGCTGCGCCTTTGATAAATTCGCCGTAAGGCATGTCGTCGTTGAACGCCTTGAATCACCCAGTCGCGATAAACATACGCGCCGCGAAACGGCATGTAGCCGCGGCCCTTGGGATCGAGGCCGCGCACGTCGTCTTCGGAGTAGCGCGCGACATCCAGCCAGTGGCGGCCCCAGCGTTCGCCGTAGCGCGGCGATGCAAGCAACCGGTCCACAACCTTTTCATACGCGTTCGGCGATTTGTCGGCCACGAACGCGTCCACTTCCTCGGGCGTCGGCGGCAAGCCGATCAGATCCAGGGTCACGCGGCGAATCAGCGTCCTGCGATCCGCCTGCGCCACCGGCTTCATGCCTTTGGACTTCAAGCTTGGCAAGCACAAAATGATCGATATTCGTTTTCGGCCAGGACTTCTCTTTCACCGACGGGAATTGGCGGGCTCCTTCAGCGGCTGGAACGACCAAAATGCGCGCTGTTCGGGCGTGATCACCTTGCCGGGGAGCTCGGAACGGCGGCTTTTGTGTCGCGGCCACGGCGCGCCCATCTTGACCCATTCCACCAGACGTTTGCACCTCGTCGGGCTTCAGCTTCCCGCCCTGCGGCATTTTGAGATCGCCGGTCTGCCGCACGGCCTGGATCAGCAGGCTTTTGTCGGGATTGCCCGGGCACCACCGCCGGGCCCGAACTTCCACCTTTCAGCAGACCCTCCCGCGAATCCAGGCGCAGGCCGCCCATCTCGGCGCTGGTGTGACAGGCGTAGCAATTCTCGGCGAAAATCGGCCGCATTTTGTTCTCGAAGAAGTCCGCGCCCGCCGAAGACGGGCGGAGCCTGCGCAAACGCTGCAAACCACGAGTCTAGTCAAACCAGATACGATGGCGTACTTCATGTCAGAGACCCTTCGGGTCTATCCTCCATACTTCATGAAATTCGTGATTGGAGAGCCACAGCGAACCGAGCCCCACTCGCAACGCGTCGCCGCCTTTCCCCACATACTGCGCCACAACGCGGTTCGTGGCCGGATCGATCTTCGAAAGCGGCTTGCCGATGGCCGTCACCCAAACCGCGCCTTCTCCCACTGCAATGTCGCCGCCCGGACCCGGCACACCGACCTGGATGGTTGCGGAGACTTTGTTCGTCGCGGGGTCCATGCGCGAAACGCTGCCATCGCCTTGATTGAGAGTCCAAACGCGCACCTAAGCCCGCGGCCAGGAATCGCGGCGCCGGGCCCACCGGGATCTTCGCGACAACTTTCTCGGTTTTCGCGTCCACGCGCGTCAGCAGATTGTTCTTCGTGCTGGTGATCCAGACTGAACCCGAATCAAACACCGCGGTGTAGGAACCCGGCTGGAATCGGAATCTTGGACAGTACCTTATTGGTCGCCGGATCGATGCGCGAGAGCATGCCCGCCGCGTCGGAAGGCATCCAGATGCTGCCTGCGCCGGCGGTAATTCCACCCTCCGTGTTCGCTACACCCGAAGGAATGGACGCGACAATCTTGCTTCGATTTCGCATCCACGCGCTCGACCGATCCATCGCTGCAGATCGGCACCCAGACGCTATCGAACGCGATCGCGAGGCCCGAGCAGGGCGTCTTGGCTACCGCGATTACCGCGCCCACCCGGTTGGTCTTGGCGTCCAGCTGCGAAATATTGTTCTTGGGGTTGTTCGAGATCCAAACGCTGTCGCCGATAGCCACCCAGTCCGGAGACCCAGGAATGGAAAACTTCGCGAGCGCATGCAACTCCGACATCGGATGCTGCACTGCCTTGAGTTGGGGACTGTCGGCATGAGCGGCACCCAACGCTGTGGCCGCCAGCAAATAGAGAAGCCGGTTGATCTTCATTTCGACCGAAAGACCTTCCGACGAGGAGGGGACGAGTGGGCTACGCAGCGAACTCGTTCTATCAATCTATCGCATTATCGCAGCCTGTGGCAAACGCCAAAGGCTGCTCCGGCGCCCGCAATCGACAGCGGCTGGCTGCGGATGCTGAGGTCTCGCTACGGCCGGCTGGCCTGAGGAGGATTGATTCTGGCTTCGTCCCAGTGTTCTTTGATATGACCATTTTCCATGCGAACCACGTCATAATGATTCCAGGTGTACATCTTATTGGGATCGTCGGGGTCCTTGGACATGCGGTCCCACATCATCACCGAGTAGGGGCCATCAATCAACGTCAGGGCGGGCGGATTCGGCCATTCGGGCTTGATGTCCTGCGGCTGTCGTCCGGGCCGCCGGCTCATAAACGCCTTAAATCCATCGCGGCCTTGCGGGACCATGGGATTGTGCTGGATATATCCCGGGTCCATGGTTTTATCGGCCAACTCCAGATGGCCGTATTGCAACATGTCCTTCAACTCTTCGGTGGCCAGCGCGAGCGTCATTTTCTCTTGCTTGTCCAGCTTGCCGGTGTTCCATTGCATGGGCGGTTTGGGAGACACGCCGGTGTTCACGTTGCCTGATCCATGCATCTTCATCGCGCTGTCCCAGTGCTCCTGTACCTTGCCGTTTTGAATGCGCAGCACGTCGAAGCTGTTGGAGTGATAAGTCTTCGATGGATCGCGCGGGTCCTTCTGTTCCGTTTCCCAAATCAGCCAGACATAATCGCCCTTGGCGCCCATCACCACCGGCGGATTTGCCAGTTTCTCGGGGATCGGATTCTTAGGTTTGCTGAATCTGCTGAAGAATTCCACGAATCCCTGGCGGCCGGTATTCACGTTGGGGTTGTGCTGGATGTAGTCTTCGGCCTGGTACTTGGAGGTCTCGTCCAAATGGCCCCCCTGGATCACCACGCGCCACCAGTCCAGCACCATGTCCAGGTTTTTCTTCGCTTGCTTGCTCATGGGCGCGGTTTGCGGCGTGGTGGGCGGATTGATGGATTCAGCCGATAGGACGCCAACGGCCGACAGCGCCAGCGTCGCTGCGAATAGCGTTGTTCCGGAAGATTTCATGGGATTCTCTCCTTCGTTGCTTGGTCATCATACTCGTTCTCTCGCCTTGCATGCAAGATGAACGATGCCGGTATGCAGGCTTTCGGCGAGTTATATACTGGCTACGAATCGGAACAATTCACATGAAATCATTCTTCAGAAGCGTGATCGTTTTGAGTTTTGCCGTGCCGGCGATGAGCAGTGTCGCGAGCGCCGCGAAGTGTGACCGGGCGTGTCTGGACAAGACCGTGGACAACTACATCGCGGCGGTGGTGGCGCACGATCCGTCGAGAGTGGCGTTCGCGCAAGATGTGAAATTCGTGGAGAATACAGTGCCGATGAAGCCGGGCGAAGGCCTGTGGAAGACGGCATCGGAAGGTCCAACCACGTTCAAGATTTATGTTCCCGATCCGGTGGCGCAGCAGGTGGGTTTTATGTGCGTGATGAAGCAAGATGGCAAACCAATCCAGTTGGGGCTGCGCCTGAAGCTGGTGAACGGCAAGATCACGGAAGCGGAGCACCTGATTGCAGGCAATCTGCGGGAAAACAGCTTAAAGAATTTGGAGACGCCCCGGCCCGGGTTGCTCGCGACGGTTCCGCCGGCCGAGCGTGCGCCGCGCGCGAAGATGCTCAAAATCGGCCTTTCCTATTACACGGCCATTGTGACCAGCAACGGCGACGCGGCCCCTTTCGCCGACGATTGTGTGCGGCGTGAAAACGGAATGCAGACCACCAGTAATCCGCCGTCGAAGACGCCGGGCCTGGGCACCATCGGAGCGATGGGCTGCCGCGATGGCCTGAACACGCACGCGTTGAGCTACATCACGGCCATTGAGCCCCGGCGCGTGGAGATCGCCGATCCGGAAACGGGGTTGGTCTTCGGGCTGTCGCAGTTCCGGCAGCCAATGAAGGACAAGTTCGTGAAGATTGTGGGCGTGCCGGGATTGGAGAAGCTCGACCTGAATATCAAGCCGTTCGATCTGCCCGCGGCGCACATTTTCAAAATCAAGGACGGCAAGATTCACGAGATTGAGGCGATGGGTTTCGTAATGCCCTACAACTCGAAGACCGGCTGGGAGAGCGAAGGGAAGTAGCTCACGTCAGCTATTGATGATTGTTTTCGTAGCACCAGCGGATGAGCGGATCGGGATACGCGCTTCCGCTGATGGCGCGAAGATCGTCCAGGCTCAGGCGTCGGAACTCGAATGACACTTCGCCGTCGCGAGTGACCGTAGCGATCATGTATCCATAAACATTGGTCTGCGCATGTTGCGCCGGCGTGGCCTCGGGAGGCAGCTTATAGCGCTGCGCGCCGGCCGTGCCGATGATCCAACCGGGCAGCACTTTGTCTTTCCAATCCGGCGTTTCGAAAATATTGTCCATGTAAAAATGTGAGTGGCTGGCGAGAACGTACACGCGCTTATGGGCGGCCTCTTGGACATGCCAGAGCGCTTCATACGTTTCCCTGCCGCTCAAATTGCCGCGTTCGGACTCGCTCATGCTGTGCATATTGCTCCGGCTGCCAGGCAGGGCTTCGTGCATCCCCACCACGATGGTGCGAATCTGCGGCGATGCCTCATCGCGCGCGAGCACGCCGTGCAGCCACTTCATTTGATCGGGATCGAACTGCTCCGGGGTCGCATTGTCTAGCGAAATAAAGTCGATGTTGCGCACTATCCAGTGATAATAAGCGTGCAGCTTGTGATCCATTGGATCGTCCTTCAACCGCTGCGCACGGATCGCCGGCGTCTCCAGCCAATCGGCGAACTGTACCAGCCACGCCTCGCGCGAGACAGGCGGAATCGTTTCATGATTGCCAATCGCCAGATAGACCCGCAGCGCGCCGAAAGGAACAATCTGGTGCTCGATGAAATCCGGCCACGCATCCTTTAAATAATCGAGGGTTTCCAGTGGCTTGTTATGCAAGCCCAGTTGCACAGGTGCCGACATGTCTTCATCCACCCTGTAAATCGCCCGAAAGTCGCCCAGGTGCCAGTAGAACGCGGCGCCGCTCTTGTGAACGCCTGCGGCGATGGCGGGCATAACGATGTCGCCGCAATTTCGCGAGTCTCCGGAGACTGCGAACTTCCAGGAACGGCCGCCGCGATTCTGCGCCGCGAGCGAGCAGCAACAGATCAGGACTGCCCAAAGAAGATATCGCATTGGAAACCCGACTGTAACGCGTGGCAGCTCGCCGCGGCAAGCGGGCTGGGAGTAACCTGAGTAGGGATGACCTGCGAAGGATGAAACGCCGCGATTTCAGCCGTGCACTGGCGGCACTGAGTACGGGCGCCGCGCTGTCGCCGCTTGAGGCCGCGCCCGGGAGCACGGACGGCAGCATCACCGATGTACAAGGCGTGCAGGTGGGTCACTTCACGGACTCGCGCCGGCCGACGGGCTGCACCGTGCTGTTATTTGGCAAGGGGGCGACGGCGGGCGTGGATGTGCGCGGATCGGCCCCCGGAACCCGCGAAACGGATCTGCTGAATCCGATCAATACCGTCCAGCAGGTGCAGGCCATTCTGCTCGCGGGCGGCAGCGCATTTGGATTGGACGCGGCGTCGGGCGTGGTGCGATACCTCGACGAGCATCGCTTGGGCTACCCGGTGGGCAATGTCGTCGTGCCGATTGTCCCCGCCGCCATTCTGTACGACCTGGGGGTCGGCGATGCGAAGATCCGGCCGACCGCCGAGTCCGGATACAAGGCCTGCCAGGCAGCGACCGCGGGGCGAGTGACGGAAGGCAACGTGGGCGCGGGCGCCGGCGCCACCATCGGCAAGATGTTCGGCATGAAGCAAGCCATGAAGTCGGGCCTGGGGAGCGCGAGCTTGCGCGTGGGCGGCACCGGAATCGTGGTGGGCGCCATCGTGGCGGTGAATGCGTCCGGCGACGTGCTAGATCCAAAGACTGGCAAGATCATCGCGGGCGCGCGCAAGCCGGATGGATCGGGCTTCATGGATTCCATGGCGCGCATTCGTGAAGGGTACAGCGTGCGTGCCGATGCGGCCGCCAACACCACCATTGGTTTGGTGGCGACGAACGTAGCGCTGGACAAAACACAAGCCACCAAGGTGGCCCAGATGGCGCACGATGGCCTGGCGCGCACCATCAACCCGGTTCACACGCCCAGCGATGGAGATACGATTTTCGCCGTGGCGACAGGTTCCATCGCAACGCGCGCGAATCACGGGGCTATTGGTGCATTAGCCGCGGAAGTGATGGCGCAAGCGGTGCTGCGGGCCGTAATGACTGCGCGCGGAATCGCGGGACTGCCGAGTTACTCAGACCTGCGCTCGCGTGGCTGAAGGATGCCTCACTTACTGCAACATCGTGAAGCCGTATAACGTGTCCCCGGCGCCCACCACCACATATTGGCGCCCGTCGAGTTCGTAAGTCATCGGGCCATTGCTAACCGTCGCGATCAAGTGGGCGTGCCAAAGAATCTTGCCATTGGCCGGATCATAAACGATGAAATTCCCCGAAGGATCACCCGTGAATAACAGCTTGCCGGCGGTGGTCAAGATTCCGATGGGCGGCCCGCCGCGATTGTACTCATGCGTCCAGCGAATTTGGCCCGTGGCATAGTCGATGGCTTTGAGCGCGAGTGTAGCGTAAACGCCGGAATCGCGTCCACCATAGCCTTCCGGTTTGTCGCCGGTGTCGGTTAGATAGTACAGGCTGTAGGATGACGAGGCGTTGACGTAGAACAATCCGGTTTCCGGGTCGAAGCTAGGCGACGGCCAGTTTGCCGCGCCCCCGAGCGCCGGGATCACCAGCGTGCCGTCAGGCTTTGGCTCTTTTTCCGGATTGCCGATGGGCTGGCCCCTGGCGTCCAGACCCTTGGACCAATTGATATCGATGAAAGGCTTCGAAACGATGTTTTTGCCGTTGGTGCGGTCCAGCACGAAGAAATAGCCGTTGCGGCTGGACTGCGCCAGCAGCTTGCGCGGCCGGCCGTCGATTTCGCCATCAATCAGCACCGGAGTTTCCGCCGCGTCCCAATCGTGCGTGTCGTGCGGCGACGCCTGAAAATACCACGCCATTTTTCCGGTGTCTGGATTCAATGCCACGATGGAACAGGTCCAGAGGTTATCGCCCTTGCGGCCTTGACCCGCCATGACGGGATTCGGGTTGCCGGTGCCGAGGTAATAGAGATTGAGCTCGGGATCGTACGTGCCAGGCACCCACGTCATGCCGCCGCCGTGTTCCATGGCTTCCGGATTGGGCCACGTCTCGGCGCCGGGCTCGCCCTTGCGCGGCGTGGTGTTCCAGCGCCATTGCAGTTGGCCGGTCTCGGGGTCGCGCGATTCCAGATAGCCGGGGACATCCAACGAATCGCCGCCCACCCCGACCAGAATATGATTGCGGATAACGATAGGCGCGGGCGTGGAGAAATATTCCTGTTTCACGTCGGCAATTTCAACGTGCCAGCGCTCGGTACCATCCTTGGCGTTGAGTGAAACAAGGTAATTGTCGGGCGTTTCGAAGTAGAGCCAGCTTCCGTACATGCCGAAGCCGCGGCTTCCGATGTGAATGCCGCCGTGCGATTCCCATTGGTAATGCCAGAGCTGGCGTCCGGTGCGCGCATCCACGGCCCAGGCGTGGTCGGGGAGGGTGAAATAGAGGACGCCGTTGACTTCGAGCGGCGTGGCTTTGATGGCTGAGGTGAGCGTCCCGGTGCCGGGATCGAGACGATATTCCCAAGCCAAGGTCATCGCGGTGATGTTTGAGGAATTGATGCGCGCCAGCGGACTGAAACGCCGGCCGGAGTAATCGCCGTTGTAAGTGGGCCAGGCGTCAGTGGGAGGCTTGAGCAGCAGCCCTGGGTCCAGGGTCTGGCCTGCAAGCGAACAGCTTAGGAGCGCGAATGCAATGAGTTTCATTTCAAGGTCACCAGATAAGCGAGCAGGTTATGCATGTCGGCGTCGGTATATTTCTTGAGTAACTCGGCGTGAGCGGCCAGGGGGTCATGAACTTCCACTTTGACTCGTGCATCGCGCGAGAAGGAATGATAATCGCCAGAGGCATCGCGCAACCCGACATCGAAATCGTCGAGATATTCCAACATGCCCGAAACCACTTGGCCCGACGCTAGCTTCACGGTGACCTCAGGACGGATGGGCTGGTCGCCGCGGCCCGGGCGCGGATACAGGAAGCGCGATTGCAACATAACCGGGTCATACTTCTTCGCGATCCCCGCCAGATCGCCCGTCGGCGAGTGGCAGGTGTGGCAGCGGCCGGCGCCGTTGAAATATTCCCGGCCTTTCTCGCGGTCTCCTGTGACGATGTTGAGGATGCTATACGCGTTGCGATCGATGGCGGCTTGCTGGCGCGAGCGCAGGAAGGCCGCGATGTCTTGAATCTGATCGGGCGGCAGATGGAACGCGGGCATGCCTTTGCCGGGGCGCCCCTGCTCGATCACGGGGCCGATTTTGTCGCCGCGCTCGTCATCCAATGCAAGCTCGGAGCGAACCAGGTCCGGGCCGCTGTCGCCGCCTTGCGCCGTGGTGCCATGGCAAAAGCCGCAATTGCCGACGAAAATTTTCTGTCCCGCGCTCCACCGCGGCCGGATCGGGAACCGCGCGGCTGATGAGCATGTTTCCGCCGGGCGCGGCTTGGGCGCGGGTGGAGATTGGGCGGCCAGCGAGGCCGCGGCCAACAGGGATAAGGCAGCGAATGTTTTCATGCCACGAGATATTCTTTCACTTTCAGCGGCTCGCGTCATGATCAACGATAGTTCTGATGCATATTGATGACTACAATGATGCTAAACTGCATCTATGGGACCGGGCCGTTCGCTCCACAAGGTCAAGAAGCAGCGAACAACATTAACGCTGCCGTCCGACTCCCTGACGAAAGCGAAGACTATTGCCAGAGCGAGAAGGGTGAACCTCAGCGTGGTGATATCGGAAGCGCTGTCCGAAGGGTTGCGGCTCCAAGAGGCGACCGAGCGTTCCGAAGAAGTGCTGAGCCTTTACCGGAAAGCTTTTTCAGGCTTCACGGACGATGAGATAACGCTTCTGGACGGCGTTGTTTTGGAATCCTCCAGAAAGCGCTAGTTCTTGATCGACCCCGCAACTGGCCCTTTTCTGTTCGATACCAGCGCCGAGAGCTGGTTGGCGCGAACCAGGAATCCTGAATCGCTGAATTGGTTGAGGACCTATCTATCGCATTATCCATTGCATGTTTCCGCAGTCACGGTAATGGAGCGAATTCGTGGCTACAGTCTTTTGTGGCGCCGCGTTCACGAGGAACGGCGCGAAAATATCGAATCGGCGCGGATCGCCTATCTGAGCGCGTTAGGCCCGGTGTGGCCGCTCGACGCGGCGGTTGCCGTGGTAGCCGGCGAGATCATGTCGTTATTGCCGGATCCTCCAACGCCGCCGCGACGCTCTCACCATTTGGCTGAATCCCGGCAGGAACGGTTGGCTCGCTGGCGATTCGACGGAATGATCGCCGCTACTGCACTGGTTGCGCGAATGCCGCTGATCCACAACAACGCTGCTGATTTCGAGCCGGTACGGGGCGCCATCGAGCAGTCGCCGCAGCGATTCCCCGGCCTGGGTCCTTTGGAGCTGATCCGGTGCGCCTCCCTGGCATAGGCCGCCAGGCGAGCAAGTTTGCCTTGCACAGCGCCTTGATTTCTGCATATACTGGAGCTTCATGCGTTGTCGCGCCTTCAACTCGTTTCGATTTTGGTACTGGTTTAGCGCCTGAATCGGGGCGAGTGGCGTTGGCTTAAGCAAAAGCAGTTATAGTAAAAGCAACCCACTCGAAAGAGTGGGTTTTTTCATTTTTGAGGAGATAGAACCATGATCATCTCGATGAAACTCCACTCGACGAAAGAGGAGATCGAGCAAGTGTGTGAGCGCATCCGGGATTTCGGTTACAAGATCCACGCCATCGAGGGCGAGGAGCGCGTGGTGATCGGCGCGGTCGGCATCGGCGACGTCACCGCATGCCTGGAATCGCTGGAGGCCATGCCGCAGGTGGAGAAGGCCGTGCGCATCTCGGCGCCCTACAAGTTCGTCAGCAAGGAATTCCGGACCGAGCGCTCGCGTATCCGCGTCACGGCAATGCGAGATCGGCGGCGACGAGTTCATCGTGATGGCCGGGCCGTGCTCGGTGGAAACCGAGAAGCAGATCATGGCAGGCGGCCGAAGGCGTCGCGCGCGGCGGGCGCGAAGCTGCTGCGCGGCGGCGCGTTCAAGCCGCGAACTTCGCCCTACGATTTCCAGGGCCTGGAGGAAGAAGGGCTGAAGCTGCTGGCCAAGGCCAAGCGCGCCACCGGCCTCGGCATCATCACCGAAGTGATGAGCGACCGCGACGTGGACCTGGTGGCCGAATACGCCGACGTTCTGCAGATCGGCGCGCGCAACATGCAGAATTTCGCGCTGCTCAAGACGCTCGGCAAGTGCGGCCGGCCGGTGCTGCTGAAGCGCGGCATGAGTTCCACCATCAAGGAACTGCTGATGTCGGCCGAGTACATCGTGGCGCACGGCAATCCCGAACGTGATGCTGTGCGAGCGCGGCATCCGCACCTTTGAGACCGCGACGCGCAACACCTGCGACATCGCCGCCGTCGCGGTGCTGAACGAGCTGACGCATCTGCCGGTGATTCTCGATCCCAGCCACGCCACCGGCAAGCGCAGCCTGGTGCCGGCGCTGGCGCGCGCCGGGGTCGCCATCGGCGCCGACGGCCTGATCGTCGAAGTGCATCCGGCGCCCGAAAAGGCCGTCAGCGATGGCGCGCAGTCGCTCGATATCCCGCAGTTCCACGCCATGATGCAATCGCTCACGCCGTATATCGAGCTGTGGAAGGAATCGCGAGTGACAGAGACCGCCGCGGTGGTGTAAGCTCCAGTGGTGCAGGCGCGCCTTCAGCCCCGGCAGCTTCTCGCGTTAGCGCTGTTGGCGGCGTGCGCGCTCGCCGCGGGCGGCATTTACTGGTTTCGATCGCGACCAGCGCATTGCGCCTTCCGATTTAGTCGCCTTCCTGCCCACCGCCAACGCGAGCGTGCTCTACATCGATGTGGACGCGCTGCGGCGATCGGGCATTCTCGGCATGCTGGCTGGTTCGAAGACCGCCGAAGAGCCGGATTATCAGCAGTTCGTGCGACAAACCAAATTCGACTATCGCCAGGATCTGGATGCCGTCGCGGCGGCGTTTCAGAATGGCCGGACCTACTTCGCGCTGCGCGGGCGTTTTCATTGGAGCAACCTGAAGGACTACGCGACCGGGCAGGGCGGCTCTTGCCACAATGATTTTTGCGTCCTGGCCGGAAGCCAGCCGAATCGGCGAATTTCGTTCTACGCGCTGAAGTCCAATGTGCTGGCGATGGCCATCGCGCCAGACGATTTCGCGGCATATCAGGTGGCCGTGCAGCCAGCCAAGCCGCCGCTGTCGCCGCCCAACGAGCCGGTGTGGGCGCTGATCCCCTCCGCCGCGCTGCAAAATATGGATACATTGCCGGCAGCCGCGAAAGCGTACGTTCCCGCGTTGCAGGGCGCGGATCAGATTATATTCAGTATCGGCGCCGATCGCAGCCAGCAGTTGCAGCTCGGCGTTCACGTTACGTGCAAAGACGCAACATCAGCTTCAGCATTGCTCATTCAGTTCGAAACCACTACCAAAGCGCTGAGGGACGCGCTCGCGCACCAGCATGAAAAGCCCGATCCGGCCGATTTGAGCGGCGTGTTGGTGGCCGGAACTTTTCACCGTGATGACCGGCAAGTGTATCGGCGCTTGGCCCATTCCGAGAGCGTTTGTCGACGCAATTGCGGGGAGCGCGTACTAGAACGCTGGTAACTGTACGGTTCCACGCACGAATGCAAAAATAGATGTAGTTTGACCCGCAGGAAACTCCTTTCTCTAATCCCAGTAGCCGGTTGCGCGCCTGCGTACGCGTTTGGTGTTGAGCCCAACTGGCTGGAACGCACCTTCCATCGGGTGAAGTTGCCCTGCCGGAGCCTCACCAGCGGCGTTCGGATTTTGCAGCTGTCGGACTTTCACGCGTCGGCGGCGGTGCCATTTTCGTTGATCGAGAATTCCGTCGCAGATGGGGCTGGAAGCAAAACCCGACGTGATCTGTCTTGACGGGCGATTTCGTCACCGACGCCACTCCGGTTGACGAATCCGAATATATTCGCATTCTTCGCAGATTGTCGAGCGCGGCGCCGGTGTTTGCCACCCTGGGCAATCATGACGGAGGGGCTTGGGGCGCGAAGGTGGGCGGGCTCAAGGACAGTTCCATGGTTCGCGGCCTTCTTCGAGCGGCCAACATTCCTCTTCTCCACAATCGCTCCGAAGTAGTGCGCGTGCGCGATCAATCTATACGATTCGCTGGCGTGGGCGACCTTTGGAGCGATGGCGTGGACGGCGATCTCGCATTCGCCGGTGTTCCCGCGGACGATCCCGCGATTCTTTTGGCGCACAATCCCGACACCAAGGACGTGCTTGGCGATCGGCCCTGGGATCTGATGCTCAGCGGCCACACGCACGGCGGCCAGGTGGTGTTGCCGATTCGTCGGAGAGCGCTTCGTGCCGGTGCGCGATAAGCGCTTCATCGCCGGATTGAAGCAATGGAACGGCCGGCAGGTTTACGTTACGCGTGGCGTGGGAAACATTGACGGCGTACGCATAAACTGCCGCCCGGAAGTTTCGATACTGGATCTAGCCGGCTGATACCCGCTACTTCTTGGCTTGTTCGCCTTCCTCCACCATGCGCTTGACGCGGTCGAGTTCATCGCGCAGCCTCTTCTCGCGCAAGGCGATCGAGATCACATACACCGATGATGATCAGCCACGCCGCGGTAAAGCCGTAAAACATGAACGTGAAATTTTCCGAGCTCATTGGCATCTCCCTTAAAACGCGTGCGCGTAGCGGCGCATCGCATCGATCTCCCGTTTCATGGATTCCTGCCGCGTGCGGATCAGAATCAAAGCCGCGGACAGCATCAGCAGCGCCAGAAAATTCCACCACAGCGGCGCTTCCATTCCGGGCGCCATTCCGCCGCCGCCGCGGATTTCCAACACCGGACCGGGATGCTGCGTGCGGAACCATTCGATCGATTTCCACACCAGCACGATGTCGACGCAGGCGAAAATCGACAGCACGGCCGACAGCCGCGCGCGCGTGGTGGGATCGTCGATCGCGCGGCGCAGCATGAAGTAGCCGAAGTAGATCAGCAGGCAGACGAAGTAGGAGGTCAGGCGCGGATCCCAGGTCCACCAGATCCCCCAGATGATCCGGCCCCAGATACTGCCGGTGACCAGCGTGATGCGTGGCGAAGGCGAGCGAGACTTCGTTGATGGACGACGCGACGGAATCCAGCCGCAGATCCTTCTTGATCAGGTAACCGACGGCCGAAAACATCCCGATGTAGAAGCCGGTGAACGATGTAATGGCGGCCGGCACGTGGAAATAGATGATGCGGAAGATCGCGCCCTGGCTCGCTTCGTCGGGAACCTTGAAGAAGATGGTGTGCAGATTCCAAGCCAGAATCAGCCCCGAGAGGGCCGTCAAGCTCAAGATGATTTTCAGACGCATGTTCTTCACCCCACTAACACGATTTCTACCAAAGCCAAAGCCAAAACAGTAAAGATGACGTTAAACGCCACCAGAATCCGAAACCAGATGAAGTTCTCGGCCAGCGGGCCGTTGATGATCAACACGCGGCTCAGCTGGATGGCCCCGATCAGCGCCGGAATCAGCATCGGATAAATCAGCGTCGGCAGCATCAGCTCGCGCAGACGCAGATTCACGGTCATGGCGCTGAACATGGTTCCGATCACCGTGATGCCCCAGGTGCCCAGGAGCATCACCACGAATAACAGCGCCAAACGTTGCGGCAACCGTACATCATAGAAAATCGCGAAGACCGGAAGGCTGACGCATTCCACGATCACGATCAGGACGTAGTTCGCCAGGCATTTTCCAAGAAACAGCTCGGCCCCGCTCACCGGCGAAGCGAGCAGCGCGTCCAGGCAATCGTTCACCAGCTCGCGCGCGAAACTGCGGTTCAGGATCAGCGTGCCGGCGAAGGCGAAGACCAGCCACAGCAGGCCGCCCGCGATGTCGCGGATCTGTTCCGGCTCCAGATCGAATGCGAAGCTGAAGAGCAGCAAAATCACGAGCGCAAACGATATCGAAGCATTCACCGCCTCCTTGCTGCGAATTTCCGAGCGCAGATCCTTGGCGGCAATCGCCAGCGTCCGGCGCAGAAACTTCATGCTTCTCCGTAGTGACGGTACAGCCAGCCCGGATCTTCCAACATTTCCCAGGTGCGCGGGCCGCGATAGGCAAGTTTTCCGCGATTGATCAGCGCGACGTCGGTGGCCAGTTCCAGCGCCTCGCGCAGTTGGTGCGTGGACATGATGATGGTGCCGCCCGTCGGCCAGCGCGGACTTTGAGCAGGCTTTGCAGCACGGCAATGGCGCGATCGTCGAGCGCGGTGAAGGGCTCGTCCAGCAGCAGCAGCGACGGCTGATGCAGGAAGCAGCGCGCGATGGCCAGGCGCTGGCGCATGCCGCGCGAAAATTCGCGGACCAGGCCGTCGCGCACGCGATCCAGGCCGGTTCGTTCCAGCCATTCGGTCGCGGTGCGGCGCGGATCATCCAACGCCATAGAGCTGGCCGAACAGGTGCAGGTTCTCGAACGCGGACAGCTCTTCGTAAACGCCGATGCCGTGGCCCAGCATGCCGATGCGCTGGCGCGTGCTGCTCGGCGCGCGCATCTTTGCCGAGGATGGAGACGCGGCCGCGCGCGGCTTTCGAAAGGCCGCCCAGAATCCGCAGCAGCGTGGTTTTCCCCGCGCCGTTGCGGCCCAGCAGCGCGAGGCACGCGCCGCCGTCGACGTTGAACGAGATATCGCGCAGCGCGGGATAATCGCCGAAATACTTCCAGACGCCTTCGATGATCACCGCGTTGGCCGCCGGCATAATCTTACATCACTCGCACTTAGGCTTCCCCGGCGCGCCCGCCACGCGGATGCCCAGCTCGCGCAAAACTCGTGTCCGAAACAGGGGACGGCGCTTCGCACATCAGGTCGGTGCCGCGCGCCGTCTTCGGGAACGGAATCACCTCGCGAATGGAAGTTTCGCCCGCCAGAATCATCACCAACCGGTCCAGCCCCAGCGCGATTCCGCCATGCGGCGGCGCGCCATATTCCAGCGCTTCCAGCAGGAATCCGAAGCGTCGTCTTCGCTTCCTCGTCCGAAAATCCGAGCGCCGAAAAAACCTTGGCCTGCACGTCGCGGCGATGAATACGAATGGATCCCGAACCCAGCTCGGTGCCGTTCAGCACCACGTCATACGATTTGGCGCGGCAGCGCGCCGGATCGCTGGTCAGCTTCTCGATATCTTCATCATGCACCGAAGTGAACGGATGATGCGCCGCGTTCCAGCGGTTCTCTTCTTCATCCCATTCGAACATCGGAAAATCCACCACCCAGAGCGGCTTGAAATTCATCGGGTCCAGCAGCTTGTGCCGGTCATTATATTTCTGGCCCGCGAACAAGCGAAGCTGGCCGCAGGCTTGATAGAACGTCTCTTCCGGACGCTGGCCCTGCGGCGGCCCAGGCCATCCGGCGATCAAAAGCAGATCGTCCTCGGCGGCACCCGACGCGGCGCGGGCCTGCTCCACCAGCTTGGCATCCAGCTTTTTCAGATCGTCATAGACGCGCAGTCCGCGCTCGGTTCCGAATTCCTTCAGTTCGTCGCGCTCTTTGCGGCTGAGCTGGCCGGTCTTCGGAATATGAATCGCCACCGGCGGGAACGTGCAGCCCAAGCTGGCCATCGTCTCGCCGTCCAGCACATGGAACGGCGGCAGCCGCAGATCGGGCTTATCGATCCCATACGATCGCATGGCCTGCGCGTAGGTCAGCCGCGGAAATTCGCCGGGCACCTGGTAATCCGGCCACTTCGAACACGCGCTTCAGCATCGGCTCCACCACTTCGTAGATGCGCTCCTGCTGCGGGAACGACATCTCCAAATCGATCTGCGTGAACTCCGGCTGCCGGTCCGCGCGCAGATCCTCATCGCGGAAGCAGCGCACGATCTGAAAATATTTCTCGTAGCCGCTCACCATCAGAAGTTGTTTGAAAATCTGCGGCGATTGCGGCAGCGCGTAAAACGAGCCCGGCTGCACGCGGCTGGGGACCAGATAATCGCGCGCGCCTTCCGGCGTGGAGCGCGTCATGAAGGGCGTTTCGATTTCGAGAAAACCCTGGCTGTACAGAAATTCGCGCACCGCGAAGCTGATCTTCGAGCGCAGCATCATATTGCGCTGCATGTGCGGGCGGCGCAGATCCACGTAGCGGTATTTCAGGCGCGCGTCTTCCTTGACGTCGACGGTTTCTTCCATCGGGAACGGCGGCGTGCGCGATTCATTCAGGATCCACAGCTTCGTCGGCCACCAGTTCCACCTCGCCGGTCTCGAGCGCGGGATTGACGGTCTCGGGCGTGCGCTTGGCCACCGTGCCTTCCACCGCAATCACATATTCGGAGCCCAGCATCTCGGCCTTGGCGTGCAATTCGGCGCCCGAGTCGGCATGAAAGACGATTTGCGTAACGCCATCGCGATCCCGCAGATGAATGAAGAGCACTCCGCCCAGATCGCGCCGCCGATGCACCCATCCCATCAGCAGGGCGCGTCTTGCCGGCGTCGGAAGCGCGCAACTGGCCGCAAGTGTGCGTGCGGCGCAGGTCGCCCAGGAAATCTAACGGTACTTGCTCAGGCATTCTTTTACCTTTTCGAGGAGCAATTCACGGCCAATTTGCACTTGCACCTGACTCTCCATGTCCTTCATTGATATTTCGCCGGCGGCCGTTTCATTTTCGCCGCAGATCAACGCCACCCGCGCGTTCAGCTTGTTCGCGACTTCGAAGACCTTTTTCAATTTTCCCTCAGCCACTTCCACGCGTATCCCGTGCGCTCGCAATTCAGCGGCCGCATTCCGGCGGCGCGCCGCGTGGCATCGCCCGCTGTGAAGGTGACGATTACCAACGGATCTTCCTTCCCTTGCGACGTCGCTTCCAGGCTCATCACCAGGCGATCTTCGCCGATCGAAAATCCGATGCCCGGCGAATGCACGCGCGAGCCGAGCGATTCGGCCAGCCCGTCATAGCGCCCGCCGCCCAGCACCGAATTCTGCGCGCCCAGCGACCCATGCACGATCTCAAACGTCGTGCGCATGTAGTAATCCAGGCCGCGCACCATGCGCGGCCGCACTTCGTATTGAATCCCGCGATCGTCCAGATGTGATTTCACCGCGTTGAAATGCGTTTGGCAGGGCTCGCACAAATGATCCTGGATGGAGGGCAGCGCATTGATGATTTCCTGGTCCTGGGGCACTTTGCAGTCCAGCACGCGCAACGGATTGGTTTCCGCGCGCCGCTGGCAATCGTCGCACAAGCGCGCGGCCACATCGCGCAGCTTTTCCTGGAGCAGCGCAACGTATTGCGGCCGGCAATTCTGATCGCCCACCGAGTTGATCAGCAACTGGAAGCCCTCCAGGCCTGCCCGGCGAAGCAGATCGATCACCATCTCGATCACTTCGGCATCCACCGACGGCGATTCCGAACCGATTGCCTCCGCGCCAATCTGGTAGAACTGCCGATAACGGCCCTTCTGCGGGCGTTCGCGCCGGAACATCGGGCCGATGTAATAAAGCTTCTGCAATCCCGGTTTCTGATCCAGGCGGTGCTCGATGTAGGCGCGCATCACCGACGCCGTGGCTTCCGGACGCAGCGTCAGCGAACTGCCGTCGCGATCGTCGAAGCGTATACATCTCCTTGCTGACGATGTCGGTTTCCTGGCCCACGCCGCGCGCAAACAGCGCCGTCTCTTCCAGAATCGGCGTGCGGATCTCCTGGTAGTTGTAAATGCGAAACACTTCGCGCGCCACGGCTTCCACCTGGTTCCAGACCGCGCTGGACGGGGGAAGGATGTCGCGCGTGCCCTTGACAGCTTTAATCATGAAAGACGGCTTTAATCATGAAAGAAGATACCCAGTCGAAACCGAAGCGAGCGGGTTTTTTCAAGCCGGTTCGTCCCGGTAAGTCCGCGCGGCTTCCACGTAGCGGTCCGTATTCTGGCGAAAACGTTCGCGCTCTTCCTCGGTAACGGAGCGCTTCACCTTGGCCGGCACGCCCATCACCATGCTGAGCGGCGGAATCTCAGCGCCCTCTGGCACCACGGCGCCCGCCGCAATCACGGAACCCTTCCCGATTTTCGCGCCATTCAAAATTACGGCGGCGATTCCGATCAGGCATTCGTCCTCCACCGTGCAACCGTGCAGCATCACCATATGGCCCACGGTGACGCGATTGCCGATGTGCAAAGGAAACCGTCCGGCGTCGCAATGCAACACCGAATTGTCCTGAATGTTGCTCTCATTGCCGATCCGAATTGAATTCACGTCGCCGCGTGCCGTGACATTCGGCCAGATGCTGGAGCGTTCGCCGACCACTACGTCTCCAATCACCTGCGCGCTCTGATCGATGTAAGCGGAAGCGGCTATCTTGGGTACGATGCCGCGATAGGCACGAATCATGACTGCGGTGTAACTTAGAATCGTAGCACACCGCCTTCAGCGAATCTGTAATGCGAATTGCCTCCGAAAATTGAATCGAAACATACCTTCTCGCCTGGCCATCTCTAAGACGGTGAAAGTAAGAGAACGGAAACGACTTTTCCTCTTTCGCGGCGCGTTCCCATCTGCCAGAATAGGCATGAACACCGTTGGCAACTTATCAATCGGAGACTCATAAAATGCAATTGCGCGTGCTCGCATTTGTGTTGGCCGGAGGCAAGGGCACCCGCCTCTACCCGCTGACCAAGGAGCGGGCCAAGCCTGCCGTTCCCTTCGGGGGCCGATACCGGATCGTCGATTTCGTTCTCAGCAACCTGATCAACTCGGGGATCTATTCGATCTACGTACTGGTTCAGTTCAAGAGCCAGTCCTTGCTGGAGCATTTGCGCGAGGGCTGGGAAGCGTCCAGCCTGCTGCGCAACCATTTCATCATTCCGGTTCCCGCGCAGATGCGCTCGCCCGGCGAGGATTGGTATCGCGGCACCGCCGACGCCATCTACCAGAACATCAATCTGATCGAGCAGGCCGAGCCGCATGTCGTGGCCATTTTCGGCGCCGACCATATCTACCGCATGAACATCCGCGAGATGATCGAGTTTCACATCGACGCGGCGCGCAGGTCACCGTCTCGGCCATCCCGGTGGAAAAAGAGCAGGCCGTCGAATTCGGCGTCATCGAGACGCGCGAAGACGGGCTGATCCAGCGGCTTCCATGAGAAGAAACCCGATGCGCCCACCATGCCGGGCGATCCCAACCGGGTGTACGCGTCCATGGGCAACTACCTGTTCTCCACCAAGCTGCTGCTGGATGAATTGCGGGTGGACGGCGAAAACGAGCAGCAGCTCGCACGATTTCGGCCGCGACATTCTGCCCGGGCTGATCGGCCGGGCCGACATGTACGCCTACGATTTTCAAACCAACCGGATTCCCGGCGATCCGGCCGGCGCACCCGTGTATTGGCGCGACGTGGGAACGCTCGACGCCTTTTTCGACGCCAACATGGATCTGCGCTCCGTTTCGCCGGAGCTGAATCTTTACAATCGCCAGTGGCCGCTGCGCACGGCCGGATATTTCGACGCCCCCGCGAAATTCATCTTCGACAGCGACGGCCGGCGCGGCGAGGCGCTGGATTCCATTGTTTCCGGCGGAAGCATTCTGTCCGGTGGGCTGGTGCGGACCTCGGTGATCGGCCGGGGCGTGCGCGTCCACTCGCATGCCGTCGTGGAGGATTCCATCATCTTCGACAACTGCGACATCGGCCGCCGCGCCCGGGTCCGGCGGGCCATTCTGGACAAAAACGTGCGCGTTCCGCCGGACACTTCCATCGGCTACGACCTGGAACGCGACCGCCAGCTCTACCACGTCACCGAGAGCGGCATCGTGGTGGTGGAGGGCTACCGGTCTCCAGTGGACATCGCCAGCATGAACCTTTAGAATCTGTCGCTCCGGCATTTGCGCTGCGTCAGCACGCCACGTGCCAATGCGGTCTATTTGCCGCCCTTATAGCCATGCAAAAAAGATCCATGTAACGAGTTACTCGCGTTATGGGTCGAACTATTGAGATGATGTCCACAGTTGTAAACCCCATCGAAGAGACCACTGCGGTTTTGAACGGTGTTCCCGCTGCTGAGATTCGTTCGCAACTGGATCTTATCCTTCGGAGCCGCGCATTTATACAATCGCATCGCATCCGCCGTTTCCTGCAATTTGTCGTGGAAGAGAGTCTCCTGGGCCAGCCGCATCGGCTGAAGGAGTATCTTATTGGGCTCGAAGTATTCGATCGGCGGGAGGCCTTTGACCCGCGCGTCGACTCCATTGTCCGGGTGGAAGCGCGCCGCCTGCGCTATAAACTGGAAGAGTATTACCGAACCGAGGGGCGCGAAGACGGGATCCGGATCGTGCTGCGCAAGGGCAGCTAGTCCCGATTTTTGAGTATCGCAGCGCCGCCTCCAGTATTAATCCCAGCTCCCCGCGCCGCAGCATGGAGATCGCGCTTTCCGCATTGATCAACGCCACTTCGGAAACCTCCGCGGCCGAAGCGGCGCGGCCGCCGAAGAGATTCAGAGGCGATTGGCGCACGTACTCATCAAGGAAGGCTGCTTCCAGGTGGTGGTGAAGTCGCAGAGTCATGCGCCGTCGCCTGAAGACGCATCCAGCAATGGCGTTTCCCACAGCGCCCCTTCGGACGCCGAGGGCCAGACCCCCGGCACCACCGGAAACCCTCTGCCGGGCACCACTGCCGATTACCTGGTGGAGGGCAGCATGGAATTCCAGGAGGACGGCTTTCATATTTTGCTGCAGCTGCAGCAAAGCGCGGACGGTTCCTATATTTGGTCCGAGACTGCCGATGGGCGGCTCCAGGATCTGTCCTGCGTCGACCATTTAGCGCAACAACTGGTGCGGGATCTGGCGGCTCCATCCAGAGACGGGTTAGTGGCGCGGCGGCAATCGGAGCGCAAGGAGAGTTGCGACGCGTATTTGCAAGGCCGCTACCACTGGAAGCTTGGCACGCCGGATAGCATTCGCAACAGCGTTGCCTTTTTCACCAAAGCGGTGGAAGCCGACCCCAACTACGCGGCGGCCTGGGCTGCGCTGTCCGAAGCCCTGCTGGTCAGCTCCGTGTTTGGATTGCTGCCGCCCAGCGATGCCGATACTCGTATGAAGGAAGCCGCGCTCAAAGCCACTTCGCTCAATCCGTCGCTGCCTGAGGCGCACGTCGCCCTCGGTGCGGTCCTGTCGCTTCTGGAATGGGACTGGGCCGCCGGGGAGGAGGAACTCCAAAAGAGCATTCAGTTGGACAAGAGCGACCCGATCGGCCACCTCGCCTATGGGATTCAATTGGCCTGCCGCGGCGCGCAGGAAACCGCCATAGCCGAAGTGGAGCGCGCGCTGGAGGTGGATCCGGCCTCGCTGTTCCCCAATTTCGTTTTGGGATGGATGTATGGGGTGTGCCACCGCTTCGACGAAGCGATCGCGCAGCATACGGCTGGTCTCCCGGCTGGCCACCGATTACGGATTGCCCCATCTTGGATTAGGAATGGCCTGTGCCGGCAAAGGCGAGTTCAGCGACGCGATCGCGCATCTTACCAATGCGACGCAGATGAAGTGCGGGTCTCTGCTGCATGGCCAGATGGGGTATTGCTATGCCATGACCGGACGCCGCGATGAAGCGCAGCGGGAAATCGGAATCCTGAAGGCGCGTTCGGAATCCAGCTACGTTTCCCCCATGAGTTTCGCGGCTATCTATGCCGGGTTGGGCGACCTCGAAGAAGCGCTGACCTATCTGGAGCGCGCCGTCGAAGTTCGCGACACTTCGCTTCCCGTGCATCTGCTGAGCACCGAGTTCGACCATCTCCGGGAGCATCCGCAATTTCAGGATCTGTGCGGCCGCATTGGCTTGCCGCAGGCCGAATTCGCTCACGGGAGCGTCTAGTTTCAGAGCCAAACTAAGAGTCGCCGGGTCGAAATTTGGCCGAACTGATAAAATAGCGTCATCAGAGTGGATCAGATCGGCCGATACCGGATTCTGGACGAGCTCGGCCGTGGAGCGACCGGGGTGGTTTACCGCGCCCAGGATCCCGCCATCGGCCGGATCATCGCCATCAAAACCATCCGGCTGTCGGATTTTACCGACGCGTCGGAGCGCGAACGCCTGCGCGAACGCCTGTTTCGCGAGGCGCAGTCGGCCGGGATGCTTTCCCATCCCAACATCGTCACCATCTACGACATCGCCGAAGAGAACGGGCTGGCCTATATCTTCATGGAGTGCGTGGATGGGCCGCCGCTCGAAAAAGTCCTGAACGGCGCCCCGCCGATTCCGAGCGAGACCGCGCTCTCCATCTTGCGGCAAACCGCCACTGCGCTCGACTACGCGCACCAAAAAGGCATCGTCCACCGCGATATCAAGCCGGCGAACATTCTGATTCACGAGCGTACGCACGCCAAGATCACCGACTTCGGCGTAGCCAAAATCATGTCGCAGCAGATGACCCAAAGCGGCGTCATGATGGGGACTCCCAATTACATGTCGCCCGAACAAGTGCAGGGGCATGCCGTGGATGGCCGCGCGGACCAGTTTTCGCTCGCGGTCATCGCCTATGAAATGCTGACCGGCGAAAAGCCGTTTCTCGCCGATCAATTGCCGGCGCTGTTATTCCGCATTGTGCGCGAGGATCCGGTGCCGCCGCAGCGTCTGAATCCCACGGTCGGTCCGCAGGTGGAAACGGTGCTGAAGAAGGCCCTTGCCAAGAGTGCGAACGATCGCTACGCGACCTGCATTCAGTTTGTGGATGCACTCGTTGGCGCGCTTCAGTCGAGCCCTGGCTGGCGCCTTCTGCCGAGAAGCAGCGCGCACAACATGCCGACCATGGCGGGTGCGGTAGCGGATGTGAAACCGGCCATTAAGGCGGCTCCTCCCGCTCCTGGTCCGGAGTTGCCCGCAGCGCGAACGCCCCAACATTTCGAACCGGGCGCGCCCAGCCTGTTCCGGGAACAGGAGCCGGAGCCGCGCAGCCCATTGCTCCGGAGCCTGGTGTGGATGCTGGTGGGCATTGGATTGGTAGGGTTGGTATTATTCGGCGCGCAGAAATATCTGTTCAACCGCAATTCCGAGCCGCCCGCGGCCGAAGCACCCGCGCAGAGTGCGGATAACTCGGCATCCAAACCCAGCCCCGTGGGTCAATCGCAGACCCCCGATAACACCACGAAAGCAACCGCGGCGACGCCAGCTCCCCCGCAGGTGACGGCTCCCGCGAGCCAGCCGCCGGCAGCCTCTCCAACGCCTTCTTCCAATCCAGCGCCGCAGCCCAACTCGACGGCACAGCCAACTCCGGCACCGAGCACCGCTCCGGCCCGCGAGGAAGCCGAAACAGCGCGTCCGCGGCCGGACAGCTCCCAGCCGGAACGCGCCATCGCGCCGCCCGTTATCGCACCGAAACCCGGGGCGGTGCAAAGCGTGCAGTTCTTGACTGAGCCGTCGGGCGCGCAGGTGACCGTGGATGACAACCGGTCTCTCAGTTGCCAAACGCCCTGCCTGCTCCAGCTCAGCAGCGGACGGCACGCAGTGACGGTACAACTGGCCGGGTATCGGCCTTATCCTCGGGTGTTTAACGTACCGCAGGACGGAGACATTTTCCTCCGGCTCAACAAGGCTTCGGGAACGCTGAGCGTTACGTCGAACCCGCCCGGCGCGACCATCGAAGTGGACGGCGCGATGCAAGGCAAACGCACGCCGGCCATCTTTAATCTGGCGCCGGGGACCTATCACGTCAAGGTGGCTCGGGCCGGGGCGTTCCTCGATTTCGACGTGCAACTCCGCGACGGCGAGTTTATCACCAAGCGAGTCGACTTCTAGTTTTTCCTTCCCACCGCGGTTGTTCTCCCGCAATTCCTTTTCGAAGAGCTTTTCATAAAAAAAACTTTCGGGTCGATGAGGATCTCAAGCGCCCGCACAAATGAGACGAGCGGGTGAAAGGAAAATTTGATGAATCAACTTCGCTTGCTACGAATCTTTTCCGTGCTGTTTGCGCTGACAGTTGGCAGCAGTTATCTGCACGCTGTGACACTTACGGCCGCGACAACCACCATCACCCTGCAGTGCACCATAGGTCAATCCTGTAGTGCCAATAGCGGTTCCATTATTTTCTCGGCAACCTCCGCTCTGAGCACTGATACAAGCACCGCAGCATATACTATTACAGCGCCCAGCGTGCCGTGGCTTTTGGTCTCGCCGCTGTCGGGCACGGCCACCACCACCCCCGCCAATCTGACGTTCCAAGTCACCAGCGGGTGGACTTCTTTGAACGCCGGCCTCAATACAACCACCATCCACCTCATCTCCGGAGTAGGGGGGAACACCAACATCACCGTGAATCTGGAGGTGCAAGCCGCCACTCCCACGCTGCAGGTGAAGGGTGGAGTGAATGTGCTGAATCCGGTGGCGTATGTCTCCGGCGGGGCCGCCCCCACTCTGGCGCTTACCCTGGTATCCAGTTCTGGATTGCCCGTCGCTTTCACTGTAGCTGCGGTGAGCAATATGACGCCCGGAACAGTTGCCGGAGGCACCGCCCCTGTGGGATGGCTCACCATAAACACTGGATCCGCGAGTGGCATCGCCTATAGCTGGGGTACCACTATTTACTTCACTGCTTCGGCTGCCGCCCTGACCGACAGCAGTCCAGGCGATTATGATACCGGAACCATCACCATTACGCCGGCTGGCCAGACTCCCGTTGTCGTTCCTCTGAATATTGCCGTGAGCGCCGCTCCGCCCACCGTCACCGCGCTCTCTCCGAAGTTAGCGCCTCTCCTGGTAAGCCCCGTAGCCCCCGGCTTTGTTAATTTTGTGATCACTGGCACAGGCTTTGTTTCCACGAGCGGAGCTCAGAAAACCAAGGTCTTCTATGGAACCACCGCGGCTCTGTGCACCAATCAGGTTTTGACCGACTATGTCACGGTGCTCAGCGCCAACTACCTGCAGGTGTCGATTCCTTATACCGCGACCGGAGCTCCCTTTGCTACGTCCGGCACTACCGCGCTCTACATTGGCGTCGCCAATGGCGCCACCCCGACCATAGCCACCGCCACCACTACTCTAGGTATCACGTCCGCTCCCATCATCAGCGGAATTACCAGCGCCGCGTCCTTTGTGGATGCCCCCGCTGGAACTAATCCCAATGTGGCTCCTTACGACGTGATCAGCATCTTCGGCACCAATCTCTGCCCGCTCTGCACGGGAACCAACAACGTCCTGGTGGCTATTCCCGATACCACCTTCTATCGCTTCCCGACGCTCCTCAGCCCCGACGGCGGCACGCACAAGATCACCGTCACGTTCACCAAACCAGGCGCCGCCACTACCTTGCTGCCCGGCTACCTGCTTTTCGCCACCAATAACCAAATCAACGTCGCCGTCCCCGGAGCTCTCTCAACGCTAGAGGGCACTTCGGCGCCGAACATCGGACTGGTCAACGTTCAGGTGGGTTATGACACCGCTACGCCCGCCACCTCCGCCAATTCATCCGCCGTCTTTCCGGTGGCCTATGCGCTCCAAGACCCCGGAATCTTCACCATCGCATCCAGCGGCCAGGGCCAAGGCGCCATTCTAGACTCCAGCACCTTCGCTTTGAACAGCGCAATTGCCTATGCTACTGGAGGAACCAGCACGGTTTCGATCTATATGACTGGCTTGGGCATTCCCGACAGCGTCGCAACCAATAACAACGCCAATGCGACCACCACTTACAGCACCAACTGCCTGGCTCCCCTCGGCAGCGTGGGCACGCTCTCCGTTGCCCCCGGCGGCTACATGGGCACAGTGAATACGCCCGCTTCTGTCACCAATGCGGCGCCCTATTACCCAGGCTCCTCCTATGTGGTGCCTTCTCCGCTGTGGACGTCCATTGATGGAGCAATCATCAACACCAACATCATGCAGGGCAACCAGGCGCCGTGCTTCCTCAGCACCGACGTTGCAGCTACTAATTTGATCACTGTCACCATCGGGACTACCGCCCTCACAGTAGCCGGTGGCGGAATTACTTACGCCGGCTTCACTCCTGGCTCGATTGCAGGTCTTTATCAGATCAACGTGGCCGTGCCAACCGGTATCGGCAACGCCAGTACCGCAGCGCAGTTCCCGGTAGTGGTCACCATGGGCAGCAGTCCCACAGCCATTAACAGCCAGGACGGCGTCACCATGTGGGTTAAGTAACCACCGGCCATTTACTTTCACCCAACTTACTCGGCGGGGAGCATTATTCCTCCCCGCCGCTTCTTTTGCTCAATCACCCAAACTCGCCACATTTCCCGATAAGCTCCCTCCAGATCCCTGACAAATCCTGCCTCGTCCATCCAGGCAGAAGCTCGCAGCGCCACGCGGATCGTGCCGCGCAATTCGGGCGTCTGAGCTGCTCTTTGGCCCACATGCAGGGCCAGCTTTAGATAATCCTCGGGAGTGCCGGCCACTAATCCCGGCAAGCCCGCCGCTGTGAGCACGCTGGCCCCCGCCCTCTGCACCGCTAAACGGCCGGCCAATGTCACTACTGGAACGCCCATCCAGAGCGCATCCAAAGTAATCGTCAGCCCGTTATAGGGAAACGGATCGAGTGCGACATCCACGCGTGCATATGCCGACAGGTACTCGGCCGGCGGACTCGCCCCCTCGAAGATCACGCGATCCGCCGCGATGCCGTCTTCAGAGAACCAAGCCCCGAGATGTTCGTGCATAGCTGGATGGTCCAGGTTCGAATACTTGAGCAGCAGGCAGCTCCGCTGGGCGAGATGCAAGATCGCCGACCAAAGCTTCACCGCCTCGCGCGTAATCTTTTGCGGATTATTGAAACACCCGAATGTGATGGAGCCGCTCTCCAGGCAAGGCGCAGGCGCGACCGGAATGTCCGCAAAAGGCCGGTAACAGCCGAACGCGCGCGGCAGACGGTACACAGTTTCGCTGAACAGATGATCGCTTCCGGGAAGCGGCATCTGGGCGTCGCCCAGGAAGTAGTCCATGGTCGAAAGCCCGGTGGTGGCGAGGACGCCTTGCCAGGAGACTTGCACGGGGGCTGGTTTGAGCGCCAGGCCCGGATACGCCGGGCCCATGGTGTGGCCGGACAGATCTACCAGGATGTCGATTCCATCGGCACGCACTCGTTCCACCAAGCTGTCTGGATCTGGAGTGCAAGTGAAGTGGTCGGAGATGGCCCGGATCTGCTCAGTGCAGTGGTCGGACTTCGCCCCAGCCGAGTAAACGAAAACCTTGAATTGGGACCGGTCGTGCCTCTCGAGCACCGGCGGCAGGAACTTCATGATCGCATGCTGGTACAGGTCTGATGACACATACCCCACCTTCAGCTGGCGATCGGGATCCGGACTGTTAGTATGAGGCCGGGTTCTCAGTGCTAACGGCTCGGCATAGAGGGTATTCCAGCGGCGCGCTTCGGCGAAGAGCGTCTCCGGAGTAGTGCTGGCGAGAAAATTCAGTTCAAAGACAAGCTGGCTGTTGAATTCCGAATGCGGCTGGATTGCCACGGCCCGGCAATTTGCTTCGCAGGCCTCTGGCATACGTCCGAGAACGGAGCAACACCGGCCGCGGACAATCAGAGCCAGGAAGTTCCGCGGATCCGAAGCCAGGGCCAAGTCCGCCTCCAAGATCGCCTCGGGCCATTTCCGTTCGGCCCACAGCATCCGAGCGAGTAAGGCGTGGACCGGGGCTGCGAGCTTGGCATCGAGCGCCAGAGCGGCTGCTAGGTGTTCGCGGGCTTCGGCGACTTGGCCGCGCTGTTCTTCAGCGGTGCCGATTCCGAAAAGGTCTTGTGCCAAGCCGGAACGCATTGGGCGTGAAGAGAAGGAGTTCGCGCGGGGGGGCCAAGTTCTCAAGCCATGGAATAAGAAAAGGGCGAAGACGCGTGGCGAAACGCGTCTTCGCCCGGGAACAGAAGGAGGACCGCTCAGTTCCCCATAAAAGTTAAGCCTTGAGGAGCGCCAGAATATTCTGCGGAGCGGCATTGGCTTGCGCGAGGGCAGCCACGCCGGCTTGCAGCAGGATTTGCGCCTTGGTCAGGTTAGCGGCTTGGGCGGCGAGATCGGCGTCGCGGATGCCCGATTCGGCCGCAGTCTCATTGGTGAGTTCCGACTGCGCCAGGTTGATGGCGTAGGTGAACTGATTTTCGCCTCGTCCTACGGCTGCCTGAGCGCTGCCGAGCGTGGATACCGAGACGGCCAGGGCCGATACGGCGGCCTGGGCGGTGGATTCGGTGGCAATACTGGACGTAGCTCCGACGCCCACATCCGCGGATTGGACGATGGTGTTGGCGCCCGCCAGACCAGTACCATCCGTCACGCCAGCGGCCGCGGTCCCGGTATAGCCCGCACCGATACTTACGCTGAACGCAGACGGGGAATTACTGGAAAAACTAATGGTGGTGGGCGCGGCCGCGCCATCGTTGCTCGCCACGATATTCTGCAAGGCCGGATTGTCGGTGGCTTGCAACTGCTGGTTGATCTGCGCGATGGCCATATCCGCCGTGAAGGCCACGGTGGTGCCGGAGTCGATGGTTACGGTCGCGGTCTGGGGCACGCCGCTGGCACTGTTGGCGGTGAAGGTCAACGTCTGCTTGTCCTCAGCTGGAGAAACCCCGCCCACCATGGTGGTAAAGGCGATGTTGTCGATCTGCTGGGTTCCCCCTCCGACGAAGTTCGAATTGGCGGCGATGACCTCTGCGGTGGCTGTAGAGTTGAGCGCCAATCCATTGGTATTGGTACCGAGATTGCCCAGCAAACCGTTCGCCGTCGCATCTCCGGCCGTCACGTTGAACGCCGAATCGGGAGAGGTGAAAACCAGTTGCTGATGGCCGTCCGCGCCGGTGTGAATGGAAGCTGTGATATTGGCGGCCCGCAACGCCTGGTCTTGGGTTGATCCGCCCGCGATGGCGCCCTGAATTCCCGCATTGATGGCGGCGGCGAGCGATGCAGGGTCGCCGACGTTGGTCAAGTTGGCGGTAACAGTGATCGCACCGTTGGCGCCCAGGGTCGCGCCGCCAGCGCCGGCCGAAAAACCCGGACCGGAGAGAATGAAGCTGGTGCTGGCGCCGTTGTTGAGGGTGTTCGCGGCGATGATGGCCGCCACACTGGTGGCCCCGCCCGAACTCAAGTCATACAAACCCGAATCCTGGGCGCCCGCGGCCACTTGATAACCGGCCGTGAATCCCTTCAAGCCCAAGCTCTGCGTATCCACCGTGGACCCGCCCAAATCGACCGAAACCGTGCCGTTGGAGATTACCCCGGCCGCGTTGGTGCCTTTGCCGCCGCCGATGAACACCGAAAGGTTCTGGGCAAAGACGCCGCCCTGGTTCAAGCCGATGGATTGCGCCTGCCGGTCAATTTCACTCAGCACACTTTGAAATTCATTGTCCAGCACGGTTCGGCTGCCGGTGAACGTTCCAGACGCTGACTGCGTGGCCAGAGTGCGCGCCCGATCCAGGAGCTGAGAAATGTTGCTCATTCCGCCGTCCATGATCTGCAGCGTGCTCAGCCCGTTGTTAGCGTTCTGAATCCCTTGCGTCAGTACCGCTTCATCCGACCGGTAGCCGTTGGCAATGGCTAACCCCGCTGCATCGTCTCCGCTGTTGACGATGCGCAGGCCGGATGTCACTTCGTTGATGGTTTTGTTTTGGAAGTTCTGGTTGATGGCCAGATAATTCTGCGCCTGCAATGAGGCGACGTTGGTGTTAATACTGAAAGACATGCAATTCTCCTTAAGATTTGACCACTCGAGACCCTGAACCTTCATGGGCCCGGAGCGCTTTTGGCGTCCTTCGCCTAACAGCGCCCTCGAGAGGCTGATCCACGCGGGCGCGGACCATCTTTGCAGCGGAAATCATTGCCGGTAGGCAACCATGGCCACCCTTAGGCTTCCCGCTCGGGTTGATCGGAGCCTCTCTCAGTGCTCACAGTGCTTATCGGGAAGGAGAATCGAATCTTGAATTCAGGGCCGCAGTTTTTTGATGGCCTGCTCGAAATCTTTCACCGGTACCCCGCTCGCCGCCCGGTTATTCTGATCCTGAGTGATCTTCAGCTCTTTGCGCAAAACCACCGTTTCCTTGGGAGCGCGGATTCCGATCTTGGCGCCCTGCTGCGTGATCGCCAACACCTCGACCTCGATTTCGTCCCCGATCAGGAAAGATTCTCCCGCGCGGCGGCGCAGAACTAACATATTTGCTCCGAGGCAGTCTCGCCGGCGTGGCGCCCGCTAACGGAATGCTCATGGGAATATCGGGAATCGCGCCGAATGGCTTGCAGACCCCGGCGAGTCTTCAGATTCAACACAATTGGCGCCATTAAATTGGCAGTGGCCAGCAATTCGTCGTGCGAGACCAGTGCCAGGACAAGTACTTCGGAGCCCAACACCGGCTGGCGCCCCGCATCCAGCTCCAGGTCTTCCAGATCCTCCGCGGCAATGGCCAACTGATAATTCTTATCCACGGCCAGGATGGGAAAGGCCAAGAAACACAGGCCCGCGCGTGTCAGACTTTGCAGGAACACCAGCGGCGCGCCTTCCGGCTCATCTCCTTGGGCTTTCTGGCCTGGGGGCGCTTCGATAAGCACAAACGTCTTCTCCTCCTCAAAAGCGGGCAGTCCCTGAGGAAAATCAAAGACCGAGTCCTGGACATAGGGCAGGGTTCCGAAGTATTTGGTCTCGACCGAAGGCATCCTTGTCAGACCGGATGCAATCGGCCTGCCACCACGGCGCGTGAAGATCAGTCCAGGTTGGCGATCACGGTGTCGGTGAATTCGCTGGTCGAGGCACTTCCGCCCACATCCGGTGGCAGATGCTTTTCCTCCGCATAAACGCGCTCGATAGCGCGCCGCAGCCGCGTGGCCGCCGGCACTTCGCCCAGATGAATCAGCATCAGGGCCGAAGACAGCATCAGCGCGGTCGGATTCGCGATGCCTTTCCCGGCGATGTCGGGAGCGCTGCCATGGACCGCTTCAAACACCGCGTCGCGGTCGCCCATGTTGGCGCCGGGCACCACGCCCAGTCCGCCCACCAATCCCGCCGCCAGATCGGAAACGATGTCGCCGTACAGGTTCGGCAGCAGCAGAATGTCGAAGGTCTCGGGCCGCATCACCAACTGCATGGATGCGTTATCGACGATCAGTTCCTGGTAGGCGATATCGGGATAGCTCTGCGATACTTCGCGGCAGCAGCGCAGGAACAGCCCGTCGGCCAGCTTCATGATGTTGGCCTTGTGGATGGCGGTTACCTTCTTGCGCCCGGCCTTCTTGGCGAACTGGAAGGCATATTCGGCGATCCGGATGGACGCGGTGCGCGTGATCACTTTCAGGCTGGTGACCACGTCTTTCACCACCTCGTGCTCCAGGCCCGAGTACAGGTCCTCGGTATTCTCGCGGAAGATCACCATGTCGATCTTCACGTCGTCGAAGCGCGTCTTGAGCCCGGGCAGCGAATGCACCGGGCGCACGTTGGCGTACAGATCGAAATGCTTGCGCAGCGCGACGTTGACGCTCTGGAATCCGCCGCCGATGGGCGTAGTGACCGGGCCTTTGAGACCCACGTGCGTGCGCTCGAGCGATTCAATTACATGCGGCGGCAGCACCTGCCCGGATTTCGAGATGATGCTCGCATTCAAATCGGCGCGCTGCCAGCTCGATGGAGACGCCGGTGGCGTCCACCGCGCGCATGGCTGCCTCGGCGACTTCGGGCCCGATGCCATCGCCGGGAATTAACGTTACAGGATAAGACACGTTTACTATTGTAGAGAACGTTTCGACCAAAGCCATGTCCGCCATCCAACGCGCGCTCATCAGCGTCACCGACAAAACCGGCGTCGTAGAATTTGCGCACGGGGTTGCGCGACCTGGGCGTGCGAGATTGTCTCCACCGGCGGCACGGCCCGCGAGCTCGAAACCGCCGGCGTGCCGGTGCGCGAAGTGTCCGAACTCACCGGATTTCCCGAGATGCTGGATGGCCGGCTGAAGACCATCCATCCGCGGGTGGCTGGCGGGGTGCTGGCCATTCGCGCCAATTCCGAACACATGCGGTCGCTTGCCGAGCACGGAATCCCGCTGATCGACATGGTGGTGGTGAACCTCTACCAGTTTGAAAAAGTAGCGGCCAGGCAAGGCGTGCCTTTATCGGAGCTGATCGCGAACATCGATATCGGCGGTCCCACGTTGATTCGCGCCGCGGCGAAGAACTATCAGGATGTCGCGGTAGTGGTATCGCCCGACGATTATCCGGCGATTCTCGAAGAGTTGCACAAAGGCGACGGCGGCCTCTCGGAGTCCACGCTTGTGGCGGCTGGCGAAGAAAGCTTTCGCCCTGACGGCGGCCTACGACCGGGCCATCAGCGCGCGGCTGGCACGGGTGGGCGCGGAAGATGAATCCGGGTTGCCCGCGTTTCTGGACATTCGCGCGCCGCGCGCCCTCGACCTGCGCTACGGCGAGAATCCGCATCAGAAGGCGGCGCTCTATTCGAACCGGCTGGGCGGCATCGCCGCCGCCGAGCAATTGCAAGGCAAGGAGCTTTCCTACAACAACCTGGTGGATCTGGACGCGGCCTGGCAACTGATTCGGGAGTTCGACCGGCCGGCGTCGGCCGTCATCAAGCACACCAATCCCTGCGGATGCGCCGAAGGATCGACGCTTGCCGAGAGCTACCGGCGGGCGTTTGAGGCCGATCCGGTTTCGGCCTTTGGCAGCGTGCTGGCGTTCAATCGCGCGGTGGATCGCGAAACTGCCGAGGAAATCGCGAAAACGTTTGTCGAAGCGATCGCCGCGCCCGGCTATGACGCCGGCCGCGCGGGAGTTGCTCGCGGCCAAGAAGAACTTGCGGCTGCTGGCTGTCTCGCGCGCGCCCGGAAGAGCCGGTGGTGAAATCGATCAGCGGCGGATACCTGGTGCAGACGCCGGATACGCACCGGCTGGAGCGCGGCGAATGCCAGGTGAAGACCGAACGAGCGCCGACGCGAAGAAGAATGGCGCGCGCTCGAATTCGCCTGGAAAGTGTGCAAGCACGTGAAGTCGAACGCGATTGTTTACGCGCGCGACGGGCAGACGGTCAGCGTGGGCGCCGGGCAGATGAGCCGCGTGGATGCGGTGAAGGTGGGCGCGATGAAGGCGCTGCTGCCGCTGGAGGGCACCGTGCTGGCCTCCGACGCGTATTTCCCGTTCCCGGACGGCGTGGAAGAGGCGGCCAAGCACGGCATCACGGCCGTGATCCAGCCCGGCGGCTCGGTGCGCGATGAGAAGGTGATCGCGGCGGCGAATCGATTGGGCCTGGCGATGGTGTTCACCGGCGTCCGGCATTTCAGACATTAGGGCCACAGATACAACGCAAATGAACAGTTTTCTTCCGAATCGTGTTGATCCGTGTTCATCCGACGGCCATTTCAGTTGCGTATCAAAATCGCCAAAGTGGTGCAGCTCTTCAGGCCCTTTTCCGCGAGGATTTTGAGCGCGCGTTCGGGGAACGAAGGGCTGTGTTCAAACGCCTTGGTGTAGGACTGAATCACCTGGATTGCTTCCTTGGTGCCGAACTCCTCTTTGTGCAAGGCGGCCATCCCGATCAGCAGAGTCTGGATGATGCCGTAATGGACCATCATGAGCATGTATTGATCGCGAATGGTGTTCGCGATGTGATGGATGCTGAGGCCGCGCGTGCTCTCTTGCGGACCCAGCGGAAACAGCGTCCGGTGAACGTAGCTGACCAGGTAATGCTCCAGCATGTGGCGTGCCGGCTCAGGAACGGCGCGTAGTATTGCGAATGGGCCGCCGGCATAGCGGCTGCCGATATCGTCCATGCTCGATTCGGCGGTCCACTCCATGCTCTGCATGAATTTCTGGTAGCACGCCAGCAGCGCGCGGGGCCGTGAAATCGGAGCTGATGCGTCCGACGATCAGCTCCAGAACCAGCTCCAGTTGTTTCGCCGGTTGCGGGACGATGGGTGTTCACCGCTTCGTCAAACAGATCGTGCTCCACGGCGTCGCGGTAGGCTTCGAGAACCTCGGGAGTTTCGTCGCTACTGGCCCGCCGTCGGCCGTTTCCTGGAGCTGGTCGCAGAGCGAGCCGAGGATCACCAGCCGCTTCCACAGAGGATAGGCGCGGTATTGCAGCAGCCAGATGACGAAGTCGCGAATCTCGCGAAAATAGCGGTACGGTTTGATCGGATCTTGCCGTCCGTCGTTCGCAGCACGGAAGGTGTGCCGAGGCGCGGGTCGCGCGGCGGGCCCTCCTCTTCGTCGAACTCCATGGGATTCGGGTCCAGCAGCACGATGCGGGCGGCTTCGGGGCACGACAAGTCGAGCGATCGTTGGAGCACGTCGTCCACGATGTTCATGACGCGCGGATAGTGCGAGCACATGATGGGCAGGTATTCTTCGCCGAGCTTCTTCTGAATGGAGCACCAGCCTTCGGCGAGAAACGGGCAACCGGGTCCGGAAAGCTTGATGCGGGCAAAGTTGTCGTCGCTGGTTTTTTCGGTGTTGATAGTCACCAGCTCGTGCAGGCGCGGGCCAAGCTCGGGATCTTCGCAGCGCTGGTAGGCTTCGTAGGTAGGTTTGTCGACGTTGACGATCCAACCGACGCAGCAGGTGTCCTCGCAATCGGCGCCGATGCAGCGAAAGGCGTGATAGGACCGCGGTTGGAGCCGTTTTACCGGCTTCGGCACTGCTTGAGCATAGCAGATGCCGCTAGTTTAAGACTTTCAGCTCGGCGGCTCCCGCCAGGTTGTAGTAATCGCGCAGCCGGCGGGCGGCGGCCGGACCGATCACTTTTGCCAGTTCCTCGATCGAAGCTTCGCGAACGCGCTCCAGGCTGCCGAATTCGCGCAGCAGCTTGGCGATGGTCTTCGCGCCGATGCCGTCCACCTGCTCCAGCTCCGAGGTCAAGCCGCGCGGCGCTGCGCCGCGTTCGATGGAACGTCACCGCGAAGCGATGCGCCTCGTCGCGCACTTGCTGGACCAGGTGCAGCACCGGCGAATAGTGATCCAGCTTGATCGGCTCGTCCTCCTGGCCGTAGACGTAGATGATCTCTTCGCGCTTGGCGATGGACGCCAGCGGCTGATTGATCACGCCGATCGCTTCCAGCGCTTCCGCCGCCGCGTGCAACTGGCCCAGGCCGCCGTCGATCAGGATCAGGCTCGGGAACGGCTTGTTCTCCTGCTGCAGGCGCGAATAGCGCCGCGTCACCACTTCGCGCATGGACGCGAAATCGTCGTTGCCCACCACCGTGCGGATGATGAATTTGCGGTAGTCCGATTTCTTCATCCGCCCGTCTTCCCACACCACCATGCTGGCCACTTTGTCGGTGCCCTGGATGTGCGAGATGTCGAAGCACTCGATGCGCTTGGGCGGTTCGGGCAGCCCCAGCGCGTCCTGCAGCGCCTCCTGCATGGCTTTCGACGACGGGCGCATGATGCGGAAACGCTGCTGGAACGCGTGCTTCGCGTTGGTCTCCACCAGATCGAGCAGCGCCTTCTTCTGCCCGCGCTGCGGCATCTGGATTTCCACTTTGTGGCCGCGTTTCTCGCTCAGCAGTTCCTCCAGCGCCTCGCGATCCTCGAAATCCACCGGCACGTGGATGCGGCTGGGGATGTACTGTTCGTTCAGATAAATCTGCTTGAGCAGCGACGAGAAGAATTCGCGGGCTGGAAATCGAACAGATCCTCCCAGAAATATTCGCGCCGGTCGACGATGCGGCCGTTGCGCAGGTGGAACAGATTCGCGGCCACCAGCGGCGGCTCGGCGTAGTAGGCCAGGATGTCGATGTTCTCGCCTTCGGCGGCGGCCATCTTCTGCTTTTCTTCCATCTCTTCGACGGTGGAGATCAGATCGCGCAGACGCGGCCGCTTCTTCAAAGCGCGTGTCTTCCGACGCCTGGCTGCATGCGGCCGCGCAAGCTCGCGCGCCAGATCCTTGTGGCGGCCTTCCAGGAACAGCCGCACATCGCGAACCGCGGCGGCGTAGGCTTCGTCGGTGGTCAAGCCTGGCGACGCACGGCCCCAGGCAGCGATGGATGTGATACTCCAGGCACGGATGCGTGTGCGTGCGCGTGAAATCCACCTTGCAGGACGGCACCTTGAAGTGGCGATGAATGAAATGCACCAGCCGATGCGCCAGGTTGCCGGGAAAATACGGGCCGTAGTAAGTGGACCCGTCCTTGATCAGCCGGCGCGTCACGTACACGCGCGGATACTTCTCGCTGGTCAGCTTGATGTACGGGAACGTCTTGTCATCGCGCAGCAGGATGTTGAAGCGCGGCTTCCACTGCTTGATCAGGTTGTTTTCAAGCGCCAGCGCCTCTTTGTTGTTGTCGACCAGGATGTATTCGATGTCGCGGGCGTCCGCAGATCAGCGTGCCGGTTTTGGACGTCGGCCAGCCGGTCGTCGGAAAAGTAGCTGCGCACGCGCGCCCGCAGGTTCTTGGCCTTGCCGACGTAGATCACCTCGCCGTGCTGGTCTTTGTACAGATACACGCCGGGCAGCAGAGGCAGTTGTGCGGCTTTTTCCCGAAGTTCCATTGCAGGGGGCTGCTTCTATTGTCGCAGGTGGCACTGATCCTGGCCGCCTAAAACGCCACTACTCAGCCCTTCCTGGGGGCTCTCGTTATGCTGGTTGTTGTGCCGCTTAAGGTCCGTGACGTAATAAGGGAGTTGGAGAAGGCCGGCTGGCTCCACATCCGAACCAAGGGCGATCACCGTGTGTTCCGTTACTCAGATGGGCGGATCACGGTGGTATCCGGCAAGCTTGGCGATGACGTGCGTCCGGGCACCTACAAAGCTATTCTCAAGCAGACTAAAATCAAGGAAGAGTCCGAATGACAAGGAAGTATTCGCTTCTTATTGAAGGCGACGAGTCCGGTTACAGTGCCCATGTTCCAGAGCTGCCGGCGATTCTGGTCACGGGGAAATCCATGGACGAACTGACTGGCCGCGCGATTGAGGCGATCCAATTATGGTGGGAAAATATTGAGTTAAACGCGTCTCCGACAGCGATGCGGACCGAGATCGAAGTGGAATTGCCGCTCTAAAGGTCGGCATGCAGTATTCCATCCAGTCAGTTGTGCGGCTTTTTCCCGAAGTTCCATTGCAGGGGGCTGCTTCTATGGTCGCAGGATGGCCCGTTTGCGCGTCTTGATCGATTCAGAAACGGGGACGCAGCACGCGATTCCACCACATGATGGCGCCGGTCACAAACATCACTGCGGGAGCAAGTCCGAAGAGCGCCCAAACCGCCTTCGTCGCCTGGTCGCAGAGCCCCGGGCCGTGACAAGGGATCCCGATGCCGTTGATGCGGCCGAAATGCAAGTATGCGAGCCAATAAATCACCTGGTCCACCAGGCGCGACCGCATGTTCGCGGCAGTGAGCGGCTCCAGCCGGTCGGCGAGGTCTTTGAACCGTTTCGGGGAAACAGAGATAAATCCCGCTGAGTCCAAACACCACCGTGAATCCAAAACTCCAGAAACCGATCATGCTGTGCAAGTGCCAGGTCTGGCGCTTCCATCCCACGCCGCGATGCAGCGTTAAGCTGCGGCGCCAGGTCTTGCTGCCCGGCCACCAGATCACCAGACCGGTGATGGCGAGCGGCTAGCGCGGCGAATGCGCCAATGCCGTTCACCATTCGGCCGGTCTGGCCCGCGAGCAGATTGTCGTGCAGATCCAGCACGGTGGACTACAACCCGCATGCCAATTGGCACCGCATCGCCAAGATCGCTGCCGGTGCGCGGATCGAACAGCCGGTGCTTGATCTGATCGCCCCGCTGTAAGCCGACATCCACGGCCTGATCGGGATTCGGCGAGTGGCCGATTTTGACCACTCGATAACCCGGATACCAGTGCAGGGCGTCGGCAGCGAGTTGCTGGTCGGTCAAGCGGAGGCCCGGAATCCTGTGGAAACGATCGGATCGGGTGTCGCGGCTAGGTAAAGCTCGTTCCAATACACCAGCACGCTGCCGGTCACGCTGATCATCAGGATGTAAAGCCCGAGGGCGATGCCGCACCATAAGTGGACTTGAAAAATCGCCCTGCGCAACCAGATCTTCTGCGGCTGCCGAACCCAGCGCTGCCACGCGGTCAGCTGATTGTTCCCGATCACTAGCGACAGGCTATAACAGAGCGCCGATCCCGTCAATGTTTGGATACATATGTTTGGATACACAGTTGCCCTGACGTATCATGCAGCCAATGGTCATCACTACAGAGCATGTCGACCTTCTCTCCGGCGGCGTCCCAATGCGGATGTTTGTAGCCGCGCCCAAAGCCCCTGGAAAATATCCCGGCATCCTCTGCTATTCCGATATCTTCCAACTCACCGGTCCCATGTTGCGCTCGGTGTCCCGGTTAGCGGGCTACGGATTCGTGGCCCTGGCGCCGGAAATCTATCATCGCGTGGAGCCCGCCGGTTCGCCCATTCCATTCGATGACGCCGGACGAACGCGCGGCATGGAGGACGCAGCCAAAACACCGGTCGCGCATTTCGATCAGGATCGGCGCGCGGCGTTGGACTATTTGGCGAAGCATCCGCAAGTAGCTGGCGGACAACTGGGCGCGATGGGTTTCTGCATCGGCGGGCATTTAGCTTTTCGCGCCGCTCTAGAGCCGGAGGTACGCGCCACGGTCTGCTTTTACGGCACCGGCATTCACGATGGAAAGCTGGGCCGCGATCCGGATGCTGGATCGCTGGCCCGCGCCGGCCAGATTCGCGGAAAGCTGCTGATGGTCTGGGGTAGCGCCGATCCGCATGTGCCGGAAACCGGGCGCGCTGAAATCGATCGCAAACTCCGCGAGTCGAACGTCAATTTCGCGATGAAGCTTTACCCCGCCGAGCACGCCTTCATGCGGGACGAAGGGCCGCGCTATGACGCCGAAGCCACCGATCAGGCCTTCGCCGATATGATCGGGCTCTTCCGCAGCGTTTTTGGTCCTCGCTATACTTGAGGTTGTGGTGCGCAAAGCAGTAATCGGGTTTTTGCTGGCCGGGGTTCTTTTTGCTCAGGACGAACCGACGCTCAAGAAGAGGCCCTCCGGCCAAAGCAAACCTCAGCAACAACAGCAAGAACAGGAGCCGCCGGAAGAAGACGAGAGCCTGGCGCCGAAAACCTACTCCTTCAATCCGCTCGAAGCCGAAAAGGATCTCAAGGTCGGCCTGTACTATTTCAAAAAAGGCAACTACAAGGCGTCCACCAGCCGGTTCCGGGAGGCTACGCTTTGGAATCCGACGTATGCCGAAGCGTTCCTGCGGCTTGGGGAAAGCGAAGACAAAATGAAGGATAAGAAAGCGGCCGCCGACGCATACTCGAAATACCTGGCGCTTTCTCCGGACGGCAAGGAATCGGAATCCGTCAAGAAAAAACTAGCTCACGAGCGGTAGCTGTTTCCGTTTGCGGCTTTCCTCTTGCGCCTGAATCACGGCGATCAGCCGCCTCACGCCCGTCTCCCAATCGGGAAACAGATCCAGATATTGAATCTGCTTTGAGATCCGATTGGGCACCGCGCAATCATTCAGGCGCAGGGGAATGAGAAAGATCTCGTCGAGCGGGACTTTCGCCGCGCAAAACAACGCGTAGCGCAGTTCGCTATGGAAACTGCCGCGCTTCGACGTGGCCCGGCGCGAAAAGCACGCCACAAAGAAGTCGGAGGTTTGAATGGCAGTTTCGATGGCGCGCGGCCAGTTCTGTCCCGGCATCAGTCGCTTTTTGTCCAGCCAGGGGCGAAAACCGTTGTCTTCAAAGGCGCGGTAGAGCTTTCTGGCGAACGAAAGATCCTCTTCGACGTAGGCGATAAACACGCGCGGCCGGTTCTGCGCGACGAAGCGGAACCCATGTTTCCCACCCGGCAACAGGGTTCCCAGACCGTCGATTTCCACCGATGCGCCACGCTCCAGTGCCTCGCGGAGTACGCGCGCGATGCGGCGGGTCAACGCTGCGTTCGCCTGAGGTCCTTTCACAGCAACGCCTTACGTGCTCTGGGAGCTTTGACAAGCCGGGCCCCCGGCGGCAAGGTCCGTTCAAAATGGAACTCTGGTTTCGCTCCGGGCCAGAACGTTCCCAGGCCGGGAAGGGAAGCACTCCGTCCGTGGCGGATTCGCCGCAGTATCCCAGTCAGTACGGTATCCAATTGATCGGCGGCAGCAGCGGCGGAGATGCCGGATTCTTTGGCCAAGCGCTTGGCTAACTCTGCTTTCTTCATTCCTAACGATCCTATGTGATAAGCCCCCCAAGCAGCATTGCCGATTGCATTCGATCTAATTAGTGTGTGTATTTTCAATAGTATACAAAGGATTTTTGGCGTGCTCCAAGATTGGTCACCGATCCGGCAAATGAAGCGTTTTTAATAGGGTCTTAAGGTTGGGTTCATCTCTGGCTGAAATGATAGTGCTGAAGTTATCGACATAGCTTCTGACACTTAAGGAGATCTCAAAAATGAAGAAACTCATGACTTTGATGCTCGGCCTGTCGTTCCTGATGGGAACCGTCAGCCTGTTCGCGGCTCAGGATAAGCCGGCCGAATCCACCCCCAAGACCAAGAAGAAGAAGAAGTCGAAAAAGACGAAACCCGCTGCCGACACCGACAAGAAGTAGCTAGCTAGGCTTTATTCGTTAGCCAAAGTTTTTCGTCGCGCATGCGTCCCGGGTTCCGGGGCCGACATGCGCGACAACTTTTTTGGGGGCTCATCTCGTTTCTAGTCGTTCCAGTACTATGCAACGATTGCCGCAAGTCTTGGTTCTGCGTTACCGTGAAGGTAGGCACCCAGCAACTTAAGGCTGTTGATTATGGTGGAATGTCCAACCTGCCACACGAGCAATCCGCCCGAATCGCGTCTATGTACCAAGTGCAGCACGCCTTTTGGGATTGATAGCGCAACGCTAGTGGCTGAGGCTTCGCCGCCGCCGCCCACCGATCCCGATGCCACTCAGGTGTTTACGGAAGTTTCGCTCGCGCCCACTGTGGTCGGGGGCACCGGCTGGTCCGTGCCGCTACAGCGCACCGGCGCCTCCGATCCGAGCAGCCCTATAGAAGAAGGGCTGATTCTCGGCGAGCGCTACGAGATCCTGAAACGCCTGGGCGAAGGGGGCATGGGCGCCGTATACAAGGCGCGCGATCATGAGCTGGACCGGCTGGTAGCGCTCAAGGTGATCCGCCCGGAGCTAGCCGGCCATCCTGATATCCTGCGCCGTTTCAAGCAGGAACTGATTCTCGCCCGCCAGGTTACGCACAAGAACGTCGTTCGGATCTTCGATCTCGGCAACGCCGATGGACGCAAGTTCATCACGATGGATTACATCGAGGGGCGCGATCTGAAGAGCATCCTGGTGGAACGCGGGAAGTTGCCGCCCGCCGAAGTGGTGCCCATCTTTCAGCAGATCTGCCGCGGGTTGGAAGCCGCGCACGTGGAAGGCGTGGTCCATCGCGATTTGAAGCCGCAGAACGTCATGGTGGACGATGCGGGCCGAGTGTGGCTGATGGATTTTGGATTGGCCCGATCCATGGAGTTGTCGGGCCTGACACGCACCGGCGTCCTCATGGGTACGCCGGACTACATGTCGCCCGAGCAAGCCCGCGCCGAAAAAGTGGACGCGCGGTCGGATTTGTTCAGCCTGGGCATCATCGTCTACGAAATGCTGACGGGGCGATTGCCGTTCCAGGCCGACACATTGATGGCGAAGCTGCTCCAGCGCGTGCAGCAGAACGCCACGCCGGTCACCGAGCTCGATCCCAGCATTCCCGCTTCGTTGGGCGCTGTGGTGGGCAGATGCCTGGAACGTGATGTCAACAAGCGATATCAAAACGTTCGCGAGATTTTGGATGATCTTTTGGGAGACAGCAAGACGATCGGCGCATCCAGTTCCTCGGGGAACAGCCAGAATACCAGCGCCACCGTAATAGAGGCTCCCATATCGCTGTCCGCCCTGGGCCCCGGTTCGCAATTCGGGCCACGCTACCGCATCGAATCCGAAATTGGCGAAGGCGGCATGGGTAAGGTGTACAAGGCGCACGACAGCGATCTGGATCGCACGGTTGCCCTAAAGCTGGTCCGGCCGGAACTGGCGCGAGACGCCAGCTCCCTGCTGCGCTTCAAACAGGAGTTGCTGCTCGCCAGCCGCATTTCTCACCGCAATATTCTGCGCATTCACGATCTGGGCGACGTGGGCGGCGTGAAGTTCATTTCCATGGCCTACATCCAAGGCATGGATCTGCACGAGTTGATCGCCAAAATGGGGAAGCTGCAGACCGAGCGGGTGATCAATATCGCCAAGCAATTGGCCGGCGCGCTGGAGGCCGCGCACGCCGAAGGTGTGGTGCATCGCGATCTGAAGCCGCGCAACGTCCTCATCACGGTGGACGATCACGTCTACGTCTCCGATTTTGGTTTGGCCAAATCGCTGGATGCCGAAAACCACGGCCATGACCCGCGCGGGCGAAGTTTTGGGAACGCCGCGTTACATGTCGCCCGAGCAGGCTGAATCGAAGCCGGCCGACCATCGCAGCGATCATTTACTCGCTGGGCGTGATCCTGTATGAAATGGCGACCGGTGAGGTGCCGTTCACCGGCGAATCGTCGCTGCAGGTGATGTTCCAGCACGTCCAGCAGGCGCCCAAGGATCCGCGCCTCCTCAATCCCGAGACGCCCGAATACCTCGCAATCATCATTCTGAAATGCCTGGAAAAGGATCCGGCGCTGCGTTATCAAAGCGCACCGAACTATTGCACGATCTGGAATCGGGCACTCCGCCCACGCGGATTGTTCGCTTGCGCATCGCCGAAACCGGCTACTCGAAGTGGATGTTCGCCGGCATGGGGATTGTTTTATTGGTGGCGATCGGATTGACCATGCGCCTTCCGGCGAGCGTGTGTTACGGCCGATTTCTCCGCGTAGCCCCGCCGTTCGGTCCGCTGCTTCCGCCGCCGAACGACAAGTTTGTCGCGGTGCTCCCGCTGCGCGTGCTGGGTGCCGATCCCACGCTGAAGTATGAGGCCGAGGGCGTGGTGGATTCGCTTTCGGCGAAGCTGTTTCAGATGAAGAACGTCCACCTGTCTTCGCCCGCCGCGGTGGAAAAGATCAACGCATCCGAGCCGGTGACCAAGATCGCGCACCAATTGGGCGCCAAGCTGATTATCCAGGGCACCATGCAGGGCGGCGCGGGCGACAAGATCGACGCCGTCCTGAGCCTGAGCGACGCCACTGGAAAACAACTGTGGACCAAAGATTTTTCGGGAGTGCGCCAGGATCTGCTGACGATTGAGGATCAGATTTACAACGATCTGGTCACTGCCCTGGAGCTGAAAGCCACCGACGAAGAGCTGGCGCGCAACGCCCTGCGGCCTACCGAAAACGTCGCGGCTTACGAGCTCTACCTCAAAGGGCGCGACATACTGCGCGGGAAGCGCGACGTAAAGCGAGTGCAGTCGGCGGTGGATTTATACGAGGAAGCCATCAAAAAGGACCCCGCTTTCGCGCTCGCATTTGCCGGTTTGTCCGATGCCAGCCTGGTCATGTATAACCTGAACCAGGAGCCCGCCTGGTCGCAGAAGGCGCTGAGCGCCGCCCAGCATGCGCAGACGCTCAACGACGAACTCCCGGAAGTCCACTTTGCGTTAGGCAACGTTTACCGCGCTACGGGCAAGACCACGGAAGCGATCGTCGAGCTGAAGCGAGCTCTGGAGCTGGCTCCCAACTCCGACGAAGGGTATCGCCGCCTGGGGGATGCCTACCTGGCGGCCGGGAAAGCGGACGATGCCATCCAGTCGTACCAGCGCGCCATTGACGCGAACCCCTACTATTGGCTGAATCACAACAAGCTCGGCTCGGTTTATTTCCAGCTCGGGCAATACCAAAAGGCGCTGGACGCTTTCGGGCAGGTGGTGAAGCTCGCGCCGGATTCGGAACTGGGGTATGAAAACCTGGGGGTCGTCAATTTCCAGGCTGGGAAATGGAACGATGCCATCGTCGCCTATGGAAAGGCGCTGAAGATTGAACCTTCGGAAAGCCTCTATTCCAATCTGGGCGTGACTTATCTCTATCTCGGGCATCTCGCTGACGCTGTCACCATGTTCCAGAAGGCGGTGGCCCTGAACCCCAACGATCAATGAGGCGATGGGCGATCTTGGCGATGCCTATCGCTTGTCCGGGGACAAGGCCAAGGCCAAGCCCGCTTATGATCAGGCCATCGCGCTGGCCCTCAAGGCGCTTCGAGTGAATCCGCAGGACGCTGCCACGCTGGGCGATTTGGCGTTCTATTATGCCAAGAGCGGAGATTCCAAGAAAGGATCGAGTTCATCCGCCGCGCGCGCAGCATCGATGCCAAGGACAATGAGCTCATGCGCAAGGAAGCGGTGATCGATGCGACCGCCGGGCAACAGGCCGAGGCTCTGTCCAGCTTGCGCGCGCCTTGCAGAACGGCTATTCGGTACAGAGCTAGCCAAGAACGATCCGGAGCTGAAGGGTTCTGGCTACGAATCCCGAGTTGGACAAGCTAATCGCTGAGTTTGAGCGGAAAACGAAATAGCCAATCTTTCTGCGCGGCCGCACCACGATCATCGCGGCAACCGCAAACAGCACTAGAAACATCCATTGCGATGGCTCCGGCAACAGTGCTGGGGATGCCGCCGGAGCTGTACGCATTGTAGAAAAATATGTCGAGGGTTTCGGTACCCGGCGGGTCCTCGATAAAAAATCCGCAATCCTCGAAGATGGCGCCGCCGCTACAGCTATAGTCGTTGTTTGGACCTAATTCATCGGTCGGTATAGTAGCCTGGATCTCGATCGAGGTGATCGGCGCTCCGGTGTTGTCAAAATACAATGTCTGGGTTCCCGTTGGGCCCGCGGAGAAATCGAACGACCCACTCTCTGGAGTGCTGCCCCCGCCAGCGTCGACTCTGATTGAAGCGTCGCCGCAGAAGTCACCTACTGGAAGACACCCGGAGAGCTCGTCAATCGGAATCGAACTGGGGTTGGGAGTAAACCCAAACTCCTGGTTTGCGTCCCACGCCTCCAGATCAATCAGGTAATGTCCGGTGGGCGGTGGTACACTGTCCGCTTGAGCCAAAGTGCAAGCGAGCACACCGCATGCGGCGACAATAAGCCAACGCGTCATATTCATCGTTTTCCTCCGTCAAAAACCGAACTGACGCACACCGGACACACCCCGGAAAAAGAGAACGCTCAATTCGATTACTAATAATACCCCCGGCGACTTTTATTTGAACAGCCCCGGAATGGCCTCTTTAGTACTGGTAGTACTTCTCGCGATGTTGCTAGCAGCAACGGTACCGGGAGCAATTGTTTGTAAGATCGATTTCTCCTATAATCTCCTTACGATGCTGCCTTCTTACTGTGTCAAAGTGATTGCCCGGTCCACCCGGTGGCTGGGTTTGGGCGCCGTCTTGGCAGCTCTCTCTCTTTCGGTGATGGCCGACACCGTCACAGTGAATTTTGATATTGATGTCGCGAGCACTATTGGGACCGGCAGTCTCACCTATGACCCGTCGGCCACCGCCTCAGACGGCTTCGGTTCCTATGCTGACTACGGCCACGGTTTGGATTCATTTAGCCTGACGTACGGTGCTACAACGTACACCCTGGGTGAAGCCCTGGACTATCCCACATTGCCCACGGTCTTTTTGCCGGGGAACACGTATCCTTCGGGAAACCCCTCTACAAATTACGGGCTTCTGGCGCTCTGGGTTGTCAGCGGAACCTGCGACGCTACCAGCACGCCGGGGAATTCAGCTGCGATGACGCCACGCTCCTGGGACTCAGCCGGAACACAGGTCCAAACGTTCTTGGCTAATGGTGTGTCCACCGTTACGCTATTGGGCTCTGGTAGTACGCTGAAGTACAACATCGGCACGCCTCCTGGCTTGCAAGTGACATCGGGAACTCTCACGTTCGTTCCGGAACCGGCACTCGTTTGGTTTATGGCACTGGGCTTGGCTGGCTTGTGGTTCGCGCGCCGCCGCCAAAGTGTCCTTTAGGAACTTCAGCTTTCCGCGCACCGCTTCAACTGCTTAATCTCGAGGTTGCCGCTGGATGAGTAATCGATCCGGGTGCTGCCACTCCAATATATCCGAGGGCGTAAAACGGGGGCGGGATGTGCAAACCGTAGCTGGTAGTCGAGGCACGATCAGTGGATGGTCTGGTACTCACTGGGTCGAACTATCCGATTGTGCCTGTTACTCCAACGCGGGGAGATTCGAATGACCATCGCAGGCTTTTGCCAGCGCGTGAGTTGTTGCTCCAGGCCCGGCATATTGAAAATGATGCACACTGGACCAGCCGTGTCAGGGAATCTGGACTGTTGGCGAAACCGAGATGGCTATTTACAGAGGCGGATCAGCAGGTCTGGCTGGATTGCGTTTGACCGCGAGCAGCACTCGGAATAAAGGAAAGCGATCAGATTCTGAAGTGCGTCAGTATTCGCGCTATACCAGAGAAATTTCGTATCGCGGCGGACGCTCACCAGGCCCTCGTGCTTCAGTTTCTCAAGGTGGTGTGAGAGAGTAGACGGTGCGATCTTCAGCTCGGCCAAAACGTCTCCCACGACCATTCCTTGGGGATGTGCCGACAGCAATAGCCGCATAATCTGCAAACGCTGTTCCGCCCCCATCGCCGCGAACATATCGGCATAGTCCGCCATGTCTCTCGTCTTCGCGGGTCGTTTCACCACTTCACGATACCAGCCGCCATTCGATTTGGCGAGTCCTTGCCGTGGCATTGAGTCATCCTTGCCCGGCGCCCCTCCCCAATTGCCGGCTGCCTCTCCCCCTCCGAAGAAGCGAACCCAAAATGCGCAGGAAGCGAGTGGCCTAGTGGCCGCAAGCAAGCAGCAGATCAAGGACCAGGTGAATGCCCAAATCTACCGGACGTCCACCTGCTCCGTCCCAGTTCGCCGATCAATGCGCCTAGCCCGATCAGGAGCAACGCCATTCCGCCGTGCCAGATCAGGAGATGAGGCGCCTGCTGGAACATGCACTGGAACTGCAGGGGCAGCAACGCCAGGAAAACGGCTAAGCCGGTCAAGGTCGCGCCAAGTCCAGGGGATGCGAACAGGGCGCCTCGCCGTGCGATCAGCCAGTACACCACGGCTGCCGGAATGGCGATGATCAGTTCCAAAGCCGCACACGGCCAGCCTTCCGCAACGAAAGCGCCGGATGTCCGCCACGGAAAGAGCAACGCAATTCCCGCGGTCGGGACCAGACCGGAAAGCGTCAGCACCAGCGAAAACGGAAGACCCCAGCGGCTGCCTGGAACCATTCGCCACGCCAGGGCGAGCGAGAACAGAATTCCTCCACTCGCCAGGATCGCCGCCATCACGGCCATTTGAACTCCCGTCATGAGATGAAAGCCGGCCTTGTTCAGGATCGCGATCAACCCGGCGGCGCACACGGTGAACACGGAGAGGAATACAAAAACAAGCCTGCTCTGAGAAGGAATCGGCTTCACCGGTGTAAGAGACGATGTCAGCATGGCCTGAACGTTTCGTCGAATTTCCGGGCGCAGCTGCGAGTCGGGCGGCGCAGACGCCCACTTCTCCAACCTGCGTTCGAGGCTGTTGTCATTAGGATTATTTTCCACTTTCCCGATCCTTTTCCAGAGCCCGGCGCAGGGCCGTATAGGCGCGGTGAGCTTTCTGCTTCACAGCTCCGGGAGTCGACGATGTCGCCCTGGCCACCTCTTCGATGCTCATCCCGGACAACTTTAGCATCACGATCACCTCGCGCTGGGCATCAGGCAGGCTGGCGACCAGTCGTTCGAAAAGGTCCTGTTCAGGCACTGCCTCCGGCATTGTTTGATGGAGGCCCTCGGGGATGCTCGCGACCAGCACCTCGCGTGATTGCAGACGCCGCTGTTTCCGATACGCGTCCAGGCGAGTGTGCCGTGCGATCGCATAGATCCATGGCATCAACGGGCTCGGAAGAACGGTAGGTATGGCGCGAGCGATGAATTCTTATCCAGCAGTCCTGTAACAAATCTTCAGCATCGTTCCGTCCGATGCCTGAGCGGCCGAAGAAGCGGAGAAGAGGAGCGGAAATGCGCACCACCAACTCTTCGAGAGCAGCCGCATCGGCATCCTGGTAACGCGTCATTAGGTCCCTTAGCTCGCGGTCCTCAATCGGTATCTCACCCATTTAGTTCGAAAGGCCGGCCGGTTTAGTTACGCTGTCTTATCAATCATGACGTAACTCGGGGCCGGGTGATGCAGCGCGGAACTCAGAGGTTGGGATTCGATGGCTTCTTGTAGATTACACGGCGGCAGCAAATGAAAGTTCCCGTGAATGCCAAGGCCGCTGGTACTAAGCCCAAGATGGCCCAGACGGCTTTGGTGAACCAGTCGAACCTTCCAAAGTGCAACTCCGACAGCCAAAACAAAGCCTGGTCCGTAACCCGATCGGCGGGATCCACTAAAAGCAGCGCGTCAAACCAGTGCGGAAAGGCGAAATAGACGCCCGAGACGCCCCATAACAGAACAAACAAAAAGCACCAAAACCCGAGAGCGCTATGCAGGTCCCAATTGATGCGCGGGAAGTGCGCTCCCCAGCTTACCGTCAGGCTCCGGCGCCAATGCTTGACTCCCGGCCACCAGATGATGGCTCCCGTCAGACACAGCAACGTCAAACAGGCTCCGCCGAACCCATTCACGAGACGGCCGGTCGCGCCGGCCAGAAGCGTCGTGTGAAGCCTGACAATCCATCGGATGGAGGGCCACAGGGACAGCTCGTTGCGATACACGATGATGCTTCCCGTAACACTCATGAGCGCAAGGTATGCGCCAGCCACCGCCCCGGCCATGAAGTGGATCTGGAAAATCGCGTTGTGCAGCCGGCTTTTCTGGGGCTGCTCCAGCCATTGCCGCCATCCGCTCATCGTCTCTTCCACATTGTCTCCGATCGCTCGTTTCCGCTGCGGCAACAGCTAGACGGACTCGCGCGTTAGTGACGGAGTTGTCTCCAGCTCTCGCGAATCGCGGCTCCGTGCCTCATGGCCAAAGATGGCAACCGGCAGTAACGACGCTAACGGGGATTCCACGGGCACAATGCTTGCACTAACGCCAACGTGGCCATGCTCTGAGCCAGGCGCTTCCGATTCGAGCTATGTGTCGATCCGTGAGCTTGAGGCAGCCCGCTATTTTCGTTTCGACCTTGATGCGGAATAATCCCAGAGCCCGCGTCGCAAGGGCGCCGGGGAAACGGAGAGGCGCTCCAGCCGAGATCGCCCGAGCGCCCCAATCAACCCGGCCAAATCACTTCTTCTGCATTTTCAGCTTGGTGACGGTAATGCTGTCACCGTTAACGTCGCCCGTCAAGCTGACGGAGTCCCCAGCGTCTTTTTTGAGGGCCGCCAGGTTCTGGTTTGCAATCTGATACACCTTGCCGTCGGCCACGAACACGTACTTCGCACCGTGGCTTATGCAACCCAAGGTGCAAGCCCGATCGGTCATGCCGGGATGCGCTGCGATCATCTTGGCATGGCTCGCGCCGCACATACTGTCGCTAATCATGCCATTCATTGTCATGGTTGCCGCGGGCGCCAACGAAACCAATCCAACGCATAGACCAGTGAAGCAAACGCCTTTCAAAATCGTCTTCATCCTATTTCTCCCTTCGAGTATTGAAATCGACCGTCCTATTCCTGCTTCGTCAATCAAGTCGCTAAAGTTACGCCCGTCAATCAGAAAATAGGTTCCTGCAAGGCCCGGCGCCGGGACGCCCGCCATGCCTCTTGACCTCCTGAAGCAGATGCAAACCAATGCTGCGACGTGCCCGTTTTAGAGACTGATCCCAGTTTCGATCGTTTGAGCCGCAGATTCGGATTCCACGTGAACGCCTTTCCAAAAAGCAATGCGATTTTGGATTTCCGCGGCGGCCGGCTTGGGGGATGGGTAATACCATGCCGCATTCCGGTTTTGTTTTCCGTTTACCTCGACGTCAAAGTAATTCGCGGTGCCTTTCCAAGGCATACTGTCGTGTGGTCACTTGGCTTGAGATACTGCCAGTGAACGTCTTCCCGGCGGAAATAGGAATTCCCCTCAACAATTACTATGTCATTGCCTTCCGCCAGAACGGCGTCTTGCCACGTTGCTCGGGCCACTTCAACCCTCCTGATGACTCACTTTCCCTCGGATCACGAGCACTGGGCAATCGGCGTGCCGCATCACAGCCTCGGCCACGCTTCCCAGCAAGACTCGTGGGATGCCATGACGGCCATGGCATCCCACCACGATCACATCCGCCGGCCATTCCTTGCGCCACGCCGAGAATCTCGTGCGCCGGCTTGCCGACACGAATGAATTCGCGCGCGGCAAATAAGGGCGATATGCTGTCTTGAACCGCCGTCAGGATTCTTTTGCCGTCCTTCTTGGCCTCGGCAACCAAGTCTTCGGCGGCGATGCCAGGTGCATGAGTTAGCGCCAGTTCCACAACGTGAACCAGCGCCACTTCGCCCGTGACGCAGCAAGCAAGCTGCAAGCCGACTTGAGCGGCGTGCGCCGACACCGCCTCACCATCGACCGCAATAAGGATTTTTTGAAAGCCTGACATGCGTTACTCGGGGCTACCGGTGGCTCAGTCAATTCCGTCTGTCGCGGGACACAGGAACAACATGACCCGGCCGCAGCTTCACAAGCTTTGAGACCGGCCCGCTTCCGGTTCTGTCGCGTGATCACCAGAATGATAGCAGTGAGGCAGACAACGACGCTGACCACCAGCACCCAAACAGGGATGTGCAGACGTGTGCCCATCGAGGCGCGATAAGCGCTGATCAAGCCGATGAAGGTTAAGAAGCCGGCTAACACCATGCGCAGGATCTCCTGAGGGATCCTGCCGGCCAACATGCCTGCGAATTGTCCGCCAATCAGCACCGCGGGAGCGCAGGCGGCGATGATATTCCATGGAATTGTTGTGCCCTGTGCGGCGCTTACACTCAAGTGCGTGAATGCGGCGGCAGTCGCAGCGGCGAAAATGATCATGTGGGAATTGCCGGCCGCGATCCGCACCGGCATCCCGCGCAGCACCTGCTCTACAGTGCTGAGTTCGCCGGCTGAAAATCCTACCAGCCCCTGAAGAATGCCGCCGAAACCGGCTGCCGATGCGCGCCAGCGGTCGTTCAGCAGGCGGTAGCGATACACGCGTCCCTGACGGTCCCGGTGCTCCTTGATTTTGGGCCAACCGGACCGGCAGGCTGTACAGCTCCGTCCGCTTCCACCAGATTATGTTCGGCCGATTCACCGACCATAAGATAGCCGAAACCGGTGAGGGCGAAGCCAATCACCGCCAAGAGAATATTTGCAGGCAGGAGATGGGACACTAATCCCCCGGCGATGGCCAGCGGGGCCGCAAGCATCACGGCAAACAGGGAGATCTGAAAATCAATGAACCCCGCTCGCCAAAAGGCAGAGACCGAGCTCATGAAGCCGAAGATCTCCGTTACCAGGCTGACCTCTACCGCCTGAACGGGCTCCAGATGGTGTCCCAATAGCGGGAAAACCATCGTATACAAGGGGACGAATAGCACGGTCCCCGAGACTCCCATCGTTCAAACGGTGATGCAGATGGCGAGCGCTATCGGAAACATCCACCAAAACTGGAACCAGTATCCCAAGTGCATTTGTGCGATCTCCTTTTATTGAGTGGCCAAGCCAGAGCCGGGCTTACGAATGGTACTTCGCTGGGCGAACCGTGAGAGTTACGGCGCCGCGACAAATATCTTCAGTGATTCATTGCTCGATCTGAGGCCGTAACTTCTTCGGCCCCCGTAGCGAATAGCACTAGTAGGTGTATGGCGCGTCGATTCTGGAATGCCCAGCGTGTTGGAGCTCTCTTATGTACCTTGATTCTTCCTGTGTGCGCACAGCAAGCTCCGCCGTCGCCGGATCGAGCTTGGCCGGTGCCGCGGGATGCGCGTTTTCAGGACCAGATGGCGCGGACTCCCTCGGTCGCGAGACCCATGCTGGATATCAGCCACATCTACACGCTGCCCGAGCTGGTTGACATCGCGGAAAGGAACAACCCGGAAACCCGCGCGGTCTGGGAACAGGCGAAGCAAAGAGCCGCAGCCTCCGGAATCGCCCGCAGCGCCTTGTTTCCCACAGTGGCGGCGCTGGCAGTCGGCGTCATATAACCAATATTCGCTGTTCGTGACCAGGTTCTATCACCAGGATCTCGCCACGTTTCCCGCGACGTTAAGCGTAAACTATACGGTTTTTGACTTCGGCGCACGGGACGCCAACATCGATCAGGCCAGAGCCAGCCTGCTCGCCGCCGATTTCACCTTCAACGATGCACACCGAAAAGTAATATACGAGGTCGCCGAAGCCTACTACCGCCTGTTGGACGCGCTCTCGCAGGAAGAAGCCGCTCAGGCGACTCTGACGGATGCGCAAACGGTGCAGCAGGCGATCGAGGCCAGGCTCGCCAACGGTCTGGCTACTCTGCCAGACGTTTTGGAAGCACGCGCTGCAACCGCCCAGGCGCGATATGAGCTGGCCTCCATCCGCGGACTCGAAGATATCGCGCATGGTGTGCTGGCGAACGTACTGGATGTCGCTCCGTCGGTTCCGTTCCGAATAGAGGATGTTTCCGCGGCGCCCCAGCCTGCGACTGTCGAGGAGTCCGTGCAAACGATCATCGCGCGAGCGCTCAGCCAGAGGCCGGATTTGCTGGCCGAAGTTGCCCGGCTTCGCTCCACGGATGCGGCCATCCGAGGAGCCCGTGCGTCCTATTATCCAACGCTCAGTTTTTCCGGTGATTGGGGCCACAGGAATTCCTACGGCAGCCAGAACTTCAATCCAGTGATTTCGTCTCATATCTATCCCTACTCGGCGCAATTGAACCTGAACTGGACCATTTTCGACGGCGGCGCTCGACGCCATGAGCTGGACCGCGCAGAAGCGCAGCGCCGTGAAGCGCAGGCGCAAGTAGCGCTTTCCCGGAATCAAATTGAAAACGAAATCTGGACGGCTTACTCCAACTGGAAAACGTCGCAGGATCAGCGAAGCGCAGCGGATGCGCTCCTCGAAGCCGCCGAGCAGTCTTATTCCGCCGCTACTCAGTCGTTCCAAGCCGGGGTGCGGACATTCATTGACGTCACCACCGCACAGCGGGATCTGGCCCGCGCCCGCACAGCGGAGGCCAGCGCGCGTGTCCAGCTTTTGATCGCGCTGGCTGATTTGGCATTTCGCGCGGCCGATCCGATTCGCGCCGCGCAGCATTGATACAAAACTATGTTTGAATACGCTCCATCGGTTGATTTATTCGGGTCATTCTTCCCGATCTGGATGATATGTATCGCGGCTGCCTCGGTTCTGACGCTGGCCGCCCGATCCTTGCTCATCCGGGTTGGCGTCGAGGACCAATTGGGGCCGCGCCTGATTGTCTATCCCAGCCTGGTGACGCTCTTTGCGTGCACGATCTGGCTGGCGTTCTTTCAATATTGAGGTATGTATGAGCCGCGCTATATTTGGCAGATTCCTCGGCATCTTGATCGTTGCGGCGGCGCTGGCATCGGTGTTCCTGGTTGTCCGCCGCTTCCATGTCGACCCCCAGACCGATGACGCGGAGGTCTTCGCCAACCTCATCGGCATCGCGCCGGAAGTGGAGGGCCGCATTATCAAGATCAATGTTACGGACAACCAGTTCGTGCGCAAAGGCGAACTGTTGTTCCAGATCGATCCGGTTCCCTACCAATACAAATTGGAAACCGCACGTCCGCAGCAAGCGACCTTGGAAGGCCAAATCCGGGACCTGCAGCGGACGATCGGGGCTCAGACCAGCGCTGTCCAGGCGGCGCGAGCGAATTCAAGCAGCTCTCAAGCTAAGATCGCCAGTGCGGACGCGACCGTCGAAGCAGCGCGGGCGAGCGTGGATGCCGCCAAAGCCGGGTTGTCTCGGGAGCAGGCCGATTACGCTTATGCCGATCACAACGTGCTTCGGCTTGAACCACTGTTAGTGAAGCAATTCGTAACTGTCGACATGGTGGATCAGGCGCGGACTTCGCGATCCGTAAAAGGCGAGGCGGTTCGTCAAGCCCGTTCGCGGCTGGCGCTGGCAGAGGCCCAGTGGGCTCGGCGGTCGCACAACAGAAGGAAGCGCTCGCATCCTACCAGCAGAGCCAGGCGCAAGTGGACCAGTCGATCAAAAGCGTGGGTATCCTGGACCCGCTAATCGGCCAGAGACAGGCTCGTGAAGCAGCGGTGAAAGATGCGGAATACAATCTCAAACGCTGCAATGTATATGCGCCCTTCGACGCCCGTGTAACCAATTTGAGCATTTCCGAAGGTGCCTACGCCCATGTTGGTCAGCAGGCATTCACGCTGATCGATGCACGCACCTGGTGGGTGATCGCGAATTTCCGCGAGACGGACTTGCGGAACATTCAAGCTGGCACGCCAGTGGACGTTTACCTGATGTCCCGGCCGGGCCGCAAATTTCAAGGCGTGGTCGAAAGCATCGGTTTCGGCGTGACGCCGGATGAAAGCTTGATCGGGAAATCGTCGCAGGGACCTGCCGGATGTGCAGCGCTCGCTAGACTGGGTGCACCTGGCCACGCGCTTCCCGGTTCGCGTTCGCATTGACCATCCATCACCGGATTATTTCCGCATCGGCGCTTCCGCGATGGTGGTGCTGCGGGGCAATCAACCCGGGCGATCCTGATGGCAACCATTGCTCCGCAACAGTCTTGCTGGAACGGCGCCTGCCGGAATCGGGCAGATTCTGTCCGATGAATTGCGGCCCTATCCCGGCCGGATCGAAACAGTTGCCCGCATGGTGGCGGCATGCACCATCACTACGATCATCGTGCTGGCGTTCCGGATTCCCTTCGCGTTTTTGGGCATTTTCTATGCCTTCGTGATCTCGCGCCAGACGCCGGAGTGGCTGGTCCGGAATGGATTGGCGGCCGTCGCGGCCAGCGCAGCGGCGGTGGTCTACGTCGCCGCGGGCGTTCAACTCTTTTACGACTATCAAGTGTTGCATTTCGTCTTTCTGGCGTTCACCTTATACCTGGTCTTCTATCTCAAACGAGCCCTGACCAATGACAGCGTGACCTTCGGATTTGGTGTCACTGCAACGGTCGCTCTCACGCTGATCTGGGACCGGCCAAATCCCACCGAGGCGCATTTGGCTTCGACATTTGCGCTCAGCTTTGTTGTGGCGTTGGGCACGCTCGTAGCCATGGCGGTCGCATGGGTTGCTCTGCATCTGGATCGTACAAGAAATGCGCCAGCCGCCAGATCCAGTCAACCATTTTTCGTGCCGGACGCCTTTTCAAATCGGGAGTACACGGCGTACGCCCTGAAAGGGTGTCTCGCGGGTTTGCTCTGCTACGTGTTGGATTCCAGCGTGGCTTGGCCTGTGATCATGGGCGCTTGCGCGGAGACATGTATTGTAGCTGCGCGGCCGTTATCAGTTGGCGCTGGAACGCGCAATGAAAGGTTGTTTGTCAGTGTTACGGCGCTGCTTCTGGGAGGAATTGTTTTGGGGTTCGGCTCGCACGGGCTGCTGCTTCCGTTGGTGGACTCCCTAACTGGTTTCCTATTGCAATTCGCAGTGATTGCCGCCGTTGCCGCCTGGGTTGCGACCTCGAGTCCGCGGCTTTCTTACGCTGGCACGTTGGCAGCGATGGGCTTCTTCTTTCCAATGGTCACGGGCTTTGCCCCGAACCCGCCCTTGGGGCGGAGCGGAGCCTTTCTGATCGATCTTGTTCTCGCCTTACTGGCATTTTGGCTCGTGCTCGATGGAGCGTCAGACCGGGTGGTATCCCCCGTCCAGGCACAACTCGCATGAGGTTTTTTGATCATCCTTCAGGAATTTGGAATAACTTATTGTTCGTGATGAGTGGTGATCGCCCAATCGGAATCTTGTTTGGGACTGTCGTCATATCGCCGCTCGGGTTCCACCCGCGACTGGCACGTAACACGCTGCAGTGGGATTTGGCACTGGCCACCCGGCGATCTCGCGGCTTCAGCCGACAGAGAGGGCTGAAGCGAGGTGTGTCTGCGTAATAGTTTGGGGGCCCTTCCAGGAACAAGGTCTTATCGCCTTGTGGGCCGCGATGTTGAGACAGCCTGGACGACGATCTCCGGCTGATGGGCTCCAGCCCCTCTGGATCTGGGCACAGCGGTTCGGACGCCTGAGCATCCAATGCGCCGGGTGCTTATTCCTTCCAGCCTTCCGGCGGGTTACTGCCGCTCGTGATCTGGCGGGTCTTGTAGAGCCACTGGCCATTCACCTTGACCCACGTGGCGTACTCCTTTCCCTGAGTCGTCATCTTCATCGGATCGCCCAATTTCTCCTGCCGGTACTCGGTGAAAATGACCTGCGAGGTGGCCGTGTCGCCGTGCACGATGATCAGCGGATTCTCGATCGCCACGTTGAAAGCAGTCCTCTCGCGCGGGGGCGCTGCGGCGACAGCAGGCGCCGCTCCAGCCGCAGATGCCGCGCCAGCTGGAGGCGCCGCGGGGGCACGGTTGTATGCCTGCTTGATGCCTTCCTTGCCCTGGTAGTGCTTCGTGCCGAGAATCAACTCGCCGTCCTCGGCATAAAAGCTCTCTTCGCTCTGCCGATCCACTTTGCCGAAGTTGTAGTAGTAACGCGTGATCTGATCCAGGATCAGCTGCCGGTCAATCAATGACTGCGCAGTCATCTTGTCTTGCGCACGCGCAGCCGGTGCGCTTGCCAGTACGAGACCGCACAGCACCAACGCGCCCGCCCGGACGGTCGCCTGACGAATGGAATTCAGGTTCATGACATCCTCCTGTTAACTTGAGTAGTGTTCTTTCAATCGGGAACCGGCTTCATCGGTCCACCGATTCCTGCCTTATAGACCATGCCGCACTTTAGGCGAATAGAAAGCCCCCGGCCTGCGCCGAGGGCTCTTCCTTATAAAGCGGCGGTCAGCTTACCTGCTGACTTGGATACTGCCTCCAGTTCCGCCGCCACGACCGGGGCGAGCGCCGCCACCGTCAGAGACAAGCTTGACCCAGAGTGAACCATCGCCCTTGTAGTACGAGGTGTCGCTGGCGCTGCGCAGCGCATCCAGGCTGGTTTGTGCCGTGCCCGTGGCTGCGCTGGTGTATCCCGGTAATTCGACGATAACCCATGAGCCCTTGTCCAGCTCCCTTACGCTAATGTTCAGGGACGGCGATTCGCTTTCCGCCCGGATCTCGGTACCGGCGAGTACCGTGGTGTCCCCGCTGACCTTCAATTCCCTGCCATTGCGGCTGAGAGTGACCTGTGGGCCTCCAAAGAAACCTCCTCTTCCGCCAAATCCGCCTCGCGCTGCAGCGGCGCCAGGGCCGCCAGGACCGTCAGGTGCGCCAGGAGCGCCCGGTCCGCCACGACCCTCAGCCGCGACAGGACCTCCAGCAGCGCCAGGTCCACCACGACCTCCGCCGCGGCCGCCGCCGAATCCGCCGCCGAATCCGCCTCTGGCACCGCCGGCGTTAATCCCGAGGCGCCCCATATCGCCCTTACACACGGCAGCGTTCCAGTCCGGCTTGATTTGACAGTGTTGAGGATCGTCCGCGATCCCATTGTCAATCACAATGTAGGAATTGGGGACGCCGCCGACCGACCCGTCGATATCGTGGAACACCGCGCCATTCCAGCCTCCAAACCTTCCGAATTCACCGGAGAAGGACCATCGGCGATCCTCCGTCGGTGGGAAATACACCGGCTTGGCATTTTCGAATTTCAGGCCTTCGACATCGTTGTTGGTGCTGATTGGAAAGCTGGTGTACAGCAGGTAAGAGATGGCTCCGGTTTTGCGAGTGGCATTGTCCACAAAATTGACGAACGTGTCATTCACAAGATGGTGCGTGAAGTCGTAGTATTCGAAGCCACGGATCGGGTAATCAGCGTCCTTGCGAGGCATGGTTCGACCATACGCGATTTCCGCTTCGGTTTTGGGGGTGCCTTTATTGTCGGTTTCGCCCACGAACAGGGAGTCCTCGACTCTCGAGGTAAAGTCGCCGTGGTACGGGGCCACACCAGGGTACGCATGTGTGTAGCCGATACCGCTGTCGGCCAGTTTCAGGCCCTGTGAACACATGATTCTCGCCACGGGCCCAGATGGCAGCGCCACTGTTCTTGTAGCTGGTAAAGTCTTTGATCACCGTTTCCAGCCTCGCGCTGTTGGTGTCGCTGGGATCCGCATAGGGCAGATGCGTGTTCCCGCCAAGGTTGAATTTACCCTGCGCATTGGGTCCGCGATCGAACATCAGCCCGTCGACGTCGGAGTGGGCGACGTTGCCGGAAAACTCCTTCAGTTGCGTGCGGCGCGGCCAGGTCTTCGCACTGATCTCCGTGCCTTCAAACTTACCCGTTGGGTGTTCCGGCAAAGCGATCCAGAAGCCTGTTTCCTCAGAACCCGCGGACACATTCCCGCGGTAAGTATTGTCGGGGTTCGTGATCCAGAAGGTGGACACCGTGTTGTCGGAAGGAATCAACTGATCGGTGGCATTCTGACCGGCCCCGGAGCCGTTCAGAGCGTTGGTCGGATTACAGGGCCGGGTGGGATTGCACCTGGTCAGGATCCCCAGGTTTCCAATGATACTGGTTCCCGTGTTCCACGCCATCTTCGAGGAAGTAGCAGTGACCGACGTTGTTGTACGCCACATTGTTCTCAACCCGCACATCGTTCGTACCATGTACCGTCACACAGCGGCTGTAGGTGTCGTGAATCGCGGAGTTCTCAATGTATTGCCCCGGCGCATCGCCCACCAGATGCCAATGGATCGGATACCGCGCAAGGTTCTCGTGCTGACCCATTCGAAAGAACTCGACACCGGAGACTTTCATGGTTGACCCAACCATCGCCATCACATGCCCGCCACTGAATGATTTTTCTGCGTCGGGTGAAGCCTGGATAAGGATATTGCGTGTCAGCATGCCGACTTCACCACGCTCATCCACGCCGAAGGTGACTTCGCCGTAGTGCATATATTGAAGTTTCTGGTCCAGCGTAATCACGTTTCCAGAGATGCTGGAGATGGTTCGTCTCTCTGCCTGGTGGGGATCGAAATCCGTTGACGCGACTACAATCACGTCGCCTTTTTTCCAGTCACCGGCATTCAAGACTTCGATCGTGTTGCTACCCGCGGCGGCTGTTTTTGTCAGCTTGGTCCAGGAGTTTTTCTCAGTACCGTGCAGGCTCAGGGTTCCGCCCATCATCATGATCCCGCGGTCACCCATTGTTTCGATGTCTTCACCCGGGACGTTATTGGTCAGGGTAATGGTCGCATTGCGCTTGTGGGGCTTGGCTTCCGTACCAATCTCCAACTCCCCGTGCACCAGGATCCACTCGGTGGTCAGTTCAAGATCTTTATTATCTGCGAAGCTCAGTTTGCCGTTGATCCTTAAGCCGTGCAGCGGCGGCGGACTGACATCGAGGACAACGTCCATGTCCTTCTCAATGGTGACAACGTCGTCTTTGCCGGGCACCTTCTTGTCAGGCCAGGTGGCTGCATCAGACCAGCGCTTCCCGCTGGCCGTCGAAGAAGTTTTTTGCTGAGCCTTAACGACGGCATATCCGCCGAGGACGAAAAAGGCCGGAACCAGCAACGAAAGGAACAAGAGAGAATGTTTTCGCATCGTTAAACCTCCGTGATCGAGAAATAGATTTTCCTGTTTAGGAAACAACGAATCGAGTGATTGTCTAAGGCCGAGCTTATATCATGCAACAACTGAAAAACTGACGACGGGACTTGCGCCACACCGCTCCGCGAGCTCTCGATCAGGTTGGCCGTCGCCAGGCATTTGTACAGCGAGGGCGCCAGCTTGAGCCGCTGCAGGGTGAGGATTTCCGCCATTCCCTCCCGCAAGCTGTGTGCGGCCGATTCATAATCGCGCTCCAAAAAGCGAGCCAGTTGTTCCAAACGCTTTTCTCGCTCCTCCGGAGTTGTCACCTTCCAAGCAGCCCGCATCAGATTCTAATGTCTGCGCCTGTTGCTCCCCGCGGCCCCACACCCTACCGCGCTGATGATGTGATGCTCTCCGAAATTTGATTACTATCCGGCAATTGAGCCAGTCCACGATATCAGGTTCCATCGAGGCTGGCAACGGACGGGATGTCTCACGGACGGGATGTCTCAGCGTTTCTCGCGCAGCGTTTCAACTGTTCGGCGCTGGCTTGGACCGCTTCCTGGGTCACCGTCGCTGGATCTTCAGAAACCTCTTTCACTCGGAGCATCGTGGGATGACGAGCTTGCGCCAACTCCTGCTGTCGAAAAAGCTCAGTTCTGGCGCGCAGCATCTGAGCATACCCGAGAAGAAATTCGAGATGGCCCGCCAGCCCGAGAACGCCTTACCGACCAACTCGCGTATGATGTTTGGGAACTTCTCCTCGAATTCCCTGAAGACCTCGTCGGCGGTTTTGTTTGGTTCGCTTCCGGGTGAATAATCATAGAAGCCGCGGATCGCAGCGACGCGAGGAGTCCCGCTCTGAAACCACCGCTGATTTCGTGTGTCGAAAACGGCAATATGGCCTGGCATTGGTGCGTCGGTGAACCCGTCCAGGATCCCCGAGGAAGTAGATGACCAGCTCGCCCCCTCGGTGGCTGACCCAACTCCGACGTGGACATGTCCAATATTAGCTTGGCGGCCGATGTTGACAAACTCTATCATCCACACCAAAGTGCACCAAGTCCTGCGGGTTGAACCAGTTTCCCATTGGAAAAGGAAGTAGTTGCGGAACGGCGTTCAAAATCTTGTTGGAATTCCAGACTGCTCTACACGTACACCCCTAAATCCATTGGCATTGAGGAAGGAGTGTACAGTTATGATGCTGAGCCGATCCAGGGGCGGCCCTGATCGAACGCCGTGGAGCGGAAGTTTTGCATCTTCCATGGCCGGAATTAGACGGACATATGAGCACAAGATACCCGCGCGCCGGTCTGTGGTGCACAGGTATCGGAGCCACGGTCGGAGCGGTTTCGGCTCCGTTTGGGCAAGCCGGACGTATCGCAGATTTAGGAAGTGGTTTAAAATCAAAAGAGCAGCAAATGTCGGGGCGTAGCGCAGCCTGGTAGCGCACCTGCCTTGGGCGCAGGGGGTCGGGCGTTCAAATCGCCCCGCCCCGACCAAACCCTCCGCTGATTCGAAAAAATTTGTCGATCCCTGGTCTGTTGCCTTTGCCGCTCACACGTGTTGGGTTGGTCCTGTGCCATGCCAAAACTCAACCCGCTTTCATTCCCTGGACGATTCATTTTTGTCCGGCCACGCTGTGCCGGCGCCGAAGCGCATGCGCCGGCCAATCGCATCATCCCGTTTAGCCGAACCAGACGCCCCGAGCAGTTTTCCGCCGGGCTCAGGCAACGTCGTAGCGATCCAGATTCATCACCTTGTTCCACGCCGCCACGAAGTCCTTTACGAACGCCTCCTTCGAGTCGTCGCATGCATAGACTTCCGCGATTGCCCGGAGCTGGGAATTCGAGCCAAAGAGAAGATCGACACGGGTGCCGGTCCACTTGACCTTGTCCGTCGCGCGATCTCGCCCCTCATACACGCCGTCCGATCCAGATGGCTGCCACTTCGTCCGCATGTCGAGCAGGTTGACAAAGTAATCATTGGTCAGCGTCCCGGGCCGATCGGTGAAGACGCCGTTTTTGGATTGCCCGAAGTTCGCGTTCAGCGCGCGCATGCCGCCCACCAGAACCGTCATCTCCGGGGCAGTCAACGTCAGCAACTGCGCCCGATCCACCAGCAGCTCCTCAGCCGCCATCGGGTGCCCGCCCCGGAGATAGTTCCGGAATCCGTCAGCCACCGGTTCGAGCGGCGCAAAGGAGTGTACATCGGTCTGCTCTTGCGAAGCATCCGTGCGTCCCGGCGTGAAAGGCACTTTCACGTCGTGCCCGGCTTTCTTCGCTGCCGCTTCAACGGCCGCGCAGCCGCCCAGAACGATCAGGTCGGCAAGCGATACTTTCTTTCCCTTGCCATTGGACTGCGTTCCGGCTTGAGAGGCATTGAACTCCTTTTGGATCGTTTCCAGCTTCTGCAGCACTTTGGCCAGTTGGGCCGGCTGGTTCACTTCCCAGTCTTTCTGCGGGGCCAGGCGAACACGCGCGCCGTTCGCGCCACCGCGTTTATCGCCGCCGCGGAACGTGGCCGCCGACGCCCAGGCCGTCGAAACAAGTTCGGAGATGGACAATCCGGACGCAAGAATCTTGGCCTTCAGAGCGGCCATGTCCTGCTCGCCGATCAAGGCATGATCCACCGCGGGAACGGGATCCTGCCAGAGCAGCGTTTCCTTGGGCACCAATGGACCGAGGTACCGCGCGATCGGCCCCATGTCGCGATGCGTAAGCTTATACCAAGCCCTGGCGAACGCGTCCGCCAGCTCCTCCGGATGTTCTCGAAAGCGCTTCGAGATCGGCGCATAGATAGGATCCATCTTCAGGGCGAGGTCCGTGGTCAGCATTCCCGGGGCGCGCTTCTTCGAGGGATCGTGGGCGCCAGGAACGGTGCCGGCTCCAGCGCCGTTCTTGGGAGTCCACTGGAACGCGCCGGCCGGGCTCTTGGTGAGTTCCCATTCATAGGAGTAAAGGTTTTCCAGGAAGTTGTTGCTCCACTTCACGGGGGTAGTGGTCCAGGTGACCTCTATGCCGCTCGTGATGGCATCCTCGCCGCTGCCTTTGCCATAACTGTTTTTCCAGCCGAGGCCTTGCTCTTCGATGCTGGCGCCCTCGGGTTCGGAGCCGACATATTTGCCCGCGTCGGCAGCGCCATGGGTTTTGCCGAAGGTGTGGCCACCGGCGATGAGCGCGACCGTCTCTTCGTCATTCATCGCCATGCGGGCGAACGTTTCCCGGATATCTACTGCCGCGGCCAGTGGATCCGGTTTTCCATTGGGCCCCTCCGGATTCACGTAAATCAAACCCATCTGAACGGCGGCTAGAGGATTATCGAGTTCGCGATCGCCCTTGTAGCGCTCATCGCCCAGCCACTTACCCTCAGGCCCCCAGAAAATATCTTCCGCGGGCTCCCAGACGTCCACGCGCCCGCCGGCAAAACCGAAGGTCTTGAAGCCCATCGACTCCAACGCGACATTGCCCGCGAGAACGATGAGATCGGCCCACGAGAGTTTCTTGCCATACTTCTGCTTGATCGGCCACAGCAAGCGGCGCGCCTTATCGAGGCTCGCATTGTCCGGCCAGCTATTGAGAGGAGCAAAACGCTGCGTGCCGGCGCCTGCCCCGCCGCGCCCGTCGCCGATGCGGTACGTGCCGGCGCTGTGCCATGCCATACGAATAAAAAACGGCCCATAGTGACCGTAGTCGGCCGGCCACCAGGGCTGGGAGTCCGTCATCAAGGTATTCAGATCCTTGACCACGGCGTTCAGGTCGAGGGTCTTGAATTCCTTGGCGTAATCGAACTCCTCGTCCATCGGATTGGACAGCGGCGAGTGCTGGTGCAGGATCTTCAGGTTCAGTTGATTCGGCCACCAGCCCGCGTTCGTGGGGGCTCCGGCCACTGTATGTCTGCGAGGGCCGCCCGCGACCGGGCATTGGGCTTCAGGTAATATGTTCTGCTCTTCTCGCTCGGGGAAGGACGCCCCGGCTGCGGTAGTGTGTTGCTCCATGTTTGTTTCCTTTCTTCGAATCAGTCAAAAATGTTCGGCCAGCTTTGTGAATCGGGCAATCGCCACTGCCTAAGACACAGAACGGGAAGTGTGCCGCGGAGCGCACTTGGCGCACAGCCCGCGGAAAATAAGTTCGCATTCGCGAAGAACACGCTTGCCAAGGGAACCCGAAGCAGGCTTGGGTACGTCGCACCACTCAATGTCCTCTACATTGCCGCAGCGGTCGCAGATGAAGTGGTGATGCCGCATGCCTTTCGCATCGAAGCGCGCGGCGCGGCCCTCCACGGCCACTTCGCGCACCAGACCAGCCTGCACCAAGTCCCGCAGATTGTTATAAGTTGTGGCCCTGGAAGAGCGCGGATCCAAGCGATTCACAGCTTCGAAGATTTCCGCGGCCGTCGGATGACGGTTGTGTTGCATCAGAAACGCCATCACGGCGTAGCGCTGCGGAGTGCACCGCAAGCCGCCGGCTTCCAAGGACCGTTTAATCGCCTCGGCGTCCATCAAGTAGTTAGATTATATCTAATGTGATATTTTGTCAAGACATCTGCTTTTGATCGGAACTCCCGCCGATGGTATCAAAACTCGTGCCGCAATGCGACCGCCGGATCGACCTTCATGGCCCGACGCGCTGGAATCTGGCAGGCGACCAACGCCACGAAGATCAGCACCACTGGCGTGCCCGCCATCGTAAGCGGGTCATACGGCGATACGCCCACCAACTGCGATTGCAAAATGCGATTCACTGCGAGGGAGGCCGCCAGGCCGAAGATCATACCAGTGGCCACCGGGAACATGCCATCGCGCAGGACCATCCCGCGGATGTCTTCGGCAGCCGCGCCGATCGCCATGCGAATGCCGATTTCCTTGGTGCGCTGGCCCACCGAATGCGCGATCACGGCGTAGAGCCCGGCGGCTGCCAGCAGCATGGCAATCAGGGCGAAGATAGGCGCCACGGCGGCGTGCTTGCCCAGCTCCGCATGCTCCGGATCCATGCGGTCGCGACGAAACGCGAAGCTGGCCTTCAACGTGGTGAAATCTTCCAAGGTCACATCGGGATCTAATTTCTGGACCTCGGCTCGAACGGCGCGCGCCACCTGCTCGGGAGGCACACCCGTGCGCACCAGAAAAAACGCGCCACGCGCCGGCGGTTCTTGCTGGAAAGGTACGTAGACCAGAGGTTTGAAATGCTGCCGGGTAGGATCTCCCTGCATGATATTGGGGACCACCCCCACCACCGTCCTCCACTCGCGTGGCTTGTTGCGATTCTCCACGCGAAGGCGCTTGCCAAGCGGCTGTTCGCCCGGCCAGAACGTGGCGGCAAAGCTTTGGTTCACAATGGCGACCGGCAACGCAGTCGGGCGATCCCCGTTATTGAATTCGCGGCCAGAGATCGCGGACGCTCCCGCCACTCGGAAGTAGTCCGATCCGACGCTCAGGAACTGGGCAGTCTCCGCGCCGTTGGGCGTGCTGGGCGTTCCCTCGATCTCGAACGCCCGCGAGATTGTATTATCCACGGGAATGATGCTGGACACGGACTCATCTTCAATTTCCGAGATCGTCTTTAATTGCGCTTCCAGGCGATCGAAATACGCCAACCTGCCGGCCGGGCTCGGGTACTTTTCGGAGGGCAACCTCATCGATCCAACCAGTATATTTTCGGGATCGCGTACGCCGGTCTTGGCGCTGACGACGTTCCAGAGGCTCCGCGCCAGAACGCCCGCTCCCGAGAGCAGCACAATGGCGAGAGCCATCTGCCCTGCCACTAGCACCGCGGCTAGATGTTTGCCGCGCATACCCTGCGTTACGCCGCGGGCGTCGCTTTTGAGCGCGCTGTTCACACTCAGGTGCAAAACCCTGACAATCGGAGCCAGGGAAACGAAAATCGCCGCTGCGGCCGAGATCGCGATTAAATAGGCCAGCGTGCCGGAATCCACCGTGTAGTCGAGTAACTCGTAGCGGGACGCGGTTTCCACCGCCCACGTGCGCACACCCCATTGGGCGATCCTCCAGCCGAGCGCGCCGGCCACGCCCGCAAGCATCAAATTCTCCACCAGAATCTGGCGCACCATGCGGCTCTGGCCCGCGCCGAGCGCAATCCGCGTCGCAAAATCACGCCATCGCCCCATGGTTCGGGCCAGCGTGAGATTGGCCAGGTTGGCGCAGGCGATCAGGAACACGAACCACGCGGCCGCCCAGAGCGAGCCGTAGATGACCGGGGCATCCGGGCCGACCGCGAATTGCGAATACGTGCTTAGCGCCGGGACGAGGTTGCGATTCGTCGCTGGATAGTCCGCTTCGAGCCGGCGGTTGATGATCCCGAGTTCCGCGCGAGCCTCTGGCAGGTTGGCGGCATCCCGCAGCCGCCCAAACACAAAGAAACCTCCTGGCGTGAGGCCTCTTTGCCGCAGCTCAGGCGAGTGGGCCACCGGCATCCATAGATTGAGCTGCCCCACCGGGAAATTGAAACCCCTAGGCATCACGCCAACAATGGCGGCGGGCGCCCCGTCGATATGCATGGCCAAGCTTAGAATGTCGGCGCGTTTGCCAAACCGGCTTTCCCAAAAGTCGTAGTTGAGGATCGCGACCGGCAGCGCGCCCGGGAGTTCATCCGCCGGCACAAAGTCTCTCCCCAGAATGGGCGATACCCCCAAAAGCCGGAAGGCATTTGTGCTGACTGTGGCCGTGGCCATGTCGACGGGGCGTCCAACTCCGTCGCTGAAGCTGATGTTCCGGTCGGCTACGAAAGCCATCCCTTCAAACGAATGTGCCTGCGAACGCCAGTCCTCAAAGTCCGGGTAGGAGATGCAACATGCCCCGTTCGGCGCGTGCTCCTGCAAGTAAACCAGGCGGTTGTTTCTCTTCGCGAGCGGAAAGCCGCGAAACAGCATGGTGTTCATGACCGCGAACACGGTGACGTTCAGGCCGATGGCGAGCGCCAGCATCGCGATGGCGGCTAACGTGAACGCCCGGTCGCGCCGCAATCCGCGCAGCGCAAATCGCAGATCGTAAACCAGCCACTCCGGCCACCAGCGCCAATCGTTTTGTTCCGGCTGAACGCGCCTCATTATTTAAATCCCGATCGTCGTGGCACTTTCAGGCGCGACTTACAGCAGACTACTGCTTCTCGGAGGTCGTCTTCCAGAGAATGGTTGCCACCTTCGGCGCCGGGAATCTGCCGTCCCCCAGAGGCGAAACTTCAGGGAATATTCTCGCGCTTACCGTTGCGCTCCGGCCATCGGACCGGCTCCTTTCCGAGCCAAACGACTATCTCACGTCGTGACGGGGAACGCAAGGAGCGGGTGAATTAGCGACCACGGGCCATCTCTTGACGGCCTGGGCCTGTGTGATTCTCAAGAAATTCGAGAGCTATTTCCCACTTCCAACTAAGTGCTGGACGTCCTTATTATTTTCTTGACAGATGTATTCCATAAGATCGCCCTTCAACATGACCGGGTGGGTTGTAAAACTCCACGGCTTGGTATAGGCCTTCGGGTCATCGATGGTGTTTTCAATTTCCAGGTGACCCAGGTCCGGACGCCGAAAACGTTCGATCACGTGCAGTGATTCGGTGGTGGGCAGGCCGGATTCATCCAGCCACGATTCTCCGTTGAACCCGACCGAATCTACCACCAGGGTGTCGCCTTCCCAGTGTCCGATGGAGTCACCTAACCAGGTTGGATTGGGGTCCGCCGGATGCGAGCGGCCGTCCATGAAGATCTGACGCCACACGTGAGCTCCGCCCTCATAGACGATCAGGATCAGTTTCGGCGTTTGCATGATCCGGAACGGGTAAGGCGTAGTGGTCATACGGGGGACACCGGGAGGCAGGCAATGCCCCTCAGGATCATCCTTGGAGAAATTCGCCTTACGCTCCAGATAGAGCTTCTCCGCCCAAGGCTGAAATGGAATCGCGACGCCTTCTCCCTTCAGACTGGCACGCAGATCCACATTCTGCCGGATCGCATTGGGCGCCCAAGCGCCGGAAAGATCGGGCTTTCCATCCGGGGTCATAGGTGTCGGGCCCTTGGGAGGCCAGCCAGTCGGCTGGGGCCGGTCGCGCACAGGGCCGTTCAGAGAAGGGCTGAAATCGGCCGGCGCCGGGGTGGACTTGGCTTGGCCAAAGACCGGCAGCGAGGAGGCTATCACAAAAACAAAAAACACAATATCACGTAGATTTATAGGGATTTTCACGGGTTCTACCTATCCGCCACGATGTTAACATCCTTCGGCACATAATCCGAAGCGCGCGCGCACCGCCGCCGGCATTCGTTAGGAATCGGAGCCGGGCACGCCGGACGCCCCGCACTCTCTCCACAACTTTTCCCAATTCCAGATCCCGTGCGCCACCTCGTCCGGCAAAGGGAACCCGAGCTGATGCGCCAGCATGCACACCTGGCCGCGATGGTGGGCTTCGTGACAAAGCATATAGCACAGCATTTCCGGACCCACCGGCCATGGCGGAGCCCAGCCGTCTCTATGAAACTTCTTGACGCGTCCCTCATCGCCCAGCGCTTCGGTAAGCATTTCCGCGCAGCAAGAGGCGCTCTGGGCCAATCCGGCGCGGGCCTGCCGCGGCGTGCAATGCACGCGGTTGAGCTGTGGGGGAACCTTCAGGTGCGGAGCGGTCAGCCTGACCCACTTGGTGCGGACATTGTGCATGTGCGTGAAGATCGCCGCAATGGTGCGCACGTTACCGGGCGGTTTGGCCTTCCATGCGGCTGGATCCAGATGTTCGATCAGCATCTGATTCATGCGATCGTTGGCGCAAAGCTCTGGACCGCGGCTCGGCCGAGCGCAGTGTGAACCTTCTGTTGAGGTTTTTTCACGGCTGCCTGCTCCTTCTCTGGCTCCGGCTTAGAGGCCGCGCAAAAACGGGTTCCTGCGCCGCTCCCGGCCGATGGTCGTGTTTTGCCCGTGCCCCGGAATCACAACCACGGCATCATCCAGCGGCAGCAGCTTGTCGTGAATCGAACGCAGGATCTGGCGCGAGTTGCCGCCTGGCAGATCCGTGCGGCCGATGCTGTCGAGAAACAGCGTATCGCCGGCCACCAGTTTGTTCTCGGCGGGAATCCACAGGCTGATGCTGCCTTGCGTATGGCCCGGCGTTTCCAGCACATGGAATTCGGCCGGCCCCAGTTTCACGCTGTCGCCTTCGCGCGCGTTCACGTCGATATCCGTCTTGGCCGGCGGCGCCATGCCCAGCCATTGCGCCTGCGTATCGATGTGATCGTATAGCTCCTGATCGTTGGAATTCATGTAAACCGGAGCGCCGGTGAGCGCCTTCAGCTTCTGCGCGCCGCCGATGTGATCGATATGCGCGTGCGTGATGATGATGGCTTTCACGCGCAGGTGATGCTTTTCGAGAATCGGCCGTAATGCGCCCGATCTCGTCGCCCGGATCGATCACCACCGCTTCGCCGCTCGCTTCGTCGCCGAAGATGGAACAATTGCACTGCAGCAGGCCGACAGGAAGGATTTCGTGGAGCATGATCGTATACTCGAATTATGGACCCAACTCTGCGCGCGGTGCTCGGCCATCTCGATGCGCTGGATTCATATCGCTTCGGTGGTCACGCTGATCGGCGGGTTCATTTATGCGCGCTTCGTGCTGGCGCCGGCGCTGGCTTCGCTTCCGCACCGCCGAGCGCGAGCTGGTTGGCTCGAAGGCAGTGAGCAGCTTTCGGCCCTTGCTGATTACGGTCCTGGTCACGGTGCTCGGATCGGGGATGTATAACTACCTGACGAAGACCAGCTATCCGCCCACCTACAACATCTGGATGGGCATCAAGCTGCTGTTCGTGCTGCACATTGCCGCTTCAGCGATCCTCTACGCCGTGCGCGGCTCGGGCGAGGCCAAGCGCAACCGCACCGCGTTGAGCATTACCATTTCCGGTTTGATCGTGATCGGGATTGCGGATTATCTGAGGTACTTGTCATTGAAATGAAGAGCTACGAGAAATGACCGGCTACGAAGCGCTTCGAAATCGCGCCGCCTGGCTGGACCTTTCCGCGCGCGGCAAAATCAAACTGACCGGCGAAGATCGCGCGCGCTTGCTGCACGCGATGACCACCAATCACATCCAGCAGCTTACGCCCGGCACCGGCTGCTATGCGTTTTTCCTGAACGACAAGGGCCGCGTCCTGGCAGACGCGAATATTTTGTGCCGCCCGGATTATTTTTTGCTGGATGTGGAGCCGGAAACGCGCCAGCCGCTTTACCAGCACCTGGACCGCTTCATCATCGCCGACGATGTCACGCTGGAGGATGCAACGGATGCCACCGCGACCATCGCGGTGGAGGGCCCGCAAGCGGCTGCATGTGATGGAGCGCGCCGGCGCGCCGATTCCGGACGGCGAATATTCGAGCATGGATTGGAATGGATCGATTGTCGCGCGCCTCAATTCTACCGGCAGCCTGGGTTTCTTCGTGTTCGTACCGGTCGGCGAAAAAGCCGCCCTGATTTCGCGCCTGGAGGCCGCGGGCGCCGAGCCCGCCGATGCAGAAGCCGCTCGCGTGGTCCGCCTGGAGCACGGCAAGCCCCGCTACAGCGAAGACATCAGCGAGCGGTTTCTGGCGCAGGAAGCCAATCAGCCGCACGCGCTGCATTTCAGCAAAGGCTGCTATTTGGGGCAGGAGATCGTGGAGCGCGTACGCTCGCGCGGCCAGATCCATCGCGTACTGATGCCGCTGGTTCTGGATACCGACGAGCCGCCGGCGCCCGGCGCGAAATTAAGATCGATACGGCCGGCGTGGCGGAGATCACGTCCGCGGCGTATTCGCCGGCGCTCGGGTAAAGTGGTAGCGCTGGCTTACGTGCGAACCGAGCACGCCCGCCCGCACGAGCAGATGACGCTGGGCGATATTCGCGCCGAAGTGGCCGGTTAGTTCCTGGTGTTCAGCACCTTCGGAATCGACAAATATCCGACGATGGTGTTCTTCTTCACGTCGTTCACCACCAGCTCATAGGGCTGCCTGGCTTTCGAAGTCATGAACTGCATCGGTTCGTTGATGACGCGATCTTTCTTCTCCACCGTCTTGTCGTCGGCGGTGAGCTCGATGGTGAAGCGGTTCTTCTTGGGATCGGCCTTTTTCAACAGGATCTGGACGTCCCCCACCTTTTGAGGATGCTTGCTTTTTTCGATGGTGAATTGAATGTAGTTGCGCTCGCCGAGCGCCTGCAGAGCCGCCAGTTCCTTCCCGTTGGTGGCGATCAATACGCTGTGACCGTCCAGTTCGCCGGTGGCCCGCTTCAGATCGGCCACGGTCTTCTCCAGTTGCGATTTCGTCGCGGCCACGTCGCCCTTTACGGACGTCACTTCGTTGCCCACCTGCGAGAACTGAGTATCGGTGGACTCCTTCACTTTCGAGATATCGGAGGAGAGCTGCTGACTGGCCTTCTGCTGCGCTGCTTCGAGCGCCGCCCGTGTCTCGTCCACCCTCTTCAGCGCTTCATCTTTGGCCTGCCCGGCGGCCAGGTTGGCTTGCCGGCGGGCGCGTTCCAGTTGGTCGCGTAATTCTTCCACCGTGCGCTTGTTGCTGCGCGTGCTCACATTCGCCGCTTCTTCCAGCTTGTCGATCCGGGATTGCGCGGTGTCGTTGGCGGCCGTCAGATCCTTCTTCACTTTGTCCAACTGCATATACAGGTAGACATTGGCGCCAATCAAGGCGGCCACAAACACAAACACAATTCCGAATTTCCATGCCAATCCTCCGCTGGCGGGCGCTGGTGGAGGCGGTTGCGGCGGATAATACTGCGGCGGCGGTGCGTAATAGGCGGGTGCTCCGGGCGGCGGAGCAGAAGGAGGCGGCGCGGCGGGAGGTGCCGGGGGAGGCGAATACGGTGGTTCGGAGCCGGAGCCTGGGCTAGGGTTCGGGAAAATGGACATGTGACCTCTGATCCGTAGAGTACCAGTTATATAACAGGTTAGATGGATGGCTCGGGCCGCCGGTTTCAGCGGCGATCTGCCGATGGCCATTTGGGAGATCCTCATGGCCAATTTGACGATTGAAGTGCCAGACATACTAGCGCGGCGATTGGAAGCGCTCGCAAACCTTTCCGGTAAGAGAATCGATGACCTCGCGTTGGAGGCGGTCGAAGCGTTCGCCGGATCTCACGCATCGAGAAGGGCCATCGTGAAAGCCTGGCGTGAAACGGCCACAGTTACCGGCACAGCCTACTCCCTCGCGGATCTTGGCTGGCTGGAAGGCTACTCCGGCCAAGCCGTGGACGAAATCCTGGCGTTCGAGGGAACCGAGGGGATCGATCGGTTGTTGTTCGCGTTAGAGGCCGCAATTCAGGAGAAAGTAAAGGCGTCTCAGCCGGCAAAAATGACCGGCGTCGAGCGGATGGTTCTTTCGTTGATGGCTCTGTCGCGGGAGGTGAACAACGGCGGGTATGACCAGTTCTTCCGCAACTCGTCGCGCCGGTTTGCTCCAGCCATCGTCAACGATCTGGTCAGGATTGGCTGCGTGGAGATCGCCGATATTACGCAGCAAGCGTTGGATTCGCTGGAGCTGACGAAATTGAACGTGGCGGAAATCGATGCCGCCATGACGAGAGAGAATGTGAAGCGGGATCGCGCACTGGACCGCTGCGACGTATTGTTTTATGAGAGAGGCGAGCTTTCCCAGCGGCTGTTTGCTTACATCAAAGCGCACCAAACCGGAATTCTGGGCTAACTCTCACGGCTTGTTCCTCGGGACCGCGAAGTCCAGAAACGTTTGCTTAGGCATCCCCGGCTCAAAGCAACGGCGGCAGCGCGCCTCGTACATTCCACTGGCGCCCACCACGATCAGGTCCGTGGATTCCACCAGCCTTTGGGTATGCTTGGCGGGATTGCCGCAGCGCACGCAGATAGCGAGGGTCTTGGTGATGGATTCGGCCAGGCTGAGCAGTTCCGGCATGGGTGGAAAGGGCCGGCCCATATAGTCGGTGTCCAGGCCGGCGACAATCACCTGCTTGCCGCTATCGGCCAGATGCGTCGCTACTTCCGCCAATTCCGGGCCGAAAAAATTGGCTTCGTCGATGCCCACCACTTCGGTCCGCGAATTTAGTTTCGGCAGAATGCCGGCGGCGCTCTCAATGGCCTGCGATTTCATGCGCAGATCGTTGTGTGAAACGATCTCGTCTTTCGAATAGCGGTCGTCGATCAGGGGTTTGAAAACCTGGACGCGCTTGCGGGCGATGATGGAGCGCCGCAGCCTCCGTATCAGCTCTTCGCTCTTGCCTGAAAACATCGGACCGCAAATCGCTTCGATCCAGCCTAGATTACCGGTGACAATATCCATCCACTGACTGCCGCATCTTATCATGTAAGGGTGCTGTGGGAGTATCGATGAACGGCGGTGTCCTTCAGGAGCGTTTCATCGTGCCGGAGATGCTGGATCACGCGCCGCCCGACGTGACGCGCGCCAGCCTGCGGGACCTGGCGCGGATTAACCGCTATCTCGGCGGCTACTACGTCCTGGGCAAACTGTTCGGCGGCGTGGCGAAGCCCGGCGACAGCTTTTCGGTGCTCGATATCGGCGCTGCTTCAGGCGACATGGGCGCGGCCATTCGGCGCCGCTACCCGCGCGCGATCGTTACATCGCTCGATTACAAGGGCGATCATCTGGCCCAGGCCGCCGATCCTAAAGTGGTGGCCGATGCGTTCTGTTTGCCCTTTCGGCCGGCCAGTTTCGATTTTGTGTTCAGCTCATTGTTCCTGCATCATTTCAGCGATGACCAGGTAGTGGAGCTGTTCCGCAGCTTCCGTTGCCTGGCGCGCCGTGCCGTGCTGGCCATCGATCTGGAGCGCGGTCCGCTGGCCTATCATTTCCTTCCCAGTACCCGCTGGGTATTCGGCTGGCACGATATCACGATCAACGACGGGCAGATTTCGGTGGCGGCGGCGTTGAAAAAGGACGAACTACGGGCGCTGGCGATGCGCGCGGGTTTGGATGGCGCTCGCGTCCGGGTGCACCGGCCATGGTCGCGCCTGTCGATGGTTGCGCCGGTAGCCAGGCACTAACCATGCCGCCGGCTCTTACCATTCATCATTCAAGACGTTAGGCACAGCCACTTGACGAGCGGGTGGGGACGATCCTCACGGTCGCGCGGGGAGAATCTTTGCCGACCGAAAGCTGGTATTCTTAGTGCCGTCTTTTAGGATGGTGACGAAATTGTCGTGCTTGTCGGTCACCACTACGTCCTCGCCCTTCGCATAGAACCAAACAGGTCCTCTTGCATTCGCGCCCGACGGTGAGATCGCACCTTGACCGGAGAAGGTCCCGTCACGAAACTGGACTGCGTTCGTGTAGATGTCAAGGATGTGGTCCATGAACCACTTCCGATCGGCGGCGCTCCCCGGATTACGGCCAAAGTCCTGCATGTGACGCCCAACTTTGGCGCCAAATTGCACTTGATCAATTTTCAAAGGCCTGGTCATTCATTTTCCTCCGCCTAGGCACGTCGAAACCGCGTCCCGTCCCGCGATTATTTGCGTATTTTGGTATCGTCTCATGACGGACGGCTCCACGCATCCACACAAGCACCATCCGCAAACCTTTCCGGGTGGCGGCTCGGCTTGGCTAACCTGCTACATTTACGAACGGCCAGCGCGAGCGTGAACAACCCGTACATCTATGGCCGTGGACGGAACGCGCTCGCTGAGTCACGCCAGGGTCTCGCTTAAATGTTCTTAAGGATGATCGGCGGAGAATGGCAACGTCGAACGAATGAGGGATTCCACTCGATTCCAAACAACCGGATCGGATTCAATCTCGATGTGAGGCCTCATGAACATCCTGGCGTACCAGGGATAGCCGGCACAATTGACCGGTTTGGTCTTGTAGTCGAATTGAAAATTCCCGAGGATCCGCGTTCGCGCGGGATCGTCAGCCAGAATGGTTCGGCGGCCGTGAAGCAGTCCGTCCATCTGGTAGAAATTGACAGCTTGGGCTACATTCGCCGGGATATGCCTGTCATCCTCGCCAGGCTTCGCGACGCTGTCCACCTGGATGGTCAGCAATACAGGTACTCCGTCCTTTTGGAGCGTTCGAGCCATGCTGACGGATTCAGACGCGCCCCAGCTATGCCCGTAAAGAACGACGCGAGCTTGGGCCTTCTCATCCCCAGACAGGGCGCCGTCGTGGTCCGTGTCGAGCAGCCTTAGAATCTCCCGGTGGGCCTGACCGCCCAGGTGGTTCGCAAAGATCCTCACTCGCATCCGCGATGGGTAATCCTTTCGCAAATCGGCGGCGACTTGCACCTCCCGGTGAATGCTGTTGTTGCGCCGGACGAATCCGCCAACGAATCCCATAACGATGAGCGGCGGTGATTGCCCCGCGGCGCGATCTGGTGGACGTGAGGCAGGGAGAGGCGGCGTATTCGGCCGTGCCCGAAGATCTGTGGAAGAGAGCAGATACGTGGACGAAAGCAGGCAAACTAACACGACGGAAGAAGCGGAAAACCACCGAAACACAGGATTGTAATTCATCACAAAAACATCGGCGGAGGAACGCTACGAGTCTACCATTTGTTTTCCGCGGCTTCAGGTTTGAAACGGTGACACATTCCTCGCCGGAGTACCGATCCCAGCGGCAATTTCTTCAAACTAAGGAAGGAATGGTGCGCGAACAAATTGGTCACGTATTGATTCTATGCGGCCCAATAGTGGTGGTTTGGGTGCTTCACTGTTGCGCAGGACGTTACCGTGCGAACTTGGGCGCTAGTGCTTCTCGGGGGCTTGTTGTGTGGCGCGGGAACGGCCCGTGCCAGCGTCACAATATTGTTGGAGGAACCGTTCGGGACCTTCGGGGGCATGAATCCGACCGGACATGCCGCTATCTATCTTTCCCACGTTTGTGCCGCCTCCCCGCTCGAGTTGCGCCGATGCGATCCGGGAGAACAAGGCGTGGTGATCAGCCGTTATCATCGAGTCTCGGGCTACGATTGGATCGCGATTCCTCTGTTGCCGTACCTCTATGCGGTGGACCAACTGGATGAAATTCCGCCGGCGGTAACTCCCCAGCAGGCGGCGGCTTTGAGAGACGCCTATCGGCGAAAGCATCTCGAGGATGTGGCGCCCGATACACCGGGCGGTTGCCCGCCGGATGGAGATTGGATACAACTGATCGGCGCGGCATACGATCGGACCATTTACGCCTTTGGGATCCAGACGACGGCGAAGCGGGACGACCAGTTCATTCAAAGGTTCAATTCCCGCCCCAACCAGAGCCGGTTCAATCTTCTATTTCATAATTGCGCGGATTTCGTGAGGCAGGCTGTCGACTTCTACTATCCTCACGCAGTTCATCGCAGCTTCATTGGCGATCTGGGCATCATGACGCCGAAGCAGGCCGCTAAGAGCCTGCTGAGTTACGGCAAACGGCATCGGAATTTGCAAATCACGAGTTTCGCGATTCCGCAGGTTCCGGGAACCATTCCGCGCAGCACCGCGGTCCGCGGCGTACTGGAATCCTTAGTGAAATCCAAAAGGTACGCCGTGCCGCTGGTTTCGTTGGCGGTGCTGCACCCTCTGCTGGGCGGCAGCCTGGCATTCGCCTGGTTGGACGGCTCGCACTTCAATCCGCGCCGGATTGCGGAGCGGGAACACTCCCCATCGGAGCCGGGGCTGATTGCACTTGAACTTCAATCGAATCGGATGCTTACGCGCCTCACTGCCAATTATCGCCCTCCATCACGAAACAACGATGGAATGCTTGAATCCAATCTTCAGGGGAAGCGCGGGGGCGAGATCCCCAGATGATATCCCCTCAGATGATTTCCAAAGGAGAACTTATGAATAAAATCAACTTTCTGGCACTAGCTGCTGTCGCCGGTATTTTCCTGATGGCGACCCCGCCCAAAATGGAGGCACAGGTGTCCGTCAATATTGGACCAGCTCCGGTGTGTCCTTATGGCTATTATGACTATGCTCCTTACTCGTGCGCTCCTTATGGCTATTACGGCCCGGAGTGGTTTTCCGATGGCGCCTTCATTGGCGTTGGCCCCTGGTTTCACGGGCATGACGACTTCCGGGGCCATGTGAATAATCATTATGATGTTCATCACGGCTACAAGGGGCGCCTGCCGCACAACGGCGACCGGGCAGAACGGCGTCCCGATCAGGTTTCCCACTTCAAAGGAAATGAAATGCGTGATGGGCGCGGCCACGTAGCCAAACGCTAAAGCCCCAGCCCTAGTTTGTAATTGTGAGTTTCGCCGCGGGACTGGCTGCGCCGTCCAGCGTTACCACCACGGGCTGGGCGCCGGCTGCAATCCCGTTGGGAACTTGCACGTTGATCTGTGTCACGCCGACCAGTCCGGGCGGAATTCCGATGAAATCGATAGCCGCCTGGACTCCGCCGATCGTGACCCGCGCTGTCTGCTGCGGCTTCGGAAGATCCGCCAGGACGGTGGATGCCGCGGGCGCCGCGCCATCCGCGATCGCCGGGGAAACAGCCCCCGCACCCGTGATATAGAAAGCGATCTCCTGCCCAGGCGCCGCGCTCCGGGTGGGAACCAGCACGCCTGTGGAATCCGTGAAAATCCCGGGGGCTGCGGCAGCTGTCTGGAACGTCTGGGTGGTCACCTGCCCGTTGTTGTTGATGCTCAGCACTGCCGGACTGTTAGCGGTGGTCTCATAAGGGACCTGTACATTCAGTTGGCCGGGGGCGGCGTAATATAGCGGAGCGGCCACTCCGTTCACCAGCACGGCCACTCCGGAGATCGAAAGCGGCAGCGGTACAGCGGACGCACTTGCTATAACAGGGGACAGGTTGGACCCGAACACGCTCAGGACTGATCCTGGGGCAAAGCTCGGCTTAAAGCTGGCGCCGTTGCTGACGCTGGCGATTGCCGGCGTGGCAGCCGAGCGCGATCCGGGCGCCGTCACGCTGACTGTCACGGACGCACTGCCGGCGCCGTTGTAGGTGGCCGTGATGGTTCCCGTGCCCACGGGCAATTGCAGACCATTCACCGCCAGTGTGGCCGTCGCCACCCCGGCCGAGCCGGTCAACGCGGCCGATCCCAACGACGTGCCTGCAATCGAAAACGAAACCGAGCCGGACGGCGTGGTCCCGTCGGCCCCGCTGACGGTGGCCGTCAAATACACCACCTCGTTTTGGGCCACCGTGCTCAAATTGCTCAGTAGCGTGACGTTGGTGAGTGGCGTGGAAGGCGGTGGGGCCACAGCCTGGCCGTTCCATCCCATCACCAGCTTGTAGCCATCCACCGACCCGAGTCCGGTGGTCTGATCGTAGCCCGACACCGGCGTTATAGCCTACCGGAGTTGCCCCGCAGTCCGGCTGCCTTCGCGAACAAGCCACGGTGACAATGTTGTTGCCCGTCGTCACGTCGTGAAAGATGCCTGCGTTCGACCGCGCCAGCGAATACAAATTCGGGTTGATGTTCCCCACGCCGCCCGAGCCGAGTTTTTGATTCAGCAGCGCGGTCAGCCCGGCAAACGATGGCGCCGACAGCGATGTCCCACCGTAAACCTGGAGGCTTCCGCTGGTGTAGACCAGATGGCCGTCATGAGCGTCGGATGCGTTCAGCGATACGTCGGGAACATGGCGCGCATTGTCGGCGGGCACGCCCGGCCCAGTCTGCCAGGAAGGTTTCGAAAACAGAATGCTCGCGCCACCGCCGCTCGCCGACGGCTCACTGTCCGCCGCGCTATCGTTCCAACTCATCTCCGGAATGTATGACAGCGCCGATGCGCCGTTCGCGTTGTTCGTAGCGCTCCAATACGCACCGCTGCCTTCCGTGTACTCCGTGCCGCCTACGCTGGTCACTTCCGGCACGCTTCCGGGAAGGTCGACGGCCAGCCCCGGATTTTGTGAATCGTTACAATCGGCCCCGCCGTTGTCGCCCGAGGCGGCGAACCATGTCATGCCTTCCGCGTTGGCTTGCTCGCCCCATTGGACGAACGCGTTGTACTCCGATGCGGGCGTCTCCTGCTCGCAGGAGCCATAGCTCACGCTCACCACTGGCGCAAGCTTCTGGTCGATCGCATACTGCAGCGATGTCATTACGTCGCTCGAGTAAACAAAAATGATGGTGGCGTTGCGCGCCACGGCGCCGGACCATTCCAGATCCAGGTCCGACTCGGCAAGATCGCCTGAGGTTGCGCTGCTTCCTGGGTTCCTCGAACCTGGCACCAACAGAGGCTGTGGATCGTTGGCCGGCAGATTGAATTTGCCGCGGAACGCCTCGATGTCGGAAAGATTCACCTGGATCTGCCCCGCAATGGCGATCTTCTGGCCGGTTCCGTTGATTCCGGCGTTGTACAACGGCGCCACATCATAGATGGTGGCCAGATCGTCGGGCGCGATGTAGTGAGTGCCCTGACCGCTCGTGTAATTCGGCTTGGTGGGATCCGCTTTCGAGGAAGGCGCGCGCAGCCGCGGCTTTAACCGGAAATCGTTCAGGCCGCGAATGGCTTTCACCACCGAGCCGAAGGCCGCGGGCACCGACGGCGCCGACGCGTTCGCGTAGTGAGTCTCGCCGCCGACTAAGTAATTGTGGATTTCGGTGTGAAAGGCCGATTCCACCTGTGCCGCCGTCCCGCTCACCGCGATCCAGCTTCGCCCGCGCGCCACCGACACCACCTGCAGACCCTGCTGCTGAACCCATTCCGCGATCTTGCCAAGGTCGGCATCGTTCACCCCGAACTGCTGCCCGTATTCTTCCGGCGTGAGCCAGTGATGGTAATTCGGGGAGCCCGGCGTCTGCTGTTCCACCAGCAACTTGTCGAGAGCGGCCTGCTGGCTCGCCGACGGCGCCAGCGCAAGCGTTATGTAAGGTATATCGAGCGAGGGCGCCACACGTCCCTGGTCGTTTCCGGCCAGCGCGGCCGTCAGCGCCTTGGGATGGATATTCCCCGTCACTACCGTTCGCGTTTGATTATCCACTGGACGCGTAATCCGGCTGCTTTGCGCCGGGGCGCCGGCTGCACAAAAGATCACCGCGGCAACAGCGGCGCAGGCATGCAAACACTTCGCGCGCATTAGTTCCTCTCGAAGCAACAGAAGGACGCGGATAGGCCTTGTCGATTCTGCGCCCCAGGAGGGCGCTGTTCAATGCGACGTTGCGGCGTTCGCCGCCGTTTCCACTGGTGACGGAATTTTACCTTAGAAGCGCAAAGGGTGCGGTGCGCACCACAAACAGGCCAGGAACGGTTTCGCGCCGCGCTCCGTTTTGCGCTAGTTACCTTAGAAAAAGCCCGAGAAAGGCTTGCTTACTGTTGGACCATCAGCCGCGTATGGGAGCCGCCCAGGTCGATGGATTGGATGCTGGCCACACCGCCCTGATTATTTGTTTCAACGGAAGTATTAGCGAACTTTCTCTTGCTGTTCTCCACCTTGATTGGCACGGTGAAGGACTTCGAGTTCTGAGTATCGGTTAAGACGGCTTGCGATCCTTGCACCTTGAGCTTGTAATCGCCGGGTTTCAACTCCGTGGCGCCAGCTTTGGCGGCATGGTCCAGGATAATGTCGTACGATTTTGCGCTGGCAATGCCCAGGCTCGAAAGTGTCATTGCGCCAACGATAAGTAACGTTTTTCCGGTCATGTATTTCTAATCTCCTTACACTCACTAAGACGAGTCGAAGAAGGGCACGTTACGCCCGTAAATGTAAGAGTCTGTCTCGCTGGCTGCGGCTTCTAACAATTTGTAAACATGCGACTAATAGCCTGCTCGGGGCTGCGCACCCGGCAATGATTCCGATCATTAAATAAAGATTAACGTTGCGGCGCTTCTTTACCACTTTGTTCCTCCTTCCTTGCCGGTAGATATCTACATAGATATAATTCCACCAATGGCAGACGCGCCGAAACTCTCCCATACTTCCGCTTTGATGCTGCAAGCTATCGCGGCGGGCTACATCTATGGCTATACCGTGATGGAGGCAACGGGTCTTCCGAGTGGAACGGTGTACCCGGCACTCCGGCGGATGGAACGTGATCAGTTGATTCGATCCCAATGGGAGCGTCAGTCCGTCGCGGATGCCGGGCAGCGGCCGCCGCGCAAATACTATAAGCTCAGCCGCGCCGGCGAGAAAACGCTGGAAGCCTCCAGAAAGCGCTATCCGCTGCTGTCCAAGCTGGTTGCGGCCGGGGAGGTGGACGGCGCATGAACGGTCGATCGCTGCAGCACACCATTCTTCGCGTCGCATCCTTACTTGTGCCCGGCGATGAACGCGCCGAATGGATGGAGGAATGGAGATCCGAGCTCTGGTATATCCCCCAGTGCCGGGCAACGCTATTCTGTATGGGCGCTTTTCGAGATTCGTTTTGGCTGCGGCGCAATCATTGCCTCCCCGTGACGCGGAGCAGGATCCGTCTGGAGTCGCCTCTCAGTTGCTTGGCCTTTCTGTCCGCTATCGCGGCGTTGAGCGTCTTTTTCGCATTTCACATGCTAGCTTCGCGCCTGGAGCCGGCTTCGCCCTGGAAAGCTCACGACCTTGGCGTATGCATTGGAGTGCTCACGCTTTCTGGTCTGCTTCTGCCCCCCGTGCTGTGGGTGTGGAGGGCGCCTGGCAGTCGCTATTCTGTGTCCTGGTCGAGCACGTTGCGCCGGGGGATTTTCCTGGTTTTGAAGATCGTGCTGCTGCAGTCGATTGTGCTCTGCGGATCGGTGGTTCAGATTCTCCCGAGACCACTGGGAGCATTCGCCGGCATTGCGGGCGCCGCGGCAGCGGTTTTCGCCTTCCGCTGGGTGATCACCGATCAGCAGCGCCGCTGTCCGATGTGCCTTCGCTTGCTCACCAGCCCGATTATCATCGGCACTCCCTCACGGACGTTCCTGGAATGGTATGGCACTGAGTCCACCTGCCCGCACGGACATGGACTGCTGCATTCCGCCGAGATTTCGTCCAGCTACTCGAGACCGCAATGGCTCAACCTGGGCGATTCCTGGAGCGGTCTGTTTGCCAAAGGCGCGGGGCGGCACTCATGACGCCGCCACTGCGCCCAGTGCCTTCGGCCGCCGCAGCCACGCGAGCGCCAGCGCTGCTGCCAGCAGGAAAGCCGTCAGGCCAGCCAGGGGTGGCAGATGCAGAACCCAGATGTTGGCGGCAGTGGCACCCACCATCACGATTGCAATCTGAAGCGCCGCCCAAGTGCGGTATTTCGGGATCAGCACGCCGATCGCACCGCTGAATTCCAGAATGCCGGTGAAATACCGAAACCATTGCCCTATTCCGATTTGCGCGAATTCCTGAACCATGGCGCGTGCTCCGAGCAATTTGGCGCCGCCGGCAAATACAAAAACCACTGCCAGCAGAACAGCAAGAATCCATGCCAGGATGTTCAAGGTCGTTTTCACTTCGCACGCTCCCACCCCTATGTAGCAAACTACTTACGGGCTGTCAAGGGTGGATGGCTGCGAACACAAGGGCCGAGGCGCTATCCGGGATCGGATTGGCCGGCTTGCCGGCGCGCCATTCGAACGGATCAGTAACCACGGCTGCTTCCGACGAGGTTAAAATGCAAACTGGTCGACCCTAGCGGTACATCGGATTCGTCACCGAGTCCGTGTCACCGAGCACTCTTGTTCCGATGTACCCGCTAGTTCCGTGCCCGCCATCCATGCACGCCATGGGCCGCGGCATTTGGGCATTCGATCCCGGCCTCGAAGAAGTTGCGGGCCTGTTTTGTGGGGCATCATTTGGGGCATTTCACCCAATGATGCAGCCAGCGGCGCTGAAACACCAGTTTTTCGCGTGCCCTAAAATAATAAGTAGAGGTCTACCGCTCCTTATGACGCCTCAGAATTGCATCGCTTCCTTTATCGCCTGCGCCACGTTTCTCGCAGTCGCGTCACCGGCGCAGGAAAATCCACCGGCCGCCCAAACCCAAAACCCGGACATTGCCGGACTTCCCACGGCGCGCGGCATCTATTTCCACGCGGCCCAGGGATGGGTGGCGCTTTCACGCACGGTTCTTATGCCCTTCGAGGCGGGAAGAGCGGTGGCTCTCGAAATCCTCAACGTGGGCTCGGACCACGCCACAGCCGAGATCCCGGGACCGCGCGCCAGCGTCCAGATCAGCAACGATGCGCGGCCTACCTTTTATCTGCGCGGCATCACGCCGGTGGATTTGTATCTGGTTCGCGCCATTTCCAAGTCGGATTATCGCGAGCTTCGCATGCCCACCAGCAGGCATTTCCAGGAGTGGGCGCATTTCCGCGCCAAAGATGTAGCGGATTATGACCTGCAGCCGCTGGCGCCCGATGTTGTGGCCATCAAACCACGCGCCGACCTCAAAGCCGGCGAATACGCGCTGGCTTCCGTGTTTGAACCCGGCGATCGCTGGATTCGGCTCGGTTATGACTTTGGGCTCACTGCAGGACAATAAGCTGAAGTCCGGTTTCTGAATCGCGCGCGCCGCCCTGCCATAATATCTTCTTGATCCAGGCTGGCTGTGTATCGATCTCATCGCGCAACCGGGAGTGCGGCGCGGGTAAGTTTCTGGCACTCCTCTGCTTGGCGCTCTGTCTGGCCTCCTGCGATCGCCTTCCGGAAAGTTATCCTCCTCCCCGGCAGCGCCCTCCCGTGCAGGGGTTCAACCCTGTCCACGACCTGATGGTGGATATGAGCGATCAGGACAGTTGCCATCCATATCGTCAAAGACATTTATGGCCAGTCCAACCCTGCCTGGCGCTGGACCTCCCAGAATCCCACCGTGCGATTGCTGCTGCTCTCCACCGATGGGCTCCAGTTCCATGCCGACTTCGCTATCTGGGAAGACAGCTTCAAGATCACCGGCCCTCTGGAGATCACCTACCTGGTGAATGGCAGGCTGCTCGATAAGGTGCGCTACGATACGCCCGGCCTCAAGCACTTCGATAAGCCGGTTCCTTCCGATTGGCTCGCGGTGGATTCGGACACCATGATCGGGATGTCGGTGGACAAGCTATACGTCTCCCCGCGCGATCATGGCAAGTTCGGCGTTATTTTGGTGCGCATGGGGTTCCAACAATGATGGCATCGCTCGCTCACGTCCGTGGCTCGGTAGCATGCTTCGAGTGATCCCGGTCCTCTTCGGCGCGCTGTTCACGGCGGCAACCGCCTGGTCGCTCGGCATGCTGCTGTTCCGCAGGTTGTCGCTGGTTTTTTACGCCTGGGAAGAGCGCTTGCTTGCGTTTGTCGCCGGGTCGGCCTGCCTGAGCGGGATCATGTTCGTCTTGAGTATCACCCGGCTGGTGCGCCGCGGGATCTTGCTGGCTTTGGGCCTCGCGATCATCGGCTACGCCGTGTATTCCGGAGCGCTTCGATTTCGAGGAAAGAAGTTCCCGCCGCTGCCCAAACTATGGCTCGGGGTCTTGGTTGTAGTCTTCGCCGCCTTCACCTGCGTGGGATTTTTCAGCGCGCTCGCGCCCGAGCACAGCTACCGACGGCATGGCCTATCACTTGGGCGAGGTTCTCAAGTACCGGCAGGCGCACGGATTCGTGCGCATTACCACCGATATCTACTCCAACTTATCGCAGGGTATCGAGCTGCTTTATCTCTTCGCTTTCGATTTTGGACGCCACTCCGCCGCCAGCGTTCTTCACTTCACGTTCCTGGTGGTGCTCGCATTTTTGATTTTGTCTTACGGCAGGAGCATCGGGCGCCCGGGCGTGGGCGTGGCCGCGGCTATTTTCACCTACGCCTGTCCGATTGTGCTGCTGGACGCTTCCATCGCTTACGTCGACGTCGCGCTCGCGGCGGTCTTATTCGCTCTCTTTTATCTGCTGCAGATCTGGGACGAAAATCGCGACCCGAAAATGCTGGTGCCCATCGGCATCCTGGCGGGCTTCGGTTACGAGGTGAAATATACCGCGATTCTGGCCGTGCCCTATGCCCTCGGCTTCATTGCCTGGAAACTATGGCGGCAGCGGAAACCAGTGCTGCGGCCGGTGCTGGTGGTCTCGCTTCTGGCAGCGGCATGCATCCTGCCCTGGATGGTGAAGAACTGGATCGAAGTCGCGAATCCCGTCTCGCCTCTCGCCAACAGCATCTTTCCCAACCCGTACGTGCATATTTCGTTTGAAGAGACCTGGCGCGACTATCTGGCTCGCTACGATCTGGCCAGTAAGTGGCAAATTCCGCTGCAAATCACCGTACAGGGCGATCATGTGGAGGGTTTCCTCGGTCCGCTGTTTTTGCTCGCTCCCATCGCTCTGTTCGCGCTGCGCTTGCGCGAAGGGCGTCAACTGTTGCTGGCGGCCGGCATCTTTGGAGCGTCTTACTTCAGCAATATCGGCACGCGCTTCCTGATTCCCATCGTGCCGTTCGTGTCGCTCGCGCTCGCGCTGGCATCGCGAACGTGCGCTGGCTGCTGCCGGCTCTGTTGGTTGCGCATGTCTTTACTTGCTGGCCCGCGAGTCTACAATCTTTACTGCACGCCCGGCGCGTATCGCATCGAAAGGGTCCCGGTCCGGGCGGCGCTTCGGCTGGAGCCCGAGGATACCTATCTCAGCCAGGATCCAGAATACGCCGTCGCGCGCATGATCGGCTCCGTGGTTCCCCCTGGCTGAGCCGATCTTTGCCATCAGCCCAGGGCGGCCAATCGTATCTGCCGCGCCAATTGCTGATCGGCTACGAAAGCGCCTCCAACGAAGTTGCTGCAGGATATTTTGTGGACCCCGGTGTACCGCGTATTCCAGCCCACTCGCATCGTGACGATTCGATTTTGCGCCGCGCGAGTTGCGGAAATTGCGAGTGGTCCAAACCGCCAGCCTGGCCGGACAACCAGTGGTCCATCGCCGAGTTGCGCGTCTTCGACGGCCCGACGCTGAATTGCCGCGCGATGCGGCCTGGCGGCTGACCGCGCATCCCAACCCCTGGGACGTCCAACTGGCGTTCGACAATAGTCCCGTGACGCGCTGGCGAAGCTGGCAGCCGGCGGCGCCGGGCATGTATGTCGAGGTCGATTTCGGCCGGCTGCAAAGCCGCCGGCGCGGTAGTGGTGGAGACGTCCGACGATTGCGGACGCGATTCAAATGAAACTGGAGGGCATGGGCGCGGACGGCATCATGGATTACGCTTTCCGATCACCCGGTGGAATCCAGGCGGCCCATCCGCGACCAGCCTGCGACATGGCGGCCACCGCGGAACTGAAGGCCCGCGGCATCCATTACGTACTCATCAAGCCCGACAATCCGGGCGCCGGCGATTTGCTGCGCTATCCGTCAGCCTGGGGGCTGACGCTGGCGGGAGCGGCGGGCGACGTGCGGCTCTTCCACATTCAGTAATGTCGCATCCTTAATTAAATGCCCGAATATTTTCTTGGTGTCGATGGCGGCCAATCCAGCACCACCGCGATCATTGGCGACGAAAACGGCCGGGTGGTCGGCATTGGCACGCGGCGGACCGTGCAATCACGTGGGCGCTCGCGGAAGGGCCGAGCCAAGTTCGTGGCGCGATTACAGTCGTCCTTGCAGGCCGCCTGCGCGCAAGCTGGACTGAACGCCGCAAGCGTGCGCTTCACCAGCGCCTGCCTGGGATTTAGCGGCGGCCCAGCGGACAAGGAATCGATTCTCGCCGAGATACTCGCGAGCGACCGGACCCTGGTAACCGATGACGCCTTCATTGCGCTGGCCGGCGCCACCGCGGGCGAGCCCGGATTAGTGGTGATCGCAGGGACCGGCTCCATCGCCTTTGGCCGCAACGCCGGCGGCCGTACCGCGCGGGCGGGCGGCTGGGGCTATATCTTCGGAGATGAAGGCGGCGGATTCTGGATCGCCCGCCAAGCCATCCGCGCCGCGCTGCGCTTCGAGGAGGGCTGGGGCGTTCCCACGTCCCTGCGCGCCCGGCTGCTGGACGCCGTAATCGCGCAAAACGCGCGGGTGCGTAACATGAATGATCTTCTGCATCGCTGTTACACGCCCGAATTCCCGCGGCCACGCATCGCCGAGCCTTTCCATATTGGTCAACCATGCCGCCGAGAGCGGCGATCCGGTGGCTCTGGAAATCCTGGATACCGCGGCCCGCGAACTGGCTTTGTTGGCGGTTGCCGTGCGCGGACAATTGTTCGCAACCGGGGACCCGGCACTGATTACCTACTCCGGAGGCGTATTCGGCAGCCGGATTCTTCTAGCCCGTTTCCGCCACCGGATTGCGTCCGAGGCCGGTATCCAGGTGACGCCTCCGGTTTTTTCCACAGACGGGCCAGCCGTTGGAGCATTACTCGAGGCCTATCGCGCGGCAAATCTGCACGCCGTCCTACAGGGTTTCCTGTACCCCCGCTATTGAAATATTTCTCCTGCCCGGATCAGCCGTTTTCCTGTACGCCGACTAGGGTGAGATTTCTTGAATCGTGGGTTTGGATCATCGATAAGTCCCGCGAGGGCAAACTGTATCAATGGCTTGGGCTTGGCGAGACGAAGAAGAGACTAAAATGGAGGGCCCTTCGAGTTCCACACTTTCCCGGACCCCGGTCGATGAGACTGCTATGACGGCCCGCGCTACCGAGCTCACCGAGGTGCGCGGCAACGAAGCAATCCGAGCGCATTGTCTGCGAGTGGCCACCTGGTCGAGCGAACTGGCGGGCGCCATCGGGCTTTCCGAGTCCGATAGAAATCTGGTGGAACAGGCCGCCCTGGCCCATCATGTTCCCGAGGTTCTGGTGGACGATCAGGCGCGCGGGCGGCTGCTGGCCGAGATGCATCTGGAAGCCGAAGGCGAGCAGCCGTTCATCTCCGACAACGTGCGAGCCGTGCTGGAGACGCTGTGGGGCCGGCGTCCGATCGCCGATCCCGCCATGGGAAAGATTGTCGCGGTGCTCGAGATCAGCGACGATTTCGATCAGTTCTTCGAATCCGAGCCGCTGTTCGATGCCGATTCGCTCGACCAATGCACGAATTCCTCCGTCGAGGCCATGATGACCTATCTGCAGGTCACCAGCCGCGCCGATGTGAGCCGGGTGATCGACCGGCTGCCGGTGTTTCCCCGCGCCGCGCGCGAGGTGGTGCGCCAGGTGGCCAATCCCGACGTGGGACCGCGCGAAATGGAGGACGTGGCATCGCTCGATCCCATTCTCGCCGGACGGCTGATTCAAACCGCGAATTCGGCGTACTACAGCCCCCGCCAGCCCATCGGAACCATTTTCCAGGCCGTTTCCTTCATCGGTACCGAAACTGCGCGCCGGGTGCTGCTGGCCGCCGCCATCCGCGGCAATTTTTCGTCCCCGCAAGCGCATCAGCTCTGGAATCACAGCCTGGATGTGGCGCAGACCGCTGAATTGGTTGCCATCCACTCATCGGTCAAGATAGACCCCGCTCAGGCGTTTCTCGCCGGCTTGATTCATGACATCGGCCGCCTGGCCTTCGCCATCATGCCGGTGGCGTTTCAGGATCGTTTCCAACGCCTCACCGACGGCGGATGTCCGCCCGTGGAGGTGGAAATGTGCCTTTCCGGCCGCTGCCACGGCGAAGTAGGCGCTGAAACCCTGGCGCAATGGAAGTTTCCGCTGGAAATCATCGAGGCGGTGCGCTGGCATCATCGCCCTGAGCGCTCCGCGCTTCCGTTGAGCTCGCTGCTTTATCTGGCCGAGTTTATTACCGAGTCCCAGGAAGATTTGCCTTCCTACGTCCGCATCAATACCGCCTCGCGCCTGGCTGGTGTTTCCATGGGGACGCTGGCTGAGATTCGCCAGAAGAACGCCGGCTCGCTCGAAAGCTTGCGGTTCGCGGCCTGAACCGGCGGCGCGTTACGCTGGTCTCTTGAAAACTCCTCCGGCCAGCCCGAAGCCCGAAAACGGCTGGCTGCCGGATCTGATCTACAGCGGCGGCGTATTCCGGTCCGGGTTGGCGATGTTTGCCGACGCCAGCGGCCGGATCACGCGCTTTTCTTCCGCTCCGGCCGATCTCGCCGCAGCCCAGCGGCTGGCCGGATGCGCCCTGCTGCCGGGCCTCATCAACGGCCATTCGCACGCCTTCCAGCGCGTCCTGCGCGGCCGTACCGAGCACCGTACCGCCTCCCAACGCGACTCATTCTGGACTTGGCGTGACAGCATGTACCGCGCCGCCAACCGGCTGTCGCCCGATACCTCTGTATCACGCCTCGCGGATGGCTTTCCTCGAAATGCTGCTGGGGGGCATCACCACCGTCGGCGAATTCCATTATGTGCATCATGCCCCGGGCGGAGCGTCCTACGCCGATCGAAATGAATTAGCGCGGCAGGTTCTGCGCGCAGCACGTGACACCGGCCTGCGGATTGGGCTGTTGCGAACCGCCTACGTCCGATCGGGATGGGATAAGCCCGCAGAACCGGCGCAGGTCCGATTTCTCACTCCGCGAATGGAAGATTTCATCGCCGACACCGAAGCGCTGCGGGCGGAACACGCGGCCACGGCATGGGTGGGCGTTGCGCCGCATAGTCTTCGAGCCGTGCCGCTGGATTACCTGCGCGAAGTGGCCGCTTATGCTCGTGCTCAACAAATGCCGCTGCATATGCATGTCTCCGAACAGCCCGCGGACGTCGAAGCCTGTGTGGCCGAATATAAAAGGCGCCCCATCGAGCTGCTCGACGAAAACGGCCTACTCGATTCCCGCTTTACAGCCGTTCACGCCATTCACGTCACTCGCGACGAAATTTCCGCGCTCGCTCGCGCCGGCTCCATGGTGTGCGCCTGCCCCACCACCGAGCGCAATCTCGGCGACGGCATTGTGCCAGCCGATCAGCTCTTGACTGCGGGTGTAGGCGTCTCGCTAGGTTCCGATAGCAACGTCCAAATCAACTTGCTCGAAGACGCCCGCGAGTTGGAATATCATCTCCGGCTGCAAAAGCTGGAGCGCGCCGTGTTACAGGCGAGGCATCTCTTCGACTGCGCCACCGAAGTCGGCGCCCGAAGTCTCGCCGCGCCTGGCGGAAGCCTGGAAGTAGGGCGTCCAGCGGACTTCTTTACGATCGCGCTGGATGATCCAAGCATGGCCGGTGGGACCGCCGGCTCTGACCCCGCATCGCTCCTGGCTCACATCGTTTTCTCCGCCGAACGAACCGCCGTACGCGACGTAGCGGTGGGAGGCAAATTCGTAATTCGCAGCGGCCGCCATCCACTGGCCGAGGAAATCACGCACGAGTTTATCCGCCTGCAGCACGATCTGTGGATATGAGCCCCCTCAAAGCTCGATGGCCGTGAATCCTTCCCGCTGCGCCGCTTCCATCAGCCGACGATCACGGCACAGAAACGCTCGATTCCTGGGCTTTTCATTGCACCAAACCAGCGCAGCCGCCAGTTGAAGAGCATCGGTGGCGCGCAGTGAATGACGATCCAGGCAAGTCTCGGCAAGCTCGCGTAGCCGGTTGGTCGGCTGCATTTCGCGCCAAACCTTTCGGAGCAAGGCAAGCCGCCGGCCGGCTGCTGTGTATTGCTCTTGCGATAGAGCCTGTTCGCGTTTCAGACGACAAAATGAGCTGAACACTTCAACTGGAGTGCCCCACCAAACGACGGGAGCATGCTGCCTGATCAGGCGGCGGCTGGGCCCCGGATTCTCTATCGGGACGCACAACGGCACGATCGCGCTAGCGTCCCAAAAGCCCGGCATCGCGATCTTCCCGGTCCCGGGAAACGGCGTTAAAGATTGCCTCCGCCGCCTCTGCGTGCACTGGATCAGTAGCGCCGATGGACCAGAACGTACGTTCGTTCAGTGTTCCCGACGGCAGCAGGAGTTCTCCCGAAGCTGCCAAAGCCAGTTCTTCCTCTGATACCTCCGTGGCGGTGAGGGGAACTAGTTTCGCGACCGGCAGATTACGGTCCCGAATGATTAGTTCCTCGCCAGCCCGCACCTGCTGGAGATAGGCGCTCAGGCGATTCTTCAGTTCGGCGATGTTTACGCTCCGCACATAGCTATTATAGCCAAGTGGAGACCCGCACAGCCGGGCATCGGACCACCACACGAATTTTGTCCGCGAAAAGCCACCGGTGGTCTGCAATAATGATTGTGAAGTGGCTGACGAGCGTAGTGCGCTATCCGACCTGATCCGGCGTGGCCGGCGCCGCCAAGCCTCGCATCTGCTGATCCACGCTGCCTCTTTCGCAGCCGTCGTTGGTATGGCTGGCGCCATAGTGCTGCTCATCGTTGGGGCGCAAATCCTCAACTGGTATTGGCTGGTCTTGCTCTTCGCGGGAAGTCTGGCCGTTAGCGCGGTTCGGTCGCGGGCCAATCTGCTCTCCGCCTATCAGGTGGCGCAATCCATCGATCGCCGGCTCGGGTTGAAAGACGCGCTCTCCACGGCGTATTATTTCGGCCGGCATCCGGAGCGCGCCACTTCCGCCGAATTCGTCGAGCAACAGCGGACGCGCCGCCGAAGATGCGGCGCGATCGGCCGACATCCAGCGTGGCGTGCCGTTCCAGACGCCGCGCACCGCCTACATCAATTTGGCCCTGGTGGCGGTTGCGCTCGGCATGTTCGGATTGCGCTACGGAATCCACCGCAGCCTGGATCTCGGCTCGCCCTTGGTTCATATCAATTTCGACGGCCTATTCGGGACTTCACCGCAAGTGGCCAAGGTAAGACAGGGCAAACGCCCAGGCGACGCGCGGCAGCGCGACCCGGGCGCGCCGGAAGACACCTCGCAAGCGAAGACCAATGATCGGGATCCTGCCGCCGACCCCGCGCTTCAATCCGCCAATGACCCCGATCCGAACAGCGCGAACACATCGCCCGACGCCGCGGCTAAAGCCGACGCGAAAAGCAGCGAGCAGTCGCCGCCGGACACCAATCCGCTGGATTCCGGCCAAAAGGCCGATCCTTCCAATCCGAGCGACGCGAAACGCCGCCGTCGGGAGCCGATTCGAAATCGGGCCAGCAGAGTGCATCGAAGGACTCCAAAGATGCGAAGGACGCCAAGGACTCGAACCAGTCCGGCAGCTCTGGCGACAGTTCCAGCCTCGCAAACAAGCTCCGCGACGCGCTGTCCAATCTGCTCGCCAAGATGAAGCCGCAATCCAAACCGGGCGGCGGAAAGCCGAACGATTCCTCGCAATCGGCCAGTTCGCGCCCCTCCCAGCAAGGCGAACAGCAGGAAGGCAGCCCGAAATCGCCCGGCCAGGAGCAAGCCGACGCCAGCGCGAATTCGCAGGCCGAAGGCGAACAGCAGCAGGGCGGGACCGAGCAGGCATCGCAAGGCAAGAGCCAGGGGCGCAGCAACAATCAACCCAATTCGCCCGACGGCAAGAGCGGCATCGGCAAACAGGATGGCGACAAGGCCGCCCGCGAAGCGGCTGAGCTGGCCGCCATGGGAAAGCTCAGCGAGATTATCGGCAAGCGCGCCGCCAACATTTCCGGCGAAGTGATGGTGGAAGTTTCGTCCGGCAAGCAGCAGTTGAAGACCCAATATTCGCAGCAAAACGCCGCGCACGCCGAAGCAGGCAGCGAGATCAATCGCGACGAAGTCCCGCTGGCTTATCAGCAATACGTGCAGCAGTATTTCGCACAGGTGCGGAAGCTGCCGGTCGGGAAGAGCAAAGCCGCGCCGGATTCGAAAGCTGGCCCGGCGCCGGATTCAAAGACCAAAGCAACGCCCTCAAGCTTGCCGTAGAGGATAGATGCTTGACAGAAGAAACGGCTGGCACCATGGATTCTGGGCAAACGAGTTTGATCTTTCCGCACTCAGCCATCCGCAGTTCTTGGACTTCTTTTTCGATCGTCCGGTCGTACGCGATGACGAATGCTACGATCTCTTTCGAGACGGGATCGACTGCTTCGTTGCATCGAATCCAAGTATCGTCGTATCGCACGTCCAGGCGATGTGTCGAGGCTTTTCTGAACTGAGCGCGACATATTCACCCGAAAAACTGAATCAAGGTTTGTGGGCCGTCTTTGGAGCAGCCATCAGCTGCGAGCAGTATCTTTTCGACTCAACCGTAGATCTTGGATTGCGAATCGGCTGCATTGAATCCATGTACCTGCCGTTTAGGGACTTAGTTGCCAGTAGCGCCATCGATAAACGCGAATCGTTCTACTGGATGTGGTGGGACATGATTCTTCATACGTTCTGGCAACAGGCCGGCGAAAACTCTTATTCAGCTCTTTCTTTCGACCAAAAGCAGATTCTTGAGGCCATGTATCAAACACTGTTAAAGATACTCGCCCTCAATCACCAAGGCTGCCAATGGAGCGCCCTCCACGGATTAGGACATCTGCACCATCCTCTCGGGCTGGAGATTGTGCAAAGGTATCTGGACGTTCATCGAGACGAGCTCACCGACCAAGAGGTGCGCTGGATTGAAAGCTGTCGTGACGGTACGAACGCCTAAGTTGCTCGACACGTTCGTCGCTCCCTCAGCACTTCGAGCACACCGGCGATGGCTTCTCGGAGATTACTCTTGAGCTCGCCAATAGTTTCGCCTTGCGAATAGCAGCCCGGAAGCGCAGGCACCTCGCCCCAAAAGCCGCCTTCGGGATCTTCGTGGATGACAACCGCGAATGTCTGCACGCCTAAATTCTCGCACAACGGAATTGCTTACTTGCCGTCTTTGCTCTGCGTAACAGCCTGCGCCAGATAATTCACTACCTGCGCTTCGTCGCGCGCCACTTCATAGTACGCGGCGCGAAGCAGCTGATCCTTGCGATTGATCAGCGTCTCGCGGATGTTCTGCTGCACGCGCGGATCGGTCAGCTCGCGCTGGCCGGCCGGCTCCTTGGAATAAATCTTGAATATGCGATAGCCTTCCGCCGTTTTCACCACCGGAGTTACCTGTCCCCGCCGGCGCCGCCTGGATCACCGCCCGGAGTTCCGGATTGGCCTTTTCGAGCGCCGATTCCGGCACGAACCCCAAGTCGCCGCCATTCGGCGCCGTGGTGGAGTCCTCGGAAAAGTTTTGCGCCAGCGTGACGAAATCCTCGCCCTGCTTCAAGCGCGCCACCAGCATGTCCATCTTCTTGCGCGCCTGCTCGTCGTTCTGCGCCTTGTCGTTCTTCAGATTCCGCACGTTCGGGTCCGGCATCGGCGACACCAGGATCTGCGCCAGATGCACCTGCGGCTCCGGGAAATTGAAGCTGCTCTTGTTGGCGTTGTAGAAGTCGGTGACGTCTTTGTCGGAAATCGAAATGTGCGAAGTGATCTCTTTGTTGAACAGCTTGGTGATGCTCAGGTCGCGCTTGAGCTGCGCTTTCATGTCGTCCACCGTCATCTTGCGCGCGTCCAACTGCTTCTGAAATTCCTCCTGCGTGTATGGCGCCTTGAGTTCCGCGAATCTCGACTCTACGTCGGCATCAGTGGCCATCAGGCCCAGCTTCTCGGCGCGCTGCAGCATGATCTCGTTGTCCACCAGCGTTCGCAGCACTTCCAGCTTTTGGATTTCCATCTGGTCGACGCTCGGTTTCTCGGTGGAGGACATGAACTGCGCTTGATACTGCTTGTCCAGGTCCGCGTAGGTGATGATGCGCCCGTTCACCGTGGCCGCGACGTTGTCGGACACGGCGCGCTTGCATCCGCACGCGCATACGACGAGCAGCACGCTGGTGAGGGCGGGGAAAATACGGAACATTCGGTAGATGACTTTATTCTACAGTCTCCCGCGGCTCTTCCGTCCACTGCGGCTCCTTTGTCCAATGTTAGAATCGCGCGCATGGGCACTCAGCGGCGCTGCCTCCTCGCGGCCACGCTGGCGGTGTTCGGTCTGTTTGCCCTTCTTGGCGCCGATTCCCGCGATAACGATTTCCGCTTCTCCATCCTAGGCGACCGTACCGGCGACGCCCAGCCCGGAGTTTACGAGCGGATCTGGGGCGAACTCCGCGCGGCACACCCGGACTTCGTCTTCAATGTCGGGGATACCATCCAAGGCGGCAACGATGCGACGGCGGCGGATGAATGGCGCGCCCTTCGCCCCCTCTGGGACCGCTATCGCAACGCCATTTTTTTCACGCCCGGCAATCACGACATCTGGTCCCCCGCTTCCCGCGTCATCTATGAACAACAAACCAGGCGTCCGGCGTTTTATGGTTTCAACTACCAAAACGCGCATTTCACCGTACTGGACAACAGCGAGGCGCCAGACCTTACTGGAGATCTGAGCGACCAGCAAATGCGGTTTCTAGCGCGCGACCTGGCGCAAAACCGCGATCGCGACCCCAAGTTCGTCTTCTTTCACAAACCGCTGTGGCTTATCCCGGTGAAGTTCCAAAGCAGCCGGTTCCCGTTGCATCAGCTGATCGCTAAGTATGGTGTGCGCTACGTACTGAGCGGCCACGGGCACCAGTACGTGTTCGCCGTGCAGGATGGCATCACCTATCTCGAAGCGCCCAGTTCGGGAGGAAAGCTGAAGGGACAAGGCTTCGCGCGCGGATGGTTCTACGGCCAAGTGCTGGTGACGGTGAAAGGCCCCGGCGTCGGCATCACCGTGCAGGAAATCGGCCCGCCTTTCGGCCAAGGCCGCAGCTTCCAGCCGCGAGAGTAGCCATTCCCGCTCGAACGGCTATTTCTTGATTGGCACCGGCGGTGGCGGAGGCGGTGGGAGCGGCGCGGCGTCGACATATCCGCGCTCGCCGTCCGGACGAATCGGCCCCGGACCAAATCCCAAGTGCGCCCGGTCCACCGTGTTTTCCGCGCACGAATATTCCCCCAGGCGCTGGCCCGGGTCGCCCGCTTCCCAGGTGCGCGAATACGTAAAGGGCTTGGTGTAGAACTTCGGATCTTCGATGGTCGCATCCACGCGGATATGCTTGGCGTCGGGCCGCGTCCAGCGCTCGATCACGTGCAGTGCGTCGCTATGGGGGCTGCCGTTTTCATCGGCCCACACCTGCGTATCCTTGAACCCAACCGAATCGATCACGAACGCATCGCCGTCCCAGTGGCCCACTTCGTCGCCAAAAAACGACGGATCCGGGTCCTCGGCATGCTTACGCCCGTCGGTAGGAATCAACCGGTAGTAACTATAGAAATAGAGGAAGGTGACAAACTGCGGAGTTTGCTGAATCATGAACGGCAGTCCGCTCGCATCATGGCGCGGGATGCCCCCAAGGATGCATAGCGCCTCGGGATCGACAGTGGCCGTGGTGTTGCGCTTCCAGGCGGCCTCGCCCGCGGGCGTGAAAGGTAATTTGTGTCCCGGAAGATCCTTGGCGATATTTCCCACCGGCTTGGTGTCCCGCGTGCCCTTCCAGAATCCGTTCAGATCCGGGTGCCCGTCGGGTGTGCGAGGTACCTGAGCCGCAAGCGGCGCGCCAGCCATCGCCAACACCGCGCAAACCGCCGCCAGCATTCGCATCTCGATGCTAGAGTATATGAAGCAACCGAGCTACGTCAACGAAACGGAGACAGCTCATGAGAACCAAATTCACAACCTGCCTGATTCTGGCGCTCTCGGCCATGGTGCTGCCGATCGAAGCCCATCACTCCTTCGCGGCCGAATACGACGCCAGCAAACCCATCCGCGTCACCGGTTTGATCAGCAAAGTGGAATGGACCAATCCGCATTCCTACCTGTACATCGACGTGAAGGACGACCAAGGAAACTTCGTAACCTGGACCTGCGAAGGTGGCGCTCCGAACGCCTTATCGCGCCGGGGCTTTCGGAAAAACGCCATCAAGATCGGAGACACCGTCACCATCGATGGATATGGAGCCAAGGACGGCTCGCGTTTGATGGATGCGCGGCGCATTACGCTGACCGATGGCCGGTCGTTTTATAGCGGCTCGCCCGGCGATGGCGGCCCGGGTGATCCCGGAAAAGGCCAGTGATCGGCCACTGGTTCGCTAAGCTATGCTTCGAGCGCCCGCACATGGCGTTGATGCGAATATCGAATTAGCGGCTCATCCTTCGTCAGGAACGTTGCTCCTAATACTCGGGCCGTGGCCACCAGCATGCGATCCGCCGGATCGCCATGCATTTCCCCGGGCAGATGCACGCTTTCGATCATGATTTCGGAAGTCAAGGGCGTGACAGCGATTCCAGGTTTGCTCAAGGCTTGATCCACCCAGGTCCGCACATTCATCGGAAGCGCCACGCGCCCCTTCTTTTCAAGCATCGCGACTTCCCAAATCGAGATCACCGAAATGCGCAGCTTGCCTTCCGATTCCCCGCTGCGAATCGCGTGCAGAGCCTGCCCGCGAGAAGTTTTGGATCAGGCCCAGCTGGGCCCACAACCAGCAATGCGTATCCAGGAGCAGCAGATCACTCGGCATCCGCCGACCACTTCACGTCAATGGGCGCAACGATGTCGCCCACAATTTCCATGGTCCCCTTCATGCTCCCGATGAAGCTTTCCGGCTGATCGTCTAACGGCACCAGCTTCGCCACCGGCTTCCCGCGCTTGGTGATCACCACCTGCATGCGCAGCCGCTGCACTTCGTCGAGCACCTGGAGGCACTTTGCCTTGAATTCGCCTGCTGGGATGTTTTCGTTCATAACCATAGTCATCATAGCATAGTCAAAACGCCAGGGAGGGAACCTTCGAAGCCTCCCGCTACCCCCGCCGCACGCTATAATTCAAACGAATGGATATCTACGAGGAAGTGGTACGCCTGCGCCGGCTTGGTCAGAAGTGCGCGCTGGCGACCATTGTCCAGGTGAACGGCTCCATTCCGAGCTACGAAAGCGCGAAACTGCTGGTGCGCGAGGATGGCTCCATGATCGGCACCGTGGGCGGCGGCTGCGTGGAAGCCGAGGTCTGGAATGCCGCGCGCGAAGTAATGGAAACCGAGCGGCCGCGCCAGATGAACTTCAGCCTGGGCCAGGACGCGGCGTACGATAACGGCCTCATCTGCGGAGGACAACTGAGCGTGTTCGTCGAGCCGGTGGTTCCCCAACCGCGCGTCTTCATCTTCGGCGCCGGCCACATTTCGAAAAGCATTTCCAAGGTGGCTGTCTTGGCGGGATTTGCCTCGGTTGTGGTGGATAATCGCGATGCCTTCGCCAACCGCGAGCGATTCCCGGAAGCCGACGAAGTCTACGCCGAAGAGTACGAGGAAGTTTTTCCGAAGCTGCCCATCCGCGACACCAGCTATATCGTGATCGTCACGCGCGGCCATCGCGACGACATGCGGGTGCTGCGCTGGGCGGTGGAAACCAACGCAAAATACATCGCCATGATCGGCAGCAAGCGCAAAGTAATCGGCGTGGTGAAAGAGCTCGAAAAGGAAGGCATCGCCCGCGCCGCTTTCGAGCGTGTCTTCGCGCCCATGGGACTGGAAATCGGCGCCATTACTCCGGAAGAGATCGCCGTCTCCGTGGTCGCCGAGATGATCGCCGTCCGCCGCGCGCCGGATTCGGAATGGCGGACCGCCGCCAAATCGATTTTCGCAAGCGAGGCGTCGCGAGCCGTCCTAAAGTGACGCCCAGTCCGTCGCTTGCCGGCATCATTCTTTCCGGCGGCGCTTCCCGCCGCATGGGCACCCCCAAAGCGCTGCTTCAATTTCAGACCGAAACGTTTCTGGATCGATTGATCCGCGTTCTCTCCGCGGCCTGCGATCCCATCATTGTTGTTGTCGGCCGGCATGCGGATCAGATTCAATCCGGCATCAAACGCGGCCGCGAGGTTCTCTTTGCCGAGAATCCCGATCCCGAGCGCGGGATGCTCAGCTCGTCTACAGTGCGGTCTGGCTCTGGTTCCGAGCGGCGCCCCGGCAGCGATGTTCCTGCCCGTCGACCATCCGAACATCGAAATCTCCACCATCGAAACACTGGCCGCCCGCTTTCGCGCGGATCGCGCTCTGGTCATCGTGCCCACCTATGCGGGCGAGCACGGCCACCCGGTCTGCATCGCGCGCGAATTGATCCTGGAACTGCTCGCGCTGCCCCCGGAAGCCAAGGCGAGCGACGTCATTCATCGCCACGTCCCCCGAACTTCATACGTTGAAGTCTCCGATTCGGCGGTGGTCACCGATGTTGACGACCCGGCGGCTTACGCGGATCTACTGGCGCGGCACATATGAAAAGGCTGTGGCGCTGGGTGTTGATCGCCTTGGTGTTGGTGGTCGCCCTCGGCTTGGCCGCGCCGAAAGTGAGCGCCAACCGTTTTCGCCCCCGCATCCAAGCCGCGCTTCAAGCCGCGCTCAACCGGCCGGTGCACTTGGGCGCCGTTCACTTGAATCTTTTCACCGGCCCCGGCTTTACCGTGGACGACGTCCAGATCGATGACGATCCCGCGGCCGGCATCGAACCATTCGCGCACGTCGAGCATATGCAGGCGCGCATTCGCTGGACCAGCCTATTCGCCGGCACTCTCGCCTTCTCCAGCCTTCGCCTCGACCAGCCCAGCGTCAACGTAGTAAGGATGCCGGCCGGACCCTGGAATATTCAGCCGCTGCTCGACCGCCGCCCGCAGCCCGGCGCTGTGAATCATCACGCCGTCCCAGACATTCAAATCCGCGGCGGGCGCATCGACTTCAAATTTGGCGACACCAAGTCCGTCTTCTACATCAGCGACGCCGACGTGGACGTTTATCCCAACGAAAACGGCGAAGTGGTTATCCGCTTTTCCGGCGCGCCCGCCCGTACCGACCAGGCCTCGCAAAGCTTCGGCGAACTTTCCGCGCGCGGACTGCTGCGCTCCGGCACGAACGGTGAGAGCCAGCTCACCATGGGCGTTCACCTGGATCGAACCGCGATTGCCGAGCTCACCCGTTTGTTCCACGGCAGTGACATCGGCGTCCACGGCTATGTCTTCGCCGACGCCACGCTGGATGGGCCGCTTTCCAAGCTCGCTATCACCGGAAACCTGAACATCAGCGACGTGCATCGCTGGGACCTGATGCCCGCCCCCGGCGAAGGCTGGACGCTCAACTATCGCGGCCTGCTGAATTTGACCGGCCATCATCTCGAACTCGCCACCGTCGCCGCATCGCCCGTCCAGCCCGATCCAGTCTCGGTGGAATTGCGGCTGGACGACTATCTGGCCGCTCCGAAATGGGCCAGCAATCTCCAATTTCACGACCTTCCCGCCGCCTCGCTGGTCGAGACGGCGCAGCATTTCGGTGCGCCTCTTCCGCCCGGCGTGCAGGTAGACGGCAAAGTGGAAGGCAGCGTCGGTTATTCCAGCCAGTCGGGCTTTGGCGGACAATTTGGCGCTCGCCGCTGCTTCTGTGAAATTTCCCGCGGGCGGTTCCGCGCAGTTCGATTCCGCGCAAGTGCAAATCTCCGATGGCAAGGTGGTTCTCGCTCCTTCCAACGTACAAATGGCCGATGACCAATCGGCGCAGATCGAAGGCGACTACACGCTGGACAATAACCATGCGGCGTTCCGCATCAGCACGCGACAGCTAGCCGTGGGCGCCACCCGCTTGCTTGCGGGCGCGCCGATTCCCCTGCTCGGCCAGCTTCATCAAGGCTCTTGGAAAGGCTGGATTTCCTACGAGGGCAGCGCCGAAAATCCTGGCGTTTGGTCCGGCCAGTACGATCTGCAAAATGCCGTCATGGATATACCCGGTCTGGCCTCGCCGGTTCGGCTCGTCTCGGCCACGGTGCAGATGTACGAGGGCGGCCTCCAACTTACCCACGTGCGAGGGCGCGCCGGCACGGTGAAGTTCGAGGGCGATTATCGCTACGATGCTTCGGCCGCGCGTCCCGAACGTCTGCGCCTCACTATTCCGGCGCTGCAGCTAGCCGACCTGGAGAGCGTGATGCTGCCCACGTTGCGCCGCGATGAAGGCTTCCTGGCGCGTGCATTCCGCCGCGACCGCCCTCTTCCAAAATGGCTGGAAGAGCGTGATGCGGACGTCTCGTTGCAAGTCGCCAGCCTGCTCAATGGTGATTTGCCGCTCGGCAATTTGACCGCGCACGCGCTGTGGCACGGCGCGTCCATCACCCTGCCCAACATCGAATGGCATTTGGACAACATGCATGCCATTGGGAAAATGTCCGTGAATCTTGCCAAGGCTGAGCCGTCCTACGACTGGAACGGTACCGTCGAGAATTTCGACTATCGCAACGGCCAGCTCGACATCGACGGCGAACTCCAGACTCGCGGGATCGGCCCAGAGCTGCTGCTGAATCTGCGATCCAAAGGCACGTTCGACGGGCGCGGAATTATGCTGGCCCCCGACGCCGAAGTTCGCGAGGTCTCAGGTTCCTATCGCCTTGGTGGATCTTCGGGTGTCCCGCGTCTGTTGTTATCGAACGTTCAGGTTTTGCAGGGAGCCGAAACGCTAGTGGGCCAGGGCGCCAGCCAGCCCGACGGCCACATCGTTCTGGACTTGGCCAGCGGGCGCAGGCAAGTGCGGCTGACGGGGATGCTTCTGCCAGTGCATCCCGAGCCCGTGCCCGCGCGATAAAACGAACCTTGCGGACTGATACCAAACTAACGATCACCGTGCCTGCGGCGATGGCCGAGCAGTTGAAGCATGTTCAGAAGAAGGAAAATCGCACAAGGTCCGAGCTGATGCGCCAAGCATGGTGGCACTATTTTCAAAGCCATTACGACGGATACACGCCATCCGATGCAGAAATAGCTGCAATCCGCAACGGCCGCGCTGAGATCAGTCGAGGGCAATACAAGACGCTCCAGGAGCTTCGCAACTCCCATTAAGTGCGCTCGTTTGCTCCTCAGGGCGCTCGTGGAAATGCAGCGACGTCCGTTTCAGCGGTGATGTCCAGCCTCTGAAGTCCGAACGTTCAACCTGGCGTAGGCGTGTCTGGTCTTATCGAACCTCGTCAACCACATATTCCTAGCGAAACCACATTCTGGCTGCGAACGCCTCCGATACAATAGAAGTGGTCCTGTGTTTTTCCATGAATGAAGCCACCAGCGAGCTGCTCGCCGATGCGAACGATATCGTTCGAGAGCAGTTGGCGCTCGCCTGGGCCGAGCACGTCGAGCGCGTCCGGGATATGCTGCAAGCCCAATGGCCCGAGCGCATGGAGCGCGTGCTCGAAGAGACCGTCGCTGGATTAGCCGCGCGCCTGGAGGAGGAACACCAGGACGCTCTGGAAGGGCGGGTGCAACAGGCCAATCGCTCGGCAGAAACATCGCGCCGCGAACTGATCCAGAAGCTGAACCAGATCACGCGGCGGCTGCGGAACTTTGAGGACGAGCGCCAGTGGAGCAACACGCTGGTGGATGCCACTCGCGGATTTTGTGGACGCGCGGCGCTGTTTTTGATTCGCGATCGCAAGCTGTACCTGGAAACCACCCGCAACTTCGACGATGCGGATCTGGCCGCCGCCGTTCCGCTTGAGGACGCCCCCGCCTTCGCCACCGCAGTCGAAACTCGCGACACCCTGGTCGCCATCCGGTCGGGCAGGGAATTGTCGGAGCCCATCTCGGCGTACCTCGGGGAAGGCGCCGACCCGGGAAGCGGCAAGTGCTATCTTTTCCCGGTGCTGACGCGCCAGGATGTTCCGGCGGTGCTGTATGCGGATTCGGGCGAAGTGGACGTCGATGCCCTGGAGTTGCTGGCAGCGACGGCGGGAGCGGTGCTGAATTCCAGGCCCGTTGCGCCGCCCGTGCAAACCGAGCGTGCAACACCAGCGCCTGTCGACGGGCTGATCAGCATTACGGTTCCCTCGCCTCCCTCGCAAAAACCTGAGATCCTCTCATGGTTTTCCCTGAGCCGGGAAGATAGGGAACTTCACCTACGCGCCCAGCGCTTTGCTTGTGTCCAGGTGGCCCAGATTAGGCTTTATCAATCAGAAAAGGTGAAGAAAGGGCGCTCCGCGCACGATCTATATACGTCTCTTAGAGAAGAGATCGATTCCGCGCGCGAGGCTTTTCGCCGTGAGTTTTTGAATGCATCGGACTCCATGGTGGATTATCTCCATCTCGAGCTGGTGAGAACGCTGGCAAACGATGACGCTGCAGTTTTGGGTCAAGATTATCCCGGCACGATGGTGTAGAGTTGCCGCAACAGCAGTGCTGTGCGCTACGGCTGTCGCTACTGCTTTGTCCGCCCAATCCTTCGAAGCCCTGGCGGATCGCTATCGAAAGACGCCGAACGCCTACACGCGCGCGGCCGTCCTGCGCTACGCTCAGACGCATCATAGCGATAAGAACGGAGCCCTGGCCCTGCTGCTTCTCGGCGCCACCGAAAACGATGCGCATCAGTTTGGAGACGCGCTCGCTCATTTGAAATTGGCCGCGAAACGCTTGCCCGAGCTGTCGGATTACGTGGCATATTTGAGCGCCGTGGCCGACTCCGGGTTGCGGCAATTCAACGACACCGAGCCGGCGTTACAGCCGCTGTGGCATGCGACACCCGCCTCGCCGCTCGTCACAAAAGCGGTCCTGTTGCAGGCCGAATCGTACCTGCAAGGCGGGAATCCGGCGAACGCCGTCACGCTGGTCCAGCAGCACCTGGCCGATTTGTCCACCCCGCAGGCCGAGCTGCTGCTGGCGCGCGCTTACGAAGCGCAGAACGACGGGGCGCAGGCCGCGCAGCATTATCAAAAGATTTACATCGAATATCCGCTATCGAAGGAAGCGTCGGACGCCGAAGCGGCGCTCACGCGTTATCCCAACATTCCGCCCGAAGCTTTGTTTGCTCGCGGCCTGAAGCTGGAAGCCGGCGGCGACTACACGCGGGCCGGCAAGGAACTGACCGACCTGCTCCCGCGCCTGAGCGGCGAAAACTTCGACCTGGCGCGCGTGCGGATCGGCGCGGCCGCATATCTCGGTCGCGACAACGACGCCGCGTACAAATATCTGCACGTCATTCCAGGCCGCCGCGCCCGCCGCGGAAGCGGAGCGGCTGTATTATCTGCTGGAATGCCAGCGCCGGTTGAACCGTCCGGACGAGATGGCCGCCACGCTCGAAAGGTTGGCCCAAGCCTATCCGCAATCCCACTGGCGGCTGGAAGCGCTGGTGGCGGTGGCCAACTACGACGTGGTGCACGATCAGCCCGACGCCGCCCAGTCCCTGTATCGAACCTGCTTTGAGACGTTTCCGAACGAATCGCAGTCGGCGGCCTGTCATTGGAAGGTCACCTGGTCGGCGTACCTGCGCGATCCGGAGCAAGCCGAAAGCATGCTGCGCGAGCATTTGACGCGCTACGCGGCTTCCGATCAAACCAGCCCGGCGCTTTACTACCTGGGACGAATCGCGGAATCGAAATCGGATTGGCCCACCGCGCGCGCCTATTATGACGCGGTGAATACGGCGTACCCGAACTATTACTATGCGATTCTCGCGCGCGAGCGGCTGGAGACGCCGTCCGTGCTGGCTGCGTCCGCTTCGCCCGCCACCGCGCAGTTTCTCAGCGCCATGCAAATCGTAAACCGCCGAGCTCCGGAGAGCTTCGATCCCACGCCGCTCACCAGGCTGCGCATTGAGCGCGCGCATTTGCTCGACGTTGCCGGCCTGGACGATATGTCGGAAGCCGAGCTTCGCTTCGGCGCCAAGGTGGACGGCCAGCCGCAAGTGATCGCGATCGAACTGGCCGATCTGGCCACCCAGCGCGATGCTCCCGACCAGGCCATCCGCTACATCAAACACTACGCGCCCGGCTATCTCTCCATGCCGATTGATGAGGCGCCCGAAAAGTTCTGGCGCCTGGCCTTCCCGCTGCCCTATCGCAAGGCGCTGGAAGAATACTGCCGCGCGCAGATGCTGGATCCTTATTTGATGGCCGCGCTGATCCGTCAGGAATCGGAATTCAATCCCAAGGCCATCTCGCCCGCCAACGCGCGAGGCCTCGCGCAGGTGATGCCGGCCACCGGACGCCAGCTCAGCCGCAAGCTTGGAATCCGCCGCTACCGCACGGCCATGTTGTTTACGCCCGACACGAATCTAAAGTTGGGCACGTATTACTTGAAGCAGCTTTCCGACGAACTGCAAGGGAAATGGGAAGCGGCGCTGGCGTCATATAACGCGGGCAAATCGCACGTTACCACGTGGCTGGCCGCGGCCAACTATCGCGAGCCTTCCGAATTCGTCGAAAGCATTCCTTTCAACGAAACGCGCGCTTACGTGCAAAGCGTGTTGCGCAACGCCGAGGTCTATCGCAAGCTCTATGGGCCAAAGCTCACGGCCGTAAAGCAATTAGCGAACCTTCAAAACCGCCGCGCCGCGAATGGCGTCGTTCTTCAGCGCATTCAGCGCGCGATTCGCCTCTTCCAGCGGGAAAACCTGCGTCTCAGGTGTGAATCGGAATCTCGGCGGCCACCTTCAGGAAATCGTGCCCGTCCTGCGCGCGTGTTGTTGGCCACGCTGCGCACCACGCGCTCCTGATACAGCAGGTCGTAATCGAGCGGCGGGATGGTCGCTCATGTGGATGCCGCCCAGCGCCAGCGTTCCGCCCTTCTTCAGCGCCTTCAAAGCCGCGGGCACAATCTCGCCGGCCGGTGCGAAGATGATGGCGCTGTCCAGCTTCTGCCGGAGGCTCCGCCACCGTTCCGCCCGCCCACACCGCGCCCAATTCCAGCGCGAGCTTCTGATGCCGCTCATCGCGCGTGGCACGCATAGACCTCCGCGCCCCAATGCCGCGCCACTTGAATCGCAACGTGGGCCGCGGCGCCGAATCCGTACAGCCCCAGCCGTCCGCCGCGCTCGATCCCCGACAGCCGCAGCGAGCGGAACCCGATAATGCCGGCGCACAGCAGCGGCGCGGCCTTCAGATCGTCAAAGCCTTCGGGAATCGGATAGACGAAGCTTTCCTCGGCCAGCGCATACTCGGCATAGCCGCCGTCCACAGTCCAGCCGGTAAACGTCGGATTGTTGCACAGATTTTCCTTGCCGGCCCGGCAGTATTCGCACGTGCCATCGGTGGAATGCAGCCAGGCGATGCCCACGCGCGTGCCGATCTGCGTGCTGCTTGGCGCCCTCGCCCACGGCTTCAATCACGCCCACCACTTGATGTCCCGGCGTAATCGGCGATTTGCGCGGCGCCAGCTCGCCTTCGATCACGTGCAGATCGGTCCGGCAGACACCGCAAGCATTCACACGCACCAGCACTTGCGTTCCTTTCGGCGCGGGCTTTGCAATATCGGTGTATTCGAGCGGGTTGCTCTCAATAGGCGCGGGGTGGCGAAGAACGCAGGCTTTCATGCTCTCTACCTATAGATGTCCACCATCGGTTCGATGTCCACCATCGGTCTTCATCCCCATAGTAACCTGGGAGTCGTAGCCCCAAGATCATGACGCTTCCCGGACGGCACTTCGCGCGCAATTTGATCCACCGCCGCACGCTGCTGCTGCAAATGGTGCGGCGCGATTTCGAACAGCGCTTTATCGGTTCCACGGCCGGTTGGATGTGGGGCCTGATCCTGCCGCTGGTGCAACTGGTGAGCTGGGTGTTTGTCTTCGAGGTTTGCCTGCACCAGAAAGTCCCGCCCAACCAGCCGACGCACAGTTATCCGCTGTTCCTGTTCTGCGGATACCTTCCGTGGCTGCTGTTCCAGGACACCGTCACTCGCTCGGCGAATTCGATGCTGGACAACGCCAACCTGATCACCAAGACGGTTTTTCCCGCCGAGATCGTGCCGGTTTCCATCTTTCTCTCTTCGCTGGCCAGCCACTTGATGGTGGTGGCCCTGGTGATCGCCGGGATTGGCATCATCACCGGCCAGTTCAGCATGTGGATGTTGATGCTGCCGATCTACATGCTGCTGGTGGGACTGTTCGCGATCGGCGTCGGCTGGATCGTAGCCAGCTTACAGGTTTACTTGCGCGACACGGCGCAGGTACTTTCGGTGATCCTGGTCTTCTGGTTTTGGGTGACGCCGATCTTTATTACCGAGCAGCAAATCCCGGAGCGCTTCCGTTTCGCGCTGCACCTCAACCCGCTGGCGTCGGTGGTGCAAGCCTATCGCGACCGGCTGCTTTCCTACCGCATCCCCAGCCTGCACGACCTTGCCATCACCACTGTCTATGCGATCACCGCCTTCATCGCCGGCGGGCTATTCTTCCGGCATCTGAAGCGCGGCTTCGCGGACGTTCTTTAAAACGCCCAGCTATTGTTCGTCCGCGGTGGGCCCGTAAAGCGCCGGAACCGGGATATCGTTCAGCCGCAGGTACACGCCCAGTTGCGCGCGATGATGGATGCTGTGGTTCATCACGAAGCTGCGAATGACGGCCACCCGCGGCATCGTCATAATGTCCTTACCCCCGGCCTTCAGAGTCCAGGGCGCACCGAATTTGCTGTCATCCGCTGCCGCGATCGCCGCGCGCGCCTCGCCGACGCTCTTATCGAAGCCCGCAAGCAACTGCTCGGTGGTGGAAAACTTGGGAGTCTCATAAGGAGCAGCGCCAGGAGGGGCATAGTCGAATGAGTCGCTTTGCATAGTCAGGCCGGCCCATACGGGCATGTTGGCAAGGTGGGCCGCAAGAGCGCCGAATGCAAAAGACTTCGGGTGCGGTTTCCAGGAAAACTTATCGGCGGGCACACGCTCCAGCACCTTCCGGGTGTTCGCCATCTCCTGGTCAAATTCAGGCAACAGAGTTTCGCTGATCTTCATCTAGGTTCCTCGTTAGGGAGAATGAACTGCTCTGGCAATCATAGGCGAAGAATTGGCGAAATGTCAAGGCGATGCAACCCGCTAGGATGCCTCGCATCCAATGGAGTGGAAGGCAACGGGAGTAAGCCTTCCGGGAAGGTTGTTATGTTAAAGAAAACATTAAAAACACTTGGGCTCCCGATTGTAGCGCTAGCGGGAATGATGATGTTTGTCGGGGCGCCAAAGGCTGACGCTGCAGTGCATTTCGGCTTCGGAATTGGCGTGCCGTATGCCTACAGCTATCCGTACCCATCTTATGCCTACGGCTACCCGTATTCGTATCCATACGCTTACCCTTACGGCTATGATTATGGCTACGGCTACCCCTATTACGGTGGCGCCTATTGGGGAGGCGGCTGGGGTCACCACGGTCATGACCGCGATTGGGGGCGTGGCTACGGTGGCTTTCGCGGTGGCCATGAGTTCCGCGGCGGCGGATTCCATGGCGGTGGACACGGCGGGGGACATGGCGGCGGACATGGAGGCGGACACCGCCGGTAACTAGTATCCGCTTCAATCCGGTGCACGCTCCGGGATAGCCTCCCCCGAAGCGTGCGCCTAGGAGTGGATTTTCGGCCCAGTCTGCGCCCTAGAGTAAAATGGGCCATGGCAACTCAGCGCATCGGCATTCTCACGGGAGGCGGCGACGTTCCTGGCCTCAATTCAGTTATCAAAGAAGTAACCTACCGCGCGACGGAGAACTGCTGCGAGGTGGTGGGCATCCGGCGCGGCTGGGAGGGGCTGACGCACGTCCGCTTGGACGACGAAGCTAGCAAAGCGCGCTATATTCTGCCTCTGACGCGCCAAAACACCCGCACCATCGATCGCTATGGCGGCACGGTTCTTCACAGCAGCCGCACCAATCCATCCAAGATGTCGATGTCAAAGCTGCCGGATTTCCTGAAGACGCAGGATTTTCCCAAGAGGGAAGTAACCAAAGGCGGCAAGACATCCACCGTCTATGACATCAGCCCGCAAGTTTTGAAAAACATCGAAGCCCTGGGGCTTACCTCGCTGATTGCCATCGGCGGCGACGATACGCTGAGCTATGCGGCGAAGCTGCACACTCTGGGCGTGAAGGTGATTGCGGTTCCAAAGACCATGGACAACGATGTCCGCAACACCGAATACTGCATCGGCTTCTCTACAGCTATCACGCGCGCCACCGATGCCATTGCCCGCCAGCGAACCACCGTCGGTTCGCACGAACGGATCGGGATTTTTCGTGTGTTCGGCCGCGACGCCGGCTTCACGTCGCTTTACACCGCCTATGTAGCATCCATCCGCTGCTGCATCCCGGAGTACAAGGTCAATCTCGAGAAGCTGATCGATCTGTTGATGACCGACAAGAAGAACAATCCCAGCAACTATTGCCTGGTGATTCTGTCCGAAGGCGCGGAATGGGAAGGCTATCAGGTTCGCGAATACGGCGAGCCCGATGCCTTCGGCCATCGCAAAAAGGAGAACGTCGCGGAAGCCTTGGCTGAGGAGATCCACCGCCGGACATCGGAAGAAACCATCGTCAGCGATTTGACTTACGACCTGCGCAGCGGCGTTCCGGATTTCGTCGATAAACTGGTGGCCAACACGTTCGGCACCATGGCGCTGGAAGCGGTGCTCGACAATCAGAGCGGCCTGATGGCGGCCTTGGTGGACGGGAAGTATGCCATGGCCCAGATCCCCGATCCGGCTCTTGGGCCGCGCCACGTGGATATCGCCACCATGTACAACACCGAGCGTTATCGTCCCAACTACGCCAACAAGACCGGCCTGCCGATTTTCTTGACGCACGGCTGATGTTCTGGAAAAAGTCGAAGCCTCCGGCGCCCGCTGTGCCGTTACCTGAGATCGTGCGGCACTTTAACGATGCGGCGGCGGACGAAGAGAATTTTCCGTCAACCATCGATCCGCGGATTTACCACGTCCAACTGATCCTCGAATACTTCGGCGATCTGAACGGAAAGCGCGTTCTGGATGTCGGATGCGGCAAGGGCCGGTTCGCGCGCGTGCTCGCGGAGCGTTATCCTCAGGCATTTCTGGTCGGGTTCGACCTGGCTGAAGCCATGCTGCGGCACGTGCCTCCCGCCGTGCAGCGCCTGCGCCGGATCCATGACCGGGCTGCCATTCCCGACCGGCTCCTTCGATTGCGCCTACGCCACCGAGTCTCTCGAGCACGCCGTCGACGTGGACGCCGCCGTCGCTGAAATGTGCCGCGTGGTTCATCCTGGCGGGCGCATCGTGATCATCGACAAGAACGCGCGCCAGTGGGGACGCCTGAAAACTCCCGAATGGGAGAAGTGGTTCGATCGAAAAAAGCTGGAAAAATTGCTCGCGCGGCATTGCGCCAAGGTTTCCAGCCGTCCGATTTCGTACTGGGAAGACGTCGCGCCCGATGGCCTGTTCCTGGCCTGGCTCGCGGAACGATAGAGCCTCTTCGGTTCAGGCTCTCCAACCCAAGCTATACTGGCTTCAAACAGGGACTCCCCGTCCCTTCGTCGGAGGCAGTATGGGCAGGTTTTCGAGGGTGGCTGTTTTTGTATCCGCCGCACTGGCTTTGCCGGCCGCGGCACAATGGATCAACTATCCTACTCCGGGCATTCCACGCACCGCCGATGGCAAGCCGAATCTTTCCGCGCCCGCTCCGCGAACCGCGGACGGTAAGCCCGATCTTTCCGGATTATGGCGGGTGAAGCAGGCAACGTCCGGCGAAACCGACCAAGCGATGCACGGCGTGAAGGCCCAGCCCTGGGCCGAAGCGCTGTCCAGGAAACGCAAGGAAGACCTGGGGCGTGAGGACATGAGCGTGTTGTGCTTGCCGTTCGGTCCCCGGGCCGACATGGGCGTGGGCAAAATCATTCAGTCGTCCGGATTGATGATGATGGCTTTTGACGACCTTACGTACCGCCAGATCTTTCTGGACGGCCGGCCGCTGCCCCAAGATCCCAACCCCGCCTGGATGGGTTATTCGGTGGGGCATTGGGACGGCGACACGCTCGTGATCGAGAGTGCGGGCTTCAATGACAGAACCTGGCTGGACAGCGACGGGCATCCTCACACCGAAGCGCTGCATGTTACCGAACGCCTGCGGCGGCCGGATTTCGGCCATCTGGAACTCGAGAGGACCCTCGATGATCCAAAAGCGCTGATGCAGCCATGGGTGATCCCCATCAAATTCGAGTTCGATGCCGATACGGAGATGCTCGAATATGTTTGCGCGGAGAACGAGCGCGATCGCGGCCATTTAGTCGGTAAGGCGGCTGACGACAAGAAAAAAGAAGTCGCCGTGGCGCCGGAGATTTTGAAGCAGTACGTGGGAGTCTACGAGTTCAAGCCGCCGGAGCGCCCCAACGATCCGATTCTGATCGACGTCACCGTGGACGGCGGACATCTGATGGTGGCGCTCAGCGGCGGAGCGAAGGTCGCTGTTACGGCCCTCTCGGACACCAAATTCTTCTTAGATGGGGCGCACCTGGAGTTCGTCAAAGACGGCCAAGGCGCATTCTCGCAGTTGATGATTCAGGCCGTGGAAGGCGATTTCAAGGCGCTGCGCAAGCAGTAGGGCAGCTCCCCGCCCGCCGTCTCCTCGGCCGCGTGACATAAAATAAAACCCGGGAGGGCTAAGGCTGTGATTCGCACCATCACCGTCGAGCGCGAATACGGCGCCGGCGGCGGCGTCATCGCGAAGAAACTGGCCGAGCGGCTGGGCTGGAAGCTTTGGGACCAGCAACTCACCTGCGAGATCGCGCGCGTCGCCAAAGTGGATCAGTCGGTGGTGGAGCGCATGGACGAGCGCTGCGACTCGCTGTTCTACCGCCTCATGAAAGTGTTCATGCGCGGCAGCATGGAGCAGAGCCTGGCGGTTCGCGGCATGGATCATTTCGATGCCGATAGCATGGTGGAATTTATGCAGCGCGTCATCTCCGGAGCCGCATCGGAGGGCAACTCGGTGATCGTGGGACGCGGCGCGCCCTTTCTTCTCCGCCACCGGCCCGACACCTTCCACGTCTTCGTCTACGCGCCTTTGGAAGAGAAGGTCCGCCGCCTGCGCGAAGCCGGCAAGAGCGAAGACCAGGCCCTCGAAGAGATCGAAAACATCGACCGGCAGCGCGTGATTTTCGTCCGCAGATATTTCGGTATGGAGTGGCCCACGCGCGAACTGTATCACCTGATGCTCAATTCCAAACTCGGCGACGATATGGTGATCGAGACCATTCTGGACGAGATCCACAGCCTGCGAGCGCGGAAAATTCCTTCGGACTTCGGTGTAGCCAAGCCGGTAAGCGGCTAGCGCCGGCACGGCGTGGTTTATCATAAGTGAGACCTGCAACGGAGGCTTCGATGAACAGATGTCAGAAAACCGCCCAAGCGATATTCGCGGCATTGCTGTTGGCCGGCGCCGCGCATGCCCAGATCGCCCTGGACTCGGTGCGCGTCGCCGCGAAAGATACCATCGCACTCGCGAAGTTTTACCAGTCCGCGTTCGGCATGCAGGAGGTCAATCGGATCCAGAATCCGGGAGGCACGGAAGTCTTCGTGAACTTTGGTGAAACCGTCGAAGCCGCCAAGGCCAACAAGAATCCGCTCATGATCCTTTTTCACCGCGACTCCGACGACCTGAAGGACCCCATTCCCCACGTTATTTTTATCGTGCGGGACATGGCCGCCACCGTCGCAGCCGTCAAGGCCGCCGGTGGAACCATGGCGGGTGAGCCGCGGGCCTTCCGAAATACCGGCATGCTCATCGGCATCGCGATCGATCCGGCTGGCAACCGCATCGAGCTGATTCACCGGCCATAACCGGAACGAACACGGTGCGCCAGTCTTCGAAAGGCTATTTTTCTTTCTTGCCTTTGTCTTTCGGCTCCGGGACAACCCGCGAAATCGTCACACTGATGAGCTTTACCGGATCCACCGGTTTATCGCCATGCAGCGGCGCATGGCTGATCGCGTCCACCACGTCCATCCCCGACACCACCTGGCCGAAAATCGTGTATTGCTGATTCCAGCTCCGCACCAAATCGTCGGTGATGAAGAACTGGCAGCCTCCCGAATTCGGCGCCCCGCTGTTGGCCACGGCCAGGCGCCCTGAGCGATCGAACTGCAGTCCCAATCGCAGCTCATCGGGAACCGTGACGCCGCAATTATGCGCGCTGGTGCCGGTGGGGTCGCCCGATTGGATCATCTGCCCCCGCAGCACCCGGTGAAACGTGATGTTGTTGTACATCGGACGCTTCACCATGGCGCCAGTCTGCGGGTCGCGCCACGCCTTGGTGCCCTGCGCCAGTTCCACGAAATTTTTCACCGATTCGGGAGTGACTTTTTCGTAGAGCTCCGCGACGATGGTCCCCTTGGATGTATGGAAAGTGGCGTAGAGGCCCGGCTTAAGCGGTGTCGGCGCCTTCTGCGCGAAAGCCGCGGTCGCAAGCAAAATCAGCGGGCAAATGCCTTTCATCACCAGAGAAGTATTATACGATCTTTAGTTTCCGCGCCCGATCCCCAAGAGAGACTACCCGAGAAACGCGCTTGCGGCCATCTTTAAATACGCGAGCGATCCCCTCAGGCGCCCGGGAATCCGAACATCAACCACGACTGATTCGCTACCCAATGGGGGTAAAGCTCCGTCATCTTGTTGAACAGCTCTTCGTCGGACGTCGCGGTTTTCTGCAGCCGATCAAAGTCGAGCAGATAGCGCTTCGTATCCTCGATCGCCGACGGCGAGTCGGGCGCGCCGGGCTTCTTGTGACCGGCAACAACAATCGACGGCTCGAGCGCCGCCAACCGGTCCAACGCCGCGACCCAGTTCTTCCGGCTCTCTGGGGTGGTGTCGCCGACGTACATGTGGCACTGGTTATACACTACGTCGCCTGCGACCACCAGGCCGATCGATGGAACGTACAGAGACGTCGTATCAGCGCTATCGGTGTGGCCCTGCTCGATGATGCGCAATTCCTGGCCCTCGAGAGTGAACGTGTTGTGCTCATAGGGCTCAGGCGCAACGAATTTAGCGGCTATTTGCCCAGGAAACAACCGGCGGGCTAACCGCTCTACTGGGGGAGTGAAAGACATCTGCATGGCGTTCACCGTCTTGGGTGTTGCGATCGCCCGAGCGCTCGGGAAACGGTCGAGCAGAATGCTCAAACCGTAGAAGTGGTCGAAATGGGCGTGCGTTATATAGATGGTCTCCAGGTTGCGGTTGTGCAGCGCAATCCAATCCGCGAGCGCCTCTGCTTCAGCCACAGTCGTCATTGCGTCTACCAGCACCGCATCGTACTCGCCGAAGATTAAAGTCGACGTCATCGGGTCAAAGCCCAGCGGTTCGCCGAAAGGCTTTGGCCGCTCGCCTGCCATTACCTTTCCCGGGGCGGTAAATACGTTGACACCGAGCGTGCTCGACGTGATGGGGGCGGTCATGTGCGTGGTCTCCTTAAGTTGAACGGCGCTCTATTGCTCACAAAAATGTGACGGTGATCCCCTCTCGCGGACGGCATCTCACAGCTTTTTGGTCGCATTTGTATGCTGGTCATGGATGGCTCCAATTTCCTACCTGCCACGTCCCGTCTGTCCCCAGTTTGCGTCCGTATCTCATTCGCCGGTTAGAGGCGAAGACTCGATCCAACGGAAGATAAGCCAGCCGCCTCTTACCCACTCACTTCTTCTTCCCCTCGAGTGCCGGTAGAAGAAGTTTTAAAAGCGCTTCATCAGAGAATGGATTCTGACCTGAGATCACCTCGCGATCTTGAAGGACGTAGCTCCCCCAAGGCTCCACCACACTTACGTCGGCGCCCGCCGTACGCAAGGCGAAGTCCGGGTAGAACAGCACCTTGCCACCTATCTCAAGCGGCTCCCGCTGCTGCTCTTCCGCGGTCGAAAAGATAGTCATCTTATACCCGGAATATATCCAGCCTTGAGCCTTTGCCCGCGCTCCAGCGGCATCGCCCGCCGAAAGCGCGGCTGACCACCTCCGTCGAATTCGGAAGGGCCGAGAGAAGTGAAATCGGGCCATGGCAGAGCACTGCCGTAGGCTTGGATGCTGTATGAAAGTGTCTCAGCACGGTGCCGGCGTCGGGATCATCGAGAAGATCCATCATCGGGCCATGGCCGCCGGGGACGAAAACAGCGTCATATTGATCGAGGCCCGATGCGATGACGTCCGAGATACGAGTTGGATTTTTGAGCCCAGTCAGGCTGTCGCGGAACCTTAGATAGTCCTGAAGCTTAGCCTCGTCTCCACCGAAGAACTGGGCTATAGCTGAATTGACATCCATTTGCGGCGTGTTGCCTTTGGGGTTGGCGAAGGTGATTTCGTAGCCCTCTTTCATCAGGGCGCGAACCGGAACCGTCAGCTCGTTGAGGTAGTAGCCGGCGCCGGCATAAACCTTGCCGTCTTTCAAGGGCAAGCCGTGACCGCTCGAGACTAGTACCAAGATTTTTCCTTTTGTTGTCATTTTGTTTTCCTCTTTGCAAATCGAATCTGTGCCCCTGAAATAGGGAGCAAAAACAGGAGACCGACGGAAGAACGGGCCAACCTGGTTGATGTAGGTGATGGGTGCGGGAAGCCGAACATCGACCACGTGATGGCGGCACTCACCCGCGTGCTCTTTTCTATGCCTAAAGTGCGGGGCCGAGCGTTAACCGTATTTCAGGTCGGTGCTCTGTCCCACCTCGATAATGTAACCGTCGGGATCGCGGATGTAGCAGCGAATCTCGCCGTACTTGGGTATCGGCTTTGTGATGAACTCCGCTCCGCGACTTGTCCATAATTCATAGCACGCTTGAATATCCGCAACGCGGAAATTCATAAAGCTGTTGATGTGATTCGGGTCGGGGACGCTCAGCGTTACGGTCGGCTTATCCGCGGTCGGGCCGCCTCCAACGTTCAGAATCATCCAGATATTCGCAAGCTGAAGGTACCCAGGCGCGTTGCCATCCCCCAGGCTCAGGATGCGAGCACCGAAGACCTTTTCGTAGTAGCGAGCCGATCGCTCGATGTCGGCGACGGTGAGAAAATGCGCGATGCTGATCCCCTCTCGCGGGGGCATCTCGTAGCTCTTCTGTTCGATTTGTACGCTGCTTGTTGATAACTGCGATTCTTTGCTCATTTCCGATTTTCCTTTCGTGTCCTCTGTTCGCAAAGTAATGTCAAGCCACTAGCAGGATCTTCCCGGCGACACCTTTTTCTGCCGCTGCTTGAGCCTCGGCCGCTTGCCTGAGTGGCAGGGTCTCGCTAATCGGGATCACCAGCTTGCCATCTCGCACGGCTTCGGCCATGAACTCGAGCGTTTTCCTGTCGAATTTCGAGAATACCGGCTGCCACCTTCACAGCTGGGTACTTCGCGGCGTTCTGCGGCGCCTTGAGAACCGTGGCAAACACTCCTCCGGGCTTGACCTTGGCGATCAGCTTCTCGGCGGTTCTTCCGTCGACCGTATCCGCCACCGCGTCGAGCGGCGGAAGATTCGCAATCGCTGTGTCGTCGTCGGTTGCGACCGCCTGGTCCGCGCCGGCAGTCCTCGCCTCATCCACCTGCCTCTTCAAGACCCCCGCGATCACAGTCGCCCCGCGTTCCTTGGCGGTGAATACCGCCGAACGCCCGACATTTCCCACAGCGCCTGCGACCAAAACCGTCTGGCCCGCCTTGATTCCCGTAGCCGAAAGGAGCTGGTTGCCCGTTATCGTCACCAGCGGCAGCGCCGCCGCTTGGATCAAATCGAGCCCCTTGGGGACCTTCGCCAGGATCGCCGCACTGACGACACAAAGTTCAGCGTAAGTATTGTCTGCCATAGAGAAGACCTGATCGCCGACGGAAAACCCTTCCACCTCCGGCCCGATCTTCACGACGGTTCCCGCCATATCGACCCCTATGAGGCCCGGGAAATGGATCGGATAATAATCGTCCGTTAACCCGGCACGCCGCTTGTAGTCGAGCGGGTTCACGCTCGCGGCGGCGACTCGCACGAGCACCTCGCCTGCACCTGGCACCGGATCCGGATAGTCCTCGAACTTCAGAACCTCCGGACCGCCATACTTGTGGACGACGACTGCCTTCATTTCATGCCTCCGCTTTGCCCAGATCGTGCCACGACCCTTCCGAGAGGTTGACACCATAGTGCCGTGCAGCTTTCTGGATGTTCGAGAACGCCAAATCACGATCTTCATCGGAGACGTTGATGACTTGATCGAACCGGGCGACGGCGTTACGCACGTGCTCTGCGTCGGTCAGCGGTTCTTTGCGCTGTTTGGGAAATGCATAAACGCTAGCTGGCAGGTCACTCTCCGTCGTGAGCCGTCCGTGTTTCTCGTGAGGTTCCCAAGTCGCTTCAGGCATGTCCTAACCGTTCTTCCTGTGACGCTCCACTGGTGCAATTGAATAGCCCTCTCTAAGTCGCTCAAATTCCAGTCTCAGAAGGCCGGTCGATGCTCGTGTGTCTGCAGTTTGAGTCGATCGGCCGACGCAAACGCCCAAGATGGCAGGCCTGGGACTCGACACGAACGCGTCACGGCGTGCACAGTCGCCCAGCCGGAAAGACGGCGTGCGCCTATGGTTCCAGCCTTGGAAGTCTTCGACCTGAGCGCCGTGTGCCCGCTCCGTCACAGATGGTCTTCTTTGCTGGGCAACTAGCCAAGGCTAGCAGCCGGATGCTTCGTCGCCGCTTCCTTGAGCCAATTCCACAAACAGTCCTGCCCCGTTAATGGCGGTGACCGCGACTCCGCAAATCCTCGCTCCCCGGGCGCTCATTCCAATCACGAACTTCCACCAGCTTTATCTACCCTTCCGTCAACAAACGATTCCGCGCGATCCACCAATTCTGTCGCTGGCGGTGCTATCCCGGTGACCGAGGTCGGGTAACCGAGGAGGTCGGGTAACAAATGGCAACGGCAGCCCCAGCAGCGCCCATGACAACGCCAACCGATCAACCCCGCCGCCAGCTCCCCGAAGCCGCCAGACGGTTCAAACGCCTTAGAACAAAGGACTTCGTTGGGAGCAGGCCCCCCCACAGCCTTCATCTTTCAAAACAAAATGGCTTCGTTTTTTCAAAACCACAAAATCCACCGCGGCGCACAAGCAGATGCGTCCCCAAATCCGCCGCCAACCTGTTTCCAGGTACGCCGGAGGAGCAAAGCCAGTTGAGCACGGTCCGCCCTTCCCCCTCACCGCAGCGATCGAATAACAGCAACCTCTGCAATACCTTACTGACCAATGCAGCCTTGCATCCCAGTCCTTGGCGCTGTAGAATTCTGAAGGAGAGAACGACAGGAGAGATGGCTATGTGGCTAACAAGACTCGCAGGCAGCGTTCCGAAAAGTATCGCGAAAATATAGTCTTTTCGGCATCGCAATCGCCTGTGCCGGGACGGCTTCGGCCGCCGAGCAACTCTATACGGTCTTAAATCCGACCGGCAATCCCCCGCCCATCGAGCGCAAGGCCATGGCTCCGCGTCCCGCGAGTCTTTCCGGCAAAACCGTCTACCTGGTGGACGAAACCTTCGACGGCGGCGACAAATTTCTGCACGCGATGCAGGACTGGATGGCCGTCCACATGCCCGACGTCAAGACCGTATACCGGGCGAAGAAGGGCTCCTATTTCACCGACGACCCGGATCTGTGGAAGGAGATCAAATCGGTCGATGGCCTGATGGTCATGGCCATAGGCCATTGAAGCACCTGCGCGCCGGCGGTCGTCGGCCATGTAGCGGATGTGGAATCGAAGTATGGGATCCCCGCGGTAGGGCGTCATCATCAATGTTCTCGAGCGATCTGGTTCACGACAAGGCCTATGAAGAAGGTATGCCCGGTCTCCGGCTCGCCTTCACTCCTACGCCGGTCGGCGGAAAGACGCGGAAGGAGCTGGACGCCTACATCGCGGGCGACGATCCCGTCACCAAGCGGCCTTTCATGCCGGAAATCGTCGATTATTTGACGAAGCCGCTGACGGACGAGGAGAAAAAGACCGGCCTGGTCCAGCGCGAGAAAAAGCGCTTCATCGGTCCGGACACCGCCGACAACATCCAGAAGTATTTTGATGATCGCTTCTGGACGGACCAGCTTCCCATCGTCATGCCCACCGAAGAGCGAGTGGCGGCGATGCTCAAGGGCACGCATCACAAGCCCGACGAGATCGTCGGAAAGATGCGGGTTACCGGAGAAAGGGAGGCGTGGGAATACACCGTGGAGACGGTCGCCATCAACGCCGTGATGGCGGGCGCGAAACCCGAAATGTTCCCCGCAATCCTGGCCTTGGCCGCTTCGCAGACGAACGCGCACTCCAGTTCCACGTCCTCCATGGCCGCGATGGCCGTTTTCAACGGCAAAATCGTGAACGAGCTGGATATGAACTCCAGCACCGGCGCACTGGGACTCTACAACAACGCGGATGCGCTCATCGGACGCGCGTGGAGCTTACTGTCGATGAACGCCACCGGCGGATCGGTGCCCGGCCACACCTATGAGGGCGTGCAAGGCAATCCCATGGCGGACGTCCCGGCCGTATTCGCGGAAAATGTCGCCGGTCTGCCTCCGGGTTGGAAACCGCTGAGCGTGCAGAAGGGCTTCCAACCGGACGACAGCGTGGTCAGCACTTTCAGCGGTTGCCAGAGTCAAAACACGATGATGGTCCTGCAGGACGAGGATTGGCAATACACGCTGAAGCGGTTTATCGGCGGCCTCGGTTCTCCCCAGCGCGGCGGCAAGCTGCTGCTGATCGATCCCTCCGTGACGCCCCCCTTGCTTCGCTTCGGCTTCGACACCAAGGAAAAGCTGATCAAGTGGGTGAAGGAGAACGTGACCATTCCCAAGGACCATTATTGGCTGGACCAGGAGGTCATCAACTATAAGCTCGGGCTTGGCCCGCTCCGGAGTGGAGCCGTATGCCTCGTGGTTGAAACTCCCCGGCGACGCTCCCATTCCGTATCTCAACAACGTCAATGTAGTCGTGGTCGGCGGAAGCGGCAACATCCGGTGGAGCGTGAATGAATGTTCTTACACCAAGAGCATCAAAGTCGACGATTGGAAATAAGAACTCGATGCGCACAGCGCATCGGCCTGGCGCTGTTCCTGGGCATCGCGTTGCTGCCTGCGCGATCCGACGCAGCGGAGGCGGAGCTTGCAGCGCGCATGCCAAAACCGCGAATCTCAACTTGACCTTCAAGGATATCCAAGGCAAATCCGTCACCTTGTCCGACTACAAGGGCAAGGTGATTCTGCTGGACTTCTGGGCCACCTGGTGCCCGCCCTGCCGCAAGGAGATTCCCGGGTTCATCGAGTTGTACAACACCTACAAATCGCGCGGGCTGGTGGTGGTCGGCGTTTCGATGGACGACGCCGATGACATCGCGGATGTGAAACGCTACGCCGCTCAAATCAAAATGAACTATCCGGTTCTGCTGGGCGCCGGACGCGAGGAGCGACCTGAAGCCGTCTTTCGGAGAACTCCCGCTGCCGACGTCTTTCATCATCGCGCGCGATGGCAGGATCTGCGACCGGCATGACGGCCTCACCGCCAAGGCCCAGGTAGAGCGCGAAATTACCGCGCTGCTTCAATAGCTGTTCTAATAAATACAGGAGGTTCCATGAGGCTGAATCTATCCTACGCCTTGCTCGCGCCGGTCTTGCTGCTCGGTCTGTTCGCTCCCGCCTCCGCTTTTGCCCAGGATTGCAAGGGAACGTTCGTCGACGGCGAATGCGTCGAGGGTTATGTCTACGTCCCCGATTACATGTCGCCGCAGGAGTTGAAGAAGGACATCGACGAGCATGCCAAGGACATCGTGATTGTCGACACCGCCGCTCCTCCCATCTGGGAAGACGAGCATATCCCCGGCGCCGTGAACCTGCCGTACACCAAGAACATGACCGCGCCCGTCCGAACTGTCTCGCGAAAAAACGCTGGTCCTCTATTGCGCCTGCAAGGATGACGAAGACTCCAGCGACATGGCGCGCCAGCTCAGTCTGCTGGGCTACCGCAAGGTGAAGGTTCTGAAGGGCGGTTGGTTCAAGTGGCTGGATCTGAAATACAAAACCGTGAGCAAGGACGACGAGAAGGCGGCGAAATGATGAAGTCAATCTGCTCTCCAAGTTGGCGATCCTCTGCCCGATTCTGCTCGTCGCAATCGCGCCGGCGGCCGATATTGTTTCCGGTCCCGCGGTCGGCGCCACCACGATGTCGATTCCCGTCTCCGATGTCACCGGGCCCTATAAAGGTACGCTGGTCTGTTACGTCTGCGATTACGACAAGGCGCCGGACGTCCTGGCGTTTTTCCGCGACACTTCCGACGCCACCGCGAAAGAGATCATCCAGCTCAATGATCTGTATCTGAAAAACAAATCGCGCGGCTTCAATGCGGTTGCGATGATCATTGCCGGCGAAAGCTCCAAGCCAGTGGCTGGAGGATCTGAACCGCACCAACCATCTCGAAATTCCTTTGACCTACTTCAGGAAGGGACCGAAGGATGCCGCCGTGCGTGTTTACAACCTGAACCCGGCCGTCGCCAATACGTTCCTGGTCACCGTCAACCGGTCGGTCGTGGCCAACCTCTCCGATATCGCGCCCGACCAGTTCAGCCGCGTTGCCGACGCCACTTCGCAAATGCTAGCCAGCGCCCGGTAATCGCGCGCCGGCAAGGCTCAGTCCGTGGGCGCAACGTTACGCGTCTTGATCAGCCACTGCCCGTTCAACCGCACCAGCTCATCCACTTCCCGTCCGGCGCCGGCGATGCGCGACGGAACCTTCGGGCCGCCGGCCGCGACTACGGTCATCCAGTAAGCCTCCAACCGCGCGTGATCCTTGTCGAGAAATTCCAGATAGCTGTTGGCGATGACGTGATACATCGGCGGCCGCTTCTCTCCGGTCTTAGATTCGTTTTCCGCGGTGCGCTGCCGAAAATCGTTGATCATCTTCTTGAGCGCATCCCGTCCCTGGACGGCGTTGGCGCCGCTGCCGAACTGTCCGTCCGGTGTGAACGCGGCGGCATAAGCATCGGCATTTCCCGTGTCCAGTGCTCGAACGTACTGCCACATCAACTTTTCGATCTGAGCGCGATCGTGAACTTCCCGTTCCGTTGCATTCTCCGCCGCAACAGCCGGCGAACCAAGTAGCGCCACTACCCAAAAAACCGCGGCACTAAAAATGATTTTTCTCTTCATACCCGCCTCCTCCCATATACAAGACCACGATCACTGGTCTTTCGCCAAGCGCCCGCCGGGAGAATCATTCCCTTTCGTTCCACGGAACTCAATGTATACTGGCGAGGACGGAGAGAGTCCAATCCATGCCTAGTAGCTCCCTGCTCGCATTCGCCCTATTCGCGTCCGCCGCGCTGTCGCAAGCCCAGTGGCCTCAGGTTGCCTCCCCGAAACTGCCGCGCACCGCCGACGGCAAGGTCAACCTGAACGCTCCGGCCCCGCGCACTCCCCAAGGCACTCCGGATCTTTCCGGGGTTTGGGAAATGTACGCCGAATCGGACCCTGCTCCGCCCAAACTGCTGATTAACCTTGCGGCCGATCTGAAACCGGGCGAAGTCCAGATGCTTCCTTCGGCTGAAGCTCTCTACAAACAACGCATGGCCACCAACGGCAAGGATCATCCGGGCGCCCAGTGCCTGCCCTCCGGCATGCCCGAAAAGGACGACGTTCCAGCGCCCTACAAAATTGTGCAGACGCCCGATTTGATCGTGTTCCTGTACGAATCCCGCACCATTTATCGGCAGATCTTCACCGATGGCCGGTCCCTGCCTGAGGATCCCAATCCCACTTGGCAAGGGTATTCGGTTGGGCATTGGGACGGCGACACGCTGGTGGTGGAAACCGCGGGTTTCAACGGCAAAAGCTGGCTCGACATGAGCGGCCATCCGGCTACCGAGGCGATGCATCTAACCGAGCGCTTTACGCGCCGCGACATTGGGCATATGGACCTTCAGTACACCATCGACGATCCGAAAGCATACGCCAAACCCTGGACCGTCTCGGCCAAAATTCACCTGGTGCCGGAAGGCGACCTGATCGAGTACATCTGCGAAGAGAACAACAAAGCGCCGGGCCACATGGTCGGCAGGTAAGCCGATTGTGAATACCCGGCGCCGTTTGAAGCGGTTTAGAACAACAACTTTAAGCTGAACTGCGTTTGCCGCGCCACGTTGCTGAGGCCGCCGCTTCCAACCAGCGACGTGATCTGGCCCGCGGTGGATACCGGCACTCCCTGATATCCGGTGGCAGCCGACCCGGCGGTGAACGCGCCCGCTACCGGGTAGTTGAAATTGGGGTGATTGAACAGGTTGAACAGCTCGGCGCGGAACTGGAGGCTGACCCGCTCGGTGATCCTGGTCTCCTTCATCACGCCCAAATCGGTTTCCACATAGCCCGGCCCGATAAGCGTATTCCGTCCAAGGTCGCCAAGAGTGCCATAAGCGGACGGGGTGAAACAGGCCGGGTTATACCATTGGTGAACGTTCTGACCGGCGTAGACATTGCAACCGGCTATATAATTCGGCCGGGGCGTATCGAAGTTGTTGTTCAAATACGGTTGGGCACCTTCGCCCAGCGAGAACGGAACGCCGGTGTGCCAGGTCTGGATTCCGGTGATCTGCCAGCCTTCTATCCAGCGGCTGCCCTTGAACGGAAGCAGGTAGACCGCGTTCGCGGAGATGTTGTGGCGGAGGTCGAAGCTGCAGTTACCTTTGTCCACGGACCAATTGTATGGGTTGGTATTGGCGGAAGTTACGTTGTTGCCGCCCAAGCCCGGCATACGCAAACGAGTTGTCGATGCAATGGGAATACGTATACGAGAATTGGTACACCAGATTGGAAGACGCCCTGTGCGAGACTCCCACCTGCAGCGCGTTGTAGGCCGAGTAGCTGGTGGTGTCCAGCATGTCCAACGAGCCGAAATTGGGATCGGGTGACGCATTGGCTACCAGGGCGCCGGATGCGTTCGCATGAACGAAGTCATAGACGCCGTTGGTTACGGTCGGGACTGGCGCGTTAAAGTCGTGGAACGCCAGCAAGTGAACGCCGCGCGTGCCTTGATACCCCACAGTCAGGAGCGTGTTGCCCGGTAATTGCCGCTGGACGCTCAGCGTGTATTCCAGGCTATATGGAGTAGTGTGGATTCCGTAGTAGGTCCCGTTGGTGTTGCTCAGAAGCGGAGTACCACCGCCGACGAAAGGCGTTGGCCAGTTCGGATCGCCGTTGGTGAAAACCTGATTCTCCGTTAAGTATGGAGGATTGGTCAGATACGCGGACGAGAAGGTGTAGGTTTGGAACGTGTCATGGTAGATGCCGAAGCCGGCGCGAACAGCCGTTTTGTGATCGCCAAACACGTCCCAGGCTAAGCCGACCCGGGGATCGAAGTTCTTGTTCGAGGGATTGCTCACGAAGGCATGCGGCACGTTCTGGAATCCGGTTCCGAAGGGAGGCCCCACGGCGTTGAAGAAATTGTTGTGAACCTCGATGGGGTTGGATTCCCAGTCGTAGCGCAGCCCGATGTTCAGCGTGAGCCGGTTGCTGACCTTCCAGTCGTCCTGAACGTAGGGCGTGAGCCGGATGTCGCGCTCGGCGCGATTGGTGTCCGTTCCGCCGTTCGGGCGCGCCGGTAAAGGACGCCGGATAACCCGCCGAAAAAGTTCGGGATGCTGGTGAAGGCGTAGAATCCGTTCCAATACGTATAGGCGTATGGATTGAGCTGTTCGCGCCGGAAGGTGCCGCCGATGCTGATGGTATGCGCGCCCCGGATCCATTTCAGATCGTCCCGCTCGGTGAATTTATTTTGGATGTACTGGAAAGGATTGATAAACGATGCGCCGATCGGCGTGAGACCGATGGGCAGGCTGACGTAAACATCTTCTCTGGCCGGCGTGAAGATCTGGAGCGGGGCATGCTCGGTGGGTTGCGTTTCGTTGGTCACCGGCCGGGAGTAGGAAACGTCGAACTCATTGATGAGCGTCGGCGAGAAAATGTGGTGCTCCCCGATGGTCAGGAATTGATTGTGCGTCAGATCGTAGGTGGGCCACAGCCCCAGGCCCCCATAGGTGGTCCGGGTTCCGAAATCCGCCTGGTACCGGCCAAAGAGAGAGTCCTTGTCCGAGATGTTGTAATCGATGCGCGCCACGCCGAAATCCTCCGGCGTAATCTGCGGACCGACGAATTTGTAGATGCCGACATTGGCGTTGTCGGGAGCATTCGGTTGCGGGTACAGCGACAGCATGGCAGCCGAGGCCGAATTCACGGTGTATTGCTGCCCGTTGTAAATCCCCTGGCGCAGCGTCGCGCTGGGCACGAAGTTGACGTAGGTGGTGTCCAGCACCTGCCGGATTCCTTCGTAATTGACGAAGAAGAACACCTTGTTTCTTTTGATAGGTCCGCCCAAAGTTCCGCCGAACTGGTTGCGGCGGAAGGGAGGCGGCGAGCCGGCGTCGAAGAAGCCGCGAGAATCCAGATCGCTGTTGCGGAAAAACTCGTAGAGCGACCCATGAAATTCGTTGGTGCCCGATTTGGTCACGGCGATGATCGCGCCGCCATTGCCGCCATACTCGGCGCCAAAGGTGCCGGTCAGGGTCTGGAATTCGGTGATGCTGTCGATGCCCAGAGAAGTACCGGTCACGTCGCCGCCGGCATTCCGCTGCCACCAATTCAGACATCTTCGCCATCCAATGTGTTGGCGTATCCTTCCGGACGCGTCCCGGCAATCGAATAGGCGTTGGCCACCGAGGTGAGCGCGGAGCTTCCGCCCGCGGGATAAGTGGACACGCCGGGAGCGAGCAGAATCAGTTGCTCAAAGTTGCGCCCGTTGAGAGGCAGCTCCCGCATTTGCGTCTGGTTCACCAGCGACGAAACGGCCGCGGTGGTAGTTTCCACTTGCGACGCCTCCGCCGATACAGTCACGGTTTGCGTCGATTGCCCGACCGTCAACTGCAGATCGACCACCGGCGCGCTGCCAACGCTCAAGGTGATGCCGGTGTGAACCGAGTTTTGAAAGCCCGCCTTCGAGGCCTGGATTTCGTAGGAGCCGACCGGGAGATCCGGTACGGTATAGCGTCCCTGGTCGTCGGTGACGGTGGTCTGAGAAGCGGAGGTGCCGGTATTCTTGACGACTACCGATGCGGATGGAACGGCGGCGTTCGAGGCGTCTGTGATACGCCCCGAAATGGAGGCGGTCCCAACCGCCTGGCCAAAGAGTTGGATGGATCCCAGCGCCGCGAGAAACACAGCGGCAAAAAACAGAACAGCACGGTTCTTCAAACTTGTCACGATCAGATCCCCCTGTTGCTGGCGTCGAAGCCAGACGCTGAAAGCTACCCTGCGTTACTAGGTACCCGAACGATATCATCTGCCGTGACTAATGACCAGATTTCAGAGGTGATACATCGGATCAGGATTGCTGATAGCGGTGGCCATGAAAAGCCCGGCCGCTCCTTGGTGAGTTGCTGAGTTGCCCGCACTCGAGAACGCGGAGCCACCGCACACCGCCGCTGCGTCCCTTGAGCGGCCGCGCAGTTGGTGATTGTCGATTTGGCGCTGATTTACGGATGCCCGCCACTTGACTTATACCCTGGTCTAGACTATACATAGCAAAGAAAGGTATTCAAGACATGGTCGTCGTCGATTCCCGGAATCCCGATCTGCTGCCAGGGACCCTGTACATGATGATCCTCCGCGCCCTTCATCCAGGCCCGCTGCACGGCTACGCCATCGCCAAGCGAATTCGAGAGTGGTCGAAAGGCGGCCTCCAGATCGAAGACGGCTCGCTCTACCCGGCGCTAAACCGCATGTTGGGCAAGGGCTGGCTCAAAGCGGACTGGGGCGTCACGGACAACAATCGCCGCGCTCGCTTCTACCGGCTCACTCCCGCCGGCCGGAAGCAGCTCGAGGCCGAATCCACGGCTTTCAACAAAATGATCCGAGCCATCCAGCTCGTCATGCGGACGTCTTAAGGAAGGTCTTTATGTCGTGGCGAAATGTTTTCCGGCGTAACCAGGCGGACCGTGAATGGCGCGATGAAATGGAAGCGCACATCGAAATCGCCACCGATGCTTTCCTCGCGCAAGGCATGACGCCGGAGCAAGCCCGGGCGGCAGCGCTAAAGCAAGCTGGCAATCTGATCGCCCGGCGAGAGGAGATTTATCAGATGAACGGAATGGGATGGCTGGATTCGTTTTGGAGCGATTTGCGCTACGCACTGCGCGGGCTGCGGCACTACCCGTCCTTTACCGCGGCCGCGCTCCTGACGCTCGCTCTCGGCATCGGTGCGAACACCGCGATCTTTGGCGTGATCGACAGCATCTTGATCCGGCCGCTGCCATTTCCGCGCGCAGAGGCCCTGGTGGGCGTCTGGCACACAGCGAGTTTCCAGGGGCTCGGCGACGGCATCGAGTGTACTCCCTCGATGTACTTTACCTATCGCGACGAGAACCGGACCTTTGAACACTTCGGAGTATGGTCCTCCAACGGGGCACGCGTCACCGGGACTGGGGAGCCTGAGCTGCCGCGGGCGCTGGTCGTTACTTACGGCGTACTGGATGCCCTTGGCGTCCAGCCCCTGTTGGGCCGCTGGTTTTCGCAAGCGGACGACACGCCGGGTACGCCGGAGACGGTGATCCTCACGTACGGCTATTGGCAGCGGCGCTTCGGAGGCGATAGATCCATCGTCGGACACACCCTGATCATCAATGCGAAGCCCACCACGGTAATCGGTGTGATGCCGCAGGATTTTCGCTTCCTGCGCGATCCGGAGCTGATTCTTCCCCAACGCTTCGAACGCTCGCAAGTCTTTTTGGGCGATTTCAGCTACCAGGGGATCGCGAGGCTCAAGCCCGGAGTCACCATCGTCCAAGCCGACGCGGATCAGGCTCGCATGCTGAAAATCTGGCTGGGTTCCTGGCCTACGACGCCGGGGTTTCCGCTGTCTATTTTTCAGAACGCGCACATCGGACCGAAGATCCAGCCCCTGAAGCAGGAAATCGTGGGCGATATCGGCCGCTCGCTCTGGCTGGTGATGGGAACCTTGGCATTGGTTCTTTTGATCGCTTGCGCGAATGTGGCAAATCTGTTGCTCGTGCGCGGCGAGAGCCGCCAGCAGGAGCTTGCGATCCGGGCTGCGCTGGGTGCGGGCTGGAGCCGTATCGCCCGGGAGATGCTGCTCGAAAGCTTGACTTTGGGAGTGATCGGCGGCGCTCTCGGCCTGGGCCTGGCATATGCGGCGTTGCGTATTTTGGTCGCCAAAGGTCCCACCACACTGCCGCGCCTGAATGAAATCGGAATCGATCCTTTCGTTCTCGCTTTCGCGCTTGGCGTGTCGCTGTGCTCGGGGCTGCTGTTCGGACTCATACCGGTCTTCAAATACGCCGGCCCCCGCGTGGCGACTGCGCTGCGCGGCGTTGGCCGCACGTTCAGCCAGGGCCGGGAGCGCCACCGCGCGCGCAACACGCTGGTTGTGGTGCAGATGGCGCTGGCGCTGGTGCTGCTGATCAGCTCCGGCCTGATGATTCGCACCTTTCAACACTTACGAAACGTCCATCCGGGATTCACACACCCCGCAGAGATCCAGATCCTGCATGCTTTCCCCCCGCCGTCGATGACCGACCAGCCCGAGCGCCTGATGCGCATGTGGCAAGACGTCGAGGGCAAACTGGAGGCTATTCCAGGCGTCACCTCGGTGGCGCTGGGAGGCTCCGCTCCTCTGGAACCGTTCTTTAGCCCCAACAACCCGATCTATGCCGAGGACAAGCCCATCGCACCGGGCCAGATCCCTCCCGTCCGGAGGTTCCGCATGACCGCGCCAGGATATTTCAAGACCATGGGAACGCGCATTATCGCGGGACGCGATTTCACCTGGACCGATCTGTACGAAAAACGGCACGTAGCCATGGTGTCCGAAAACCTGGCGCGCGAGTTGTGGGGCGATCCGCGCGCTGCGCTCGGAAAGAGGATTCGTGTGGGCACCACGGACGCGTGGCGCGAAATTGTGGGCGTAGTCGAGGATGTTTACGACAATGGCGTACAGGTGAAGGCGCCGGCGATGGCGTACTGGCCGGCCCTGATGGATAGCTGGCTCTTTGGCGGCCAGCACGGATTCGTCCAGGCCGTAGGCATGTTCGCGATCCGCTCCAGACGCGCGGGGACGGAAGGCTTGCTCGCGGACGTGCGGCACGTCATCTGGTCCGTCAACGGAAAGCAGCCCATCTTTTTGGCCACTACGATGAAGACGCTTTACGATCAGTCCATGGCGCGGACTTCGTTCACGCTGGTGATGCTGGCCATCGCGGGAGGGATGGCGCTGGTGCTCGGCCTGGTGGGGATCTATGGCGTGATCGCCTACGCGGTTTCGCAGAGGACTCGCGAAATCGGCATCCGCCTGGCGCTGGGCGCGCCTCCGGCGGGATTATTGCGCATGTACGTGCGCCAGGGGCTACTGCTGGCTGGGATTGGAGCCGCCCTGGGACTGGTGGCTGCCGCCGGACTCACCCGCCTGATGTCGTCTTTGTTGTTTGGCGTGAAAGCGCTGGATCCCTTGACGTATGCGGCTGTTTCGGCGCTGCTGATCCTTGCCGCCGTGCTGGCCAGCTATTTTCCAGCGCGCCGCGCCATGGCGATTGATCCAGTCGAAGCACTGCGGGCGGAATAGGCTTCGCTCTGCTTGACGGCTTCCGCTATAGACAGCATCCAACCGCCCCTAGCCAGCTACAATGATTCCGTAGGTTTCTCCTTTGATTCGCACTCTCACCACGCCTCCGGATTCGGCCAGCCAGGAAAGGAGCTAGCCGGCTCGCGTGGCTGCTGTCGACGCGCCCGCCGCGAATCCGCCCATCCCCTGGACTCCCAGCGTCAGCCCCTGGCTGATCGCCGCCACCGTGATGCTGGCCACCTTCATGGAGGTGCTGGACACCAGCATCGCCAACGTTTCGCTCCCGCACATCGCGGGCAGCCTCTCGGCCACCGTCGATGAAAGCACCTGGGTTCTTACCTCTTACCTGATTTCCAACGCCATCGTGCTGCCGCTCACCGGCTGGCTGTCGATGATGTTCGGGCGCAAGCGGCTGTTCATCGGCTGCGTGATCATATTCACGCTCAGCTCATTTCTGTGCGGCCTGGCGCCCAATCTTCCTCTGCTCATTTTCTTTCGTATCCTTCAAGGTGCCGGCGGCGGCGGACTTCAGCCCATCTCGCAAGCCATTCTGGTGGAAAGCTTCTCGCGCAAGAAGCAGGGGATGGCCATGGCGGTGTATGGCATGGGCGTGGTGGTGGCGCCGATTATCGGTCCTACGCTCGGTGGCTGGATTACCGACAGCTTTTCGTGGCGCTGGATCTTCTTCATCAATGTGCCGGTGGGAGTGGTGGCCATCCTGATGACCATGGCGCTGGTGGAAGATCCGCCGTACATGATCCGCAAGACCTTCCAGCAGGGGCTGAAGATCGATTTCATCGGCTTGGGTCTGCTCAGCGTCGGCCTCGGCTTCATTCAAGTGATGCTGGACAAGGGGCAGACGGACGACTGGTTCGAATCGCGCTTCATCGTGATGTGCGGCGTGATCGGAGTTCTCGGCCTGGCCGGCATGATCCTGTGGGAGTTGCGCCAGGCCGAGCCGCTGGTGGATCTCCGCCTGTTCACGCAACGCAACTACAGCATGGCCACGTTCATGATGTTCGCCATGGGCGTGGTGATGTATGGCACCACGGTTCTGCTTCCCATTCTGCTGCAAACGCAAATGGGCTACACCGCCGAATGGGCCGGCTTGGTTCTATCGCCCGGCGGATTGGTTACTCTCTTCGTCATGCCGCTGGTGGGCCGTTTGCTGAGCAAGTACCAACCGCGCTGGCTGGTAGTGTTCGGTTTCATGGTGCTGGGTGCGGGAATGCTCCGGCTTTCTCAGTTGAGTCTCCAAGCCGGCTTCTGGACTTTCGTCGCCACCTGGACCATCTCGCGCGCGGGCATGCCGTTCCTTTTTGTGCCCATCAACGTGATGGCGTTCGCCTATGTGCCGCGCGAGAAAACCAATAACGCCACGGGATTGATTAATCTGACGCGCAATCTGGGAGGAAGCGTCGGAATCTCGCTGGTGGCCGCCGCGCAAGGCCATATGGCGCAGGTTTCGCAAAGCAGCCTGGCCAGCCATCGTGTCGGTGATCAGTCCGCTGTACGCCAGCAGGCTGCACCAGTTGCAGGGCGCGCTGCAGGCGGCCGGATCGAGTCCTCCGCAGGCTGCCCAACAGGCCCAGGCGCTGCTTTATAGCGAGCTGTTGCGGCAATCATCGATGGTGGCTTACGTGGATGTGTTCCGGCTGCTGGCGTGGTTGTGCGTGGCGCTGATTCCGCTGATGTTTTTCATGAAGCCGGCCAAACCACGGGCGGGATCTTCGGTAGGGGTTCACTAGCGCTTCATTTAAGCGTCGGCGGCCAGGGTATCCAGCCGCAGGAACAGTTCGTAGGGTGTTCCGAAATCTTTCACCGAAACGATCCGGCAGTCGATCGCCACTGGGACCATGGCGCTGCGGCCTTCCCATTCGAGCGTCGGCGTCATGCGCGTGAGTTCGATGAGCTGCACTTTCCCGCGCAATTCCTTGTAGGTGGTCTTGGGAGGGGCGACGGTAAGGAACGCGCAGGGCGCCCAGCGAATGAGGTTGTTGAATTCGGGCAACGACTGCGCCAGGTGGAGCACTACTTTCAGCAGCACCTGATCGCCGCGCGAGTAGCCGAATTTCGCATTGATGAGCGCGAGACGTTTCACCACGAAGAGCGCGACGTAGCAATCGGAAGACTGGCCGTGCGCGCGCGCCAGCTCAGCCTCGGCATAGGCGCGCGAAGGCAAACCGGTCAAGGGATCCGGCGTATAAACCGTTCCCGCCACACGCGCAATTTCGCCCGCACCCTGGCCTCCAGCCTGGGACTGCCCTCGCTCGGGAGCGACCTCCAGCTTGCCGGCGACGCCCGAGAACAGTTCAGTGATTTTGTGGCCTTCTTGGAGGGCTGCGGCGCGCGCGGCGGCAACGTCGGCGCACAAGCGGGCTTTCACCGCATCCAGATCGTCATCCGCCGAGATCTCGTTGATTTGCTGTTCCAGCTTGCTCAGGCGGTCTGCGGACCGCTGTATTTCCGGCAGCGTTTTGACTGCCTCGGATAATTGAGTGGCGGCCGTCACAAGATCCGATTTCCGCCGGGCAATTACCTGATTGGTCTGGGTGCCATATTTGTCCAGGATCTCGACCGCGGTATCCACCAACTGGTGGGCGTTGTCCTTTCCCTGGAAACGGCTTTCCAGAGCGGCCAGTTCGGCCCGGAACTCCTGCCCGTCGGAGCCGTCGGCGATGACCGAATGGTTCTGAATTCCGCGCAGCAGAATCAACAGACAATCTTCGAGCGTCACTTGGCCGGCCGGTTTCGGCGGCCGATTCTTCGAGGCTGGATGCATGGCTGGTTCTGCTTCTTCTAATCGGAAAAAACCGACGCAGTATGAGCAGCCTAGGTTATTGCGTCCCGACCGGTTGCCTGGATGGCGATTGCGAGGACTGGTGCGCGAGCGGCAGAGACGCCGCGCTATGAAATCGAGCGGTGAACCAAAACCGGGAGCCTTGGTTCGGCTGGCTCTCCACACCCACGCGGCCGCCCATCATTTCGATGAGTTGTTTGCAGATGGCCAGGCCCAGGCCAGTGCCGCCGTATTTGCGCGTGATGGAACCATCGGCCTGCACAAAAGGCTGAAACAGGCGCGCCACCGCATCCGGCGCGAGGCCGATGCCGGTGTCCAGCACTTCAAACAAAAGCCGCACATGGTGTTCAGAAGACTCCGACACGCCGACCCGTACCGTTACTTCGCCGCGCTCGGTGAACTTGATCGCGTTCGACACCAGGTTGAGCAGTACCTGCCGCAGCCGCGCCGGATCGCCCCGCAATACTCCCCGTGCTTCGTCGGAAACGTCCGCGCTCACCGCCAGGCCTTTGCCGCGGGCGCGTCCGGAGACCAGCTTCAGAACCTCCTGCAGCACCTCGGCCGGGCTGAAGTCCACCACTTCCAGTTGCAGCTTGCCGGCTTCCATCTTCGACAAATCCAGAATGCTGTCGATGATTTCGAGCAGCGCTTCAGCCGAGCGAAACGCGGTGTCGGCGTAGTCGCGCTGTTCCTCTGTCAGATCGGTATCGAGCAACAGCTCCGTCATGCCCAGCACGCCGTTCATGGGCGTTCGGATTTCATGGCTCACGTTGGCCAGGAACTGGCTCTTCAGCTTGGTGGCTTCCTGGGAAACTTTCACGGCCTGGGCCAGGTCGCGATTCTTGCGCTCGATGTCGTGGGCGTACTCGAGCAGCTCCGCCTGCGCGCGCGTGCGCTCCAGCGCATAGCGGATGGAACGCTCCAGCAGGCGCGCATCCAGGTGCCCCTTCACCAGATAATCGGCGGCGCCGGCCTTCATGGCTTCCACGTCGGTCTCCCAGTTATCATTGCCGGTCAGCAGGATAATGGGCGCCTTGCAGCCGCGCGCCAGCGCTTCGCGCAGCAATTGCAAACCGTCGGCGTGCCCCAGATGATAGTCGAATAGGTAGACGTCGTGCTCATTCCGCTCGATGGCCTGGAGCGCGCCTTCATAGGATGGCGTCCAGTCCAGTTGGAAGCGCGGCCGTCCGATGCGCAGCAGCAGATCGCGCGTGAGGACATAGTCGTCCTCATCATCGTCGGCGATGAGAACCCGTGAGCGCTCGTGTGTCCGGATCGGGGACTGGTGGTTCTTTAGGCGGCCTCATCCTGGGCGCTGCTCGGCGGCAGCTCGACGACTTCGAACCAATACTTGCTCAAAGTCCGGGTGATATCCACCAGCGACTCAAAAGTCACCGGCTTTAAGATGAACGAATTGACGCCCAGGTCATAGGCGCGCAGGATGTCTTCTTCGGCCTTGGAGGTGGTCAGCACCACCACCGGAATGGAGCGCAGGCGCGGGTCGGCCTTGATCTCCTGCAGCGCCTCGCGGCCGTCCTTTTTCGGCATGTTGAGATCCAGCAGGATCATTCCCGGCAGGGGTTCGCCGCTCAGACGCGCATATTGGCCATTGCGCCGCAGATAGTCCAGCAGCTCTTCGCCATCCTCGACGAAATGCAGCTCGTTGGCGAGCCGGTTTTCTTCCCAGGCATCCTTCACCAGCATGCGGTCTTCGGCGTCGTCGTCGGCGTAGAGGATAGTGATGGGCTTTCCGAATCTATTCATTTTGGCTGTCTCCTGGTGCGCAATGCGGCAACGTGATGATGAATTTGGCGCCCGCTCCCGGCGAACTGCTGGCCAGGATGGAGCCGCCGTGCCGGTCCACGATCTTGCGGCAGATGGCGAGGCCAATCCCGGTTCCTTCGTATTCGGTGCGCCCGTGCAGGCGCTGGAATATTTGAAAAATGCGGTCGCGATATTTTTCGTCGAAGCCGATGCCATTGTCTTCGACGGTGATCTGGCAGCCGGGCGCGCCGCTGGCGAGCGCTTGAACCTGGCTCTCGATCTTGACCACCGGGCTTTCGCCGGGCTTGCGAAACTTCAGACCATTTCCGATCAGGTTCTGGAAGAGTTGCGCCATCTGCCCGCGATCGCCAAAGATTACCGGCAGCGAGCCGATGTCGACGCGTCCGCCCGCGTCGTTGATGCGCATTTCCAAATCGGAGACCACGGTTCGCACCACATCGCTCAGATCCACCGGGGTAAAAGGCTTCGAATTGCTGGCGACGCGCGACAGGCTGAGCAGATCCTGAATCAGCACTTGCATGCGCGCGGCCGCGTTTTGCATGCGCGTCAGATAATCGAGACCTTCCGGGCCCAGCCCGGCTTCGTATTTGGTCTTCAGGCGATCGCCGAAGGCCTGGATCTTGCGCAGCGGCTCCTGCAAATCGTGCGAGGCGACGTAGGCGAACTGTTCCAGCTCGGCGTTGGAGCGCGCCAGTTTATCGGCCTGTTCCAGCAGCTTCATTTCGGCCCGCTTGCGCTCGGTAATGTCCAGTAGAAAAGTGCGCAGGCCGGTGGGCTGGCCGGATGCATCGCGGATGCGCTTCTGGTGGATCTCCATGATCACCGAGCTGCCGTCGCGGCGCTTGTATTCGCGTTCGAGCGGAACCAGGGGCTGCTCATCGGCGATGCGCTGCAGCAGGCCAGTGCGGGTTTTTTCGCGATCCTCAGGCGCCATGAAGTCCCAGATGGGGTGCCCCACCATCTCTTCTTCCGAGAAACCGAAGAGCTCGCACTCGGCCTGGTTGACGCACAGGATGACGCCGTGGCGGTCCACTTCGTGACAGGCCACCGGAGCATCGTGGAACCAGCTCTGAAAGTGGCGCTCGCTATCGCGTAGCTTTTGTTCGAGCGCCTGGTGATCCATGCCCTGGCTATCCAGCAGCTTCAGTGAATCCGGCGCATCCAGAGGCGCCGTGCCGGGGCTGACATGGCTTCCCTGCACGTTCAAAACGCAACCCTCCTCTTATGTTTTCAGGTACGTGTAGAATCTCGGCAGATGTATGCGGGAACTTTAGCGCGCAGGGCGGGATGGGCCGGAGTGCATCACCGAGTCCACGGCAGGGGGCCCAGCGGACCACCAGCAGATGTATCTCCCACGTACAAAACCACCGCTGCCGATAGGGCGCCCGGCCACCAGATTGGTTGGCGGCAGCTGAAAGTTCACTTGCGTGGCTCCGGAGACCAACCTGCCGCGGCTCCATTCACGGATACGGCGCGCACCAAATGTAACGCAGTTTAGCGCGCCCTTCCACGTTAGAGTGAAGGGTACCGGGAGGCTTTGCCCACGCTTCGACCGTAGACTCGGCGAGATGGCCGAGTGGTTGAAGACGCACGCTTGGAAAGCGTGTAGCATGGCGTATGATGTTGCCGTGCCGCCTGCGATCTAACGCCGCTATGGTTCGCACTGCAACGACCAACCATCCACAGTCCCAGCAGCCCAGCGCATACGAAGTTCAACACGCTCCGTAGCGCGACAGGCTGCTGGAACGCGCACATTCGGCGGTTAACTCTGTGATACCATTTCCGATTCAGTGCCCGAGGACAATCCGCACCACTTTGATTTCGACCTTGATCGCGGTATCCGCAGCCAGGTCGTGGAGAAGCTTGAAAACAGCCCTCTCCTTCCCTTGACGAAGACCGCAGGGCCGCAAACCAGCGGCATCTATGTCCTCTATTTCAGGGACAACGTCGTTTACATTGGTAAGGCTTCTAAAGGAACCACCAAAAGCAAGCGCACCTTGCGGAGTAGGCTTGCGGAACACACGGCAAAGATTAGCGAACGGGAAAATATTAGGCTTGATGAGATGGAATGCCGATACTTGACATTCGCCAGCGAATGGTGGGTTTGGGCAGCGGAATTCGCGCTCATTATGCACTACAAGCCCGAATGGAACGCAAGCGGCTTCGGCAGCAAGATTCCCGGCAAGGGTCGTCCAGGTACTGATCGCGTGAGCCGCTGGAACGAGCAATTCCCGAAGCGCTGATTTCCGGGTGCTAAGCCTCGGACCGCACAACTGTGCGCGGCCCTGTGGCGAAAGCAAGGGTGTCGGCAACAGAGCGGGCAATCAGAGTAGCCAGATCGACGGGGACTGCGTTTCCGATCTGCCGCATATTTTCGGACCATGAACTTGCAAACTCGAAATCATTGGGGAATGTCTGGATGAGCGCTGCCTCGCGCACGGTGAAGTAACGGACTGAGCCGTCCTCGTAGGCGATCATGTTTTCGCCGCCGGGGACACCATGGTCTCCGGCCTTCAAAGTTTTCGCCGGTTCATCTAGCGGTGAACCTGTGTGTCCGACGTAGGGTCTGGCTCCTGGTTGGAAGTTATGGTTCGGGATCCGGACCGCTTCCTTCGATCGCGGATCCGGTAGGTCCTTCAACGCATCGCGGACCGTTACCCAAGGCTCAAATGTCTGGAACAGGTCCAGCTCTCGGATGCGTCTCTCGATTCCCTCCGGCGTTCTCGGCCGCTTGCGTATTGGGACTTCGTGCTTATCCCAATACTCACCCGTGATCCACTGGGCATGAAGCAGCAGTTCTTCAGTATGCGTTCTATCCGGGAATGACCACTTTGCGCCGATATCCGAACGGAAACAGACAATGAAAACGCGTTCGCGCTTTTGTGGTATACCAAAGTTTACCGCGTTTAAAAGCTTGGGAACCACATTGTACCGGAGCCCGGAGTATCCCTTCCCGCGGGAAGTGACGTACTTTTCCAGGCGGCTGCGATGACCGATCCAGTCTTCGTTATCTCTCCGCTTGATCTCTGGAAATTCGAGCATGAACTGGATGTACGTGAAGTAGTTGGCGAACGTTTGGCGCGTCAGCCCCCTAACGTTTTCGACAATGATCGCTTTGGGTGTTAGTGCAAGGACAGCCCTTATTGTATCCGGAAAAAGATTCCGATTATCTTCATACCCTCGATGTTTTCCACCGATGCTCCAAGGCTGGCACGGGACGCCAGCGGCAAGGAGATCGATGTCATCTTTAAGCGTCTTGAAGTCAAACTTCCGAACGTTCGCCTCTTCAAGATTCCAATCTCGCACATGCTTTAATCTCAGGGACTTGTTATGGCGAATCGTCTCGCAGGCTTCATGGTCGAGCTCGATCACAAGCTCATGCTGGAAGCCAGCGCGGGATGCGCCGAGGGCTAAACCTCCGGCGCCCGCGAATAATTCAACGGATCTCATCTGCCTCTCTCATCGTCCAGTTCGTGAAGTCTCTTGCAGAAATGCCACGATACGGGATGTCATCGTGTGATCTCCGACTTCGCATTCCCAAAGCACAAGGATATCCCAACCCGCTTTCCGCAGCAGCCGGAAATTTTCACGATCGCGGATTCGATTCTTTTCGAGTTTCGGACGCCAAAACTCGAGTTTAGATTTGGGGAGCCGTGTGAGGGGGCATCCACGACGATGGCGGTGCCAGAAACATCCATGGACGAAGATGATTTTGCGCCGGGAGGGGAAAACGAGGTCGGGCTTCCCCGGCAGATCGCCGCGATGAAGCCGGTAGCGGTAACCGAGGGAGTGGACCAGCCGCCGGACAGCCATTTCGGGTTTTGTGTTTTTCGAGCGGACCCGGGCCATTCGCTCGGAACGCTCTTGTGGCGTCAGCGTATCCACCACCCCAACAGTGTACCGGGTTTAGACTCCGTAGTCGCGTTCGCCGCGTTCTGTCAAGGCGGCGGGCATCCAAATCTTGGCGTGGGCGAAAGATGGCAAAGCAGTGATGTCAATGGTAGGCCCAGTGGGAGGGGCGGCAATTTGGACCCGATAAGGTACGAGGTCTGCCCCCTTCAGTCTCCGAATCTCTCTCTCCGCCGGAATAGCATCAACACCTTTAAAGCAAACTGCCAGATTTTCGGGTAGCATTGGACAAGCTGGCCTAAAACGAACCCCATGGTGCGTCCTGAAAGAGCGTTCTTCTAACAGTGAAAGTCTTGTCCGCGTAAGCGCCTCAGCGCCCGGAGCAGGCCCAGCTGGCGGCAGAGATCCTGACGGCCAGCGTGGCGCATCGAAAGGCTGCGAGAGCAGGGAGCATGGAAGCGTTTGTGGCACCACAAAAGTTCACTGGCATGGCTCCGGACACCCGCCGGGGCTCCATTCAGGGATAGAATCTGCCGCTGCGGTGTGCCGGCGAGCGAAAAGTCAGCGGAACCAGTTGTTCAGCCAACGTCCATATCGCTCTAGCCATCCGCACGTGGCAAATCGCCGCAACATTACGGCGCGGTGGCCAGCATCATTTGATAGTGAACTCGATAGTGGCGATAAGACGCCAGTAACGTGAGCAGCATCAGGACCGCCGCGCCGCCCATGGTGATGGATAGGGAATACCCGATCATTTTTCCGTTATGGAAGAGATAATCATTGAAAACGCCCGGCAGCAGCGGGCCCAGACTCTGGCCGCCGATATTCAATATAAAAAGATACAGCGCCGACACCACGCCGCGCACCTGATTGGGGAAGATGCGCTGCAACGCGGCTGCTGAGATGCCCATGGGAAGGGCCAGGCAGAAAACGCCCGCAAACAGCAGCGCCAGCGTCCAGCGGACGTTGCTCAGCAGCGTTCCGACGGGCAATAAGACAATGGATCCGATGGCGCCCAGCACCATCACGCGCATGGGCGCTTCGTCCAGGCCGCGGCGCTGCCAGCGATCGCTGAGCCGGCCGCCGGTGTACATGCCGCCGCAGCCGGCGAAGAGAAGAATCACCGCCAGCGCTTTGCCGGATTGGCCGGGCGTCCAACCATGCACGCGCGAAAAATAGGTGGGTCCCCACGAAACCAGCGCGTAGTTGGCCATGGACTGAAAAACCATGGCGAGCGAAATGCCGCCGACGGATTGCCAGCGAATCCGCAGTTGCCCGAGGGACTGACCGAAGCTCAGTTTCGCGGGATTGCCTTGCGCGCTGCGCAGCATGTTCAGGCGCAACGGTTCCTTGATGGTGTAGACCAGCAGCGCGCATAACAATCCAGGCAGGCCGACGATCAGGAACGTGACGCGCCAGGACGCGATGGTGCCGAGCAGCGGCAGCGTGACGGTGTGGATGCGCGCCATGGTGTCGACCACCACCCCGCCAACCAGCAGCGCCAGGCTGGATCCCAAGAAGACGCCCATGTAATACACGCTGATGGCGACGCCCAATCGGTCCGGCGGAAAATAATCGGAGATCAGCGAGTAGGCGGCGGGCGACAGACCCGCTTCTCCCACGCCCACGCCGATGCGGGTGAAGAACAGCGACCAGAAGCTCTTCGCAAAGCTGCAGGCGCTGGTGAAAATGCTCCAGACCACAACGCCCGCCGCGATCAGATTGCGCCGGCTGCGGGTGTCCGCCATGCGGCCGAGCGGCAGACCCATGATGGTGTAGAACAGCGCGAACGACAAGCCTTGCAACAAGCCGATGCGCGTGTCGCTGATGCCGAGGTCGCGCTTGATGGAACCCACCAGCAGGCTCAAGATGGTGCGATCCACGAAGGACAGCATGTAGAGCGCGGTCAAGACGATGACTACGTACCAGGCGTAGCGCAGGCTGGTTCTGGCCTGTCCCGGCGGCTGATGGGCGCTCGAACTTTGCGCGGAGGCTGGGGTCATAATGGAGTTCTCATGCGAAGCGTTACCGCGTACTATATCCTAATCGCCGGCTGCGCGCTGTGCTCCGCCCAGGATCGTCCGGCCCAAGACACCGCGATGCTTCACACGAATCAGGCTTTTGTCGAAGCGGTCAATCACGCCGATGGGGCTGCACTGGGTCGGCTTCTCGACGACGATTTTACGTGGACGGATTTCGAAGGGAAAACACAATCGAAAGCCGACGTCGCGCGGAAGGTTCCCAAGACGGCGATTCGAGGCAGCGATCATGGCTCGGTCGCGAGCTATACCTATGGCAATCTCGGCGACGTGCAGGAGAACTTCGGACGCGTGCACGTATTGCGCGTGTTTGTGAAGCGCGCGGAAGGATGGAAGGCCATTGTTTATCAGGAAGTGTTATCGCTGGCCGCTCCGCCATCCTTTGCGCCGGGGACTGGAAAAGATTGTGAAAACCCGTGCAAGACAATCCCGTATCAACCCAAGAATCAAACGGAGCGGGAAGTTGCCGCCGCGTACTCGAAGCTGGAGACCGCGGCCACGGCCCGCAATTCGGCGGTCTTCGGCACGCTGGTGGGCGATGAATTCGTGGCGGCGAGCTCCAATAGCGACAAAATCTCCGACAAGCGCGGCCGCATGCGTGATTTCGATCATTCCAAGAATGCCGGCGTGGCGCCCACGCCGTTGGTGTCGGCGCGCATGTTCGATTTCGGCGACGCGGTTCTGATGATGTCCGGGCACAAGCCCGATCGGGGAAGGCCGCTGCACGTTACGCGAATCTGGGTGAAGCGACAGGGAAGCTGGGTGGAGACGTTGAGCTATCAAACTTCAATTCAGGGGGCTGGCGCCGTGCCATAGCTTTTGCATGCAATTATTGCCGGTGGTAACATGGTGCCATATCAGATCGGCCCAGGAGGATTTGGCTGTGCAAAGTACCGAAATCAAATCTAAAACCGCGGCTCTCGGAAGTCTCCCAAACCGGCCGCACTCTGCTGAACCTTCGCGGCATGTTGCTGCGCGGCGATTTTCAGCCCGGAGAGCGGCTTTCCGAGCTTCCGCTGGTGGCTCGTCTGGGTGTTTCGCGGACACCCATCCGCCTGGCTCTGGATCGTCTGGCGCACGAAGGTTTGCTGGAAGCTTCGCCCACCGGCGGGTTTGTCGTGCGCGCCTTCACCATTGAAGACGTGTGGGATGCCATTGAAACGCGCGGCGTGCTGGAAGGCGCCGCTGCCCGTTTTGCGGCCGAGCGTCTGGAGCACGATAGCGAACTGGCTCAATTGCGCGAATATCGCGACGAAATGGACGCCATGATCGGCATCAATGGCGACAAGTTCGCGGAGCCCGATATCGATTCATTCGCCCGCTATCTGGACCTGAACGAAGCCTTTCACTCCGAAATCGTGAAGCTGGCCAAGAGTTCCATGCTGCGGCGGGCATTGGATCGGGTGAACTGCAGTGCCGTTCGCATCGCCCAGCGCACTGGTGTACGTGCGAGCCAAGCTCCCCCGAGCGCCGCAGATGTTCGCCATTTCCCACGAGCATCACCGCTCCATCGTGGAGGCCATCGAGCAAAGGCACGGCACGCGCGCGGAAGCTTTGGCGCGCGAACATTCCCTGATGACCAGGCGCAACGTGGAATTTGCGCTCTCCGATATGAGCATCCTGAGTGGCGTGCCGGGCGCGTCGCTGATTCGGATCCCACCGCAGTATAATCGCGATATAATCCGCTTGCTGATCGCGCGTTCAGAACCGCGCACGCGTGGCGGCAGCCGCATATTACAACTATGGACAAACTCGTAAACCTGACGACGCAGGATGGCGTCGCCGTCATCACCATCAATAATCCGCCCGTGAACGCGCTGAGCCCGGGAGTTCCCGAAGGCCTGGTGGCGGCTTTGGATGCCGCGGAGAAGGATCCTTCGGCTCGCGCCATCGTCATCATCGGCGGCGGAAGAACGTTCATCGCGGGCGCGGACATCAAGGAGCTGGAACTGGCGGCGTCGGGGCGGGGCAGCGGACCGCCGCGAGTTCCACGGCATCCTGGCGCGCATCGAAGACGCCAGCAAGCCGGTAGTGATGGCGATTCACGGGACCGCGCTCGGCGGCGGCAATGAAGTCGCGATGGCGGGGCACTATCGCGTGGCAGTTCCCGATGCGCAGATCGGCCAGCCCGAGGTGAACCTCGGAATTATTCCCGGCGCCGAAGGCACGCAGCGGTTGCCGCGCCTGGTGGGAGTGGCGGCGGCCGTGGATTTGTGCGTCTCCGGTAAACCGATCCGCGCGGCGCGAGGCGTTGGAGCTGGGCTTGATCGATCGCGTGATTGAAGGCGACTTGCTCACGGGCGCCGTTGCGTTCGCGCGGGAGATCGCCGATCAAGGCGCGCGCGCTGCGCAAGACACGTGAGCTGGCCGACAAGCTGGGATCGGAGTTCGTGGACGCTTCGATTTTCGTGGCCGGGCGCGATCAGGCGCGCAAGACGCGCCGCAATATGCTGGCTCCGCTCAAGGTGGTGGATGCCATCGAAGCCGCCGTCACACTGCCGTTCGACGAAGGCTGCAAGAAGGAACGCGAGATCTTCGAGGAGTGCATCGCTTCCGATCAAGCTCGCGCGCTGATCCACGCGTTCTTCGCCGAGCGCGCTGTTGCCAAGATCCCCGATATTCCCAAGGACACGCCGGTCTACAACATCCGCCAGGCCGCGATCATCGGCGCCGGAACCATGGGCGGCGGCATCGCGATGGCTTGCGCCAATGCGGGCATCGCAGTGCGGATCAAGGAAGTGGAGCAGGCCGCGCTCGACCGCGGCATGGCCACCATCCGGAAAAATTACGAAAATTCCGTCAAAAAGGGCCGCTTTTCGCAGGAAGTGATGGACCAGCGGATGGCGCTGATCCATCCGCAACTCACCTACGAGGGCTTCGAGCAGGCCGACCTGATCATCGAAGCGGCGTTCGAGAGCATGGAGCTGAAGAAGCGGATCTTCGGCGAGATCGATAAGATCGCCAAGCCGGATTGCGTGCTCGCCATCGAATACTTCCACGCTGGATATCGATGAGATTGCCTCGGTGACATCGCGTGCCGGGCATGGTGATCGGGCTGCACTTCTTCAGCCCCGCCAATGTCATGCGGCTGGTGGAAATCGTGCGTGGCAAGGCGACCAGTAAGGAAGTGGTCGCGACGGCGCTGGCGCTGGCAAAGAAGCTCGGCAAAGTCGGCGTGGTGGTGGGCAATTGCCGCGGCTTCGTCGGCAATCGCATGATGCTGCCCTACATGCGCGAGGCGCAATTGCTGGTGGAAGAAGGCGCGACGCCCGAGCAGGTGGATCGCGCGCTTACCAATTTCGGAATGGCGATGGGCATCTTCGCCGTCGACGACATGGGCGGGATCGATCTCGCGTATCGCGTCCGGCAGGAGTACAAGCATCTGGAAAAGCCGGGCGTGCGCATGCCGCTCGTGCTCGAAAAGCTGTTTCATATGGGCCGCTACGGCCAAAAGACCGGCGCCGGCTGGTATCGCTACGACGAAAATCGCAAGCCGATCGCCGATCCCGAAGTGCACGCGCTCATCGAAAAAACCGCGCAGGAAGGCGGGCATCGAGCGCCGGCACATTTCCGATGACGAGATCATCGAGCGCTGCATTTACATCATGATCAACGAAGGCGCGAAGATCCTCGAAGAAGGCTACGCCTTGCGCGCCGCCGATATCGACGTGATTTACCTCACCGGCTACGGTTTCCCGGCGCTATCGCGGCGGTCCCATGTGGTACGCCGACACGGTCGGCTTGAAGAAGGTTCGCGACCGCATCGCGCGAATTTCACCGCAAGCATGGCGAATTTTGGGAGCCTGCGCCGCTGCTCAACAAACTGGCGGACGCCGGCGACAACGTTCGCGGCTTGGGACGCGGTTCGCGAGCATGCTCTCGCCGTCGCTTAAATGACTTCGGCAACTACGATCAAACGATATCTTTCGGCGCCCGTGCGCCAGGTGAAATTTCCGCCCGCTGACGTGGAATGTTCCGCGACGGCCAGGACGGCTCGCTGGTGGTGCGTCCGAAATATCCGCTGGGCCCTATCCCGATAAATTAACCGAACGGCTGGATTACTGGGCGGCGCATGCTCCGGACCGCGTATTTCTTGGCGCGAGCGGGACCGCAACGGCGAATGGCGCACGGCGACTTATGCCGCAGATGCGCGCGTCGGCTCGCAACGTGGCGCAAGCGCTGCTCGGCGCGGCCGCTGTCCGCCGAACGCCCCATCGCGATTCTTTCCGGCAACGATATCGAGCACGCGGCGCTCGCGCTCGGGCGCGATGTACGCGGGCATTCCCTTTGCGCCGATCTCGCCGGCCTATTCGCTGGTTTCGTCGGATTTCGGAAAGCTGCGGTTGATTTTCGACATTCTGACGCCGGGCCTGGTTTTTGTTTCGGACGGGCTTGCCGTTCCGCAAGGCGCTCGAAGCGGTGCTGCCGCGCGATGCCGAGCTGGTGATCAGCGGCGATCCGGCGGGCCTGCACGCCACGCCGTTCTCCGATCTGGAAACCACCGCAGCGACCTCGGCCGTGGATCGGGCGCACGCCGCCGTCGGCCCGGATACCATCGCGAAGTTTCTCTTCACCTCGGGATCGACGGGCACGCCCAAGGGCGTCATCAACACGCAGCGCATGCTGTGCAGCAATCAGGAAATCGTGCGGACCATGCTGCCGTTCGTAGCGGACGATCCGCCGGTGCTGTGCGACTGGCTGCCTTGGAACCACACGTTCGCCGGCAATCACGATTTCGGCCTGGTGCTCTACAACGGCGGATCGTATTACATCGATGATGGCCGGCCGGTGGCTGGCGCTATCGACGCCACCATTCGCAATCTGGACGAGGTCCAGCCCACCATCTATTTAAATGTGCCGCGCGGATTCGAAATGGTGCTGCCATTCCTGCGCGATCGGCGAGAATTTCGCGATCGTTTCTTCCAGCGGCTGCGGCTCATGTATTACGCGGGCGCCGGGCTGTCGCAGCCGGTATGGGATGAGTTGCAGGAGCTGGCGGTGGAATCCTGCGGCGAGCGCATCCTGATGTTCACCGGCCTCGGCTCCACGGAAACCGGTCCCTCGGCCATGTTCCCGTATTGGGAAGAGGAACGCGCCGGGACATGTGGGCTTGCCCGCGCCGGGCGTCGAGCTGAAATTGGTGAAGGCGGGCGAAAAGATCGAAGCGCGTCTGCGCAGCCCCAGCATCACGCCCGGCTATTGGCGCCAGCCCGAATTGACGCGCGCCGTATTCGATGAAGAAGGCTATCTATTGCCTGGGCGATGCGCTGCTGTTCGTCGATCCCAACGATCCGGGCAAAGGATTCATCTTCGACGGACGCATCTCGGAGGATTTCAAGCTGGCCACCGGCACCTGGGTCAGCGTCGGCCCGATGCGCGCGAAGTTCCTCGCGCATTGCGCGCCTTACTTGCGCGATATCGTGTTCGCGGGTCACGACGGCGATTATGTCGCCGCGCTGATTTTTCCGAATGTGGAAGCGTGCCGGGCATTGGTGGTTGGCGGATCGGATGCGGAAGTGGTGCGCAGCGAGCGGGTCCGCGCCAAATTCACGCAGGCCTGCTTCGCGAGCTGGCGCAAACGCGGCACCGGCAGTTCGAACCGCGTGGTCCGGGCGATGCTGATGGAAGAGCCGCCGTCCATCGACAAGCATGAGGTCACCGACAAAGGTTCGTTCAATCAGCGCGCGGTGCTTGCGCAATCGCGCCGCGCTGGTGGCGGAACTGTATGCGCCTGAAGCTTCTCCGCGCGAGTGATCGTAATCTGAGGAGAGACAATGAAACTCGACAATCTGGTTGCCATCGACACGCACGTGCACATTGAGCCGGAGCCGTCCGGCAACGCCGCCGAAGAAGCCGCGCGCAAATATTTCGGGAATACCGGCGTCAGCTACGGCCGCAAGGAACTGGCCGAATATTACCGTTCGCGCAAGATCGGTTGCGTGGTTTTTTCGGTGGACGAGCGGCTCACGGGACGTCCGCAGGTGCCCAACGACGAAGTGGCGGCGTTCGCGGCCGAGAACAGCGACATCGTGATGGCGTTCGCGAGCGTCGATCCCATGCGCGGCCCCGACGCCGTGAAGGAAGCGCGCCGGCTGATCGCGACCGGCGGCATTCGCGGATTCAAGCTGCATCCGCCGCTGCAGCAGTTTCATGCCAACGACAAAGCCGCGTATCCGTTTTACGAAGTGGTAGCGGAAGCGAAGCTGCCGGTGATTTTTCACACCGGCCACAGCGGCATCGGCACCGGCATGCCGGGCGGCGGCGGCGTGCGGCTGAAATACGGCAATCCGATGGATATCGACGACGTCGCGGTGGACTTTCCCGATATGCCGATCATCATGGCGCATCCGTCTTTCCCTTGGCAGGACGAGGCGATTTCGGTTTGCCTGCACAAGCCGCAGGTTTACATCGATCTTTCGGGCTGGTCGCCGAAATATTTTTCGCCCATCTTGATTCAATACGCCAATACTCTGCTGAAAAAGAAAATGCTGTTTCGGCTCCGATTATCCGCTGATCACGCCGGACCGCTGGATGGCCGATTTCGCGGCCATCGCGATCCGCGATGAAGTGCGGCCGCTGATCTTGAAAGAAAACGCCGCAAAGTTGTTTTCACTGAGCTGAAGCGGGTCAGATGGCAGTGGCCAAGCTGACAGGTTGCGCCGTTCACCCAGGTCTGGATCTTGGGCGCGCGGGAAACAAACTTCGCAGCGCCGGTAAACATTTTCCCAAACGGCATCCAGGAAAATCGCTCGCCGGTTTCGCGCGCGCTCAGCCGCATCTCAGCCAGGCGCTCGGGACCGTACGACCATTGCACAATCCAGCGCGCGAACTCAGCGGCGCCGCCGGCGAGTTGTCCATTCTCGCCCGGACTGACCAGGTACTTCGGTCCGCCGTCGTGAGTGACGATCGCCGGCACGCCCGAAGCCATCGCTTCCAGCGCCACATTGCCAAATGTGTCGGTGGCGGAGGGAAATACGAATGCGTCCATGGACGCATAAGCGCGCGCTAAATCTGCTCTGTGCAGGATGCCAGGCAATGAAGCGCGTTGCATGACGCCGCTCCCTTCCCTGGGCTGAGCCTGCCGACGTATCCGAACGATGAGATCCCGAGCCAAGAGGGAGCGGCAGGTGGGAGAAAACAATTCCCTGTCGATGCCCCGTGACATGAGGAAGGCCGGACGACCGCTACGTTGCGCCAGCATTTCCAGGCGCGGGCAATTTCTGCCCTCGCACGCTTTATGCCGGTACGGGCTGCAAATTCTGCTTGTTTTCGCGTGTGGGGGCCGCGTGCATCGCATTGCGTATCAATGACATCGGTGAGTGGTAACCAAGCTGCATAACATTGCAGCGAGACCGACGCGGCCGTCACTCGAAGCGGCCGAATTGAAAAGGAGAACAAAAATGCTTTATTATGCTTTGGTCTTTCTGCTGATCGCGATCTTGGCGGCGGTGTTCGGATTCGGAGGGGTGGCAGTTATGTCGGCGGGGATCGCGAAGATTCTATTCTTCGTCTTTATCGTGCTCTTCCTCGTCTCATTGATCACTCACATGTCGCGGCGAGTTTAACCTTCACGACGGATCACGCCGCAAATGGAGCCCCGTACCGGTAAGTACAGGGCTCCGTCACTCCCCCTTCAACAACTCAAAATCTGTGCAAGTGCCGAGCGGTGCTGGCAGCTGACAGTGGCGCTTCCGAAGGTGCGCGCATCAGCCTGCAAAAATCGGTGAGCATCATTCCAAAAGCCAGGATCAGGAAGCCGCAGGTAACTTTGGTCCGAATCGTCAGTTGCATAGTGCCCCTACGTTCAGCATTTCGACTGCCACAGGCTTGGCGAAGATCCAGCAGGCAGTTACACGTTCCGTGCGCCAATCTTGAGAAGCAAGTGATTTCAAGGTAAGCATCGAGTGATTACAAAAAAAGGAGGAGCACGATGCCGGCTCCTCCATAGCGCGATTGACCTTGTTATCGAAAATGGACATAGCGGGTCTCCCTGCCGTTCGCGGCTGGAGCGCTTCCATGAGCGCGGGCGTCGGGAAGCACCAGGCTCCGGCCGTCAGCATCGAACCAAATCTCCGATAAGACGTAGCGGCCTTTGTGGTTTTCAAACGCCAATCTCGCCTCGTGCGCCTTCCCGAACTTACCTCTTACCGCTACGCATTCCAGGACCGGGCCTGCCCCCTTTTCGCGTTGAATCCGAACGCTCCGACCTCGATCCGCCTGTTTGACCAAATAAAATCCAGGAGGAAGCGTCTGTTCCTCCACTTGGAACGCAAAGGGCACCTCAGCCACGCCGGTCTTCGGAAATTGTTCCATCACCAATGCGCTCGCGATGGGAAGACCAATCCCGATCATCAGCCGGAGCATGGGTTTTTCTAGCATTTGGAAGCCGCCACATGTGCACTTGGGCTGCCACGTTCGGGGCTCGTGTTCCGGGCGCGAGAAAATTGTACGATAGTTTATTGTTGTAGGGGGCTTAGCGAACGTCCGGCAGCGGGGGGGCGAGTGGGTGAGCCTGGCGCGGCAGAATCAATCGATTTCTGCTGCGAACCTTTTGGTTAGTGTCTGGATGGAACATAGAACTTTGCTGAAAATGAAGACGGGGGTGGAGCCTAGACTGCTGGCGGTGCGGGGGCCTTTGAAAGGCCATGTGATCCTGCTGCCGCAGGGCGAGTATTGGGTGGGCCGTCAGGCAACTAACGATTTGCAGCTGGAAGACAACGCGGTTTCGCGCCGCCATTGCCTCTTCATCCGGTCGGGCGAGGACTGCACTTTAAAGGACCTGGACAGCCGCAACGGCACTTTCATCACCGGGACTCCGGTCACAGAGCAGCATCTTGAGCCGGGCGACGAGATTCGGATCGGCGGATCGGTGTTTTGCTTCCTGCTGGATGCCAACGCCAGCGTGCCTCAAGAAAAGCAGGAGTCCATATCCAGCACCCGCGAGCTTCGCCTGGACGAATCGCTCTATCTTTCCTCCGACGAATATACGATTCTGCCGCCTTCGGCCCGTGCGCTGCACGACCTGCGGACGCTGCTTCGCGTCAGCACCATGCTGCATTCTTTTCGCGGGCTGCACGACACTACGTCGGCGTCGGCCGCGGAAATTCTCCGCAGCCACCTGACGTCCCTGCTGCTGGATCTGATTCCCGCCTCGCACGCCGCCATCATCATTCCGGGGGCCAATGCTGGGCCGCTTCTGGAGGGCGGGGCCGCGCCCAATCCCAAGGTATTGGAGCGTGCGATGCAGGAGCGCGTGGTGGTTTGGCAAGACGGAGCCTGGCAAGACGGCGCGTGGCAGGACGGAGCCTGGAAAGGGGGAGCCGACAGCAACGCCCCCTCGTACCTGGCCGCTCCGCTCATCGTCCGCGATGAAGTGGCGGCCGTGGTGTATCTGGAATCGGTGGACGCCGAGCATCGTTTTGACGAAGGACACCTCCAGCTTCTGACCGCCGTCGCCGGCATGGCGGCCGTGGCGTGGGAGAATGCCACCATCCTGGGCTGGCTGCAGGAAGAAAACGTGCGCCTGCAATCGGAGCTCAGGATTGAGAGCGGGATGGTGGGCGTGAGCGAAAAGCTGCACGATTTGCAGCGCCAGATCGCCAAAGTGGCGCCGTCCAATTCCAATGTGCTGATCCTGGGCGAGAGCGGAACCGGCAAGGAGTTGATCGCCCGGGCGCTGCATCGCAACAGCCTGCGCGCAGCCGGCCCATTTGTGGCCATCAATTGCGCCGCTTTGACGGAGAACCTGCTCGAAAGTGAACTGTTCGGACACGAACGCGGGGCGTTCACGGGCGCGCTTACGCAAAAGAAGGGCAAGCTGGAGGTGGCCGACGGCGGCACGGTTTTCCTGGACGAAGTGGGCGAACTTTCGCCCCTGCTGCAAGCCAAGCTGCTGCGCGTGCTGCAAGAGCGCGAAATGGAACGCGTGGGCGGAATCAAGACCATTCAATTGAATATTCGGCTGGTGGCCGCCACCAATCGCGAACTTGAACAGGCCGTGCAAAAAGGCGATTTTCGCCGGGATCTGTATTATCGCTTGAACGTGGTGTCGCTCAAGGCGCCGGCTTTGCGGGAACGCCCGGAGGATACCCTGCCGCTGGCCGAGCACTTCGCCAAGAAGTACGCCGCCGAGTGCGGCCGCAAGATCGTCGGCCTGGCGCCACAAGCGCGCGCCTATCTGCAAAGCTACTCCTGGCCCGGCAACGTTCGCGAGCTCGAAAACGCCATCGAGCGCGCGGTGGTGCTGGGCTCGGCCGAAATGGTTCTGGCTGAAGACCTGCCCGAGCATATCCGAGAATCGCGGCCGCAGGCGGTCTCGGCCAGCATGTACGAAGAAGCCGTGGAAGCCGCCAAGCGCCAGGTGGTGCTGCAGGCCTTCGACCAGGTGGATCACGATCATGAAGCCGCCGCCAAGATCCTGGGTTTGCATCCCAACTACCTGCACAAGCTGATCCGGACCATGGATTTGAAGCCGGCGCTGAAGCGCGGACGGCGGTAGGCCTCGGTTTCTGGAGCGGCAAGCGGCGACTACTGATATCCCGTAGTATCATGGAATTGGAATGGGACGTTGCCAAGGCTAAGGCAAACTTCAAAGCTCACGGTGTGAGCTTTGAACTGGCAAAGACGGTCTTCAAAGACGTGTTTGCCATGGAGCGCCTTGACGATCGCATAAATTATGGCGAAGAGCGCTTCATTGTTATCGGTATGGCGGATGGGCGCGTTCTATTGTTTGTAGCCTTTACTGAACGCGATGGGCGTATTCGTATCATCTCAGCGCGGAGGGCGACCCAGCATGAGCAAAACGACTATTTCGAGCAAAACACTTCGACCGATGTCCAGTGAGGCGATCGAAAAGGCCGCGCGCGCCGATCCTGACACGCAGCCGCTGACCGACGCCGATCTCAAGCGCATGAAGCGGACGCCGCGGGTGAAAATCATCCGCCGGGCGCTGGAGCTGACGCAGGAAGAATTTTCGAATCGCTACCATATCCCGCTTGGGACCTTGCGGGATTGGGAACAGGGCCGCGCTGAACCGGATCAACCGACGCGAGCGTATCTGACGCTCATCGCTCGCGATCCCGAGCACGTCAACCGCGTGTTAAACCGACGGTCCTTGTGAATTCCTGAGCATCGAAGGGCAGCAGGTTACTAATCCGTACTGACGCCCTGAGGCAAGGAATTCAGACAGTCGCCGAAGGTGTAGTCACATTTGTGTTCAGAAGCTCCGCGCCGCCGTGCGGCTACAATAAGATTTTCCCCTCATCATGGCCGAATCTCCCATCACTCAACGCAGCCAAGACTTCGCTGCCTGGTACCAGGACGTCGTGCTTCATGGCGACATGGCCGAGCCGGCCGAAATCGTCAAAGGCTGCATGGTCATCAAGCCCAACGGCTACGCGGTCTGGGAAGTGCTGCAGCGCGAGCTGGACGATCGCTTCAAGGCCACCGGCCATCAGAATGTCTATTTCCCGCTGCTGATCCCGCAGAGCTTCCTGCAAAAGGAAGCCGAACATGTGGAAGGCTTTGCGCCCGAGCTGGCGGTGGTCACCATCGCCGGCGGCAAGGAACTGGAAGAGCCCTACGTCATCCGCCCCACGTCGGAAACCATCATCGGCCACTTCTTCGCGAAGTGGATCCAAAGCTATCGCGACCTGCCGGTGCTGATCAACCAATGGGCCAACATCATCCGCTGGGAGCTGCGCACGCGCATGTTCCTGCGCACCACCGAGTTTCTCTGGCAGGAGGGCCACACCGCGCACTCGTCGCACGAAGAGGCGCTCGAAGAAGTGCTGCGGATGCTCGATGTGTACGCCGACGTGGCCGAAAACGTCATGGCGATGCCGGTGATCAAAGGCCAGAAGACGCGCGCTGAAAAATTCGCGGGCGCGGTGCGCACCTACGCCATCGAAGCCATGATGCAGAACGGCCTGGCGCTGCAATCGGGCACCAGTCACGATCTGGGACAGAATTTCGGCCGCGCCTTCGACGTCAAGTTCCAGACCAAGGAAGGCCAGCTCGATTACGTCTGGCAGACCAGTTGGGGCGTCAGCACGCGGCTGATCGGCGGCCTCATCATGAGCCACTCGGATGATAAAGGGCTGGTGCTGCCTCCGAAAGTGGCGCCGGTGAAGGCCGTGCTGGTGCCCATTTATCGCAAGGATGACGAGAAGGCGCGCGTGCTCGAAACCGCGCACCGGATCGCTAAGGAAATCGGGGCGAAGGTGGACGACCGCGAAGGCCAATCGCCCGGCGCGAAGTTCTTCCACTGGGAGCGCCGCGGCGTGCCGCTGGTTCTGGAACTTGGCCCGCGCGATGTGGCCGCCAACAACATCGTGCTCAAGCGCCGCGATACCGGGGTGAAGGAAGTGCTGCCGCAGGCCGAAGTCGCCGCGCGGATTCCCGCGACGCTGGCTCAGATGCAGACCGATCTCTACGACGGCCGCGAAAGCAGCGCCTGAAATCGAACACCGTGCTGGCGAATTCCATCGGCGAAGTGGAATCGATTCTGGCCGACGTCACCGCCGAAAAAGGCGGCGGCAAATTCGTGATGGCGCACTTGAAGGACGATCCGGCCTGCGACGCCCGCCTGAAGGAATTCAAAGCCACGGTCCGCTGCATCCCGCTGGTGGACGAATTCGACGGCCCGGGCAAGTGCATCGTCACCGGCGAGCCGGTGGACCGCCGCGTCGTGATCGCGAAGTCGTATTAACTAATAAATGGAACGGGCTTGCTTCAGGTCTGCTAGGCGGGCGTCCGCGCCAATGCTCGATTCAGCGTCGCCATTACGGACTCGCCGCCGCCGCGCTTGGGCGCCGCTGGTGCGCCGGACGATGGCCGCGTGCTTGATGAACGCCATCACATCCTCGGGCAGCGGCTTCCTGCTCTCCAGAAAATCCATGCCATCCACCGTGATCTGCAGGCTGCTCTTGTCGTCGCTCGCCACCAGGCCCCGCTGCTTCAGATACCACAGCGCGGAACTCAATTCGGTCGCCGTTGCTTCCACAATCAATTCGAGGTGCCGCATCGAAAGACTCGGCGCGGACGGTTTGGTGAGCCGGCGATCGTAAAGAACGCAAAGAATGGCCGTCCGCCGCAGAGCTTCCCGCCCCAGCGCGTCAAAAAAATCGACACCGCTGAACTTGGGCTTGCTTTCTTCCTGCGCCGACGCCTTTCAGCTTGTCGAAGATGCCGCGCAGTTCCGGGTCCAACAGCGTCTCGTACGCCATGTTGATGGCTTCGAACATCTCCTGGCTGCCGGTGGACGGTGTTGTTGGGATGGTATTTCTGCGCGAGCTTCGGAGTACGCCTGCTGAATCGCCTCCGAGTCCGACTTCGGATCGATGCCCGAGAACGGCATAGTGATCCTGAAATTTTCCGGCGGGCGATGCTGACATCGGTTACTCAGATATCGGCAGAAAATGCGCAAAGCTGCGCTCGGTGAAATCGCTGATGCATCGCTAAGGCCCTGCTCTGGCGGAAGCCGCGACTTCTCAGCCGTCTGCGATAATGGTCCTACCCGCGCCCATGCACCGCCCCGCCGATATTTTTGTCGAGCAGCACCAGGACCGCCTGCTCGAAGAACTGAAGGACTTTCTCCGCATCCCCAGCATCAGCACGCTCCCGGAGCACCAGCCCGACATCGCAGCCGCCGCGGAGTTCGTGGCCGAAAGCCTGCGCGCGCGCGGGCCTGGAAAACGTCGAGATCATTCCCACCGCCGGCAATCCGCTGATCTATGCCGATTGGCTGCACGCGCCCGGCAAGCCCACCGTTCTTTGCTACGGCCACTACGACGTTCAGCCGCCCGATCCGCTGGAGCTTTGGCATTCGCCGCCGTTTGAGCCGGCCGTTCACGACGGCAACATCTACGCCCGCGGCTCGTCCGACGACAAAGGCCAGATGTACATGCACATCAAAGCCGCCGAAGCGTTGCGCGCCGTGCATCAAGGCAAGCTGCCGCGTGAATCTCAAGTTCCTGATTGAAGGCGAAGAAGAGATCGGCGGCGCATCCATCAGCAAATTCGTCGCGGAGAATCCGGCCAAGCTGAAGGCCGACGTCGCGCTGGTTTCCGACACCCAACTCTACGCCGAGGGCCTTCCCACGTTGTGCATCGGGCTGCGCGGCCTGGTCTACATGGAACTGGAAGCCACCGGCCCTGCTCGCGATCTGCATTCCGGGCTCTACGGCGGCGCCGCGCCGAATCCGATTCATGGCCTGATCGAGCTGTTCTCGCAAGTGTAAAGACGCCACCGGGTCCATCCGAATTCCAGGTATGTACGATGACGTGGTGCCGCCCGGCCCGGTGGAGCGCGAAAGCTGGAGCCAGCTTCCGTTCGACGAAGCGGAATTCTTGCGCAAGGAAGTGGGCGCGACGCGAGCTGACAGGCGAAGCGGGCTATTCCGTGCTGGAGCGCGTGTGGGCGCGGCCGACGATGGAAGTGCACGGCATCGCCGGAGGATTCACCGGCGCCGGATCGAAAACCGTCATCCCGTCGAAGGCCGTCGCGAAAGTGAGCTTCCGCCTGGTGCCCAATCAGGATCCCGAGAAAATTCTCAAGTCGTTCCGCGACTTCCTGCAATTCAACGCGCCTCCGGGGATCCAGATTGGAGCTGCGGGTTTTGAGCGCCGCTCCGGCGGTGATGGTGGATCCCGATCATCCGGCGCATCCGCATCGCGGCTCAGGCCTTTAGCGACATGCTGGGCAAGCCCACTGTGCTTCACGCGCAACGGCGGCTCCATTCCCGTGGTGGGCGATTTCGCTACCCATCTGGGCGTCCCAACCATTCTGATGGGGTTCGGGCTTGCCCGACGACGGGCTGCATTCGCCCAACGAGAAATACCGGCTCGGCAATTACTACACCGGCATCATGACGATCGCGCATTTTTTCGAAAAGTTGGGCGAGCACTCGGCCGAGCGACGGCTGAGGTAGCGGCACTTTGGCGACCAAGATTGACAATCCGGCGCCGTCGGAGAGCGTCGTCCGGTCGGCGGGGATGGTCTCGGTGGCGATGGCGATGTCCCGCGTCACCGGACTGCTGCGCGAAATCGTCATGGCGCGCCTGTTCGGCGCCGGCTTCGTCTACGACGCGTTTCTGCTGGGCTTCCGCATCCCCAATCTGACGCGCGATCTGTTCGCCGAAGGCGCGCTCTCCTCCGCGTTCGTCCCCATCTTCACTCAGACGCTGGCGCACAAAGGCCGCAAGGAGGCGGCGCTGCTCTCGAATCTGGTTGCGACGGCGCTGATGATCGTCGTCGGCCTGTTCTGCCTGCTGGGCATCATCTTCGCGCCCGCTCTGGGTGAATCTGCTGGCGTCCGGTTTCCACCAGGTGCCGGGAAAATTCGAGCTGGCGGTGAAGCTGACGCGCATCATGTTCGCCTTCCTGCTGCTGGTGGCATTGGCCGCGCAGGCCATGGGCGTGCTGAATGCCTGTAACCGTTTCGCCGTGCCCGCTCTGGCCTCCACATTCTTCAATATCGGATCGGTCGCTTTCGGCTTGATCCTCGGCTACGTCCTGGCGCCGCACCTCGGCATCGAGCCCATCACCGGCATGGCGATCGGCGTGGTGTTGGGCGGCGCTCTGCAGCTTCTCTGGCAATTGCCGGCGCTGCGCGCGGAAGGGTTCCGTTTCCGTCCGGCCATCGATTGGCACCATCCCCTGCTGCGCAAGATCTTCCGCCTCATGGGACCGGCCATCCTCGGCAACGCCGCGGTCCAAATCAACGTGCTGGTGATCACCAATTTCGCCTCGCGCATTCCCGGCAACGGACCGGTAAGCTGGCTGGGCTATTCGTTCCGCTTCATGCAACTCCCGCTGGGGTTGTTTGGCGTCGCCATCGCGTCCGCCACGCTGCCCTCCATCTCGCGCAGCGCGGGCATCGGCGATTTCGACGAATTCCGCCGCACGCTTTCCAAATCCCTGGGCATGGTGTTTCTGCTGACTCTGCCGTCGTCGGTCGGTCTGATCGTGCTGGGCCGCACCATGATCGGCGCCATCTATCAGGGCGGCAAGTTCAGCGCTTACGACACCCAGCAGACCGCGCTTGCGCTTTCCTGTTACGCTCTCGGACTGGCCGGATACTCGGCGCTCAAGGTGCTCAATCCTGCTTTCTACGCGCTGCATGATGCGCGCACGCCCATGATCGTCAGCCTGGTCTCCATCGCCGTGAATTATTTCACCGCCAGCCTGCTGTTTGCGCCACAGCAGCTTGGGCCACGCCGGCCTGGCGCTCTCTACCGCCGCGGTTGCTACGTTCGGCGGTGTCGCTCTATTCGTGATTCTTCGCAACCGCGTGGGCGGCATCTACGGCCGCAATCTGATGGACAGTGTTTGGAAAATCGTGGTTGCTTCCGCCGTGATGGGCGCCGCCGTCTTACTTTCCAGCCACTGGATCGAAGGCTGGCTAGGAGCAGACCGGCTCGGCCGTTTAGTAGATCTCGCCGTATCCATTCCGCTCGGGCTGCTGGTCTTCTATGCCGCCTGCCGCACCCTTCGCGTCAGCGAACTGGAGCTTGCAACGCGGGCTTTGGCAAACCCGCTGGCGCGCCGCCTTCGGGCGTGATTGCCAGCGACGGCATTGCACGATCGCCGGCTTGCGTGAAATGCCGCCCGAGATGTTACCATGGACGGCAGAGATGACCGTTGAGATTGAGCAGGTCACCCGCTTGCAGTCCCTGGATCTGAGGATTGCCGAGTTGGAGCGGGAGGTCGCTACCCTACCAAAACACATCGCCCAAATTGAAAAGGCTCTGGATTCCCACCTCCGCCGGCTGGAGGCAGACCGAGCCGCCCTGGCCGCCAACCAGAAGGAACGTAAACAACTGGAAGACGACGTGAAGGTGGAGAATCAGAAAATCTCCAAGCTTCGCGACCAGATGCTGGGCGCCAAAACCAACGAACAATATCGCGCGTTTCAGCACGAGATCAGCTTCTGTGAGAGCGCCATCCGCAAGGCCGAGGATCGCAACCTCGACCTGATGGCGGAATCGGAGCCCTTGGACGCCAACCTCAAGAAGGCCGAAGCCGCCCTGAAGGAAGAGAAGCAACAGGTGGAGGCCGAAAAGGCGCAGGCGCGCGAACGCACCGCGGTTGATCAAAAAGCGCTCGATGAGATCAAAGCTGAGCGCCAGCAACTGGTGGCTTCGCTGCGAAAGCCTGCCTACTCCGCCTACGAGCGCATACGTAAAAAGTGGCACGGCGGCTCGGCCGTCGCCGAGGTGACCGAAGGCCGCTGCTCCGGGTGTCAGATCCTGCTTCGCCCGCAGTTTTTCCAGGATCTGCGCAACAGCGGAGAAATGATGTTCTGCGAAAGCTGCGGCCGCATTCTGTACTACAATCCCCCGGTCAGCTTCGAAATGCACGTCGCCACGCACCCCACTCGCTAGCTGCCGGCGCGGTACCATTCATCTGATGCTCCGCGCTGGTGTGCTCAGAGTCTGGGTGTTATTTCTTCTTCCGCTCTCCCTCTCCGCGCAATCCACCATCATTCGCCTCGGCACGCTGGTCCCCAAAGGCTCGCGCTGGGATCAAATCCTCCAAAACATGGGCGAAGAGTGGAAGAAGGCTTCCGGCGGCAAGATTGAGCTCAAGATTTATCCCGGCGGCGAGCAGGGCGATGAGCCCGAAATGGTGCAGAAGCTGCGCATCAAAGAACTGCAAGCCGTCGCGCTCTCTGGCGCTGGATTAAGCGGTATCGACCCCGACGTCGCAGCATTGCAAATCCCCATGATGCTCTCCTCCTATCCAGAGCTCGATTATGTTCGCGACCACATCTCCGATCGGCTGGAAAAAGGCCTCGCGCAGCGCGGTTTCGTCGTCCTGAATTGGGGCGATGCCGGTTGGATTCATTTCTTCACCAAGCAGCCCGCCTCGAGTCCCAACGATATTCGCCGCATGAAGCTGTGCGTCTTGCAAGGCGACACCGCGACGTTCCAGCTTTATAAAATCAACGGCTTTCTTCCTGTTTCGCTCGCAGCCACCGACATTCTCACGGGCCTGCAAACCGGCCTTATCGATGCTTTTCAAGCTCCTCCGCTGGTGGCCCTGAGCAACCAATGGTTCGGCGGCGCCAAGAACATGCTCGACATTCCCTTCGCGCAACTGGTGGGCGCAACGGTCATCTCAAAAGAGGTCTGGGACAAAATCCCCGCGCCCGTGCAGAAACAAATGTTGCAATCGGCGCGCACCGCCGGAGTCGCATTGCGCGATGAAATCCGCAAATCCGAAGCCGGCTCCATTCCTCTGATGCAACAGTTCGGACTCAACGTCGTACACGCCGATCCAAAAGCCGTCGCCGAATGGCGGCAGCTGGCCGAAAGTATCTGGCCCAAGTTGCGCGGTGGCGCGGTCCCGCCCGACCTGTTTGATGAAGTGAAGCGCCTGCGCGACGAATATAGAAAAACCCATCACGATACCAAGTGAGCGCGAATCTCCCTCTCGAAACTTCCACGCAGCCCACACCGCTTCAAATTTTCGAAGACTCGTTCTCCATCCTCGCGCTTTCTTTGATGACCGCGCTCCCGGTCATCGAAATGATCGCGCGAATGTTCCGCTGGTCGGGGATTCCTGGCTCCGCCGTCATCGTGCAGCAGCTCACGCTGTGGATCGGGATGCTCGGCGGCATGCTGGCCTCGCGATCCGGCCGCCTCCTTGGTCTATCTTCCTCCAGCTTCCTCCCCGAATCCTGGAACGCGCCCGCGAAAATCTTCTGGAGCGCTGCGCTCGCCGCCGTCTCCACCTGCCTCGCCTACGCGAGCTGGGTCTTCGTCCAAAGCGAACGCGCAGCCGGCAGCTATCTACTCCCGGGCCTTCCCAAATGGATCGCGCTTGCGATTATGTTAGTCGGGTTTGCCGTCATCGCTCTGCGCGCCGTTTGGAACGCGGGCACAGGTTGGATTGGCCGCGCGATCGCCGCCATCGGTCTCTTCATCCCCGCACTCTTCGGTTACGCGATCCCCACCACCGCGCCGGGAGTGCTTCCGCTTTCCTTGGCTCTTCTCGCGCTTGCCACCATTCTTGGCCTCCCCATCTTCGCCGTCTTCGGCGGTCTCGCGCTGCTGCTCTTCTGGTCCAGCGGCACGCCGGTTGCGTCAGTACCGGTAGAGATGTATCGCCTGGTTGCTTCTCCGTTGCTCCCCTCCATCCCGCTCTTTACGCTGGCCGGGTATTTCATGGTGCAAGGCGGCGCAACCAAGCGGCTCCTGCGCGTCTTCACCGCGCTATTTAGCTGGATCCCCGGCGGCCTCGCCATTGCCACCGTCGCCATCTGCACCGTTTTCACCTTCGCCGGCTCCGGCCTCACCATCCTTTCGCTCGGCGGCCTGCTGGTCCCGATGCTGATCAAGACCCGCTATCCCGAAAACTTTTCCATCGGACTCCTCACCTCTTCCGGCTCCCTCGGCCTGCTGTTCCCCACCAGCATCCCGGCCATCCTTTACTGCGTCTACTCGCAGACGCCGCTCGACCGGCTCTTCACCGGAGCGATTCTTCCCGAGCTGGTGATGATCTCGGCCATCGCGTTCGTAGGCGTCCGCATGGGAATCAAGAGCGGCGCCGTTTGCGAACCGTTCTCGTTGCGCGAGGCTTCGGCGGCCATCTGGAGCGCCAAGTGGGAGCTGGCGCTGCCCGCCATCATGATCGTGGGCCTGTTCGGTGGATTCGGTACCCTCACGGAAGCCGCGGCCCTCACCGCCTTCTGCGCCTTCTTCGTCGAAGTCTTCATCTATCGCGATCTCAAACTCTCGCGCGACTATCGCGAAGTCTTCGTCGAATGCGCCACCATCGTCGGCGGCATTTTGCTGATCCTGGGCGTAGCGCTCGGCTTTACAAATTACTTAGTGGACGCCGAAGTGCCCTCGCGCCTGATCGATTGGGTGCAGATGCACGTGCAGTCGAAATACGTGTTCCTGCTGCTGCTCAATATCGCGCTGCTGGTGGTGGGCGCGTTGATGGACATCTTCGCCGCCATCCTGGTGGTGGTGCCGCTGCTCAAGCCGCTCGCCGCTGCCTATGCAATCGACCCGGTGCAGATGGGCGTCATCTTTATCGCGAACCTCGAGCTCGGCTACCTGCACCCGCCCGTGGGCATCAACCTGTTTCTCTCCGCCTACCGTTTCAAGAAACCGATGGGCACCATTATCTGGGCCACGCTGCCGTTCCTGGCGATCCTGGCCGCCAGCGTTCTGCTGATCACGTACGTGCCGTGGCTCACCACCGCGCCGTTGCACTGGTTCGGAAAATAAAGGTTGCCATTCGTGGCGCACGCACTCATGCGTGCCGCGTTCACACTCGCGTGAACGCCCAGCGTGCGGACGAATCCGGCGTTTCCGCAGTGCCGGCCAGCGAGTAGCGCTCGTCGTCCTGTTCGCTTTCTAGCAACGGCGTCCCAGGAACGAACGCCTCCTCCCCGCGCCCAACCGCTATATCGTTGATGCATGAACAGTTCCCAAACGGAGCCCGGCATGCATTATGGAGCCCCATGCTGAACGACCTGCGTTACGCCGTCCGCACCCTTCGGCAGAATCCGGGATTCGCCCTCACTGCTATCGTTTCCATCGGGCTTGGCATTGGAGCTACAGCCGGCGTCTTCAGCTTTGGCGACGCACTCGTCCTGCGGCCGCTTACCGTTCCCAATCCTTCGCAAGTAGTGAAGCTGTCGTCCCGAACGCCCAGCGGAACCTACGCCGATATGTCTTACCGCGATTATCTGGATTATCGCGACAAGCTCCAATCCTTTGACGGATTGGTGGCCTATTCGCTCACGCCCTTCGGTTTCGCTAAGGACGCCCAGACGCAATCGCAAATGAAATACGGATACCTGGTGAGTGGCAATCTCTTCCGCGCCATGGGGACGGAGCCGCAACTCGGGCGTGGATTCCGGCCGGAAGAAGACCAGGTTCCCGGACGAAACGCGGTCGTCGTGCTCGCGCACGATTTCTGGAAGAACGAGTTCGCCGGAGATCCGTCGGTGATCGGACGCCGCATTCGGCTGGATGGTCTGGATTTCACCGTGATCGGCGTGGCGCCGGAATCCTTCACCGGCTTGGATTTGTTCGTCCGGCCCGCATTTTACGTTCCCGTGGAAATGGCGCCGGCGATGTTCACCTCCAATCGCGACCTCCTCACCAACCGTAGCGAACGCACGTTCAGCGTGAAGGGACGTTTGAAACCGGGCATCTCCATCCAATCCGCCGGCGCGGAAGCTGCCGCGCTCGCTCACGCTCTGGAACAATCCTACCCGGCGACAAACCGCTCGTTCGGAGCGGCGCTGCGTACGGAACTCCAAGCGCGTCTGGATAACGACCCGGTGACTCCGCTCATGGTGGCGATCTTGTTCGCCATCGTGGTGATCGCCCTGCTGATCGCCTGCGCCAATGTGGCCAACCTGACGATGAGCCGCGGGCGCGCCAGGGCGCGTGAAATCGCGGTGCGGCTGGCCATCGGCGCAAGCCGCGGACGGCTGGTGCGTCAACTCATGGCGGAAAGTCTGGTGATTGCAATCGCAGGCGGCGCTCTGGCGCTGTTGGTCGCGCAGTTCTGCATCGATCTGGTTTCAAAATTGCCAACCGCGGGCGATATTCCCGTGCAAACCAATGTCCAATTGGATGCGCGAGTGCTCTGGTTTACGCTTCTGGTTTCAGCCACCACTGCGATTCTGTTCGGGCTGGCGCCGGCGCTGCAATCCACCAGAAGCGATCTGGTGCCGGCACTGAAAGCTTCGCCATCGGAGCAGAATCGCAAGCGGTTCTTCGGACGAAATGCCCTGGTCACGGTACAGATCGCCGGCGCTGTCGTCCTGCTGGTTGCGGCTACCCAGCTTTTCCGGGGGTTTGGCTACCTGCTATCGCATAGTCCCGGATTCCGTGTTGACCATCAGCTCAGCATGAGTTTCAACCCGGCGCTGATCCGCTACACTCCCCAACAAACCGAGCAATTTTATAAGAAGCTGATCCAGCGCGTGCGTGAAACGCCCGGGGTAAAGTCGGCGACGCTTTCGTCCTCGATTCCCCTGAACAACTGGGGAAGCGAAGTGGTGATCCCGGAAGGCTACCAGTTTCCGCCTGGCCAGCAGAGCGCCAGCGTGTGGGCCAGCACGGTGGATGATCGTTACTTTCAAACGCTCGGCATCCCCTTGGTGCAAGGCCGCGCGTTCCAGCCAGCGGATCGCCCGGATTCACCCCGTGTGGCCGTAGTCAACGAATTGTTCGCCAAGCATTACCTGGGTAAGAACCCCATCGGGAAGCGAATCCGGATGGCTCAGCCTGGTTCTCCATGGATAGAGATCATAGGCGTCACACCGACTACCAGATATGTACAGATGTTCGAGCCGCCTCTCGATTATTTGTACCTGCCCTTCAGCCAGAACCCACGCGGCCAGATGGCGATGATCGCCGAAGCCTACGGGGATCCCGCTGCGCTGGCCGCGCCGCTGCGCCAAGTGATTCGATCGGTGGATGCGAATGTCCCGGTCTTCGGAGTGCGAACCATGGCCGACATCGTCGATCAGCGAGCGGTAAGGCTCATGCGTTTGATCAACGAACTCGTTGGGTCCGTCGGCCTGCTGGGGTTGGGCCTGGCGTTGGTCGGCCTGTACGCGGTGGTGGCCTATCAAGTGGCCCGCCGGACGCGCGAGATCGGCATCCGCATGGCGCTCGGCGCGGACCGGCCGCAAGTGATGCGAATGATTCTGAAGCAGGCTGCCACCATGGGATTCACCGGCGTAGGCGTCGGCCTGGTGTTGAGCCTGGCCGGCAGCCGGGCGCTCAGCGCGAGCATTATGGCCACGCCGGGCTTCGATCCGGTGCTGGTCACGTTGGTGCCGCTTGGCCTGCTGCTAACCACCCTCGTGGCAGCGGCTATTCCGGCGCGGAAAGCAGCCGGTGTGGATCCCATGCTCGCGCTACGGCAGGACTAGCGCCCGGAATCCATCCCCGAGGCGTAAAATCGGAGAGTGGAACTCATCGTCAACCAAACCCACTACCGGCTTCTGGTTGACCCATCGCGCCGGCTCCTGTGGGTGCTTCGCGACGAGCTGGAGCTCACCGGGACGAAATACGGCTGCGGCGAGGGTCAGTGCGGCGCATGCACCGTGTTGGTTGATGGCGCGCCCCTGCGGTCGTGCATGATTCGCGTGTCCGCTGTTGCCGGCAAAGAAATCACGACCATTGAAGGTCTGGAGCAAAACGGCAAGCTGCATCCCGTGCAAGAAGCCTTTATCCAAGCCGGCGCGCTGCAATGCGGATACTGCACGCCCGGCATGATTCTATCGAGTGTCGGCCTCCTGAAGAAGACGCCACAACCCAGCGAGCCCGAAATTCGCCGCGCGCTCGAAGGCAATGTTTGCCGCTGCGGCACATATCCGCGCATCATCTCCGCGGTGCGGATGGCGGCCGGAGGCCCGCATGCGTGAGATCGACCTGGAACGCTACGAACTATTCGAGGCGCCGGCGTATAGCTTCGCGCCCGAACACAGCGACTTCGAATTGCCGCGCCGCGATTTTTTCAAATTCCTGGGTGGCGGGTTGGTGCTGCTGCTCGCGCTGGATGGCGCTGCGCACGCGCAGGAATCCGGACGCGCTCCGGCATTTCGTCCCGACGCGCGGCCTCCCGAACTGGCCGCCTGGCTGCATATCGACGAAGATGGCGCCGTTACCGTCTACACGGGCAAGGTAGAAGTAGGCCAGAACATCCGGACGTCGCTGGCGCAGGCGGTGGCCGAAGAGTTGCGCGCGCCCATTGGATCGGTACAGCTCGTGATGGCGGACACCGATCTCACGCCCTACGACATGGGAACGTTCGGCAGCCGCACCACGCCTGTGATGGCTCCGCAAATGAAAAAGGTAGGCGCGGCGGCGCGCGAAGCTTTGATCGATCTTGCAGCCGCCAAGTGGAACGTGGATCGCGCTTCTATCACTGTCGCGGGCGGCAAGGTGACGAATAAAATGAGCGGCCAGTCCGTCGGGTTTGGCGAACTGACGCGCGGCCAGAAGCTGGTAAAGACAGTCGACGGCGCCGCCGTTACACCTGCCAGCCGAATGGACGCTGGAGGGCACATCCGCGCCAAAAGTCAATGCGCGCGACATGGTCACCGGCGCGCATCGCTTCACGCTCCGACATGGTGCTGCCCGGCATGCTGCACGGGCGCGTGCTGCGGCCGCCCGGCATTCAACGCGAAGCTTGCGTCGTTCGATGCCAAGGAAGCCAGCAAAATCCCAGATGTCGTGATTGTTCGCGACGGCGATTTTGTGGGCGCCGTGGCGCCGGACGAGGAGACCCTCAACAAAGCCATCGGCGCCGTCGAAAGCCGGCTGGAACTCATGATCCGCAACCGTCGAACAAGGAGCTCTTCGAAATATTGAAGAAGACCGTGCCGCAACGCGTCGCAGGCGATTTCAGCCCGAGCGAAACGTTCGTGGATCAGGCGCTGAATCGGCCGATCATAAACTGGACGCCACGTACACGGTCGCGTATATTGCGCACGTTCCGCTGGAGCCGCGCGCGGCCGTCGCCGAATGGAACGACGGAAAACTCACGGTTTGGACCGGCACGCAGCGCCCGTGGGGCGTAAAAGATGGAGCTGGTCCGGCTTTCAAGCTGCCCGAGGATCGCGTGCGCGTGATCGTGCCCGACACCGGCTCGGCTTACGGCGGCAAGCACACTGGTGAAGCGGCCATCGAGGCGGCGCGGCTGGCGCAAGCAGCCGAGAAGCGCCGGTAAAGTTGATTTGGTCGCGCGAAGAAGAGTTCACGCTGGGCCTACTTCCGGCCGGCGGGCGTGATCGAAATTCGAAGCGGCATGAGCAACGATGGTCTGATCACTGCTTGGCGAGTTCGACAACTACAATTCGGGGCCGTCAGCCATCGAGAGCCCGTACGATATCCCGAACCACGCGGCGCAGTTTCATCGTTCGGAATCGCCGCTTGCGTCAGGGCTCGTATCGCGGCCTGGCGGCGACGGCCAATCACTTCGCCCGCGAATCGCACATGGACGATCTGGCGGCAGCGGCTGGCATCGACCCGCTGGAGTTTCGCCTGAAGAATCTGAAGAACGATCGGCTTGCGCGCGGTGTTGCACGCGGCGGCAGAAAAGTTCGGATGGGGAAAGGCGAAGTCCACAGCGGATCGCGGGTTCGGCTTAGCCTGCGGCGTGGAGAAGGGCGGCTACGTGGCGACGTGCGCCGAGATTTCCATCGTGCCCAGCGAATTTCTCGGCGCGGAAGTGGCGCCCGCGCCTCCGAAAGTGAGGATCGACCGCGTTGTCACGGCCTTCGAGTGCGGCGCGATCGTGAATCCCGAACATCTGAAGAACCAGATCGAAGGCTCCGTAATGATGGCCATCGGCGGCGCTTTGTTCGAATCTGTGGAATTTGCGAACGGCCGTATTCTGAATCCACATCTCGCGAAGTATCGCGTGCCTCGCTTCAGCGATCTGCCGCTGATCGAGACGGTGCTGGTAGATCGCAAGGATCTGCCGTCGGCGGGAGCGGGCGAAACACCGATTGTCGGCCTGGCGCCGGCAGTAGGAAACGCGATCTTCCATGCCACGGGCTCAAGGATTCGATCGCTCCCCATGGCGCCCGCTGGATTCGTTCAAGCCTCTGTGACGGACGCCAACGTCCTGGAACATATCGCGCGCCTTCCGCATGCGCGTGCCACGTTCAAGCAATTGGTCCGCGAACTGGGTCGCGAAGCTCGCATCGCGCGACGAGCTGGAGAACACGCTGGATCGTTTGATCGAGCGCGGGCAACTGGTCGAGGTTCGCTCCGGTCATTTTGTGGTCACCCGCTTCAGCCGCGAATACGCAGTCGGCCGCTTGAACATGCATCGCGACGGCTACGGGTTCCTGATTCCCGATCATCCCATCGAAGGTTTGCGAGGCGACGTTTACATCCCGCGCGAATCGGCGCAGGCCGCCATGCATGGCGATCGCGTGGTGGTTCGCATCGCGCGCATCGAACGGGATGGCCGCGCTGACGGCGAGATCGTCAAAGTATTGCGGCGTGCCCACCAGACCGTGGTCGGCGAGTTTCGCATTCGCAAGCGTGGGAATTTCGTAGCGCCCCATGACGAGCGCATCCGGCAGTGGATTCAGATTCCGGTGGGCATGGAACTACCCTCGGCCGCATTGAGCCGCGATCGCGTGGGCGTTACACCGGTGGATGTGAAGTCGCCGGAAGATCTGGATGGCATGGTGGTCAACGTCGAGATTCTCGAATTTCCCGAAGGCGGCGAATACGCGGTTGGCCGCGTGATCGAGATCCTCGGCCGGCCGGATGATTTCGGCGTGGACGTCGAGATCATGATCCGGAAGCATCACATCCCGCATCATTTTCCGCCCGAGGTTCTGGAGCAGGCGCAAAACTTTTCGAACGTGATTCGCGAGGACGAACTGGCTGGCCGGCAGGATTATCGCGGCGCTCGATATCGTAACCATCGATGGCGAAACCGCGCGCGATTTCGACGACGCCGTTTGGGTGGATCGATTGCCGAACGGCAACTATGCTCTGCACGTCCACATCGCCGACGTCAGCCATTACGTGAAGCCCGGCAGCCCGATCGATGAAGAAGCTTTCCTGCGCGGCACCAGCGTCTACTTTCCCGATCGCGCGGTTCCCATGCTGCCGCTGGAACTTTCCACCGAGATCTGCTCGCTGAAGCCGAATGTGGATCGGTCTGGTGCTTTCGGTGGAACTCGAAATCGACCGGCGCGGCGACATCCTCGCGCAAACGGTTTGGCCGGGGCGTAATTCGCAGCGTGGAGCGCATGACTTATACCGATGTCCACGCGCTGCTGGAAGGCGATGCGGCATCTGCGCGAACGCTATGCGCGCCTGATCGGCCGATTTGAATTGATGCGCGAACTGGCGCTGATTCTGAATCAGAAACGCATCCGGCGCGGCGCCATCGATTTCGATATGCCGGAGCCGCTGATCGAATTCGACGAATTTGGCGAGATGGCCGGCGTGACGCGCAGCCCGCGCAACATCGCGCACCGGCTCATCGAGGAGTTCATGCTGTCGGCCAATGAAGCCGTGGCATCGCACCTGGAGCAGGCTGGGAATCGCATCGATCTTCCGCATTCACGAAAAGCCCGATCCGAAGCGCGTGATGGAGTTCGAAGAGATCGCGACGCATTTCGGATATTCGCTGGGCATCGGCGCGGTGCCGGTGAAGAAGCTTTCGAACCGCCGATGCGGCGGCGCGACGGCAAAATGGTGCGCAACGCGAAATCGTGCTCGCCAGACGACAGCCTTTCCATTTCCTCGCGCAATTATCAGAAGCTGATCGCGCAAATCGAGGGCAAGCCCGAGGAGCGCATCTTGAGCTATTTGATGTTGCGGTCACTTGAAGCAGGCGCGCTACAGCGCGGAAAATCACGGGCATTTCGCGCTGGCCGCGACCAGCTACACGCATTTCACCTCGCCCATCCGCCGCTATCCCGACCTGATCGTGCATCGGCTCTTGGGCGCATGCGCTGGACGGCAAGCGCGATCCTGATGCGCCCGAACGCCTGGAGCTGATCGCGCACGATTGTTCGGAAACCGAGCGCCGCGCCGCCGATGCCGAGCGCGAATTGGTGGAGTGGAAGAAGGCCCGGTTCATGGAGAGCCGCGTGGGCGAAGAGTTCCGCGGCCTGATCACCAGCACCACGCGTTTCGGCTTTTTTGTCGAGCTGGAAAACCTGTTCGTGGAAGGGCTGGTGCCGATCGATACGCTGCCGGGCGATCGATATATGTTTCAGGAAAACACGCGCAAGATCGTGGGCAACGGACGCGGCGCGAATTCAGCATCGGCGACACAGTGAACGTGTTGCTGGATCGCGTGGATCCCGTGGAACACAAACTGCAATTTTCGCTTGTCGAGCCCGAACGAGCGCGCAAGAGACGCAAGAGCCGCCGCTAAGATCGCGGCGACCGAGGCCGCGCGCAGCGGAAATTGCTGTGACGCGAGCGATTCGAGCAGGTGTTCGTGAATGCTCTGATCCAGCATGTAATATTGGCGGCCGTCTTCTTCCACGACGACGGCAAGTTTCTTGGCCGCGAGAGCAGACAAAGTTGCTGTTCGCCGGGCGCCAGCGCGGACGCTTCCACGCGCGCCATTCCGCGCGGACCTGGAGCCAGTTTGCGAAGAAAATCGCGCGTGAAGATTTGATGGTCCAGTCCTTCCAGCGCGGCTCCGGCGGAGACCCAGCGATGTTCCAGCGGCTCCGAAGAAGTACGGGCCGGTGGCGAACGCGAGCAGAAACACGACCAGATCGATAAACGCCGCCAGCATCAAAGCGAAAACGTGGCGCGGCGTCGGCGCGGTGAAAAGCTCCTGGAACGCCACCAGAAGATCTTCCTGGCCGGAGACAGTGCGGTCAACAAAATCGCTGTACAGCGGGCATCGGCGGCTTCGCGAAGTTGTCCCGAGTGCAGGGTCTGTTCCACATCGTTCCAGGGGACGTTCGCATAGACCTGCCGGTAGGCTTCCAGTTGTTGCTGCGTCGAATTCGAGCGGCTGTTGTTTGCGACAAAAGCGGCCAATTCCGTTTGCGAGCGCTGCATCTGCGCGAGCGACTGCTGCGGCGAGTTTGGTGTAGCGGTCGAAGGCGGAATAGCGGACTCCCTCGCCCGCGCCTTCCTTGTAGTTCGTCGGCATAGGTCTGCGCTTCTTGCGCGACCGCGGCGCGGATATTGGCGAGATACGGATCGGCATCCTGCGCCCGCGAAATCAGGCCGTGCGTTTTCTCGGCTTCGGTCATTTCCTGAAGCGCGAGCACGTGCTTTTGCTGTTCGTCGATCGCGGAGGTGAGCAGCTTGCCGGTCTGGCCGGCGGAATCGTTCAGCGCGTCATAGAGCTTGCGCTCGATGGTGGCGGGGCGTTCGCGCGCGCTGAACCAAGTGTAAAGGCTGGTGTAGGAGAACGCGATGGAGACGATCGCCGTGACGATATAGACGCCGATCAGCAGGGGCCGGCGGCCATCGTGGCGCGTGCGACGGAGCTGAAGCCGATCAGCCACGCCACCAGCACCAGCGCGGTTTGAATCCCGATGCGATGCGAGCACGGAGAACCAGACGGACAGATACAAGCGCATCCCTCGAACGTGGTGTACCAGGAAACAACGGAGAGCAAACAGCTTGCAACGAAGAGCCCTGGACCATCGGCGCTGGCGCCCGTTGACCGGCGACGAATTGGAAGAAGCGAAAGCCATGGCGCAATACTCCTTGAGAAGAGTTACGCGGGAGGGCCGCGCGCGGTTCCAACTTATTCGGATCGCAGACGCAGGGCCGCCATGGATCGCCCCGCACTGCGCGGCGCGCGGGAATGTAACTGGCGAGTAGCGCGATGGCGCCCAACACCAGAACGGCGCCCAACAACGGCCAGCCATCGTTTGCGCCGGCTCCATAGAGCAAACTTGCCAGCACGCGGGAAAGCGCGAAATACCCGAGCAAACCAAGCGCCATTCCAGCAACGGCCAGAACCAGGGCTTGGCCGAGAATCCAGCGAACGATATTGCGGCGGCGTGGCGCCGAGCGCCATGCGGACTGCCGATTTCCTGCGCCCGCTGCGACGTGGAGTAAGAGACCACGCCGTAGATTCCGATGCCCGCCAGCAACAATGCTATGGCTGCAAACAGCGCCGCGAGAAGCGAGTTCAGACGCGGCTTATCATTCAAAGCGGAGATTCGCTCTGTGCATGGTGGTGACATCGGCGATGGACTGCCGGTTCCAGCCCGGATCGCGAAGCGCGGCGCGCAGTTCGAGGAGCGAGAGCGGCGGGGTCGCCGATGGTGCGCAGCATCACATAGATGTTGGGCCAAGTGGTTTGAACGAACGGCAGGTAAATTTCAAGCGATGTCTCACTGGGACGCGTGAGGTAGCGGACATCGCCGGCGATGCCGACGATCTCCCGCGTTACCTCGACGGCGGCCTTCCCCGGAGTGGCGACGATGAGTTTGCGGCCGATCGGATTCTCGCCAGGGAAATAGCGGCGCGCGAACGAGTCGCTGACGATTGCGACCGGCGGACTGTCGTCGCGATCGCGCGTGTCAAATTCCCGGCCCTGCACCAGAGGAATCCCGAGCGTGCGGAGATAGCCGTTATTGATCAGATCACAGGCGGCGGAAGGACGCTCCGATGGCGAGGGAGCCGCACCTGGAACACGAAAATACTGGCCCGTAAGCACGAAGCCGTCGAGCGGAAGATTGGTGTTCGCGGCGATGGAACGGACGCCGGGGAGGGTCGCCAAACGATCCAGCAAGGATCGGTAATAGGCAGCCATGGAAGGAGCATTCGAGAAATTCGAGCGGGGGAAGGAGGCCCGAAAAGTCAGCAGGTGCGCTGAATCAAATCCTCGATTTTCGTTTTGGAGCCAGAGCACGCTGCGCGCCATCAATCCAGCCCCGACGAGAAGGATCAAGGAAAGGGCGATCTCTGAAATCACGAGCATGTTTCGAGAGCTGCGGCCGCGACGCGTATTGATAGAGCTGCGGCCCGATTCCCGGACGGCTGTGTTGAGATTGCCACCCAGGACCTGGCGCGAGGGAAGGAGGCCGAACAGCAGGCCGGTGACGGCAGTAACCGCGATTGTAAAAGCGAGCACCCGGCCATTCAATCCGGCATTTTCGAGACCAGGCAGTTGGACGGCTTTCAACGCAATGAGCAGCCGCAATCCGACCATAACCCAGCGCCAGCGCCGGCCAGACTTCCAGCGAACGCCAGCAGCATGGTTTCGGTGAGCAACTGGCGAAGCAATCGGAGGCGGCTGGCGCCCAGCGCGGCACGAATGGCGGCTTCTTTAAAGCGCGACTCCGAGCGCGCGAGAAGTAAGTTGGCGACATTCACGCAAGCGATCAGCAGGACCATGCCGACGGCTATCAACAATGCCGCGATGGTTTCCCGCAGTTTGCCGGTCCCGTAATCTTCCAGTGCCGTAACACGGGCGGACCATCCGCGGTTGAGATCCGGAAATTCGGATTCCAGACGCTTCGCGACGACCTGCATTTCGTGGTTGGCTTCTTGGATCGTGACCGAGGGTTTCAAGCGGCCGATTACGGCCATGTTGTTGGATCGCAGGCCGGCAGTCTGGTCAAAGACGAGCGGGGTCCAAACATCCACGCCGCGCAGGGCGAGGGACTCGTCGAAATTCGGCGGCGCAACTCCGATGATGGTGTATGATTCACCGGTTAAGTTCACCGAGGTTCCGATCGCCTGTCGGCCGGCGGCGAATTCGCGCTGCCAGAGGCCATAGCTTATGACAGCGACATGATCGTGGTCCGCCTGTTCTTCGCCGGAACGAAATTCGCGGCCGAGCATCGGCGGGAGGCCGAGCGCAGAGAAAAATCCCCGGGACACTTGCGCGCCGAGGAGTTGATGAGACTCGCCACGCGTGCGAAAACTGAAAAACAGAGTGCGCATCCCGAGTAAGGGATCGAAAGAGCGGACCTGCTTGGACCACTCAATGTAGTTGAGACCCGAGACCGGGTTTTCCGCTCCGCTGGCGGGCGTTTGCCAGACCAGGACGAGCCGGCTTGGATCGCGATAAGGCAGCGGGTGCAGGATCACAGCGTCGAAGACGCTGAACATCGCAGTGTTGGCGCCTATGCCGAGCGCCAGGGTAAGGACTGCTGAAACACAGAAGCCCGGCTGCCTGGCGAGGGAGCGCAGGGCGTAACGAAAGCCGGGCACTTATGCCACCGACAACCATGCGTCCCCAAGAGTGGCGACGCGGCACGCTGAGAGCGTGCGGCTCACTTTATTCCTCTTCTTCTTCCTCGCCGGTCTTGGCGGCCTTGGCGGCGGCGATGATTTTGTCGGCCTGGAGCTGCGGCACGTAATCGTAATGATCGAATTCCATTTGATAGGAAGCGCGGCCTTGGGTCATCGAGATGAGATCGTTTTGATACGTCAGCATCTCGGACATCGGGACTTGAGCGCGAATGATCTGCGTGCCGCCCTTGGTGTCCATGCCCTGGATGCGGCCGCGGCGGCTGTTCAAATCGCCCATCAGGTCGCCCGCGTACTCCACCGGCGCTTGGATATTCACGTTCATGACGGGTTCCAGCAGCGAAGGCTTGGCTGCTTGCATACCGGCTTTGAACGCTTTGCGCGCGGCGAGCTTGAAAGCCATTTCCGACGAATCGACGTCGTGATAGGAGCCATCGTAAACGGTCACTTTGAAATCGACCACCGGAAATCCAGCCAGGATAGCCGTTCGCGGCTGCCTCCACGATTCCTTTTTCAACGGCGGGAATGAAGTTGCGCGGAATGGCCCCGCCGAAAACTTCGTTGGCGAATTCGAATTTGCCGCCGCGCGGCAGGGGCTCCAGGCGAATCCAGCAATCGCCGAACTGGCCGTGGCCGCCGGTCTGTTTCTTGTGGCGTCCTTGGACCTCGGCTCTGCCGCGAATGGTTTCGCGATAAGGAATCTTCGGCGCGTGCAATTCGACATCCACGCCGTAGCGCTTCTTCAGGCGGCTGACGATCACTTCGACGTGCTGCTGGCCGCTGCCGGCGAGCAGGAATTCCTTGGTCTGCGGATCGCGATAGAAGCGCAGCGACTGATCTTCTTCCAGGATGCGCTGGACGGCGTTGCCCAGGCGGTCTTCATCCTGGCGGCTCTTGGCCGAAATGGCAAACGCGATGGACGGCTCCGGCAGATGCACCGCGTGATAAGCGATGATGGACGGCTTGTCGCAGAGCGTGTCGCCGGTGACGGTCTCTTTGAGCTTCGCGACGGCGCCGATATCGCCGGCCTTGAGTTCGGTAACGGGCTCAATAGTCTTGCCCTCCAGCGAGCCGACGTGCGCCAGACGTTCGGTGACGCCGCTGCGGGCGTTGACGAGATTGGCGTCGTTCTTGATCACGCCCGAAATCACTTTGAAGTAAGTGACGCGGCCGGCAAAGGGATCGGCAATCGTTTTGAACACGAAGGCCGACGCCGGCTCGATCGTTCTTGATCGGCGCGCTGAACTTCGCCGCCGCCGTTCATGTTCCGGAGATCGGCTCGTGCTCGGTGGGCGCCGGGAAATTTTCCACGATGAAATTCATGAGCAGGTCCGGGCCGACGTTGTGCAGCGCTGAACCGCACAGCACCGGGTAGATGCGGCGCTCGCGAATGGCCGGGCGCAGGCCATCGATGATGTGCTCCACCGGCAGCGTGCCCTTTTCGAAGAACTCTTCGAGCAGCGCATCGTTGCCCTCCGCCACCATTTCGACCAGCGCTTCATGGGCTTTTTGCGCGCGCTTCGGCCAGCTCGTCCGGAATGGGGCCTTCTTTGCCCTTGCCGTCGCCATCGAGGGTATAGGTGTAGGCCTTCATGCGGATCAGGTCGACAACGCCCTTGAAATCTTTTTCGGCGCCGATGGGAAGCTGCACCGGAACCGCCAGGCGGCCGAAAACGCTCTGCACGCTTTCCAGGGCTCGATCAAAGGAAGAACGCTCGCGATCCAGCTTGTTAATAAAGATCGGCGCGGGGCAGATTGAACTCGTCGGCAAAGCTCCAGACCTTTTCGGTTTGGACTTCGACGCCCGCTACACCGTCCACCACCACCAGCGCGGCGTCGGCGGCGATCAGCGAAGCCTTGGTGTCGTTGAGAAAAATATTGAAGCCGGGCGTATCCAGCAGATTGATTTTCTTTTTGGCCCATTCGGCGAACGCCACGCCGGTGGAAATTGTGATTTTGCGCTGGACTTCCTCGTCGTCAAAGTCGGTGACGGCATTGCCTTCGTCGACGCGGGTGAGGCGGTTGGTGGCGCCGGCGGTGTAAAGGAATCCGGAAGTGAGCGTTGTTTTTCCGCTATGACCGTGACCGATGAGAGCGATGTTTCTAATATCGGAACCTTCGTAAACTTTCACTGGTTGCACTCCATTTCCAATATAAGCGCACGTCGGACCGCCCGGCGGCCGAGGGGCGCCGAAATGTCAAGATCGGATCTTATCACAAGCCGGGGACGGGACTGGGAGATTGGGGAGTTAGAGGGCGACTTCCAGGAGAGATCCCTGGGATTGGTGGGGCGGCTTACGGTGGCGGCTCGATTTTGGACGCATCGATTCTGGACGCATCACGGGTATTTTTGTGCGCGGTGACGCATTTTTTCTGGATTTTGGGCGAAGTTGATGCGAGGGCGCGGGGCTGTGAGATGGCGTGCCTGCCAAAAGCATTCGATGTGAGAATGGCACGGCCGAGGCGAGGTGCGGAGAACGGTTGCTGGAAGTGGTTGGTCGCGCGGGGGAAGAAAATTGGATGGCAGGCGATCGCTAAACGCGGCTGGTTCGCTAGAATGTAATGATTCAACCATATGCCGCTGAACGTAGGGGACCGGCTCGGACCTTACGAAATCCTGTGGCCGATTGGCGCGGGCGGCATGGGCGAGGTGTGGAAGGCGCGCGATTCACGCCTGGACCGCATTGTGGCCATCAAGCAGTTGAAGGGCAACCGAGCGGACCACTTTGAACAAGAGGCCCGCGCCATCGCTGCGCTGAATCATCCGCATATCTGCCATCTCTACGACATCGGGCCGGACTACCTGGTGATGGAATACATCGATGGCAAACCATTGCATGGCCGGCTGCCGGTGGAAGAATCCGTTCGCCTGGTGGCGCAGGTTGCCGGGGCTCTCGCCGAAGCCCACGCCCACGGCATTCTGCACCGCGACATCAAGCCGAACAATATCGTCCTGACGACGGCGGGCGAGGCCAAACTGCTGGATTTCGGAGTCGCGAAGCTGATGGCGCAAGATCCCGATGTCACGCGCACCATGGATGGGCCGTTGATAGGAACTCCGCCGTATATGTCGCCTGAGCAGGTCCGCGGGGAGTCCCTGGATGCCCGTTCCGACCTGTTCTCGCTGGGTGCTGTGTTCTATGAATGCCTTACCGGAAGACGCGCGTTCCCGAGTAATTCGTCGCTGGGGACGCTGCTGGAGGTGGTTTCATCGGACCCGCCGGCTCCCTCCAGCATCACGCCTGGCATTCCACCGCGGCTGGACACGATTGTGAGCAAATTGCTCGCGAAAGATCGGGAAGCGCGTTATGCGTCGGCGGATGAACTGATCGCGGATTTGAGGGAGAGCGGAACTGGCGCCGCCAAACCGGCGATTTCCCGGCGAAGCGTTGCGGTTTGCGCGGCTGTGCTGCTGGCGTTGCTGGTAGCAGCGGCAGCCTGGTGGGCCGCGCGGTCACGCGGCGCCGAGAAGCTGAAGACGCGCCAGGTGGTGGTGCTGCCTTTCGAGAATCTCAGCGATCAGGCGGAAGGCGCGGCTTTCGGTGAAGGGCTTTCAGAAGTAGTAGCGGGCCTGCTCGCGAGACGCGATGTATTTCCCGAGAGAATCTGGGTGGTGCCGTCCAACAACGTCCGCCGGTTCGGCGTCAAAACGGTGGCGGACGCCAGCCATATGTTCCAGGCCAGTACCGCGATCAGCGGAACCGTACAGCATACACCGGATGGCGCCGGCTGGGTGATCACACTGGCTGCGTCGGACACTTCGCAACGGCGTGCGCGTAAGTCGCGCGAGATTCGGCTTACGAGCCCCGCGATGGGTGACATGGAACCCAAGCTGATCTCCGCGCTGGCGGACTTACTCGACTTGCGCGGAAATGGAAACACCGAGAGGGGAAAGGCCACGCCCGCCAACTATGCGCGCTTCGTGGTGGCGCGCGGGTATCTGCGGCAGTATGACCAGAACGATAACCTGAAACTGGCGGCTTCCGAACTGGAGAGCATTGCCGCGGCAACTCCAGATTTCGCTCCGGTTCAGGTTGCGCTGAGCGAGGCGTATTTCCGGAGGTATTCGGCAACCAAGCAGGCGGAATGGCTGGCTAAGTCTGACCAAGCGGTTCGCCGGGCCGCCGACATTGATGAAAACGATCCTGAGATTGCGGTAATGCGCGGGCGCATTCTGCGGGCTACCGGCCAGACCGACGCGGCGATTCGCGAGTTGCAAAACGGCTTGGCGCGCACCCCCGGCAACGAAGAACTCCTATTGCAACTGGCCGGCGCGTACCAGAGTGCTAAACAATTCTCTCAAGCCGAAGCCACTTACCAAGAAGGCATTCGTCTGAGACCGAGTTACTTCCCCGCTTATACCAACCTGGGAATTCTCTACATGTCCGAAGGTAAGTGGGGGCAGGCGGAGGAACCACTTACAATAGCTACCCAGTTGGCTCCTGAATATGCAGATGGGTATACGAACCTCGGCTCGGTGCTTTACTATTTGGACCGCCTGGATGAGGCGCAGCGGCTGTTTAGCCGCTCGATTCAACTGAAACCCACGTCCACTGCATTTTCAAACCGGTGCGCGGTGGAATTCGACAAGCGATCCATGGATGCGGCCGTGGCTGACTGCCGCAAAGCCGTGGAATTGCAGCCTGCGAGCGCGCTGGCGTTGGGAAATCTGGGGGACGCGCTGGCCGAGAGTGGCAACGGCGCAGAAGCCACGGCCACATATCGCAAGGCAATCGAAGCAGGAAATAGGCTTCTGGCAATTAATCCAGCCAGTCCAGATTTACTTTCGTACATGGCGAATTTCGCCGCCAAGACGGGTCAAAAGGAGCTGGCCAGCGAGTTGGCGGCGAAAGCGCTCCGGCAGGGCTCCGATGTGCTCACGCTGTATAATGCGGGGAAGGCATACGGCCTGGCAGGCCAGTGTTCCCGCGCAGTCGACTTGTTGAAGCAGGCATTTCAGAAGGGTTATCCGCGCCAGGAAGCACGGCGGGATCCCGACTTGGTTCGCTTGCGAACGGCACCGTTCGCGTGTGCAGTCCCACCCATTTAAACCACCTCAAGAGGGAACATGGCCGCGAAACAACCAAAAGCAAAATCAGGAAAGACGAAGCGGGCCCCGAAAGCATTTCTCGTCGAAGTTACCGTAGGGCTCGACGGGTCCTTCACTTATTCGGCCCCGGGCATTCCGGATGCTTCCACAATCAGGCTGATTAACGGAGATACTATCTCCTGGTTCGCGAAGATGCTGGGAATTCCGGTGCCGTTTCAAGTTGAATTCTCCGGGTTCAACCCATTTGGCGCGGTGGGCCAGGTAGTACGCTCTCCGTTTGGACCCACCACCCCGTTGACGGTGGCTCTGCCCAGTTTCTATCGCGGAAATCTCGTGTTCAAATACACCGTTACCGCCCACAATGGGTGGTCCGACGATCCTGTCGTCGTTCCGGTGCCGTCCGACGGACTGATCAATACATTCGGTAATCAGGTGATCTCTCTGAGTATCGATCATACGGGCAGCCTAGTGGTCAATCCGACGCCTGCATCATTCAACAAGGGAATAGTTACGTGGGAATGGGCGGGCCAAGCCTTGGACGAATTCAGTCTAACTTTCAAGACTCCACCCTCCGGATGGCCAGGCCAAACCAATAGCCAGTCCCAGGAGATCGCGTTGGATCTGGAAACTGCCGGAACTTCGGACTACACGATTCAAACTCTCACGTTGGGTTTATCAACCACGGGCACGCTGACGATATCGTAAGTGCATCGCATCGGCGGAATCGATGCCATGGGAAGGAAGCACAAATGCAACGGCCACCGATGGCTCGTCTTCGGCAGGCACGTTGCTCAGGCTGAGTAATCTGCGCAGAACTCCGCCGTCTCAGCAAGGATGTCTTCCCGATCCAAATGTCTATGCCGCAAATAGAGACTGCGCTTGAGCTTCAGGATCACTCGCCGTCAGCAGCTAATTCCAAAAAACATTAGTATCGACCGCGATCATTACGACGGCCGGCCTCTTTTGCAACGGCCGCATCCATCTGGGCGAGCGTTCGGGGCGAGCGTTTTCGGTCTTTTGGTAATTTTCATTGGTAAATCCTAGCAAGAGACGTGGCTCATAATCGGCGCCGGGCGATCTCTTCAGCGTAGGCTGTGGTGACGCGCTCCACGCGATCGAATAAGCCGCAGAAAGCGACCTCTGGTTTCATGCCGCGCAGTTCTTCATCGGTGAGTGTCTCCAGATGCGTCTTCCATTGCTCCTCGAACTCGTGATTGAAAATGTCGCGTTCCAGAATACTGGTGGCGCGCAGGTTCAGGTTGCCGGGGACGCGGAGCCGCCAGATATGCGTCGGCGGCGGGGAGGGATTATTGTCCTCGGGGATCTCGTAGAGGTCCAAATAACATGGAATGCCGGCCGCCTCCAAGACTTCCTGGGCGTTCGCCATGTCGTCGGCCGGCACCGCTCCGGGTGAATCGGTCCGCGACAGGACTTCGGCCGCGTCATCCAGCCAATCCGGTTCGTCGCCGGCGGGCTCCAGTTCCTCTTCAATTTCCAGCATCTCGCCGGCTGAGTCCACGGGCACTGGAATGGAGGGCCGCGCCGTTTCTCGCCGGCCACCACGGCCCGAAGCCAGGTTGCGCCGGCCGAGTTCGTCGTCGTAGCACTTCTGGGCCGTCTCGACCAGATCCGCGCGCTTGATCGCCAGAAGTGCGTCGTCGGAAAGCGAAGCGTAGTGTTCGCGTAAATATTGGGAATCTGCGGCCATGGCTATACCGTTTTATCAGGCGTTCGCCCTCTCGGCAACCAGCAAGGATTGAAGGATCTGATCGGAGACCTCCTTGACGGCGCCGGGCGAATGAGCCAGGAACAGCGTGTTGGTCCGGTCGCTCTCGCCGATGGACTTCAATGTGTCGAAATACTGCGTGACCATTACCAGTTGCATGACTTCTCTGGCGGACGCTCCTTCAACCACTTTCTGAAACTGTTCGATGGACGCCTGCAGGCCTTCGATGATGGCTTTTCTCTGGTTCGCGATTCCTTGTCCCTGCAAGGCTTTACTCTCGGCTTCGGCCTCGGCCTTCTTGACCACCAGGATCTTCTCCGCTTCGCCGCGCGCGTTGGCGGCCACTTGCTCGCGCTGTGCGGCGTTGATATCGTTCATCGCGGACTTCACCTTCGCGTCGGGGACAATATCGGTGACCAGTACATTGACAATTTCGTACCCGAATAGCGCCATATCGGCGTCCAGTTCCTGCTTCACGGCCGCGGCGATACTGGATTGCGAGGCGAAAACTTCGTCCAGCGTCATACCGGGGACATGCCCCAGAATTACCTGCTCGACATAGGATTGAATCTGCGCCGCAGGATCGGACAATTTGTAGTACGCATCAAAAACCTTCTCGGGCCGGACACGATTCTGCACCGAAATCGGAATGGTGACGAAGACGTTGTCTTTGGTCTTGGTCTCCATGGTCAGGGTGATCTGATTGACGCGCAGACTCACGGTGCCGGCTACGGAATCGACGAACGGCCGTTTCCAGTTCAATCCAGGTTCGGCGACTCGCAAGAACTTGCCGAATCGCGTGATGACGGCGACTTCGGCGGTGCGCACAGTGAAAAAGCTTCCCAGAATCAGGTAGAGCAATATGAACGCCACGATCCCCAACGGTATCCAATAGAGTTGGCCCATTTTGGTTTTCCTTCGCAGTGGTTTTTGACTAGCTCAGAGTATATAAGATCGTCCAAACCAGCCAAATAGAATAGTTGGGGCAAGCTGGAGCCTGGCGGCCGATTCGCTGAAAGTGCTTCCCAAAGGCACTTCCCGCGGTGCCCTTCGGTGCGCTTCAGTTGGATATAATGCAGTTCGGTCCCGGCCCGCAGGCATATCATCAGATCCCGCAAGGCCTTCATACCTGAAGTGAGGAGTTACCAGCAACGATGAGTCAGCAAAGTTTAGAGGACGCGCTACAGGCGTCCGGCAGTCCGGTGAAGCGATTGCGCAATTCGCAGATCGGACCATATGCCTTCCCGGTGGTGCGTCCCGAGTTCACGAACTGGCGAGACGAACAGCGCTCCTGGAAGGAAAGCTGCGCGCTTCTCGATCAGTCGCACCACATGACCGATCTGTACGTGGAGGGCCCGCAAGCGCTCCAAGTGTTGTCGGATCTTGGCATCAACAGCTACAAGAATTTCAAAGTCAATCAAGCGAAGCAATTCGTGGCCTGTAATCCCGATGGCTATGTGATTGGCGATGCGATCCTCTTCTATCTGGACGAAAACAGATTCAATCTCGTCGGCCGCCCTCCTGCTTTGAATTGGGTGCAATATAACGTCGAGGCTCGCGGCTATCAGGCTTCGGCGGAACGCGACGAAAGATCCGCGGTGAATCAAGGCCGGCGAAGGACTTACCGCTATCAGATTCAGGGCCCCCATGCGTTGCGCGTGATGGAGAAGGTAACCGGGAAACCGGCGCCCGATATACGGTTCTTCCATATGGACGTGTTCAGTATCGCGGGCCGCAGTGTTCGCGCATTACGTCATGGAATGGTGGGTCAGCCTGGCTGGGAGTTGTTTGGGCCGTGGGACGACGGCGACGCGGTGCGCGACGCTATCGTTCAAGCCGGTCAGGAATACGGGATACGGCAAGTGGGATCGCGCGCATACCCCACCACGTGTCTGGAGTCCGGCTGGATTCCGTCTCCATTGCCCGCGATTTACGTTGGTGATGAGCTGAAGGGATACCGGCAGTGGCTGACCGCTAAGAGCTACGAGGCCATGGCGTCACTGGGCGGGAGTTTTTATTCCGACAAAATCACCGACTATTATTTGACTCCGTACGATCTTGGTTACGGGCCTTTCGTCAAGTTCGATCACGATTTCGTCGGACGCGCGGCGCTGGAAAAAATGGCCGAGAACCAGCCGCGCAAGAAAGTAACTCTGGTTTGGAACGGCGAGGATGTCGCGCGGGCCTTTGGCTCATTGTTCCACGCCGGTGACATTCCCAAGTACATCGATTTACCTTTGGCTAACTATGCGACGTTGCCGTTTGACAAGGTGTTGAAAGACGGTAAGATCGTTGGGTTGTCCACTTATACGGGCTACACTTACAATGAACGCGCGATGCTCTCGCTGGGAGTGGTCGAGGTGGCGTACAGCGAACCGGGCACGGAAGTGACGATGGTATGGGGCGAGGAAGGCCGCGGGTCAACCAAACCGACGGTGGAGCGCCACGCGCAGACCGAGATCCGCGCTACGGTTGCGGCCGTTCCTTATGCCGAGGTGGCGCGCGTGGCATACCGGCCGCACTAACGTAAATACAGAATAGGAGAACTTATCATGGCGTACATTTTCCACCAGGACGACCTGCCGAAGCTGGTCGCGGTGGTTCCGGGCCGGGAGCGGACTTTCTTCGTTAATAAGGAACTCACGAACATCGACGACATGCTGGCCGGAGTGATGCTGTATAAAGCGCACGGCTCCTCGCCTTACCATTACCACGAGATTTGCGAGCACTTTTACTTCATCATGGAAGGCAACGGCACGGTGGAAAGCGAGGAAGGCGTGCGTCCGGTCGGGCCGGGCGACTTAGTGTTTATTCCGGCCGATGCCAAGCATCGCTTGCGTGCGACGGAGACCGGGCTGTTTTATTTCGAATTTCAGGCGCCCAATCGCTTCAAGACCCATATCCTGGATGGAACGCCGGACGATCTGCGCTGGAACCGCGTGGACGGACGCGTTTGGGTGCAAACATAAAGGGAACTAGCATGACGACATCACTTACCTTTATCGATACGAACAAACTGCCGCGCGTGAAGACTCCGCAAGGCGAAGTCACCGAGATCCTGAACCAGCAGTTGGTGGGCGCGAAGAATGTCTTGGGAACGCTGCGCTGGCTTTCGCCGGGCGAAAAGTTCGAGGCCGATGCGCTCGAAAAACATCAGCTCATTTACTTGATGGAAGGGCAGGGAAGCATCCGCCTGGACAACAAGGATTACGATGTTTCCCGCGGTGCAGGGGTGTATCTGGGGCCTTCGGAATCGGCGACCATTCAAGCCGGCGCGGGTTCGCCGCTCAAGCTGTTTCATCTGATGGTTCCGCGAATTCCGGCATAACCCGGCGGTCTCCCGCGGCGGTCTGGACACCGGCCTGCCGGTACACTTTCCGATCTGTAACAATCCGGTTTTTCCTTGACAAAGCGATGAAAAAGGGCAAGACTGGCTTCATCAGCTAGGTCTATCGCTAACAGTTGTCAAACTGAACTTTGTGCGTTCAGCCGCAAAGGGATTCAATGCTCACTAAACACTTCGCACGCTCAGTAATTATTTGTTGCTTTATTTTATCCGCAGCTCCGTTTGTTCACGGGCAAGCCACCGGAAGCATTTCAGGGGCCGTAACGGACACTACAGGTTCGGCGGTGCCGGGCGCGAAAGTGACCGTGACAGTACCCGCCACTGGCCTGACGCGCTCTTCGACGACGAATGAAAGCGGCGAGTATCTTGTCCCTTTGCTTGGTGTGGCGAACTACAACGTGCAGGTGGAACTTCAGGGATTTCAGACCGCCATTGCGAACGACATCCGGCTGCAAGTGGACGAACACCGAGAGCTGGATTTTAAGCTGAATCCCGCAACAGTACAGACGAATGTGGAAGTCAGCGCCACCGCTGTGGCGATCCAAACGGCTGACGCCACGCTCGGTCAGGTGATCACCACCCAGCAGGTGGCCGACCTTCCCGTTGAACGGGCGCGACTTTGTGCAGCTTGCCACGCTGACGCCGGGCACCACGCAGGAAACCAATCCGACCAGCTTTTTCAATGGCGGCGCCAGCAGTGAAGCTTCCGCGCGCGGGTCATTTTCACTTTCGGTGGGCGGCTCTCGCGCCAACAGCACCGATTGGCTGCTGGATGGAAATGATAACAACGAGCTGACTTCGGGCGCGATCGCGATTCTGTCCTCGATCGACTCCATTCAGGAATTTAAGGTCCTCACCTACAACTACTCGGCGGAATGGGGAACGCGCGGCGGCCCGACGGTTTTGGTGACGACGAAATCGGGAAGCAATCAGTTCCATGGAAGCCTGTTTGAGTTTTTCCGCAATACCGATCTGGACGCGCGCAGCTTCTTCGCCACGTCGACTGAGAAATTCAATCTCAACCAGTTCGGAGCCTCGTTTGGCGGCCCGATCAAGAAAGACAAGGTTTTCTTCTTCGTCGACTATGAAGAAAAGTATCAGCGCCACGGGATTCCGTTTACCGGTGTCATGCCCACCGCGGCGATGCGCAATGGCGACTTCAGCGAAAATCCCTTCGGACAGCCGAACACGCTCCAGTTGAGCAATCCCACATCGAGTTCCGGAACGTCTTTGATGTGCGATTCCGGCGGCAATGCATTGCCTACCGCGGCGGATGGAAGCCAGGCGGCGGGTGCGCCGTGCAATAAGATTCCGGCCAGCCTGATCAATCCGATCGGCCAAAAGCTCATCAATCTCTATCCGCTGCCGAACGCGAACAACGCCGCTCTCGGCTACAACTATGTGAGCGAGCCGGTGAGGACGCTGGACGAGGGCAAGTTCGATGTGCGGCTGGATGAAAACCTTACCAGCAAGGACACCATGTTTGCGCGCTTCAGTTACGATCAGGCGCAGTCCTATGTTCCGGGCGGCGCGCCGGGGTTCGCCGAACAAGGCGCCTTTGCCAGTAACCAAAGCATCGCCAACCATGCGCGGAACGCGGTTATTTCGGAGACGCATGTCTTTTCGCCGACCACAGTCAACCAAATCAGCTTCGGTTTCAACCGCATCTTCGACTACATCACTTCGCAAGGAAACGCCAGTTGTTACGGCGGCGGCCATTGGTATTCCGAACGCCAATTTGGGCGGCAACAGTTGCGGCCTGACGTCGGTGGAACTGCTCGGTCAATACTGGTCGCTGGGCGATCGCGGGTACGCGCCCTTCGTCGGCGGGACAAACGTTTGGACTTTTTCTGATTCGCTGGATATGGTTCGGGGCAACCACGATGTCCGCGTGGGATTCAATCTTCGCGCGAATCAGTTGAACACGGTCGCGGTTGGTTTCCCGAACGGATTCTGGGTGGTCACCGGGCAGTTCACTCACGATCCCGCAGCGGATCTCCTGACAGGATGGACGGCGGTCGCGCTCCACGACCAGGAGTTTGGCGGCGGAAACACCGGACGCCGCTGGAAACTTTATCGCCCATTCGTGGAGGACAATTGGCGCGTAGGTAAGAGGCTGACGTTGAACCTCGGGTTGGCTTGGGCGATGATGACTCCTGAAAGCGAAGTTGGAAATCGCATGTCGGATTTCGATCCGGCCACCGGACAGTTCCTGGTTGCCGGCGTGAACGCCGGAGCGAGCGCGGGCATTCACATGGATTGGACCGCCTTGGAGCCGCGCCTGGGGGCAGCGTGGAAGCCGTTCGGCAGACAATACCGTGGTGCGCGGCGGTTACGCCATCTACCACGATTCATCGTGGAACCAAGGCGCGCAGGGGTTGTGGCAAAATCCACCGTACTATGCGGAGTCGTTTGCCGGTGGGGCCAACATGTCGCAGGGATTTCAAATATTCAACGCTCCTCCCACACCGGCCGAATTTGAAGGCACCATTCTGGCGCAAAACAGGAACTTCAAACAAGGCCGAATTCAGCAGTTCAACGTCAACGTGGAACAGGAGATCCCCGGGGAGATCGTACTGACCGCCGGCTATGCCGGTGCCCGCAGTTCGCACCTTCTGGAATTCGGAAATGATATCAACGTCGGATCTCCCGGCGCCTGTGGAACGGTGTCCGGCTACACTCTGGGATGCGGTCCGGGTGGCGCGGCATTCGGGATACCGTATCCCGCCTTCCCGTACTCAGACATCGCGAACATTTACGACGCCGGCCTGGCGCATTACAATTCTCTGCAGGTCAAAGCCGAGACCAAGAGCGCAAAGTACGGCATCTATGGGCTCATCGGATATACCTATTCGCGAGCCTATGACACGGGCTTGACGGACGGCTTGGGGAGTATCATCGGAGCCACCTATTTTCCTCTGCCCAATTGGCAAAAGCTGGATTGGGGCTTGTCGCAGATTAACCTGAACCAGAATTTCACGGCGAGCATCATTTACAATTTGCCGTTCGGAAAGGGCAGGAAGTGGGGAAGCAACTGGAACGGGGCTGCCAACGCGCTGCTGGGTGGTTGGGAGACCACCGTGATCGAACATGCCACCTCCGGATTTCCGATTTTCGTAGTGGATAGCAATAACACGTCCGGCGCGGGTCTTCTGAACACCAACGCGCAAAGTTTCATCCGCCCAAATCAGACTTGCGATCCGCGGTCCGGCGTTTCATCGCTGTCCGAGTTCTTCAATGTCTCTTGCTTTTCGCAGCCGGCGCCGGGAGAGCTTGGTAATGCGAGCCGCACGCCGCTTTCCGGTCCGGATTTCGTGAACACGGATTTTTCCGTTATCAAGCAATTTGTTCCGCGCGAGGGATGGCGGGTGGATTTCCGGGCTGAATTCTTTAACTTATTCAATCATCCGCAATTCGGCGCGCCCGGCGGCAACGGCTCCGGTGCGGATTTCAACTCTCCCACGTTTGCCGTGATCAACTATACGGTGAACAATCCGCGTGTGGTGCAGTTCGGACTTAAGCTGGCATTCTGAGGCCAGGGCCGCTCAGCGGTACACCACGCAGCCGCGCGATTCCAGGCTTGCGATCCAGGCGGGTGTCGCTGTGCTCGTCCGTCGCAAGTCCACCCAGCGCAAGTCGAGTTTCTCCAGGCGGGGCAGTTGCGCGATGGCGGGCGGGAGATGCGTCAGCGGATTTCCGCGAAGATCGATTTGGCGCAGTTCCACGAGTGTCTCAATCGAATCCGGCAAAGACGCCAGTTTGTTGTTTCTCAGGTGCAGCTCTCGCAGACGCGTCAATCGTCCGATGGAATCCGGCAGCGACGCCAGGCGATTATCGGATGCCCGCAGCTCGATCAGGCTTACCATGCCGGTAATCGATTCCGGCAATACTTCGAAGGCATTTTCACTTATATTGAGGTAGCGCAACTTGGTCAGCGCGGCGAGAGACTGCGGCAGCGCGGTCAACTGGTTGTCGTGGAGATAGAGAAAATCGGTGAGGCCATCGAGCGCGGCCAAGGCATCCGGTACGTTCGTTAGCCGGTTGTGTCCCAAATCGAGCATACGCAGGTTTTTCAAAGATCCGATTCGGTCGGACAGCTCTGGCAAATCGTTATCGGCGAGGACTAGCGTTTCAAGGCCGCTTCGCTGCCACACCCAGTCGGGCACACGGCCGAGGCGCTTTTTCCATAAGCTCAGATGCTTTGAGTTATGAGCATCCGTTGAAGATGGCGAGCAGGACGTCATCATAGAAGTATTATCAGGCGTATCGACCGGGCTTGTCTTCAGCCGGGATTATGATTACTCTCGGTAGCATATGAAGTCGACGACATGCTTGCTGGCGGCCTCGTTGGCCTGCTTTATCGGGGAGCTTCCCGGCCAGCAATTCACGGCGCCTGCTGGCAGCGGCGGTCTGCCGCAGCCGATGAATTGGACGGCGGAGCAAGATCATCGGAACATGCTGGATCAGCTCGGTATCCAGGCGCTGCGGCCGGGCCCGAGCGGTAACGAGAGCGCTCCGAATCACGCGAATTACGACGAGGTGAAGGCCAATCCTTTCCCGAATCTGCCCGAGGTTTTGACATTGAAGAACGGTAAGAAGGTGACGAGCGCGAAGATGTGGTGGAAGCAGCGCCGGCCGGAGATTGTTGAAGATTTTGAGCGCGAGGTAATTGGCCGCGTGCCGAAGAACGTGCCCAAAGTGACTTGGACCGTCACCCAGACATCGAACACGATGGTTGGTTCGTACCCGGCCATCAGCAAAGAGCTGGTGGGACATGTGGACAATTCGTCGTACCCGCTGATCAACGTCGATATCCAGATGACGGTGGTGACGCCTGCCAACGCCAAGCGGCCCGTTCCAGTGATGATGATGATGACTTACCCGCGCGGCACTTTTCCGCGGAGGCCGCCAGTTGCGGGCGCCGATCCGCCGGCGACGGAGCAACTCATCGCCGATAGTTGGGGCTACGCATCCATCGTTCCGGTGAGTATTCAAGCGGACAACGGAGCCGGATTGACGCGCGGCATCATCGGGCTGACCAACCAGGGGCAGCCGCGCAAGCCGGACGATTGGGGGGCATTACGGGCTTGGGCGTGGGGCGCCTCGCGCGGCCTGGATTACCTGGAGACTGATCAAGCGGTGGACGCGAAGCATGTCGGGATTGAAGGCGTCTCGCGGTACGGCAAAGCTGCGCTGGTGACGATGGCGTTCGATACTCGCTTCGCGGTTGTTCTGGTAGGTTCTTCCGGAGAGGGTGGAGCTAAATTGCATCGGAGGAATTGGGGAGAGGCAGTCGAAAATCTGACGGGGACCGGAGAATATCATTGGATGGCCGGGAATTTCCTGAAATATGGCGCGGCTGAAGCTACTTTTGGGAGCAAGAATGCCGGCGATTTACCCGTGGATGCTCACGAGTTGATTGCTTTGTGCGCGCCGCGGCTCACTTTCATCAGTTACGGTGTGCCGGAAAAGGGCGATGCAAAATGGCTGGATCAGCAGGGCAGCTATATGGCTACCGTAGCCGCGGGGCCGGTGTTTCGGCTCTTAGGCGCGAAAGATCTGGGCGTCGGAGAGGACTACCAAGCGGCGAAAATGCCGCCGGTGAAGGCCGGGCTTGCTAAATGGCGAGCTGGCGTGGCGCCAGCACGACGGAGGACATACGGACGGTCCCAATTGGAAATATTTTATTCCTTGGGCCGACAAGTTTTTCCACCATAGGGCTTTGGGGCGGGCGGAATGAGCTACGAGGCCGCCTACAGCGGGCGGAAACCTAAGCCTGCGACCTTCCCGTCCGAGTCCAGCACGATTGTCCATTGCGTGGAGCCGTGCTCGAACTTCACCTCATAAACGTCGGCGCCGCCCGGTCCGACGCTTTTGAACGTCACCGATTCCACTGCGCCCAGTTGAGTGAGGAGGGCCTGGATCTGCGGCAGTTGCTGGCGCGTGAGGGCGGCCAAGGGCGGACTCATCAGATCGTAGTTGGGCTGCCCGCGCCGCACCTCTTCGATATTCCGGCGCAGCGCGGCTTCCCCTCCGGGCGCCGGGGTTTGATCCTTCAATCGCTTCGCCAGCGCGGCTGCCACGGCCGAGGCCTGCGCCTCGTCAATCCGTTTGGCCACCATGTCGTTGCCATTTTGGTGCAGCGTTACCTGGGTCGCTTTTCCCTCAGCATCGGTGTCGAAGGTCAATTGAGCGTCCACCACTTTCAGGAAAAACTTCCGCTCGCTTTCGGGGAACAACTGGAGCTTTTGCTGTCCCGTCAGTTGTTCGAATAACTGATCGCCCTCGCGCGAAATGGTCATGATCGCGTTCGGAGTCAACTGATAGGTTCCGACGTAGTTGTCGAAAACCTTGGTATCGATAGTGACCTCGGTGTGTTCTTTAGGCGGTTCCACTTTTTCCAATGGGTAACTCGAGTCCAGCAAATGACGTCCGATGTCGTCGGGCCCAGCGGTGGTAAAGACGTTCGACAATACAACCACGCCGGCTCGGGTTTTCGGGTCGAAGCCCAGATACGTCCGATACCCACCCGTGCCGCCGTTGTGCCAGATGATGGAATTACCGTTCTTGGTTTGAACGTGCCAGGCGTAGGCAATCTGCAGGTCGGGAGATCCAGCCGGACGGCGAATCGATATTTCCTCGGCCATGGCCGCCGCCAACGGCGTCTTGATATAGCCAAGGTTCGCTGCCAGGAACGTCAGCATGTCGTTCGTGCTGGAACGAAGCGCGCCGGCGCCGGCCATTGCTTCAGACAGGTCCCAGTTGGGCACCGCATTCAGCCCGGGGCCATGTCCGACCGCCAGCCGCGCATTCATTTCCGGCGTTAGAACGACGCTGGTATCCTTCATCCCCAAAGGATCCAGGATGCGGGACTTCACCATGGAGGCATAATCGGTGCCGGCGCGCAGAGCGAGCACGTGCCCCAGCAGTCCGACTCCCAGATTGGAATATTCGTATTGCGAGCCGATGTCGCGCGTGAGTTGGTAGCCGGATAGAAATTGATAGAGCTGATCCACCGAGTAATCGGCATAGGGATTCGCAGAATCCGCGGGGTGGAAATTCGCCGGCATTCGCGGCAAGCCCGAGCTTTGCGTCGAAAGATCCTGCAGCGTTATTTTCCTGCCGTTTCGTTCGGGAACTTTGACGTTCTCCGGCAGGTACTTGGACACTGGATCGGTGACTGCGACCTCGCCTTTCTGCACCATATCCATCAGGACCAGCGATGTGAACACCTTCGTGATAGAGCCGATTTCAAAGACGGTGTCGCCATTCAGCGGCCGTTTGTCGTCTTTCGCGAGAGTGCCGTATGCGACAACCCTGCGGCGGTTCGCGTCGATCACGCCGACTACCAGGCCAATGCCAAGATTTTCCGGCCCTATGCGATCGGCGAGAATCTTGTGGATTTCATCGTTGGGCGGCACCGGCGAAACTATTGTAGCCTGGCCGAACGCCGCTATCGCTGACAAAATCAGACCTGCAGCGAAAACGAAAGCATTGTGCTGATTCATAATGCTCCTGGAATATGGTCAACTTTATCCGATTTCTAGTGCGAAGAGAATCCCTCGCGCTCCAGTCAAGGTAGTGCCGCACGGAGGATTTCCTTACAGGCCCGTTTTGATATTGCGAACTATGCCGCGCTTCGGCGCGCAAATGGCAGGCTCAAGACAAACATTCCGACGCCCAACAGAACGATGGCGGGGCCCGGCAGGAAGCGGAAGCTTTCGGCCAGCCACACTCCGGCCACCGAGATTGCGCCGCCGAAGATAGCCGATAGGATCACGTAGCGCCGCATGCTCTGCGCGAGATTTTTCGCGATGGATGCGGGGATAATGGTGAGCGCGCCCATCAACAGAGTTCCCACCAGTTTGATTCCGAGCGCCACAATCATCGCGAAGATCAGCAGCAAGGCCAGGTCGTAACCACGGCCGAGACCGTGCACCCGCGCCAGATCCGGCGAAACGATCAGAAACAGAAACCGTTTGGCGAGCAGGAAGCACAGCGCGGACAGCACCAACGCACTGAGCAGAATCGCGAACAAGAGCGGCGAAGACAATATGGGAAACGCGCCGAAGAGGGACTCGATGACGTCCCCGTTCGGAATCATGAGGATTCCGATCGCCAGGCTGGCGGTAAACAAGAGCCCCACAATGGCATCGGGCGGCACGCGGCTGCGGCCCTCGAGCCAGAAAACCAGGAACGCGGCGCCGATCAGGAAAACGATCACTCCGTAGAACGGATCCACCCGGTAGATGAGCGCCAGCGCGATACCGGGAAGCGCAACGTGAGACAGCGCGTCGCCCACCAGCGCCATTCGCCGCAGAAGAATGAAGGGGCCGACGCTGCCGGAGGCGATGCCCACCAGCAGAGCGATCCAGAATGAGGTATGCGGGCGGTGGATGCATTAATGGCCCGGGCCGTGCTCGTGATGGTAAAAGCTGGCCTCGCCGTAGAGAGTGGAAAGGGCCTCGGGATTGAGGGCTTCGACAGGCGATCCCTGGCATACGACGCTCTTGTTCAGACAGAGGACTCGCTGCGCGTAACGGTAGACTACGCTGAGATCGTGCGAGATCAATAGCAGCGCCGTTCCGCGCTCCATCTGGACGCGATGGAGCAGCGTGTAGACGGTCTCCTCAAAGCCCGCATCAACGGCCGCGGTGGGTTCGTCCAGCAGGAGCACGGTGGGTTTTTGCAACAGCGCCGAAGCGATCAGCACGCGCTGCGTCTCGCCTCCGGATAGTTCTCCCAGTCCCTTGCGCAAAACGCCGTGGCTGAGGCCCATCGATTTCAGCTCTTGATCCAATTGGCTGGTGAAGGCTGCGCTCGGCCGCCAGAAATTGGGCGATTGCAGCAAAAAGAACTCCATGGCTGAGATAGGAGCGGAGCGATCGACCGAGAAGCGCTGCGGAACATAGCCGATTTTGACATCCGGCCGCCACTGCACCAGGCCGGTGTAGGGAAGCAGTCCCAGCAAGGCGCGAAACAGGACAGTTTTGCCAGCGCCATTGGGTCCGATGACCGCGAAGGCCTCACCTGGTTTGAGTGAGAAGGAGACATTTTGGAGAACGGGGAGACCGTCCAGTGTTACAGACAGGTTCTCTACGGTGAGGACGGCGTCGTCAGTCATGCTGGCTTGGAATACAACATCCTAACGATACGATAGCCCACTCTTGTGCCGTATCATGAGGGCATCGAGCCATGGCGGTGAGCGACGATCGTTTACAGCGTACCGACATCGCGCTTTATCTGGTTGGCGCGAGTGCGGTCACGACGTTAGTTTCCATCCGAGTCTTCGAGATCCTGATGGCGGCGGCGTTTGTTGCGTTGGTCGTTATGCGGAGGCGATGGCGCGTGCCGCCGGTCTGGTTGCCGCTGTCGTTGTTTCTACTGGGAACATTGATATCGCTTTTTGTTTCGGGCCACTTACACGAAGGCCTTCCCCAAGTCAGGAAATTCTATATCTATCTCATGCTGTTTCTCGTTACAACGGCCGTTCGAAGCGTGCGGGAGATTCGCTGGGTGGCGATCGGGTGGACGCTGGCGGCGGCGCTTTCGTCCTTGTGGGCGGTGAAACAATTTTACGAAAAATACCGCGCTGCGGAAGTCGCCCATCAGAACTTCTACACCTCTTACGTGGACGCCCGAATCACCGGGTTCATGGGCCATTGGATGACGCTGAGCGGGGAGTTGATGATGGTGCTGCTGGTGATTGGCGCGCTGGTTTTCTTCACGCGGGATCGCGCAGGCATCGCATGGCTGATTGCGGCTGCGTTGCCAGTGGTCGCCGCTTTGGGGCTCACGTGGACGCGCAGCATGTGGCTGGGGACTCTGTGCGGCGCGGTGTACCTGATTTGGTTCTGGAAGAAATGGGCGCTGGTGGGCGTGCCGGTGCTGATCGCGGTGCTGTTGATCCTGAACCCTCTCGATATTCGCGAACGCGCCATTTCGGCGCTGACTCCGCACGGGGGCCAGACGGATTCCAACGCCCATCGCGCGGAGCTGCGGCGTATCGGCTGGGAGATGATCAAGGCGCATCCCTGGCTCGGCGTGGGACCCGAACAGGTATCGCGGACGTATCAGAATTACATCCGGCCGGACATGCCCAGGCCGCAGGCGTCGCAATATTACGGGCATTTGGAAAACGATTATGTGCAATATGCGGCCGAGCGCGGCGTCCCGACGATGCTGGCGCTGGTGTGGATGATCGGATGGGCGCTGTTCGATTTCGCGCGCGCGCTGCGCCGGTTGCCTGCGGATGCCGAGGAGCGCTGGGTGCTGCACGCTGCAATCGCGGTGACGATTGGCGTGCTGGTGAGTGGTTTCTATTCCTGGAACCTCAATAACAGCGAAGTGCTCGCGCTGTTTCTGGCGGTGATGGGCTGTGGTTATGCGGCGGTGTGGCAAGCGGAGGCCAAACGCGGCAGTCAAATCACTGCTGCTGTAACTTCGCTAGCGCCTCGTTGAAGTGCTCGATGCTTTCCAGGCCCATCCAGGTTCCTGAAATCGGAAAAGCATGGATACGCTTGCCAGCCGCCAGCAGGCGCGTCATCAGATCGGGCATGGTGAAGAATGTGTCTGTGGGAATCAGATCGAGCGCCGCGCCGGTTAAGCAATAAATGCCCGCGCTGATGGCGTATTCGGTCACCGGTTTTTCCGTCACTCCTTGCACGGCCCCATCGGCGATGGATAGAACGCCATACGGCGATCGATAGGTGTATTTCGCATAGGCCACTGTCAAATCGCAGGCACTGGCGCGGCTGGATTCGACGAACGCGCTGAAGTCGAGATCGGTAACCAGGTCGCCGTTCATCAGAAGCAGCAATTCGCCCGGCGGAATCTGGCCTTTCAATGCGCCGGCGGGGCCAGCGGTGCCGAGCGGCTGGTCTTCATGTATATAGGTGACGCTGACCCCGAACTTGGAACCGTCGCCGCAAAACGCGCGCACCAGCTCCGCCTGATAACCGGTGGCAAGAACCAGATCGGTGATGCCCCCGTCGCGCAGTTGCTCGATGATCTTTTGCAGGATGGGCTTTTCGCCGACCGGCAGCAGCGGCTTCGGAATTGAGAACGTGAGAGGCCGCAGACGAGTGCCCATGCCGCCCGCCAGGATCATGGCTTTCATTTGTTGCCGACGGCTCCCATTTAAATACGGTACGTGCTGGGATCGTACATCTCCAGGCGCTCCTCCACCCATTTCGCGGTCAATCGGATTCCATCGTCGAGCGTGATGCATGGCGTCCAGCCAGCCAGCTCGCGAGCCTTCGCGTTATTGGACAGCAGCCGATTGACCTCGCTGGTTTCTGGGCGCGCGCGTTCGTCTTTTTTTCGAACGGGAAGGTCGCGTCCGATGATGCTGTTGATGCGCTGCACCAGGTCGCCGATGGACACCTCGGAGCCGGTTCCCAGATTCACTTCCTGGCCCACTGCTGCGTCCGATTCCGCCAGGCGCAGAAAGCCCTCCACGGTGTCGCTGACATAGGTGAAATCTCGCGTGGGCGTGGTGTTTCCGATTTTGATTTCGGGCTGCGTCAGTGCCTGGCTGATGATGGTGGGGATGATAGCGCGGTCGCTCTGGCGCGGGCCGTAGGTGTTAAAAGGGCGCACCACTGTTACTGGAAGCTGAAAGGCGGCGTGAAAACTGAGCCCGATGGCATCAGACGCGATCTTGCTTGCTGAATAGGGCGAGAGCGGCTGCTTGGGGTGCTTCTCGTCGATGGGCACGTAGAGGGCGCTGCCGTAGACCTCGCTGGTGGAGGCGATCACCACACGCTGCAGCGATGCGTCGCGAGCGGCTACTAAAACGTTTAGAGTCCCCTGGGCGTTCACTTCGAAGACTTCAATCGGATGGACGTAGGAGTACGGGATGCCGATCAGCGCCGCCAGATGAAACACGGTATCGGCTCCTTCGAGCGCGCTACGGAGGGCTTCCGGATCGCGAATATCGCCCGAAACAATTCGTATGTGTTTGGTATGAGGCGCCAGGAGATCCAGAAAGCCGGGATCGTTGCGCGAGTTATACCGGACGAATGCCGTGACGTTCGCGCCCAGGGCGAGCAGGTGCTCCACCAGGTGGCTGCCGATGAAGCCGCCTGCACCGGTTACCACAACATTTCTGCTGGTCCATGTCATAGGCCTAGGATTTCTTTATTGTCGCATCGGCCAGCAGGCGGAGGTAGAACTGTTCGGTCTTTTCAACGGTGCGGTCGATGGAAAATTGGGCAGCGCGTTCGCGGGCGTTGCGGCCGAATTGAGCAGAGTCGCGTTGGATCGGAGGCGGCGTCCAGGATGGCGGCGGCGAGCGCCTCGGGTGATTCCGGCGGCACCAGCCAGCCGGTTTTGTCGTGCTCGATGGCTTCCGGAAGGCCGCCCACGTTGCTTGCGATCACCGGCAGGCCATAAGCCATGGCCCGCAGCGCCGTGAGCCCCCAAGCCTCCGAACGCGAGGGCATGATGTAGAGATCGAGCGCGGCGTAGAAGTGGTTCAAATCATCGACGAAACCCGGCAACTGCGCGATGCCGGAGGTTTGGCGCGCCAGTTCGGCGATCTCCGGATTCGATCGCTCGGGCCCATCGCCCGCTAGCAGCATTCGTGCGCGCGGGAAACTGGGCGACAGCAGCAATGCCGCTTGCAGGGCTATGTCCTGTCCCTTTTCGTGCGTGAATGCGGCGGCATGGCCGATGACGAATTCATTGCTTGAGAATCCCCATCGCGCCCGCGCCGCCGAACGCACGTCGCGGCTGGGGAGTTCCGACGGCATTTCGATCCCCGGCACAATGACTTCGATATGGGAGTCCGGAACACCGGCCGCGATCAGCACCTGACGGACCGATTGCGATAACGCGATCACGCCGTGGCAGGTGCGGCTATATTTCCAGCGATGGATCAGTGGATGGCGCGGTGTGAACGCGACCAGGCGGCTGGCGACGCGGTGGATCGGCAGGCCGACGGAGGCGCGGAAGGATAGCGTTTGCGCCTTGCCATCGTGCGCATGGACGATATCGAATTGTTCCTCGCGAAGATGCCCGCGTAGGGCGCCAATGGAGCTCAGGGGCATCACTTCCAGTTGTTCGCTGGCCGCGGCGCGCGTCAGCGGACTTCCTTCCGGACTAATAATTACCTGGCGATGGCCCCGCTTTTTCAGGCCGCGCGCGAGGGAAAGCAAAAGATCCTGGCCGCCGCGAAAATCCCGGCCGGTGTCGATGTGAGCGATCTTGAGAATGCCGGAGGCCTCTGACCAGAATGATATCAGCCGCCGTCACAACAAAAGCACGGCTCACGCAAGCGCCTTCGGCTTTGTTAGAATTCCGATGGATTCCCCGTGGGGCGCTTCGATTCCACTGTTCCGTTTTACGCCCGGTATCGCGAGCCTTACCCGACAGTTTTTTTCGCGAGGTGGCGCGGCGCGAAGGCATTGCCGCCGGCGTTCCGAGCAGGCTGATCGACATCGGATGCGGGCCTGGTTCGCTGGCCATGGGCTTCGCGCCTTACGTGAAAAGCTGCGTGGGCGTCGACGTCGAGACGGAGATGCTGGAGGCGGCGCGGGTCGAAGCGGCGCGTGCCGGGGTCCATCTCGATTTGATCCAGGCACGAATCGAGGAACTGCCCGCCGACATCGGCGACTTTGAAGCCGTGACCGTCGGCCGCGCGCTGCATTGGTTCGACCGCGATGAGGCCTCGCCGTTCTGGATCGAATTGTCGCCCCCGGACGGCTGGATCGCCATCTGCGGCACCAGAACGAATAGCGCGGCGGCGCAGGATTGGAGCGGCAAATTCCACGAGATCCGCCGGGCCTGGTCTTCCGACCCCGATGAGTCCCGCTATCACATCGATTTCGTCGAATGGTTCCGCGGCTCGCGATTCCGTAAGGCGGAAGAGATCGAAGTAACGGAGAGCCATCAAGTAACGATCGAGGATCTGATCGGCCGCGCCCTTTCGATGTCCACCACCTCGCCCGAGGTGCTGGGCGACCGGCGCCAGGCATTTCGAAGCCGCCATGCGGGAGGCGCTCGAACCGCTTTCGGACAATGGAGTGTTCGAGGAGCAGGTGACGGCGATCGCGACCATGATTCTGCGTTAAAAACCCGCCGCTGCCGAGTCACGATTCTGTTCAAGAGAGTGCGATTCCCGCAAGCCAGGGCCAGACCGCATGTGATAGCATCGGAGACTACGCGAGGTGTGTGCAATGCGAAATGCCAAGCTGCTTTTGCTGACTGCGATTCTGGCCGTTCCGGGATTGGCCCAGATGGATCCGTCGGGCGAGTGGGCGCCGCAGTTCGACGAAGATTTCCTGGAGCGCATTCCGGGTCCGGACATCGGCGACTACCTCGGGACTGCCGATCAACAACGCCGCGCGGCTGCGCGGCGATAGCTGGGACGCATCGCTGCTCACGCTGCCCGAGAATCAGTGCCGCCCGCACCCCTCCGATTACGCCTGGCGCGGCCCGGCGAATCTGCGCATCTGGAAGCAGGTCGACCGCGAAACGCAGAAGCTGATCGCCTATCACACGCACATTTCCTGGCAGGCGCCCGAGCGCACCATCTGGATGGACGGCCGTCCGCATCCGCCGGCGGACGCCCCGCACACCTGGCAGGGATTCTCCACCGGCAAATGGGACGGCGATGTTCTGACCATCACCACCACGCATCTGAAGGAAGGCTGGATCCGGCGCAACGGCATCCCGCGCAGCGAGAACGCCACCATCACCGAGCATCTGTTCCGGCACGACGATCATCTGACGGTCATGGTGATCATCAACGATCCGGATTATCTGACCGAGCCGTTCGTGCGCACCACGGATTTTGTTTACGACTCCCGCCAGCAGATCGCTCCGTATCCGTGCGAAGCCGTCGTGGAAGTGCCGCGCCCGAGGGGCACGGTGCCGAATCATCTGCCGGGCGATAACAAGTTTCTGGCCGAGTTTGCGAACCGCTTCCATGTGCCGTTCGCGGCCACGCGCGGCGGCGCCGAAACCATGTATCCCGAGTACGAGAAAAAGCTGAAGCCGTGTCCGGCACGCCGGATGTCGCCGAAATCGTGGCCGCGACCGATGCCCCACCGGCGGCGGAACAAAACGCGATTCGTCCGCTGCTGAGACATCGACGGCGAAGTCCACACGCAGCACGTGCAGGGCAATATCTACATGCTTTCAGGCGCCGGCGGGAACATCACGGTGCAGGTGGGCAAGGAAGGCATGCTGCTGGTGGATACTGGTCTGGCGAACATGAGCGACAAGGTGGTCGGCCGCGATCCGGAAGCTCTCGGACGGCCCCATTCGGTACATCATCAACACGCACGTGCATGCCGATCACACCGGCGGCAATGCGAAGATCGCGGGGATGGGCAGCACCATCGTCGGCGGCAACGTCACCGGCGACATCGCCGATGCGGGCAAGGGCGCGGCGGTGATCGCGCAGCAGACGCTGCTGGACCGCATGAGCATGAAGGATGGCAATCAGCCTGCGTTTCCCCAGGCCGCCTGGCCCACCGACACGTTCACCGACGAAAAGGATCTTTTCTTCAACGGCGAAGGCATCCGGGTGATTCATCAGCCGGCCGCGCATACCGATGGCGACAGCTTCGTCTTCTTCCGCCGGTCCGATGTGGTGAGCGCGGGCGACATCTTCGTCACCACCGGTTATCCGATCATCGATCTGGCGCGCGGCGGCAGCCTGCAAGGCATCATCGACGGCCTGAACCGCTTGATCGCGCTCACCATTCCCGCCGGCAAGCAGGAAGGCGGGACGATGGTGATCCCGGGGCATGGGCGGCTGTGCGATCAGGCGGACGTGGTGTTCTATCAGGAGATGGTGACCATCATGCGCGACCGCATTCAGGCCATGATCAAGCAGGGCATGACGCTGGAGCAGGTGGTGGCGGCGCGGCCTACGCGCGACTACGATCCGGTGTACGGGGCTACGACTAGGGTTCTGGACCACGGATAAGTTCGTGGAAGCTGCGTATAAGAGCCTGGGCGGGAAATAGCGGAGCCTGAGTGCACGCAGGCAGTTCGAGTTCGTTTGTACCCATCTAACCGGGCGGCAATAGCCTTTATTCTGCAAGTCCATCAGAGGACCCTATTAAGTGGGACAATGCCGGTGTGGAGGCGCGTCCATGCAAGTGGAGCCAGTAGTTAACGGAAAGAAGGAAGCCGCGAGGCCCAACTGGGCTCCCATACTGGGGCAGTGGGAGATCGCCGATACACGTCTACAGTTTCAAGGCCAAGGTGAGAATGCTTCCGCTCACGGTCAATTGTTCCCCATGGGCTTAGCCGTAAGCAATATGGTTATGCAGAATGGGCTGTGCCGAGTGAAAATCCGATTCTCGGCACCATTCGGTGGAAGTGAGCAGGCCGGTGGCATCGTGCTAGGATACCGTTCTCCAGAGCAGCATTACATATTTGCGGAACTTGGTGCGGCCGGGAGCGCATACTCAGTTGGAGAATTTGTGAGTGGCTTCGGTTGGAGGCCCCTCGTTGCAACCGGCCAGATTCAGAACCTCAAGAGTGATCGGGATTACGTACTCCAAGTTAATCTCTCCGGCCAAGAGTTAAGGGTGCTGGTGGATGGCGTTCCCGTACTGCAGCACCTTCTTTCCCACCCTCTCGAAGGCCGGCAGGTTGGGCTGATTGCAGCAGGCAATCGAGATGTTTCGTTCTCTGATTTCGATGTTTCGAGTGGAAGGCCAAGGGCCTTTGTTGTGATGCAATTCGCCGAACCTTATGACACGTTCTACCGCGAAGTCATTCAGAAGCAGGCGGAGGCTGCGGGATTCGAAGTGTTCCGAATCGATGAGAAGGCTGGTCCCGGAGTAATTTTTCAAGATATCCAACGAGAAATAGAACAGGCCGAGATCGTTGTCGCAGAGATAACTCCAACGAATCCCAACGTCTTTTACGAGTTGGGCTACGCTCATGCCCTGGGGAAGCCAACGATCCTGTTGGCGCAAAGGGGCGCCGAACTACCTTTCGACATCAGGAGCTTCAGGGTAGTGTTCTACAACGATACAATCGGCGGCAAAGCTGAGGTTGAACGAAATCTGCGAAACCATCTAGAAGCGATTACTGGAAGGTAGCCACTGACGCCGCCGCCTAGGCTTCGCTTCTGAGCGCACTTTGCGCCTATTCGGTTTATCCGCTGGCTTAGTCCAGTGCGCCACGAACGTCGTTACTTCGCTTCGCAGGGCGTGGGGTCCCACTTGGAGCCGTCTTTCTCCATCTTGAAGTGCGTGCTGGTGACGAAGTCCTGGTAGAGATTCGCGGGATCGTGAACGATGGTGGTGATGATGAGCCAGGAATCGCCATCGGGCTCGTTGGTGCGGTCGTAGTATTCGGTCAGCACGTGTTGCCGCTATAGGGGATGCCGTTCTTGCGCAGATAGCCAGGCTTCAGATCCGTGGTAACCACTTTGAGCGAACCGCCGCGGGGCGCCGCGACCGCCGCCGCGGGGAGCGGGCCGCAGGCCGTCCCAGGTCGCGTCGGAAAATCCCTGCCAGCTGCAGCTTCGTGCGACGGCATCTTGGCATTGAAGTGGAACAGGCGGGTTTGCGTGCCGGAGTCGGTTTCCACTTTCAGAGTGTTGTCGTCCACCCAGCTGATGTGAACGCGCGTGGGTTCACGCATCAGCCCGGCGGCGCCGTAGGCCCGGCAGGCATTGCCGTCGGAGGTGTCTTTGTCGGGATCCCACTCCATGGCGACTTTGCGGCCTTCCTGATTGAGCGGGATGCTGGTGAAATCGCCTTTGGCGGGCGTGACCATGCGCCAGCGCCAGTCTTCGGTAACGACGGAGACCCAATAGCCGGTGAGATCCTCCGGCGCGATCGGTTTGGCCGGGCGCGGCGCCTGGGGCGGAGGAGGGCCGAACTGCGCTTGCATGGCGGCGGCGTGAGCACAGTGCCGCTGATCCCAACATCGCGCGACGCGGCGGGTCAAAAATTAGAAATTTCATTCGCCGGGCATTCCCGGCTGCGGGATGAGCATTTCATCTCCAAATTTCAAATGGCATTGTGCACGCAAGGGTGGGGCTCCATCCGGCGCCATCGGGGATCTTCTTGAAATCGGTGCTGGTGACGAACGGCTCGTCAGGTACGTGGGATCGTCGACGATGGTGGTGACGGTGAACCAGTGTCGCCGTTGCGTTCTTTGTGCAGGTCGTAATATTCCTTGACCACGGTATTCTCGCTGTAAGGCGGCCCGTTTTTGCGAAGATACCCGGCGCGCAATCCGTGGTGACTCACTTCGAGCGATTCGCCGTGAGTGCCTTCCCGCGTCGCGCCCAGGCCGAAGCCAGGGAGTTCCCGAGCCGCGCACCGGCCGTTCCCAATTCGCGACCGAATATCCTTGCCAGGTGCGTCGCGCCGAGCGCTTGCCGGTGAGGCTTGCGCCGATGAAATGAAACAGGCGGGTTTGTTCGCCGGCGTCGGTTTCAATCTTGAGCGTATTCTCATCCGCCCAGCTAATGTGCACGCGGCCCGGCACGCGCATGATGGCAGGCGCGCCGTAGGATTTGCATTGCTCGCCGGCGGCGATATCTTTGTCCGGATCCCAGGCATCGCCGATGCGGCGCGCCTTCGTTGTTCAGCGGGATGCTGGCGAAATCGCCTCGGATCGGCGTCACCATGCGCCAGCGCCAGTCTTCGGTGACGACGGAAACCCAATAGCCGGTAAAGTCGACGGGCGCAGCAGCCTGCGCCGATTTCGGAGCTTGCTGCGGCGCCCGGCGGCTCCGATTCCGGAGGCGGTGCGGAACGCCTTGGGCGACCAGCGATGCGGCGCCGAGCGAGACGATGGCGAATAGTTCAGCAGCGCGTCGCATCATCTAGTTTTTCACAGCTCTGGTTTGGCTCGCTCAGGCTCTTGTACACGGCCTCGACGAACTTGTCGGTGGTCCAAAATCCGGTGGTGGAGCCGTATTGCGTGTCGTAGTCGAGGGTCGGTTTGGCGGCCTTCACCTGTTCCAGCGTCATGCCCCGCTTGATCATGTCCACAAAGCGGTCGCGAATGATGGTGAGCATGTTGCGATATTCCACTACGTCGGCTTCGTCGCACAGCCGGCCGTGGCCGGGGATCACCAGCGTGCCGCCTTCCTGATATTTCGCGGGGACGGTGATATCGATGATTTGGTTCAGCGCGTCGATTTCGCCTTGCACGCTGCCGCCGCGCGTCCAGATCGATGATCGGGTAGGTGCCGGGCGTGAAGACGTCGCCGGTGCTGAGCACGTCGGAGCGGCGGAAGAAGACCAGGCTGTCGCCGTCGGTATGGGCGTCGGGCACGTGATAGACCACCACGGCTTCGCCGTTGAAGAAGAAATCCTTGGTGGGCAGGAAGTATTCGTCGTTGGGCCAATCGGCTTCGGGAACTTGGGCTGGTTGCCGGGCTGCGGCCTCAGTCATGCGGTTCAGGACATTGGACTGGGCGACGATGCGGGGCGGCCCGATGGACTCGCGCGTCATGCCGAGCTTGGACATTGCAGCGTTTCCGCCGGTATGGTCGGTGTGGACGTGCGTGTCGACGATCCAGCGAACCGGGCCGTCAGATAGCTTGCGGATCTCGGCCATGGCCTTGGCGGCGAGCGGCGCGAAACCGGTGTCCACCAGCATGACGCCGTCTTTGCCGACCTGGACGGTGATGTTGCCGCCGTCGCCCATGAGCACGTAGACGTTGCCCTGCACGGGCGCCATGGTGAGCTTGCACGGTGTCCGGATTGATCTGCGGGGGCTGGGCGAAGGCAGAGCTAGCGGCGCACCAGCAGAGGAGCGCCGCTTGCACGGCGCGCGCGCCACTCACGAGTATCGTTAGTCATGATTATTGGAGTCGACGATTGCAGTCGAACAGGGTGGTGCACTTGCAGTAGCGCTCGCAGTGGCGGGCGGATGATACTCATTTTCGATCTTCTTCTGATATTCGGGATACAAGGTCTCGGCGCCGCCGCGCGTGGCTTCGTACGGAAGGCCGTACCAGTTCGGCGAACTCGTGCAGGTAAGGATTCTTGCCCGGCAGATGGCTCGGAACCGTTCCTTCCGGCCGCGGCACTTCGGGCGCGTACTCGCAGCCGAAGATGCCGATGTTCTGGCCGGGATCGAGAGACCAGTTGTCGCTGCGCACCAGGGGCTCGGTGAGATACACCGGATCGTCGATCACGGTGACCACCGTCAGATAGTCGCCGTGGCGCATCCAGTGCTCGGTGAAGACGGCCTTGTCGCTGCGCGGAATGCCGTTGCGGCGCATGTAGTTGGTCTTTAGATGGGTGGTGGTGATGGTCAGCATGTTGCCTTCCCACACGCCCGTGGAAAAGCCCTGCCAGGTGTGCGGCGCATAGGCCGGCGGATGCGGGCGGCCATCCATCCAGATGGTGCGCTCGCTGTCCCAGGCCAGCATATGCGTGTGGAACGCGATCAGCTTTTCGGAATTCTGGTCGATTTCGCGCCAGATCCGCAGATTGCCGAGCCCGCGCATGGAATAGTCGCCGCCGTGCGGGCGGCATTGATACTCCGGGACCACCGAGATGCGGTCGGCATCGTAGGTGTCGCCGGCCATGCGCGCCGCGTCGTTGATGGGCAGTTCGGTGTAATCGCCCAGCTCAGGGCCCGGAAGCCGCTCGGGCCCGTCCTCGTGATAAAGCGGCGCCCATTCGCCGGTGAAGTCCACTTGCGCGAACGCCGGCAAACTGACGCACGGCAGCCAAAAGAAGGCTGTAGGCGATCCTACATCGAGGTAGGTGATGCCATCATAGTTAGACAACCGCTCCCGGCGGTTGAGACAACGCTTCCTGGCAGCTCGCGGCTCGCCAGACGGGTCGCGCGCTCAGCGATGCTTTAGCGAACTACGCCCTTCCAGCTAAACTCCAGCCGTCCGAAGCCGGACGAGTGATGCTCTGCATGCGGATGCGATGGTCGTCCGGATTGCGGCCCGGGTTACCCGTGATGACGACTAGTCGCCCGGCTTGAGCGACTCGCGCGTAACGCCATCGCGGCTCAACTGCCCGCCGGCGCCCCACTCCACGGCCCAGGTCTGCATCACGCCTTTGTCATCCGGGGCTTCCACGTGCACGAAAGAATGCGGGTTCCGGTACAGGAACTGTACCAGCTTTCCATGGATCGTGATGGTTCTGATCCTCGAAATAAGTGGCCGCAAACGAATGGTGTGCATACACCTTCACTTGCGTGCTCAACATGGATGCCGCCGCAACAACCAAGAACAACAGTGTTCGTTTCATAGTGTTTCCTTTGCGTTCTTCTTCCCGACTCAATTTCATAATATACCGCATTCAACAAATCCTGCATGCAGGATTTGCCCTCAATCTACTTCCCGCCCAAACTCTTGTATACAGCCGCCACAAATTCGTTGGTCGTATTGAATCCCTTGTCGGCGCCATAGCGGGCATCATAGTCCATGGTGGGCCGGGCCGCCTGGATCTCGATCCAGCGTCATGCCCTTCTTGATATCGGCCCGGATGCGGTCGCGAATGATAGTTACCATATCACGATATTCGATCAATTCCCAGCGGTCGCACAAGCGGCCGTGGCCGGGAATAATGTAGGTGCCGCCCTCTTCGTCGTGCTTGGAGATGGCCAGGTCCATCAGATTGTTCAGCGCGTTGATTTCGCCCTGGATGCTGCCGCCGCGCGCGAGGTCGATGAAGGGGTAACCGGTGGTGACAAAGATGTCGCCGGTGCGATGACATCGGAATGGCGGAAGAACACGATGCTGTCGCCGTCGGTGTGGGCGCTCTTCTCGTGGAGGATCTCAACCGGCTCTTCGTTGAACAACAGCGTTTTGCGATCGCCCAGGAACGTGTCGGTGGGCCAGGCATCGGCGGAGACGGCGGGTTGGTTGCCGCTCTGCGCGCTCATGCGATCCAGCACCGCCTGGTGGGCGATGATCGCCGCGCCTTTGGAAGCATCGGCGATATCGCCGGTGACATTGGCGCCCGTAATGGTGACGCCGGCCGCGCGCAGCTTCATGTTTCCGCCCGTGTGATCGGGATGGACGTGGGTGTTGATAATGTATTGCAGCGGCTTGCCGGGCGCGAGCTTATGGATGGCGGCGATTACCTTATCGGCGGTCTGCGCCAGCCCGGTGTCGACCATCAGCACGCCCATGTCGCCAACCTGCACAGTGATGTTGCCGCCCGCGCCGACCAGCATGTAGACGTTGCCCTGCACGTGCAGAACGTGAACTTCGCCGTCGGTGGGGTTAGGATTCTGCGCCATGTTCTTGATGTCGGCATGGGCGGAATCTCGTCCTTCTCGAAAACATTGGACGGAGTGGGGGGCGGGTTCTTGAGTACCTTCTCGAATTCCGGATACATCGTCTCCGGGCCGCCCAGAGCCGCCGACCAGCGGCAGGTGGTACATGTTCGCGAACTCGCTGATGAACGGGTTCTGTGCCAGGCAGGTAATTCGGCACCGCGCCTCTCGGCCGGCCTTCCACTTCTTCCACTTCTTCGCAGGGATACAGCCAGTTTCCGCCGGCATTGGTGTTGTAGCACGAAATCCTGGGTCTTGATCAGCGGCTCGGTCAGATACACCGGATCGGTAACGATGCTGACGTGCGTCAGGTTATTCGCCGTGACGGATGAAGTGTTCCACCAGCGTGGCTTGGTCGCTCTCCGGAAGACCATCGCGGCGCACCCAGCCCTGCTTGATGTGCGTGGTGTAGACCGTAAGAATATTGCCTTCCCATTTGCCCGTGGAGAAGCCCATCCAGGTGTGCGCGGCCCAAGCCGGCGGATGCGGGCGCCCGTCCATCCAAATGGTGCGGGTCTGCTCGTAGGTGCTGATGTAATTCTTGATGGCGATGATTTTTTGCGACTGCGGATCTTTTTCATCCCAGAAGCGCATTTGCAGCGGGCCGCGATAGATGTACGGCGAGACGTGAACCTGGCATTGATGCTCCGGCAGCGTCAGCCGGGAAGAGTTCCAGCTTTCTCCCCACAGCCGGGAGCCTTCGGTGATGGGAAGGCCGGAATAATTCACCAGTTCCGGACCGGGAATGCGTTCCAGGAAATCCTCATGCAGCAGCGGGTTCCAGTTGCCTGACAGATCCAATCCGACGTCGGGAACGAACTCGCCCACCACGCCTTGGCCGAACGCGCAGACGCTCACCAGAGCCGCGATCGGCAATAGGAACGAACGTCATCATTTCTTCGCAAGCGGAACCTGACGGAACTCAGTCTGGTTCGGCGAAACATCGCCCATTTCACTCTCCTGAAAACATAAACCTGCCGGTTGTATGCAACAGATCTGGCGTTTGCGAGGACCCTCAAGTTACTGCTACTTCGTGTGCGGCGGTTTATGTCGATGTACGATACCTGAAGCGGCGATCTGTGTCAAGGTCAACCGGGCTGGAAAGCCCGGAAGGCGCGGACTCAGAGAGTGCAACCGCTCCCAAAACTTTAAACTTTATTGTAATGCAAAAGGCTCGAGCGTACCGTGACGTGCGCTTTGATATGCTACGGGGCTGGAGGTTTTTCGATGAGCACGGAGATTCGAATGCGGTTTCTGCATGCAGCGATCGGAGTGAGTGTGGTGTTCAGCCTGGCGGCGTTTGCGGCAGCGCAAACCGGCAGTGAAGCACCCGCGTCACCTTCGGCCGCGTTACCTAAGGATGTTGATCCGCACTCGTTCTCCCGGCTTCCGGTGGTGAAGCGCGACGACCTGGACCAGGATGGCAAACGCATCTACGACATGCTGGCCGGGGGCGAAGGCAAAACCGTCACGCCCACCGGGCCGGCCGCCATTTCGCTGTATAGCCCCAAGGTGGCCGAAGCAATCCAGATGCTGAATCAGTATCTGCGCTTTCACGGAGTGCTGAAGCCGCGCGACTATCGAGGTAGCGATTCTGGTGGCGGCGCGGGAGTTCGATCAGCAGTACGAATGGAGCGGGCACGAAATGGGCGCGCGCAAGTCGCGAAAGTGCCGCAGCCGGTGATCGACGCGATCAAGTACAACAAAGATACGGCGGGGCTTTCGGACCGGGACACTCTGATCATCACTTTCGCTCGCGACTCGTTCCAGCAGCACAGGATCAGCTCCGGATCTGTATGCCAAAACAGTTGAGACGTTCGGCAAGCAGGGAACGCTGGAACTGGCGACTATCATCGGCGATTACGCCATGGCTGCGATCATGCTGAACGCGAACGGATCAGCACCTGCCGCCGGGACGTCCGCAGTTGCTGCCGGTGAAGTAAGACCGCGCGGCTTTATGCCGGAGGGTGAAGCAAGGGGATCGCTTCGCGGCGGCCTCGCCGGTAGATGCGAAAGTCATTCCAGTCCGTCGTGATGACGGGATGCCGTGGATTCAGCTCACTGAGGCGAATGAGGCACAAGTCGGCCAGATCGGGTTCGCAGTCGGCGTAACGCAGGGCCAACTCCGTCAGACGGGCAAGATGGTCACCGAGCACCAGCGCTGGCCGTACCAAGCCCTGAGTCACGAAGGCTAACGCTAGAGCGCTGTTCCCCAGGTGGAAAGCGGTCTCAGCCAGCACTGCCTCACAGGTTAAGAGCGGCTCGGTTACGCGCTGCGCGAGATCGCGCGCCCAGGCATGATGCTGATCTTTGCGATTGCCGAAAGCTACCAGAAAGCCTGTATCGGCGATCGCCTTCATTTGCGGGAGAAGCCCTTCCTGGTGGACAGGTTGGCAGGCCCAGCGACTGCGCCGGCGAGCCGCAGGAACGGACGGGTTTCCGATTTCCTCGCCTTCTCCAGCTCATCGCGCACAATCCGACCCTTGGGAACGCCGGTCTTGCGGGCGGTTTCTTCGAGCCATTGGGCCAGATCGCTCGGGATGCGGACCGTGATTGTATTACTCATTTGCTCTGAATGTAACACACGCTTTTGCGAGGACAATGATATATTCTGGTGCTGGAACGGAGCACTTCTTGACCGAAAAATCGCCATCCTCGTCGGTCTCTCGACGCAACGTGCTGAAAACCGCGGCAGCGGGAGCGGCGCTGGCAGCGCGGAAGGCGCGCGCACAAGAGACTGCGAAAGCGTCAGGCCGAAAATTCCGGGCATGGGTGCGATACGGCACAGGCGTTTCTGTACAAGAGCTGAAGTTGCTGCCGATCCAGCCGCGCGAGGTTTTGATCCGCACTGAAGCCTCGGTTGCATGCTATTCGATCACGCCCTACGCGCTGCGCACCGACAACTACGCGCACGCCACCATCCTGAATCACTCCGGCATGGGCGTGGTGGAGGAAGTGGGGCCGATGGTGAAGCGCGTGCAACCGGGCGACCGCGTGATCGTCGCCGGCACGCCACAATGCGGCCAGTGCTATCAGTGCCTGCAGGGCCGCGCCGATCATTGCCAGTTCCTCTCGGGCGTGGATGTGCATCCCATCGCGGAGATGGCGGATGGAACGCCGGTGCATCCCATGTCCGGTTTGGGCGGCGTGAGCGAACTGATGGTGGTGGCTGAAGAGTATTGCTGCCCGGTGTTCACCGATGTTCCATCGCCAGAGCTCGCGCTGCTGGCCGATAGCGGCGGCACGGGCTTGTCAGCCGCCAAGAACCTGGTGGAAGTGCAGCCCGGCACCGACGTTGTCGTGTTGGGCGCGGGCCGGTTGGATTGGCCGCGATTCAATCGGCACGCATCATGGGCGCTGGACGAATCATCGCGGTCGAGCCCATCCGGGTTCGCCGCGAAGTCGCGCTCAAGGTGGGCGCCACCATGGCGCTCGATCCGAACGCCGAAGGCGATCAGCTGGTCGCCAAAATTCGGGAGATCTGCAAAGGAAGAACGGATCGCTTGTTCGCGGGCGGCAATCTGCCGAGGGGCGCGGGGGCGGATTTCGTGATCGAAGCCGTGGGCGGCGATCAGTTTCGCCCGAAGGTTGAGGCCGGTCCCGATCCGACCGGCATTCTTCCGCTCGAACAGGCTTGGCAGATCGCTCGTCCAGGCGGTCACATTGTCACGCACGGCATCGGTCAAAAAGGGAACGTTTCGTTCCCGGCGCCGGCCTTCTGCATTTCCGGCAAAACGTTTCATGCCGGCCAGCAAGGCGGTTTGAACATGATGCGCGACCTTCCGCGCTACGTCCGGCTGATCGAAAAAGGGCTCTTCGACGCGAAGTCGATCATCACCGCGACCTATCCGCTGGATCGCGCGCGCGAGGCGTTTCAAGCCGTGGCCGATCGCACCGTGGTGGGCGCCGTGGTGGTTTTTAGTTAGGAACGCGATGCCACAGATATCCCGCCGCGACGTACTCGGAAAAAGCGCCGGCCGCAAATTCCGCGCGTTCCTTCGCTACAGGACCGGAACATCGGTGGAAGAGCTTCGATTGTTGCCGATTCAACCGCGCGAAGTGGTGATCCGAACCGAAGCGTCGGGGGTTTGCTACACCATCGTCGGCCAGTCGCTCGGCACCAGGGACGCGCCGCGCCCATCGATTCCGAATCACTCGGGCTTCGGCGTGGTGGAAGAAATCGGGCCGCAGGTGAAGCGCGTGCAGGTGGGCGATCGCGTGATCATCCCCGGCACTCCGCAGTGCGGCCAATGCTACGAGTGCCTGCAAGGCCGGTCGGATTGGTGTCAGTTCCTGGCCACCAATCCCGCGCACCCAATGGCCGTGATGCCGGATGGAACGCCGGTCTTTGAAGGCGGCGCGCTGGGCGGGCTGAGCGAATTGATGGTGGTGTCGGAAGAATATTGCTGCCCCGTCTTCACCGATCTCCCGGCGGAGCAGTTGACGATGCTCGGCGACACTGTCGGCACCGGTTTGGCGGCCGGGATGAATCTCGCGCGCGTGGAACCTGGATCGGATTGCGTCGTCTTGGGCGCTGGGCCGGTGGGGCTGGGCGCCATTCAATCGGCCCGCATTATGGGCGCGGCGCAGATCATCGTGGTGGAGCCGATCAAAGTGCGGCGCGACCTGGCTCTCAAGCTGGGCGCGACCATGGTGATGGATCCGAATGTCGAGGGCAAAGGCCTGGTCGAAAAGATTCGCGAGTTATGCAAAGGGAAGACCGACCGGCGATTCGCGGGCGGCCGAGCTTGGGGCAACGATCTGTTCGCGGTGCCGCGCGGTCCCGATTTCACCATCGAAGCCGTGGGCGGCGACACGTTTCCCGCCCAAGATGGAAGCCGGCCCCGATCCAACGGGCGTGCTCCCGTTGCAGCAGGCGTGGGAATTCACACGCGGCGGCGGCCACATCGTCACGCTTGGTTTCGGACAAAAGGGCGACGTGTCGTTTCCGGCGATGATGTTTGCCAATCGCGGGCGCACGGTTCACTCGGGCCAGCAGGGCGGATTGAACATGCTGCGCGATTTGCCTCGCTATGTGACGCTGGTAGAGAACGGGCTTATCGATTTGAAATCGATCGTTACCGATACTTATCCGCTCGATCGCACGCGCGAAGCGATCCAAGCCGTCGCTGACCGGACCACCATAGGCGCAGTGATCACGTTCGGGTAACGCATGCGACGCTCCGGCCATGCCGATCTTCCGTTGCATGGCGGGCGCGTGCCGGCGTGGCTGGCCGATCGCATGACGCGCTTAGGCACGGCCATCAGCGAGAGCGTCCTGCTGCACTACGGGCCATCGGAATTGCTTTCGCGCCTGAGCGATCCGTTCTGGTTCCAGGCGCTGGGTTCGGTGATGGGCATGGACTGGCATTCGTCCGGCATCACTACGTCGGTGGTCGGCGCGCTGAAGCGAGGGCTCAATCCGCGGGCGCACGAGCTGGGCATTTACATTTGCGGCGGCCGCGGCAGGCATTCTCGCAATACGCCCGACGAGCTGCGGGCCGTCGCCGAGAAGACCGGTCTGGATGGCGAGGGGCTGGTCGCGCACCAGCCGGTTGACCGCGCGCATCGATAACAACGCGATCGCGGATGGGTTTCCAGATTTATCTGCATGCGTTCGTGCTGACGGCCGGCGGCGAATGGGCGGTCATCCAGCAGGGATTGAACGACGAAGCCGGGTTAGCACGACGTTATCACTGGCATTCGGCGACGGTGCGCGATTTCACTTGCGAGCCGCACACGGCCATTGCGGGCGCGCCGCAGGGCGAAATCATGAATCTGGTGGACGCGCGGGGCACGTCCGGCGCAGACCGCGTTGCTCGACATCAGCCACCAGTCGCCCGAGGTCACGGTTCGCGATTTGTGCCTCGCGATGCCCGCGCATCACGACGTGCGCGCGGACGATGTGGATCTGAAGCGCCTGGGCGCGGTGTTGGCCGTCGCTTACGAGCGCGATCTGCGCGATTTCGCGTCGCTGTTGCTGCTGGAAAAGCTGGGCCCGCGTACTTTGCAATCGCTCGCTCTGATCGCGGAAGTGGTGCACGGCGCGCCGGTGCGATTTTCGGATCCCGCGCGTTTTTCGTTCGCGCATGGCGGCAAGGATGGCCATCCGTTTCCCGTGCCGCTGAAGACTTACGATGCGTCGCTGTCAGTGCTGCGCTCGGCGCTCGATTCGGCGAAGGCGGGCGATCGCGAAAAGTTAGATGGTATGCGGCGGCTGGACCAATTCGTTCGGGCGGTGGAAGAGCACCACCAGCCCGAGGCCGATTTCGAAGCGATCGTCCGTCACGAACGTGCGATTTCGCGCAAGCATTGGCGGACGCACCGTGTTCGACGATCGCCGCCGCACCGCCAATCGCGTCAGCTCGACCTGTTTTGAACGAAACCTCCCGCATTGCGCCGAGTCCAACCGCAAGGAGTCAACAGCATTCATGGAACTTACTGCAAGAACTGTTAACCGAGGAATTGAAGGACCTGCTCACGCCGAGGGCCAGCTGGTGAAGGCGCTGCCGAAAATGGCGAAGGCAGCGAAGGACGCCGATCTAAGACGGCGTTTGAAGAACATCTGGAGCAGACCAAGGGCCACGTCGAGCGTCTGAAAGAGGTCGTTCGAATTGCTGGAGGAAAAGCCCAGAGCGAAGACCTTGCAAGGGCATGGCCGGACTGGTGGAAGAAGGCGCGGAAGTGATTGCAGAAGGCAAGCAGATGGAAGAGGCCGCGGCCGACCTGGCGCTAATCGGCGCGGCGCAGCGCGTGGAGCATTACGAGATCGCGGCGTATGGTACGGCGCGAGCCATCGCTGAACAGATGAACCGGCAGGATATCGTGAAGCTATTAAGCCAGACGTTAGCGGAAGAAGAAAAGGCCGATCAACTGCTGACCAAGCTTGCGCAGCCACTGCTGGAAGAGGCCGGGCAGGCACAGAAGAGGAACTGGAAGAAGAAGAGGTCTAGAGACGAACACGAAGACTATGGGTTGCCAGCTCGTCTTGTAAATCCCCGACGCGAAACCGGAGGCTATGGCGATTCGCTCCCGGCCATCGTTCTCATATGCGATGATTCCGCCGCCCGCGGGTTAGTGAGTCGCGATACGATCGGGCAACTTGCGGATCGGAAGAACCGCCGCCAGCGTTGGCGTCGCGGAGCGATAGCGCCAGCCAATGGAACTTGAGTCCGCGTCGATCGCGCAACCAGCCATTGCGCTGATCCAGCGGGTCGATTTCGCCGTAACCGGTCGACGACCGACCTTGCCCGTAAAGGGCGCCGGCAGCTGCAGGCCGCGATCCAGACGGAACTCAGGAGTGAAGGTGCCGAGGATCGCAGCGAGATCTCACCTCGGACTGTTGTTATCATGCTCCGAAGGCACGAGCTGGCAGTATGCGGATAAGGTCCCGTCGTATTCAAGAGATCGCAGCCGCATGCGGCCGACTGTATGCTCAGCTCATGTCCGAGAATTGCGGCGCCACGTTGCTCCTCGCTCCCGCTCCATGTGGGGCCAGGATTTCTTGGACGGCGAGTGGAGCCCGCTGCATCACGAAGATTATAACGAGCGCATTCCGGGGCCGGATCTTGGGCGATTTCGCCGGCCTTCCGATCAACGATTCCGCGCGCGCGTTCGCCGAGAGCTGGGACGCGTCGCGCCTGACGCTGCAGGAACATCAGTGCCGCGTGCACGTTTCGCCCTACATCTATCATGGTCCGCTGCATCTGCGGATCTGGGAGGAAAAGGATCCCGACTACCCAGCAGGTAATCGCGATCAAGAACTACATCAGCACCTACGAGCAGACGCGCACCATCTGGATGGACGGCCGTCCGCATCCGCCCGATTACGCCGCGCATACCTTCATGGGATTTTCCACCGGCAAGTGGGAAGGCGATATTCTGACGGTCTACACCACGCACATCAAGCAGGGCTGGGCGCGCCGCAACGGACTTCCGGAGAGCGACCAAGCCACGATGACCGAGCATTTTCTGCGGCACGGAAACATCATGACGCACATGACGATCCTGTACGATCCGGTTTACCTGACGCAGCCGCTGATTCGCACGGACGATTTTCTATCTCGACGAAAAAGAGCTGGGCGGATGGCTGTGGCCGTGCGAGGCCGTGGAAGAGATCTTGTCGCGGCCCAAGGGCGCGGTTCCGAACTATCTTCCGGGCAAGAACCCGTTCCTTTACGAATACGCCGATAAGTATCATCTTGCCGCATGCCGCGGTGATGGGCGGCCGGAGCCACCATGTATCCGGAGTACCGGAAGGTGCTGGCTACCGCGAAGATTGAGTCCGCGCCGGCGGCGGTCCGCGCGCCCGCGCGGCCGCAGAATCCGTGAAAACGCGCGAGCTGCATATTCTGCCGGTGCAGGGCAACGTCTATATGCTGGTGGGCGCGGGCGGCAACATCACGGTGCAGGTGGGCAGCATGGGCGTGCTGCTGGTGGACACGGGGCTGGCGCAGTATTCCGACAAAGTGATCGCCGCGGTTCGCACGCTTTCCAACAAAGCCGATCCACTACATCATCAATACGCACGTGCATCCCGATCATGTGGGCGGGAACGAGGCGCTGGCGAAAATCGGCGGCGGCTCGGCGCGCGAAGTCACGCTGGTGAACACGCCCGGCGAAACGGCGGCGTTGAGCGTCCAAATCATCGCGCATCAAAATGTTTTTGACCGAATGAGCGCCACCGCGAACGGCCAGAAGCCTTATCCCGAAGACGCTTGGCCCACCGACACGTACCTGGGCGCGGAGAAGGAAGTCTTCTTCAACGGCGAGGCCGTCCAGATGTTCCATCCCCGGCCGCGCACACCGATGGCGACACCATCGCGTTCTTCCGCCGCTCGGACGTGATCAGCACGGGCGATATTTTCGTCACCAACGGCTATCCGATCATCGATCTGAAGAATGGCGGCAGCTTGCAAGGCGAGATCGACGGGCTGAATCAAATTCTGGATCTGGCGATTCCCGCGCATCACGAAGAAGGCGGAACGTACATCATTCCCGGGCCACGGCCGGCTGTGCGACGAATTCGACCTGCTGGAATATCGCGACATGGTGACCATCGTGCGCGATCGCATTCAGGCCATGATCAAGAAGGGCATGACGCTGGATCAAGTCAAGGCCGCGCGGCCCACGCTCGATTGGGATCCGCGCTACAACACGCCTGGCGCGCTTCTGGACCGCGGACATGTTCGTGGAAGCCGCGTACAAGAGCCTGACGCAAGCCGAAATAGATGGAACAGAACTCACCGGGAAGGTCGCCCTCGTCACGGGAGGAGGGCGGGGAATTGGCCGCGGCGATTTCGTTGGCGCTGGCTCGCGCGGGCTGCGATGTCGCGGTGAATTATCGCGAGCGCCGCGACGATGCCGAGTCCGCGGTGCGCGAGATTCAGAAGCTCGGCCGCCGCGCCGTTGCGATCCAAGCCGACGTTTCGCGCGCGGCTGACGTGACGCAATTGGTGCAGCGCCGCCGAATCGCAGCTTGGGCCGATCGAAATTCTGCATCAACAACGCGGGCAAGATCCTGATCCAGTCCATCGAACAGATGACCGAGGAAAGCTGGAACGACATGATCACATCCAATCTCACGTCGTGCTTTCTGGTGACCCAGGCCGTGCTGCCGGGCATGCGCGCGCGGCACTGGGGGCGCATCATCAATATCTCGTCGGTGGCGGCGCAAGCCGGCAGCATCGTGGGCGTGCATTACGCGGCGTCGAAAGCCGGGATGCTCGGGCCTGACGCGCAGCTACGCGCGAGTGCTGGCGAAAGAAGGCATCACGGTGAACGCCATCACGCCCGCGCTGGTGGCGACCGAAATGGTGACTGTCGAATCCGGTGGCCAAGCCCGAGATGATCCCGATCGGCCGATTCGGCGATGTCGAAGAAGTGGCCGACGTGGCGGTGATGCTGGCGGGCAACGCGTACATCACCGGCCAAACCATCAACGTCAACGGCGGCTATTACATGAGCTAGGCGCTGCCTAGATCACTTTGGTGGCGCCGCCATCCATGTCGATCAGCGCGCCTTGCAGAAACCGGCCCTCCGGGCTTACCACGAACGCGACCAGCGCGGCGATATCTTCCGGTTCGCCGACGCGCGTGGTTCGCGCGCTTTCGATCATTTTGCGCTCGGCAGTCTCGACGTCGGTGCCTCGTGGCCGCGGTCGCTTCCAGCATGCGGCGGTAGCGATCGGTCCGGATGCTGCCCGGATTCACGGCGTTCACCTGCACGCCGTCGCGAATGCCGATGTCCGCCATCGCTTTGGTGAACGAAAGCAGCGCCGCGTTTACGGATCCGCCGATGGCGAACAGCGGCCCGGGCATGCGGCCGCCGACGCCCGAAATGTTCAGCACCGAACCGGCTTGCTCTTTCAAGTGCGGCCAGGCTTCGCGCGTCAGCCGCATGGCGCCGAAAAATTTCAGCGCGAAACCGTCGGCCCAATCGTCATCGGTCAGCTGCAGAAAATCGCCGCGCTTGGTGGCGCCCGCGTTGTTGACGAGATGTCGATCTGCCCGTAGGTCTCGAGCGTGAAGTCGACCACCCGTTTCGCCGCATCCATCTCGCGCAGATCCACGGCGAGCGCTGCCGCGCGTCCGCCGTCGCTCTCGATCTGCTTCACGGCATGTTCCATCAGATTGCCGTCGCGCGCGCAGAGCACCACTTGCGCTCCTTCCCCGCCAGGCGCACGCGATCGCCTTGTCCGATGCCGCGGCTGGCGCCGGTCACAATCGCGGTCTTGCCTTTCAGTCGTTTTTCCATGTCGTTCTCGATGATGAGTTTCCATTATGCTTGTTCCTGAGAGCGCCGTGCTGGCTCAGCCCATCCGCCAGCCACAATCCCAGTCCGCGCGCGAAGATTCATGCCCGTGGTCCGCGTGGCGGCGGGCAACGCGCTCGAGATGTACGATTTTCAAATCTTCGGCTACTACGCCACTGCGATCGCGGTGACGTTCTTTCCCACGGGCCACGAGTTCGCATCGCTGATGCTTGCGCTCGCCACCTTCGGCGCGGGTTTTCTGATGCGGCCGCTCGGCGCGGTCATCTTGGGCGCTTACATCGATCATCGCGGGCGGCGCGCGGGACTGCTGCTCACGCTCGGCGCTGATGGGCTTCGGCACGCTCGCGGTCGCGCTGCCTGCCGGGCTATGCGTGCTCGGAATCGCCGCGCCACTGTTGGTTCTGGTGGGCCGCTGGTGCAAGGATTTTCGGCGGGCGTGGAGCTCGGCGGCGTGTCGGTTTATCTTTCCGAAATCGCGCCGCCGAATCGCAAGGGATTTTATGTCGCGCTGGCAATCGGCCAGCCAGCAGGTGGCGGTGATGTTCGCGGCGCTGCTCGGCATCGTGCTTACAGTCCACGCTGTCGCACAGCCAAATGACGCGCTGGGGATGGCGGATCGCGCTGCTGGCCGGGTGCGCGCTGCTGCCGTTGCTGCTTTTCCTGCGCCGCTCGCTGGAAGAAACCAGCGAATTTCTGGCGCGGCCGCAGCACTCGACGCAACCGCCGAAATCGTGAAATCGCTCTGTCGCGAATTGGCGCGTCGTGGTGCTCGGCATGATGATGTCGACCATGACCACGGTGTGCTTTTACATGGTCACCGCGTACACGCCGACCTTCGGCAGCGCCGTGCTGCATCTTGCCGCCACTGGAAATCTTGATCGTCACGCTGTGCGTCGGCGCTTGCAATTTCGTCGTGCTGCCGCTCTCGGGCGCGCTTTCCGATCGCATCGGCCGCCGTCCGATTCTGTATGCCTGCACCATCATCGCGCTGCTCACCGCTTATCCGGCGCTGTTGTGGCTGGTGAGCGCGCCATCGTTCACGCGCCTGCTGATCGTGGAGCTGTGGTTTTCGCTTTTCTATGCCACTTACAACGGCGCGATGGCGGTTTATCTTGACCGAGATCATGCCCGTCGAAGTTCGCACTTCCGGCTTCTCGCTGGCTTACAGTTCCGCCACCGCCATCTTCGGCGGATTTACGCCGGCGATCTGCACCTATTTGATCCACGTCACCGGCAACCGCGCCGTTCCCGGCCTGTGGTTTTCGTTCGCCGCCATCTGCGGATTATCGGCCGCGCTCGCTCTGTCATCCAAACAAACACGGACACAGCCACCGCTGGTACTTGATATCCTGCACGATGGAGGTGACTCAAGTGGTCCCGTTTCGCCGGTTCGGAATATTTGCGGCTTTGTTCGCGGCCGCGCCTCTGCTGGCGCAACAGAGTCCTCCCGCCGAAACATCGGTTACGATCGCGGGTAAAACCATCCGCGTCAACTATTCGGCGCCGTCCATGCGCGGGCGCAAAATCTTCGGCGGCCTGGAGCCCTACGGACGCGTGTGGCGCGCCGGCGCGAACGACGCCACCGCGCTGCACACCGACGCCAATCTTGACATCGGCGGCCTTTCCGTTCCCAAAGGCGATTACACATTGTTCGTTTACCTGGATCCCAAGCAATGGCAACTGGTGGTTAGCAAGGCCACCGGCGAATGGGGTCTGGACTATGATCCAAGCCACGACTTGGGCCGCGTCAAGATGGAGATGAGCAAGCCTCCCCATCCGATCGAAACCTACAAGATGACGCTCTCGAGCGCCGGCGCGAACAAAGCCAAGCTCCAACTGGCGTGGGAAAACACCGTCGCCGAAGTCCCGATTACCGTAAAGTGACTTTCAGTTAAATCAATTGTTAAAAGTTGTCATCTTCGAGCGTCTACCGTTCGGATATGTCAACCAAGATGTTGCCGGGCCGCCCGCATCCGTCTGGGGGCCACCTGGGATGGTGCGGGGACCAATTTCGCGATTTATTCCGAGCATGCCGAGTGGGTAGAGCTGTGTCTTTTCGATCAGCCGAACGCTCCCGAGACGGAGCGGATTCGTCTGCCGGAGCGCACCACTTACGTATGGCATGGCTATATCCACGGGCTGCAGCCGGGGCAGTTGTACGGCTATCGCGTGCACGGGCCCTTCCAGCCCAACGATGGCCTGCGATTCAATGCGAATAAGCTGCTGATCGATCCGTACGCGAAGGGCGCTCGCCGGGCAAGTGGATTGGTCCGTCGCCGATTTTTCCCTATCAGCCCGGCAACGGCGATGCGGATCTGTCGTTCGATGAAAACGACGACGCCGCCGGGATGCAGAAATGCGTGGTCGTAAATCCGTATTTCGATTGGGAAGAGGATCGGCCGCTGTGCCTCCCGTTGAGCGATTCCATCATCTACGAACTGCACGTCAAAGGCTTTACCAAGCGGCATCCGGAGATTCCGGAGGCGCTGCGGGGCACTTACGCCGGATCTGGCAGCCAAGCCGTCCATTCAGTATCTGAAGCGGCTGGGCATTACCGCCGTGGAACTGATGCCCGTGCATGCGTTCCTGACCGACAAGCATCTTGCGGAAAAGGGACTCACGAATTATTGGGGCTACAACACGACCAATTTCTTCAGCCCCGACGCCCGCTATTCCAGCTCCGGCGATCGCGGCGGACAGGTGGCCGAGTTCAAGACCATGGTGAAAACCTTTCACCGCGAAGGGATCGAAGTGATTCTGGACGTGGTCTACAACCACACCGCGGAAGGCAATCACATGGGGCCGATGCTGAGCTTTCGAGGCATCGACAATCCCACTTACTACCGCCTGGTTGCCGATCAGCCGCGCTACTACATGGATTACACCGGGACCGGCAACAGCCTGAACGTCCGGCATCCCCAGGTGCTGAAGCTGATCATGGACAGCCTGCGCTACTGGATTGAAGAAATGCACGTGGACGGGTTCCGCTTCGATCTGGCCTCGACGCTGGCGCGCGAACTGCATGACGTGGACCGCCTGTCGGCGTTCTTCGACATCATTCATCAGGATCCGGTGATTTCGCAGGTGAAGCTGATCGCCGAGCCGTGGGACGTGGGCGACGGCGGCTACCAGGTGGGCAATTTTCCCGCGGGATGGGCGGAGTGGAACGGACGTTATCGGGACACCGTCCGGCGCTATTGGAAAAGCGACGAGGGGCAGTTATCGGATCTCGCGTACCGGCTCACGGGATCGAGCGATCTTATACGACCGCGATGGCCGCCGTCCTTCGGCCAGCATCAATTTCGTTACGGCGCACGACGGCTTCACGTTGCACGACCTGGTGAGTTACAACGAAAAACATAACGACGCCAATCGGGAAGACAACAAGGACGGCACCAACGACAATCATTCCTGGAATATGGGCGCGGAGGGCCCCACCGATGATCCTGAAATCATCCAGCGCCGCGAACGGCAGAAGCGCAATTTTCTCGCGACGCTGCTTTTTTCGCAAGGCGTGCCGATGATTCTGGGCGGCGACGAAATCAGCCGCACGCAGAACGGCAACAACAACGCCTATTGCCAGGACAACGAAGCCACCTGGGTGGATTGGCGCCTGGATGGCTGCAAAATCACGCTCCTGGAATTCACGCAAAAACTGATCCAGATCCGCCGCGACCATCCCAACCTGCATCGCCGCAAGTTCTATCAGGACCGCGCCATCCGCGGCACGGAGGAAAAGGACATCGTCTGGCTGCGCCCCGACGGCCAGGAGATGACGGACGAGGAATGGGGACTCGGCTGGGTGCGCTGCCTTGGCATGATGCTGAACGGCGAAACGCTCGGCGAAGTGGACAATCGGGCGAAGCCATCACAGGACGACACGTTTCTGATCATGCTGAATTGTCACCATGAGCCGATCAAGTTCTACGTCCCGAAGCCGCCCGGCGCGGAGAAATGGGAGGTGGTCATCGACACCAACAAACCTGCGCTCGAGGCTGAACTCTCGCTTCTCAGCGCCGGGCGAAGCCATTGAGCTGGTGCCCCTATCGCTGGTGGTCTGCCGCGAACCGAAACCGCCCAGCGTTTCCCGTTTGTTGACTCCGGAACGCCAGTGAAGCCGCAGGGCAGACGTTTTCCGGTGGGCGCCGAGGTCGCCGGCGGCGGAGTTCATTTTCGCGTCTGGGCGCCCGATAAGCAAAGTCCGTGGAAGTGGTTTTCGATGGAGGCGAGACTGTTCCGCTCGCAGGCGGAAGCTTCGGGATATTTTTCCGGCTTTGTGCCGAACGCGCGGGCCGGCTCTCGCTACAAATATCGGCTCGATTCGGCGGAAGCTTTGTCCCGATCCAGCATCGCGATTTCAGCCGGAGGGTCCGCACGGTTCGTCGGAAATCGTAGATGCCGCGCGCGTTCGCTTGGACGGATCGCAATTGGGGCGGCGTCTCCCTGCCGCATCAAGTGATCTATGAAATGCACATCGGCACGTTCACGCGGCAAGGCACCTGGTCGCAGCGCGGCGGCTGCAACTGCCGCAGCTGGCTGAAGCCGGCGTCACGGTCCTGGAAGTGATGCCGGTGGCCGAATTTCCCGGCCGATTCGGTTGGGGTTACGACGGCGTGCAGTGGTTCGCGCCGGCGCATATCTATGGCTGCCCCGACGATTTCCGGCGCTTTGTCGATCGGGCGCACGCGCTGCGGCTGGGCGTGATCCTGGATGTGGTCTACAACCATCTGGGTCCCGACGGAAACTACATCGCCAAATTCGCGCCGCAATTTTTCTGCGAGAAAGACCACGGATTGGGGCAAGGCGATCAATTTCGACGGCGAACGATTCCGGACCCGGTGCGCGAATTCGTGATCGCGAATGCGCGCTACTGGATCGACGAGTTTCATCTGGATGGACTTGCGTCTGGACGCCACGCAGGACATTCACGACAGCTCCGAGGATCACATTCTGCGCGCGATGGCGCGTGAAGTTCGCGAGCATGCCGCTCCGCGCGAAGTGATTTTCATCGCGGAAAACGAACCGCAGGAGGCGAAGCTCGTGAGGCCGCCGGAACAGGGCGGGTACGGCTTGGATGCCCTGTGGAATGACGATTTTCATCACACCGCGATGGTGGCTCTCACCGGGCACAACGAAGCCTACTACACCGATTATCGGGAACGCCGCAAGAATTCATCTCATCGGTGAAGTACGGATACCTGTATCAGGGCCAGCGCTACAAATGGCAGCGCAAGCGCCGGGGCACGCCCGGCACTCGATCATGCCTCCCAGCCGCTTTTGTCACATTCATCCAGAACCACGATCAAATCGCCAACTCCGCCTATGGCGAGCGCTGTCATGCTGCTGACCTCGCCTGGCAAACTTCGCGCCATCACTGCCCTGCTGCTGCTGGCGCCCGGCACGCCGATGCTCTTTCAAGGACAGGAATTCGCCGCGTCCAGCCCGTTCCTGTTCTTCGCCGATCATCGGCTCGCGAACTCGCCGAGCAGATTCGCGCGGGCCGGCCGAGTTTCTTGCGCAATTCCCCAGCCTTGCGACGCCCGAGATGCAGGAGCGTTTGCGGATCCTGGCGATCCGGCTACCTTCGAACGCTGCAAGCTGGATCACTCCGAGCGTGAGACGCATCGCGAGATCTACGATCTGCATCGCGATCTGCTGAAACTTCGCCGCGAAGAGCCGGTGTTTCGCGCGCAGAAGCGGCATGGCGTAGACGGCGCGGTCCTTTCTTCGGAAGCGTTCCTGCTGCGATATTTTCGGGGAGCAGGGAGACGATCGGCTGTTGCTGGTGAATCTCGGGCGTGGATCTGCATTTGGATCCCGCGCCGGAGCCGCTGCTCGCTCCTCCCGATGATTCCGAATGGATCACTTAGTGGTCGAGCGAAGATCCCAAGTACGGAGGCATCGGAACGCCGCCGCTCGATTCCGAGGAGAATTGGCGAATTCCCGGCCACGCCGCCGTTTTCGTTGAAGCCCAATCCGACAAAGCATGACTGATTTGGTAATCCGAATGCCCTGGCCGGGCAAAAACGGCCGTCGCTTCCGACGCCGGGCTGAACTGCGAATGGCTGGTGACCAACGGCCTGGGCGGCTATGCGTCCGGCACTTTGTCCGGTGTCATCACGCGCCGCTACCACGGCTATCTGATCGCGGCCCTGCCCGCGCCTTTCGGCCGCATCATGATGCTCAACGAACTGGTGGAGCGCATCGAGCTCCCCGATGGCCGCTCGGTGCAATTGGGCGGCGAGGAGCGCTGCGAGGCGGCCCGGTGAACTGGACGCCATGGAAACATCTGAGCGAATTCCGCATGGAGGCGCGGCATTCCGGTCTGGCGCTACGAAATCGGAACGGCATCGCGATCGAGAAGCGGCTGGTGCTGCCGCACGGGCAGAACACGGCGTTCATCAACTATTCGCTGGTCTCGGGTGACGATGGCGTGCGCCTGGTGCTGCGGCCTTCCATTCATTTCCGGCCGCACGAGACGCCGGTAGCGCGGAACTTGGAGTCTTCATATACGCTGACGGTGGGCGAGGATCGCTATGAGATTTTCGACCGGGACCGATCTGCCGCCGCTGCGGCTTCATCCTGGATGGACGGAATGCCGCGCTGACCGTGGATCGCATCCGCATCGAAAAGGTGACATATCCGCATTGAGGAGCGGCGCGGCTATCCGGCGCGTAGGCGATCTTTGGAGCCCCGGCTTTTTTCATGCCGACCTTCGCAAGGAGAGCGACGCGACGCTGATCGTTTCGTCCGAGTCTTGGGACGACATACGCGCGCTCACTCCCGCGCTGGCGCTGCAATCGGAAGCGGAGCGGAAGCGGCCGGCATTCTTGCGGCCGCGTCGCGAGAGATTGGGGACAGGAAGTTCATCGCCTGGTGGAGGAGCACGCCACCGCTGCCGAGTTGGTTTGGGCGGCCGATCAATTCCTGATCACGCCGGCCGGCCGAACCGACGATGCGATGCGCGCCCGCGCGGTCGGCGATGAGGTCCGAACGGTGATCGCCGGGTATCACTGGTTCACGGACTGGGGCCGCGACACCATGATCTCGCTCGAAGGGCTGACGCTCTCCACCGGCCGCTTCATGGAGGCGGCGTGGATCCTGCGCACCTTTTCGCACTACATCCGCGACGGCTTGATCCCCAATCTGTTTCCCGAACGGCCAGACCGAAGGGCTTCTATCACACCGCCGACGCGACGCTCTGGTTTTTCCACGCGCTCGATCGCTACACCGACCGTGAGCGGCGATCGTTCCGTGCTGCAGATGGTGCTTCCCAAGCTGCTGGATATTTTCGAATGGCATATGCGCGGCACGGGGTTTGGCATTGGCGTAGACCCGAACGATGGGCTGCTTGAAGCAGGGCGCTGAAGGCTACGCGCTCACCTGGATGGACGCCAAAGTGGATGAATGGGTGGTGACGCCGCGGCGCGGCAAAGCGGTGGAAATCAATGGCTCTGTGGTACAACGCGCTGAAGTTGCTGGAGGGATGGCTGGGGGAAGAGGGCGCAGCCGGAAAACGCCAGCGCGCGTCGCCAAGCTCGCTCAAAAGCGCGTGATTCCTTCAACGCGCGATTCTGGTATGAACCGGGGCAAGCATCTGTTCGACGTGATCGACGGTCCCGAATGGTGACGACCCCGCCTGCCGTCCAAATCAACTGCTCGCGTTTTCATTGAAGCATCCCATTCTCGACACCGGCGCGCTGGCCGGCGGTGCTGAAGTGGCGCGTGAAGAAGCTTCTGACGCCGGTGGGATTGCGTTCGCTTTCACCGGATCACAAGGATTACAAGCCGAAGTACGACGGCGACCTTCGGGCGCGCGATGCCGCGTACCATCAGGGCACGGTCTGGGCCTGGCTGATCGGGCCGTTCATCGATGCGTGGCTGAAGGTGCATCCCGGCGATCTGAGGGGCGCGGGGAAATTTCTGGATGGCTTCCAGCCGCATTTGAGAGAAGCTTGCATCGGATCCATCAGCGAAATATTCGATGCCGAGCCGCCGTTCACTCCGCGCGGCTGCATCGCGCAGGCTTGGAGCGTGGCGGAGGTGCTGCGCTGCTGGATCAAGTGCCGCCTTCCGTAAAACTTTGTAACGAAGCGTTGAAATCAGCATCTCACTTTCATGAAACGATTCGCGACTCTACTCGCGCTGGTGGCTGCGTGTGCGGTATCAGGCTGGGCGGGAGAAAGCCCGGCTAAGGTTCAGAAAACGCCGTTCTATCGGCCGCACTACAACACCCGTAGTGCGGTTCGCGCGAAACCTCGGGCCAGCGATGGCGCTGTAATTGTGAACGCCGCGAGCTACGAATCGGGCATCAGTCCAGGCGCGCTTGCCACAATTTTTGGTGACAACCTGACAACGGTCAGCGATATCGTGCTGGCCAATTCCGACCCTCTACCGCTGCGGCTGGCTGGAGTGCAGGTGTTGGTGAGCGGATATCCAGCGCCGATCTATGGAATTGCCTACTCGGGTGGACAAGATCAGATCAGCATTCAGGTACCCTACGAGGCTCCCACCGGACCTGACGCGGCGGAGATTCAGGTAATCGACTTCGGGACCGTCGTCGCCGACTTCTTCACGGACTCATTTACCGAAGACCCGGGGATTTTCACTTATGACGACAACATCGCAATCGCGGAGGCGTCCGATTATTCGCCGATCGGCCCGAATAACCCCGCAATTCCTGGGGAGCCCCTGGTGCTCTACGTGACCGGGTTGGGACCGCTCAACGACCCCAACTTGGTGGACGGCTATGGATCTCCTACTAGCCCGCCATTCGCGACGACACTGGATCCCTTCCAGGTGCTGCTGGATAACGAGGATTGCCGGGTATTTTTCTCCGGCTTGGCGCCGGGGTTCGTCGGGTTGTATCAAATCAACTTCTACGTGCCCGAGGATGCCGCTCCTGGAAATTTGCAGATCTACATCCAGGACGCGTACGCCAACAGCGGTGTAGCGATCTTGCCAGTTCAGTAACGGCGGGGTCCGGCGGTCAACCGAAGAAATCGAGCTTTTGCGATCCGAAATTCGCAAAGTTGGGAAACACGGTGGTAAGCGCGCTGTCGGGAATCCCGAACCAGGAGCACAGCGTCGCGCCGTATTGATCGATGGACGTGGTCGGAATCCAGCGCCCGCGCGTGTCGGTGTCGTTGGGCCCGCGCCAGCTCAAAGGTTGGGAACTGGCCGTAGATCTGGCCGCCCTTCACCGCGCCGCCCAGCACCAGATGATGGCTGCCCCACGCGTGATCGCTGCCGTCGGCGGTGGTCGGCTGGAACGTCCGGCTGAAATCGGATTCGGTGAAGGTGGTGACATTGTCCGCCATGCCCAATTCCTCGGTAGCCGCGTAGAAGGCCGCCAGAGCCTGGCTCAACTGGGGATAAAGATTGTTGTGCGTCTCCAATTCGCCAGCGTGCGTGTCGAATCCGCCGAGCGAGCAGAAGAAGATCTGCCGGCTCATCCCCAGGTCCGTTTGCACCTGGATGATCTGCGCCACCTGCTGCAATTGCGAGCCCAGGCTGGTGGTCGGAAACTGCGTCTTCAGCGGCGTGACCTTGGCGAGCGCCGCCTCCAGCGCGGCCGCGTCGGCAATGCTGTTCGCCATGGTGTTATTGGCGGCCTGCACCAGGGAAAGCCCGCTGTCTGAAGTCAGCAGAGTGGTCAGCGCGTTCAACCGGGCCTGCGATGCCGCGGAGCTGTTGAATCCCTTGAGCGTCAGCGATTGTCCGGGCGCGATCGCCACCGGCTGCGTTGCCGCGCCTTGGCCCTCCAGCGAGTTTCCCGCCACCGAAAGGAACGCCGGGAAATTCGAGGAGTTGATCTTCTGCGAGTCGAGATAGTCGGCCGCGCGCCCGGCCCATCCGGTGGGGCTGTTGCCTTGCGCGATGGAAGTCTGCCATTGCAACTGCTGGTCGGAGTGCGAGAACAGATTGAGCGGGATGGGCGCCTGCTGCGCCTTGATATTGCGCGCGCGTGAGCGGCTGCACCAGCGATCCGACATTCGCCACCACCGCCAGTTCTTTGCTCGAAAACATGCTGGCCACCTCCGCCAGCTTGCCGTGAAACGCGTACGGCGCGTTCGAAACGCTGTACACCGTGGGCGTCAGCTCGCTGGCCGTGAGCGCCAGGCTTCCGCGGATCGACGTGTAGGCTTGATAGCTGGTATCGTCCATCGGAATCACGGTGTTGTTCGAATCGTTCCCGCCGAACAGAAACACGCATACCAGCGCGCGATAGTTCGCGCTGTCCTGCGCCATCGCCGGGAGCAGGCCGAAGGGACGCAAGGCCAGCGTTCCCACCGTGGCCGCGCCCGCTCGAATGAAACCGCGTCGTGAGAGCATCTGCCAGGTCTCCTAGTGAATGATTTGGTACTCGCTCGAAGTCAGGACGACGTAGAGCGCGGCCTGCGCTTTGGCCGTGGGCGTTGGCGCCGCATCCAGCCGCGTCGGTCGCTGCTTGTTCCAGAGCCGCCGACATGGAACCATGCAGGAAGATCGAGCTGATGTAGTTCAGCAAAGATGCGGTGCTGCCGCCTGGCTGCACGAACGGCGCCAGGTTCACCTTGGTCCCTTTGTCAAGCGCGCCGTAAAGTATCGCGTTCACGATGTCCGCGCGGTCGGCGGCGGTCTGCGTCGAATAAATCTGGAACTCCGGAGCGAACAATCCGCCCGCAATGCGATACTGCGGCGAGAAGTAACTGAACACGCTGGGCGCTTCGAACAGATTCTCGCCCAGTTCCGAGGTGTCGTTGTAAATGGCGCTATTGGCGGCCAGCGTGGCATTCAGGCCGCGCAGCAGATTGGGCAGGAACAGGACCGGCTCGCGCATATGCCCGAACTTGGCGTTTGGCGGCGTGGCGGTTGGATCGTCGCCGGCGCGCGCCTCGGGATCGGTGAGAATCGCGTTGATTACTGCTTGGAGATTTCCCTTGATTCCATTGCCATCGTTCTGAAAGACGCTCGATACCCGCGCAATGTACTGCGGGCTTGGGTTGCTGGTGACCAGGTGTTGGATCAGCTGCCGGGAAACGAACGGCGCCATGGTTGGCTGCGCCATCAGGGCATCCAGCAATGACTCCAGGTCCTGTTCCGCGGTCTGTCCGGCGGGAATGGTGATGTTGCCGAAAATTGTCTTCGCGCTGGTGTCGTGTTCGGATTCCACCGCGAACATCCGGCCGAAGAAATACTGCGGATTGTTTTTCTTGGGTGTGGCGCCTGGCGCCGTTGGATAGGTCCAACCGGTGAGCACCTTGGCCATGTTCGGCACCACCGCCTGATTGTAAGTGGGTAGCGGGTTCTTGTTTTGATCCAGCACCGGTGTCCCGTCCGGATTCAGTTGCGTGAGCCCCAGCGTGAACAGCTGCATCAACTCGCGCGCATAATTCTCATTCGCCGAAGTGTTTTTCGCCGGATTGCCCTTATTGTTGTTCGCCATGTTCAGATAACGGCCCATGGCGGGACTGAGCGTGACGGCGCGAATCAGATCGCGATAGTTTCCAAACGCGTGATCGCGAAAGAGCCTCCAATAAGGCGGGTAAGCATATGCGATGGGAAGCCCGGTGAAGGAGACCACCCACATCTGGCTCAGTGCGAAGGCTACGCGCTGCCGCAGTTGATCCTGGCCGGTGACGGTGTTTTGAAAAAACGCCGCTTGCACCGGATGAAGGTTGCGGTTGGGCATTCCCGTGGAATCCACCAGCGGCTGGTCCGGAATATTCGACGTGTTCAAAGCAAACTGGGCGTTGAGCCAGTTGTTGATGCCCATTTGCTGGAGCTCGGCGATGGATGCCGGCGTCGGTCCCCAGGTGGCTTGATCCAGAAAGCGCGCGGCGGCGCCGGCGGACATTTGCGGCGTACTGGATTGGCCCGACACCAGAATGACCGCCAAAATAGTTAAACAAGCCACCCGCGCTATTGCCATCACTCTCATATGAACACGGGCAGCGATCAGGAGTGTCGAATATTTTCGATTAACTTGCTCAGAGGAATTACTTAGTCTGCAATAGGACAAAGGCGTCGGAGCAGGCGGATTTGCCCGGCATGATAAAGGTCGTGCGCGGCAATGCCTCGAATCATATGTGCCTGCTCAGGGGTTGGCGCGGCTAACTTCGAGATCACGGCGCGTATCTTGCGGTGCTCTGCCACGAGGATATTGATGTCGGTCTTCCAGGCTTCTTCACTGATCGCTTCGCCCGGCCGCAGGAAGAAGTTGCTTCCGGGCAATTCGAAAGAGCCACGTTTCTCGCCGGTCAGGCGGCGCCGTACAACGTATTTCCAGTAGGCCGCGTGCAGCGTCAGCTCCCAGATGTTGTGACGATCCGTACCCGGCCGCCATGCTGCCTGTTCCGGTGTTACGCCGCGAAGCGACCCGCGCAGGTTCGGCCCATGCCACGATTTCTTGTCGAAGGCTTCATCGAGAAGATCGAGCAGCACGTGATCCAAGCGGGGCCAGCCTCCAGAGAGCAGTTTACGTGAATGGGCACCCGCCATTGACAAGTACCCGCGAGATGACTAAACATAGTACCCATGAAAATCCAAATTACATTAGCTGCCTTGTTTGCCGCGATGCTCGTCTCCGCGCCCGTGCGCGCGCAGGAGCCGGTGGTCGCCGCCCCGGATGTCGACGCGCTCTTTCACAGCAAGGACAAGAAGCTGGACCGCAACAAACAGGCTGCCTATCACATCGAAAAAGATCTGCTCGAAGCGAATCACTGGGATGAAGCCGACAAATGGCTGACTGCGCAATACCTGCAGCACAATCCCAACGTAAAGTCGGGACGCGCTGGCGTGGTCGCGTACTTTTCCGCCGCCAGAAAGCCAACGCCCGTTCCGGAACACCTGGGCGCCAAAGTCGCTTTCGTGACTGCTGAAGGCGATTACGTGACCGTGGCCACCGTGGCGGAACGCAAGGACGCCAGCGGCCAGCCGTACACCACCACCTGGTTCGACACTTGGCGATTTGTGGACGGCAAAGCCGACGAACACTGGGATTGCGCTCTGAAAGGCCGATAATCCGGTAAGTCGCTTCGGGAATCGAAACGCCGGCTACGCGGTAAAATCGATTTCTATGAAGCGATTCCCATGCGTCCTTGGCTTGGCGATGCTTTTCGTCTTCCGGCTGTTTCCACAGCAGCCGGAGACGCGGCTGAATCCGACGGTCAAGCAGATCGTCGATAGCATCTCTGAAGAACGGATCGCAGCGACACTCCAGAAGCTGCAAGGCTTCGGGACGCGGTACATTCTCTCCTCGCAGGACGATCCAGTGCACGGCATCGGCGCGGCCAAGCGCTGGATTCACGATGAACTCCAAAGCTACAGCCCGCGGCTGCAGGTGAGCTATCAAAACTTCAGCATTAAGAAGGGGGCGCGGCGCGGCCAGGTGATTCGCGACGTGGATTTGTCGAATATTGTCGCGGTGCTGCCGGGCACCACGGAGAAGGATCACTACGTGCTGGTGTCGGCGCACTACGATTCGGTGGCGCTGGTGCGGAAGCCATATACGGGCATTGATCAGCTGGTTGCCGAAGGCGTTCGGCAGGGCATCGATGAATCTGAAGAACGGCGATATCTGAAGATCCTTCCGCCCGAGCGCGAATTGGGTCCGCTGGATTTTGAAGCTACGGCCGCGCAGACCGATCTCGCCCGGCGTTACCGACGACGGCAGCGGAACCGCCGCGGTGATGGAACTGGCGCGCGTGATGAGCGGATATCAGTTCGACAAGACGATTGTGTTCGTGGCGTTCGCCGCCGAAGAAGTGGGATTGAGCGGAAGCCAGGTTTACGCCGCGCAAGCCAAACAAAGCGGCATGGAGATTGAGGCGGTGCTGAATAACGACATCATCGGCAGCGATGTTTCGGGCAACGGGCGATCGATCACGAATGTGCTGCGGGTGTTCTCCGCCGGTCCGGACGATTCCACCGCAGCGCGAGCTGGCGCGCTACACAAAACTGATCGCGGAACGATACGTGCCATCCATGCAGGTGGAAATGGTTTTCCGCCGCGATCGATTTCTGCGCGGCGGCGACCATACGCCTTTCGTCAATCAGGGATTTGCGGCGGTGCGGCTGACCAGCGCGAGCCGAATATTTCGACAATCAGCACACCACCACGGACAGCTTTGCGAATACATCGGTACCTTACGCGACGCGCGCGGCTCGCATGAATTCCGCGGTGTTGGCCAGCCTGGCGCTGGCGCCGGCGCCTCCGGAGCTAAACTGGACGTGGAAATCCGGGCCCGATAAAGGCGGACATGTGCCGTTGCTGACGCGCGGGAAGTCGGGGTACGACGCGGTGCTGCACTGGCTGCCGAATACCGAGCCGGATCTGGCGGGCTACGCGGTGATGATGCGCTCCACAACGTCGCCGGTGTGGGAACGCGAAGTCTGGGTGGGCAACGTGACCAGTTACACCATGCCCAATGTTTCCATCGATGACGTGGTGATCGGAGTGAAAGCGGTGGATCGCGACGGAAATCAGAGCGTGGTGTCGTGTTACGCGGAGCCGGTGCTGCCTTCGATGCTCACACCGGCGCAGAAGAAATAGCGCTTAGTCGCCTGTGGCTGCGTTTTGAGGCTGCGCGCAGAAGCGGTCGAAAGCCTGGGTCAAAAGCTTGGCGATCTCCGACTGGTTCGCGCCGCTCGATATCGCTGCGATGAATCATATAAACGGGCTTGCCGTTTTGGAAGAGAGCCATGGACGGCGAGGACGGCGGATAATCGGATAGGATGTCGCGCAGGTGAGCCACTGCTGCTTCATCGCCGCCTGCGAAGACCGAGGCAGCTTTGGCGGGCCGCACTGAGTGCTTGAGCGCCATCCCAACGGCTGGCCGCGCACGGCCGGCGGCGCAACCGCACACCGAATTGACGATCATCAAAACCGCGCCGCTATCGGGCGAGAGGAGCCGATCGACATCGGCGGGCGTGCGAGCCTCCTCCACCCCGTGACGGGTGAGGTCGGCGCGCATGGGAGCAATGAGAACTTCGGAGTAAGCCACGAATCGATTTTAGCAGGCGGGTCACATAATAGGAGTCAAGCGCCGGGCCGATTCATCAGGAACGTGGTGGTGGACTCAAAAAATGATTGCAGGATTTCGCGAGGCTCATCGGGAAGTCCGGCTTCGCCAAGCGCGCGTGTCATCAACTGGAGCCACCGGTCGCGGGCGGTTTGCCCGATGGCGAACGGGGCGTGGCGCATGCGCAGCCGGGGATGGCCGCGCTGTTCGACATAGGTCTGCGGACCGCCGAAACGTCCGATCAGGAAATCCCGCAGCCGTTGTTTCGCGCCTTCCAGGTCGTGCGCCGGATACATCGGCCCCAGGACATCGTCGGCGGGAACCTGGCGATAAAAAGCATCGGTCAGGCGCTCGAATCCGGCTTGGCCGATCGCGGCATAAACATGTTGCTCTTCCACTGCAACCGATCCTAGCAGTTGGGAGCAGGCTGGAAAAGCTCAGGAGGTGGCTGATGCGCGGAGCTCTCATCTGCGACTTTGCCACCGCGATCCTCTCGCTAGCGGCCCGTGCATGGACCAACCAGTGCCGCGACGAACGCGGCGGAGATTGTCCCGCCCGATAAAGTCAGCAAGATGGTTTCGCAGGCCATCAGCAAGCAATATCTTGTCGTAAAGGTCGCGATGAAGTTGCGTTCCCTTCAACGTCGAGCCGGCCGACTTCGCGCTACGCGTGGGCGGCGGGTTGGACGGGCGGACCGGCCCATCGGTTTTGCGCCTTGGCGCGAGAGACGTGATCCGGCAAGGCGACTCATCCCAAAGTTGATCCGCGCGGTCCTCCGTGGCGGGATCATTGCTGCTCCGGCGGAGTTTCTAAAATGAGTTTCAACAACCGCTGATGAATTTGGCGTAGCCTAATCAATGGCTATGTTTTAAACAAAGGTGCTTATAAATAGGACAGACGGGCGCAACTTCCGTCGGGCGCCCTCTCGGATGGGCCTCCCACTAACCGGATAGCTGATCATCGCAACCGAACCATCGCGGCGCTGGCTGCCGGAACCAGGATTTCCATTTCACTGCCTGTGACTCGCACCGGTTGCGATCGGCCGGGAGTCCACTTCCCGGCGCTGCTGACCGGCGATCCACCCAAGAGCACGCCGTCCTTGCTATCGAGCGACGGGCCGGTGAGACAAAGAGCGCTGGCGCTCGCGATTCCGGGACACATTGCGCGCACGTGAGCGTCGCGTGTGGCTTCCTTATTCACCAGCGTGAGCCAGATGTCGCCGCGCTCCGAACGTACCGCATAGGCCGTGAGGTTCATCCCGGCGGGATCCAGAGTTAACTTCACGCGATCGCCGCGACTGGCCAATTGAAACGCGAGCATCCCGTAGTACAAGGGAGTGGCCCGATAAGCCTGATCCGCCTCCACGCCAATCGGCGTGTACCAACTCAAAAATCCCAGATGGTTGACCCCGGTTTCGATATTCACGCCGCCGGCATCGAATTGCGCCAGCGTAAACAGGAAGTCCAGGCCCCACAGGCTGGCCGCCAGAGTGTCGCTGACGCCCGGCTTGCCGCCGCCGAAGCAGGAATTGGCTTCGCAGATTCGATAGGGAACTCCGCTCGAACGCGAAGCGGCCTGCAGCCTGCCGAGCAACCCGGGCAGTATGGCATTCGGCTTCAGAAGAGTTTCGATGGTGCTGGTGGGATTATCCGGCGGACCCTCGGCATAGTAATGATGCGTGAGCAGCTTGATGTCGGCGGCCTCGGTTGCCGCGAATTTCTCCAGCCAATCGGCATGGACGATCACATCCGGTCCGGCAAACGGCGCGTTCGGAACCTTATCGCGAATTGCCTTCTTATAGCGCTGATATTCGGCGAAATAATCGGCATAGTTGTAATTAGCAGGCCGATGGACGCCTGCAAACAGATCGGGCTCATTGCCGATTTCGAACGCCAGCAGGCTATCGCCCGCGCTCGCCGATACCGCCAGGGCCTCCTCCACCGCTTGATCCACGGTTCCCCGGCCGAGGTCGAATCCCCAAATCAGCCGCCAGCCCGTGGCGCGCAAAAACGTTCCGAGATCCACCAGACCGCGCCGGTCGACCACCGTCCCCTTGGGAGACGAGACCGCGGGGCCATCCGCCGACCAGGAGGCATAGTCGCTCGTATTTCCGCCGATCCGAATCACGCCGGCCGGCGCCAAGGTCCGTACAAACTGCACATACGCCCGGTTGGAGCCACTGAGCAAACCGCGCTGGGAGACGGAGGAAACCTCATAGCCGAGGCCCATGAAATCTCCCCGGATGCGGCCCAGCCGGCTGTCGGGATTCAGTTGGACGCGCGCGAAATTCGGCTGCGCGAGCGCGGGAACCGTCAGAAGCCCGGAAACAAACGCCCGCCGCGTGGCTCTCCCTGTTGCGGGATGCAGGTCCGTTGGCATTGCTGCCATAATAGTCGATCTGGGCTCTCTCCAATGGTTTGGATCCCAACCGCATGACCGTCGGGCGTTTATGGCTGGCAGTGCTGCTGCTTGTTTTGGCCGGATGCCATCGTGTGAAAGCGCCCGCCAGTGTCGTTCATATGGGCGATCCGGCTGCGGCCGATCAGCTGATGAGCGGATTCTATTCGATTGAAGGCGGGGCCGGGGACAAAGCCTGGCGCTGGAGCGGTCCCGATTTCGCGGTGGCTCTGGCGCCACCCTCAGCCGCCCCGCAAGGAGCCCGTTTACTGTTGCGATTATATTTTCCTGAAACACAAATCCAAAAACTCGGTCCAATGACATTAACCGCTTTTGTAGACGGAGAGCCGCTCCCCCCTGAAACCTATGACAAGGGCGGCAGTTACGATTTTGTCCGGGACGTCCCGGCCTGCTTTCTGGATACGAATGTACTGCCCATTACTTTTAGCTTCGACCGGTATTCACCTAAAACGGAAACGGAGGGGCGAGACTTGGCGGCTGTGGTTTTGATGGCGGCGCTGGAGCCGAAGTAACGATCTTTATGAGAACTGTATTGGTCACGGGGGGCGCCGGCTTTTTCGGCGGGATTTTAAAGCGCGCGATCTTGGATTCGGGCGATCGCTGCATCAACGTGGACGTTGTGCCCGATCACGACGACCATCCCAATCTCGAGAAGCACCAGGCCGACTTGCGCGATCGAGCGGCTTTGGACAAAATATTCGGAAGCGGCTCGATCGACGGCGTGGTGCATTGCGCCGCTATGCTGGCGCACGGATCGGAAGATCCCAAGGAGTTGTGGAACAGCAACGTGGATGGGACGCGCAATCTAATGGACGCGATGCGCAAACATGGCGTGCGGCAGCATGTATTCACCTCCACGAATTGCTTGTGGGGTGAGGCTATGGGACGGCCGGTCCGCGAAGACGACCCCCCCAATCCGGTGGAGCTGTATGGCCGTTCCAAGGTGGAAGCTGAGCGGATTATCCTCGAATATACCGATATTAATTCCATTTTGCTGCGCTGCCCGACGATTATTGATTTTGGCCGCCTGGGCTTGCTTTCCATCCTGTTCGAGTTCATCGATGAAGGCCGCAGGGTGTGGGCGGTGGGAGGCGGGCGCAACCGGTACCAGTTCATTTATGCGCAGGACCTGGCCAATGCGTGCATTCTCGCGCTCGATTATCCTCATTCCGATACCTTCAATATCGGTTCGGACGACGTGAAATCGATCGCGGAAGTTTACGAATACGTGATCCGCAACTCCCAGAGCAAGGCGAAAGTCGCCACGCTTCCCCGCGGCCCGGCGCTGGCGGCGATGAAGCTGGCGTATCATCTCAAGATCTCGCCGCTGGGGCCCTATCATTACAAAATGATCGCGGAAGACTTTCTCTTCGACACCTCGCGCATCAAGGAACGGCTGGGCTGGCGCCCCACCATGACGAACGAAGAGATGCTGTGGCGGGCTTATCAATACTACAGCCAGAACCGGCGGGAGATTGAGGCTCGCCAGAATGTCTCCGCGCACCGCAAAGCCGCCAAAATGGGCGTGATCCGGCTCCTCAAATGGGTGTCATAGGCAAAGTGAGCGGCGCGCACCACAAGAGATGTTAGGAACTGTCTCGCGCCACGCTCCGTTTTGCGCGAGTTTCTCAGTAGCCGCCACGCCACGCGAGAGTAGATGACGTTTGCTGAAACCGTTCGCTTCTTTCTGGATGAAGCCGGGCGATTTGTTTCGCCGCTGGCGGTAGCCCTTCAATGGGAACTCGCCTTCCTTGCCGCGCTGGCGATCTGGCTCGTGCCCAGGGTGATCGCCAAGCGATTGCGCCCTCTGCGCGCCGCTTTCGGACGCCTGGCAAATCATCGCGCCGCTTCCATTGCGCTGTGCGGGATTCTGCCCATTGCGATCCGGCTATCGCTGCTGGGAATTTATCCGGTGCCTGAGCCGAGCATTCACGATGAATTCAGCCATCTGCTGCTCGCCGACACACTGGTTCACGGCCGCTTGGCGAATCCGCCGCATGCAATGTGGCGGCATTTTGAATCTATCCATATTCTGCAGCAGCCGACCTACGCGTCCATGTACCCGCCGGGCCAAGGCGCATTTCTCGCGCTGGGCGAATGGCTGTTTCACGAGCCGTGGGTGGGCGTGGTTCTGAGCGCAGGCCTGATGTTCGCGGCCATGTGCTGGATGATGCAAGCGTGGCTCCCAGCGAAGTGGGCGTTATTCGGGACTTTCTTGGCAATTCTCGCGTTCGGCGTCACCACCATATGGATGAATAGTTACCTGGGGGGCGCGGTGCCTGGCATCGGCGGCGCGCTGGTGTTAGGCGCAGTGCGGCGGCTCAGACGCGCGGGACTTCACAAGGTGCGCCAATCCATTCTGCTCGGGGCCGGCATCGTGCTGCTGATGAACACGCGGCCGTTTGAAGGCTTGGTTCTAACCGCCGCCGCGCTGGCGTATCTGGCGCTCGGAGCTTCCCGCGCGGCTTGGGCGCAAATCGCGATTCCCGCCGGCCTGATTCTGATCGCGGGTCTGATTTTTACCGGCTTCTACAACTGGCGCGTGACGGGCAGCCCGGTGCGAATGCCCTACGAAGTAAACCGCGATACGTATGGATGGCCCGAAAACCTGGGGTTTCTTCCGGCTAAACAAGTGACCTTTCGGCATCCTGTATTGCGCGTGATGTACGAGAAGGAGGTGGCGCATCACAACATCTACAGCTCTTGGAATGCGTTTCTCGATAGCCTGGATATCCGAGCCTTCGAGAACTGGTCCTTCTTCTGCGGCCCGGTCTTAACGATCCCGCTGCTGCTGCTGCCGAACGTGTTTCGAGACCGCCGGACTCGTCCACTCGTTGTGATTCTGGCAGTGATGCTGGGGCTGAATCTTTTCCAAATGGTTTTGTACCCTTACCACCTGGGGCCGATTGTTCCAGCGCTCTTTGCGATCATCGCGCAAGGCTCGCGGCATATCTATGTTCTTTTGTCCCGAACCAGACCCGCTCGAGCGATGGCATTTGCGTTGCTGCTTCCGTTGTGCGTCGCTGCGGTAAGCACGATGAAGCTGGAGGCCGGCGATTTAGACATCCCTCTCTCGTATTGGGAGCACGGAGCGGAGGCGCATCGCGATGATCGAGCTTACATCCAGGAATGGCTATCGCGCCGGCCCGGGAAGCAGCTCGTGATCGTTCATTACTCGTCGCATCATTCGCCCGATCAGGAGTGGGTGTATAACGGCGCCGATATCGACCACAGCAAGGTGGTTTGGGCGCGCGAGATGGATCCGAAGTCGGATGCGCAACTGATCGGTTACTTCAAAGATCGCAAAGTTTGGCTGCTCAATGCGGATTCTAAGCCCCCGCGCGTCATCCCGTATGATGCGAATTCAAATTTGTGCCTGCCCGTAACTGCGACGAATTGATTACGCCGCCGCAGCCGCCGCTTTCGCCAGCACGAAATCGGAATGCAGCTTGCGCCAGGCCGTGCCGATCTTTTTCCCATCCGGCGCGATGCCGGGCGCTTTGTGCGTGAAATCGCGAATCAGCGAATTCTTTACAGCAAAGACGGCATCGCTGTCAAGATACTGATCGCCATCCACAAACAGATGAGTCACCAGTGTCTCATGCCCATCCGCCATGATCATAAAATGCACATGCGCGGGCCGGTAAGGATGCCGCGCAGACGCTTTGAGCATTTCGCCCACCGTCCCATCGTCGGGAATCGGATAAAACCTCGGCATGATGGTCCAGAAGCGGAAGCGGCCCTCCGCATCGCTATGGAAGCGCGCCCGCAGTGTCGGCTCTTCCAGTTCCGGCAACTGAACGTCGTAAAAACCTTCGGCGTCGGAATGCCAAACGTCGATGATCGCGTTCGCCACCGGCTTGCCGTCTTCGGACAGAATCGATCCGTCGATATACAGCGGTTCGCCCTTGGCGCCTCCGCGAATGTCCGCGCCGAACGCCGCTTCGGGCGGATTCGGCACATAGAAGGGCCCCATCACCGTGGTCTCGGTTGTGCCTTTCGCGAAACGGTGATTGATGGCGTCCACCAGCATGGAAACGCCCAGCGTGTCGGACAGCAGAATAAACTCCTGCCGCTTATCGGTGCAGAGCTTGCCGGTACGCGTCAGATAGTCGATGGCCTGCCCCCACTCCGCTTCAGTGGGTTCCACATCGCGTACAAAATCGTGCAGGTGTTGGACCAAGCTAGTCATTATTTTCTTGAGCCGCGGATCGGGCGTATCCTTGTAGCGGTCAATCACCGCGGCCGTGATGTTGTTCTCGTCAAAATCTCGCATAGAGTTCGCGCCAACATCATATCGAATGCGGCGCCTGGCGATGGCAAACGCTCACTTGGTCGGCGCGTAGTAGCCTACGCGCCAGTGCGCTTGCAGCTTGGGCAAGCCGCGCGGAGGGTCCAGTTTCACGCGGATATGGTGATATCGCCCGTCGCGCGTTGCATCGGTGGGCTCATATCCCAGCATGTAGCGGTTCCGTAAATCAATAATGATCTTGTCGGCGAAATCACCCAGCGACATCCCGACGGCGGGAAACATTCGCCCCCCGGTCTGTTCCGTCAAATTCTTCAGCAGTACCTGGTCGGAGTAGCTCGCGCCCATGCCAGTTCCGAACGTGCCGATGGCATAGATCAACACGTCGCTTTCCACAATGGCATTCTTCACCTCGCCGGGCGTATAGCGGCTGTGATTCTCGCCGCCATCGGAAATGATCACCAGCGCCCTGCGCGGATTCTTCGATTTTTTTACTTCATTCAGTCCCAGGTACACACCGTCCAGCAGTGCCGTGGATCCGCCGCCCTTGGTGGACATCAGCTTGTAATCCACGTCGGCCGCGTTTTGCGTAAGCGGCACGGCCAGGTGGGCGTCGCTCGCAAGTTCCACCAGGCAGAACTCGTCGCCGGGATTGGAGGTCTTGAAAAACTGCGTCGCGGCGTGCCGCATCTGCCGCAGATCCTCCGCCATGCTGCCGCTGATGTCGAACACCAGGCCCACCGCGATGGGATCGTCCTCCATCGAAAACGAAATGATCTTCTGCTCTACCTGATCGTCGAAGATGTGGAAGTTTTGCTTCTCCAGGCCACTGACTGGTCGGTTCAGCCCGTCACTTACTTCCACCGGGACCAGTACCAGCGAAGTGTCGATGCGCAAGCGATCCGGCCTGGCTTCCTCCTGCTTTTGCTGCACCGCGGGACGTGAGCGCGGCTCAATCGAGACCTGCTGCCCACATGCCGAAGCGATTACGATCGCCATCCCAAGCGAGCCTCGGAGCACGCGCATTGTGATAATCTCGCAGGCGATCATGAAGATCTTCCTTATTATGACGGTCCTGACGGGAGCGCTGGTTTCGTTGGGCGCAGCCGCCGATCCCTTCTATCTTGGGACCTGGAAGATCACCTCGGCAGCTGTCGCGCCCTGGCAGGCTGGCCGCCCGTACCAGTCCGATCTGACGGAAATGAAATCGCTCGTCAATCGGATTGTCTTGATCCAGCGCAAGGCAATTGTTGGCCCGCGCCCAGTCGCCTGCAAAGGGGCGAAATATCAGGTCAAGGATTATCCTGCCGATATGCTGTTCCAAGGTGCTTTCGAGGAAATGCATCGGCGCGACCGTTCCGCCGACCCGGCCCAGATCGCCGCCAAGCTGGGCTTCCGGGGCCCGTCGTGGAAGACGCTGGAAACGGGCTGTGGAAACGAGCTCGAATACCATTTCCTGGACCCAGCCACCGCTGCGTTCGGCCTGAACAATTACGTTTATACGATGAAGAAGCAGTGAGCGCCGAAAGTAGAGCGTCTATCGGGGATGGGCTCTTCGTGGGCGCTCTTGCGCCAATCTCTCCGCCAGAAATACCTTCAGCAAAGACTGATAGGGAACGTCGCGTTGATTTACGAGGAGCTTCAGATCTTCGATCATCGCCACCGGCAGGCGGAGTGATATGGTCCGCAGCGACGGCTTCAATTTGACAAGGTTCTTTCGTTTCGCCTGCGACCAATCAATGTATTTCGTTGAATCGGCAGTCGACCAGAATTTCCGTTCTTCGTCTTCACTCTTGAACCTAGGAAGTTCTTTCATTACTTCGATAGAGCTCCTCTTCAGTCCGATTCATGTCCCGGCACGAGATAACACGAATTAGGTTGCGTCGAATTGTAAAGGCTGCGAAAAGAAATCTTCCGGAAACGGTCTGCTCCCGTGTAGTAGCGCTTCTCGGTATTGCTATGTCGCATATCGCCAGCCCACAGGTCACTTTTACTGGGCCATTTTTAGTATGTAACTATCGTATACAAACCCGATGACCGATTCCGCCACGCTCGACCGCCAGCTCGCTTACCTGGTGTTTCGCCTCACGCTGGGCATCAACATCCTGGTGCACGGAGCCGGGCGCATCTTTGGCCCGGGCGCGGAAGCCTTCGCGTCCACCACCGCGGCAGAATTCAGCAAAACCGCTCTGCCGTTGGGCATGGTGCACGCGTTCTTGATTGTTCTGCCGTTCGCCGAGGTGGTGCTGGGCGCGCTGTTGACGCTGGGTCTGTTCACGCGCTGGACGCTGGCGCTGGGCGGCCTGATGATCACCGCGCTCGTTTTCGGCACCGCCATGCGGAGCGATTGGAACACGGTGGGCGTGCAGATGATTTACGCGATCACATACTATTTTCTGCTGCTCCACCGGTCGGCGAATCGTTTCTCTCTCGACGCATTGTGGTTCGCGACACGCGACTGAACAGCGCCCAGCTTTCTTTCAACCCGATACAATGTGGAAGTTTCAGGAAGGGAACATGCGCCCAACATTACTCGGAGTCCTGATTGCTCTCGTTCAACTGCCGCTGGCCGCGGCCACGTGCGAGAGCCTGAAGTCGCTGGCTGTTCCGCACACTACCATCACGCTCGCGCAGAACGTGCCCGCCGGCCAATTTATGCTCCCGGCCGGAAGTCAGCCGCCTTTCCCTGGCGCGGCGGCGCCGAATTTTAAAGGCTTGCCGGCGTTCTGCCGCATCTCGGCCACTTCGCGGCCCACCAGCGATTCGGAAATCAAAATCGAAGTCTGGATGCCTGCTTCCGGCTGGAACGGCCAGTTCCGCGGCACCGGCAACGGCGGACTCGGTGGCAATCTCAGCTTCGGCGGCATGGTCACGGCCATGCATGGCGGCTTCGCAACCGCCGCCGAGAACACCGGACACGAGGGCGGCTCCAGCTATGCGCTGTCGCATCCTGAGAAGATCATCGACTTTGGCGACCGCGCTGCGCACGAGATGACCGTCACCGCCAAAGCCGCCATCGCCGCGTTCTATGGCAGCGCGCCCAAGTTTTCCTACATGGACGAATGCGGCGGCGGCAGCATCGCGGCGCTGAAGGAAGCGCAGAAATATCCGCAAGATTACGACGGCGTCGTGGTGGGCGGATTCGCGGCGCACCTGACGCATCACACCTTCGCGCAGATGTGGATCTGGCAGGCCACGCACCAGGACGCCGCCAGCGTGATTCCGCCCGCGAAGTTTCCGGCCATCCACAACGCGGCGCTCGCGGCCTGCGACGCAAAGGATGGAGTAAAGGACGGCGTGATCGAGAATCCCGTCACCTGCAAGTTCGATCCCGCGGTGATCCAGTGCAAGGGCGCCGACAACAACGCCTGCCTCACCGCGCCGCAAGTGGAAGCCGCGCGCAAGTTGTACGCCGGACCCAGAAATCCGCGCACTGGCGAGCAGATTTATTCGCCGCTCTATCCCGGCAGCGAGCTGGGATGGGGGCAGCTCACCGGCAACGCGCCCATCTTCATCGCAACCGATTTCTTCAAGTACTTCGTCTTCAAAAATCCCAATTGGGACTATAAAACGCGTCCGATCAATTTTGATTCGGACGTCGCGCTGGCCGATAAACCCGCGAATCAGCCGGTGAATGCCATCGATCCCGGCATCGGGAAGTTTGTCGCCCGCGGCGGCAAGATGATGCTGTGGGGCGGCTGGAACGATGCGGGCGTGCCTCCGCTGGAAGTGGTTCACTACTACAACAACGTCGTCAAGACCATCGGGACCAAGCCCGCGATGAGCGCCGTGCGTTTATACATGGTTCCAGGAGTGGGGCATTGCGGCGGAGGCGAAGGCACGGATCATTTCGATCTGTTTCCGGCGCTGCAAACCTGGGTGGAGCAGAAGCAGGCGCCGGGCGAGATCGTAGCCTCACGCATCGAAAACGGCAAGCAAGTTCGCACGCGTCCGCTGTGCGCGTATCCCGAGATCGCCAGTTACAAAGGCAGCGGCAGCACCGACGACGCCGCGAATTTTATTTGTAAGAAGCCGTAACCTGGTTGCCGCGCCGCAGCCGCTCGCGCAATTCGCTCTTCGTCGATTCTGGTGCGAACGCCGCATCGATCGCCGCCTGGTTGCAGGCCGCGAGATCCGCCGGAGTCCAGCCGAAGTGCTGCTCCAGGTTGCGATACTCTTCGGTCAAAGTGATATTCGTGATGGTGCGCGTGTCGGTGCTGATGCTGAGCGGCACGCCCGCGCGATAGAGCTCGTCGACGGCGTGCTCGGTAAACTCCTGCTTAATGCCGGTCTGCAGGTTGCTGGTGGGGCAAACCTCGAGATGAATTCGCTCGCGAATCAAATGCTCCACCAGGGCCGGGTCTTCGATGCTTCGCACGCCATGGCCGATTCTGGAAGGCTGAAACTCGCGCAGCGTCTCCCAAACGCTCTCCGGGCCGCGAGCCTCGCCGGCGTGAGCGGTGCGATGCAGGCCGTGTTCGATCGCATAACGAAACGCGGGAACGTGCGCGTCAATCGGATACCCGGCTTCGTCTCCGGCAATATCGAGCGCCGCCACGCGACTTCCTCGAAACTGCTCCACCAGCGCCGCGGTCAACAGGCTTTGTTCGCGGTCGAAATGGCGCAGAGTACAGAGAATGAGCCGCGCTTCGATGCCGCTCGAATGGATACAAGCTTCGGTGGCGCGATCCACCGCCGCCACCACTTGCTCCGGCGTCAAACCGCGCTCCAGATGGAGCAGCGGCGCGAAACGAATCTCTCCGTAGACCACGCCGTCGGCTGCGAACTGTTCGAACAGATCCTCAACTACCAATACCAGCGCGGATTCGTCCTGCATGAGCCTGAAGCCCCGCGGCGCGCGCGTCAGAAAATCGGCCAGGCTGGTGCAACGCCGGGGCGCGATGAATTCGCGCTGGTATTCTTCGAGCGAAACGGAGCCATCCAGCTGCGCCACAGCGGCGTAGCTCAATGAGCAATCCAGATGCAGATGCAATTCAACCTTGGGAAGTTCCTTCACATTCCCAGGGTATCGCGGCTACTCGACGCCGAACGCCAGCAGCACGTTGCCGGTGTTGCCCGAAGTGACGCCGTAGCCCGATCCGATGAACAACATGCCGTCCGCGATGGTGGGCCCGATGGACGCGATGGATCCGCCCTTGGCTTCCACCTTGTTCACGGTGTCGAACGGCCGCGTTGTGTTGTAGGACCAGAGCTCCGAGCCGTCGGAGGTAGAGAGCGCGTGCAGTTTGCCATCGGTCCCGGCGATGAACACCACGCCCGGCATGGCAGTGGCGGCGGCGCCGTTGTTCACGCGCTTGCCCGGCTCGGCAAGATCCTTGTGCCACAGCTTCTCGCCGGTGGTCAATTGAATCGCGGTAATGCCGCCGCCGGTGGCGCCATAGTAGGCGGCTTTCTCGTCGAACGCTCCACCCCACACGATCCCGCTGATGCGGAAAAATGGCGTTCCCGGCGGGTTATCGGCCACTTTCGCCTGCCACACCACCGCGCCCTTCTTGTCCGGATCCAGCGCAAACACTTTTCCGTCTTTTGTTCCAGCCACTACGATGCTCTTGCCGTCCGGCAGCGAACGCAGGACTGGAGAATTGCCGATGTCCAGGTCCGGCCCGTTCTCCGATGGGCAGTTGTCGGTTTTTTCCGGGCCGGTGCAGCCGCCCAGGAACGCATCGCCGGCCTGCGCCTGGTAATGCCACAGCACCTTGCCGGTCTTCATGTCCACCGCCATCACGGAATCCGACATTTTCGCGGCTGGCTCAGTCTCCGAATCGCCCGTGCCGAAATAAATGGCGTGGCGCTTGGCGTCGATGGTCGGCGAATTCCATACCGAGGCTCCGGCCGGCGCGTACTGCTGCACGCCCCTCGAATTTTTGCGCGTCGGTTTGGGAGTCTCCGGAACCACGTAGGTCTTCCAGACTTGCTCGCCGGTGCTGGCGTTCAGCTTCACCACGCTGCCGCGCGACGTGCAGCACGGATAATCCAGATTCGCCGCCGCGAATTCTTCCGACGAGGACACCGGCACATAGAGATAACCTTCGTAGAGCTTAGGCGACGCAGTGATGCGCGCCACGAAGTGGTTGTCCACTTTCTTGATCCACAGCTCCTGGCCAGTCTGCGCATCCACCGCATAAACATTGGCTTTGCGCATCGCCGAAGAACACCGCGTATTTCGTCCCGGCGTGGCCCTTCACCGGCCCAACGCTGGGTCCGCCGCGCACGTTGCCCTTGGCTTGATACGACCAATAAATGCAGCCGTTTTTTGCATCCAGCGAATAAACGTATCCGATGTCGGTTCCGACGAAAACTCGTCCGGCAGCCACCGCCGGCTGGCCGAACGCCGAGACGCCCGTGGGATAGCCGAAAGCCCACTTCAGCTTCAGATGCGGCACCTGGTCGGCCGTCAGTCCCGCGCCCTTGGCGGTCTGATAGCGGCTATTGGTGACGTCGGGACTCCAGCCATTCCACGTCGCGTCTCCGCTTGGATCGCTGATCGGCGGATTCGCATCGCAATGATTGGGCATGCTCTTCGCATCGCCCTGCGCGGCGCTGCCGAACGTCCGGCCGCTCATAAACACCGCGAGCATCCGTTTTTGTTCGTCGGCCAGGCTGGCGCCTTGCGTCTTCATCGGGCCGCTGGTGAGCGCTTCATAAATCTTTTCAGGCGACAGTTGCCGCAGTGTGGAGGGATCGGGGACGCGTCCAGCCATGGTTGGGTTGCCATGACAGCCCATGCATTTGGTTTGGAAGACAGCGAAGCCGGATTCGGTTCCCATCGATTGTACTGACCGCGGTGGCGGTGCCTGCGCTTGCGCGGTGGAGAGAGCAAACGTAAGGCCCGCGAGAGCAAGCACAACGAGGTGAGGCGAACGTGTCATAAGTGATTTCCTGTGGTTTCCTTGCGATCCCACAGCATATCGAACGTTGCATGCAGGCCGCAAGGCCGTTTACGAAATGCCGCAAGGTCTAATATATAAGGACAATATGCGATACCTCGTGCTTGTAATCGCGCTTTCCTCGGCGGCAGCCGCCAGCACCTGCGAGAATCTGGCTAAGCTTGCTCTGCCGCACTCCACCGTCACCTTGGCGCAAGAAGTGGCCGCCGGACAGCTCACCCTTCCGAACGGAGCCGTACCCAGATTTCCCGGCGCTCCACCGCCGACCTTCAGCGACCTTCCCGCCATTTGCCGCGTGGCTGCCACGCTGAAACCAACAACCGATTCCGAAATCAAAATCGAAGTCTGGATGCCGGCGACGAAATGGAACGGCAGGCTGGAATCGGTCGGTAACGGAGCGTGGGCCGGAAGCATTAGTTATCGCGACCTCGCCACCGCGGTCACCGCCGGCTACGCTGCTGCCAGCACCGACACGGGCCACACCGAGACCACCGCGGTCTTTGTCGTGGGGCATCCGGAAAAACTGATCGACTTCGCTTATCGCGCCGTCCATGAAATGACGCTAGCCGCGAAGGCCATTACTGCTGCGTATTACGGCAAGAATCCGATGCGCGCGTATTTCAATGGTTGCTCCACGGGCGGCCGCCAGGCGCTGGCCGAGGCGCAACGCTATCCGGACGATTACGACGGCATCATCGCGGGAGCGGCCGCGAACTATCCATCGCACCTGCAAGGCGCGCAGGTTTGGACTACTGAAATCACAAACCAAAGCGATGGCTACATCCCGCCCGCCAAGTATCAGCTCATCCACAAAGCTGTGCTCGAAGCCTGCGATGCGCTGGACGGCGTGAAAGACCGCGTGCTGGAAGATCCGCGCCGCTGCCATTTCGATCCGCAGTCCATCGAATGCAAAGGCCCCGGACAAGGCGGCGATTCACCCACCTGCCTCACTCCCGCGCAAGTTCGTGTGGCGCAAAAAATCTATGCCGGACCGGGCGCATCGATTTTTCCAGGCTTAGAACGAGGGAGTGAACTCGGATGGGCGACGCTTTCCGGACCAAAGCCCATGGCGCTGGCGGCTGAGACTTATCAATATCTGGTGTTCAAAGATCCGAATTGGGATTATTTGAAGTTCGATCCGGCACGTGACATTGCGACCGCCGATAAAGTGATCGGCCCCACCATGAACTCGACCGATCCCAACCTCAAACCATTTTTTAAGCACGGGGGGAAACTGCTGATGTATCACGGCTGGGCCGATCCCGGCATCGCACCGGAAAACAGCGTGAATTATTTCACCAGTGTGGAAGACACAGCAGGCGGCCGATTGAAGGCGGCCAATTCGATTCGCCTGTTCATGGTTCCTGGCATGGGTCACTGCCGCGGCGGCGATGGCACCGATGATTTCGACAAAATCGGTACGCTCGCGAGTTGGGTGGAAACCAACAAAGCGCCCGATGACATTCCGGCGGCGCACAAGACCAAGGGCGTCATCGATCGCACGCGTCCACTGTGCCCATACCCGCAGACCGCGCACTACAAAGGGTCGGGCAGCACCGACGATGCCGCGAATTTCGTCTGCGCCGCGCGGTAACCAGGCGCGGAACAGGACCAGCGGCGCTACATCGCAGATTGTAAGGCTGGACCCTGCAGCGAAGGGCGAAATGTATTGGAATGGATCTGCGCGGCGCGAAATCAGTTGACCGGTACGGATACCGGCTGGGCGGCATACGCGATATTGGCCTGCGTTGGCACAGCCAGCGCCGTTCCCGCGGCCTCGACGGCGTCCAGGATTGCCAGGAAAAGATTCTGCTGGATCTTCATGAACTCATTGCCATCCAGCGTGAGGATATAAACAAATATTTCGAGATCCAGAGAATAGGTTCCGATCCCAACAAAACGAACCGGCATGGCGCGGATTTCCACTTTCGAATTGTCCTTCAACAGCTTCGTGACGGACTGAAGCAGCGTTCGTACCTGATCGGGAGTGGTGTCCCGGCGCAGGTTCAAGGTGACGTGGAACAACATCTTATCGCGCTGGTTGAAGTTCTCCAGCATCATGGTGGAGAACGAACCGTTGGGCACGGTCACCAGCGTTCGATCCAAGGTGCGAATGCGGGTGGAACGCAGCCCGATGTCTTCGATGGTGCCCATGTTATTTCCGAACTTGCAGAAGTCGCCCACCGAGACGGGACGGTCGCTGATGACGGCTACGCTGCCGAAAAGATTTTCGATGGTCTTTTGAGATGCCAGCGCCAGGGCTACGCCACCGATACCAAGTCCCGCGAGCAGGGCTGTAGTGTTGTATCCCCACGCGCTGAGAACCGCCGCGACAATCAACACGAGCACCACAATCTTTGCCACCCGTCCGGACAGCGGCAGGACAGAATACGAGAAGGCCCGGTGCTTCGCTTCCAAATGCGTTCGAAGATGGCGGACCACCGCATCGATAATTACGGCGCAGAGCCAGAATATTCCCCAAAAGAAAAGGGCAGCGAGAACGCGGCCCAAGTAGAGGCGCAGGAGCGCCGCGGGCGCTAGCCAGTCCATACCGGCGCGAAAGAGTGAGACAGAAAGCAGCAGCCGGAGCGGGCCTAGAAAAGTCTCAAAGAGTCTCAGGTTCCAGCGGGGCGCCAGCCGGCGGATGATTAGTTGCATCAACCAAATGGCCAAGCGCGAGAGCAGCTTGGACAAGGCAGCCAGCGCGAATGCCAGTAGGGCTAGGCCAATCCAACTCCACAAGGGGGTGCCGATGAATTGCAGGTTGACGAGAGGAAGAGGCAGGTGCCGCTCAATAACCGAGTTGTTCGTCAGCTGGGCAATCTCCGGGATTCTGGCGACGCTCTCGGAAGAAAACAACCAGACGCGAAGTCCCGAATGCAGCGTGACTCTCTCGAGATCCAGCTCCAGCGTTTTGCCGTTCACGTGAAACGTGTCCACACGATCGAGGTTCGGTGGGAGATTATCTGATAGATCGCCTTCCGGATTGCGGCTGAGATTGCCGACGTCGAACTGGGTGTCGCGGTCCAGAATCGTAGCCAGCTCGCGAGCCAGTTCGGTTCCACCGGCCAGCCGCCGGTCTCCCGGCATGTTCCGAAGGTCCAGGTAGCGCCAGGCTTTCGCGTAGTCGCGGGCGTGCGCCGCCTCCAGAAACTCCACCACCGAGCTTTGCGGGGAATCGCGATCCAAGGGATCTTTCTGGGGCGGGCTGGCCGGCTTGGAAGTAGATGGTAGGATTTGCGCGAACGCGCCGAGGCTCAAAAACAGAAAAGAAAAGACAATCCTGGCTTTCTTCATCGCAGTCGTAGGTATGCATTTTACGCACCACCGAAACTTGTAACAGTTAGAACAGCACGAACAGTTGAAGGGTCGACGATGGGGCCCTTTCGGGCGTGGTGAGTGGGTTGCCCGTGGCACGGAGCCGTCGATCGTTTCGCCGGCGAACTTGAGCTTGAGGAGATAGCCGGCGGCTTGCGTTAGGCCGAACCACCGCGCCAGCCTGAACTTTCGGCGACAATAATTGTTGCGGAATGAAAATCTCAATCCTGGTGCCTCTGTATAACGAAGAGGAATTCGTGGCCACTTTGCTGGAGCAGGTGATTGCGGCTCCCCTTCCGGAAGGTTTCGAACGGGAGATCATCGTCGCCGACGACGGCTCCCAGGATGCTTCGGTTCAAGAGGTGGAGGCCGTAGCGGAGAAGTACCCGGGTGTAATTCGCTTGCTCAAAACCACGCGCAATCAAGGCAAGGGAGCGGCGCTGCGGCGTGCGATTGCAGAAGCGACCGGCGAATTCTCCATCATTCAGGATGCGGACCTGGAATACAACCCGCACGAGTACGGGAAGCTATTAGGGCCGTTGATCGAAGGCCGCGCGGATGCGGTATTCGGGTCGCGCTTTATGTCCAGCGGCGAGCGGCGCGTGCTGTATTTTTGGCATTCGCTCGCCAATCATCTGCTGACGGCCATGTGCAACATTTTTGCCGACCTGAATCTCACCGATATGGAAACCTGCTACAAAGCCTTTCGCACGTCTCTGTTGCAAAGCATTCCGATCCGGAGCCAGCGTTTTGGATTTGAGCCGGAGATCACGATTAAGCTGGCGAAGCGGCAGGCCCGCATCTATGAGACCCCCATCAGTTATAACGGCCGCACTTATGAAGAAGGCAAGAAGATTGGACTCAAAGACGCCTTCGAAGCATTCTGGGTGATTCTTAAGACGGCGCTTTCGCGCGACATCTATACGCGCCAAGGACAAAGACATCCTGGATGCCTTTGCCAGCGCGCCTAATTTCAATCGCTGGATGGCGGACACGATACGGCCGTACATCGGCAGGAATGTGCTCGAAATCGGCGCGGGGATGGGCAATCTTACGCGCCAGCTTTTGCCTGGAAGAAAACGATACGTGGCCACCGATATTGACCATGAACATCTGGACCGCCTCAGTAACCGGCTGTCGCACCGGCCGCGCCTGGAAATCGCGGAATTGAACGCCGCCATTCCGGAAAATCACGCGCCTTTTCGAGGCCAGATGGATACCGTGATTTGCCTCAACGTGTTGGAGCATATCGAAGACGATCTGGAGGCTTTAAGAAATATTCGTTCCATGCTCCAGGAGGGCGGCCGCGCGGTAATTCTGGTGCCCTGCGGACAAAGCATCTTCAATTCCCTGGATGAAGAACTGGGGCATTTTCGGCGCTATTCGGAAGATCAATTACGCGAAAGAATGACGGCCGCGGGGTTGGATGTGGAAACTATCCTGCGTTTTAATCGCGCTTCCCGGCCGGGCTGGTGGCTGAACGGAACCATTCTCAAACGCAGAACCATCAGCCGCCTGCAGCTCAGAAATTTCGACCGCTTGGTGTGGCTGTTGCGGCGCGTGGACGCCTACCTGCCGTGGCCGCAAACGTCTATTATCGGAATCGGCCGGAGAGCAACCGAGACTCCGCAGCCACACGTTACCGACAACGAATTTTCCGCGCGCGAGGCCTAGGAATCAGCCCAATTCGCCGCGCTTGGCGGCCTGAATCGCGAGGTCCGCCGCGCGATAGGCCAGCGCCTGAATCGTCGCGGTCGGCTGCTGCCGCCCCGCAGTGACGAAACTGCTGCCGTCCACAATCACCAGATTCGGTACGTCGTGCGAGCGATTGTTGCGATCCACCACGGAGAGCTTCGGACTGTTGCCCATGCGGCAAGTGCCCATCAGATGCCGCGAGGGCAGCATATCCTCCACCGAGATGCCGGTCTTCCAGATCTTCTTTGCTCCGGCCGCTTCCAGAATCTCCACTTGCTTGGCCAGCAGCCACTGCATGGTTGCGAGGTCATCGGCGTGAGGATAATACGTGACGCGCATCACGGGCAGGCCCCAGGGATCCTTCAGGTCCGGATCGAGCGAGATATTGTTCCGTTCCTGGGGCAGGGAACTGCTGTGCGCCAGGATGGCCATGGTGTGCGTGAAATACTGGCCCAGCATCTTCTTGTATTCGGCGCCCCATTTCGGTGCGTCGTCCGGCATTCCATGCAGCGCGAAACTCGCCGGATAATAGTCGAAGCGCGCATCCAGCCCGCCGCCTCCGTAGAAGCCGCGCTTGGGATCGGCGCGATAATAATCGTGGATCACGCGCGTGTCCACGATGCTTTTGTATTCGTTTAGCGGATGCTCGAAAAGACCCAGCGCCTCGCCGCCGTTGTCCCACATCAGATATTTGCCCACCAAGCCGCTGGAGTTGGCCAGCCCTTGCGGGAAGCGCTTGGATTTGGAGAGCAGCAGCAAACGCGCGGTTTCAGCGCCGTTCGCGCAAACCACCACCGCCTTGGCCCGCTGGAAAACCTCGCGCCGATTCGCGTCGAAATAAACCGCGCCCGTCGCGCGCCCGTGCGCGTCCGTCTCAATTTTCCGCACGTACGAGTTCGGCCGGATTTCGCAGCGGCCGGTCTTTTCGGCCATCGGAATCACGGAAACCAAGGTGCTCGACTTCGCCCGCATCTCGCATCCGAACGATTCGCAAAAGCCGCAATGCACGCACGCCGCCCGGCCCTGATACGGCTTCGACAGGATCGCCATCGGCGCGGGATACGGATGCAGCCCCAGCTTCTTGGCCGCGCGCTCGAACAGCACGCCCGAAGATTTCACCGGCATCGGCGGCAGCGGATATGGTTTCGACCGCGGACCGTCGAACGGATTCGAGCCCGCCAGTCCCGAGATGCCCAGATCCCATTCGGCTTTGGTGTAATAGGGCTCCAGATCGGCATATTGGATCGGCCAATCGGACAGCCCCGTCCCCGCCACTTCGCCGAACAAGCTGCGCTCCTGGAAATCGCTTTCGTGGAAGCGCCAATAATTCGCGGTGAAGTGAACGCTTCCTCCGCCCACCTGCCGCCCATACTCGATGGCTTTGAGCGGCTTGGCTGGCTCGGATTCGTTCTTGCGGTAGGTGATGGGCTGGACTTTTGGGTCGTTCGTCAGCCCGGCCTGGTAGGTGTAGCGGATCTCATCGTGCTTGTAATCCCGCTCAGTAAGATAGGGACCTTGTTCCAACACCACCACGCGAAAACCGGCGGTGGCAAGCTCCTTCGCCATCACGCCGCCCGCGGCGCCGGCGCCGATTACCAGGAAATCGACAGCATCCGACGGCCGGAACGTTGTGCCGCTCATTTCTTGTCCTGCGCGTCGTAGTAACCGAAGGGCGGCTGGTACGCCATGTGGTTGTCGAAACCGATCAGCTTCCAGCCGACGCGATCGCGATTTCCGCCGTAGCTCGGATTGCCGAGAAATCCGTAAAGCGTGTGGGTGCGGAGCAATTCAAAGAAATCGCGTTGTCTTGGCATCGGCTTCCATCGCGTGAAGCAATTGAATCTGCTGATCGCTTGCGAGCGCTGCGATGCTGGCCCAAGCGGGAAACATTTGTTTACGCTTCTGTTGTACTGCGGCCATGCCCATGTGGTAGCTCTCGCGCAGATCGGCATCGAAAGTGGACAGTGCGCGATCGATGAAATAGATCACGCCGGCTTCGTGCGCGCCGGGGCCGTCCGTCGAAGGTATGATCTGCGACGTGATGGCGTCGAGCTCGGCGGCCATCGCCGGATCGAGCGTTTGAAACGGTGGAGGAGTGGACGATTGCACCGCTTCGCGCGCGTGCTGCTGCGCCGCGGCAACATCAAACAGCGCCGCGATTCCAACGCATTGCGACAGCCACAGCCGCCGGGTGGATTGCATGATCTATCTTGTGCAATCTCCTGGCCGGTTTGCAAACACGGCAATCCGCACCTGGGTCGGATTATTGCGCTTCTTCAATTACGCCGTTTAGCCCACGTGCCAGATGCAACTGCGCCCAGTGAAATTCGGTGGTCAGCATCTTCGCGATTTCGTCTTTGGACTTCTTCGCCCGATTCATTTCGCGGACGCGAGCAACGAGACGGATGGTGCTAAGACGGAAATCGGCCATCTCCTGTTTGGTGGCGATGGGCCCATGGCCTGGAACAACGGTGTCGAAATCAAGCTGCAGCGCCGAACGCAGCGTGCTGGGCCATTCCACGGCGCTGCCGCCGCCCGAATAATCGATCAGCTCCGGCACGTCGTCGCCCTTGGTGTACATATCGCCAGAAGCGAGAACGCGGTCGGCGGGGAACAGAACAACCACGTCGCCGTTGGTGTGCGAGCGGCCGAAATGATACAGCGCTACGTTCTTCCCACCGAGGTAAATATGCGCGTGATGTTCGATCACGATATCGGGAAGGCCCGGCTGATTGGCCACCACCATTTGCTCGCGAGCTTCCTGGGACGCAACCACTTTCACGTCCATTGCCTGGAACTTCGCATTGCCGCCGCTATGGTCCGCATGGTGATGGGTGTTGATTACGTATTTCACCGGCTTGTCGGTGATCTTCTTCAACTCGGCCATGATACCGGCATGGTCGATATCGAATTTGTCGTCGACCAGCAAAACACCGTCGTTGGTAATCAGCGCGGTGGTGTTGCCGGGAACGAAATCGTTGTGAATCACATACAGGTCGTCTTTGAGTTTGATGGTGTTCAGCTTGGCGGGCTGGTTGCCAAATTGCGTGTACGCCGTGAACAAGGCGCCACAAGCCAATACGGCCACTGATAATCGAACAACGGTACTCTTGCGCATTAGGACGAAGTATATCAGGATCGCTGCAGCAGAGGACGCAATTCGCGGACGGATTTCAGGGTTTCGAGATTCATGGTGGTCTGAATGAGTTTGCCGCAACGCTCGGCGCCGAGAATCGGCGTCAGCAGATCGCGCGCTTTGGCAATCACCTCTTCGCGCGGCATCGGATTCTCGGCTGTGCCGCGAACGGCTGTCACGGTCTCGGTGAGATGGCTTCCATCGGTCAGCGTGACTTCGACGATGGCCACGCGGGCGGGCAAGCGGCGTTCGAGCTCGGCATCGGGAAGCAATTGCACTTTGGCGCGCTGCTTGAGGATTTCCGGATCTCGCATGCGCGCTTTGTCGTGCGCCGCTTTGAATGTCGCGGTCTTGTCCACCAGCATCACCGCGATCATGTGCTGCATGCAAATGTCCGGCATCTCGCGGTTGGTCACCAGCGCCGCTTCGCTACTGGCGACGCGCACGGTGACTGCTTTCACCTGGTCCAAAGTGAAGGCGCGCTTCTTGAGAATGGCCTCCAGCGCGTCCAGCGGAGCTTGAATGGGCGAACCTACGGTCCACTTTCTTGATATTGGTGCGCGTGATTTCGTAGCGCTCGCCCAGTTTCTCGATCAGCTTCGCCGGATCGGCCTGCGGCGCGTAATCGGCCAGGAAGTTGTCCTGCCCCGATAGAACATCGTCGACGCCGGTGGCTCCCGCTTGAACCAGCAGTGCCGCGGTGACGCCGTTGCGCGCGGGCATTCCGGCAAACAGAAACGCCTTCTCGATATGATCCGTATCGCGCTGCCAGGTCTTGATTCCGGAAGCTTGCTGCGACGCATAGTCGATCAGCCAGCGCATCTGGCGTGCGTTCAAGCCGGCGGCGCAACCGGCAGCGGCGGCCGATCCGAAAGTGCCGGCCAATGCGTGCGTGCTGATGTGGGTAGCGGTTTGAAAACCGCCGACACCCACGGTCATGGTCACGCGCGTTCCCACGTCATAGCCGAGCGCGACGGCGCGCAGGAATCGCGGACCATTGATGTTGAACTGTTCGCCGGACGCGAAAGCCGAGGGCACGATGGAAGCGCCCGGATGAGATTCCGAGGGCGCGTGCGAATCGTCCGTTTCGTCCGAATGGGCCAGCATGGCGTTGGAAAACGCGGCTTCGATGGCGCCGCAGACCACATCCGACGCTGCGACGGTCGCAACTTTCTCGGCCGAATGCGCGCGCGCGAAATTGATCGCGAACTTCCCCGGCGCGAGTTCGCTGCCGGAGACCATCGCGGCGAAAGTATCCAGGATATGCTGTTTCGTCTTTTCGCGCGCTTCTTCGGGAAGCGCGGCCTGGCCGGCTTCGCTCATGTAGCCGCTGAGCCGCGACATCACGGGACTCAGCACTGCATTTGCTCCCAACGCCGGAAGGGCCGCCGCGGCCGCGACAAAGGACCGCCGGCTGATCTTAGTGGATATCATTTCGAAAAACCACTCCACCTTTCATGACGAATTTCACGCGCTGCATTTCGGTGATGTCGGCCAGCGGATCGCCTGATACGGCCACCAGGTCGGCGTATCTGCCGGGTTCCACGCTCCCCACCATTTTGCCCAAATTGAAATTAAGGCTTTCGGCGGCATTGCTGGTGGCCATTTGCAAAGCTTGCGCGGGCGTCATGCCCCACTTCACGTAATAGGCAAACTGGAAAGCTTGGACGCCGTGGCCGTTGGTGTAGGCGCCGCTTCCGAAAACCTCTTTCACGCCCGCGGCCACCAGCCGTTTGAAGCTCATTTCGGTAAGACGAAAGCGCGTGGTGTGGCCGCCGCTGGCCTTCAGGTCGCGCGCTTCCATGTCGCCGATCAAATCCCACAGCGTCTGCATCACCGGACGCTGGGTGCCGTCCCACAGCGGCTTCTTGAACAGCCGGATGGTTTCGTCGTCCAGGCCTTCGGCGCCGGTGACTCCGACGATGACGTGCATCGGCATGTCCACGCCCGCTTCCAGGCAATTGCGCAGACCTTCGCCGCCATAAGCGTGGCACGCGACTCGCAGGCCGCGGCGATGCGCTTCATCCACGATCGCCTGATTCTCTTCGAGCGTGAGCGACGGCACGTTGATCATCTTGCCGTCGGGCGTGAACGCGCCGGAGCCGGCCGGATCGGGATAACCGCCGCCTTCGTAATCTTCGGTCTCGTAAACTTTGATCCAATCCACGCCGTAGTGCGAGTGCTCGCGCACCGCCGCGCGCGCCAGCCACGGCGAATTCACGTCGCCCGAAAGCTGCCACGCGTTGGGGCCGAGATTTTGGCCGAACGGCATCACGACGGACGGCGCGGGATAGTAAGCGGCGGCTCGCGGATTCAACTGCGGTCCGGCCACCTGCAGGCGCGGTCCGGGGACTTGGCCTTTGTTGATGGCGTCGCGCAGTTCGACGGTCGCGTACGTGTAGGGCGAGCCCATGTCCTGCAGAGTAGTGAATCCGGCGTTCAGATCCTTGAGGGCGTAATTCAGGCCGGAAAACGCGGCGCGCGCATCGTTGGGCTGCTGGTCCTGCATCAGATGCACGTGACGATCGATGAGTCCGGGCAGGACGGTGGCTCCGCTGAGATCGATGACTTCGGCGCCTGATGGAATCTGCACGCGATCGGTGGGACCAGTGGCGGTGATGCGATCGCCTTGAATAATGATGACCTGGTCGCGGAGCATCGTGCCTGATTTGGAATCGAACAAGCGCCCGGCGCGAATCGCCACGCCTTGCGCCGGCTGAGCATGCATGTTCAGCCGGGCGGCGTCGAATGGGCCCGCTTCCGGGCGAGCATTCTGCGCCTGGAGGCATGCGGCGCCGGCGGACAGCAAGACCAGCAGGCGCGAGAGGTCGATTTTCATGGCATGTTCTCGGGTAGATGCCAGTATATACCGGTGACAAGAATGGCTTCAGGCAATGTTTGATCACCTGGAAGGAGCGGTTGCGAGTTAATTTGCGGAAACCACCCGGGCTGGGTGCGTTTGAGCGCCGTGGCGCTTGGGCTCACCAATCCTGCAGGGAATGGCAAACCGGCCTCGCCATGTGCTCCACCCGCACGGCACGCGGCCAGACTGCATTCGTTAAAATGGAGAAGTTAGCCTGCAAAGAGTTGGTTCCAAAGAGCGCCGCGGTGCATCCAAAGGCTTTCAGGCCAAAGGCTGTTGATGGTTTCCGATCGTATCCTTTATTCGAAACTCGTTTTGATGCTCGCGGTTGCGACTTGCGCTTTCATGTCGGGGTGCGATTCCGCGGCCCAGAACCAGCGTCCCGCCGAAGCGCCCGCGCCCGAAGTGGCGGTTACCGAAGTGCAAGCCAGCGACGTGCCGGTGATCTCGGAATATCCGGCGCAGACCTACGCGCGCAATACGGTGGAAGTGCGCGGCCGGGTGGATGGCTACATCGACAAGTGGCTGTTCCATCCGGGCCAGGAAGTGCATGCGGGCGACGTGCTCTACGTTTTGGATCTGCGTCCCTACCAGGCCGCGGTGGAGCAGGCCAAAGGCAATCTCGCGCAGAGCGAGGCGGATCTTGAGTTCGCGCGCAAGCAGGTGGCGCTGTTGCAGGCCGAGGCGAACCTGGCCGCCTCCCAAGCCAATCTGCGTCAAAGCGCAGCAGGACTACGATCGTCTGAAACCGCTGGTGAAGGACGAAGCCGCCGCGCAGCAGGAACTGGACGGCGCCGTTGCGGCGCTGCACGCGGGCGAAGCCAACGTGCGAGCCAACCAGGCCAATGTGGATCAGACGCGGCTTTCAACCGAGACGCAGATTTCGTCCACCCAGGGAAAGATGGAAGCTCAGCGCGCCGCGCTGCGCACCGCGAAGCTCAATCTGGATTACGCCACCATTCACGCGCCCATCAGCGGGTTGATCGGCGATACGCTGGTTCCGGTGGGCGGACTGGTGACTGCGAACGCCGCTGCAGCCGCTCACCACCATTGTTCCGCTCGATCCCATCTGGGTTCGCTTCAAGGTCACCGAGTCGCGCTATCTGTCGTTCCAGAAGAATCCCACGTTGCTCAAATCGCCGCTGACGCTGATCCTGGCCGACAACAGCGAATTCCCCCAAAAGGGGCGCATCGAAAATACGCTCAATCAAGTGGACCCGAAAACCGGCACGCTGGAATTACAGGCCAGCTTTCCGAATCCGCGGCACACGCTGTTGCCCGGACAGTTCGGCAAGGTGCGCGTCGAGACAGAGCTGCGCCGCAACGTCGTTCTGGTTCCGCAGCGCGCTATCCAGCAACTGCAAAGCCAGCAAACCGTGCTTACCGTCGGCGTCGGACAACATCGTGCGAACTCCGCATCATCACCACCGCCGAACGCGTGGGAGAAGACTGGATTGTCGAGCAGGGGCTGAAGCCCGGCGACCGCGTCATCGTCGAGGGCCAGCTCAAGGTGCGGCCCGGCGCGCGCGTGAATCCGAAGCCTTATCAGGCCGACGCGGGCGAGGGCCGCTAATTCAGCATGGCGCGATTTTTCATTGACCGGCCCGTCTTCGCCATCGTCATCGCAATCGTCATCGTGATTCTGGGCGTCGTTGCGATCCCGAATCTTCCGATCGCGGCGTTTCCCGAAGTGGTCCCGCCCGTGGTCCAGATCACGGCCAGCTACTTGGGCGGCAATTCCATCGATCTCGAAAAGACCGTCGCGCAGCCCATCGAAGAACAACTGGCCGGCCTGGACGGGATGATGTACTTCCTTTCGAGCAGCGCCAACAACGGGTCCATCACGATCACTGTCACTTTCAAGCTCGGCACCAATCCCGATACCGCCACTGTCCAGACGCAGAACAAAGTGAACATCGCGCTGCCGCGCCTGCCTCCCGAAGTGCAGCGCCAAGGCGTGATGGTGAAGAAGGTGTCAAGCGCGTTCCTCATGGTGGTCGGCCTGATTTCGCCCGACGACCGCTACGATTCGCTGTTTCTCACCAACTACGCCCAGATCAATCTGCTGAATCAAATCGGCAGTCTTCCGGGCGTGGGCGATTCGCGGCTTTCATCGCAACAGGTCTATTCGATGCGCGTCTGGGTGGACCCCGATAAGATGGCCAAGCTCGGGCTGACCGCCACCGACGTCAGCGACGCCATCAACGCGCAGAACCGGCAGAATCCGGCGGGTGCGCTGGGCGAGGCGCCCGCTCCCACACGGAACCGATTTTCAATATGCGGTGACCGCTCCCGGGCGGCTGGTGGATCCCGAACAGTTCGGCGATATCGTGTTGCGCGCGCAGCCCGACGCTTCGCTGCTTCGCATTCGCGATATCGGTAAAGTGCAGCTCGGCGCGTTCACCTACTCGGGCTTCAGCCGCATCAACGGCAAGCCTTCCTGCAATGTGATCGTGTTTCTTTCGCCGGGCGCGAATGCCGTGGACACCTCCAACCAGGTGAACGCGTTCATGCGGCAGGCCAAGCTGAACTTCCCGGCCGGCATCGATTACACCATCCCCTACGATTCAACGCGTTTCGTCCGGGCATCGATTCAGGACGTGATTTTCACGCTGCTCGTCCGCCATCGGCCTGGTGATTCTGGTGGTCTTCATCTTCCTGCAAAACTGGCGCGCGACGTTGATTCCGCTGCTGACCGTGCCGGTGGCGGTGATCGGCGCCATCGCGCTGTTCCCGCTGCTCGGCTTTTCCATCAACATCACCAGCATGTTCGGGCTGGTGCTCTCGATCGGCATCGTGGTGGACGACGCGATCGTGGTGGTGGAAGCCGTGCAGCGCAATATCGACGACGGGATGGCGCCGCGCGAAGCCACCATACGCGCCATGGACCAGGTGTCCGCGCCGGTGGTCGCCATCGCCTGCATTTTGGCCGCGGTGTTCATTCCAGTGGCGTTTCTTGGCGGAATCAGCGGGCAGATTTATCGTCAGTTTTCGCTGACCATCGCCAGCTCCGTGCTGCTCTCGGCCTTCAGCGCGCTCTCGCTCAGCCCGGCGCTCAGTTCGATGCTGCTGAAGCCGCACACCAAGACGCACGGTCCGCTGCATTTTCTGTTTCGCCTGCTTCAATCGGGCTTTCGAATGGGCCACCAATCGATATCTGGCCGGCGTCGGCGTGATGATTCGCCGCTCGGCTCTGGCGCTTGTGGCATTGGCGTGTGTTTTGGGTAGCGGGCGCGTGGCTGTTCAAGATCCTGCCCGCCGGATTCCTGCCCGATGAAGATCAGGCCGCCTTTTTCGTTCCGGTGCGGTTGCCCGACGGCGCCTCGATCGATCGGACCGATGCCGCTGTCGCAAAACTGGAAGAGCGGCTTGGGAAAAGTGAAAGGCGTGGAGTCCTGGTTCGTGATCGGCGGCACCGATTTCACCACGCAGACCAACGCGTCCAATGTCGCCACCATCGTCGTGATCACCACTCCCTGGGATCAGCGCAAGACCAAGGACCTGCAGCTCAATGCGATTCTGGCCAGTACGCAGCGCGCGTTCGCCGACGTTCCCGAAGCATTTACCACCGCATTTGGTTTTCCGCCCATTCTCGGCTTAAGCAACACCGGCGGGTTCCAGTTCATGCTGGAAGACCGCGCGGGCGGCGAGCTGGAACAGCTGAGCAACGTGGCGGACACGCTGGTGGACGCTGCCCGCAAGCATCCGGAAATCGGCAACGCGGTAAACACCTTCCGCGCCAGCGTGCCCACTTACAGCATCGACATGAACCTGGACAAGCTGCGAAACCATGGGCGTGCCGGTGTCCGACGCCTACAACACGCTCCAAACATTTCTGGGCGGTTTGTACGTGAACGACTTTAACCGCTTCAGCCACACCTGGCAGGTGCTGATCCAGGCCGAGCCCGAGTTTCGCAATCAGCCCTCGGACATCGATCGTTTCTACGTGCGCAGCATGGACGGAAACATGATCCCGCTGGGTACGCTGGCGTCCATCAAGCCTTCCAGCGGCCCGGAGGTTGTGTTCCGCTACAACCGCTATCGCGCTGATTCAGATTCTGGGCGCGCCGGCGCCGGGCGTCAGTTCCGGCCAGGCCATCGACACCATGGAAAAGGTGGCGGCCCAAACTCTGCCCACCGGCTACGGCTACGAATGGACCGGCACCACCTATCAGCAGAAAGCTCGCGCAAGGGCACGAAGGCGTGATCTTCGGATTCGCCACGGTGCTGGTGTTTCTTGTGTCTCGCGGCGCTGTATGAAAGCTGGTCGATTCCTTTGGCGGTGCTGCTGTCGCTGCCGTTGGGACTTTTCGGCGCGCTGCTGGCCGTATATTTGCGCGATTATCCTTACGACGTTTACACCCAGATCGGCATCGTGACTCTGATCGGACTGGCCGCCAAAAACGCGATCCTGATCGTCGAGTTCGCCAAGGACAGTCACCAGCGGGAACTGATGCCGGTCCGGGAAGCCGCTTTGCACGCCGCAAAGTTGCGGCTGCGGCCCATTCTGATGACGTCGTTCGCATTCATCCTGGGCGTGGTGCCGCTGTTTGTGGCCACCGGCGCCGGCGCGGCATCGCGGCGTTCGCTTGGGACCGCGGTGTTCGGAGGGATGCACGCGGCCACGCTGCTCGCTATCTTCTTTGTGCCGGTGCAATACTACGTCATCGAAAGTTTCGTCGAGCGGCGCGGCAGAGGAAAGAAGTTTGAGACGCAGCATGAGCCGCAAACCGTCGAGGCCACCGATTGATGCGGCGTCTCGTCTTCCCGCTGCTTCTCGCATTTGGTCTCTGCGGTTGCCTGGTGGGGCCGAACTATCATCGGCCGGCAACCAGCCTTCCCACCGCAATTCCCCGGCTCTCCAGCGACCAAAGAATCGATCGCCGACAAGAAGTGGTTCGATCTTTTCCAGGATGCAACCTTAAAGCAACTGGTCACGACGGCGCTGGAGAAGAACTTCGATATCCGGATCGCGGCCGAACGCGTCCTGGAGGCTCGCGCGCAATACGGAATCACGCGCGCCAATCTCTTACCCACGCTTGATGCGCAAGGTTCGTTCACAGCGTCCAGAAGCTCTTCCATCGGTTCGTTCCCGTTCATCGCGCCGGGCACCAATCTCGCCACCAGCTACACGCAAGCCGGTTTGCAGTTTAACTGGGAACTGGATTTGTGGGGCCGATTGCGGCGCTTGGACGAAGCCGCGCGCGCCCAATATCTTTCGTCGGAAGAGGCGCGGAACGGCGTCGTCATTTCGCTGATCTCCGATGTCATGACCACGTATTTTGAACTTCGGGAGCAGGACCTGGAGCTCGAAATCGCCCGGCAGAACAACGGCATCGCGCGCGACAATCTGCGGTTGATCCAGGTGCGCAAGGATCGCGGCGCGGCCAACGGGCTGGAAGTCCAGCAAGCCGAACAATTCCTCTACACCACCACCGCGGCCATTCCGAGCGTACAGCGTTCCATCGCTCAAGCCCAAGATGCGTTGAGCCTGCTGCTCGCAAACGCGCCGTCGGAAATTCCGCGCGGCCAGACACTGGAACAGATCACCGCGGCACCCGACCTGCCGGCGGGACTTCCGTCCTCATTGCTCGAACGCCGCCCCGACATTCGCCAGGCTGAAGACAATTTGATCGCGGCCAATGCGCAAATCGGCGCGGCGCGCGCGCTGTTCTTCCCGGATATTTCGCTCACCGGACTGCTCGGAAGCCAGAGCCGCTCACTGGCCGGCATGTTTAGCGGCCCGGCCCGCCTGGAATCGATCGCTCCCACGGCCCTGCTTCCGATTTTCCACGCCGGCCTGCGCGCTGGCGTCCGATTGACGGAAGCACAAGAGCGCGAGATGCTGCTCACGTATCAAAAAAGCATTTACAGCGCGCTGCGCGAGGTGGCCGACGCCCTGGCCGCGCACACCCGCACGCGCGAACAGCGGATCGAGGAAGAAAAGCTGGTGCATGCGCTGTCGGAAAGCGTGCGGCTGTCGACTCTGCGGTATCGCGGAGGGCTGGACAGCTACCTGCAAGTCCTGGATGCCGAGCGCAACCTGTTCGCCGGGCAGCTATCGCTGGCGCAGTTGCGGCTGGTGGAACTGCAATCGGTGGTGCAGCTTTATCGCGCGCTCGGCGGCGGCTGGCAATAATACCGGCGCACTCTGATATCATTCTGCGTTGCGAGCCCCTCCCACGCGCGAGTCCGCCTCGGTGGCCGAACGAACGCGGAAGCGCATCAACCGGCATCTGCTGCCGTTCCTGTTTCTGCTGTACATCATCGCGTTCCTGGATCGCATCAACGTCAGTTTCGCGGGCTTGGATATGACGCGCGAGCTGGGCTTCTCGGACACCGTCTTCGGCCTGGGATCGGGCATCTTTTTCGCCGGATATGTGCTGCTCGAGATTCCCGGCTCGCTGCTGGTGGAGCTGTGGAGCGCGCGCAAATGGATCGCGCGCATTATGATTTCGTGGGGCGTGGTGGGATCGCTCACCGGGCTGATTCACACCGCCCATCAATTCTATTGGGCGCGCTTCATCCTGGGCGTGGCCGAGGCTGGATTCTTTCCCGGCGTGGTGGTTTATTTGACGCATTGGTATCGCGAGCAGGATCGCGCCCGCGCCATGGCTATGTTCATGTCGGCCATTCCGATCGCGCAGGTAATCGGCGCTCCCATCTCCGGCGCATTGCTCCAGATTCATTGGCTCGGGTACTCCGGTTGGCGATGGCTGCTGTTCTTAGAAGGCGTTCCGGCCGTGATCGCCGGAATTGTGGCGCTGTTCTATCTGACGGATCGCCCGCGCGACGCGCGCTGGCTCTCTGACGAAGAGCGCGACTGGATCACCGGCGAACTGGCGCGCGAGGCCGCGGGGAAGCCGGCCCAATCCCAATCCGCGTGGCACGCATTCTGGCACGTGTTCCAGGATCGCGATGTCATGCTCCTCACGTTGGTCTACTTCCTGGGATCCTGCGGGCAGTATGGCTTCAGCTTCTTTCTGCCAAAGATGATTCAGAGGCTTTCCGGATTCAGCTCGTTCCAGGTGGCGATGGTCGCCGCCCTGCCCTTCCTGGCATCCTGGCCGGTGATGCTGCTATTGAGCTGGAGTTCCGACCGGACGGGCGAGCGCCGATGGCACACAGCGGCGGCCTATCTCGCTCTGGCTGCCGGCTTGGCGGGAAGCATATGGACCGGCGGTAACATCGCGGCCGGCATTGTGATGTTTTCGCTCGCCGGAATTGGGATCAGCGCGCGCTTGCCGGCCTTTTGGGCCATACCGGCATCTTTGCTGGGAGGCGCAACGGCGGCCGCATCCGTGGGCGCGATCAACTGCATCGGAAACCTGGGAGGATTTGCCGGGCCCTATCTGCTGGGAGCGCTGAGCACGGCCTCAGGCGGCTATGCGGCCGGGATCTGGTATCTGGCCGGCGCGTCACTTCTGGCGGCGGTTTTGATCTTGCTGGTCCGCAATGAGCCAGCGAAAAGTTAGCTAGCGCTCAGCACGCTGCCGATCATAGAGAAAACGTTGCTGACCGTAGGCATGAGTGTGGTGGGAAGAATGGCGGCCACTGCAACCAAAACGGCGGCAGCCATGAGCCCATACTCGATCAAGTCCTGCCCGCGCTCGTCCTTCCACAGACGAACCAGCCACAAACGTAGCAGTAATCCGCTCATAATCTTCGGCCTCAATGGTTCTATTTTGAACCGGTTGCGGGCTACGAGCAACTAAGAAAAGACCGTAGCTAGGTCATCAAACACCCTTAATCCTTGCAATCTATTGGGCGATCCGGTAGGAACAACTAAGGGTGTCGCTGGATTGGGGGACCAAACCGGCCATAAAAGTGATTACCGCCCCGCTCAGCGTATAGTCAATTCCGGGTGTCATCCGGAGTCCATTCCGATAAACCGCCAGGCTGGCGCTGGGGCTGGGCGACTGGCTGAGAGTGTAGATGGCGTTCACACCGTTGATAGCTCCGGCAGGCACCTGTTGATCCACGAAGCCAACCCCGGGAATGCTCACCGACAACCGATAAGAAGCCGCCAGGACATCTCCGGTCTGCGGCAGCGCGCCGGTTTGAAAGGTGACCGCGTTTGACGCGAGCGTGTAATCCCCGCCCTGCGTCAGCAGCAACCCGTTGCGAAACAGGGCCAGGCTGGAGGGTGGATTTGGCACATTCGCCAGAGTGAATATGGTATTGCTGCCGTTGATGGTTCCGGAGGGAACCTCGCTGTCCACGAATGTGGTGGAGACGCTGGCACATGGTCCCGAGGTCCCGTCCACGTGCAAACAATCCCCCGGATTGCCGATCGCGCCGTCAATCGCACCGGTGGCATCGATCACCGCGGATCGGGAGATGGTAAAGGCTGTACCAACCGGGGGCCGCACATTGAGTGCGCTCTGCAGGCCCGTAACGTCGCCAATCGTGATGATGGTCGCCGCAGCGGGTGCCGAGCCGCTCACCGATCCGGCGGCCAGCCGCACATCGCGCACCCGATACGGAAGAATGCCGCTGGGAGGCACGGCCCAAGCCTCGCTGAACTGGGTGACCCCAAAACTGGTGTATTGAACCGTGTAGACGGCTGCAGTGTCGGCGTTGGTGGTGGGGATCAGTTGGACGTACAAGATTCCATTTTTGATCGGGATGTTCTGGGTTCCGGCAGCGACGTTGGAAGTATCGGAGGCCTCAAAACTGGGCCAGGAGATCACAACAACGCCGTTGAAGAACGTTCCGTCCGCGTTGAAGAGCGTATCGCTAATGGTGGCGAGGGGCGGAGTGGCCCCCAGCTTCGAGCTGAGCGCCAGACACAGCATCACCACGCACAGCAACCAGGGTCTGAAACGGAACATTCTGCCTCCAGGACCATGCCTTGAATCGGGATGGATTCCGGCTTCAGGTTACCCATGGACTCCTCGGGGCAAACCGCAGCCGCGCCGAGGGCTGCGAGCGAATCAACTTTCGGCGTGGCAAAGACTTCGGCCGCGGGAAATTTAGTGGAAGGTCTGTGACTCGGCCATCGAGGCGTTCGGCGCCCACATAAGGACGAAGCACTTCGGGAACGATCACGCTGCCGTCGGCCTGCTGATAATTTTCCACAATCGCCACCCAGGTGCGGCCAACGGCCAGTCCGCTGCCGTTCAGAGTGTGAACAAACTCGGTCTTCCCTTTACCGGTTTTCGTGCGAATCGGCATGCGGCGCGCCTGATAGGCTTCGTAGTTGGAGCACGAGGAAATTTCTTTGTAGGCATTCTGGCCCGGCAGCCACACTTCCAGGTCGTAGGTCTTCGCCGATGATGCGCTCATATCGCCGGTGGAGAGAACCACCGTGCGGAACGGCAGCCCCAGGCGCTTCAGGATGTCTTCGGCGTCCGCGGTCAGCTTTTCGTGCTCCTCCCAGCTTTGCTCGGGGAGCGTGAACTTCACCAGTTCCACCTTTTGGAACTGATGCTGCCGGATGATGCCGCGCACGTCGCGGCCGTAGGACCCGGCCTCGCTGCGCCAGCACGGCGTATAAGCGCACAGTGAAATCGGGCAGATCGGCGGCGTTCAGTATTTCATCGCGAAAAAGGTTGGTGACTGGGACTTCGGCCGTGGGCGCGAGCCAGAAATCGGTGTTCTCGATCTTAAACAGATCTTCCTTGAACTTGGGAAGCTGGCCGGTGCCGAACAAGCTGGCCGAGTTGATCAGAAACGGCGGCAGCACTTCGGTATATCCGTGCTCGCGCGTGTGAACGTCCAGAAAAAAGTTGATGAGCGCGCGCTCCAGACGCGCGCCGATGCCCCAGTAAACGGCAAACCGCGCGCCGGTGATTTTGGTGGCGCGCTCCAGATCCAGGATCTTCAGCTCCGGGCCCAGATCCCAATGCGCCTTGGGCTCGAAATCGAACTGGCGAGGCTGGCCCCAGCGCCGGACTTCGACATTGTCGTCCGCGCTCTTGCCCACCGGCACGGATTCGTGCGGAATATTCGGAACGCCCGCCATCAAATCGCGAAAAGCTTCGTCGACGGCTCTTGGCTTTTTCGTCCAGCGCCGCGATCTTGATCGCGCGATCACCCGGACTCTCCTGCTGGATGGCGGAGATGTCCTTGCCCTGCTTTCGAGCTTGCGGATCTCGCGCTCTTGGCGTTGCTCTTGCGCCTTCAGCTGCTCGGCCTCGTGAGCGCGGCGCGGCGCTCGGAATCCAGCGCCCGGAACTGTTCGAGGTCGAGCTGATATCCGCGCGTGGCCAGCCGCTGGGCAATGGAGTCCAGGTTGGCCCGGAAGAACGAGAGATCATGCATTTATACTGCGTTTATCGGCGTTCATCTGCGGCGCTGAAGCGGTCCAGCGCTCGCCGATCGGAATCCACTTCTTCGCCCACCGGCTTGCCCGTGTAATCGGCCCGCGGCCGGATCAGCCGGTTGTTGCGGTATTGCTCCAGCACGTGCGCGGTCCATCCCGACATGCGGCTGACGGCGAAGATGGGCGTAAACAGGTCGATCGGAATTCCCAGCGAATAATAAGTGGACGCCGAATAGAAATCGACGTTCGCGTTCAGGTGCTTCTGGTCCTTGATGGTCTCTTCGATCTTCTTCGACGTCAGATACAGATCCAGGTGCCCGGTGCGGCGGCCCAGATCCTCCGACAGCGCCCGCAGGTGCGTGGCTCTGGGATCTTCGGTGTGATAGACGCGATGGCCAAAGCCGGGAATCTTCTTCTTGTTGGCCAGCATGTTCTGCACATGCGCTAGCGCCGTTTTTTCGTCGCCGGCGTCCAGCAGCATGCGGATCACTTCTTCGTTGGCGCCGCCATGCAAGGGCCCTTTCAATGCTCCGATGCCCGCGGTCACGGCGGAGTGAATATCGGATAAGCGTGGCCGCCACCACGCGGGCGGCGAAGGTGGACGCATTCAATTCATGATCGGCGTGCAGGATCAGCGCGACATCGAACACGCGCTCCATCACCTCGTCCGGCTTTTTGCCGGTGAGCGTGTAAAGGAAGTTGCCCGCGAATCCCAGCTTGGGATCGCCCTCCAAGACCGGCTTGCCGGTTGCGCAGGCGATCGAAGGTAGTGACAATGGTCGCCGTTTGCGCCATCAGGCGGGTGGCCTTCTCGACATTCGCCTCCATGGAATTGTCGCGCGCCTTGGGATCGTACAGCGCCAGCATGGACACCGCGGTGCGCAGCACGTCCATGGGAGGGGCTTTCGGCACCTTGCCGAGAAACTCGACTACCTCTTTCGGGATCGGCCGGTATTGAACCAGATTGGCTTTGAGCGCATCCAATTCCGATTGCTTGGGCAGCTTGCCGTGCCAGAGCAGGTAGATCACTTCCTCAAACGTGGCGTGCTCGGCCAGGGTGTGGATGTTGTAGCCCTGGTAACTCAGGATTCCCAAATCCCCATCGATGAAACAGATATTCGACTCGGCGGCTACAATCCCTTCGAGCCCCGCTTGTGTGACTGGCATTGAACTCCTGAACTCCTGTGTGTGAAAGTAACGGTTTCATCGCCGGGGATGAACGACGTTCACGGCGTGAAATTTCATTCTACAGAATTTCAGCTCAGGGCTGGGATTCGGTCGCAGGGAGTGGGTAAGACATCAACCGCGAGAGCCGCTCGCGCCCGGGTCTTATCCACCGCCGATCAAATCTCCACGGCCCATCAAATCGCGGGCGAATTTTACAATCGAAGCCGGACCGTAGATTCCCACCAGCCGGAAGGGCCGGATTAGCCAATAGAGCGGCTCGGGCAGGCTGCGCTGCGGCAAGCTATTGCGGTCGTTCGCATTTGGTTTGATCTGGCGGAAAAGAAATGCCGCCAGCAAACAGCAGCGTTCCAACCGGCTTTCCCGCATCCGGATACGCATTCCTTCCCAGTAAACCAGTTCCGCAATGGCTTTTCTTCGCCGGTGGAGATGAGCGTGCCCATCGGTGCGATGGCGCCGTTGAATGCGGGCGGCTAGCGCAGAGACCGCCGCATCCTGTTCGATCGCCTTTCTCACAGAAGCCGGCAGTGCTATGTCGAAGAGCTGATTCACCAGAGCCAGAGGCAGCAAAGCCATGCGTTTGCGCGCGATTTTACCGGCCTGAGCGAGAACGGCGTCCCAGTCCAATTCTGGGAATGCCTGCAGGAATACGGCGATGTCGCAAATCCATTTCAGCGATTCCCAGCGGTGTCTCGGCTCCGTGAATGGCCAGCAGAAAAAAAATGTCTTCCGCCGAGGGCAAAGGCATTGGGCGATTCAGCAGAATTATCGTAGAGGCAGGATTCCAGAGCTTCAGCTTGGACGCCTGTTGATCCTCCCAGCACTCACAGGCGGACCAGTGCAGCTCCAGATGCAGGCCTGTTCCGGGATGTTTGAATTCGAGGTCCTTGCACTGAGCTATCGGCTTAGCCTTGGATCTTTCGGTGCGAACATAACCCCGTGCGGCAAGTAAATTGCCTGCTCGCGCGGCCTCGGAAGGATCCCGAAAATATCCAGGTCGCGGATCTGGCGGCGCGCCAAATCGCCATACAGAGCTTGGGTCCACGCTGGCCCTTTGAACGGCACAGCACTTACACCCGACTGTTCGAACAGTTCCAGTAATTCCGCCAGTTCGGACGCCAGAGCAAGGTTATGGGCGATCACCGTGCGGCAATGGCTCTCCAGCCGGCGACGCGCCGTGGCCGGAACCGAAACTGAGCCGGCTAATGCGGCGTTCAGCAGCGGCATCACATCATGGCGATGCGCCAACGCGATGAGGCGTGGCCACGGGAAACCTTCAGACGGAAAACCCAGCGGTTCGCGGCTCGGCTGAGTGCGCGCCGGATGCACCGTAGCAGCAACCGGTACTCATTGCGAGCATCCCCGCGGTCGCCTGCCGCGTTCGCGGCCGTGAGTTTTGCGTGGATTGCCGTGGCTAGGGCTCTCGATCTGGAAGCCTTACCGCACTGCCCGTCGCACCATTCACTCGATGGAGCCCAAGCTGAGGGCCATGGCAGGTGTAGGCGCCAATATAGAAGCATCGATGGAACCAGGAAGCCGAAAGCTCCCCGAGCGCAAGCCGGCGAGCCACCTCGCGCCCCGAAGTACGCTGGGTATCCTGTTCCGGCTCGGCCAGCGTCTCCATCAGTCCCGCTGCGTCCAACTGTTCCAGGGCAGAAGCCTCGATGTTGCCGGACGAGAACACCTCGGAGCTCTCGCCGGAAACCTGAAAAATTAAATCGCCATTCTCCGATCGCGCGGGTTGAAAACGGAAACGGGCAGCCCGCCGGTTCGGATGCATCCAGCTCCGCGCCAGGGATCAGCGGCGATGAAAGATACGGTATCACGTCCAGTGTAGTTTCAAGTCCGATTCGAATGCCGTATGCGGCATAAGCGAGAAATTTCGAGCGCAGTGGCGCGGCAAAAACCTCAGTATCATTGCGAGATGGTTGTGCGCAGAACTCCATAGTTAACTAGGCCGATGCAATCCGCGCAAAGCAGCGGCAAGATCTCAACACAGCCATTCGCAGGTTCGGAATTTCTTGGCAAGCTTAACATGGCTCCCAGACGGGTACAAGACGGAAACGCGCCGGGTGGGACGTGTGCGTACTCTGCGTACTAATGGTACGGTCCAAAATGAAAGCTCGATTTCTTTCATCTATCCGATAAGCGATAACATTAAAGATATGCATCGCTTCGTGCTGCACAACGGCGCAATTCTGGACGCGCATGAAAAAAGCCTGAGCGCGGGTCAGGTGGGTCTGCTCAATGGCTGGGGCGTGTTCAGCACGCTGCGCATCGCCGACGGAGTTCCGTTCGCTTTCGAGCGCCATTGGGAGCGCATGCAGCGCGACGCGGCTAAGGTTCACGTGCCCTTCCCGGCCGATCCAGTAGAGTTGAAAGCGCAGTTGCTCCGCTTGGTGGAGGCCAATTCCGCGTTCAAC